>NZ_JAEAGR010000016.1 GCF_015999265.1 Mobilitalea sibirica
TTATAAATCACCTTCTTTCATAGTGTTAGCGAGGCAGTACGAAAGTAGTGGTAGGCGATTTATAAGTGTATTTTATTACAAATAAATATCGGGGTGAAGTACCACCCCAATATTTATTATAGAACCATAAAATCATTAGAATAATTTTAAATGATTTTTCGTAAAAAATACAGTGTTATTTATTCACTGAAATATAGGATATGATTTTAATTATTGGATTGGTTTATAGAATATATAGCTTGATAGCTTTTTTTACCTGTAAGTACCATAAATCTTATCTTGTATGGATAAGGTCAAAGATGAGATTTAATCATTGAATATGAATTAAGCTTTTAATCATATAAAGATGATATCAGATTCTTGATCATAATAGTCAGGATTTAATAGGCTGGATATGGTTAAAAAGAATGGACGAACGGGTTACTTTGGGATATAATATGCAATCAGAAGGGGGGATTCTATGAGAAAGGTATGTAAAATCAGTGTCATAAGTATTTTAGCCGTTTTATTTCTAATTATGTGTTATATAGGTTATGAGATAGTACATCTGAAAATATTCGCATCGGAGTTTACCGTAACCGAACTTAATAAAAAGCAAAAGGAAGAAGATTTTAAATACTTGACGGATATCGTTCAAAAGATCTATCCATTTGACGCGGGAGTCAGTAAAGTTAAGGGATTAGATAATATAAATGACCTTAGAAATTCTTATATAGAAAGGGCGAAGGAGACCAAAGATAATCTGGAGTTTATAAAGCTCTTTATCGAATATACAGACCGGCTAAGGCAGGCAGGTCATGGTGGTATCATGTTTTTTGATAACTTTGATTTGTACCAAAGCTATACTATGGATATCTCAAAGGATAATTACTATAAAAGTCAGTATTGGAGGGAGTTGTTCTCTAAACTTAATCTGTATGTGCATGGTGATATAAAAATTAGCTATTTTGATGGAGAATATATAATCGCAGAAGATTGTTACCTATCAGAGAAACCGGAGGTTTTACAAAATCAAGTATTCGTACCGAAAGACTCCAAGTTGCTTATGGTCAATGATGTGTCGGTAGATCAGTTTGTGAAAACCCTTCAGGATATAACACCCTTAAGATATGATGAAGTACATAAAAAGGTTTTTACCACTGGCTTGTTTATGAAAGATCCGGGTGAGGATAAAAAAGGATGGAAATTAGAATATCAGCTTCCGGATGGTAATATAGCTTTAGGGTATCTCAAAAAAGAGCTTGGATTTATAGAACAAGATCCATCAAAATTATATCCATATAGCAACATTTACTGTTCCAAGCTGTCAGAAAGCACAGCATATATGAAGATCAATTCCTTTGAGGGGCAATATAAAAAGAACGATAAGGAAGTGATAGATACCTTTATGAAATCCTCTAAGGGAGAACTTAAAAAATTGATCATTGATCTTAGAGGTAATCAGGGAGGAGAACCTACTTATTGGATGGATTTATTAGTTCGCCCCTTGTTAAAGGATACAATGGTATATAAGCAAAAAACTGCGGTTAAGAAGGGCTTTTTTGATAAGATGGGTTATCGTTATAAGGCATACCGATTTATCTATTCCAACGATTTGTTAGACAAAAACGTTAATCATATTACTGAGATCAAAAAGATTAAGGATGATCATCTCGATGCTCAGGTTTGGGAGGTTTATGAAATAACGAGAAGTTTTACACCCAAGGATCGTTTTGATTTCGAAGGACAGGTTTATGTATTGGTGGATAATGACTCGATTTCGGCAGCAGATTCATTCGTAACGGCTGTAAGAGAGTTAAAGATTGCAAAGGTCGTTGGTGCGAATACCTATGGATGGGGAAATATCTTTATCGCACCTATGGTATACGTATTACCAAACAGTGGCCTTATGTTTCGTATGGATGTAGAACTGGCTTATAACGTGGACGATAAGGAAACCTCAATCTATGGTACGGCTCCGGATATCAATTTGGCTCCGTCCATGTATCCTACCTCATATCCGATTAGTTATCAGAGGGAAGAGCTTTTACAGGAGGAATGGATACAGTGGTGTATTCAGAATTAAAGAAAAAACAAGTTGTTTTGTAATATGTAAGTGTAAGAAGCTGATTTTTTAAAGATAGAACAGAAACAATATCTCTGAAACCAATCTTTCTATGTAATTACAAAATAAATAACAAGTAATCTAACAAATAATAAAACAAAGCAATTAATAACTAACAACAAAACAAACAATATAACAAATGATTCAATGATATTGACCTATAGATAGAATAGGAGGAAACGAAGTTGGAAAAAAATCCAAAGATCGCAAGTCCCAGATATCAGCAGATTGCAGCAGATATCGCTTCAAAAATAGTTGATAGAAATTATAAAGTTGGTGATAAAATTTATGCCAGATCCTCCATTGCCAGCCAATATGGGGTTTCCTCCGAAACAGCCAGGAGGGCTATCTTGGTTTTGTCTGATTTAGAGATTGTTGAAGCCACCAAAGGAAGCGGAGTAATTATAAAATCCTATGACAATGCCTTGGGTTTTGTTCGTCAATATAATGATATACAAACGGTGAACCACCTAAAGCGTGATATGTTGGAGAGTGTGGAAAGACAGGCTAGGGAATTGGAGTATTTTAATGAATGCTTAACAAAATTAATCAAAAAGACAGATCGTTTTCGTTCCCTTAATCCATTTGTTCCATATGATATTAAAATTACTGAGGAAACTCCTTATCTTAATCTGTCTGTATCAGAGGTTAACTTCTGGCATAACACCTCAGCCACAATTATTGCGATCAAAAGAAACGATACCGTGCTTTTATCGCCGGGACCTTATGCTAAGATTTTGCCGGATGACATCGTATACTTTATAGGTGATGAGAACTGTTTTGAACGGGTACAAAAGTTCTTATATCCAAATCACCAATAAAAATCCTATGTTACTTACATTAATAACAGAAAATAGATTGTTAATTCTGTGATGGCTTATAAAAAGCCTCTTAATGAAGATTGATAAGCTGAGAGAAAATGTATCATCGCCCTAAGCAAAAAATCACCCTGGTATTAAGGACTTATAGGAAATTTGATATAGGAAGGGTAACTTGAATTAGGATATTACTGGAAATAATGTAACAAACGATTTAAATTGAATTTTATGATAGATAGACCCTCAAATATAACCTTGGGAAAGGCTTTCAAGCTTTTTTTAAGGTTTTTTTGTACCTATTTATACTAAGATTTCATTAATATGAAACATTTATATCAAATTTGCAATTTGACAAAGTAACAACACATGTGTATAATAAAGTTGTTGCATTTCGCGAAAAATGTCAGTATATGTAATACAGCATGATAGGGAGGTTTTAAATTTGATTAGATTTGAAAATGTTACAAAGAAATTTAAGGATCAGAAAGTTCTAAAAAAAGTATCTTTTGAAATAGAGAAAGGTCATCTGGTAGTATTCATTGGTGAAAGTGGTTGCGGTAAAACAACTACACTAAAGATGATTAACAGATTAATTAAACCCTCCTCCGGTAAGATTTATATTAACGGAGAGGACATAGAAAAAAAAGATGTGATTGAACTTCGTAGAAAAATGGGATATGTCATTCAGCAGACAGGTTTGTTTCCTCATATGACTGTTAAGGAAAATATTGAAATCATACCTAAGGTTGAAAAGAGAGATCCGAATGAGACAGAAAAAAGAACCTATGAATTAATGGAGATGGTTGGGCTTGGTACGGAGGAGTTCATTCACAGATATCCTACTGAACTAAGTGGTGGTCAGCAGCAAAGAGTCGGAGTTGCCAGAGCATTTGCTACAGACCCTGAAATCATCTTAATGGATGAGCCTTTTTCTGCCTTGGATCCAATTACAAGAGTTGGGTTACAGGAGGAGCTGATTAATCTTCAATCTCAGTTTAAGAAGACAATTGTATTCGTTACCCATGATATGGACGAAGCAATTAAGATTGCTGATGAGATATGTATTATGAAGGATGGTGAAATCCTACAATACGATACACCGGAAAATATTCTGAAAAATCCAAACAGTGAATTTGTCTCAGAATTTGTTGGTAAGAACCGCATCTGGGCTTCACCGGAGTATATCAAAGCAAAGGACATTATGATTGAGACACCGGTAACCTGTCGCAAAAGTGACACTTTACTGCGTTGTATGGAGAAGATGCGTAGTGCGAAGGTTGACAGCCTAATGGTAGTTGAGGGTAAAACCAATAAGCTATTGGGTATTGTTAGAGCAAAGCAGATTCAATCGAAGAAAAACCGAACACAGGAAGTACAAAATATTATGAACACAGATATGTTAAGTGTTAGTCCTGAGGATTCCATTGTGGACATTCTAAAAGTTGTGGAAGAACATAATGCATCTAATGTTCCGGTTATCGATGGAGATGGAATTTTGAAAGGTTTGATTACAAAGAGCAGCTTAGTGACTACCTTAAGCCAACAGTTTATAGATGCAGAGGAGGCGATATAAGATGAAGCAGTTATTTGCGTTTTTTGATTATTTAGTACAAAGTAGGAATCAGATATTTTCTTTGACCATAGAGCATATTAAACTCACGGTAATCTCTGTTGGGTTTGCGATATTAATTGGTGTTCCATTGGGAATATTGATCAGTTATGTAAAGAAATTAAATAAACCGGTGTTAGGAACAGCGAATGTAATTCAGGCAATTCCCAGTATGGCACTTTTAGGTTTTGCCATACCGTTTTTAGGTATCGGTACAGTGCCGGCGGTAGTTATGGTAATTCTTTATTCCTTACTTCCTATTATAAAGAATACTTTTACAGGAATTCAAAATATTAATCCTCCGACTTTAGAGGCCGCAAAGGGGATTGGTTTAACAAAATTACAGATCCTTAGAAAGGTACAGATACCGCTGGCATTACCGGTAATTATGGCCGGTGTAAGAATTTCAGCCGTTACTGCTGTTGGGCTTATGACAATGGCAGCTTTTATCGGAGCCGGTGGATTAGGATTTTTGGTTTTCTCTGGGATAAGAACAGTGAATAATAATCAGATACTGGCCGGTGCAATTCCAGCCTGTATCTTAGCCTTACTTGTGGATTATCTGGTAGGACTAATTGAAAAACTGGTAACTCCGATTAGTCTGCAAAAATATCAAGGACCAAAAGAGATGCAATTAAAAGCCAGAAAGCGTCGTAAATTGATCCTTTCATTTACAGCCGCTGTGCTCGTAGTAATTTTATCATTTTCAGCACTTTCCGGTATCAATAGAAATGAAAAGATATTAAGATTTTCTAGTAAGGATTTTACCGAACAGCATATATTACTTCACATGTTTTCCGATTTAATTGAGGACAGAACAGATATCAGCGTGGAACGGAAAGCAAACCTTGGGGGTACTCAGGTTAATTTCTCCGCACTAAAGTCCGGTGATGTTGATATCTATATCGATTACAGTGGTACAGCTTATGGCGATACACTAAATTATCCTCCGATTTCTGATATGGAGGAGGTTTATAACACGGTAAAAGCTGATTTTAAAGAAAAGTTTGATATTGAAGTATTAAAGCAAATCGGATTTAATAATACCTATGTTTTAGCTGTAACAAAGGAAACAGCGGATCAATATAATCTCAAGACAATCAGTGATTTAGCAAAAGTGGCATCAAATCTGAAGGCAGGAACAACCCTAGAGTTTTTAAACCGAGAAGACGGATTACTCGGGATTACAAGACATTATAATTTTGAGTTTAAGGACAAGATCGGTCTGGACAGCTCACCCAGATACGTAGCCTTAATGAATAAGGAGACGGATGTTGTGGATGCCTTCTCAACAGATGGACTCTTAAAGAAGTTTGAATTAGTTTCTCTTGAAGATGATAAGAACTTCTTCCCTCCGTATTATGCGATACCATTAGTTCGTGGGGAAGCTCTTAAGAAGTTCCCAGAGATTGTTCCGGTGATAGAAGAGCTGGGTGATATGCTCTCTGATGAAATTATGATAGAGTTAAACTATAAAGTTGATGAGCTTCAGATGGAGCCGGAAAACGTAGCAAGAGAATTCTTGATAGAAAACGGATTAATTACTGAATAAAGTATGAATCGGATATAACCATTAAAATCAAAGAAGGGGCAGTAGTAAAATGAATGATCTTCATTTTACTACTGCCCCTTAGTATTACATAAAAGCACAATGTCTATATAATTGGAATTACCTTGCAACATAATAATATAGAAATACTATGTAAAAGAATATAAGTTATACTACATAGATTAGAGCATCTGGACAATTTCGAATATAGAAAATATAATTAGAGTAGGCCAAAGGATAAATGATATATACTTTATCTTACCAGAGCCTACCATTAATAAATTCAATAAATAATATATCATGTAGGGAGAATTTTATGAAGGATAAAGTAATTCGAAATGTTTCATTTTTATGTGGTATTATGATATATTCTTTGATACACTGGACCTTTCCGCTGATTTTCGGAGAAACACCCGTGAATATATTAAGGTTTGATTCACCGGTAGGCCTAAGAAATTATACCATTAATGTATTCAGTTATTTTATTCTTACGCTTTTAGTCATAATAATATTAATTGTGCTACAGCATAAAAAGATGAGGAGCTTCTTAGAAAGCTTACTCGGTATTGTTGTTTCAATAATTATGAATGCACTCTTTATTAGCTTTATGTTAAGAGGGTTTTAGAAAGAGAGGAGAGATTATGTTCTTTATTTTTGGAATTTCAAACGGAGAGAAGAAGCTGGAATTTGTTCAGGCCGGAATGTGTCCTGGTTGTGGACAGTTTGGCAGATTGGAATTATATATTACCTATATGTATTTCAGTCTTTTTTTTATTCCAATATTTCGCTGGAATAAAAAATTTTACGTAAAAAGCTCCTGTTGTAGATCCGTATATGGTATTGATAAGGAACTGGGAAGCCGAATAGAAAAAGGAGAGCAGATAACACTTAGAGAACAGGATCTTCAGATATTTCAAGAAAGCTCTTATCATTATAACATAAAACAGAAAAAATGTTTTAACTGCGGTTATATGGCAGAAGCTGATTTTGATTTCTGTCCGAAGTGTGGTAACCGTATGTATTAGAAGTGAATGACAAGAAATAGAACCTAACTTTATCCAAAATGACAACTTAAGTCAACTAGATCAAAGTATAATAAATGTAATGATTTATTCCTTTTCAATACTTAATTACGACTGACAAGATACTTATCTTTACCTAAAAAATCTTATAGAAATACTATCGACGCAATAGTTTGTTTGAATAAAGTATTAGAATTCTAAGTATTTAACAAGGTTGATTTAAGAAGGATATTGGAGGTTGATTAGTTGAAAAGAGGATTATCAAAATTAATTATGGTGATACTCATCATTAGTTCTGTTTTGTTATCAATATGTATAGCAAAAACAGCACAAAAGAATGAAGACGGGGGAAAGACAGATGAAACATATACTACAGCTACAACTGAGGAGAATTCAGATGTAACAGATGCTACAACTGAGGTGAATCCAGATGTGACAAATGGTGTTACTGAGGAGAATTCAGAGGTAACAGATGCTACAACTGAGGAGGTGCAAGAGGATTTGGTAACAAACAAAGAAACCATGGTTGGACCGGAAGAAGTTAAGCAAGTAAAAGAGGAAGCAACAGAAGTTTCCTATATTGATTCCTTGGAAGGCTATAAAGGAGCCTATGAAACAAAAGAATACCGTAATGTATTCTTAGAATGTGGATATAGTGAGGAGCAAATCAATACTAAGTTAAATAACGCTTGGGATTCGATTTTTTACGGTGGTGAAAGTACCAGAATATATTATGAGGTTGGTGAAAATGAAGCTTATATTCTGGATACCGGTAATCTAGATGTCAGAAGTGAAGGTATGTCCTATGGTATGATGATTTGTGTGCAAATGAATAAGAAGGAAGAGTTTGATCGCCTATGGAGATGGGCAAAAACCCATATGCAGATTGAGAGCGGAGCGAACGAAGGTTATTTTCGTTGGTCCATGGATCCGGATGGTACGCCTAAGTCCCATGGGCCGGCACCGGACGGAGAAGAATATTTTGCGCTATCCTTATTCTTTGCATCCAACCGTTGGGGGGATGGAGAAGCACCCTATGATTACAGTGAACAGGCCAGGTACATACTCCGTCAAGCCATCCATCAGGAGGATGATGGGATGGGAAGAAATATGTGGGAAGTAGAGAAGAAATTAATCAAGTTCGTTCCTGATTCTCTATTTACAGATCCGTCATACCATCTACCACATTTTTATGAATTGTTTGCACTTTGGGCAGATGAAGAAGATAGACAGTTTTGGAAAGAAGCAGCGACAGCCAGCCGAGAATATCTTAAACTGGCTTGCCATCCTAAGACGGGTCTTGCGCCGGACTATGCTACTTATGAAGGAGAACCGGTTGAATATAACGGTCCTCATAATTTGTTCATGTCGGATGCTTACCGGGTAGCCGGAAACATTGGTCTTGATTATATGTGGTTTGCAGCGGATCCCTGGCAGATAGAACAGTCCAATAGAATACAAGCCTTCTTCATCGTTCAAGGAATTGGAAGGCATTATAGTAATTATAGCATAGATGGAGAACCCCAGCCGGGATCGGATTATCAGTCAACCGGATTGGTGGCTATGAATGCAATGGCATCCTTAGCAGCCTATGGTCCTAATGTGAAACCTATGGTGGATGATTTATGGAGAAAGGCACCTGCCGTTGGAAAATGGAGATATTATGACGACTGTCTCTACTTTTTTAGTCTGCTTGCTTTAAGCGGAAATTATAGAATCTGGGAATGATAGGACACGACACAATAAGGAGAATGACATGAAAATAAAAAGAGTGATATCTTTTATATTGGTTATATCGATACTAATTACCATAACAGGCTGTAAAAAGTCGGAACTTGAGCCAAAGGAAATATCCTCTGAACAGACGATAAACCAACCTAATGAGCAGCCTACAAAGGTAACTTCAGAATCTGATTTGAACGAAAATGAACAAAAGGTTGAGGAGGATAACCAAGAATTAAAAGTAATTCCGATCTCCCATAACATGAAGGCAACAAAAAGTCCTATTATCTTAGGTACGGAGGGCTTCCCGCTGGTAAAGGATAAAATTGCAGCCGGTATTTATGTGGATGAGCAGGATTTAAAAGGGGTACATATAGCAGTGGAATCTTTGGGAGAAGATATTACCCTAGTATCGGATGTTTCACCGGTTATTGGCAATACCATAAGCGAATTAGGTGCCAATATAGTAATTGCGGGTACGATTGATAACAATCAAATGATTCGAAACTTAATTAATGAAGGAAAGCTTGATGTTTCTGAAGTGGAAGGCAAGTGGGAATCCTATGTGATAGAAATTGTTGATCATCCGCTTAATGGAATTGATAAAGCACTGGTCATAGCCGGAAGCGATAAACGGGGTACCATTTATGGTATTTATAGAATATCAGAAGCAATAGGAGTATCCCCCTGGGTTTGGTGGGCTGACAGTGTTCCTTTTCAACAAGAGCAACTGATTTTATCCATGAAGGATAACCGGTTTGTGCAGGGAGAACCCTCTGTGATGTACCGGGGAATATTTTTAAATGATGAAAATCCCTCTTTATATAACTGGGTTAATAAAACCTACGGAGGTTTTAACTCAGAGTTTTACGGTGAAGTGTTCGAATTGATTCTACGCCTGAAAGGTAATTATCTATGGCCTGCGATGTGGGGTAAAGCCTTCAATGAGGATGATCCTAAGAGTCCCAAGCTGGCGGATGATTATGGTATCGTTATGGGAACATCTCATCATGAACCGATGATGAGAGCCCAGAAGGAATGGAGTGTTCACGGACCTGAATACGGGGATGAATGGAATTATTATACTAATGCAGAAGGTCTTTACCGTTTTTGGGAGGACCGCATAATTCAGAATGCACCTTATGAAAAGCTGATTACGATTGGAATGCGTGGTGATGGCGATATGCCTATGATTGCCGGTGGATCGGTAGAGCAACACATTGATCTACTCACGCAGATTGTAACGGACCAGAGAGAAATTATTGAGAAACATATCAATGAAGACGTGACTAAGGTTCCTCAGGTATGGACCTTATATAAAGAAGTGGAAGATTATTATAAAGCAGGTATGAAAGTGCCAGAGGATGTTATCTTGATGCTGGCGGAAGATAATTTCGGTAATGTAAGAACCCTCCCTACAGATAAGGATAGAGACCGGGCCGGAGGATTTGGTATGTACTATCATTTTGATTTTGTGGGTGCTCCCAGATCTTACAAATGGATCAATACAGTTCCCTTAACAAAAATCTGGGAGCAGATGACCATGGCCTATGATTATGGCGTTAATAAAATATGGATAGTAAATGTTGGTGATTTAAAGCCAATGGAGCTTCCCATCGATTATTTTCTTGATTTGGCGTATGACTATGAAACCTGGAGCAAAGTGAATCAAGTGGAACAATTCACCTATGACTGGTCTGTTCAGCAATTCGGGGAAATATATGCCTACGATATAGTTCAGATTTTAGACGGTTATACGAAAATGAACGGAAGAAGAAAACCGGAGATTATCACACCGGATACCTATAGTGTTACCAATTATAACGAGGCGCAGAGAATTTTGGCAGAATTTGAAGCCTATGTGGCCCGAGCCGAAGAAATCTATGAGGTAATACCGGATGAGAAGAAGGATGCTTATTATCAGTTGGTTCTTTATCCTACGAAGGCTTCCATGCTGGTACTCAGGATGAATGTCTATGCCGGACTTAATAAGCTTTATGCTAAGCAGGGAAGAGTCATAGCCAATGAGTATACAGATATTGTGGATAAGCATGTTTATATGGATATGACAGAGACCAGGAATTATCATAAGAATATAGCCGGAGGAAAATGGGATGGCATGATGAGCCAAGCCCATATGGGTCAGACCTCCTGGGAGGCCCCGGAGAAGAATGTAGCCCCAAAGACGAAGAAGGTAAAAGCAAAAAGTGGGTCCGAAATGATTATCGGAGTACCCAATACCGAGGAGGCTTATCGTAGTGGAGAAGTATACTTGGCTGACTTTACAGACATTAACCGGGAAACAGTTTCAATAGATATCGCCAACGGAGGAGATAAAAAATTCGATTATAGCATAACTCCTAGTCACGATTTTATTATAGTGAGTGAACAGTCAGGCACTGTTGAATTACAGAATACCTTTACTGTAACCGTGGATTTTAATAAACTTGCAGATGACGTAACCCAAGCCAACGGAACTGTATCGGTAAAAGGTGCGGGAAGCGAAGTGATACTTAAGGTAAATGCAAGACGTATCGATGTAAGTAATCTTCCTAAGATGACCTTTGTTGAGACCCATGGCTATCTATCCATCGAAGCAGAACATTATTCAAAAAATGTAGAGATGGATGGTGGTAAATGGACCGTAATTGATGAGTATGGCCGTACGCTATCTTCCGTAAAGGTGTTGCCAAACCGTCTATCTTCCCGTACACCGAAGGTGGATGCACCGTATCTGGAATACTCCATCTATACTCAGCAACCGGGTACCTATGAAATTACCACCTATGCTGCGCCAACCAATAATTTATCTGCAGATACCGGTATGAAGTATGCGATTAGCATGGATGACAATGAGCCACAGATTGTGGACTCCTTCCCGAATACCTGGTATGTAGGAGACAGAGGGCACCAGTGGGGTAAAGGAGTTATGGATAATGTACATATCAATAAAACAACACATAAAGTATCAGAACCGGGTCTTCATACCATACGCATTTATATGGTAGATGCAGGCTTTACCTTACAAAAGCTTGTTATTGATACAAACGGAAGTGTTCTTTCTTCCTATCTGGGACCGGAAGAAACTTATTATGTAAAATAATTGTTTAAATACACTGAGCCGTAACATAAATTGTGATGGGTTTGCTTATCATCAAATAAATTGATTTTCATAGGGCTTCAGCACTTATTTTATTATATTTTCAAATTATCAGATTAATGTTATAATAAAACATGTAATAATTATGGAATTTTTATGTTTTTTATAGATTTGTATTATATTATTATAATAAGACAATCTTGATTATAATTTGAAATATATACAATATGCATAAAAAGTGCGAGTATCCTATGGTTTGATGAATGGAGGGTAAGATGAACTCATACATTTTTGAAACAATCGATCATGGTATTAAATTTCCTGCAAAAATATTTGTTACATCGATCGAACAATCCAGCTATCATTGGCATTATGACTATGAATTGATTTTGGTACTAAAAGGTTCGCTATCTCTGAAGCTATGGCCTGATTCCTGTGTCATGAAGGAAGGAGATATCGTACTGGTCAACAGTAAGGTGGTTCATGGTTTAAGTGAAACCAATGAAAATAATATCTGTCTAATCATGCAATTAAAACAGGAATTATTCGAAGACAGGAAGGATAAAAACCAGAATTATCAGTTTTATTTGAACAGTGTTACAGATATCGTGAAACCTATGGTGCCCTATGAAACCTTCACAAGAACAGCAGCAGAGATTGGACTGCAATATTACGAAAATTCTCTTACAAATTATTTTCGTATTCAGGCCTTATTATATACTCTGGTGGCTGATATATTTCAGTATACGCAGTATGATATAAGACAGTATGCTGATAAGAATACAACCGTTGAAGAGGCAGACACTTTGCTTCGGATTATTGAATATGTAGAGCAGAATTATTATGAGGATAGTATAACAGATTCACTTTGCCGTTATATCGGAATGAGTGAAAAGACGTTATACCGGTTTTTAAAATCCCATACTAATCTAACCTTAAAGGAATTGGTGATTTCGATAAAACTGGAAAAGACCTTACATATGTTATCGAAAACAGATAAGCCAATTTCCGTTATCGCACAGGAATGCGGGTTTGGAACGGATAAGACCTTTTATCGTATATTTAAAAATGCGTTTGGTATGACCCCAACAGAGTACCGTATCAGCGGAACCATTGTTGAAGAAAACAAGCAGGTACAAGGCTATATTGATTATAGCAAGCGGGACGCGATCCGTTTATTAAAGAAATATATATAAGGGATTCTATAAGTAAACTTATAGTATTGATGAATAATCAAACTAACATAAAAAAGGGGTTGTTGCAAAATGATAATACTTATTCCCATAAGCTTCATTTTGTAACAGCCCCTTAACTGTTATGGGCAGGCTTAAAGCAGCATGGAGGTTCGTATGAAATGTGATAAAGCATATCGAATTAGTTATACAGAGAAAGCGAAGAAGCTTTTGGCGGATTTGAATCTAGAAGAAAAAGTGAACTTAATGAGCGGTATCGGTTATTATTTTGGTAATGCGGAGCTTTATCAAAATGAGACCAATAAGCATTATAACTATATTCCATTCTATTGCGGTAGAATGGTTCATAAAGGGATACCCCGTATGATATTTACCGATGGCACCAGAGGGGTTGTAATCGGAACCGGTAAAAATACCTGTTTTCCGGTAACCATGTTGAGAGGAGCCTCCTTTGATACCAAGTTAGAAGAGAAGATAGGACGGGCAATAGCGAAAGAAGCCAGAGCCTGTAGCTGTAATCTCTTTGCCGGCATATGTATTAATCTGCCTTATCATCCGGGCTGGGGTAGAAGTCAGGAGACTTATGGAGAAGATTCCTACCATATTGGGCAGATGGGGTCAGCATTGGTTAGAGGAGTTCAAGGTGAGAACGTCATGGCCTGTGTAAAGCATTATGCTTTTAACTCCATGGAAATATCCAGATATAAGGTAAACATTGAATGTGATAAAAGAACAGAAAGGGAAGTATATCTTTCCCATTTTAAAGACTGTATTGATGCCGGAGCGGCGGTTGTTATGAGTTCCTATAATCTTTATCAGGGGGCATATTGTGGTCAAAGTGAATATCTGTTAAATCAAGTATTAAAGAAAGAGTGGGATTTTGACGGCTTTGTGATGAGTGATTTTAATCTAGGTATCAGGGATACTATAGAAGCAGCTAACAACGGTCAGGATATGGAGATGTGTAATACCAATTATTATGGCGATAAATTAGTTCAGGCAGTCAGGGACGGTTTTGTGCCTATGGAGAAAATAGACGAAGCCTGCTTAAGAATTGTCCGCACGATAATTGCTTTTCATGAAGCGGATGATAAAGAATATGATAAAACAATCCGTGGTTGCAAGCAGCATATCCGGTTAGCTCTTACATCTGCCAGAAAGGGTATCACCCTAATAAAAAATGATAAGAACGTACTTCCTTTCAAAAAGGAAAAGAGGGCCAGAATCGCTGTATTTGGAAAGCTGGCTAACCAAGATAACGTAGGAGATCATGGGTCTAGTTTTGTATATCCTCCCTATGTGGTTACACCTCTGCAAGGGATTGCAAGAGTTTGTAAGGATGCAGAGGTGATTTATTATCCAGGAACGGATTTTGGTCATGCCAGAAATCTAGCAAAAAATGCTGACTATACTTTATTTTTCGTAGGCTATGATTATGATGATGAGGGAGAACATGTGGAGGGAGAAGAGTTTAGTGAATTTGCCACAACGAAAGGTGGAGATCGGATTAACTTAATGGGCTTATATCCGGAGGACGTCAATCTAATCAGGGAAGTTGCTCCTGTGAATAAAAACTCCTGTGTTGTGTTGATTGGTGGTAATATGATTCTAATTGATGAATGGAAGGACTATGTGAACTCTATCCTTATGGCATACTACCCCGGTATGGAAGGCGGTACCGCCATCGCGGAAATACTATTCGGAGATGTGAATCCCAGCGGGAAATTACCCTTTGTCATTACGAAATCTGAGGAGGATCTGCCGGAGATAAATTGGCAAACAACCTATCAGTATTATGAATACTACCATGGTTACACAAAACTCGAGAAGGAAGAAAAAAAACCATCCGTACCCTTTGGATACGGTCTGTCTTATACAACATTTACTGTAACAGAACCGAAGTTTACTATAAAAAAGAAATATCTGATTAGTTCCTGTTTGATAGAAAACACCGGTAGAAGATATGGCGAAGAGGTGATACAGGTTTATGTAGGATATAAAAATTCATCCATTGACAGGCCGAGAAAGGAATTGAAGGGCTTTCAAAAAGTGGGATTAAAACCAGGCGAAAAGAAGAGGATAGAAATAAAAACACCGATTGATAAGCTACGCTGGTATAATGAAATGAACGGTCAATGGGAATTAGAGCACATGGAATATGAAGTGTATATCGGAACCAGCAGTGCGAATGAGGACCTATGGGAGGACAAAATTGTCTTATAACGAAACCTTATAGTATAAAATCTAATAGGTTATCTAAGATATGTTTCATGAATAATCCGGGATAAAGGAAAGTTTAGTTTCATATTATAATATAGGGCTGAAGCAAAATTGAAAGTTCATTTTGTTTCAGCCCTATATTATATGTAATATTTTTTGTTTAGAATCTATTATTCTTTATCCAGTATCTTCTTAAGCTCATCCATAAAGGTATTCACATCTTTGAATTCACGATAAACCGATGCAAATCTTACATAAGCTACCGGATCTAGGTCCTTTAATTTATCCATAAGGATTTCACCTATAATATGGCTTGGAATTTCTTTATCTTCCCGGTTGAAGATTGTGTTCTCCACTTCATCCACCAATGCAGTAATCTGATCCACGGATATCGGCCTTTTATGACAGGAACGAAATACACCTGCCTCGATCTTAGAACGTTCATAGGGCTCTCGGTTATTATCTTTCTTAATAACGACAAGCGGTATCGTCTCTACTTTCTCGTATGTAGTAAATCTTCTTTGACATTCATCGCATTGACGTCTTCTTCGAATGGAATTATTATCATCAGCCGGTCTGGAATCAATAACTCTGGTATTATCCTTACTACAAAATGGGCACTTCATAGTAAAATCCTCCTTGTTTTGTTCGATCTTAAGTTTTTCTCAAAATGTAAGTATTTAGATATACCTTGATTATATTGAAGATTGTTCTAACGGTCAAGAAAATAATTACAAATAAACAGAAATGTAACAAAATAACGGGGTAATCGACTGATTTTTATATAAAATTGCATCAACATTAGAATTTAACAAGACATTTTTCAATATCCACATCGACTAAAATTACATCAATTCCGATTTGCTTAATACATTCACAGCATATGACATATTCGTTTTCACGACCAAACATACCCCATAATTTACAGGGACCGGGTACAATGATATGTGTCATACATCCAGTACAGATATCAAATTCTATATCACATACATATCCTAGACGTAAACCATCTCTACAATTAATGACTTCTTTTTCCCGAAGGTCACAAATGCGCATATAATCACCTTTACAACTCTTGTTGCTTTATTATATGCACCGGGGACAGGAAAGTTATTATGATTAAAAAAACTGGTGGCAAATTCCAATTATTTAAGTTATAATGAGGTGGGAAAAGTCTCATAATCAAGAAGAATATGAAATTAAATTCTTTTTAAACATATTATCTATAGATATTAATAGCACCAAATGATATAGTTATCGATATTATGATATAGAGACTAATTATATTCGTAACAGTTATGATTTGTATTAAAATCAAAGGTAATAAATCCTTAAAATATTGCTTTTGCAGAAATAGATGGAGGATATATATAAAATGGCGACGAACGAATCGTATTTGAGAGTGAATGGAGGAAAAGCACTGAAAGGAGAGGTAGAAATCAGTGGTTCCAAGAATTCAATACTAGCTTTAATTCCTGCGATGTGTTTAGGTGACGGGGAAGGGGTATTAACCAATGCCCCTGTCATATCAGATGTAGATGCCATGAAGGGTATATTGGGGGAAATTGGTATACAACTAATCTGTAATCATAGCACGGTTAAGATAAAAGGTAATATAAAATACAATGTATTAAGCAAACAATATGTCTCACAAATCAGAGCATCAAATTTGTTTTTGGGTGTCCTTTTGGCCAAGTTTGGAAAGGCAGTAGTGCCTCTTTCCGGTGGAGATAAGATTGGCAATCGACCAATTGATATTCATTTATATGTATTCGAGAAATTCGGTATTCAATCAGAAGTTGTTGATGGGTATGTAAAATGTAAGGCAACACACTTTCCGTATCAGGGACAGAATATATTCCTTAGGTTCCCCAGTGTGGGCGCAACAGAGAATGCTATGTTAGTTGCCAGTGCAGCTGAAGGTGAAACCGTCATTTACAATGCCGCCATGGAACCGGAAATCGTTGATATGGCAATATTATTAAATTCTATGGGAGTTAAGATTACCGGTGCAGGTACTCCGGTTATACGTATTAAGCCATCCGACAAGAGGTTAATTAGAGCAGATCATGAAGTGATACCGGATCGTCTGGAAGCAGGTACTTTTTTATTCATGCTGGCAGCAACCAAGGGGACGGGTATCATTAAAAATATCATTCCTGAACATCTTGTGTCAGCGATTACAATACTTTCCGATTCAGGGGTTTCTATCAAAACTATGGAGAACAGCCTTCATATCGATGCAAGAAATTGTGAATTGAAACCGATTCAGATTGAGGCGTTACCATTCCCGGGGTTTCCAACGGATTTACAACCATTTGCCTCGGTTTATGCCCTGAATTGTAATGGTACTTCAACAATCAAAGATACAATTCATAGCGAGAGATTTAATCATTTACATGAGCTAAGCAAAATGGGAATGGTGAATTGGAGTATCTCTTCTAATACAATGATTCAAGGGATGCAAAAGCTTACAGGAACCTCATTAAATGGAACGGATATAAGAATGGCAGTATCACTTGTTATGGCTGCATTGATTGCAGAGGGTGAATCGAGAGTATATGGGTTAAACCATATCTTAAGAGGATATGATAATTTTGTACAGAAACTGAATAAGTTAGGTGCAGAAGTAGTTATTATGGACAAAGAACCATATGATATCATAGTTCAAATGCAGTGTATGTGAGTATGATGTAAAATAGAAGCAAAAACATGAAAATGTAAAATATTTCTTGTCATATATCTTAAGCTTTGCTATACTACCCATAAAGCAAATGATTCCTTCATTGTAGGAGAGACAATGAAAGGAGCAGTTTTCATGTTTAGCAAAGCATTCAGTGCTGCAGTCCACGGTATAGATGGCTTGATTGTATCCGTGGAGGCTGATATTAGTGACGGATTACCTCTTTTTGATATGGTGGGTTACCTCGGTTCCGAGGTAAAGGAAGCCAGGGAAAGGGTAAGAATTGCACTAAAAAATTCCGGTTATATGCTTCCGGCAAAACGTATTACCGTCAATCTGTCACCGGCAGACATCAGAAAGGAAGGAACCGCTTTCGATCTGCCTGTTGCAATCGCTATTCTTGCAGCCTTCGGATACATTCCGGAGGAAAGTCTAAAAGATACCTTAATTATCGGAGAACTCAGCTTAAACGGCAATATTAATAAAGTAAACGGCGTCCTGCCCATTGTCTACTCAGCAAAGCAGCAGGGCTTTCTTAAGTTTATCGTTCCTAAGGAAAATGCCAGAGAAGGGGCGGTGGTTTGCGGCGCACAGACTTACGGCGTAACCAGCCTTAATGAAGTGGTGTCGCTTTTAAATAATAATAATCAGGTGGAACCTGAATGTGTAGATATCAAAGAGTTATTTGAACATAATGAGATGGCAGAGAACATAGACTTTTCTGAAGTGGCCGGACAAATGGCGGCAAAAAGAGCCATTGAGATAGCCGTATCCGGCATGCATAATATCCTGATGATTGGTCCGCCCGGCTCCGGTAAGACCATGTTGGCGAAGCGAATTCCCTCCATTATGCCTGAACTGACCTTTGAAGAAAGTATGGAAATCTCTAAAATCTATAGTATAGCAGGCCTTATGGATAATAAGGCTCTCATCTCAAAACGTCCTTTTCGTTCTCCCCATCATACCATAACACAGACAGCACTGACCGGCGGAGGAAGACTTCCAAAGCCCGGTGAAATCAGTCTGGCACATCTTGGCGTCTTATTTTTAGACGAGCTACCAGAATTTCAAAAAAATACAATCGAAGTTTTAAGACAACCCCTGGAGGATAAATCAGTCACCATTGCAAGACTGAATGCAACTTACCGTTATCCGGCAGGCTTTATGTTGGTTGCCGCTATGAATCCCTGTAGCTGCGGTTATTATCCGGACAGAAACAAGTGCAACTGTTCCATTAATCTGGTAAAACGTTATCTGAACCGAATATCCCAATCCCTTTTGGATCGTTTCGATATCTGTATCGAAGCCTTACAGATGAACTATAAAGAGCTACAGACAGAACAAAAGCAGGAATCCTCTGACGACATCAGAAGACGGGTCAGCATCGCCAGAGAAATACAGCTGAAACGTTATGAAGGGCAAAAGATCTGGTTCAACTCACAGCTGACTCCCCGCTCTATAAAAAAATACTGTAAGCTGGAACCGAAGGAACAGTCACTGCTAGAAGAGGCTTTTATCAAGATGAATCTCAGTGCCAGAGCTTATCATCGGATTCTGAAGGTAGCCAGAACTATTGCCGATTTAGAAGGGAGTGAACAAATCCATACCAAGCATATCAGCGAAGCTATCTGTTATCGCAGTATGGACCAGAAGTATTGGGGAGAGTGATAATCTATGATGTTAATATCATAAAAATCCCTAACTATGAAGTTGTTGGGTAAGAAACAAACAATTGTGAGATATAGGGGTGTAATTAGAGTTATGTATAAAACATTGATAGGAATCCATAACACAACATATATTTAACTAAAAGCAACAGTGAGGTAGTTTATGATAATACATGTTGTAAGACCGGGAGATACCATTCAATCGATTGCTGATCAGTATGATATTTCTGTTATGAGGTTAATTCAAGACAATGGATTGGAGAATTTAAGGGATTTGGTTATCGGACAAAGTATCGTTATTGCGTTTCCAGTACAAACCTATACCGTACAAGAAGGTGATACACTGCAAGATATCGCGACAGCCTTTGATGTATCGATCATGCAATTATATAGAAACAATCCGCATTTAACTGATAGGGAGTATATATATCCTGGAGAAACGATTGTGATTAAATACAATAACACAAAAGGAAACATTATGATACATGGGAATACATTTCCTTTTATTAATGAGAATACTTTCAGAAAAACGTTGCCGTATTTAACTTATCTTTCAATTATTAATTATACAGCAACAGATGAGGGCGATATTATTACTCATTATGATGAAACAGATATGATTGGAGTTGCCAGAGAATACGGGGTGATGCCACTTATGTTAATAACTACACTATCGATCAGAGGAGAAGCCAATATAGGAATTGCTTATGATATATTAATAAATGAAGAATTTCAAAATAGACTTATAGACAATATCCTCGCTATATTAAAAGAAAAAGGTTATTTTGGAGTTAATCTCGCATTCCAGTATCTGAATATTTCTAATTTACGCTTATACGAATCATATTTAACTAAAATTAATAAACGTCTTACTCAGGAGGGCTATGTTGTTTTTGTTACAATCAATCCAATCAGAGAGATAGACGATGTACTCCGATATGAAAGAGTGGATTATTCACAGATTAATCAGCTAACTGATTATATTGTTTTTATGAATAATGAGAGAGTGATGGATATGTTGCCACCTTCCCCAATCATTTCTGTCAGTAATATAGAAGAGTTTATAGATTTCATAGACAGATATGTCACTCCGGATAAAATAATGTTAGGGATACCAAGTATAGGTCAAGATTGGCAGCTGCCTTTTGTAGCCGGCTTTTCTGATGTTAATACATTGATATATGCGAATGTGATTCAACTGGCAAGCAATGTGGGTGCTAGTATAGAATTTGATGAAATGTCGCAAACACCTTATTTTACGTATACGGTAATAAATTATGGAAGACCGATTGAACATATCGTATGGTTTGTTGATGCAAGAACGATTGATGCTCTATTAAATCTGCAATTAGAATACAATTTACCTGGCATAGATTATTGGAATATCATGATGTTCAATCCTCAGTTTTGGCTGATCATTAATTCTCAATATGAAATTTTGAAAAATATGAATTTATATAGAGAAGAGGAGGATATGAGTTAAGTGTAAGCAACCACATTCAACAAGTGCTTTATAATAATTGTACAAAGGAGTAAGACCATGAAATTTGAAGAATATAATTACTGGCTGGCCAATCTAGACAAGATTGGTCCGGTGAAAATAGAAAAGTTGATTCATTATTTTGAAAAGGCAGAGCATATTTTTCATGCGTCAAAAAATGAATTAATGGCATATATTATGAATGGGTATGATAATAGGGGGAAACTAACAGAAACCGACATAGACAACCTAATGAATAGCCGTGATAAGGAAAAAATTAAGAAAAATTATGATAAACTTAAAAATCAAGGCATATATTTTGTTTCGAAGGAGGATAGCCGTTATCCAATTAACTTAAAAAATATATACGGCGCGCCCTTTGCTCTTTATATTAAAGGAAAACTACCCGAGGAGCAGAAGAAAAAGATAGCGGTCATTGGGGCTAGAGAATGTTCGGCCTATGGTAAGGAGATGGCCAAATACCTAGCCGGTGCATTGGCAGGAGAAGGGATCGAAATTATCAGCGGACTGGCCAGAGGAATTGATTCCTATGCCCATGAAGGAGCCTTAACTGCCTGTGGTGTTACTTACGGAGTCCTAGGCTGTGGAATCGACATCTGTTATCCGAAAGAAAATATTAATTTATATATGGAGATGCAAAAGGATGGAGGTATCATATCTGAATATGCGCCGGGAACACGCCCGCTAGCAGGACATTTTCCAATGAGGAACCGTATTATCAGCGGACTGAGCGACGCTGTACTGGTAATTGAAGCGAAAGAAAAAAGCGGTTCACTGATTACTGTGGATATGGGGCTGGAACAAGGGAAAGAGATTTATGCGCTTCCTGGAAGAGCAACGGACCGCTTAAGTGAGGGCTGTAATAATTTAATAAAAATGGGGGCAAAATTAGTTACAACTCCGAAAGATATTCTGGAAGATTTCATACCAAATTACGGTCAAAAGGTTGTGGAAAGTAAAAAAAATAATAAATTGCTTGAAACAAAAGGAAAAATAGTGTATGCTTGTTTAAGCTTGGAACCAAAACACATAGAAGAGATTGCGTTAGAAACGAATCTGCCTTTGGATGCATTAATGGAACAGTTAGTGTTATTGGAATTGCAAGGGTTTGTTCGCCAGGCGATGAAAAACTATTACGTAACCCGTGAATGATACATGAAAATGACATCGGTCTTAAGCTGATTGAATAAATAGGAATATAATGATAGCCATCGTTTGCGATGGCTTACCTCTAGGTATATGAAAGCCATTAATTGCGGATTTACAGAATTCGAACGGAAATCTTGAAAGGCACAATCTGACATTTGGACGCTAATGCGCCAAGGCGTATGTAACAGAGGTATATCAGCTGGGACTTTTGGATGGGACCTGATGCGGATTTGACTTACACAAAGAAATGAGGGGAACTAACATCATGTCAAAAAATCTTGTTATCGTAGAATCTCCGGCTAAGGCAAAGACGATTAAGAAATTCCTGGGAACGAATTATGAGGTTCTTGCCTCGAACGGTCATGTTAGGGATTTACCGAAAAGCCAGCTAGGTATCGATATAAATAACGATTTTGAACCAAAATATATAACAATCAGAGGAAAAGGTGATTTACTCGCTAAGCTGCGTAAGGAAGTTAAGAAAGCAGACAAAGTATATCTTGCGACTGACCCGGATCGTGAGGGTGAGGCGATTTCCTGGCATCTATATCATACATTAAAATTAGAAGATAAAATATCCAGCAGGATTACCTTTAATGAGATAACAAAAAATGCAGTAAAAACATCAATAAAGCAAGCCAGAGAAATTGATATGGATCTGGTAAATGCACAACAAGCGAGAAGAATATTAGATCGTATGGTGGGTTATACGATTAGCCCGCTGTTGTGGGATAAGGTAAAGAGAGGTCTTAGTGCCGGTAGAGTACAGTCAGTAGCCCTGCGTATTATATGTGACCGTGAGGATGAAATCAATGCTTTCGTACCGGAGGAATACTGGAACCTGGAAGCTGAATTTACAATCAAAGGAAAGAAAAAGCCTTTGGTAGCTAAATTTAACGGATATAAAAGCACAAAAACAGTCATTCGTAATGAAGCTGAAATGAATGAGATATTGCAAAAGCTTGATAACGCAAAGTTTATGATAAAGGAAGTTAAGAAAAGTGAACGAATTCGTAAACAGCCGTTACCCTTTACCACCAGTACACTTCAACAGGAAGCAGCTAAGTCCTTGAATTTTTCTACACAAAAAACCATGCAGTTGGCTCAACAGCTCTATGAGGGTATTGATATTAAGGGACATGGTACGGTCGGTTTAATCACTTATCTTCGTACGGATTCCATCCGTATCAGTGATGAGGCAGACAAATCAGCCAAAGAATATGTTAAGGACAATTACGGCGCTGAATTTGTTGCTTTAGAAGAGAATTTAAAACGTACCGGTAAGAAGATACAGGATGCCCATGAAGCGATCCGCCCTACTTACATTGAATATACTCCGGCTGAGATTAAAGATTCTCTATCCAGGGATCAATATCGCTTGTATCAGTTGATTTGGAAGAGATTTTTAGCCAGTAGGATGCAGCCGGCCAAATATGAAACCACAACAATTAAAATAGAAGGTAATGAATACAGGTTTTCTACCTCTACCTCAAAACTAATTTTTGAGGGCTTTATGAGTGTCTATAATCCGGGAGACGAGGATGAAGAGAATGCGGTAGGTTTTGAAGATTTGAAAGAGGGCGATACCTTACCACTTTCGAAGCTATCAAAAAGTCAGCACTTTACTCAGCCGCCTGCCCATTACACGGAAGCTTCTCTGGTTAAAACCTTGGAAGAGTTAGGGATTGGAAGGCCCAGTACTTATTCACCTACAATTACCACAATTATTGTCAGAAGATATGTCGCAAAAGAAAATAAGAACTTATATGTAACAGAACTGGGAGAGGCAGTAAATAATATTATGAAATGTGCTTTTCCGAGTATTGTAGATGTCAATTTTACAGCGAATTTAGAATCTTTATTGGACTTTATTGAAGATGGATCTGTTAATTGGAGAACCGTTATAAGAAACTTTTATCCGGATCTTGATGAAGCGGTTAAGAATGCCCATGTGGAACTGGATAAAATTCAGATTGAAGATGAAGTTACCGAAGAACTTTGTGATTTATGCGGCAGAAACATGGTTATTAAATACGGCCCCCATGGAAAATTTCTCGCCTGTCCCGGATTTCCGGACTGTAAAAACACGAAACCTTATCTGGAGAAGATTGGCGTATCCTGTCCGGTCTGCGGTGGTGATGTTGTAGTTCGTAAGACGAAAAAGGGCAGAAGATATTATGGCTGCAGTAATAATCCGGACTGTGAATTTATGACCTGGCAAAAACCCTCCGATAAACCTTGCGATAAATGTGGTGGTGTTTTACTGGAAAAAGGGAATAAATTAGTTTGCAGTAATGAAAAATGCGGCAATGTAATAAATGTTCAAAATAATTAATCATATAAAAATGTAAAGACAAATCAGTTACTTATTTCAAAAAATGACGGAATTGGATATAATTCTAGAAAATTATTTAAAAAAGTGTGTCAAAACGGTGAAAAAAGTATTGTTTTTACAAATAACATATGATAAAATTGAAAAGGTAATACAATTAGAAAATAATACTAATTGCATTGCCTTGTTCAAATTAATAATTAACAATAAATGATTGTATAACTATCGAAGAAAAGTATGATTCACTAGCAGTTAAGTTTTGTGATAGATATCAATTTATGCGCTTTACAACTTTTCGAATAACTTTGGATACCTTAAGGGAGGAAAAGAACAAATCTGGGAGGAACCGTTTCATGAGTGTACAGTTATTAGATAAAACAAGAAAGATTAATAACCTATTGCATAATAATAATTCGCATAAGGTTGTTTTTAATGACATCTGTGTTGTTTTAAGTGAGATATTAGCATCTAATGTTTTGGTTATCAGTCGTAAGGGTAAGGTTCTTGGCGTGAAGAACCGAGCAGATATTATTGAGATTAAAGAATTGATCAAGGATGCAGTTGGCAGACATATAGACAGTTTATTAAATGAGAGACTTTTGAATATATTGTCAACAAAAGAAAATGTTAATTTAAGAACACTGGGTTTTGAATTTGAAGACGTTGATACCTACCAGGCAATCATAACTCCGATTGATATCGCAGGAGAGAGGTTAGGTACATTATTCATATATAAAACAGGACAGCAATATAATCTGGATGATATCATATTAAGTGAATATGGTACAACAGTTGTTGGACTTGAGATGATGAGATCGGTAAATGAAGAAAACGCTGAGGAAAACAGAAAGGTTCAAATTGTAAAATCAGCAATCAGCACCTTATCCTTCTCCGAGTTAGAGGCGATCACCCATATATTTGAAGAGTTAAAAGGTAATGAAGGCATTCTTGTTGCAAGTAAAATTGCAGATCGTGTCGGAATTACAAGATCTGTTATAGTAAATGCACTTCGTAAATTTGAAAGTGCCGGAGTGATTGAATCCCGTTCTTCAGGAATGAAGGGAACCTATATCAAAGTATTAAATGACGTAGTATTTGATGAATTAAAGAATATGAACAGTTAAACGGATTTTGCCATAACAACGATCAGTTGATCTAACATGGATGCAAAAGGATTTGTGAGAGGATTTTTCTCATAAGTCCTTTTTTTGCTATATAGGTTAGGGTGTCAAAAGTCCACTACTAAATATCCTACGTCAATTTGCACATTCTAGTTGTTGTATTCGTGATACAAACATAATTTAGTCGCAACACGCTCTCGCTTGGATGAAGTACGTAGTGGTACATAAGACCGCAAAACACGCGGTCTAAGTACCAACGACTTCATACAGTTGCTCACCAAATTATGTTTGTATCACTCTGAATAAAGAAAATGTATGTGCATTTTTGACGAATCAAAGTTTGACAAAAGACTTTTGACACCCTAACCTATATAGACATTTCTCCGAATTAAAATGTTGATCCTGATGCTTCGAAAAATCAGTGCTAATTAACAAAATAATATGAGAAAAATCTACATCCGGAATAGACCCGAAATACCAGAATAATACAAGGTTTAGTATTATTCTACTAATTTTTCAAATATATCTTGTGTTTTTTGAAATATTTATTATAATGATTATATACGGGAAGGGAGTGCAAACATGATAGGTTCAAATGCATTTAATTACATAAACGTTTTAGATAAGGCTGCGGATGCCAGCTGGAAACGGAACGAAGTAATCGCGAACAACATAGCAAACGTAGACACACCGGGATATAAGCGTAAAGATGTACAGTTTGAGTCATATCTGATGTCTGCCTTAATTGGGGATAATTCGCTTGATAAGCGGGTAGCCAGTGCAAGGCTTGATTCTTTAAATGCCCGGATCTATACGGATAATGCGAATTTAAGTTACCGTATGGATGGTAATAATGTGGATATTGATACGGAATCGGCAAATCTGGCACAAAACCAGGTCAGATATTATACATTACTGGATTCAATGACACAGGAATTTAACCGTATTAAATTAGTGCTTCAGTCCAGATAGAGGATTGGGGCTTAATTTGGTGTACGTTCAGTACAATGAGATGACACGATGAATTAAACAATAGAATAAAGTGTTAAAAAACGAAGGAAAAAACAGGAAAAGTAAAAAAACACAATCTTTGATAAGAAATTATAAATGGTAGGATATCGAAAGGAGAAGCAGATATGTCGGCTATGAACGGAATGAATATCAGTGCCAGCGGAATGACAGCACAACGGCTAAGGATGGATATTATTTCTCAAAATATTGCCAATGTGAACACGACCCGGGATGAGAATGGAAATCCATATAAAAGAAAAGCCGTAATATTTGCTGAAAAGGATATGACCCCTTTTGGGGAAGTGTTGATGAAGACGGCAGGTAATGTTGGCAGCGGTGTTAAAGTTACTAAAATCGTAGAAGACAATAAGGCCATGCGTAAGGTTTATGATCCATCCCATCCGGACGCGGATGAAGAGGGTTATGTGACCTATCCGAATGTAAACATCGTTCAGGAAATGACTGATTTAATTGATGCAACCAGATCCTATGAAGCTAACGTAACGGCATTTAATGCTACAAAAAACATGGCGCTTAAAGGTTTAGAGGTTGGAAAATAAATCGGAGGTAAACTATGAATATAGCATCAGTAGGTAATTTATCTGAATTTAGTAAATATGGGATTGATTCTGCCACCAAGGCGAAGGAGAATCGTAATGCTACCTTCGAAAGTCTGTTTCAGGCAGCGGTAGGGCTGGTGAAAGAGACCAATAACTATGCGAATGCAGCAGAAGAAGCAGAGATGGCTTTTTCCCTGGGTCTTATGGACAATACCCATGATCTTCAGGTTGCTCAGCAAAAGGCTAACTTGTCTCTGCAATATACCGTTGCCATAAGAAACGGAGTAATGGACGCCTATAAAGAGATTATGGCCCTGCAATTTTAGGAAGAGATGAATATATTCTTAAGGAGCATTAGGCAATGGTTGAGAGATTGAAACAAGTACCAAAGAATTTATTAACATTATGGAATAAGTATACCAGCAAACAGAAGACTATCATCATTAGTGTAGTCAGTACTGTTTTTTTTGCGTTTATATTATTAATTGTTCTGTTAGGCCGGGTAAAATATGAAGTATTAACGATAACAGCTTCCCCAAAGGAAGCCAGCCAGGTTGTGGAACTATTGAATGAGGAAGGAATCGAACATAAGTTGGGTTCCGATAATATGACGGTGTCGGTAGATTTAAAGAGGTACTCCGATGCGGTATTATTACTTGCCAGCAATGATATGCCGTCCACCGGTCTGTCTTTAGATGAACTTTTGAATAATAGCTTAAGTACTACGAACAGTGACCGTACGCTTAAGCTTAATTTGTATATGCAGAATCAACTGCGCAATTATATTATTACAATGGAAGGTATTGACGATGCTCAGGTTTACTATATCCCGGTCGAGGACAGTAACTCCATACTTACAGTTGCCAAGGATACCAGTGCATCCGTATTACTTACCGTAAATGATGATTTTGAACCAAAGACAGCGGAAACAATTGCTGAAATGGTTGCATCTGTCATAGGTAACAGCACAACAGAAAAAATTAAGGTGGCCGATCAAAACGGTAACCTTTTATATGGTGGAGGACAGGATCTATATTCCGGAAGTGCTAACTCCAATGAAGATTTTAAAGAGAGACTTCGTAATACCTTTATTAATAACTTATATATGGGATTGGTTAAAAGCGGTTATGATGATGTGGAAATCATGCCGAATTTAACTTTTAATATGGATAAAGTAACAGAATTATTTACCGAATATCTGCCTGCAGAGGGGCAAGAGCAAGGTTTGTTTGGTCGGTATTACTCCTATACCTCTGAAAATGCCGGATCAAGTGGTGGCGGGCCACCGGGAACCTCTTCGAACGATGAAACTGATTATATGATGCCGGATTCGGCATCCTCCACCGGAAGCGTTGAGATTGAAGAGATTGATTATCTTCCGAATGAAAGGGTTACCAATATCGAATATGAAGTCGGCGCGGTAATTCCGGAGGACTCCTCAATTAGTATTGTACTTAGGCAAATCGATTCAAGAACAGAAGAAGAATTGGAACTAGAGGGTTTACTCGAAGACACCACCTTTGAGGAATATGCCCTGCAAAACAGTGAACGGGAAAGGGTGCCTGTAGATCCTGAAATCATAACTATGGTTTCCTTAGCAACCGGTATTGCGGAAGAGAATATTCAGATTATGGCTTATAGACAGCCTGTATTTATACCAAGAGCGGTAGAAGTAAGAAGCTGGACGGATTATCTCCAGATTATTTTAACCGTATTAATTATAGCACTTTTAGTATTTGTGGTATTTAAAGGATTTGGTCCGGTGGAGGTTACCGAACTGGAGCCTGAATTATCCGTGGAACAATTGTTGGCAACCACGAAGGAAAATCAAACAATTGAAGATATCGAATTTAATGAAGTCTCTGAGGTTCGCCGGATGATAGAGAAATTTGTTGACGAGAAGCCGGATGCTGTGGCCCAGCTACTACGCAACTGGCTCAATGAAGAATGGAGTTAAGGAGGGATAGAAAATGGCAAGATCGGGAAACACCAGTAATGATATAACAGGTATTCAAAAAGCCGCTATCCTTTTGATATCCCTGGGACCGGAGCGGTCAGCAAGTATATTTAAACATTTAAAAGAAGATGAGATTGAACAACTAACGTTAGAAATAGCTAATACCAGGAGTATCTCTCCTGCGACGAAGGACCAGGTTCTGGATGAGTTTTATGAGATCTGCCTTGCACAGCAATATATTGCTGAGGGTGGTATTGCCTATGCAAAGGAACTTCTGGAGAAGGCCTTAGGTAGTGATAAGGCAAGGGATGTCATCGGTAAACTTACTGCATCCTTGCAGGTTAGACCCTTTGAATTTGTTAGAAAGACGGATGCTTCTCAGCTTTTAAACTTTATACAGGACGAGCATCCCCAAACCATTGCCCTTATTTTATCCTATCTATCCCCGGGACAGGCGTCCACGATTATATCGTCCCTGGCACCGGATAAACAGGCCGATGTTGCAAAACGTATCGCACAAATGGACCGTACATCCCCGGATGTCATCAAGGAAGTGGAGAAGGTATTGGAACGCAAGCTGGCATCCTTGGTAAATCAGGATTACACCATTGTCGGAGGCGTGGATTCCATTGTAGAGATATTGAATACAGTAGACCGCGGTACCGAAAAGCATATTATGGAAACTCTTGAGATTGAAGAACCTGAATTGGCTGATGAAATCAGAAGGAAGATGTTTGTATTTGAAGACATCCTTAGTCTGGATGATAAATCCATCCAAAGAGTCCTTAGAGAGGTTGATAACAATGAACTTGCCGTTGCCCTTAAGGGAGCCAATGACGAGGTACAAAATGTTATCTTTAATAACCTTTCAAAACGTTTGGCTGCCATGATTAAGGAAGATATGGAATACATGGGTCCGGTTCGATTAAAGGATGTTGAAGAAGCGCAGCAGCGTATTGTTAATATTATTCGAAAACTGGAGGATTCCTCTGAAATTATCATTTCGAGAGGCGGAGGTGACGAGATTATTGTCTAATGTGATAAAATCTTATTCCGTACGATATGAGGAGGCAGTGAAAAAGACAATCGACGTTAATGCCAAAAAAGATCAGGAGATTTTACAAAAAAGAAATCTTAGGCTAACGACCACGGTATCGAAGGAAGAGACCGGTGAATTTGTCGAAGGTATCAAAGCGGTTGTAGTGGATGCATTACCAACAGAAGAAGAACAAAAAGAAAATAACGAAAAGCAAGCTAGTATCCTAGAGAATGCCAAGCAGGAAGCGCAGGAAATCATAGAAAACGCTAAGCAGGAAGCAAGGCGGATGAAAGAAGAAGCCATAGCCCAAGGTAAGCAAATAGGGTACGAAGAAGGAATAAAGCAGGCGAATATAGAGATACAGAATAAGAATGCCGCTCTTGATGATAAAGCAAAACAGCTGCAAGAGGAATTTGACGAGATGGTACGCCGTCTGGAGCCTCATATGGTTGAAATCATGGCTGCTTTGATTGAAAAAATAACTGGGATTTTGGTACAAGACAGGCAGGAAGTGATTCTGTATTTGGTAGAAAAGGCATTTTTAAATGCAGAAAAGACGAATGAATATACGATTCGGGTAGGTAGTGAGGATTATGAATATTTAAATGACAGAAAAGATTTTCTGATCAGTGCCATCGGTAGGGATGTTCAGGTAAATATTGTAGAGGATACTGCGCTTCATAAAAACCAATGTCTGATAGAAACACAGTTACGGGTAATTGATTGCAGTTTGGATGTCCAATTAAGGAATTTAATTACCGATTTGAAGTTACTTGGAAGTGTTTAGTTATTTGTGTCTTTTGTCGATATATACTAAGTAGGGAAGATAGCAGAATGATTTCAATTGATTTAGATAAGTATAAACAGTTACTGGAGAAGAATTATGAGCTGGAAATCGGAAGGGTAGTAAAAATGGTGGGACTTACCATAGAAGCTACGGGACCGGATTCCAATTTAAATGATGTATGCTACATAACAGGTAACGATAAACATAAGAAAAAGGTTGCTGAAGTAGTAGGATTTCGTGAAAATCGAATTCTTCTAATGCCCTATGATGACATGACCGGGGTCGGTATCGGAAGCAAGGTATTCGGTAGCGGCTCAGCTTTCAAGGTTCCTGTAGGCGAAGAGCTCCTTGGTAAAACCTTGGATGGACTGGGCAATCCCATCGACGGATCTTTATTAAATTGTAGGAAGTTTTACTCGGCAGAAGCTGCTCCACCGGATCCTATGAAACGTAAATTAATTGATGAAGTCTTACCCCTTGGAGTAAAAGCGGTAGATTCCATGCTAACCGTAGGGAAAGGCCAAAGAATTGGAATTTTTGCCGGTAGCGGCGTAGGAAAGAGTACTCTTCTTGGTATGTTTGCCAGAAATACAAAAGCAGATATCAATGTAATCGCATTAATCGGCGAACGTGGTAGAGAGGTCCGGGAATTTATTGAAAGAGACTTAGGAGAGGAAGGCTTAAAACGCTCCGTAGTGGTTGTTGCCACCTCGGATAAGCCGGCGTTGATCAGAAACAAAGCAGCGAAAACTGCTACGGCAATAGCAGAATATTTCCGGGATCAGGGAAAGGATGTATTACTGATGATGGACTCTCTGACCCGTTTTTCAATGGCACAAAGGGAAATCGGATTAGCTTCCGGTGAACCTCCGGTATCCAGAGGATATCCGCCCAGTGTATATTCTGAGATGCCAAAGCTTCTTGAGCGGGCGGGAAATTCGGATAAAGGTTCTATTACCGGATTATATACCGTTTTAGTGGATGGTGATGATTTTAATGAACCGATTACGGATACAGCCAGAAGTATATTGGACGGTCATATCATGCTTTCCAGAAAGTTGGGTCATAAGAATCACTATCCCGCGATTGATATTCTCCAGAGCATATCCCGTGTTATGAGCTCCATTACGGATAAAGAACATAAAGAGGCAGCCGGAAAACTGAAAAATGTACTGGCGACCTACCAGGAGGCGGAGGATCTGATTAATATCGGTGCTTATAAGGCTGGGTCCAATGAAGATATTGATTATGCAATTTCAAAAATTAAAGAAGTGAATGCATTCCTCAGACAGGAAGTAGATGAAAAATATGATTTTGAGGAAGAGATATGCATGTTAAAGGAGATCTTTAACAAAGAATGAAAAAATTCAGATATAGCATGGAAAACCTATTACAGGTCAAGTTGAAACTGGAGGACCAGGCTAAGCTTGCCTATTCAGACGCAAGACTTCGTCTGACGAAGGAAGAAGACAAGCTACAGGCTTTGGAAAAACGAAAATCCTCCTATGAGGATGAACTAAGGTTACTAAGAACCTCCAGACTTGATTTATTAAAAATAAAGCATTGTGAGGATGCAATTGACATAATGAAGCATCAAATCAAACAGCAAGTCATTGCCGTCAAGAATGCCGAACAGAGACTTGAAGTAGCAAGAATTAGACTGCATGATGCCATGGTAGAGCGTAAAATACAGGAAAAGCTCAAAGAGAAGGCATGGGAGGAATATTTGCTGGAATTTGACGCAGAGGAACGGAAAGAAGTAGATGAGCTTAATAGCTTTCACTTTCGTAATCCTACGCTAAGTGAGGAGGACAGATAATGGCAAAGAAGAACAAGGACGCTGGGATGGAAAAAAAAGAGGGGAATAAACTATTGACTGTTATTATTGCTCTTTTAATTGCCATCATATGGTTTGCCGTTTTTGCATTGTTAATTAAGCTGGATGTCGGAGGCTTTGGCTCCGGTGTGTTAAGACCAATTATAAAAGATGTACCCATAATAAATCAAATTCTTCCAAAAGTATCTGACCAGCAGCTGGCCCAGGAAAATGATTATATCTATGATTCTCTTCCCGAAGCAGTTGCCAAAATTAAAGAACTGGAACTTTTAATAGAGGAAATGACCCAGAATAATCTGGATGGCAGTACGAAAACCGCTGAACTACAAGCGGAAATCGATCGTTTAAAAACCTTTGAAGAAAATCAGCTGGCTTTTGAAGAAAGAGTAAAGGAATTTGATGAAAATGTAGTCTTTGCTGAAGCAGCACCGGATATCGAGGAATATAAAAAATATTACGAAGAGATAAATCCGACAAATGCAGAAACGATCTACAGACAGGTAATTGAACAGCTGCAATATTCCGATGCAATATTAGAAAAAGCCAATATCTATAAAAGTATGGATCCGGAGGCAGCAGCACTAATTCTGGAGACAATGACTGCGGATGTGGAAGCGGTGGCACAGATATTGCTATCTATGAAACCGAAAGAGAGTGCTGAGATTTTAGCGGAGATGGATAATGTAGTTGCAGCTAAAATAACAAAGAAAATGCTTGATATGGATGCCGAAAAATTAGAGAAATAGGTGGCGCATTCTTCTCGGTAGCTTATATGTATCATCTAATTCAGATTACCGGGTTGCATGATTTAAGATAGAAACAATGTGACTTTGTGATTAACGGATGAGAAATCATATTAAGCAATACTGAGAATTGCGATAAATATAAGAGAGGCAGCAAAAAGTTTTATCCTATTGCTGGCCTTGAAGAAAGGAGGAGAGGATATGACGACACAGAATGTAATTGGTCAGTTTGGGAATTTCTTTGGAAGAACCGTCGGTACCGGGGCATCACAGAACAAACAAAGCGGCAATGGTTTTGATATGGTTATGGACAGCAATCTTAAGGTAGCGAATGATGCAGACACAAATCAGGCACCGAAGGATAACAAGGCAGTAACTCAGTCCAAGGAAACTAATAAGGACTACGACAAAGCAACATCAGCCAGTGAAAAAGATACTTCGAAAAAAGCAGTACAAAAGGAAGACAGAGAGGGATCAAAGCAAGTGAATGAGACTTCGAATAAGGATTCCGATAAGGTTAAATCTTCTACAAAAACTGAAGAAATGTCGAGCAGAGAAACCGATCAGGTGGCAGATGAGAAGACCGAGGATAGCTTAGTAGCTAAAATTCAGCAAATGATTGAAACCATTCGTCAGACGGTTATGGAATTACTAAATCTTACACCACAAGAGTTTAATAAGTTAATGGAAGAACAAGGTTTAAGTCCGGTTGATTTAACGAATATGGATGCTTTAAAGCAATTGGTTCTGGCAGCCGAAGGAGAGTCCGATATAACAGCATTTTTAACAAATGAAAATCTGGCTGATAAAATGAACCAGCTTACTCAGGCAGTGAATAGAGTTCAAGAAGAAACAGGCTTAATGCTTACCCCGGACCAGATGAAATTATTGCTTGAACAGGCTGAACAAGCTTCCAAGGAAGCTGACTCTGGTAATCTTTTGACGAATGAGTTAGATCATGACGGTGAGACAGCCAAGTTAAATGAAGAGTTACAGCCGATGAATAAGGATGTAAAAGATCGGTCACAGTTACAATCAGGAAACCAAAAGCAAATCCAGGTGGAAATAGCAAACGTCAACAAATCAGAGGACACTAATTCCGGAACCTATTCGGAGCACGGTGATGAAAGTTCATCGGATTCTGACATGACAAAGCAATTCAATACTTTTGTTAATCAGATGGCAGAAGCTTCCGGGCAAACAAAGGTTGATTATTCTGCAAATGTAGTAAGAATAACCGAACTTAGGGAAATTGCCAATCAGATTATTGAACGTATCAAAGTAATTATTAAGCCGGAACAGACATCGATGGAGCTTCAGTTAAATCCCGAACACCTTGGTAAGGTAAACCTGACACTGCAGTCTAAAAACGGTGCAATGACGGCGCATTTTGTAGTACAGAATGAGCTGGCAAAAGAAGCCATTGAAGGGCAGATGCATACCCTAAGAGAAACCTTGAATAATCAAGGTATTAAGGTGGAAGCGATTGAAGTAACTGTAGAAACCCATGCATTCATGCAAGACGGACAGGCCCAAACACAGGATAATATGCCGGAACAGAAAAATCAGTCAGGAAGACAGATCACCCTTGAAGAAGCAATGGATATGAACGAGTTGCAGGAAGAAGAAAGTAAAGGAGTCGACATTACCGGCCTAAGGGGCAATATGATTGACTATACTGCATAACGTTTGGTTTCGAGGGAAAGGAGATAAAAAATGAGTGATTTGATTAAGTCCGTTACGGATGGTGTATTGGAGCAGACGAAGACAGCGGCGAATGAAAAAGCATCAAAAAATGAATTAGGTAAGGATGCATTTCTTCAACTGTTGGTGACCCAGATGAAATATCAGGATCCTCTAAAGCCAAATACCGATACGGAATTCATTGCACAGCTGGCTACCTTCTCGCAGTTAGAGCAAATCCAAAACCTTGGAGCAATTTCAACAAATACACAGGCATTTGGTCTGGTAGGAAAGAATGTTATCGTTAAGACTGAAAGCAAAACCGGTAACACATCCTATATCAGCGGCCGGGTTGATTTTGTCAATATGTCCGGTGGTAAGGCGCAGATGTCCATAGACGGCAATCTGTATCCGATTGAACAGCTGGATAGCGTGATCGATGATACTTACATCATTGAAAAAGGACTTCCGGGAATTAAGGATCCGATAACGCTTGACTATGATGCTGAGGAGCCACAGGACGTAAGTTTCACTGTGAATATGGGCGAAGGTGAGACAGTAGCAGATGATGTGGCGATTATGGTGGATACCACATTACTGGATTCCTCTTTGATACATTTATCCGGTAACACGATTACGATTGATAAATCTGCTTTTGAAAATGCACCCAATGGTATTTATAAGGTGACAGTCGTATTTAACGATCCACTGTTTACTACCGTAAAAGATAAAGTAAGTCTCCAGGTGAAAAACTCGACAGTGGAACCCGGTGAAGAAGAGGGAGATACAGATGAGACAGATACCGTAGAAGATAATACGAATTCTGATCCAGTAGATAATCAAGAGGATACTACAGCGGAAACGAACGTCTGATTTTTACGTATCATGCTAAAATGTAATGAAACAAGCAGATTAATTTATTTGTAAGAATGAGGGAGATCATTATGAACATTCCTGTAAATCAATTTCCTTCCATTGAGCAAATGACAGATCGGTTGAATCCCGGTAAGATTAACAAATCTGCGGTGAAACAGCTTTCCGGTATCCCGTTTAGTGAAATACTGAAAGAAAAACAGGCAGCCGGTGAAAGCGGTGAACTAAAATTCTCCAAACATGCGAATGAGCGTTTGGCCAGCCGCAACATCGATTTGACCGATGACCAATTCAAAAGGCTTGAGATTGGAACAAAAAAAGCCGGCGAGAAGGGAATTAACGAATCATTAGTAATGGTAGATGATCTGGCCTTTATCGTTAACATTAAAAACAATACGGTTATTACAGCCGTAAACGACGGTGAAGATAAGGTTTTTACCAATATCGACGGTGCCGTAATCATGTAAAGCCGGACCTTATGGAGGCTTGGCATCCATGAATGACAGATTGGATGCGATAAATTACAAGGCACAATTAGGAGGTCACAAGTTATGATGAGATCATTGTTTTCTGGTGTTTCAGGTTTGAAGGTACACCAGACAAAGATGGACGTAATAGGTAATAATATTTCAAACGTTAATACAATAGGTTTTAAATCCAGTAGCGTAACCTTTTCAGATGTCTTCTATCAGACGACCCAAGGAGCATCCGGCCCCAATCCGGCAACCGGAACGACCGGAAGAAATGCGATGCAGATCGGTCTTGGCTCCAATGTGGCGTCAATTACATCGGCGGTTACCACCCCAGGTGCTTCCCAAAGAACGGATAATCCCTTCGATGTTATGATTGAGGGAGATAGCTTCTTTATCGTTAACAGCGGCGGTACGAATTATTTTACAAAGGCTGGGTCCTTTAATGTGGATTCTTTTGGTACCTTATGTACACCTTCCGGAGCATCGGTTATGGGCTGGCAGGTGGATCCTAACGATCCTACCAAGGCAGAAGCTAAGGCAGTATCTCCATTAAATATCATGGCTCCGGAGAATCTTTACGCGGATCCGGAAGCTACCACGGAAGTATACATATCCGGTAACATTGACAGTAAAGACACACAGGTTGCCAGTGAAACCGGTAAGATGGTAAATATAACATTCTTTGATAATATGGGACACAGCTATACCGCAGACATGAAGATATGGCAGTCCCAGGATGCTACTAACCTTTATAACGTTGCTATCACCGATATCAAGGATGCGGACGGTCAATCCATCTTTGTGAATAAAATAGTAGATGAAGAAACCGGTGATGTGACATATGAAGAAACTTCAATAGATTCCTTTACTTTTGGTGATGTAGAGTATCAGGTAGAAGTTGAAGAAGACGGCTCTGTAACGATTGATACTACGGATGCATCCATTATTAATTTTAATGGTTCAACCGGTGCCTTTGTAAGTGTTGGTGACGGTGCAACTCCCGGTAACAGCTTGTCGTTTGCAATCGATGCAAGTCCGAATCCTTTTTCACCAATTAATATTGATTTTTCCAGTATTACCATGTACTCAACCAGTGGTTCTTCTTCCCTGGAAGCTACGAAAGGAAGTCTTGAGGGAATTGGAGCAGGTAAACAGGTGGGTAATATGACCGGTGTCAGTATCGATGCTTCCGGTAAAATCTATGGTAAATATGACAACGGAGACAGTAAATTACTGGGACAGATTGCAGTGGCAACCTTCTCCAATCCGGCCGGTTTAGAAGCAGTAGGTAACAGTATGTTTGCTGCAACGCAAAACTCCGGGGATTTTGATGGAATTGGTCAGGATCCGACCCAGGGAGGCGGAAGCTTAACAACGGGTGTCTTAGAGATGTCTAATGTGGATTTATCCGCTCAGTTTACGGATATGATTACAACCCAGAGAGGTTTCCAGGCGAATTCAAGAATTATTACCACATCGGATACCTTACTGGAAGAACTGATAAATCTTAAGAGATAATTTATATTTCCTTAGGATGATTGTCTAACACATTAAGGATGGGTGGCAGTTTAACCTGCCGCTCATCCAATAAGAAATAGAAACGATTTTTATTATTTGCTGTTGGTAGTATGAAGTGAATGCGAATGAACTCGTTTTGCTAGTGCTGAAACCCAAATGCGCGGTGTATCGGCCAGAATGGAGATTGTTATGATAGAAGTAACAAGTCTGAATGACAGAAAAATATTAATCAATGCTGAGTTAATAGAACGGGTTGAAGAATCTCCCGATACTGTGGTTACGTTAACTTCCGGTAAGAAATTAATTATAAAAGAAAGTAGACAAGAGGTCAAAAATCTTGTAATATTATACAAAAAAGAAGTTTCTTGTAGAGAATTGTAGACTATCTGTACAGCTACATAGTTTGCAGGGATGCAAACTTAATACATTGAATTTTGCAAGGATGGAAGGTGGCAATTTTGGATAAGGCATCCATAATAGGACTGGTTTTATGTATTGTGATGGTAATCTTCGGTATTATAACAGGGGATAAAGGTGTTGCCGCACTTGTTGATTTTGTTGATCCTACATCGGCGTTTATTACCTTAGGCGGAGCATTTGCAAGTATACTGATCATGGCACCCAGCCTAAAGGGTTATGTTAATAACTTGAAAAGTTTTTCTCTGGTTTTGAAAGAGATTCCATCTAATGAGGAGGATACCATTCGATCCATTATAGAGCTGTCCAATGTGGCCAGAAAAGAAGGACTTTTAGCATTGGAAGAAGCAGCCAATGGTATTGATGATGAATTTTTAAAAAAAGGTGTATTATTAATCGTTGATGGAACTGACCCAGAACTGGTCAGAAGTATTCTGGAGACGGAACTTAATTGTATTGAAACCAGACATGCCAGTACAGTCAGTTTTTGGGATTCTTTGGGAGCTATGGGACCTGCGTGGGGTATGATTGGTACTCTAATTGGTCTGATTAACATGCTTCAGGGCTTGGATGATCCGACAACAATCGGTCCCAGTATGGCGGTTGCCCTTATTACAACGTTATATGGTTCTGTTTTGGCTAACTGGATTTGTATTCCCATAGCAACAAAATTAAAAGCGAACAATACGAAGGAAATTATGATTAAAGAAGTAATGGTGGAAGGTCTGTTATCCATTCAAGCGGGAGAGAATCCAAGAGTTATTGAAGAAAAATTAAAATCCTTCCTATCACCGTCCCGTAGGGCAGCGATGAGTGAACAAGGCGGTGAAGATATTGGCTAGAAAGAAGAAGCAGGAGACATCGTCAGGGGGTAATGCACCTTGGTTAAATACCTTTGCTGACTTAATGAACCTTTTACTTTGTTTCTTTGTGTTGCTTTTTGCTATGTCCACGATTGATGCAGAGAAATTTGAACAAATATCCATATCTTTGGCTAATACCTTCGGAATATTTGATGGAGGTAAGACAGCAATTGGTGAAGGTCAGCTGGTATCGGACGGCATGACACAACTGAATAATTTAGATGAGTATTATTCCAATATGGGTGAGGATAATCGACAGACTGAGACTGAAACACCGGGTGAATATGATCCGACCTCACAGGAGGACACGGAAGAGGAACAAGAAAATATAGAAACTCTTAATCAGGCCATGGAAAAGATAGAAGCTGAGATGGAGAAAGTATCCGAGCAAATGTATGACCAATTGGCAGAGCTGACGACGGAATATAATCTGGGGGATTATGTAGAGCTTAGCATTGATCCCGAGTATCAATTTGTGCAACTATCCTTAAAGGGTAATATTTTGTATGATTCAGGTAACGCAGAGATCAAGGAGGATGCACAACCGATTTTATCAAGGATTGGAGATGTACTTCAGAAATTTGAGGGATTTGCCATTGAAATCGAAGGTCATACGGATAATGTTCCTATGAACAGTTCTACTTATAAGGATAATAATTGGTTATCTTCAGCCAGAGCTTTGAATGCAGCGGAATTTTTGATAGAGAATAAAAATTTAAACCCTGCAAAGATAAAATATTCCGGCAGGGGAGAGTATGATCCTTTAACCAGCAATGCGACTGCTGAGGGGAGAGCTAAGAATAGAAGAATTGAAATTAAAATATTTAATGAGCTGAGTGGTAAATAGGCGCTGGAACTACAAACCTATAATGCAAAAACAGCGAAGAAATGAGGAGAATGATGAAAAAAAATATTCTTACGATTATTATTCTTGCGATGGCTTTAATTAATGTTGTTTTGTCAGCAGTTATTATTTTTGTAATCGTACCGACATCAAATAAAACCAATAATTTGGTTAGTAAAGTGGCTCAGATTATAGATCTGGAACTGGAATCTCCCGATGCGGATCAAGCTCAAATCTCCGTATCGGATATTGAGACATATGATATTGAGGAGAAACTTACAATTAATTTGAAAAAGAGCGACAGTAAAAATCATTATGCAATTCTTTATGTAGCTTTATCAATTAACAAAAAGCATAAGGATACTGTAACATTACAACCTTTAATTCAGGAAAATGAAACCATTATTAAAGAGATGATAAGAGATGAATTTACGAAATATACAATAGATGAAGTAGATGCCAATAAAAATGCAATCAAAGATCGAATTTTAGCAAGAATACAGGAATATTTCGAATCCGACTTTATTATTAATGTATCTTTCGGAAATTTAATATTGGAATAATAATTATGATGATTTTATTCGGATTTTGTGTTATTATGGGTGTAGAATGCTAGGAGGTAATGACAATGGGCGATGTCTTATCCCAAAATGAGATAGATAATCTGCTGGCGGCCATCAGTAGTGGAGAGCTTGATGCGGATGAGTTTCAGCAAACGAGTGAGAAACATGTTAAGAATTATGATTTTGCCAGACCATCCAAATTCTCCAAAGAACATCTTAGGACGATGAATATTATATTCGAACATTATGCCAGATTATTGTCTACCAATCTTCCGGCATATCTTCGAAAGAATGTCCAGGTGGAAGTGATTAACTCGGAGGCTGTTACATATTCCGAATTTACCAATGCCCTGTCCAATCCGGTATTGCTGGGAGTAATTGATTTTTCCCCTTTGGAAGGAAATATCATAATAGAGCTTGCCGATAATCTGGGGTATGCCATCGTTGACCGGATGCTGGGAGGCGGGGGATATCCATTGGAGAAAATCAGGGATTTTTCAGAAATTGAGTTATCCATAATCGAGCGTATTTTTACTGTTTGTACCAATCTTTTGCGGGAACCTTGGGCAAATGTAATACAATTACAACCAAGACTAATGCGAATAGAAACAAACTCACAATTTGCTCAGATTATATCACCCAGTGAGATGATTTCGATTATTACATTAAATATCAAGATAGGAAACATTGAAGGAATGATGAATATCTGTCTTCCGTATGTCTGTCTTGAAAAAGTAATTGATAAATTGAATACAAAGTATTGGTATTCAACGATGCAGATGAGTGATGACAGGTCATATCAGGATGTCATTGAAGTAGCAATTGCTAAGGCTAGAATTCCAATTCGGGCCGTACTGGGAAAAAGTTCAATATCAGTCAATGATTTTGTAAACATGCAAAAGGGCGACATAATCAGATTAAACACAAAAGTTGAAGATGAATTAACCGTTTATGTCGGTAATTTAAATAAATTCACCGCACTTCCGGGTTCTTCCTCAGGTTCCTATGCGGTAAAAATTTCATCAATCATTAGAGGAGAGGAGTAACAGACTATGGATGGAATGCTATCCCAAGAAGAGATAAATGCTTTGCTTAATGGCATTGGTTCTGATGATGGGGATGTCAGTGACTCCAACAATGAACAACTGACTGATGCTGAAAAAGATGCGATAGGCGAAATATCGAATATCAGTATGGGAACGGCAGCGACAACACTGTTTTCCTTGGTAAATCAGAGAGTTGTAATTACAACCCCGGTTGTGGAGTATGCCACTTGGAAAGATATTGTTAATAGCTATGACAAGCCATGTGTTTTTATACAGATCTATTATCAAGATGGTTTGGATGGCAACAATATATTAATTTTAAGAGAAAAAGACGTAAAAATTATAACTGACCTAATGATGGGCGGTGATGGAACAAACATTAATGGTGAGTTGACAGAACTACACCTTAGTGCAATCAGCGAGGCAATGAACCAGATGATGGGTTCAGCTGCCACTTCAATTTCCTCCATGTTGGAAAAACGGGTTGATATCAGCCCACCGAGATCTTCTGTGGTAGATCTAGATGAAAGTATGAATGGAGAGAATATAGCCGATTTCCTTAAAGGGTCGTTTGTACGAGTTTCCTTCCGTATGGAAATCGGAGATTTGGTAGACAGCGTATTGATGCAGTTATATCCCTTTGATTTTGCCAGGGATCTGTACAAGCAGTTTGTACAAGCCACATCCATGGATCCGGATGTTCCGATCAGTGAAACTCCGAAAGAGGCAAAACGACAATCAGCACCACCCCCGAGTAACACAGGGCAGGCAGCTGGGCAGATGCAGTCACAACCGAATCCGGTTCAACAGCCGCAGATGCAACAACAGCCGCAGGGATATAATCCTTACAATATGCCTTATCCGGCGCAGGGAACACCGATGCAGGCAGGAATGCCTTATATGATGCCACCCATGCAGGATGTAAATGTTCAACCGGTACAGTTTGCACAGTTTGCTCCCATGATGAACGGTGTGGTCCAACCGGAGAATATAGATTTATTAATGGATGTTCCGCTGGAAGTGACCGTGGAACTGGGCCGGACCAGTAAATCCATAAAAGAAATCTTGGATTTCTCACCCGGTACAATTATTGAATTAAACCGACTTGCAGGTGAACCAATTGATGTTTTGGTTAATGGTAAATTTGTTGCAAAAGGTGAAGTAGTAGTAATGGAAGAAGCATTTGGTATCAGGGTAACTGAAATTACAAAACTAAAACAATAAATTAAATTCACTAAACTACACAATAAGATAGGAGAATTAAAATGGCGAAGAATATTTTGATTTGTGATGACGCAGCGTTTATGAGAATGATGATTAAGGATATCCTGGTAAAAAACGGCTATAACATCGCAGGTGAGGCAGAGAATGGTTTAAAGGCAATCGATAAATATACAGAAACAAAGCCTGACTTGGTTATGATGGATATTACCATGCCTGAGATGGATGGTATTCAGGCGTTAAAAAAGATTAAAGCCATGGATCCCAGTGCGAATGTAATTATGTGTTCTGCGATGGGTCAACAGGCAATGGTTATTGAATCAATTCAATCAGGTGCAAAAGATTTTATTGTTAAGCCCTTCCAGGCTGACAGAGTATTGGAAGCTGTTAAGAAAGCAGTAGGTTGATAATTAGAATGAATTTTAAAACTATAGTCATATTGCAAAGTAGTACAAAAAAAGATGAAATTGTCAAAGGTCTTAATGAAGAGATCCAGGAAGCTGTTCCGGTGCAGTATAGCACCGTTGATAATATATTGCAATTTGTTGGCTTGGTTTTACTATTAATATTTATCCTCGCTGCCGCTTATTATACATCCAAATTCATTGGTAAGATGAAGCTTGGACAGTTAAAAAACAGCAATTTTCAAGTGATTGATACCTATCGCGTTAATCAAAATAAGATGCTGCAGATTATTAAGGTTGGTTCGAAATATCTTTTAATCGCGATAGGGAAAGATACGATTCAGTATATTACGGAGCTTGATGAGTCCGAGGTAATCACTCATGAGGTTAATACTGTAGAGAGACAGACTTTTAAGCAGGTTTTCGATAAGCTTAAGAATAAGAAAGAGTAAAGGTTGGTATCCATGGGGAAATGGGCAAGAGCACGCTTTAAGAAAAAGACGGTAGGAATCATATTGTTATTGATGATTTTTGGTACAGCCTTTTTCAGTTTTAATGTTCCTCACGCATCTGCGGCTACCGTGGAGGATACGATCACTGCAGATGAACCAGCAAACGACGGTAATAATGTTAGGGGAGCATTGGGACCGTTAGAATTTACGTTAAATACGGATGAAGACGGGGAAAGCTTGTCGGCAACTCTTCAGATGCTAATGGTACTTACAGTAATAAGCTTAGCACCATCCATTTTAATAATGGTAACGTCGTTTACCAGAATTATTATTGTACTTCATTTCGTAAGAGCAGCGTTAGGAACGCAGACAACCCCACCAAATCAGGTTATGATTGGTTTAGCACTTTTTTTGACATTTTTTATTATGTCTCCGGTTTTTACAAGAATTAATACTGAAGCAATACAGCCTCTTTCCAGGGGAGAGATTTCTCAGGAGGAGGCCTTTGATGCAGGAACAGGTCCGATTAGGACTTTTATGCTGGAACAGGTTGAAATCAAGGATTTGCGGTTATTTGCAGATATAGCGGGTATATCCGAGATACAATCAGTGGATGAGATTCCATTAACCGTAATTATACCTTCTTTTATCATCAGTGAGTTACGTAAGGCGTTTATTATTGGCTTTCTTATATACATACCTTTTATCATTATCGATATGGTTGTAGCATCCACACTGATGTCAATGGGTATGATGATGTTACCGCCTACCATGATTGCTATGCCGTTTAAAATTCTATTATTTGTTATGGCGGATGGTTGGAATTTAATTGTGGGTGAATTAGTTAAGACGTTTTATTAACGGGAGATGAGTTTAGTGAATGAGATAATCGTAATTGATATTGCAAAACAAGCAGTCTATTTGATGTTAAAAGTCGCAGCTCCTATGCTGATTACCTCCTTAGTGGTAGGATTGGTTCTCAGTGTTTTGCAAACAGTTACATCTATACAGGAGCAAACCCTCACATTTGTTCCGAAATTAGTTGCGGTTTTTGTCGTTATGATGCTTTTTGGTAACTGGATTCTTACTTCACTTAGGGAGTTTATGGTTGAGTTGTTTTCGAATTTCAGTTACTACATTAATGCCTTATGACATTTACAATAGCAGATTTTGAAATATATTTTTTAATACTTGTGAGGATTACCGCATTTTTTTATACGGCTCCTTTTTTTTCGTTAAAAAACGTTCCGATACGAGTGAAAACAGGACTGTCAATATTTCTGGCGATTATTCTTTTTTTTGCCGCATCGTATGAAACACCACAATATATTGGAGTTATTGGGTATTCAACTTTAGTTATAAAGGAAGCAATTGCAGGAGCTATTATGGGTTTCTTTGCAAATATTGCATATCATATATTGGCTTTTGCCGGCCAGATGATCGATATGGAAATCGGATTTTCTATGGTGAATCAACTGGATCCTGTCACGAATATACAAACGACAATATCATCGAATTTATATGGTTATCTGGTGCTTTTAATGATGATGATAACGAATCTTCATCATTACTTTCTAAAAGGTATTGTTGATTCATTTCAAGTTATATCATTAGGTAATGCTACATTAAATCTGAATATTTATCAGATAATGATCCGTTTTATTGTAGATTATTTCGTAATTGGTTTTCGTATCGTCCTCCCGGTATTTGCAGCTATTCTAATAGTAAATACAATTCTGGGAATCCTTGCGAAGGTTGCACCTCAGATGAACATGTTTGTAATAGGTTTGCAGCTTAAGGTATTCATCGGTCTGATTGTTCTGGCTTTAATCATAGGTCTTATACCAAGCGTTGCAGATTTTATATTTAATGAGATGGTGCAAATGTTTAAAGCCGCCATAGAAATGCTGGTTTAAGGAGGAAAAGGCTATGCGAGAGGAAGTTTTTGATAATAGACAGGAGATATATTTTCCCAATTCATCGCATAGACAAATCTCCCATATTCTTCCTTATCGCCTTCAATTCTTTGCGAAAGAAGGCAACGGTGGAGAAAAAACAGAAGAGGCAACCACAAAAAAGTTAAACGATGCCAGATTGGAAGGGCAGGTTGCACGAAGTACAGAGTTAATTACAGCAACGGCTTTGATTACGTTGTTTTTAGTCTTAAAAGCCTTTATGGGCTATATAAGTGACAGATTTATTGAGGCTTTTCACAGTTCCTATCAAAACATTGATAAAGTTGCCGGTGAGGAATTTAATACAGCTGTATCTCAGGGACTTTTGTATGATGCTATTATGTCAATTTTAATGATATGCCTACCGATATTTTTATCCGGACTTGTTGTTGCATTCGTTGTGACATTAATGCAGGTAAAATGGAAGATTTCAGGTAAGACATTAAAACCGAAGTTTAGTAAATTAAATCCGATTAGTGGATTTAAGAAGATTTTTTCTGTAGACAAAGCGGTAACCCTTGTGATGGAATTGTTAAAGATACTGGTTATAGCCTATATTTGCTATGATACCTTAAAGGATGAATGGAAAACTCTGGTTATCTTATACGATATTAATTTGGAACAGGCGATTATGTTGATTGGAAAGATGGTAATTGACCTGGGTCTTAAGATAAGCCTATTATTTTTAATTATTGGCTTAGCAGATTTTATATATCAAAAGATGAAATTTAAAAAAGACATGAGGATGACAAAACAGGAAGTTAAGGATGAGTTTAAAAACTCGGAAGGTGATCCTCAAATCAAAAGCAAAATCCGGTCGAAGATGAGGGAGGTTTCCCAAAGAAGAATGATGCAGGCCTTACCGCAGGCCGATGTTGTTATTACGAACCCGACTCATTTTGCAGCCGCTGTCAAATATGATAAGGAAACAGCCGATGCGCCGATACTGATCGCTAAGGGAGCGGATTATCTGGCACAGAAGATAAAAGAAACAGCGAAAGAACATGGGATTGAAATTGTAGAAAACAAACCACTTGCCAGAATGCTTTACTACAATGTGGAAATAGGAGCTGAGATACCGCCGGAACTTTATCAGATGACGGCGGAAGTACTGGCATATGTATATGGGTTGAAGAACAAGATTTAAAGTTTGAACTTTTAGGTTATGCACATTTACATGATGTTGTTAATAATTTTTAACTTGCTTTTACCTCGGATGCTTTTTATAAGCCTCAGAGACAACAAAAATCCTGGCCATTGGAACAGCATTTTTGTCTGAGTAATGTGATGACGTCACGAGTCTTAACAAAGCATTATCACCCTCGGTTGGCCTGGTCTTAAAGAACTTTAGTTCTTTTTGAACAAGACTTCAGTTCTGCTTAAAAATTATTACCAACATCATGCAAATGCGGTAAATGTTAAAGATGATTTTCACGTAGTATAGAGGATTATCATATCGTTTATTAAATATTGTGGATATTTAACTTATAAATACAAGTTATTATGGATTATGAACGTGATTACTAGATTTGATTTTTTGAATTTTATAATAGATTGAGATGTTTCTTAAGGAGAATGAGTTAGTATGAAGAAGGCGGATTTTGGAATCGGTTTATTTTTAATAATCGCTATTATATTTTTAATCGTACCGATGAATTCCACACTTCTGGATATTTTTCTGGCATTAAATATTTCAGTGGCTATGGTTGTATTGTTTAATGCGATGTTTAGTAAGGAAGTTCTAAATATGTCGGCCTTCCCTACCATACTGTTGTTTACTACCATTTTCAGGATTTCATTAAATGTATCCAGTACAAAATTAATATTAACCACCGGTGATCCCGGTAATGTTGTTAGAACCTTCGGTAGCTTTGTTGCCGGTAATGGGAATCTGGTCATCGGTTTAATTATATTTATTATTTTGATTTTAGTGCAGTTCCTGGTAATTAATAAGGGATCTGAACGAGTTTCGGAAGTAACGGCAAGATTTACCTTGGATGCGATGCCAGGTAAACAGATGGCGATTGATGCGGATTTAAATACCGGTGCCATCAATGACGTAGAAGCCAAGAGAAGAAGAGAAAAAATACAGGAAGAAGCGGCCTTCTTCGGGTCCATGGACGGTGCTACCAAGTATGTTAAGGGTGATGCAATCGCAGGTCTTATCATTACTATTATTAATATGGCCGGCGGTACCATCATGGGTGTTATGTATTTAGGACAGTCGGCAGGAGAAGCCTTTCAGCATTTTGCTGTACTTACCATTGGTGATGGTCTTGTAAGCCAAATTCCTTCCCTCATGATATCCCTGGCAACCGGTGTTTTGGTTACGAAGGTTTCCAAGGAAGCGGATCTGGGAGATCTGCTTGTCAGGCAGTTATTTTCCATTCCCAAGGTATTATATATGGTTGGTGGAAGCATGATATTTCTTGGGGTTGTTACCCCTTTAAATGTAGTTTTGTTCTCTGCTTACGGTATTATATTTATTATTTCCGGAAGGGCAATTGCTGCTAAGCTTGAGGTTACCGAGATTGAAAATGAGGTTTCTTTAGAAGAGGCTTCTGCCAATGAAATCAGAAAGCCGGAGAATGTGGTTTCTCTGCTTCAGGTTGACCCGATTGAGCTGGAATTTGGTTATGGAATTATTCCTCTTGCCGATGCAAATCAGGGAGGAGATTTGCTTGACCGTGTTGTATTAATTCGAAGACAGATTGCCTTAGAGTTAGGCTGTGTCGTTCCGATGATTCGTTTAAGAGATAACATTCAACTAAACCCGAACCAATATATCATAAAAATCAAGGGCATTCAGGTTAGCGAAGGTGAGATATTATTTGACCATTATATGGCAATGAATCCCGGCTATGTGGAAGAAGAGATCACCGGAATACCTACGTTTGAACCTTCCTTCCATTTACCGGCTATTTGGATTACAGAAAGCCAGAGAGAGCGGGCGGAATCTTTAGGTTATACGGTAGTAGATCCACCATCGATTATAGCTACCCATTTAACAGAAGTAATCCGAAGTCATATTCATGAATTGCTTACCAGACAGGATGTTCAAAATCTTGTTAATAATATACAAGAAGCAAACCAGACACTTATTTCTGAACTGGTACCTAAGTTACTTAACATTGGTGAAATACAGAAGGTATTGCAAAATCTTCTCAGTGAAGGTATTTCAATTAGAGATTTGGTATCCATCTTTGAGACTCTGGCCGATTATGCACCTACAACAAGGGACACCGATGTGTTGACGGAGTATGCGAGACAAAGCTTAAAAAGAGCGATTTCAGGGAAGTATTTCCCTTCAGGTGAAATGACCAGTGTGGTAACGCTTGACCCGAAGGTAGAGCAGGAGATTATGAACTCGGTCAAACAAACAGAACAGGGCGCGTATCTTTCCCTTGATCCCGGTGTAACCAAAGAGATTATTGAGTCTGTTCAGGCAGAGGTGCAAAAGCTGGAAGAACTGGGTAAAAATCCGATTATCATAACCTCCCCAATTGTTCGAATGTACTTTAAGAGGTTGACACAGGATTACTTTAAGGACTTAATTGTGGTATCATACAATGAGATAGATAATAATGTTGAATTACAGTCAGTAGGGATGGTGACCGTTTAATGATTATTAAAAAGTTTCAAGCGAATACAGAAACAGAAGCAATCATGCTTGCCAAAGAAGAACTTGGTAAGGATGCTATTGTTATGAACATTAAAACCATATCTCCCAAGGGTATCTATAAATTGTTTCGTAAGCCTTTGGTAGAGATTACGGCTGCCGTAGATGATAATATTACTTACAAAAATGAAAAGCCTAAGACAACACCGGTAAAGCCTCCTCTTAAAACAATCCTTCCGGACATCATATATGATGAACCCAAGGAGCCAATCGGTATAAAAACAATATTGGAGGACTCCTCCGAACCATCTGCTATTGAACAGAAATTAAATAATCTTCAAAGCTTATTAGAAAAGCAGATTAATGAAAAGACAACCGAGGATAAGACGGATGGGAAAGCAGCTGAAAACAACAAAAATCTGGCATGCATTCAATTAATCTATAATCAACTGATATCCAATGAAGTTGAGGAAAAATACGCCAACCAAATCATTAGTGAAATTGAAGGAACCTTAAAGAAAGATGCTTCTATGGATAATATATTGGGAAGTATTTATCAAAAAATTGTTCTTAAATTGGGACAGCCCAAGACCATTGATCTATCCGGTAAACGGCCAAAGTTTGTATTCTTTATCGGTCCTACCGGTGTGGGAAAGACCACAACGATAGCAAAAATCGCTTCAAAATATAAAGTGGAAGAGAAATCAAAGGTTGCATTTCTAACGGCAGATACTTACCGTATTGCAGCCGTGGAACAGTTGCGCACCTATGCCAATATACTTGGTATTCCGCTTAAAGTGATTTATACCGGGGATGAGATGAAAGAAGCCCAAGAAGAGTTTTCTGAGTATGACATTGTATTCGTTGACACAGCCGGACGATGTCATCGGAATAAAGATCAAAGAGATGACATTGAGGCATTAATTCATATGATTCCGGAGACAGAAAGAGAAATATATCTTGTTTTAAGTGCTACAACAAAATATCGGGATTTGGTAAAGATTACAGAAGTATATTCGGAAATCATGAACTATAATCTTATTTTCACAAAGCTTGATGAAACCAGTAGCATCGGGAATTTATTTAATATTCGTATGTTGACACAAGCACCTCTATCCTATGCAACCTTTGGGCAGAATGTACCGGATGATATATCACGGATTGATGCACAAAGCATTGCGAAGCAATTATTAAGGGGGCAATAGACATGGATCAGGCAGAAAAATTAAGAAAATTAGTAAAAGAACAGGAAAAAACCCCTAGAAATATTGCGAGAGTGATAACGGTTACAAGCGGTAAAGGTGGAGTGGGTAAATCCAGCATAGCGGTTAATCTCGCCATGGCCCTGAGCAGACTTGGTAAAAGAGTTGTTATCCTAGATGCTGATTTTGGTCTGGCTAATATCGAGGTTATGTTGGGAATTCGACCCAAGTATAATCTGGCAGATCTTATGTTTCGGGGAAAAAGTCTGACAGACATTATTACAAATGGACCAGATAATATAGGTTTCATATCAGGTGGATCAGGAATACAGGAATTAACCAGCTTAACTAGGGATCAAATTATTTATTTAATTCAGAAGTTGGTTGAGTTAGACGAAAAAGCAGATATTATTATCATCGATACCGGTGCAGGAATTGCGGACACTGTATTAGAGTTTGTAGCAGCCAGCTCGGAAGTGCTTTTAATTGCAACGCCGGAACCAACCTCGATCACAGACGCTTATGCGCTTTTAAAAACGTTGAATCGAAAAACTGACTTTTCCTTGCAGGATACTGTAATTAAGATGGTTGCGAATCGAATTGGCAGCTATGAAGAAGGAAAAGAACTTTATGATAAATTAAACCTTGTAGTCAATAAATTTTTAAATATAAATATGATGTATCTGGGATCCCTACCCCATGATAATTCCGTATCCAAGGCAGTCATGCGTCAGAAGCCTGCTATTGAGCTATATCCGAATTCATCCTTTACCAAAACAATCGAAGGATTTGCAGATATTCTGTGTGAAAATGAACCTGAAGCTATCGGAGAGAAGAAGGGGATTGCTCAATTGTTTTCGAATTTGTTGCGATCAAGGATTAAGAATAGTAAAAAGCAATAAATAAAACTATAAATAAGACCTATAAATAAACAATAGAGTAAGTAATAAATATAATCAATAAAAAGCAATAAAATAAGCAGTAGATAAAACAATAAGTTTAGAAATGAAAATAAAGATAATATATAAAAAACAGCAAGTAAATAAGTTTTTTATGAAATAAAGTATTATTAAGTTAAAATCAAATAAACATGATTTATTGTATAATAAGGCAGTGGAAAAACATAAAAAGTGATTATAATACAAAATAGTCTAAAAAAGTAAAATGTAGAAATTTGTGTTATATTATGTTATAATTATTAATGTTTCATAAGTATTTTAAAAAACGTTATACTGTATATTGATATTTCTTACGGTCTGTATATAAATATGGTATGTGATTTGTTAACATCTGCTTGTGCTAACCTAATCTTATTATGAATTATATGTGATTTTTTTAATCCTGCAGGAGGGATGATATGCTGCGCGATATTGTATCGATAGGAGATAAAATAGATGTTAAGCATCTGGATCATACAGGTAAATTGAAAAACAACGTGACCTGTGTGAGCCAGTTGCTGGATTTTGTTGAAGACGACATAATAAGTATAGCTATGCCACTCTTAAATGGACATATGGTTTTCCTTGAGGTGGGAGAAAAATACAGTCTATGCTTTTATACAGGGAAGGGTTTGTATCAATGCAGTGCTGAAATGATAAGCAGCTACCGCGAAAACAATGCAGTAATAGCAGCTTTAAAATTAAGCTCAGATTTAGAGAAGTTCCAAAGAAGACAATATTATCGTCTGGAATGTATTCATGAGATTTTATATCGAGTTATTACGCCAAAGGAAATCTCTTTTACAACCCTACTTAGCCTTGGGAATTATAAAACCACCGAAGAAAGAGCAGAGATAAGAAGAAAATTGGCTCAGATGGATCAACAGTGGGAAAAAGCCTCAATCATCGATTTAAGTGGGGGAGGATGCAGATTTAATTCCGATTATATGCACGATCCCGGTGACCGAGTAAAAATAAAACTTGATTTTATACTGGGTAATGAAATGAAAAAACTTGTAATTGGTGCGGATATCATTTATTCCGGTAAGCTATTAAACCGCTTAGGTAAATATGAACATAGGGCAGAATTTGTAAATATCGGAAAAAATGACAGAGAAGATCTGATTAAGTACATATTTGAACAAGACAGAAAAAGAAGGAAGAATGGAAAGGTTTAGAATAAAAACCATGAATTATAGATACAACTCAGATAATAAACTTGAATTTTATCGAATTTAGAAAGGCAGAAACGTAAAATGAAGAAAAATATTTTGATTGTTGATGACTCTGCACTTATGAGAAGGGTTCTTTCTGATATAATAGAATCAGACGATAGGTTTCAAGTTTTTGATTTAGCTAAAAACGGTTTGGATGCTCTTAGCATCATGTTTTCAAAGGCAAAAGAAGTAGATGCCATATTACTTGATATTAATATGCCAAGAATGAACGGTATCGAATTTTTGTCAGTACTAAAACAACAAAATATTAAAGCTACCATCATTATAGTAAGTACCATCGCGAAAAAGGATGAGAAAGAGACTATCCTGGCGCTTGAACTGGGAGCTTTTGATTTTGTAACAAAGCCGGAAAGCTATAATGATGTGAAAAGTAATCTTTTTTCAGACAAAATATTAAAAGCCCTTGCAGTTGCAACGAAGGTAGAAACAAGAGCTGAAATTAAGGCTGAAATGAAGAAAGGCCCAAAACCGGCGAAAGAGAAAGCTGATACGAAAGCAACACCTGAGCTATTAGCAGTGAAAAAAGACAAGCTTATGCCGGTAAGGGAACCTGCCCGCAGAATAAAATCGGAGCAAAAGACGCAGGAGATGAAGAAATTAGTAGCCATTGCCTGTTCTACCGGAGGGCCGAAAGCACTTCATAGTGTGGTTCCTAATTTACCACAGAACCTTGACGCCAGTGTACTGATTGTACAGCATATGCCAGGAGGATTTACCAAATCTTTAGCAGACCGTCTCAATGATTTAAGCCCAATGCATGTAAAAGAAGCTGAGGATAATGAGATACTTGAAAAAGGTACGGTTTATATAGCGAAGGGCGGCAATCATATGGAACTGATCAAACAAGAAGATGGTAGCTATCGTCTTTCGGTTTATAAGGGAATTCCCAGACATGGATTATTACCTTGTGCCGATATTATGTATGAATCCTTGGTAAAATCGGATTTTGAACAAATAACCTGTGTTGTCCTTACGGGGATGGGCGGGGATGGAACAGAAGGAATAAGACAATTAAACTCGAAGAAAAAAATTTATGTGATTGCACAGAACGAAGAATCCAGTATTGTTTATGGAATGCCAAAAGTAATAAAAGATGCCGGATTAGTGCATGAAGAGGTTACATTAAAAGATGTTTCTGATGCCATCATAAAGAACGTGGGGGTGCGCTAGAATGGACGTAAGTCAATACCTTGAGATATTTATTGAAGAAACAAAAGAACATTTACAAAATTTGAATGAGCAGTTATTAATATTGGAAAAAGAACCAGAGAATGAAGGTACGATTAATGAAATCTTCCGTGCCGCACATTCTCTTAAAGGTATGGCCGGAACCATGGGTTATAAGAGAATGCAACGGTTAACGCATGATATGGAAAATGTATTCTCAGAAGTTCGTGGCGGAAAGATGAAGGTGACTTCGCAACTGGTAGATATATTATTTAAGGGTCTGGATGCCCTGGAAACATACCTAAGTAATATTCAGAATGAAGCGAATGAAGGAACAGAAGACTATCAAGATATTTTGAATGCCTTGGATGATTTTATGAAAGCCGGCATGGGTAATGCAGAAGGAACCAAAGAAGCGGTTGCTTCTAATCCTAAGGTTTCAGTTCAGGAAGTTCCTGTTGATCATGGGAAACATAAATATTTGAACATAAAAATTGAGGAACATGAAAAGAAGGCGATAGCAAAGGCCGGAATGCTCGGACTTAATGTGGTCGGACTTACGGTATACATACAGGAATACTGTGTTTTAAAAGGTGCAAGAGCTTATATGGTGAATCGCTCTCTTGAGGAGCATGGTGAAATCATTAAGTTGTATCCTACAGCACAGGATTTAGAGGATGAAAAATATGATTTTGACTACTCTGCTTTTATCATAACGAAAGAAAGCCCTGAAAAATTAAGTCAATTAGCTATGAGGGTTTCAGAGGTAAAAGAAGTAGTTGCGGACTATATAAAACTTTCTGATGCGGATCAGGAAGCCTATACCGCTGCGGTGAAACAGGATGAGGCGTTACAGTCACAACCGAAGACAGTGAAAGATCCAGGATCCCTTAAGGCAGGGAATGCACCGGCTGCAAAACAAACGACGAAACCGGTAGCGAACCGCTCCGTTCGTGTTGATATTGAAAAACTGGATGTACTTATGAATCTGGTAAGTGAGTTGATTATAGCTAAGAATAGTCTAATCTCCCTTGGTAGTGATGGAGAAAAACAGCAAGAGAACGGTTTCCATGACCAGATTGAGTATCTGGAAAGAGTGACGACGAATCTTCATGAATCGGTTATGAAGGTTAGAATGGTTCCGATTGAGAGCGTTGTAAACAGATTCCCCAGAATGATTAGAGACTTATCCAAGAAATTAAATAAGGATATGGAGTTATTTATGACCGGTGAAGAAACTGAGCTTGACCGTACGGTTATTGATGAAATCGGTGATCCTTTAATGCATTTATTACGTAATGCGGCGGACCATGGACTTGAGAGCAATGAAGAACGAGAGAGAGCGGGTAAGAATCCGGTTGGTTCTATCTTCCTTGATGCATATCAGGATGGAAACAATGTTATGATAGAGGTAAGAGATGACGGCGGCGGAATTAATGTTGAGAAGATTAAAAAGAAAGCCATTGAGAGAGGCGCCATTACGGAAGATGCGGCACAGAGAATGACGGATAAGGATATTATTGATATTCTGTTCCAACCTAGCTTTTCAACGGCTGAACAGGTAACGGATGTATCCGGTAGAGGTGTTGGCCTTGATGTGGTTAAGACGAAGATAGAAGCTCTAGGTGGTGAGATTGAAGCTAAGACAAAATTAGGCGAAGGTTCTAACTTTATTATAAGACTTCCATTAACGCTGGCTATTATTCAATCCCTTATGGTTATTATCGGTTCTGAAAAATATGCACTTCCTCTTGGAAGTATCCAAACAGTTGAGAATGTAGCAACTTCAGAAATCAAGAAAGTACAGGGAAAAGAGGTTATCAACCTTAGAGGAAACGTGGTTCCGATTGTAAGGTTAGGTAATATTCTCGATTGTGAAGAAAAAGAGAATGCACCGGATGAACTTCTTGTCGTTATAGTTAAAAAAGGTGAGAAACTAGCAGGTATGGTGGTAGATGAATTGATTGGGCAACAGGAGATCGTTATCAAATCAATTGGTAAATATATCAAGAACCATAAAATTGTCAGTGGTGCAACCATTCTTGGTAACGGCGAGGTCGCACTTATTCTTGATGTCAATTCATTAGTATAGGAGGTGCGGATATGGAAGCGACAGAAACAAAACAATATATTATTGTTAATCTTGGAACTGAGCAGTATGGTATTGAAATTAAATATATCGAAAATATCATTGTTATGCAAAATATAACCAGAGTGCCAAAGGCACAAAGTTATTTCTTGGGAGTTATTAATTTAAGAGGTGAAGTAATACCTGTCATGAGCCTTAGAAAAAAATTAGAGCTTGGATCAGATATATTTACCTCTGTATCCCGTATCATTATTGTAAAACCGGAACCTTCGGCGGCCCCGGTCGGAATTATCGTAGATGAGGTAAAAGAGGTAATAACCTTAGAAAGTTCAGATGTGGAAATGCTGAATTATGATGAGAAGGACGAAAAAGCCTCTTTGAGTGCCGGTGTTGGTAAATATGGAAATGAACTGATTAACTTGCTGAATATTCCAGGTATTGTATTAGAAAAGGAAGCAAGTAAGAAAAAGAATAAGGGTACATCGTAAAATTAATACCTGTGCATATGATCTAATCTGATTTATCTTATCAGCATAGGTGTAACCCGATTACACCTATATTGTAATGCAGGACTAAGATAAATCATCCTATAGAGCAGGTAAAGGATATTATGATAATTATGTACGAGATAGAATGAGAGGTGTATGTGGTGTCTCACATTAATTTAAACCAAATAGATAATATGCAGTTTGATGTATTGCGAGAGATCGGTAATATTGGTGCTGGGAATGCAACCACGGCACTTTCACAGATGATTAATTCGAAAATTGATATGAAAGTACCCAAGGTAGATCTACTGGAATTTAAAGAGCTTTCCGACATTGTTGGAGGGGCAGAAAATATTGTGGTTGGTATTTTATTTACCTTAGAAGGTCAAATTGATGGCATGATGATGTTTATGATGGATCTATCAGCAGCCAGACACTTGGTTAACCTGCTAATGGGTACTACAACTGATAGCCAGACAACAGATTTTTCGGACATGGAATTGTCGGCCTTAAATGAGATTGGTAATATCATTGCAGGCGCATATTTATCTTCCTTATCGTCCTTAACCAATATGCTGATCACATCAAGTGTACCATATATGTCCATTGATATGTCAGGGGCTATTTTAAGTGTTCCTGCAATTGAGTTTGGTAAAATCGGTGATAAGGCTCTTTTAATTGAAACAGAATTTGGTGATGATATAAAGGCTGTTAACGGTTATTTTATCCTGATTCCAACCTTGGAATCTTATGGAGCAATACTATCATCTTTGGGGTTATAGGTGAATAAATGGACAATATGATAAAGGTCGGAATGGCAGACTTAAACATATGTGTTACCCCGGATGCTATAACAACTTTAGGTCTTGGATCATGCGTCGGTATTGTATTATATGATCCCCGCAAAAAGATTGCCGGGTTAGTACATGTTATGCTGCCTGATAGTACAAAAATAATAAACAATGAGAATAAAGCTAAATTTGCTGATACCGGAATAGACTTGTTAATTAAAAAAATGTGTGACATCGGTGCGAACAGTAATTCACTCATAGCCAAAATAGCAGGGGGAGCTCAGATGTTTGCCTTTGGCAGTAATAGTGAGATGATGCGAATTGGTGAGCGTAATGTGGAAGCAACCAAGATAAAGCTTAAACAACTGGGTATACGTATCATGGCAGAGGATACGGGTGCAAACTATGGTAGAACCATAGAGTTTTACCCGGAAACAGGAGAATTACATATTAAATCTGTGGGCAAAGAACGTAAGATATTATAACAATCGGTATACCTGATAATTTCTTTACTTAATAGGAGTATATAATCGGGTTTTGCTTTCATGGATTTTTAGATTAAATAAAACAGGTGATGCCAATGCGAGAAAGATTTATACCGGCACTTATTACATTGCTTGCCGGTGCAACTGTCAGTATATTAAATATGATTCATAAGGTAGAGTTGATTACCGGCTTAAAACGATTGCTTCTCGTATTGCTATTATTTTATATCATTGGATTAATTGCAAAAGCTGTTATTAAAAAAGCTACCAAATCTGCGAAAGACGCAGAAGATGATACAGAAAAAACAGAAGACGAGTCGCAGGATAATCAAACAGACAAAGAAAAAGAGGTCAAAAAGGGAAATCAAGAGAAGGATAAACCGTTGTAAGGCAGTAATAAATCCTCATAAAGAGCTGCTAAGGATATACTTTTTGCTCTTTAAATTCAATTAACGTTTCAGGAGGCAGTATGAACACAGATAGGAGACAGAAACTTTGGGAAGAGTATTCCAAAAAGAAAACATCTGAACTTCAGGAAAAGATTATAATTGAATATGCAGGATTAGTGAAACTTGTTGCCGGAAGACTTAGTATGTATTTGGGCTATAATGTGGAATACGATGATTTGGTGGGATATGGAACCTTTGGATTAATTGATGCGATTGATAAGTTTGATTATTCAAAGGGTGTAAAATTCGAAACCTATGCATCCCTTAGAATTCGAGGAGCAATTCTTGACCAAATTCGTAAAATGGACTGGATACCAAGGAGTATCAGGCAAAAACAACGTAAGATGGATCTTGCTTATCAGAATTTGGAGCTTAAGTATGGAAGAAGCGCCAATGACGAAGAAATCGCTAAAGAGCTGGAAATATCCGTTGATGAATTGGAGACATGGCAAAATCAAACGAAGATTACCAATATTATTTCTCTTGATGAGTTTATGGAGCAGGGTAGTGAAGGTAAAGTAGAGCAAAGCCTGACAGCTAGTTTTGACCATCCTGAAAAGGTGGTTGAGAGACAAGAATTAAAGGAATTATTAACCCGGACCTTAGAAACCTTAACAGAAAAAGAAAAAAGAGTCATTATTCTATATTATTACGAAGAACTGACGTTAAAAGAAATTAGTCGAATTCTGGAGGTATCGGAATCTCGAATTTCTCAGTTGCATACGAAAGCGCTTCATAAGATGAGGAATAAATTAGGACCCAATATGGATGTGTTAACCAGTTATTAAGTGATAGGATCATAAATAAGTTCTATCTGTATAGATTCGGATAAGTTTAGGAGGTAAGCAATGAGCTGTAAAAATGGATACTTTCAACTAATAATAAAAGAAGACGGAACGTATATTAAGTTGTTTGATGCAGTATCCGGAGGTCAACCTATATTATACGAGGATATCAGTAATTATTTCGTAGATAAAAGGATATATGAGTATGATAAAATAGCCCTTGGAAGAGCATTGGCAACATTAAAAGATACCTGCGAGGTAAAGCTTACCCGCGCAGTAATTCCACCACAGGAGGAGTATCTGAAGGTAACCTTATCCGAAGACCGTATGTTTGCAAAAGGCCGTTTTTATCCCCCAACTAATGGTGGTAATCTTTTATCCAAGGAAGATATCATCAGTTCTCTTGTAAGAGCAGGAGTGAAATATGGAGTGGATGAGACGGTTATTTATGAATTTTTGCAGAGGAGACAGTATTGTACAGATCTAATCTTAGCGAAAGCAATGCCTGCTGTTCAGGGTCATGATGCACAGATCACTTATTATTTTAATACAGATTTGACCTTAAAACCGAAAACCAATGAGGATGGTTCTGTGGATTTTCATCAGCTTGATATGATAAGCCACTGTAAGAAAGATGATTTACTAGCAACTCTAACCCCGGTTGACTATGGAAAGCCCGGGATAGATGTATGTGGTAATGTCATCCGTCCAAATAAAGTTAATAACAAGGTGATGCGTTACGGGAGTAAGATATATCTTTCGGAGGACGGACTAAACATGTACTCTGAGGTAGATGGTCATGTTACCTTAACAGATGGTAGGGTTTTTGTATCGGATACCTATGAAGTAGCAGCGGATGTGGATACATCCACAGGTGATGTGGTGTATGATGGAAATGTTGTCGTTAAGGGTAATGTGATTACCGGGTTTTCTGTTAAAGCCAAAGGTGATATCGAGGTTAACGGTGTTGTAGAAGGTGCTTACCTGGAAGCCGGGGGACAGATTATCTTAAAACGGGGAGTACAAGGCATGAATAAAGGCCTGGTTAAAGCACAAGGTAATATCATTTCAAAATTTATTGAAAATGCAGAAGTGGTTGCAGGTGGTTATGTAACGACAGAATCTATCTTGCATAGCAAGGTATCTGCCAAAGGAGATATTATTGTTGGCGGCAGAAGAGGCTTTGTAACCGGTGGCGAGATTCGTTCCGGTTCATTAATTTCCGTGAAAACAGCCGGTTCTCACATGGGTACCCATACGCTGTTAGAGGTAGGGATTGACCCGAAATTATTAGAAGAGTTTAGGGAGTTAGAAAAGACACTTGCATCATTACAGGCCGAGAAGGAGAAGATCTCACAGGCGATAGCAATCTTTCGTAAAAAATTACAAATGGGTAGCCAGATACCTGCTGATAAGCTGGAGAGTTTAAAACAGATTACACAGCATAATCTAAAGATAGAAAGCCAGATTACGGAAGCAAGACTTAGATACGAGGAGTTAAAAATTGAAGTGGATAATAACTCGTCGGGAATGATAAAGGTTCAAGAGACCGTATTCCCAGGTACTAAAATTGTGATTTCCAATGTAATTTATTTTGTCAGAGAAGAGATACAGCACTCAAAATTCGTTCGTGACAGAGCGGACATAAGAGTAACACCACTATAAATGCATCTTTCATATACTTATTACCAAGGACAAAAAACTATATAATAGGAAGACCTATGGAAGCTTAATATATGACATATTAATTAAATCCAGTGACTCCTTTATGACAGCGACTCTAGAGAGCCGGAGCCGATGCATTAAAAATTAACTACCTTAGGAATATTTACATATAAGTAACTAATTCAGGTACTTGTTTCTTAGAGATAAGGGGGTTGAAAATATGCCAATAAATCCTATCGATATTATGAGATCGCAGGAAGCTTCACAGTATAAGCATATTGAAAGTCAGAAAGTTCATCACGAACAGGTCCAGATAAGTAAGAGTTTTCAGAATTTAATTCATGCTGAGCAGACGAAAACCACGCAGGCAGAAAAAAGCGAGAATAAGGAATTTCGATATGATGCTAAGGACAAAGGAAGAAACTCTTATTCCGGATCTAAGAATAAGAAGGATAAGAAGGAAGAGAATAAGAAAGAACAAAAGGATCTACTGGAACCGAAAAAAAGCGGTGGTATTGACATTCTTATCTGACCGGCAAGGAAAAAAATGCTGTTAATTAAAGCATTCTATATAACCTGCCGGTTATAGCTATGTATTTAGCAATAAACTTTTTTTGATTTGGAGGCATTATGAACCTGATAGAAATCGTTATGATTGTTATAGGAATTATCACAATAGTTATCAGCTGCAGGCTGGTGGAACGTCAGTCAGAAACAAGTGGCGGTATCCATCGGGTTATTCCGGATGTGGAACACTTATCCGAGGATGAAAAAGTGCAGATCAAAGAAAAAATAAAGGAACTGTTATCTGAAATCAGTGAAGAAACCGTGGTTCGTACGGATGATTATTTAAGTAAAATATCCAATGAGAAAATAATGGCGGTCAATGATTTTTCAGATCAAATACTGGAGAAAATTAAGAGCAACCATGAAGAGGTTGTGTTTTTATATAATATGTTAAATGAGAAAGAGAAAGAGTTGAAGACAGTTATCCGGGAGATCGACACCTCAAAACAAAAGGTAAAAGAGATACTGGATATGAAAAAAGAAATGAAAGAACAGCCGAAAAAAACTGTATCAAACCAAACGTCGACAGTGACTCAGGTGAAAAGTCAAAAGCCTGCCAAACAGGAGAAACGTCCGGTAAGTGATGTGGTTCTTTCTGATACACCGGTGATTAACAGCTTAAGTACCAATAACAACACGCAGATATTGTCACTATATAATAAGGGGAAATCTGTGGTGGAGATTTCTAAGCTGTTGGGTCTTGGACAAGGAGAAGTAAAATTGGTAATTGATTTATTTAAGGGAAAGAAGTAATGTGAAAGGCTTGGTGCGTCTGCTATGAAATTAAAATACTATATGAGAGGCTTAGGTATTGGTATTGTACTAACAACTCTTATTTTATCTATAAGCGGTAATAAAGAGACATTATCAGACCAGCAGATAATAAAACGTGCCAGATCTTTGGGAATGGTGACACAGGAAGAATACGATAAGGCTAAGCTGACAAAAGAATTGGAAGATACGGATAAAGAAAACCTTCAGCAGGAGCCGGAAGAAGATCTTTCTGATAAGGAAACCGCAGATCCGAGTGATGTGAATGAAACCGAAGAAAATCAAGAAAATGATGAGAATGCGGAGAATGATGAGAAGAATAACGAAGATGATGCCGTAGAAGGTTTTGATGAACCGGACGAAGCTTTAAACACGGAGGATGAAAATAATCAGGATGTTACTCAGAATGGGCAGGATACGCAGGATATACAAGATTCACAGGATGATCAGAATACGGAGGAAACTCCGACTCAGGATACGTCGGATACACCGGGAACAGAGCCAACTCCCACGGTTACACCTTCCGATAATATAAATGAGCAAACGAGTAATGCGAATGATGACATTACGTTTACGATAGAGAGAGGTATGTCCTCCCGTCAAGTATCTGAGATGCTGGTTCAAAAAGGACTTATAGGTGATGCACAGGAATTTAATAACTTCATCATTCGTAAAGGGAAAGCAGGAGTCATCCGGGTAGGAACTTATACAGTGAAAAAAGATGCTTCCTTTGAAGAGATTTTAAACTCTATCACTTCTTAGAGGCAGAACGAAACATTGGATGGATACTATGCATGTGTTATAAACTATAATTTCAACAATAGGGAAACGAAGTCTTAACAAGAGATTAATCAAGAGCTTGGTTGAATAATAAATGCATATGAATAATTGAAGAATTGAAGAATGTATGTAAATTAAGCGATTTTTATGTATCTAACCTATATTTTAAAAATTTTAGGAAATAATCTTAGATGAAACTGATTAAATATTAAGAAATAGAGATATGGATCAATAACTATTCACGTAGAATTTTAGTTATTTTTCTGTAATCTGTGATTAAATGGTTGCTTAAATTATTATGGACAATACATCTTACTGCTTTCTAATTAAGTACAATTTATAAAAAAAACTTGCCATGTTATTGGTGTTATGGTATAATCTCAACGTTATATTCAAGAACTATGCTTGAAGTTAATTAACACGTATACGGATTCTTTGCAGGGTGCCCGGTATACCGGGTCTGTCAAGAATATGATGTATGCGGAAGAAATCAACCAAAATGGAGGAAAATTATGAGCGTTATTTCAATGAAACAATTGCTGGAAGCAGGTGTGCATTTTGGACACCAGACAAGAAGATGGAACCCGAAAATGGCGGAGTACATCTACACTGAAAGAAACGGTATCTACATTATTGACTTACAAAAATCTGTAGGTAAAGTAGATGAAGCTTATGCTGCAATCAAAAATGTAGTTGCTGAAGGCGGCAGTGTACTTTTCGTTGGTACTAAGAAGCAAGCACAGGATGCTGTTAAGACAGAGGCTGAGCGTTGCGGTATGTACTATGTAAATGAAAGATGGTTGGGCGGTATGCTGACCAACTACAAGACTATCAAGAGCAGAGTAGATAGATTAAGAGAAATCGAGAGAATGGCTGAGGACGGAACATTTGAAGTTCTTCCTAAAAAAGAAGTTATTCAGTTAAAGAAAGAATGGGAAAAGCTTGAGAAGAATCTCGGTGGTATTAAGAATATGAAGAAATTACCGGATGCAATCTTCGTTGTTGATCCTAAGAAGGAAAGAATTTGTATTCAAGAGGCTCATACCCTTGGTATTCCTTTGATCGGTATTGCTGATACAAACTGTGATCCGGAAGAACTTGATTATGTAATTCCGGGTAATGATGATGCGATTAGAGCGGTTAAATTAATTGTATCTAAGATGGCAGATGCAGTAATCGAAGCAAACCAGGGAGTTCAGTTAACTGATTCTACTGAAGCTGAGGCTGATGTGGAAGCAGAGATGGACGAAGCGGTTACAGAATAATGTAAGGATGGGTCTGTTGCATAATGTCTCCGATTATGGAAGTAACATCTGCAACAGCCCTATTTTTTAAATATATCTACTGACATTATATAGAAATATAGTAATAAAATCGTCAATTATATGTTATACCGGAGTTACAATGAGTCGGAATAAAAGAACATTTCTTATATAAATTAGGAGGGATTTACGATGGAAGTAACAGCTAGTATGGTAAAAGAGTTAAGAGAAATGACAGGTGCAGGTATGATGGACTGTAAGAAAGCACTTGCAGCTACTGAAGGTGATATGGATAAAGCAGTGGAATTCTTAAGAGAAAAAGGACTTGCAGCTGCTGAGAAAAAAGCAGGAAGAATTGCAGCAGAAGGTGTTGTAGATACCAATGTGAGTGCAGATGGTAAAGTTGCTGCAATTGTTGAGGTTAACTCTGAGACTGACTTCGTTGCTAAGAATGAAAAGTTTAGAGATTTTGTTGCGGCGGTAGTAGCTCAAGCAGCAAAAACTGATGCAGCGGATATTGATGCTTTCCTTGCTGAGAAATGGGCTTTGGATACATCTAAAACCGTTAAGGAAGAATTATCATCTATGATTGCTATCATAGGTGAAAACATGAATATCAGAAGATTTGAAAAGATTACTGCAGCGAACGGCTTTATAGTATCTTATATCCATGGTGGTGGAAGAATTGGTATTTTAGTTGAAGTTGACAGTGCCGTTAATAATGATGAAGTTCAGGAAGCAGCTAAGAACATCGCAATGCAGATTGCAGCTATGTCTCCTAAATATGTGGATAAGTCTGAAATCTCCCCTGAATTCATTGAGCATGAGAAGAATATCTTAAAAGCTCAGATTATGAACGATCCTGCTAATTCCAAGAAGCCTGAGAACATCATCGAGAAGATGCTCGAAGGACGTCTTAATAAGGAATTAAAGGAATTCTGTCTGGTTGATCAGGTATACGTTAAGGATAGTGATGTAACCGTTGCAGGATACCTTGCTAATGTATCCAAACAGGTAGGTTCTCCTGTATCAATTAAGCGTTTCATCCGTTTTGAGACCGGTGAAGGCCTTGAAAAGAAGAGTGAGAATTTCGCCGAAGAAGTTGCTAAGCAGATGGGACAGTAGTGTGACAAAGGGACGGGGTTCCTGACCCAGAGTGCTAATTCATAACAACACAATTTCTCGCGTGGCGTGAAATTTGATGTATAGCATAATTTTAAATGAATTTATATGAGGCTCTAAAAGCCTGTAACGATGGCATATATCGGTTTACAGGATTTTGGGCCTCTTTTATTATGATTTAAACCTCGTAAATCGATATGGAAACTTGACTCTATCTATTCGAAATGTGACAGGTGTGACAAAGGGACGGGGTTTCTGACACCGGTGTCAGAAACCCCGTCCCTTTGTCACACCGTCCCTTTGTCACACCGTCCCTTTGTCACACCGTCCCTTTGTCACACCGTCCCTTTGTCACACGTCCCTTTGTCACACCTTTGTCACACTGTCGTAGTCACCGCAGTAAAAAGTAGGTGTCTTTTTATGTAATTTTATGAAATTTAGTGTTTTTTATTGGTGGAATGTGTTAAAATAAATATGATGATATATTTTTTAGGGGTGAGGACTTGCGGGAAAAAAACAGTAATCAAGTATCCAACAATGGGATAAGTAAAATGACTGCACAGCGTCGCAAAAGAATTAATCGTATTAAGACAGCGATCATTATTATCGCAATTATTTTTTTGCTTTTACCATCAATTCTATGTATTTTATTAGGTATACAGGTATTTAAGTTACAAGGCCAGGTAGACGATTTAATCAGTTATCATCAAACCACGGAGCAAATGACAAAATCTACAAAAACGAAAAAAGCTTATGCATATGCAGCTGAAAAATCAGTACATCAAGATAATGATACACAAGTATCGGAAACGTTGCTTGAGGCAGGAATTACTATAATAGGTTTGAATGAAGATTCTCAGGATGATTTAGATACTCTTCAAAGGGATCATACCATATCCGATGTGAATATAAATAATGAGAAGAATAATGAAAATGCAGAAAATATTAAAAACACAGAAAACAATAAAATAATAGAAAACATCATTGATAACAATGAAAATTTAGATATTACAAGTAATGGTGAGATAGGTCCTATAAGTGCCGATAATATAGATGTTAATGGTATAGATGTTGATACTATAAATAATGATACTATTGTCCATCGTGATAATAAAGAGAATAAAGCCGATGAAATGAACGGCATAGAAAATAGAGACATTTATCAGCAGAACAAGAGTGAAATTAAGACCGAGAACGGAATATATAAGGGTAAGAAGGTATATTTAACCTTTGATGATGGCCCAAGTAAATATACGGACGAGATTTTGGATATACTGGCAGAGTATGATGCGAAAGCAACTTTTTTTGTTCTTGGGAAAACTGACAGAAATTCAAAACAAATCTATAAAAGAATCGTTGCAGAAGGACATACCCTGGGTATGCATTCCTATTCCCATGTCTATAGTAAAATATATAAATCTATAGAAGATTTTGATAAAGACTTTACAAAACTATGGAAATTGTTATATGATACTACTGGATACAAGCCTGCCATTTACCGTTTTCCCGGGGGGAGCTCGAACCTGGTTAATAAAAACGGAATGGATGAATTCATACGTTATTTAAACGATAAATCAGTACCATATTATGATTGGAATGTAGATAACGGAGATGCGACAGGAGTAGAATATACAAAAGAACAATTAATTGACAATGTTTTGAATGGTGTTGCTCTGAAGAAAAGATCCATCGTTCTGATGCATGATTCCGAGACGAAGAAAGTAACCGTGGAATCTCTATCCGGGATATTGGAGGCTTTACTATCAGAAGGTGCTGAAGTTTTACCCCTTGATGAGAGTGTACCACCAATTCAGCAGATAAAAGCAAGTTCAATAGAATAATCCAATACATAGGGAGGTAGTAAAAGTATGAGTTTTTTTAAGGAATTTAAAGATGACTTATCACAGGCAATGAATGAGTTGTTACCGGAAGATGAAAATGAGGTTAATGATACCGAAGAGCAGATGGTAAATACTTTGGATACAGATGATGATTCTGAGAAATTAGACAATGAAAAAATGATGGAGCTACTGGATGAATTCACACAAGAGGACGAACCGTCCGATGATGCGACCCTATCTGAGGAGGAAACAACAGAGGATGATTTGGATACTTCCGAAGATGTTATTTCAGAAGAACTTGAAGAAATAGAAGAAGAAATTGAAGAAGAAGTAGAAGATAAAAATGAAACAGAAGAATTAGAGGAAGAAGAGGGCGATGATATGGAAGAAAATATCGATTTAGAATTACTGGATGCATTAAATGCAGAGGAAGATGATGCAGCTGAGGAAAAAGAGCAGGAAACTACGGTCTCAAAACTTCGGGCTACTTCCGTTGTAAATGATGATGAAGTTACTGTTATATCGAAGGGCACTACCATAAACGGTAGTATATCCTCTGACGGATCTCTGGATATTATGGGTACCATTACCGGAGACATTGAATGTCTTGGAAAATTATCAATTACCGGTAAAATCACAGGTAATTCAACTGCCGCAGAGGTTTATGTTAACACAGAACGCCTCGATGGTTCAATCAACAGTGAAGGAAGCGTTAAGGTAGGCTTAGGAACCGTTGTTGTTGGAGATATCATTGCTACTTCCGGTGTAATCGCAGGTGCGGTTAAGGGTGAGATTGATGTGAATGGACCGATTGTAATTGATTCAACGGCGATTATTAAAGGTAATATTAAGGCAAAATCTGTTCAGATTAACAACGGAGCTGTCATTGAAGGCTTCTGCTCATTAAGCTACTCTGAGGTTGATGTTGATAACATTTTTGAATAGTAGAGCTGATAAAAATGTCAAAAAGTGCTTCGCACAGTATTTTTCCAGATACAATAGATTGCTATTACAAACGGGTTTGCATAGCAATCTATTGTATCTGGAAAACACCTTCGGTGTTTTTGACACTTTTTATTCAAATTTATCCATAGGAACATATTAATGCTGGAATTATCCTGTGTTTTGTGTTAAATTATTATAGAACCACAAGAAATATGTTTCTATTTCTCGTGGTTCGTATGTGCGTCCACAATTACTAAGTGTACGACAAAACGGAAAACATGGAGGCAGACGAAATAATGATTAAATATAACCGGGTTTTATTAAAATTAAGCGGTGAAGCTTTAGCCGGAGATAAGAAAACCGGATTTGATGAAGAGACCTGCATTGGTGTAGCCAAACAGGTAAAACAGCTGGTTGACGACGGACTACAGGTCAGCATCGTAATTGGCGGAGGTAATTTTTGGAGAGGCAGAACCAGCCAAACCATCGACCGTACAAAAGCTGACCAGATTGGTATGCTGGCAACGGTTATGAACTGTATTTATGTATCAGAGATTTTTAGATATGTGGGTATTTCAACGGAAATATATACACCTTTTCAATGTGGTAGCATGACAAAGCTGTTTTCCAAAGACAGTGTGACCAGTTGTATGAAAAAGGGCGGGGTAGCATTCCTTGCAGGAGGAACAGGTCATCCTTATTTTTCAACAGATACAGCAACGGTACTAAGAGCAGTGGAACTGGATTGTGATATTATATTGGCAGCCAGAAATATCGATGGAGTTTATGACAGTGATCCAAAGCAAAACCCGGAGGCGAAAAAATTTGACCAAATTCCAATGCAGAAGGTATTGGATGATAAATTAGGAATTATTGATCTGTCTGCTACGGTTTTATGTATTGAAAATCGTATGCCTATGCTGTTATTCGGATTATCAGTGGATAATAGTATTGTCTTAGCTGCAAAAGGTAAATCAAACGGAACCATAATAACCATATAGTAAAGAAAATCATAATTAATAATTGGAGGGATCATAGTGGATACAAGGATTGAACAGTTTAAAGTAAAAATGGGAAAATCAGTTGATGCTTTGAGGGAGGAATATGCAGCTATTCGTGCCGGCAGAGCCAACCCACATCTGTTAGACAAGATTAGAGTTGATTATTACGGACAGCCATCTTCCTTACAGTCAGTAGCTAATGTATCAGTTCCGGAGGCAAGAATCATCCAGATTCAACCTTGGGAAAGTAAATTAATTAAAGAGATAGAAAAAGCAATCATCGCTTCTGATTTAGGATTAACTCCCAGTAATGATGGCAAGGTAATTCGTCTTGTTTTCCCGGAATTAACAGAAGAAAGAAGAAAAGAGTTAGTTAAGGATGTAAAAAAGAAGGCAGAGACGGCAAAGATTGCAGTAAGAAACATCAGAAGAGATGCCAATGATTTGTTCAAAAAACAAAATAAAGCCAGTGAATTATCAGATGATGAGTTCAAACACTTAGAAGATGAGGTTCAAAAGATTACTGACTTATATGTTTCTGAAATTGATAAAGTAATGGAAGATAAATCGAAAGAAATACTTACGGTTTAATCTTATATTTTGTAATGATAAGGTTAACGAACATATCGCTTCTAACGAATATGTGATGTTAATAAATTCATAGTTATAACAATCATAATTTTAGTATAACCGGGGTGTCACAAAAGGAATATACACTGTCTGGCGAATGACAATTAGCCTTTTGGAGCACCCTTCTTTCGTAAATTTGTAATACGTCCTTTTATGAAAAGATATCTTTATGTTCCATGGAAGAAGATGGATATGCTTTAGACATAAAAATGTCAGTGATATATTCATTATACATATGGCATGTGAATATAGCGACTACGATTTACATAGTGTACATATATGAGAAGATCGCAGGATTATCGTAGACACGATATCAGTTTGTACAGCTAAACGATAAGGCATATTTGAACTTAGATACATAATGAAACTGACTATTTTGCTTAAGAGAGTGATAAAAGGTGAAAAACCTATGCATAAGAGCTTTAGATCAAAGAAATGAAAGCGGAATTTATTAGGTAGGTAGATACCCGTTATAACGTGGTGTCGGATCGATATAAAACCCGGACAAACCCGAGGTTTGAGGTGAGTGAATGCAGGAAAACGAATTAAATATTCCAAATCATATAGCCATCATTTTAGATGGAAACGGTCGTTGGGCGAAGAAAAGAAAGATGCCCAGAAATTACGGACATACCCAAGGCAGTAAAACAGTAGAAAAAATCTGTGAAGAAGCATATAAGGCCGGAGTAAAATATCTGACAGTCTATGCATTTTCAACGGAAAACTGGAAACGACCCCAAGAAGAAGTGGAGGCACTGTGGAAGCTATTAAAGAGTTATTTAGCCAGCAGTATTAAGACCAGCAGCAAAAATAATATGCGGGTGCGGATTATTGGGGACAAAAGTAAGCTGTCTGAGGATATCAAAAAGAGTATTGAAGAATTAGAAGAAGCTTCCAAAGATAATACGGGCCTTAATTTTCAGGTCGCGATTAATTATGGAAGCAGGGATGAGATTATACGTGCCATGAAATCCATCACAAAGGATGTAACGGATGGTAGAATGACACTTGATCATATAGATGAAACATTGTTGGGACAATATCTTGATACAAAGGATATTCCTGATCCGGATTTATTAATTCGTACCAGTGGTGAGATGCGGCTATCTAATTTTTTATTATGGCAGATGGCTTATACCGAATTTTATTTTACCGATGTTCTGTGGCCGGATTTTAATAAGAAGGAGTTAATGAAAGCAATAGAATACTACAGTAGTAGGACTCGAAAGTTCGGTGCAATAGAATAACAGTACGCAAAACGGAGGTAAATATGTTTAAAACAAGATTACTCAGCGGTATTATGTTAATGGCAATCGCAATTGTAGTGATAGTTTTCGGAGGTAATGTACTATTTATAACAGCAGCTGTTATATCCTTCATTGGTATGATAGAATTATATAAGATAGAAAAGGTTCATAAAGCATTACCCGGTTTCGTTGGATACTTGGCCGGCTTCTCTTACTATGCTTTGCTTTATTACGAACGTAAAGAGGATATGCTTTTATCCTTCATTATCTTTTTACTGCTCTTAATGATAGTTTATGTTTTTCGATTTCCGAAATACAAGACAGCACAGATTTCCATAGTATATTTTGGGCTGTTTTACGTTAGTATTATGCTATCCTACATTTATCAGGTGCGTGAATTGCAGGATGGCGCTTTTCTTGTGTGGCTGATTTTTATCGGAGCGTGGGGTTCTGATACCTGTGCCTACTGTGTTGGAATGCTCATAGGAAAGCACAAGATTGCACCAAAGCTTAGTCCGAAGAAATCTCTTGAGGGTTGCATTGGCGGCGTGGTTGGTGCTGCGTTGATTGGATTTATTTATGCAACAGTATTCAAAGATAAGATAACAGGAATAGGAGATCCTCAGATCGCTTTTCCCATAATAGGTGCTGCTTCCAGTATCATCTCCCAAATTGGTGATCTGGCTGCATCTGCGATAAAACGTAATCATGATATCAAAGATTATGGTAATCTAATTCCCGGTCATGGTGGTATTCTAGACCGTTTTGACAGCATAATATTTACAGCTCCGATTGTCTACTATCTGGCAGAGTGGCTTTAATAGATCAAAAAATAATTGGCTTCGCCCTTGATGAAAAAATATACAAGGATATCATTTGTATAAAAAATCATCATTATGTTGATAAGTATATAAGAAAGAAAGTGTCAACAAAGAACACGATTGAAATATAATAAACGAATAAGCAAGGAAATTGTAATCGTGTATTAAAATCTTACAAACTATTAAGAATTTTAGTATGAAATGAAACTACAAATAGTTTGGTTTGTAATTCATATGAAGTATATGAGTAACGAATTACAGATAGTAATCAATTGAAACATTTATATGGAGGAACTAGATGAAGAAAATTAGTGTACTGGGTTCAACAGGTTCCATTGGGACCCAGACCATGGATATTGTCAGAAATAAGAATGACCTTAAGATTACGGCACTGGCTGCCGGCAGTAATATAGAACTTTTAGAACAGCAGATTAGGGAGTTTCGCCCCAACCTTGTCTGTGTTTTTCAGGAAGATAAGGCAGTACTGCTTCGCGAGAATATCAGGGATCTTGATACGTTAGTAGTAACCGGCATGGAAGGTTTGATAGAATGTGCTACAGAAAGCGAAGCAGAAACCGTAGTAACTGCGATGGTGGGGATGATTGGTATTTTACCAACCATCGAAGGAATTAAAGCAGGTAAGAATATTGCTCTGGCGAACAAAGAGACCTTAGTTACCGCCGGACATATTATCATGCCCCTTGTAAAAGAAAAAAAGGTATCCCTTCTTCCGGTTGACAGTGAGCATAGTGCAATATTTCAAGCGTTAAACGGGGAAGATAAACGATATGCAAGACAGATCATACTTACCGCATCAGGAGGACCTTTCAGGGGAAGAGAACTATCCGAGTTAAAAAACATTACTCCCGGGGATGCCTTAAAACATCCAAACTGGGCCATGGGTCAGAAGATAACCATTGATTCGGCTACTATGATTAATAAGGGCCTTGAGGTTATGGAAGCAGCATGGTTATTTGATATAAATATAGATCAAATCAAAGTGGTCATACATCCTCAAAGTATCATTCACTCCATGGTGGAGTATGTGGATGGAAGTGTCCTTGCACAGTTGGGAGTTCCTGATATGAAGCTTCCGATTCAATATGCACTATTCTATCCGCGTAGAATGGAAATGCCGGAAGGAGAGCGGGTTGATTTTGTTAAATTAAAACAGCTTACCTTTGAAGAACCGGATATGAATACCTTTTTTGGATTAAAGCTTGGCTATGAGGCAGGTCGTATTGGAGGAAGCATGCCGACGGTATATAATGCGGCAAATGAATGGGCAGTTGCCAGGTTTTTAGAAGGAAAGATACGTTTTCTCGATATACCCACCCTAATCGGTGAAGCAATGAGTCATCACAAATTAATACAAAATCCTACTTTAAATGAAATTCTTAATACGGAAATAGAGACATATGATTTTGTAAGAGGATTTGACAGGGCAGGGTTATTATAACTTCGTGACTGCGTTCACTGAGAAAGGATTGAATTTTATTTATGAATATAATTGTAGCTTTATTAATACTTGGTCTTATTATTATTATCCATGAGCTGGGACATTTTTTACTGGCTAAGAAAAATGGCATCACTGTAACAGAATTTTCAATCGGTATGGGACCCAGAATTGCAAGCTTTGTGAAAAATGGCACCCGTTATTCCCTTAAGGTATTTCCTATCGGCGGCTCCTGTATGATGCTTGGCGAGGATGAAACCGTTGAGGATGCTGGTGCTTTTCATAAGAAAAGTGTCTGGGCAAGATTTTCCGTTATTTTTGCCGGGGCCTTCTTTAATTTTGTTCTTGCTTTTATCATAGCTTTGATTGTTTTAGGCTCTGATGGAGTCGATATTCCTAAGGTTTTAGAAGTGGAAGAAGGATCTGCAGCAGCCAAGGCCGGTATTATGCCGGGGGATATTATAACCGAAATTGACGGTAAGAAAGTCAACTTAGGCAGAGAGGTATTATTTAACTTTTACTTTAATCCGATCTCTGATAATCCGGTTGAGGTTACTTACTTAAGAGACAAAACTGAAAACACAGTAATGCTTAATCCGGTACAGACTTATCGCTATCAGTTGGGATTTGAGTATATTCCAGGTGGAGATCCTGCGATAATTCAAAATATTGTGGTAGACGGACCCATGGAGCAAACGGGTCTGATGATCGGGGATACTATTACAAGTATAGATGGTATTTTAATAGCCTCCGGTACAGAATTAGCGGATTACATGGATCAAAATCCCTTAACGGATAAATCGATTACCCTAACTTATGAACGAAACGGTGAAGAGCTGGGACCGGTAACGATTACCCCAAGACTCGTAAGTAATGAATATGAATTGGGGTGGAGATATAATCTCTGGGCTGAGAGAATATCTCCCGTAAATGTATTCAAATATAGTATATATGAACTAAAATATAATGTTGTTACTACAATAAAAAGCGTTGGATATCTGATATCCGGTAGAATAGGAATGAATGAAATTGCCGGCCCGGTCGGCATGGTAAACTATGTTGATACGATTGTTGACGAAACTAAGGATTATGGCTTTAAGGTTACCCTGCTTGAGTTGGCAAGATTTATGATCTTAATCAGTGCAAATCTAGGTGTAATGAATCTGTTGCCCTTACCGGCACTGGATGGCGGAAGATTAGTATTCTTAATCATTGAAGCAGTCAGAGGGAAACCGGTTCCGAAGGAAAAGGAAGCTATGGTGCACTTTGTCGGACTGGCATTGCTTATGGTCCTTATGGTGTTTGTACTGTTTAATGATCTTAGGAATATCTTTGGGTGATTAGTGTGCATTGTGCAAACTTCAAAAATATATTAAGTACTGTTCGTTGTTGTTATTAAAACATAAATTTGATGGCGATTTCGATAAGGAATATATTGGTGAATATTACTCAAGTGAAATTTAGTAATACAATAAATGTGAAATGAGATTACGGCTACTTCATAAAGAAGTGGTATGAAATAGGAAAGGCGAATAGTATGTTTCGGGAAAATACAAAGGTGATTCGGATAGGTAACCGGGTAATTGGCGGTGGTAATCCGATTTTAATACAATCGATGACGAATACAAGAACAGAAGATGTTAAGGCGACAGTAGATCAGATTCGCAGATTAACCGAAGCCGGCTGCGAGGTCATTCGATGTGCAGTTCCCAGTATGGAGGCTGCTAATGCATTTTCTGAGATAAAGAAGAATATATCAATTCCTTTGGTGGCAGATATTCATTTTGACTATCGCCTAGCAATCGCAGCCATGGAAAACGGGGCGGATAAAATCAGAATCAATCCCGGTAATATCGGTAATGATGAGAAGTTAAGAGCTGTGGTCACGGTGGCGAAGGAGCGGGAAATACCGATCCGTGTCGGGGTGAACAGCGGCTCCTTGGAAAAAGAAATTATCGCAAAATACGGTAGGGTTACCGCAGAAGGATTAGTAGAAAGTGCCCTTGATAAGGCAAAAAGGATTGAGGATATGGGATATGACCAGCTGGTTATCAGCATCAAATCCTCCGATGTCATGATGTGTGTAAAAGCCCATGAGTTGATTGCAACTAAGACAAATTATCCGCTTCATGTAGGCATCACCGAATCAGGAACAGTGAATGCCGGTAATATAAAATCAGCTCTTGGTCTGGGAATTATCTTATACCAGGGTATCGGTGATACCATTCGTGTGTCCTTAACCGGAGATCCTGTTGAAGAGATTAAATCAGCAAAATTAATACTTAAGACGTTGGGCTTTCGACAGGGCGGTGTTGAGGTGGTATCCTGTCCGACCTGTGGCAGAACGCAGATTGATCTGATTAAGTTGGCGACGGATGTGGAGGAGATGGTATCCGACTTAGATCTGGATATTAAGGTGGCTGTGATGGGTTGTGCTGTGAACGGACCCGGAGAAGCTAGGGAAGCAGATATCGGAATCGCCGGTGGGAAAGGTGTAGGCCTTCTCATAAAGAAGGGCGAAATCATTAAAAAGGTACCGGAAACAGAACTTTTAAATACCTTAAGGGAAGAACTCTTAAACTGGAAGCAAGAGTAGTAATATATAAGGTATATGAAGAAAAAGCAGCAGTAAAAGAAGTGGTAGTATGATAGAAGGTATTATAGAAGTTAAAATTATAAAGCTGTAATGTGAAAGTTGTAATGTAAGCTGTATTATAAAAGTGACTTTATATATACAATAAATGGTAATATAATCAAAGTAGTTATTAATACAGAGAAAATAAAAAGTGAAAAAATAAAAAGTGAAATAAACCGGTAATAATATAACAAACAATATTTGATTTGTACCATACAATTGACCTATGAATAACGTATGATTAATGCAAATACACTTAGAAGTAATTATTTACGTTAGCAGGAGAAAACTATTGAAGAAGGCAGATGTTATCGATAACATATCGATGTTATAAGTGATATATCTGCCTTACAATCGTTAGAATAGGGGAATGAATATGTTGTTTTTTGAAGCATTTGAACGTATGTCTGTTGATGACGAGCTAAAAGCTTTCTATAATGATGTGGTTGTTCTTAAGGTGATAGCATCCAAACAGAGCAAGAAAATATTCATCTGTATCAAAAGTAATCGTCTGATTAGCAGGTTTAATATAAAAAGAATGGAAGAACTGCTAAACAGGCAGCTCTTTTTACATACCGGCAATGTAGCTGTGATAAAACCTCAATTTGAACTCTCAACCCAGTATAACCTTGAAAATCTGTATCCGCTCTATATTGACAGCATCATGGAGGAGCTAAGAGAAGAAAGTGTTGTGATACATCATATTCTGTCCAGCGCAGAGGTTACGATAGAGAATATGAATCTAAGAATTAAGGTGACGGACAGCTGTGTTGTGAAAGAAAAGACAATAAAACTGAAGGATTATCTTGAAACTTTATTCCAGGAGCGTTTTAATTATACAGTATCTGTTATCTTTGAATACATAGAACCTAAGGAGAAGAAAACTAGCCGGTTGGAATATATGGGTCATGCCCGGACAAACGCTTATCCCATGGAGTCCTCCCATTATAGTTCGAATGATCCGGTGGGCTCTCATAACAGTGAAGATAATGACAATGCGAATTCGAGTAGCATCGATATATCAAATGAAAATCAACAATCCGGTAGCAACATAGAAGCTGTTAACAGTGAACTGAGCAACAACATAAATGGGATAAATAGAAAAGAGAAGGAACAGTCACCGGTGAAAACAAGTACCGGTAATGCTGTATCCGGAAAATCATCAACAAATGGCACTACAACGGATACTAATGGAAACGGAAAAACGAAGGGTAATATGAGTGCCGGGTCCAAGGGTATCGGCAATAAAGGCCGGGGTGCCTATGAAAAAGGGAAAGGAAGTTATCGTAAGCTTCCAAGTGATCCTTCCGTGGTATATGGAAGAAACTTTGAGGGGAATTCCATACCTATCTGTGATATTATCGGAGAAATCGGTGAAGTCATTATTCGTGGAAAACTGATAAAACCGGATAACAGATCCATTGGTAATGAGAAAAGTATCATTACTTTTGTATTAACTGACTTTACGGATTCGATTAAAGTGAAACTTTATACCAAGACCATAGAAGTAGATGAGATTTTAGCTGCTCTGCGTCCCGGCGGATTTTTTCAGTTAAAGGGAATTGCACAGATGGATACCTATGAGCGGGACATTCTAATCAGTTCCGTGGTGGGAATTAGGACTATCGGGGATTTTACTACCACCAGGATGGATCAGGCACCTAAGAAAAGAGTCGAGCTCCATGCCCATACCTTAATGAGTGATATGGATGCGGTGGTGGATGTGAAGAAGCTGGTTAAGAGAGCATTTGCCTGGGGACACAGTGCAGTAGCGGTTACGGATCATGGAGTAGTGCAATCTTTCCCAGAAGCCAGTCATGCTCTTAATCCAAAGGATTATTCCGATGAAGAGGAACAAAAAAGGGCGAAGAATTTTAAGGTTATCTATGGAATGGAGGCATATCTTGTTGATGACCTCAAGGAAGTAGTGACGAACGGTAGGGGTCAAAGTCTCATGGATGCTTATGTGGTATTTGACATTGAGACCACCGGCTTTAGCCAGAATAATGATAAAATCATTGAAATCGGAGCGGTTAAGGTATTAGGTGGTGAGATCACGGACCGATACAGCTCTTTTATCAATCCTCAGGTGCCAATCCCATTTGAGATTGAGCAGCTCACCGGCATCAATGATGATATGGTAATTGAGGCGCCGACGGTGGAGACTGTATTGCCGGAGTTTTTAGCTTTTTGTGAGGGTTGCAGTCTGGTAGCTCACAATGCATCCTTTGATATGGGATTTGTCACTAAAAATGCACAGAGGCAGGGTCTCATCGCAGATTTTACGGTGGTGGATACCGTAGGCTTAGCAAGAATTCTATTACCGGAGCTTAGCAGATATAAATTAAATACGGTTGCCAAAGCTCTTAATGTATCCTTAGAAAACCATCATAGGGCAGTGGATGATGCGGGAGCAACCGCAGAGATATTCTTAAAACTGATAGAAATGCTGAAAGAGAAGGAAGTTCATAGTCTGAATGAAATCGATAAGCTAGGAAGGATGTCTCCGGAGGCGGTTAAAAAGCTTCCGGCTTACCATGCCATTATACTGGCTAAAAATGATATCGGCAGGGTGAACCTATATAAATTAGTCTCTATGTCCCACATTGATTATTATAATAAGAGGCCAAAGATACCGAAGAGTTTATTAAACGAATGCAGAGAAGGTCTGATTGTCGGCTCAGCCTGTGAGGCAGGAGAAGTATACCGTGCCGTACTAACGAACCAATCCCATGAACAGCTGGAAAGACTGGTGAAATTCTATGATTATCTGGAGATTCAACCTCTTGGTAATAATGAATTCCTAATTCGTAGTGACCGAAGTGATGAACGAAATATCACTTCTCAAGAGGAGTTAAAAGAAATTAATAAAAGAATTATAGCCTTAGGGGAAGAGTACCATAAACCGGTGGTAGCTACCTGTGATGTTCACTTTTTAGATCCGGAGGATGAGGTATACCGAAGGATTATTCTGGCAGGTAAAGGTTATAAGGATGCGGATGAACAGCCGCCGCTATATTTTCGAACTACGGAGGAGATGTTAGAAGAATTCTCTTACTTAGGAATGGCGAAAGCAGAAGAGGTGGTAATCACTAATACGAATCTAATAGCAGATATGATTGAGAAGATATCTCCGGTTCGACCGGATAAATGTCCTCCGGTTCTTCCGAATTCCGATGAGGATTTAAGAAATATCTGCTTTGAGAAGGCCCACTCCATGTATGGGAAGCCTTTACCAAAACCCGTAGAGGACCGTCTGGAGCATGAGCTAAAATCCATCATCTCTAACGGTTTTGCCGTAATGTATATCATAGCGCAGAAGCTGGTATGGAAATCCAATGAAGACGGGTATCTAGTAGGATCCCGTGGATCTGTTGGTTCCTCCTTCGTTGCAACCATGGCTGGTATTACGGAGGTGAATCCTCTGGCTCCTCATTATTATTGTCTGAACTGTCATTATTCTGATTTTGATTCCGAGGAAGTCAAGACATATGGTGGAAGCTCCGGTTGCGATATGCCGGATAAGCTGTGCCCGGAATGCGGACAACCCTTAGAAAAAGACGGACATGATATCCCCTTTGAAACCTTCTTGGGCTTTTTTGGAGATAAGGAACCGGATATTGATCTTAACTTCTCCGGAGAATATCAGAGTAAGGCTCATGATTATACAGAAGTATTATTCGGTGAGGGACACACATTCCGTGCCGGTACGATCGGTACCTTGGCGGAGAAGACAGCCTTCGGTTATGTAAAAAAATATTTTGAAGAAAGAGGCATTCATAAAAGGAACGCAGAGATTGACCGTCTGATTCAGGGTTGTGTCGGGGTCAGAAGAACCACCGGACAACATCCCGGCGGTATCATCGTACTTCCCCATGGAGAAAATATCTACTCCTTTACACCGGTACAAAGACCGGCCAATGATATGTCCTCCAAGACCACAACTACCCATTTTGATTATCACTCTATTGATCATAACCTGCTTAAGCTGGATATACTGGGACACGACGATCCAACGATGATTAAGATGCTGGAGGATTTAACAGGGATAGATGCGAAAAAGATCAGACTGGACGACCAGAAGGTATTATCTCTCTTTCATGATGTTAGTGCCCTTGGTATCACATCAAAGGATTTGGATGATTGTGAACTGGGTTGCCTTGGTATACCGGAGTTTGGAACGGACTTTGTTATGCAGATGGTGAAGGATACGAAACCAAAATCCTTCTCGGATCTGGTTAAAATCTCTGGTCTGTCCCATGGTACAGACGTATGGCTTAACAATGCTCAGACCTTAATCCAGTCAGGAACCTGTACCTTGGGAACCGCAATCTGTACCCGTGACGATATCATGATCTATCTGATTGCTACCGGTGTGGAGCCGGGACAGTCCTTTAAGATAATGGAGAGTGTAAGAAAGGGTAAAGGCCTAACACCGGAGATGGAGGAGGCCATGGTGACAGCAGGGGTTCCCGATTGGTATATCTGGTCCTGTAAGCAGATTAAATACATGTTCCCGAAAGCCCATGCGGCAGCTTATGTTATGATGGCCTTTCGTATTGCTTATTTTAAGGTGTATTATCCCTTGGCCTACTATGCGGCGTATTTTTCCATCCGCGCTTCAGCCTTTAACTATGAGCTTATGTGTCTGGGAAAGGATCGTTTAGAGGAGCATATGGCTGACTATAAGAGACGAAGCGCTACCTTATCGAAGAAGGAACAGGATACCTTTAAGGATATGCGTATTGTTCAGGAGATGTATGCCAGAGGCTTTACCTTCCTGCCGATTGATATCTACAGAGCAAAAGCCCATCATTTTCAGATTATTGACGACAAGCTGATGCCCTCCTTAAGTACCATTGACGGTCTGGGAGACAAAGCGGCAGACGGCGTGGTAGAAGCAGCTAAGCAGGGTAAGTTCTTATCCAGGGATGATTTTAAAATCCGCTGTAAGGTCAGTTCTACTGTGGTGGATACTATGGCAAAACTGGGGCTTTTAGGTGATTTGCCGGCCTCAAACCAGATGTCCCTGCTTGATTTTCTGTAGAGTTTTCTATGGTACTTATGACTATGGTTTAAATAGCTTAAATATCTTAGATATCTTTTATATTAGCTATATTAATTATTTGGCTGATGACTTTTGAAGTATTATCAAGGTCATCAGCATTTTTTTATATAGGCTTTAGCTTGTTGAAAATAGCTACGCATCGAGCAGATATCTTCAAAGTAATAGAAAATACTTTGATTTTCTTATTAACTTAAAAGCTTTCCAGATAGGATGCGGACGCGTATGTAATAAAACTAGTCGGTTTTATAGATCGTGCTCCAAACGAGAGTTTCGTTTGTTTACTTTTTCTTGAATAGTAAAAATCTGATAATAAAATACTCTAATATGTGAATTGTGCTTGCTTAAGATAACCACACATGATAATATTTTAAAATTCGGATATGTTAAATAATCCATTCGTTTTATGACGAAGGATATGAATTAATTTATACGAAAATTGTGATATAATATAGTAATAGAAACTTAAGATGAGGTGAACTATATGTTCGAAGATAGAAAGGAATTGCTTAAAAACCTAATACAAGAAGATAGAAAAGATGAAATACTTGGGTTTTTAGATCGTATGTATCCGATCGATATAGCTACAGTATTAGAGGAATTTGATGATGAATATTTATATAAATTCAAGAGTTTTATCCCGATAGAACAAATGGCTGAAATCATAGAACAGGCCGGTGAAAAATTTCAGATCAGATTTTTAAAGCTGTTACATTATGACGAGATTGTAACATTTTTTGCTTATATGTCCAATGATGATATTGCAGATATTCTTGGCAGGCTCCCAATCAAAATAAGAAAAGCTTTATTAACGATGATGAAATCGGGAGATACCAAACAGATTCAAGAATTGTTAGGCTATGCCGAGGATAGTGCCGGCGGCATTATGACAACGGAGTATATCGCCTTAAAAGAAGATCTGTCCATCGCGGATACGTTAAAGAAGATTAAAGAGATAGGTCCAAAGACAGAGGTGATAGAAACTATCTATGTATTAAATCGAAAGAAAGAGCTGGTTGGAATAGCGGATTTAAGGGATATTTTAATAGCTCCGGAAAATCAAAAGCTTATGGACATTATGAATGAAAACGTGGTTTCTGTTAAGCCGGAGGAGGATCAGGAGATTGTAGCCTGGCTGGTTTCAAAATACGATCTGAATGCAATCCCGGTTGTTAATCATAGAAATTCCTTACTGGGTATCGTAACCGTGGATGATATCATTGACGTCATCGTAGAGGAACAGACAGAGGATATCTTAAGACTTGGTGGTGTAAGTAAAGAAGAGAGAGTGGATAGCTCCTTATTCACTTCGATACGAAAGAGACTTCCCTGGTTAATTATTAATCTTGGAACTGCGTTTCTTGCATCCTTTACGGTAGGATTGTTTGAAGATGTTATTTCACAAGTGGTAGCCTTGGCAGCCGCCATGCCGATTGTGGCTGGTATGGGAGGTAACGCCGGTTCACAGACCCTTTCTCTGGTTATCCGAAGTATTGCACTTGGAGAGATAAGTCTTAAAAAGAACTGGAAGCTGGTCTTTAAGGAGATTTCGCTTGGAGTTATTAATGGAGCCTTTATCGGTATATTTACAGGCATGATATTATATATGCGATATGGTAACCCTTATCTTGGAATAATTATATTCGCCGCCATGATTGGTAATCTGGTGATTGCAGGATTTTTTGGTTTTCTTATTCCGTTAATTTTGAAGGTTCTTCGTGTGGATCCTGCCTTGGCATCCTCCATATTCTTAACAACAGCTACGGATGTATTCGGCTTCTTTCTCTTTCTGGGTCTTGCGAAGATGTTTTTACCGTATCTGCTATGAAACGGTTATGATATTCAGGTCCATAGAGACGAACTTATTGTACAATGTATGTCCTGGAATTCTCCAAGAAGAGTAATTTAGAAAATCCATATACTACCTTTTTTGAAAGATGTATCATATAAAAGGTACTTATCAACAGATTTAACTTAGACAGCACTGAATATTTGTAACCCTAGTTTCACTGTATATTATATTGGCTAAGGGAATAAAATAACTAGATAGTTACAAGAGAGGAGATTAAGTTTAGATGATAGACAATAAAATGCCGGACAAAGCATTCACTCATGGGGGTAAGTTTCATGCAGATGATGTTTTCTCAGCAGCCCTTTTAACATATTTAAACCCGAACATAATAATCGAAAGAGGTTTTGAAATTCCTGAGGATTATGACGGCATAGTTTTTGATATTGGCTTTGGTGAGTTCGATCATCATCAGGCGAACAGCAGAGTAAGAGAGAACGGAATTCCCTATGCTGCCTTTGGTCTTCTTTGGGAAGAGTTTGGACATGAAATCTTGGAGGAAGTAGAGGCAGAAAGGTTTGACCGGTCTTTTGTCCAACCGCTGGATTTATGTGATAATACAGGCTGTGATCATGCAATTGCACGGGCCATTTCTCTGTTTAATCCGGTGTGGGATGATACCAGAAGTGTGGAGGAAGCCTTTTGGGAGGCGGTAGAATTTGCACTTACGATACTTACTAAGAGGTTTGAGTATGCCAAATCCTTAGTGAGGGCAGAAGAAGTTGTTCGAAAGGCACTGGAGAGTGCTAAGAACGGGATACTAATATTACCGATATATACCCCATGGAGAAGTGTAGTACAGGATACGAATATCTTATTCGTTATATATCCTTCGGACCGTGGAGGCTTTAATGCCCAGGTTGTTCCCAAAGATGAGGATGACAGGGATCTTAAGATAGCTTTTCCGGAGGAGTGGTGTGGATTGGAAGCTCAGAGGCTCAAAGAGGTGACAGGTATAGAAACAATTACCTTTTGTCACAGCAGTGGATTTTTGATTGCTGCAGATACACTGGAGGATACAGTTAAAGCATGTGAAATGGCGGAAGAGGTTATGTTTATCGGGGTTTCTAAGGATTAAGTTAGATGTGATATTTAAATTGAAGATTATAGTAATTATTTGATTGAATTCCTTGTTTCATCTTTTAACCAGATGTAGCAAGGTTTTTTATTGTCGGGAAAATAGCGTCTTATACAGTAAAAAAAGCTCCGCATAGACAAACTCTTTTTTGTGATAAGAAAAGCGACTTGTCAATTCATATTGTTGGGGTGAAGGTAAGAGGAGAGTCTTTCGCAGATTAACATGTGAAAGTAAATCTTCAATAATAAGCGTTCATACATCAATAAGTTACATTCATGTTTCAATGTATTGCATTATTAGTAAATATCAGTTATAAATAGAAGAATATCATGTTCCTAGTATGAAATACATTTAGAAAAAATGATAGACTTTTTAAACCTATAGCTAAAATATAAGCGGTATTTTATTTATTTTACTTACCAGAATTTAATACAATGAATAATAAGGTCCTGAATTTTGGTGAAATCCTGACAATATTATTGTTTTATCCGATTGCAGAGGAATTAATAACAAGAGGTATTTTATTAAACAAATTAAATAAGAATAGAACATTTATAATTTCTAATATAATACAAGCTTTTGTTTTTAGTATATTACATTTTAATATTAATACTTTAATTACGTTTTTTATCTTTGGTTTATTACTAGGAGCTATTAAAAGGCATGGTGGTATTCTATGTACCATGGTTATTCATATATTACGTAATTTTACAGTCTACATAATGATCGTCTATGAGATTACCTTTCCGAATTTATCCCGTTGGTTTTACTTATTTTATGGTATATTATTTTTCTTTCTAACGGGTGTTATCTATACTTACTTTAAAAAATATGATATAAGCGAAGAGAACAAGAAAACCAGTTTATCCGAAATTTAATTACTATTCTATTACTGTGCTACAAAAAACTTTTTGGACTTGTATTACTTTTCTAATTATTGTAATATAATCATAATTAGAAAGGTAAGAAATCAAGCTGGAAGGCAGTTATAAAAAGGTGCAAATATAAATATTAAGGAGTAAGGTAGAATGAAAAAAATACTATACATATTAAGCAAGCTAAAATGGATTGGGCTAATAGGCATTATAGGGACCATTAACGGCAATTCATATCTAAAATTATTTTGGTTATTTTTCTTACTTGGTTTTATAGATATCTTTGAAAACCTACCTGTATTTTTACAGAGTATGAAAATGCTAATTGCAATACCGGTTATAAGTATAAAATATGGTAAACGATTACCTTCAACGGAGAATCATACTTCTGATACAAAATACATACTACCCTTTGAAGGGGAATGGTTTGTGGTCAACGGAGGTACGGATCAGAAGACATCCCATTCCTGGGGGATTGTACCGCAAAGATATGCATACGATTTTTTTATCTTGGATGAAGAGAACAAGTCGTTTGAGAATACAGGAGATAATTTAGAAGATTATTATTGTTATGGTAAGAATATTCTTGCTCCGGCAGATGGTATCGTAGTTGCCTTAAAAAACAAATATCCGAATAGCAATGTCAATAAAAATGGGAAAGTAGAATGTAAGGCTAAGGATATACGAGGAAACTATATTACAATCAAACATAACGATAAAGAATATTCAAACATTGCTCATATTATGCCCGGTAGTATTAAGGTAGAGATAGGACAAAAGGTTACTAGGGGACAGGTGATTGCCAGATGCGGTAATTCCGGTAATACTAGCGAGCCCCATATACATTACCAAGTGAATGATGGTAAAAGCTTCTTTTTCTCCGCAGGCCTGCCCATCAAGTTTCAGAAAGTTATTGTAGACGGTAACAAATCAGATGATCATGAGCAATATATCACGAGAGAACATAAAGTAAAAAATAGTTAAATTAATTTCGTTGCTATTCCATAATGTTGTAACCGGCATTGTGGAATAGCTATTTACTTATAGGGCGATAAAATAAACGTCATATAAAATTAGTAAGATAAAAAACTATATATTTTTATATTGACAAATCTAGGAACTTAGTATACACTAACTGTATTAATAGCAATAATACAGTTAATACAATTAATACAGTTATATGAAAGGATTACATAAACTTCAAGAAAGGAGAAAAACCGTGATAATTATAGACTATAAAGATCGTAGACCTATATACGAACAGATTGCGGAACGCTTTCAGGAATTAATCCTTAAGGGAGTCCTCGAGCCAGATACCCAGCTTCCCTCTGTTCGAAGCCTGGCGATGGATTTATCCATTAATCCCAATACGATACAGAAGGCGTATACGGAACTGGAGCGGCAGGGCTTCATATATTCTGTACAGGGTAAAGGAAGCTTTATAGCGCCTAATGACCGGCTGTTACAGGATAAAAAAGATGAGATATTGAAAGTTGTACAGAAATTAGCGAAGGAAGCGAAGGAAATTGGTATTACGAAGGACCAATTTATTCATAAAGTAAACTTAAGTTTTGAGGAGGAGAGAAGCGATGATTGAAGCTGTTAATATAAGTAAACATTTTGATCATATAAAGGCAGTGGATCAGGTTTCGGTTTCCATTAAGGAAGGGAATGTCTTCGGCCTTGTGGGGACCAATGGAGCCGGTAAAAGTACATTTATCCGGATGTTATGCGGAGTCTTAAAACCGGATGAAGGTAATATTAGAATTGACGGTATGGAAGTATTTGAAAATATTGATGCAAAGGAACTGTTTTTCTATATCTCTGATGATCAATACTTTTTCAGCAATGCAACACCGAAGGATCTAAAGAATTATTACAAAGTAGTTTATAAGAATTTTGACAGCGAACGTTTTGACACCTTGATGAAACAGTTTGATCTGGATCAAAAAAGAAAAATTAACACCTTTTCCAAAGGTATGAAGAAACAGTTATCTGTCATCTGCGGTATCAGTGCCAATACCAAATATATCTTTTGTGATGAGACCTTTGACGGGCTTGATCCGGTTATGCGACAGGCGGTAAAAAGTATCTTCGCCAAGGAGATGGATGAGCGCAATATGACCGCTATTATTGCCTCTCATAATCTAAGGGAACTGGAGGATATCTGTGACCATGTCGGTCTGCTTCATAAGGGTGGAATTTTATTATCCAAGGATTTATACGATATGAAGCTGAGCATCCATAAAGTACAATGTGTATTCAAAGAGGATATAGAAGTAAGGCAGATCTTTGAAGGACTGGATGTCCTTAAGATTGATCGGAGAGGTTCTTTATATACGATTACCGCAAGGGGAACAGCGGAAGAGATTACAAGTCGAATTGAAGCGGCGGAGCCGGTATTTTCTGAAGTATTACCCTTAACACTGGAAGAGATATTCATAAGTGAAACGGAGGTGGTAGGCTATGACATCAAAAAGCTTATTCTTTAAGTTACAGAGAGAAGATATCAAAAGAAGAATATGGACCATTGCATTGTCTATGCTGGGATTTTTCATACTGCTTCCTTTAAACCTTGCTATGAGGCTGGGACAGGATAGCTTGCTGGATTGGGAATGGATACAGAGGCAGTTATTAAGTGTATTAGGAGTTAAATTTGAATTAATGTTTTTATTTACAATTGCAGGAGCAGTGGTTTGTGGCTTGAGTGGATATTTTTATCTACATTCGAGAAAGAAAGTGGATCTTTACCATAGTGTTCCGGTACGGAGAGAGACATTATTTGCATTCAGCTATCTAAATGGACTGTTGATTTACCTTGTTCCGTACATCATCAATATTATCTTAAGCTTCGTGGTATTACAGTTTAATGACCGTATGAATACAAAGCTATTTACTACAGCAATGTCAACATTCGGTTTTAATGTATTATTTTATCTTCTAATCTATACTACCGTAATTATTGCAGTCATGCTGACAGGTAATTTTGTAATCAGTTGCTTTGGAACGGCAGTACTGTTCTTTTACGGACCGGTTTTAATGGCGGTTAAGGAGATGTTCTTTAGCGGATTCTTCAGCACATATTATCAGAATAACAATGTGGATTCCATGATCTTAAGATTTCTATCACCTGTTGGTGTATATTTTGATACGGCTAATAACCTGAATCAGGGAAGGGAGCAGGGGCTAGCTATAAGACTAAGCATAGTATTTATCGTAACCATCTTACTTATCGGTCTTTCGGTTTACCTTTATAAAAAGCGCCCTTCAGAGGCAGCTACCCATGCTATGGCATTTGCTATATCCAAACCAATTATTAAATTTTTATTGGTAATCCCGGTATCTCTGGGAGGCGGTATCGTATTTCAACAAATCACCGATCGTGGCTCCATTGGCTGGTTTGTATTTGGTATGATATTTACCCTATTGCTTTCCTATGCGATTATAGAGATTATATATAATTTTGATATTCGAAGTGCCTTTCGTCATAAGGGTCAGTTGCTTGCCTGCGCCGGCATCGTCGCTGTGATTGCGGTTATATTCCATTTTGATCTGTTCGGTTATGATAATTATATTCCAAAGAAGGATAAGATAGAAAGCATGAGTGTAGCCTTTTCCGGTCTGGATGATAATATCAGATATTTCGATTTTGAGACAGATAATACCTGGTATATGAACCCTACCACCTATCAGTTAAAGAATATGAAGCTTACGGATATGGAGGATGCTTATGCATTAGCTAAGGTAGCGATTGATAAAAACATTGAAACATTTTACCCGGGCGATGCATTTAACTATACGGTAAAATACACCTTAACCAGTGGAAGAAAGGTGTATCGAAGTTACCGTCTATATCAGGAGGACGGTATCAGGTTATTAAAGAAAATCTACGATAATGAGCAGTACAAGGAAGGGCACTTTCCAATCTATCAATGGAAGTCTGAAGACATAAGAGCAGTTTCCTGTTACAATATGTTGAATGATATTGCCTTTAGTCTTAATCCCAGTAAAATAAATCAATTACTGGAGATATACAAAGAAGAGTTAAGAAATCTATCTATTGAAGATATGAACGTCAGATATCCGATTGCTACCTTAGTTTTTAAATTAGGACATGAATCTATGTATTATAATGTTTATCCTACCTTTGTAAAAACAATAGCATTCTTAGCGGATCATGGATTTGACGTGAATGATAACGTTGACGTCGATAACATTAAGGAAATAGTGATTACTAATTATGTAACTAATAAAATGGTGATGGATAAATACGGAGATAAAATTTATCGGACATCGGCTTATGAAGATTTATCAAAATCTTATACAGATAAAAAAGAGATTGAAAAGATATATCCCTTGCTGATCAACCGGGATTATTACTGGGATAACCAGACTATAATAAATGCCGAGGATATGGTAGAAGTCACGGTGATTGTAGCAGTGGATGAATACGGTAATGTGAATCAACATTCATTCTATTTTGAAAAGGGTAAGATACCGGATTTTGTGAAACAGGATATCAAGTATGTAGCAGAATAGGGATATAACAAGTAAAAATGTTTTATTAAAATATAAATATAGAGGAATGTCATCCACCGTATAATCATGTAGGGTGGATGACATTCCTTATATTAATACTGCATATTATGAACAAACATATGTCTTAAACAATAAAAAAACTGTAAACCTTCATGGTTTACAGTTGATTTTATACAGCTCGTACGGGAATCGAACCCGTGTTTCCGCCGTGAGAGGGCGGCGTCTTGACCCCTTGACCAACGAGCCTCAAGAACAATAATTATAATATACTATCCCATAAAAAAATGCAAGCTTTATTTTAAATATTTTTTAAATTTTTTAATCAATTAATACATTTTAATCGTTGAAGGTACATCATGTTTATCTTGTTTAAAAATGAATAGAGTTTTAATATAGGTAGGAAATATTTACCTTAATCTCTATAATTATTTAAGTAGTATAGATATCAATGATGCTAGTTAATGAAAATATCTTTAACAGAAATAGTTACAGAAAAGTAGATGAACATTTTATAAATTCATTTTTATAATAAAGAATGATATATCCAAAATCACTTAGAAGTTAAATGTATGCTTTAAGCGATTTTGGATTTTTGGGATTAAAAAGTAACTTACTTCTTAATTTATAATTATATAAGTTTTTCGATTTCATACTTTGAATTAATGACTAACCATAACTGTGCATAGTAATCCATGATATTCCATACACTTGGTCCATTGAAATTCTTTGCAGTAATTAAATCAGTGAGTGAATCTATTGTTCTGGCATCGATAAACCATACAATATGCTGTCTATCTTCTCTCACGTATTCAAAATAAGGTGTCTGTGAGACTTCATCAAATTGAATTACTGCACCAACATCCCTAGCTAATTCAACAGCGCCGGATATCGTAAGAGAGTTTGCCCTTGAAAAACCAGCGACATAAGGAAGTTCCCAATTATAAGCAATTATTTGTATTCCTGCAAAAATCTTCTTAGATGATACCATTGTTGATACATAATCTAAATATACTGTTAGATTTGCAATAGAACTTACCGGTGCCGGAGGCATAACACTGGCTCCAAATAAATAGCTTAGAAAACTGATACCATCCACTTCTCTACCAATAGTGATAAAATTAATTCGGATAAAGCTGATATCATTCTCTATTACTCTTATTCCGGGATCGGCAGTTACAAATACGAGATATCCCTCATCGGATAATCGCCTAGTGACTCTTCTGGTAAAGTTATTGTATAATTCTTCATTTGCTTCGGTCAGATATAGAAAAGTCATATTAAAACCATAATAGCCCTTTTCCCTAAGTATTTGAAGAATATTCTCTACTAATTGGTCCTGAATCTCTTCATTGAGCAATATCTCATAGGCAGCCTGCACATTAGGAGTTCCCCTTGCAGTCAAGGTAGTGACTAACATAATTGGTAACGTTCCATATGCTTTTGATAAATCAACAATATTCTGATCATCATAAAAAGTCTCTACTTCACCATTCATTGCCAGTCTATAATTATAGACAAAAAGATAAGTTAAATATGGCAAGGTCTTTCGAAGTATTCTATCATTAATGAATGGGAGAGCATAGCCAATGGTAGAAACTTTTTCTTCATAGTCATAACGGATAACCAAGACTTCACCGGGATAAATATATTCTCTTTCTATTAGAAAAGAATTATTTCTATATAATTGTATGACGGAAATATTATATCTTTCAGCAATACCTTCCAGTGTATCTCCTTCCTGGACTGTATGAGTTTCTTCTGGGTAAGTGATAACAATTGTTTGTCCTGTTACTAAATTATCAGGATCTCTTAGTTCGTTTTCCTGTATTAATCTATTAACAGACACCCCATAGCTTTCAGCGATAGAACTGATGGTTTCCCCTTGCTCAACAACGTATATATCCATAATAAACCCCAAAGTATTTATTTATATCATTATATGTATACATTTCCATATATTTACTTATTAATAAATTCCATAAAAAATCATCTCTAAAATATTACAAAAAATTTAAATCGTGGTTTACATTCCCCACTGTTGATAGTATAATGTTTTATGTCAACATACACAGGGGAGGTCATAACATGTTAAGAATTTACATATGTCCGAAATGTTATAATTACAGAATGGTGTAACGAAAACCGGACGCTATCTGCTTCCATTGTGGCGCAGTATTAGATAAATGCGATGTGGAATATGTCGATTTTATGAACATGACTGAGGAAGAACGAAATTCCTACAAAGAAAGATACATACGAAGAATGGAGCTATATCGAGAGAAGATGGATACGTTGCTTCAGGATCACAAGAGTAATAAGTAAGGGCCTATAATAATAGAAGCAATGGCTTCTATTAAAAGGTTCTTTTTTTAAGATTAACATATTTGAAAAACTATCAATGAGGATAAACGAATGGTTGAGAAAATTATAGATAGAAAACTAAGGATAAGAAAATTGTTTTTACTTTTTTGGGATATTGCAGTATTAATCTTTTCTACAATAATGGGATTATTACTTCGGTTTGATTTTAATTTTTTTCGTATTGATAAAAGATTTTTGGAATCGGTATGGAGCTATCTTCCCATTCATATTATTACAACCATAATTATCTATTATCTGTTTAAGCTTTATCATAGTTTATGGAGATATGCAAGTGTGGTTGAGATGCAGAATATCTTCTCCGCAGTCGTACTATCATCCTTACTCCAATTTGCCGGTCTTAATATACTAGGATATCCGGTTCCAAGAAGTTACTATTTTCTTGCAGGGGGAGTGCAGTTATTTCTTACCTTAAGTAGCCGCTTTGCCTATCGATTTATGAGGGCTGTGGCCAGGGAAACGAGAACACAGGATAGTCTACATAAGGTGATGTTAATCGGTGGAGGGAATGCCGGAAGCGCTATTATCAAAGAGATTAATACGAGTAAGCATATCCATAATACGGTAGTGAAGTGCATCATAGATGATGCACCGGAAAAACAGGGCAGTTATATACAAGGTATTAAAGTGGTTGGTACCAGGAATAACATTATTGAATGTGCTACCCTATATAATATAGATGAAATTATTATAGCCATGCCTTCCATGTCTAAAAAGATAATTAGTGAAATTGTTGATATCTGTAAAGAGACAAAATGTCAATTAAAGATATTACCGGGAATATATCAGTTTATGACCGGTGAGGTTAGCATCAGCCAGCTTCGTAATGTAGAAGTGGAAGATTTACTTGGCAGGGATGCGATTAAGGTAGATCTCAATTCCATTATGAGTTATGTTAAGGATAAGGTTATTCTGGTTACCGGTGGAGGGGGTTCCATAGGCAGTGAGTTATGTAGGCAGTTGGTGGCTCACGGCCCGAAGCAATTGATTATACTGGATATATATGAGAATAATATATATGAGATACAACAGGAACTTAGAAAGAAGTATCCGGAGCTTGACCTTGTGGTTTTAATAGCATCTGTTCGAAGCTCTACCAGAATGAACGCCATCTTTAAAACCTATCGTCCTCAGATTGTATATCATGCGGCAGCCCATAAGCACGTTCCGTTGATGGAGGACAGTCCTAATGAGGCAATTAAAAACAATGTGCTTGGAACCTGGAAGACGGTTATGGCCGCGGATTTATACGGGGTAGAAAAATTCGTCATGATATCAACAGATAAAGCTGTTAACCCGACGAATATTATGGGAGCCTCCAAAAGGATCTGCGAAATGATCGTACAAACCTATAATAACCGTTCTAAGACAGAGTTTGTGGCGGTTCGATTTGGTAATGTATTAGGCTCTAACGGTAGTGTTATTCCACTATTTAAGAAGCAGATCGCTGAGGGGGGACCGGTGACGGTAACTCATCCGGATATTATAAGATACTTCATGACGATACCGGAGGCAGTATCACTGGTACTCCAGGCAGGAGCATATGCCAAGGGCGGCGAAATCTTTGTCCTGGATATGGGCGAACCGGTTAAAATACTTGATCTGGCAGAGAACTTAATTCGCCTCTCCGGATATAAACCAAATGAAGATATCATGATCGAATTTACCGGACTTCGCCCCGGTGAGAAGCTGTATGAAGAGCTTCTGATGGAGGAGGAAGGACTTCAGGATACGGAAAACAAACTGATACATATTGGAAAACCGATTGAGATTGATGAGGAGAAGTTCCTGAGGCAATTGGAGGAATTAAAGGATGTTTGTATGTTAGAGTCAGCGGAGATTAGGAAGTTGGTAAGAGAGATTGTGCCGACGTATGTGATGAAAAATTAATTGTAATTATTATATGATTTATAATATGTACAAGAGTTTCAAATTATGTGGAAATACCTTTATTTACATTAATCTACATCTGAAATATAATTTTAGTACTTAATACTTACTTAGAATGTGAGGCGAAAAGATGGAGAAGCGACGTATATATTTGGCATCACCAACTATGAACGGTAGCGAAAGGGGATATATAGAGGAAGCTTTTGCCACAAATTGGATAGCACCCCTAGGACCGAATGTTAATGAATTTGAAAAAGAGCTAGCAGCTTATGTTGGGATAACTCATGCGGCTGCTTTAACCTCGGGGACAGCTGCAATACATTTAGCTTTAAAAGCTATAGGTATTCGTCAGGGGGATATTGTCTTCTGTTCTTCATTAACGTTCTCAGCAACCTGTAATCCAATTATTTACGAGGGTGGAATACCGGTATTTATTGACAGTGAGAATGATTCCTGGAACATGGATCCGGAAGCACTCCGAAAGGCCTTCGGTAAATATCCGAATGCCAAGGCTGTACTTCTTGTACATCTGTATGGTACACCTGCCAAACTAAAAGAAATTATGGATATTTGTAAGGAATATAAGGTGCCGTTGATTGAAGATGCAGCTGAATCTTTAGGCGCAACTTATCACGGAAAACAGACTGGTACTTTTGGAAGCTTTGGTATATATTCTTTCAATGGTAATAAGATAATTACTACCTCAGGTGGTGGTATGCTGGTTTCAAAAGATGGAGCTGCTATAGAAAAAGCTAGATTTTGGGCTACGCAAGCAAGAGAAAAGGAAATTCATTACGAGCACAAAGAAATTGGCTATAACTATCGCATGTCTAATATTGTAGCAGGAATAGGAAGAGGGCAACTCTTAAGTTTGGATGAATTTATAGAACAAAAGAAAAGCATTTACGATACATATAAAAAGGCTTTTGAAGATATAAAAGACATAACCATGAATCCTATACCGAAGCAATGTGAAGCGAATTATTGGCTAAGCTGTATTACTCTAAATAAAGATAGTAAAGTGAAGCCCTTAGATATAATGATGGCTTTAGAGGAAGAAAATATCGAGTCCAGACCAATATGGAAGCCAATGCACCTACAGCCGGTGTTTAAAGAATATGATTTTATTGCAAAAAGTGAGGTTTTTGGAACGGCTGAAGATATCTTTAACAGAGGTGTATGTTTACCAAGTGATATAAAGAATACAGGCGAGGATATGAAAAAAATCATTGGTATCATTAGAGCGCTATTTAATTGTTGAATTAAAGCTTACTTCTTCGTAGAATAAGAATTTATCAATAAGGGGTGAAGGTAAATGTATAAGAAATATACTAAAAGAATATTAGATGTCATCCTTTCTACTATAGCTATTATTTCACTGTTACCTATAATTTTAATGGTAGCGTTATTGGTAAGAATTAAGCTTGGAAGCCCGATATTGTTTAAACAGAAAAGACCCGGCATGGATGAAAAGATATTTACCCTCTATAAATTTCGTACCATGACAGATAAGAAGGACGAGTCAGGAAAGCTTTTACCTGATGAAATTAGGTTAACGAAATTCGGTAAAATGCTTAGAGCAACCAGTTTAGATGAGCTGCCTGAACTTATCAACATATTAAAGGGTGATATGAGTATCGTTGGACCGAGGCCTTTGCTGGTTGAATATTTATCAAGATATAATGAGGAACAAAGACATCGTCATGATGTAAGGCCAGGATTAACGGGTTTAGCTCAGGTGAATGGACGTAATGCTATAAGTTGGGAAGAGAAGTTTCGATATGATGTTTCATATACAAAGAATGTTAGCTTTCAAACTGATATGATAATTATTATTAAGACTATAAGTATGGTTTTAATAAGACATGGAGTAAGTTCAGGTACTTCTGTTACAATGGAAGAATTTAAGTAATTTAAATCAGAAAGGGGTTAACTCTTGTATAATGATATAATTATTGTCGGTGCAGGTGGTTTAGGAAGAGAAGTATTGTGGTTATTAGATGAACTAAATCAATGTAATCAGGTTTGGAATATAAAAGGTTTTGTGGATGACAATGAGAAGTTATTAAATACTTATATAAATGGTTATCCGGTACTTGGTGGGGTTGATTGGCTTGCAAGTTATAAAAATCCAATATCAGTTGTTTGTTGTATAGCAAAACCCTTAATTCGATTTGATATAATAAAAAAACTTAAAAAAAACCCCCGAATCGTATTTCCAAATGTGATTTCAAAGGATGTTAGATATTCTAATCGGGTATGTTTTGGTGAAGGAAATATCATATGTTTATCTTCTACATTAACAGTTGATATTCAAATCGGTAACTTTAATATTATAAATCCAGCTTGTACGGTTGGCCATGATGTAATAATAAAAAATTATGTTACTGTTTATCCGGGTGTTAATGTTTCTGGTAATGTTATAATAGGAAACCAGGTAGAAGTAGGGACCGGTTCTCAGATTATTCAAGGATTAAATATAAGTGATAATATAATTATAGGTGCAGGAAGTGTAGTAATTAGTGATATAAATGAAAAAGGAACCTATGTAGGTGCTCCGGTAAAAAAAGTAAAATAATAATTATTATATTTATAAACAACAAAAACTTAAGTACAATGTATGAAATGAGGTAAGTTATTATGATTTTATATAAAAGTTTATTAGGAAAAAAAGTTAGGACATATTTAGGAGTAATAGTATTAATAATTTTGTTATGGATAAAAAGTAATTATCCAATAAAAGTTATATTTTCTATGGATATAATAACAACCTCTATAATCACCTTTCTAATTTGGTTAATCTCAATTACATTAACTGATAAGTATGTTCATAAATATCCGCAAAGATATTTAACATATACACTTTCTAAAAACATGAAAGCTTTAGCGGTAGTTATTGTGATGATTTTTGTTTTATTTATTAGTAGTATTTTTGAGAGACAGATTCTTTTTGATATTATATGGGTTATGTTTATCTTGTCAGGAATAGATTTTATACTTGATTTATTTGTAAAAAAAGAAAAAGTCGCTGATATAAATAAACAAATGGAGAATTTTTTATCCAGACTTAATAATCATAATTCGGATTTTAATAAAGAGGAGACTATAAACGCTACTATTAATCAAAAGAGATTATTTAATGAGTACGGAAACATTATGTCAAATTGTGAGAATGAATTTATTAGAAATCATATCACCAATAGTGATAATAATTGTGACACATATTTAATTGTTAATAAAAAACAAAATCTAATAGAATCAAAGGATACAGATTTTTCACTAATCATATATCAGACAAGCCTTAATAATATCAAAAGACTAAATAATACAATAAAAAGTTCAATTCGAGGCTTAAAAAAAGGAGGTTATTTCATAGTAAATTATACTCCTATGGAATATGAACTGGAAAAACTTAAGAAAGAAACATCTAAAATAAAATATCCCTTTAAATATATCAGCAACTTCATCATTTATAGGGGACTCATAAAAATAAAATGGTTATCAAATTTATATTTTGCGAAACCTTTTTCATGGATTGATGCATTTCGAGAGAAATATACAAGCGGCAAAAGAAGAAGTCTTGCTCGCGCAGAAGTATGGGGCAGGTTAGTATATTATGGTATGGAAATTATCGATGAAAAAATAGAAGGTGAAAGAGCTTATTTAATAGCGCAGAAAGTATCAGAACAATCAGCAAATAAAACCCCAACTTATCATGCAGTTGTAACTTTAGAAAAGGTTGGTCTTTGTGGTTCGATAATAAGACTACATAAGGTGCGAAGCATGTATCCTTTTAGCGAATTCTTACAAAAAAATCTCTATAACATGCATGGATTAACCAACACAGGAAAGTTTAAGAATGACTTCAGATTAACTGATTATGGACCATTTATCAGAAAATACTGGATTGATGAGATACCAGGAATTATTGATTGGTTAAAAGGAGATATAAAATTAGTCGGTATGAGAGCAACAAGCCCTCAGTATCTTAGTCTTTATCCAAAAGATATCATTGAAAAATATATGCAAGTAAAACCAGGGCTTGTTCCTCCGATTTTTGATGAAAAAACAGCAGGATTTGATCAAATTGTTCAAATCGAAGGGGAATATCTTGATAGATATTTGTCTAATCCGACTAAAACGGATTTTCTATACTTGTGGTATACATTTAGAGATATTTTTATAAGAAAAGTTCGTAGTAAATAAGGGAGAGGTCATTATGTGTGGAATATTTGGTGTCATTATAAATAGTAAGGCAACAAATTTAAATAATATAGAAAACATAATTAAAGACCTTGTTGAGTTTTCACAATCACGAGGCAGAGATTCATCAGGACTGATGCTATACGATAAAGAGTTAAATGAATATAATATTTATAAAGGTTCAATGTCCATTAAACAATTGACTAAGAATTCTAAATTAAAGAAAAGTATTAAAGATTATATTCATAAATCATGGGAGAATGAATCAGAACTATTCATAATGGGACATTCTCGTCTAGTTACTAATGGAAGCCAAATATCACAACATAATAACCAACCGGTTATTAGAAATAATATGATTGCAATACATAACGGCATAATTGTTAATGATAATGAGATTTGGAAAAGACATAGTGATTATACGAGATATTATGAGGTCGATACAGAAAGTTACTTGGCATTACTGAATGATTTATATGGTACAGATTTAGATATAACAAGTACTATAGATAAAATATATTCTGAAATTGAAGGTACAGTATCACTTGCTACAGTAATATCTAAAAGTAAATCGTTACTATTACATTCTAATAACGGTTCTTTATATTTAATGACGGATTTACAGAATGTTTTAATATTTGCATCAGAAAACAATACTTTGAAAAGAATTTATGAAAAATATGATTTTGATAATAAAGAAAAAATTCAAATCTTTCAATTAAATAAAGGTAGCTTTGGTTTATGTGATTATGCAGATATGACAATAACAGTTCATGAAAATATAAATCCATTAACAAATACACTTGAGTTTAAACGATATAATGATAACGTTACGATTAATGTAAATGAAATACAAAAAAAATCGAAAGAAGAATTGGATCTCGTTCCAAGTATTCCTACAGTAGTAAATAGTAGCGAAAATGTTAAATTATCAAAAATGCTACAATATGATAGAGATAATGCTATAAATATAAAGAGATGTACTAAGTGTTTATTACCATCAACATTTCCTTTTATTAGATTTGACGATCATGGTGAATGTAACTATTGCCATAATTATAAAATTAAGAATAAACCTAAGAAACTCGATGAGTTAATCGACTTAATAGAGCCTTATCGAAGAAAAGATGGAAAACCGGATTGTATTGTCCCTTTTAGCGGTGGTAGAGATAGTACTTACGCTTTACACTTAATAAAAAATGAGCTTAATCTGAATCCTATTGCCTATACATATGATTGGGGGATGGTTACAGATTTAGGCAGAAGGAATATTGCTCGTGTTTGTGGAAAATTAGAGGTTGAAAATATAATAGTTGCTGCTGATATTAGAAAGAAGAGACAAAATATTAAAAAAAATCTAAGTGCTTGGTTACGTAAACCTCATTTGGGTATGCTTCCTATTCTTATGGCTGGAGATAAATATTTTTATTATTATGTTGAAAAAATTAAAAGAGAGACAGGAATTAAATTGAATATATGGGGTGTAAATCCCATGGAAAACACGGACTTTAAAGTAGGCTTTGTTGGTGTAAGTCCCGATTTTGAAAAAAAATATATATACTCACTTTCCATAGGAAGAAAATTCAAATTAATTTCAAGTATGGGGAAGATAGTAGCCAGTAATCCTGCTTATATAAACAGTTCTGTATTTGATACCTTAGGGTCCTTTGTTTCACGTTCAATTCTACCACATAATGATTATTTTCATCTGTTTGACTATTATAAATGGGATGAACATGAAATAGATGATTTAATTAGTAATGAATATAACTGGGAAAAAGCAGTTGATACATCTACTACGTGGAGAATAGGTGATGGTACAGCGGCTTTCTATAATTATGTATACTTTACCGTGGCAGGTTTTTCAGAGCATGATGCCTTTCGAAGTAACCAAATCAGAGAGGGTGTAATAACTCGAGAAGAAGCTTTGAAACTAGTAATTGAAGAAAATAGACCTAGACATGCTACTATTAAGTGGTATTTAGATACAGTAGGCATGGATTATGAACAAGTAATATCTATAGTAAATCAAATTCCTAAACTCTACAAGAATAGAGAGGAGTAGAACCATGATAGACAAAACTTCTATATGGTGTATATCTAAATATGCATCTCCACCAAATTATGGAGTAGGTTCGAAATTATTTACAGTAGCCAAACGTTTTAGTGATATGGGATGTGATGTATTATTAATAAGTTCAGATTCTAATCATTTATCAAAATACCCAGAAAGCAATCAAACATATAATTTTGAAAAGTATGGGAATTTAGATCATATTTGGATTAAAACAATGAAATATGATAGAAGTGCATCAATCAAGCGAATATTAAGCTGGTTTGCATTTGAATATAGATTATTTCGACTTAATAAAAAGAAACTTAAGAAACCAGATATAATAATAGTTTCATCTCTTTCTCTTTTAACTGTTATTTACGGAATATATATAAAGAAAAAATATGGTTGTAAACTTGTGTTTGAAATAAGGGATATACATCCATTAACATTAACAGAAGAATTAGGTGTTAGTAAATGGAATCCATTAGTATTATTGTTGAGATTTATAGAGAGAATTGGATATAAGAAATCCGACTTAATAGTTGGAACTATGCCAAATCTTAAAGAGCATGTAATAGAAACCATTGGTTATGAAAAAGATGTATTTCATTCTCCAATAGGGATACATTCTACGTGGTCAAATGAATTAGAACAAAGCGATAATGTAGATCAACTATTCCCTAAAACAAATCAATTTTTTATTGGTTATGCAGGAAGTATGGGTATTTCTAATGCTATGGATAATTTTATAGAAGCAATTGAACGTATGGCTAATATAATGGATGTGTACTTTGTACTTGTCGGAGATGGTGATCTTAAAGCATCTTATTCAAAAAGATTATCTGAGCTAAAAAATGTTAAGATGGGACCAAAATTAAAACAAAGTGAAATACCATATTTTTTAAGTAAATGTGACTTGTTATATTTATCAACTCATGATTCTAAAGTATGGAAGTATGGTCAATCTATGAATAAAGTGATAGATTATATGATGTCAGGTAAACCAGTTGTGGCATCCTATTCGGGATATCCATCAATGTTAAATGAAGCTAATTCTGGTGTTTATGTAAAGACGAAAGATACCGATGCTATTATTGATAAATTCATATTTTTTAAGAATATGGAATTAAAAGAAAGATTGGCTTATGGGGATAGAGGAAAAGCATGGGTTAAAGAAAATCATAGCTATGAAACTATAACAAGAAAGTATTATAAAAAAATATCAGAACTTATTTAAATAAAGTGAGAACTGAAGAGGTAGGTTAATGATAAAAGTATGCCACGTAACAAGTGCACATAATAGATATGATGTTAGAATTTTTGAGAAACAATGTGTATCTCTTGCCCAGAATGGTTTTAATATTTCGTTACTTGTAAATGATGATTTACAAGATGAAATAAAAAAAGGGGTTAAAATCATATCATCAAAGTTTAGACCTAGAAATCGAATAGATAGGTTTATTAACTCTAGAAATAAATTATATAAAAAAGCAATAGAATTAGATGCAGATATATATCACTTACATGATCCGGACTTACTTTTGCTAGGTAGTAAATTACTTAAATTAAATAAAAAAGTAATATTTGATTCCCATGAGGATGTTCCAGAAACTATTATGGAAAAACATTGGATACCAAGCGTTTATAGAAGATTAATAAAATTTATTTACTGTAAATATGAAAAAGTTTCACTAAAACAGTATACAGCTCTTGTTTCAGTTACACCTCATATTGTTGAAAGACTTACAAAAATAAATCCTAAAACAATTATGATAACTAATTATCCAATAGTAAATGAAAATGAAGTTATTAATAAAAATACTGAAAATTATATTTGTTTTACAGGTGGAATAAGTGAGCAATGGAATCATGAAATTGTTTTAGATGCTATAACACATATAGACAATATCAGATATATTATAGCTGGATCTGGAAGTGAAACATATATTAATAAGTTAAAAAGTCATCCAGCTTGGAATAAGGTTGATTATTTGGGTTTATTGCCATTTTCAGAGGTGAAGAAGATATTCACTAGATCATTGGCAGGTATCGCACTTAACTGGTCATTACAGGCAGGAAATATTGGTACTTTGGGTAATACAAAATTATTTGAATATATGGAAGCAAAGCTACCGGTAATATGTACAAATTATAAGTTATGGAGAGAAATCATTAATAAAAATAATTGTGGTATTGTTGTAAATCCAAATAATTCAAATGAAGTTAAAGAAGCAATCAATTACATTATTAAAAATACAAAAGAATCAGAGGATATGGGTAACAATGGTAGAGATGCTGTATTAAATGAATTCAATTGGAAGACCCAAGAAAAAATACTGATAAAAATGTATTTAGAAATATTATCAGAAAAGTAGTTTTGGATTTCTAATTAAATAATAAATTGTAAATATACTATAAGGAAAAGAGGTATATATGAAACTAGTGACTATTATAGGTGCTAGACCTCAGTTTATTAAAGCTGCAACATTTTCTGAAATCTTTCGAAAAGAAAATCAGGAAGTATTAATTCATACAGGTCAGCATTACGATGTAAATATGTCAGATGTCTTTTTCGATGAACTAGGTATTCCTAAACCTGACTATAATTTAGGTGTAGGATCAGGCAATCACGGTCAACAGACAGGCCGAATGCTTGAAAAAATTGAACATGTTATTATGAAGGAAAAACCAGATGGAATGCTTGTTTATGGAGACACTAATTCAACATTAGCAGGTGCTTTAGCAGCAAGCAAATTACATATACCTGTTTTTCATATTGAAGCTGGGCTTCGAAGTTATAACAAATTTATGCCTGAGGAGCAAAATAGAATTCTCACAGATCATGTCTCTAAATTACTTTTTTGTCCTACTGAAACAGCTGTAAATAATTTGAAAAAAGAAGGTATTGTTTCAGGAGTAATACATTCTGGAGATATAATGTACGATGCAGTATTAAGAAATATAGACATATCAGATAAACTATTTAAGAATGACATATGGAAAACTTCTATTAGTAGTAAAGAAAATAGCAAAATACAATATTTAACAGAAAAAGATTATTATTTATCAACAGTACATCGTGCTGAGAATACTAATGATATATCTAAACTAAAAACAATATTTGAAGCTTTTGAATATTTAGATAAACCAGTTTTGTTGCCTCTTCATCCAAGAACCCGAAAGTTAATAGATGAGTCAAATATTACAAGTAAAAATGTTTTTATAATAAATCCTGTGGGTTACCTATTAATGTTATACTTAACTAAGAATGCATCTATGGTTATTACAGATTCTGGTGGTCTTCAAAAAGAAGCATATTTCTTACAAACTCCATGTACTACTTTAAGGGATCAAACAGAATGGGTAGAAACACTTGAAAATGAATGGAATGTTTTAAGTAAAATTGAATTAGATAGCATACTTAAAAGTGTATTGAGAAAACAAGAATGTTTAAAATATCCACAACCATTGTTGTTTGGTGATGGACATGCTGCAGAACATATTTGTAAAGCTATCATAAATGGAGGATTTAACCATGAGTAATGTGAAGGAAAAAATAATAAATAAAACAGCAACACTTGGAGTTATAGGACTAGGTTACGTTGGTTTGCCATTAGCAGTGGAAAAAGCAAAAGCTGGATTTAAAACAATTGGATTTGATGTTCAAAAATCTAAAGTTGATATGGTTAACTCAGGAAAGAATTACATAGGAGACGTTGTAAATGAAGATCTTGAAGCAATTGTTAATTCGGGTCTTTTATTAGCAACAACTGATTTTGCTCAAGTAGCCACAGCTGATTGTGTTTGTATATGTGTACCAACACCTTTAGATGCTCATCAACAACCAGATATTAGTTATGTTAAGGCATCCGCTGAAAGTATTGTTCCACATATGCATAAAGATATGTTAATTATTCTTGAATCAACAACGTATCCAGGGACAACAGAAGAGTTTCTAAAACCTATTCTTGAGAAATCAGGTTTAAAATGTGGAGAAGATTTTTATCTCGCGTTTTCGCCGGAACGTGTTGATCCAGGAAATTTGATTTATAAAACGAAAAATACACCAAAGGTTGTAGGGGGAATTACACCTAACTGTACAGATGTTGCTGCAACCTTGTATGAAGTTATATTAGAAGCTCCCATACATCGAGTTTCTTCACCGGCTGTAGCTGAAATGGAGAAAATACTTGAGAATACTTATCGGAATGTTAATATCGGCCTTGTGAACGAATTGGCAATATTAAGTAATAAAATGGGTATTAATTTTTGGGAAGTAATAGATGCAGCAAAATCAAAACCATATGGTTTTCAAGCGTTTTATCCGGGACCGGGTCTAGGGGGCCATTGTATTCCACTTGATCCGTATTATCTATCTTGGAAGGCTCGTGAGTATGGTTTTCATACCTCTATGATTGAGTCTTCTATGATGGTAAATGACCGTATGCCAGAATATTGTGCGGAAAGATCAAGTAAGATTTTAAATAGAAATAGAAAAGCAATGAATGGTTCAAAAATCTTGGTTCTCGGCGTAGCATATAAGCAGGATATTGATGATTATAGAGAAAGTCCTGCTATTCGAGTAATAGAGGAATTGGAGAAAGAGGGAGCAGAAGTGGTATTTTATGATCCGTTTGTTTCGGAATACCATGAGCATGGTTTTGTAAAGATAGGTGAACCTGAATTAACTAAGGAACTTATTGAAAGCGCGGATCTTGTTATTATTACTACTGCACATACTAATGTTGATTATCATTTTGTACAAAAACATTCAAAAATGATTTTTGATACAAAGAATGTGATGAAAAATATCGAATGTAGAGACAACATTGAATTATTGTAGAGAGGTGGTATTAAATTGAGTTTAAAATATGCTTTAATTGGATGTGGGAGAATATCGCCGAATCATATCGCAGCTGCACAGGATAATAATTTAGAGATCGTAGCAATATGTGATATAGATGTAACAAAAATGGATGAAATATCTGACAAATTTAAACTTTCAAATAATATCCATAGATATGTTGATTATAAAGATATGGTTAAAAATGAGAAGCTCGATTTAATTGCTATATGTACAGAAAGTGGTAAGCACGGCGAAATTGCTTTAAACTGTATTGAAGAGGGAATTAATTTAATTATTGAAAAACCAATAGCTTTATCACTTGAAGAAGCAGATGAAATTATTTTCAGAGCAAAAGAAAAGAATATAAAAGTATGTGCTTGTCATCAAAATCGTTTTAATAAATCTATTCAAAAAATTAGACAAGCATATGAAGAAAACAGATTTGGTAAACTTTTACATGGTACAGCCCATATTCGTTGGAATAGAGGAAAAGATTATTATATACAGGCTCCATGGAGAGGAACCTGGGAGCAAGATGGTGGAGCATTAATGAATCAGTGTATACACAATATTGATCTTTTAATTTGGATGATGGGTGAAGAAGTAACCGAAGTAATTGGTATTACTGATAATTTAATTCATGATTTTATTGAAGCAGAGGATGTTGGGTTAGCATTATTGAAATTTTCTAATGGTAGTTATGGAATTGTTGAGGGCACAACTAATATCTATCCCAGGAATTTAGAGGAAACACTTTATATATTTGGAGAAAAAGGGACTGTAAAAGCTGGTGGTAAATCAGTTAATTTAATTGAAGAATGGCAATTTGCAGATGAAATAGATAATTCGGAAGAGATAAAAGCTAAATATAATGAAAATCCACCCAATGTATATGGTTACGGTCATAAGCCATTATATACTGATATGATTGATGCAATAATTAACGACAGAAAACCGTATATTACAGCCGAAGATGGACGAAGAGTTCTAGAAGTGGTTTTGGCTATATATAAGTCAGCTGCAGAGGATAAGAAAATTAAGCTTCCGTTGAATAAATGTAGCACAATGGAATTTAAAGGAAGGTTTGATCGATGAATTATTATGCTCATGAAAGTAGCTATATAGATAATAATGTAACTATCGGGGAAGGAACTAAAATTTGGCATTTCTGTCATATTCAAACAGGTTCCATAATTGGTGATAGATGTTCATTAGGACAAAATGTTAATATTTCAAATAATGTAAAAATTGGTAGTGGTGTGAAAATACAAAATAATGTATCTGTTTATGAGGGTGTAGAATTAGAAGATTATGTTTTTTGTGGACCATCTATGGTTTTTACTAATGATTTAACACCAAGAAGTAAATATCCTAAGGGAACAGAAGGATATAAAAAAACTCTAGTTAAATATGGAGCTTCTATTGGAGCAAATGCAACGATAGTCTGTGGCAATACAATTGGAAGATGGGCAATGGTGGCCTCTGGAGCAGTTGTTACAAAAGATGTTCCTGACTATGCACTGATGGCAGGGGTACCAGCCAAACAAATTGGCTGGGTTTGTGAATGTGGAAGACCTTTAAAATATGGACTAAATTGTGATGAATGTGGTAGGGAATACGTCTTGGAGAATGATAAGTTTAGAGAGAATAAATAAACTAGATTTTTAGGGCTGGGAGTGATAAATATGGAATTTAGAGATTTAAAATCACAATATCTTAAATATAAAAAAGAAATCGATATAGCAATAAATAACGTATTAATGAACGCTGATTTCATTGGCGGCAAAGAAGTAAAAGTTTTAGAAGATAGACTTGCTGAATATGTTGATGTAAAATATTGTATCTCATGTGCGAACGGTACAGAAGCTATGACATTATTAATGATGGCATGGGATATAAAAGAAGGAGATGCAGTTTTTGCTCCTGACTTTACTTTTTTTTCAACTGGTGAGATTGTATCTTTTTGTGGCGCCACACCGATATTTGTAGATGTAGATAATGTTACATTTAACATGGATACCATTAAGTTAGTTGAAGCTATTGAAAAAGTTATCGAAGAAGGAAAACTTAAACCAAAAGTAATTATTCCTGTCGACTTATTCGGTCTTCCTGCAAATCATATTGAAATTATCAAAATAGCAAAGAAGTATGATCTTTTAGTTTTAGAGGATGCAGCTCAAGGTTTCGGAGGAAGTATTAATGGAAAAAGAGCTTGCAGTTTTGGAGATGCTGCTACTACGTCGTTTTTCCCAGCAAAACCTTTAGGTTGTTATGGAGATGGTGGAGCAATATTTACTAATGATGATAATCTAGCTAAGCTACTCAATTCATTAAAAGTACATGGAAAAGGTGAAAGTAAATATGATAATGTTAGAATAGGTGTTAATTCGAGATTAGATACAATACAAGCAGCTGTTTTAAATGTTAAGTTAACTGCATTTATCGAGCATGAACTTGAAGATGTAAACCAAATTTATAAAATATATAATGAAAAACTTAATGGAGTTGTGGAAACTCCAATTATACCAGAAGGATATATTTCTAGTTTTGCACAATATACTATTAAATTACCGGATAAGTATATAAGAGATAAAATTCAACTCAGACTAAAGGAAATTGGTATACCAAGTATGGTATATTATGTTAAACCTATGCATAAGCAAGAGGCGTTTTCGAAGATGAAATTTAATGAAGAAGATTTTGTTGTTACTAATAAATTATGTGATACTGTTTTATCTTTACCAATGCATCCGTATCTTAGTAAGAATGATGTTATCGAAGTTTGTGATGCTATAAGCGCAATACTATAAATTTTTTTAATGATACTAATGATAGATTACAGGTGAGTGATACGGAGGATATTATGATTAAAAGTAAATTGAGTAACTTTTTTAAAAGTATAAAAAGAGATAATCTTTTACATATTATTTTTCAGATTTTAATTTTTTCTTCTTTTTGGGGTTCAAAGTGTTTTCCTATAACAGTTCCCGGAATAGGTGAACTTTATTTGTTTCGTATTTCGTTAATATTATTTGTTTGTTTTTATATTTATTATAATATTAAAAATAAACATAATCCTTTTGTAGGAAGAACAAAAATTGAATATGCAGTTTTTAGTTTAGCTATAATAATGATTTTATATGGATTTATTTCGTTATTTAGAGCGATAGATTTTGTATATACGTTTCGAAGATTATTTAATCTTAGTTTTAATATCATATTTTTAATAGTAATTATTCTTTTTATCGACAGCAAACAAAAAGTTAAATTTACTATAATAAATTGTTTCGTTAATTTTATACTGCTGCAATTATTAGGAGTATATGAGATTTTTAATGGTGGTATTTTTTATGATTATTATAATAATTATAAAAGATTTGTACTATTTAACAAAGCATACCAACATCCATTAGTTAGTTTTTCAAATACGAATGATTTTAGTAGCATGCTAATATTTTGTTTACCTATTTTAGTATTAGCTCTTGTTTTAACAATAAATAAAACAAATGAACGTAAGAGTAAAATAATATATTCAATTATTTTGGTATTCATAATATCGTTAACATACTTTTTAATAAAGGCAGCAGGTGCAAGATTAATATATGTTTCCTTTGCAATTCTTTTAATAGGACTTGCTTTTTATATTGTATTTTATAATAGAAAATTAATACATACACTTGGAACTATTGTTTTATGTTTGTTTTTTGTTATAGTTTTAGAAAACTATACTACTATTAGTATCAATATAAAGAATTATATAAATACTGTTAAATATGAAGCAGAAATAAAAAAAATAAACAAAAATACAAATTTAAGTGAATCAAATACAAATGACACAAATAAAGATAATATAAATGAAATAGAGAAGCCAGTAATATTAAATCCTCCATCGGTTGTAAAGGTACCATTAAAAGATCAATTTTTTACTTCGGATGAAGAGTCTGGAGAATTAAAGTTAAATATTACTGCTAGTGGTGGCGTTAGAGTAGCTTTAATCATATTTGCTATGGATAGCTTTATTGATTCAAAGGGTATGGGAGTAGGACTTGGCAATACTGAACTTATGGCTAAAGAGGTATCAGCAGAAAAGTTTGGGGGATTATGGTCTATACATAGCTTTCCGGCAAGAATTATTGCAGATATGGGAGTATTTGTTATAATACCTGCAGTTTTTGTAATATGGTTAATATTTAAAGAAATATTTAATTTAATACGTAAGTATCGCAAGAGTAATTTCCATATAACAGTGGTTATATTTACTTTGATTATAATACTTGGTTTTCCATTTGTTTCAACTTCATCATCAGATGCTCAAGATATACTAAGTATGTGGCTTAGTATTGCAGCAATTATTTTATTATTAACAAAGATACCAGAGTTATATAGTACGGATGAAATAGAAATTAATTAATAAATTAATTATGTTTATTTCTATAACTTTTAGATTGGAAGGTAACGTATGATTGTTGTATTAGATTACGGTATGGGTAATGTAGGTTCTATTCTAAATATGTTAAAAAAAATAGGTGTTAGTGCAAAGTCCGCTTTGGATACAGATATGATAGATCAAGCAGATAAGCTTATACTTCCTGGAGTCGGTGCATTTGATAAAGGGATGGAATTATTGATAAGTAAGGGATTTGATGAGGCAATAAAACGGAATGTACTAGAAAAAGGTAAACCAATCCTCGGCATTTGTCTAGGGATGCAAATGTTAGGTCGTAAAAGTGAAGAAGGGGAAAAGCCTGGGCTCGATTTAATCCCTTTTGATAACGTGAAATTTCATTTTAACTCAAGTAATTGTTTGAAGATTCCGCATATGGGATGGAATTATGTAGATATATGTAATTCCAACTCGCCATTATTAAGAGGTATCGAGACAAAACAAAGATATTATTTTGTACACACATATCATGCAGAGTGTGATAAGAGAGAAAATGTATTAATGGAAAGTTATTATGGGTATCCATTTACAGCTGCAGTACATGATCGAAATATTTACGGTACCCAATTTCATCCGGAAAAAAGCCATAACTTTGGAATGAAATTATTATTGAATTTTGCAAAGGAATGTTAATAATGTATAATAGACCAAGGGTAATTCCATGCTTATTGCTAAAAGATCAAGGTTTAGTTAAAACAATTAAATTTACATCACCCAATTATTTGGGGGATCCAATTAATGCTGTGAAAATATTTAATGAAAAAGGTGTGGATGAATTATGTTTATTGGATATAACTGCTTCTCGAGAAGGAAAAGGACCAGACTTTGATTTTCTATTATCTATAGCAACAGAAGCTTTTATGCCAATGAGTTATGGTGGTGGAATTACTAGTTTTGAGCAAATTAAAAAGTTATTCTATATTGGGTTTGAGAAAGTCATACTAAATACTGCTTTAATTAGAAATCCAAGCTTAATATCAGAAGCGTCCAAATATGTAGGAAAACAAAGTATCGTAGCATCTATTGATGTAAAAACAGAACTATTAGGTAAAAAATATTGCTATATATTAGATGGGACAGAGCGTATCAAAATAAATCCGATAGACTTAGCAAAAAATGCTGAACAGCTTGGTGCTGGGGAAATATTAATTAATTCTATAAATAATGATGGAACTATGCAAGGATATGATATAGAACTAATAAAACAGGTAAGTAATAGTGTGAGTATTCCAGTAATAGCATGTGGCGGAGCAAGTAACGTAACCGATATAAAACGAGTGTTAACTGAAGGTGAGGCTCATGCGGCAGCAGCAGGAAGTATGTTTGTTTATTTTGGAAAGAAAAAGGCCGTATTAATTAATTTTCCTAGTGAACAAGAATTTATTGCAGAAGGAGTATATAGTAATGAATAAATATCAGATATGTAATCGATGTATCATGGATACTACAGATCCGGATATAGTTTTTGATCAGAATGGCATTTGTAATCATTGTAATCAGTATGATATAAACGTTAAAGTATACGGATACCATAAAGATACTAGTGAAGATAAGTTAAGAGAAATTGTTAATAAAATTAAAAAAGAAGAAAGAAATAAAGAGTATGACTGTATTTTAGGTATTTCTGGTGGAGTGGATAGTTCTTATCTTGCATATTTGTCACATCAGTTAGGATTACGTATTTTAGCAGTACATGTTGATGCTGGTTGGAACAGTGATATTGCAGTACAAAACATTCAAAAAATATGTAAAAAATTAAATATTGATTTGCATACTATTGTAATTGATTGGCCTACCATGAAAGAATTACAGAGAGCATATATGTACTCAGGGTTACCCAATTTAGATGTACCACAAGATCATGCTTTTCTTGCAGCGGTTTATAACTATGCAAAGAAATATAAATTAAAATATATGCTCAATGGTAGTAATTTTGCAACAGAGGGCATTTTACCAAATTCATGGGGACAAGCTGCTATAGATTATAAAAATATTAAGGGTGTATATAATAAGTTTGGTAGAGGAAAAAGTATAAAAAAATATCCACATTTTAATATATGGCAATATTTTTATCTACAACAAAAAGTAATAAGAGTTAATTTGCTGAATTATATTGACTATTCCAAAAGAGAGGCTATTGATACATTAAAACGTGAGTTTGATTGGAAGTATTATGGTGGAAAGCATTTTGAGTCAAGGTTTACTAAATTCTTTCAATCTTATTATTTACCACAAAAGTTTGGATATGATAAAAAAAGAGCACACCTATCTAGTTTAATAGTAGGTGGAGAAATGTCTCGCGAAGAGGCAATAATAGAAATGGAAGATAGTTCATCATATACCTTAGAAGAGATGTTAGAAGATAGAGATTATATTTTAAAGAAATTAGATATTCCTATGCAAGAATGGGATAAAATAATGAATCAAAAGGTAAAAAAAGAAACAGATTATCCTTCTAACAAGTATTTAATTGAAAAATTAATTAAAGTTAAAAGGTTAATAAAAAGTATGAAACGTTAGTATAAAACAAGGAGAAATTATGAATATTTTAATAATAGCTCATTTTCAAAATGATGGAAGTCCATATGTATCATTTGTTCATGATCAAGCTTTAGCTTATAAAGCCTTAGGGCATAATGTATATGTAATTTCTCCTGTAGTATGTAATAAAAAAGAAGCGGAAGTTTATAAAGGAAAAAAGGAAAAATATATAGATGGGATAAGGGTTTTTTACCCGAGATATCTATCTATATCAAAGTATGGACGCTATGGTATTAATGCATTCTTAGGTTTTTATTCTGTTAATAAGATAGTAAAAAAAATTATAAACGGTTTTCATCCGGATATTATTCATGCTCATACAATAGGTTTTGATGGTGCAATTTCAGTTAGATTAAAAGAAAAATATAATATACCGGTTAGTATAACAGCCCATGGTTCTGATGTAGTTATACCAATAGAAGACAAGAAGTTATCTTACATAATAAGTATTTGTAGAAGGGCTAATACGGTTGTTACAGTAAGTTCGAAATTAAAAAATATATTAATAAAAGAAGCTCCTGATTTGAATGTACAAGTTATATTGAATGGATTTAATAATCAATACTGTAGCGAAGTTCCCAAAAAGAAACATAGTATTATACAAGTTAGTAATTTGATTGAACAAAAAAAGGTTGATATTACTCTCAAAGCTGTTGCGACTTTATATAAAGAATATCGTGATGTAACATTAACGGTTATTGGTGATGGACCTGAAAAGAACCATCTTAAGGAGTTGTGCACTCAACTTAATATTTCTGATATTGTAAATTTCACAGGACAGATAAGTAACTGCGAGGTTCTTAAGCGCATGTCAGAAACTGAGGTTTTTATTATGCCGAGTATTAAAGAGGGTTTGGGAATTGTTTACTTAGAAGCAATGGCAAGTGGCTGTTTAACAATTGGTACTAGAGGAGAAGGTATAGAAGATATTATAAAAAATAAAGTCAATGGCTTTTTAATCGAAGCAGATAATATTGAAATGATAATAACCTATGTAAGAAGTTGTTTTGAAAATACAGAATACAATAAGTTAATCACTCAAAATGGAAAAGAGAGTGTTAAAGTACTAACATGGGAAACTAATGCAAAAAAATATACATCATTATTTGAAGAAATTATTTGAAGAGATTATTGGTTAATCATATTCTATATATACTTAGTATTTATATTCTAAGCTATTAAGAGAGGATAAAAATGAAAAACATTATTTTTCTATCTTATTTAAATTTATGGTCAATGGATAAGAATAAAGGAGCACCATCTTTTTATAGAACTATTGAAGGTTATATAAATGATGGTTGGAATGTTGTTTTAATCAATCCACAGTATGAAGTAGGGGCAAGTCCTAAAATAGAAGGACTCACAAATATTACATTTAAGCCCGTATTTTATCCACTATGTAAAATAAAAAAGGTGAGTTTTATTGGGCGTATTTTACATAGTTTACATGGCAGTCTAAAACTGTTTTTATTAGGGCGAAAAGTATTACAGCAATTCGGGGGTAAAGCTATTATATATTCCTATGAGGTTAATAGTGCAATTGCAGGGAATAAATTAAGACATAAATTTAACTTACCGTTTGTCACTAGATTTCAAGGTACAGTTTTATACCCTATAAAGAATAATTGGTATAATCGGCTAAAATTTTATCCACATTTTCAAGCATTAGAAATTAATGCAGATATTACAATAATGACAGATGATGGCACTTTAGGTGATAAGGTTCTAGAGAGACTTGATAATCAATCTACAAAAGTGTTTTTCTGGAGAAATGGTGTGGATATTAGTTATAATGAACCGCGAAATGAAACGGCTATAAAAGATTTAAGAAGTAAATATAATATATCTTCTTCGGATGAAGTATTAATTACTGTTTCTCGATTAGCATCATGGAAAAAAGTAAATAGAGCTATAGAAGCGTTATCAGTTATAACTAAAGAAAGAAAGAATTGTAAATTAATAATTGTTGGAGATGGCGACGATAAGGAAAACCTCATCTCTTTAACAAATAAACTGAATTTAAATAATAATGTTATTTTTGCAGGTGCCATTCCACAAAGCGAAGTTAAAAATTACTTAAATTTAGCTGATATATTTCTTTCATTGTATGATTTAAGTAATGTAGGAAATCCATTATTGGAAGCAATGTCTTGTGGAAAACCAATTATTACTTTAAATGTAGGTGATACGTCTTCAATTATTAAGCATGAGAGTAATGGTATATTATTAGAGGTTGAAGAATTATCAAAAATACCTCAATATATTAATAAAATTTTAGATAATAAAGAATATTCCATTAAGTTAGGTAGACAAGCAAAAGAATTTAGTAAAGTAAACTTTAGAACTTGGAAAAATCGAATAGATATGGAATTAAATGAAGTTAATGAATTATATAATAAATATTTATGATTTTAATTAAGATAAATTGATATGATATGAGGATAAAGATGGAAGATAAAAGTTTAGCAAAGAGTTTTATTTACAATTTGATAGGGTTTTCAATTCCTGTTTGGATACAATTTTTCTTAAGTTTCATATCAGCACCAATTACTACAAGATTGTTTATTCCAGCAGAAATGGGAAAGATAAATTTATTTTCCACATATTTATCAATGTTTATTTTAATTGCTTTATTAGGCTTAGATCAATCATTTGTTAGATATTATAATGAACCTCCAAGCAAAAATGATATGAATAGTTTAAATAAGATATGTATGTTAATTACTTTGTTTTCATCTACATTTATTGGAGGGTTCATACTTTTATTTTGGAATAAAATATCGTTGATGATTACAGATGCAGTTAGTTTACTTGTTCCTATATGTCTAATAATTTCTTTATATGCAAATATATTTTTAAGATTTTTTGGTTTGTTTTTTCGTATGCAGGGTAATGTATTTATATATTCTTTACAAGCAATAGCCATTACGGTGGTTAGCAAAATTCTCTTTATTATTGTAGCGTTATGGAATCCAAATCACATAAATGCAATAATAGCTATAACACTAGGTTACGTTATTATCATGGTTACTTTCTTAATATATCAAAATCATAAAGTAAAAAGAAATACGTTATATTTAGATGATGAAACAATTAAGGCTTTGTTTAAATATGGATTACCCTTACTGCCTATAACAGTATTGTCTTGGTTAAATAATTCGTTAGGACAACTAATGCTTAACAAATATATAGATTTTGCTGCTATTGGTATATATTCTAATGCTGTAGCAGTAGCAAGTATTATATCATTATTACAAGCTGGGTTTAATACTTATTGGGCCCCTTTTGTTTATAAGGGGTATAAAACACAAGCATTAAAAATACAAAAAATCCATAATATTATAACCTTTGGAATGATACTATTTGGATTAATGATTATACTAGGACAAGATGTTATATATTTATTAATTGGTGAAAACTTTAGATCAAGTAAAATATTTTTTCCATTATTATTAGTAACGCCGATATGTTATACAATAGCTGAAACTACGGGTCTGGGTATTGCAATATCAAAAAAAAGTTACCTAAATATTATAACTTTTTTAGGGAATGTGACAGTGAACATATTACTTTGTATTATTCTACTCCCAACAATTGGTATCATGGGTGCAGCTATAGCAGCGGCGAGTGCAGGAATAATAATGCTTATACTAAAAACAGTTATCGGAGAACGTTATTATAAATGCATTACTAGTTATAGAAAAACTTTCTCATCAGTTATAATATTTATTATTGCAGCGATATGTAATATCATATTTTTTAATAATCCGCTTCAAAAGTATATTTCTATCTTATTTCTAGCATGTATATTGATTTTCATATATAGAAATGAAGTGCTTTATATGATAAGAATAATCAAAGAGATATTTAAAGATTTTTTTAATAATAGAAAAGATTAATGGGAGCATTTATGAAAATTTTAATTTATGGCAATCCAAATTCTATTTTTGTAATTGATTATATAAAATATGTACTACTTGCTGAGGATAAAGAAATTCAGAAAATAGTTTTATTAAGTAATAGTCCAATGGTAGAAATTAATATAGATTATACTAAGTTTTATGAAGACAATAATATTGATGTAGTAGGAATAATAAACATTAATAAATATATTATGAAAATACCAAAAGTACGAGGACTAATTTTTCGATTAAAAAGTAATTATGAGAGAAATAAATCAATGCGAAATTTGATATTTAAATATCATACATTTGATACTTTACACATTCACTGTGTTGTACCAGCAGCTGCAGATTTAATTAGAAAGTACTCAAACTTTTTCAATAATATTATATCTACTTTTTGGGGAAGTGATCTATTACGTGCTGAAAGGAAGAATTATTTAAAACTAAATTATATATTAAACAAATCTCACTGTATCACAGTCTCTACCGAAGTTATGAAAAATGTTACAGAGTGTACTTTTGATATACATGATAAGACAAAATTAAAACTAGCTTCATTTGGTTTATCGCCATTAGAATATATAAAGAAATTGGAACTACAAGAGAGTATCGATAAATCGAAAGAAATTTTATCTTTACCTAAAGATAAAATAATAATACATTGCGGATATAATGCTAGTAGAGAACAACAACACAAATATATTATTAATGCTCTAAATAAGTGTAATGAAAGTACGTTGAATAAAATATTTGTTATTTTATTGATGACGTATCCATCAAATAATGAGTATATAAACGAAATTAAGAATTACCTAAATAATAGTATATTTCAATATAAAATAATAACATCATTTTTATATAATGAGAATATTGCTAGGTTAAGAAGGACTGGTGATATATTAATACATGCTCAAATTACGGATGCTTTTTCTGGTAGCATTTCAGAGCATATTTACTGTAATAACATTGTTTTTAATGGTAGTTGGTTGGAGTATCCTGTTCTTGATGAAAATGGCATATATTATAATAAATTTGATAATGAAGATGATTTATCATATAAATTAGAGCATACAATTTTACATTTGGAAGATGAAAAGGCTAAAGTAAAAGAAAATAGTAAAAAAATTTATGATATTTGTTCTTGGCAAAGTGTGAGAAAGCAATGGCTAATAAATTATAAATAATACAAAAATAATCGAGTAGAAATGTCTTGGAATATCAATGTCATAATACCAACAATGTACTAATATGTGAATTCCCCAATAACAAATAACCCGTATAAATAATAATACTATGTGTTTAATGAAATTGGTAGTTAGCCTTCAGAACCTTGCGAAGCCTGTCTCGAGAGTATTCCAGAAGAAATATATCCAACATCTACCTTTTACAGTTGTACAAGATAAATCCTCCTCAAAAAAATCATTGCACAAATCACATCTTTGTGGTAGCATGGTAAAGTGCTAATATGGTAATACATAAAAGGAGGATGTTTTTATGAAAAAAAGAATATTAAGTTTAGTAATAGTTACCGCTATGGTACTTGGCTTAGCTGCCTGCGGTAAGAAAGACGGAGAGGATAACTCACTAAAGTACATACAAGATAATAAGAAATTCGTGTTGGGTCTTGATGATGCCTTCCCTCCCATGGGATTTCGTGATGATGCAGACAATATCGTAGGTTTTGATGTTGATCTTGCGAAGGCAGTAGCAGAAAAACTGGATGTGGAATTAGTCCTTCAGCCGATTGAATGGGATGCTAAGGAACAGGAGCTTAATACAAAAAGCATTGACTGTATCTGGAATGGTTTTTCCGTTACGGAAGAGCGCTTAGCGAATATGACCTTATCGAAGCCTTATATGGAGAACAGCCTTTCATTTGTAGTTGTTAATGGTAGTTCCATAGCAACAAAAGCAGATTTGGCAGGTAAGGCTCTGGCGGTTCAAAGTGGTTCCTCTGCTGAGAAATCTCTGGATTTAGATGAGAACAAGGAGTTTAAAGCAACTTTAGGTTCAATCAATGGCTTCAGTGATTATGTAACAGCACTCATGGATCTTGAGACCGGCAACTCTGATGCGGTTTTAATGGACGCTGTTGTTGCAAATTATATGATTAATGACATGGGTAAGGACTTTGTTCTTTTAGAGGATAATCTTATGGCGGAAGATTATGCGATCGGTTTCCGCAAAGGGGAAGAAGCTTTAAAAAATGCTGTAGAAGAGGCCCTTACTGAACTTAAGGAAGATGGAACCATGGCAGAGATTTCTGAAAAATGGTTTGGATATGATGTGACTACATTTGAATAATCAGATTTGATTTATCAACTAAAATATTAAAATAACATCTTAAAAGGATATGAGTACATATATTATTGTACCGTATCCTTTTTATTTACGATTATAAAAGTGATATATGATTTTTCGTTCATCATCGTTGTTTGATTGCACACCTACTATAATAATAATTAATAATTCCTTAATTGATGTTACCCCCACAATATGGTAAAATTCTATTATATTTTACGAATGATTTTCATGGGGGTATTATATGGTATGCCATTATTGTGGTGAATTGAATGAAGAGCAGAGTATCTTCTGTATCTATTGTGGGATACAATTGATCTATGATGATGTGAAGGAGACGATAGAATATCCGGAACCGGATGAGGAATTTGCCAGACCGGGGGCCGAATATATTATGCCGGAATGCGTATACCGGTGTGGCGGAGCCACTATTCCGGTGGGTGGTGAGCCACCCGTCCGGAATAAATGAGCCACCGTTCCGGTATACTTGAGCCACACTACCGGATATTATTTATTTTTTATGCCATAT
>NZ_JAEAGR010000017.1 GCF_015999265.1 Mobilitalea sibirica
AAGTCCATCAAGATATTCCTGTGAAACTTTCGCACGGAACTCAGTAGTGTGTGGTGATTTGGACATAAAAATACCTCCTAAGTAGATTTTGGTTATTTCCCTTGTCTACTTAAGAGGTATCTTATCAAGCCCTTGTTAGCTTAATGGGTGCTTGCTCTTGTATATTGATTTAAGATTTTATACAATTAATAAAAAAAATGACAGAAAATTTACTAATTTGGAAAAATACAACAATATTTAGTAATATGTAAAAGAATACATCTATATATTGTGTGAAATAATTGAAGTTTGGAACATTGGATAAATTTAGATGGTTTAGATGTTAGATTTTTGTGCAAATTACTGTATTTATCTGGGCACAACGAACTAAGCTTGTGAAAATATTCCATAAAAAGCAACAAATTTTCAATTGTTTCATGTGCATATTTTTCTATACAAACCCGAGAATTGTGTTGAATTGTCTGAAAATTTATTGACAATTATTAGAATTTCATGTTATAATACTTATGATGCATAGAATTTGTAACAGATTTATTTGGAAGAATGTATGATATATCCATATGGAAGATCGGCTCGTGCAATGGAGATGAATGCATTAGTAAGGAGTAAAATAATGATGAAGCAAAATGACGTTAATAAGGTTCGAAACGCAGTTATAAGCCATACGGGTAGGAAGGTAAAAGTTAGAATTAATAGGGGCAGACATAAAATTGATGAGACAGAAGGAGTTATATCTGAAACATATCCGAGTATCTTTTTAATTAAAATTCAGGAGAACAAGGATATGCCAGTCCGAATTATGTCATACAGCTATACGGATGTATTGACAAAGGATGTTGAACTTATTTTATGCAGCTGAGGATAAGTATAAGGTAGGGCCAAAACCGTTATATATAATATACGGTTTTGGCCTTTTAAAATATATAGGGAATTTATCCGAATTTACTATATATTAAATGTATTCTAGGCATGATGTATACTCGCGCGTAAGAAATTTTGTCGTTTTTACCGACAACGCTCGGCACGAGAGTTTGCTAAGGCAAGCTCTCTATTCTATTAACTAATTAAGTATCTCTTTATGATTGTATTATATATAGTAATAGTTTGTTTAATTATATTCATAAATCCCTTTTTTCTTGAATAAGATATGACAGAGGCATTCCATCGTATGTCCAAATACAAGGAGGGATTTTAAGTGGAGTTAATTAAAAAGAATATTCATATGAATAAATTAAAATGTAAGAGTACCCTGCAGCTTACATTGGATGATGACTGTAATGTCCCCGATATTAAACCGGACATTGATAAAATTATTACGGAGCAGGGTGATGTTAAGATAACGGATATTCAGGCGATGAACGGAAAGCTTATGGTGAAGGGTTCGCTTGCCTTTAATGTTCTTTACCTGGGTGGAGAGAATTCAAAACCGATACATAATATTTCAGGGGAAATTCCGTTTGACGAAGTTATTAATATGGATGTTTCCTGTGCGGATGATGACCCTATTATAAAATGGGAATTAGAAGATTTATCAGCCGGATTAATTAATTCAAGAAAGTTAAGTATAAGATCTATTGTGAGGCTCAATGTGGCTATAGAAGAGCTTTATGATGAAGAAACAGCAGTAATGGTGGAAGACACGGATGACGTACAATATTTAAATAAAAAAATAGAAATTACAGATGTAAGCATTAATAAAAAGGATACCTTTCGAATAAAAGATGAGATTATGCTACCAACGAACAAAGGGAATGTATCCTCCATATTGTACAGTGATCTTCAACTTAATAATATTGAAGTTCGTATGTTGGAGAACAGATTTAGCATTAAAGGTGAGATACCTGTTTTTATCCTTTACACAAGTGAGGATGAAGAGAATCCGATTGAATATTATGAGACAGAAATTCCCTTTAGCGGTAATATTGAGTGTAACGGCTGTAATGAGGATATGATTGAGGATATTACCTTCCGTATCGTAAGTAAAAACCTCGAGATGAAACCGGATGTGGATGGTGAAGAGAGGGTGTTGGATTTTGAAGTTATACTTGAGATGGGCATCAAGGTTTATGAAATTGAGGAGCCTGAGATACTTTATGATGTTTACAGTCCGACAAAAGAGGTTACACCTATTATCCGCAATGCAACCTACGAAAATCTGGTTATAAAAAATAACAGTAAGTACCGTATTGCTGATCGGATTAAGGTTCCTGAAAATGAGCCTACAATACTACAAATCTGCCATGCCAACGGAACCATCAAAATTGATGAAATAATTCCGGAGGGTACGGAGCTTCAGGTAGAAGGTATTATTGAGGTTGGAATTCTCTATATCACCGAAGATGATTTAAGGCCGATGAACGCACTAAAAGGAGCCATTCCATTCACCCAGGTGATTGAAGTGAAGGGAATGAAACCTGACAGTAGCTTTGATATTAAGCCGAACATTGATCAACTGAGTGTTATGATGTTGGATAGTGATGAAATCGAAGTGAAGGCTACTATGAGCCTGAATACCATTGTATTTGATAAGATCACGGAACCGATCATTACCGATATTGAAGTATCAGATATTGATATGGATAAATTACAGTCCATGCCCGGAATTATCGGATACGTTGTTAAGAAAAATGATACATTGTGGAATATTGCAAAGAAATACTATACCACTGTGGATACAATTATGAGCATTAACAATATGGAGGAGGATAAGATTAGAGAGGGCGATAAGCTTATCATCCTAAAGAAAGTTGATGTTACAATATAAAGAATACCACTAAAATATAATATGAAACAGATAAGAGAAAGCTACAGTAATGGCTGTAGAAAGATAAGCGATTGATAAGGGCTGTTCAAAATAAACAATGAGAATATAATTTACCTCACACACAGGCTGAAGGACATATTTTCGATTTTGTATGCCTAGTTCGAACACTTCTGTTCGTTCTAGGCATAACAAAATCAGCTACATTGACGTCAAACAGTGCTTTACGGTAAATCATATTCCCGCTTCACTATTTTGAAACGTCCCCTTTATTCTTTTTTGATGGAAAGCTACGGTATAAATATAAAGATTTTTTGTCATTTTGCCGAAATATAAGCATAGGATAGCATTTCCAATGTACCAAGGAAGGTGCATCCTCCAGTAACCAAGGATGGTAGGAGATATTTAAGAACTGGTGAGAGATCTCATCGTAAGAATGGAGGATTCGAATGAGTATAAGTCAGATAACAAATGCAGTTAGCAGCTATGAAGCCGGCAGTAAGGGAAAAGCCCAAGCAGGTAATAGTAAGGAGAAAGTAAAAGAGAAAGACAAACAATCAAGTCAAGATACGGCAGTAGTATACGAGAAAAACAATAAGGAAACAGAAAGCAAGAAGGTATACCAAAGAGACGAAGCTACGATTAACCGACTATTAGAGGAAGCTGAGAAGAGAACCCAAAGCCTAAGAGATCTTGTGGAGAAGATGCTTTTAAAACAGGGACAGACCTTAAATGAAGCCACTGACATCTATGCCCTACTTCGGGAAGGTAAGCTGGAGGTAGACCCCGAGACGAGGGCAAAGGCTGCGGAAGATGTAGCCGAGGACGGATACTGGGGTGTCAAGCAAACCTCTGAGAGGTTGGTATCCTTTGCAAAAGCCTTAACGGGAGGGGACCCCTCTATGGCGGATAAGATGATCGATGCTGTTAAAAAGGGCTTTGAGGAGGCGACAAAGGCCTGGGGAGGCGAACTTCCGGGGATTTGTAAAGAGACCTTGGATGCAACGATTTGCAAGCTGGAAGAGTGGAGAGATTCTATTAGGGATGAGGTTTCTATGGATGAAGAAGCCAAGAATGCATTTCAACAGCAGGCCGCATCGGCTCAGCTGTCAAAATAAATAATGAGTACCAAGGGGCTGTTTCAAAATAAACAATGGGAATATGATTTACCTCACACACAGATTGAAGGACATATTTCGATTTTGTATGCCTAGTTCGAACACTTCTGTTCGTACTAGTCATAACAAAATCAGCAATATGTCCGTCAAACAGTGCATTACGGTAAAATCATATTCATCGTTTAACTATTTTGAAACAGCCTTTTGCATGATTATTGTTTTAGAGGTAGATCCGGCCAATAGGGATTTGTAAGAAACACCTGTTTTTTATAGGAGGAGTTCTTAAAATACTTATAGGCCTTTTCCGCCGTCGCGGGATTATCATAGATACCGAATACAGTGGGTCCGCTTCCGCTCATGAGCGAAGTGAGGGCACCGTTATTAATCATATCATTCTTAATATGATTAATAACGGGATATTCTTTGACGGTAACCGTCTCAAGAATATTACCCATAGTTACGATAAGCTCTGCTAAATCACCATGTTCAATGGCTTTTAACATGGAGGGAATATCCGGATGGGGCACAGTATGATCCAGTACTAAATTCTCATATACGTATTTGGTAGACACATTAAGATCCGGTTTTACAAGTAATATATTACAGGAAGGCATAGGCCCAAGTGGAGTCAATATTTCACCAATTCCTTCCGATAAGGCGGTTCCCATCAAAAGGCAATACGGGACGTCTGCTCCAAGCGTAACTCCTAACTCCATAAGCTCCTTAAGCGTAAGTCCGGTACGGTAAAGAGTATTTAATCCTTTTAAGGCAGCCGCAGCATCCGAACTACCTCCGGCCAAGCCGGCTGCCACCGGAATTCGTTTGTATATGGTGGCATGTATTCCTTCGCTAATATGGAAAGTATTTTTAAATAATTCGATTGCTTTATATACAATATTCTTTTGATCCGAGGGAAGATAAGGGAGATTCGTTTTTAATGTAATATCTCTTTTCCTGGATTTTCGGAAGGTTAAGGTATCGTATAAACTGACAGTCTGCATAATCATGCTGACATCGTGATAACCGTCTTCCCGTTTTCTTAGGACATCCAGCCCCAAATTTATCTTAGCATATGCTTTCATCGTGATGGAATTCATGATTGCCTCCGGTTATATAGGATATCCGTATTCTATCATATTGAGAAAGTCTTTACAATCAGCTTTTGAATAGCTTTTTTATTGATTCCCACAACTTGAATTTTACTTTCACAGGGGTTTTTTGATCCCGCAGGGTTGCATACTCTTCTTCATCGAGTAGGTATTTCAATTGCCTGTCGGTGCCTTCGTCGACAATACTATAGGTTTCATCGACAAAACATAGGGGCGGAAACATGACGCACCACCAGTTCTTACCCCTCGCGGCGCCTATTTTGACTTTTAAAGCTTCATAAATACCGGGAGGAAAGGTATATTCTCCATATATCTTCATAGGAAAATAGGTTTTTTCTAAGCTGACACTAACTTGGTAATTGTACCCTTCCCTTAAGATGAGCTCTTTGGTTTTTTCCTGTATAAAAACTAGTCGGCTTTTAATAATGTTACGACCTTCATTGATACTTTTTGCGTCTTTCAGATAAGGGGTCATTTCCTTTACTAAGACATCTTTAATTTTATATTTAAGCTCCTGATCCTCTATGCTGTCGCTGTTTGCAATTACATGAAATCTTATGATTTCATGTGCTATTCCTTCTTGTATTTGGCTGGCATTCACTACATTTGCTTTTATCAGCAGGGTTAATATCCAAGAAATGAAAAGTATAGAAACCAATAGTGTCAAACGAAGTTTACTATTCAAAAGATTCATATAAAATGAAATGATTTTTTTATTGATCTTAGTATTATGTGTGTTAATGTTACGATTAAAGTTTGGATCGTTTATGTTATCTGCATTCATGTTTACCTCCTTCCCTGTTAGCTTTTATGTAACAGGTTTTATATTTACTTTTTTAATTATTACCAATTATTGGATTTCTATACGGTAACGGGAAAGGACGAAAAGCATAAACTGATATTCGAAGGCATATTGTAATTAGAAACCATATCACTTGAACTTATGATATTTTGATAGTACAATGAAAAGGTATTCTATAATTTACTGAATATATGAACTGCCAAAGGCGGTAGCATGGAGGGTTATCATGACGAATAGCGCACCAATAGGCGTATTTGATTCCGGTGTCGGAGGATTGACTGTAGTTAAGGAGATTATGCATCAGTTACCGAGAGAGTCAATTATTTATTTTGGTGATACGGCAAGACTCCCATATGGAACCAAGTCTAAGGAGACGATTATAACATATACAAGGCAGATTGTAAGGTTTTTAATGGCTAAGGGTGTGAAATCAATTGTCGTTGCCTGTAATACAGCCAGTGCATTTGCCTTAGAGACAGTAAAAACAGAAGTAAATATTCCAATGATAGGAGTTGTAAAACCCGGTGCCAAAGTGGCTGCGGAGGCTACAAGAAACGGGAATATAGGAATTATAGGAACCGAAGGAACCATAAGCAGTGGGATTTATAATGAGTTTTTAAGTTTAACGAATCCGAATGTTCAGGTTTATGGGAAGGCTTGTCCTCTTTTTGTACCCTTAGTAGAGGAAGGGTTGATTGAGGATCCTGTAACTCTAGAAATGGCCAGAAGATATATTGGTGAGCTTTTAGCACATAATATAGATACTCTTGTGTTAGGATGTACGCATTATCCTTTGTTAAGAAGAACAATACGAAAAACGGTCGGAGGAACAGTTAGATTGGTTAATCCGGCTTACGAAACGGCAAAAAGCCTAAAAGAAATTTTAATAGATTGCGGATTGGAAAATGAGAGTTTGCTACAGATGGATCATACCTTCTATGTCAGCGACGGTGCTGAAAAATTCAGGCGATTTGCCAATTCTATTTTACCCTGTGAAGTGATTGAGACAAAGGATGTTAATATAGAGGAATTAATGATATAAGGGAGTTTAACATGACAAAAGAAGTTTTTATTACGATCAAAGGCTCACAGCTTGGAGCGGAGGATAATAATCTCATTGTAACCAAAACTAAGGGAGTGTATCTGCATCGAAACAAAAAACATTATCTGCAGTACGAAGAGACAGAAGAAGGTGGTAAAGGTAAGATAAAGAACATTATTAAATTTACTTCCGGACAGTTAGATATGATAAAGAATGGCAGCTCAAAGACCCATATGATTTTTGATTTGAAGGAGGATACCACTTCCCTATATCACACTTCTTATGGAAGTCTGCACCTGCAAATTCATACAACAACACTTAAGATAAAGGAAGAAGAGAACGAAATTCGAATTCTTCTTTTGTATACGCTATCCTCCAATCAGGTTCCCTTGTCGGACAACCAGATACAAATTGTGGTGAAAGCAATTTAAATCTATCTGGTTTTTTCGGTGGCATATCCATTCTCGTCAAATTCGACATTGAAAGATATCTCCTCCATAAATTTATAATAATCCTTTCTTTTTGCTTCCTCTTGAATTAAATAAGTATAAGTGTTTTCTCCCATGGCAGGAAGGAGTTGTACCTGCACCGTATCATCCGGATTGAGATAAAGCTTTAATAAACCGGTTTCTCTTTTGACACCGTTAAACCAATAATTGCCCAGGCTGTAAGCGATAGGCTTTCCTTTATAAAACTCAAGGCCCTGCATAACGTGCGGATGACAACCGATAACAGCATCAGCTCCTGCATCAATATATTTTTTAGCTAAATCCTTCTGATACTCTAAAGGATAATGTTCTTTCTCCTTGCCCCAGTGAAGATATATGACAACAAAATCACTGTTTGCTTTGGCCTCCTCCACGGAGGTAAGGATTAAAGTAGGATCATAGGTGCCTATCATACCGGGCCGTGTCTCAGTAGCATACCAATCCATTGCAAAGACAACTCTGGAGGCGGCCAGGTAGGCAACCTTAGTATCGCCAAAGGTATAATAGATAGGGGCTTTTGCCCGTTCCATATTTATACCGGCACCTACATAGTCAATCTCGGCGCCTTCTAACGTTTCAAGGGTATCTAAAAATGCATCCATACCGTAATCCAGGGTATGGTTATTGGCAAGGGATACGATATCCACACCCATTTCTTTTAGGATATTAACTCTTTTTGGATTTGCTCGGAAATGATATTGTTTGTCAGGGACTTTTTTCCCTCTGAGACTATAGGTAAATTCGTTATTTAACATCATAATATCAGCGTTTTCCATTTCTTCAATCAGCTCAGGGGAAATACCGCCCAGAATTCCTTTTGCTTCACTGTCGTATTTGGCCATGGGCCTGGAGCCTTCATTAAAATTAATATCGCCTGCAAATGCTAAAACAATTGGAGTGTTGATAGAAGATTCGTCGGGGGAACCATTGGTAGATGCATTACCGGGTTGTGTTTCCTCATTTTTTTTGTCTGCTTCAGGTGTGATAGGTATATTGTTATCTGCTTCGTCCGTATTATCGGTGTTACCTGGTATGGTTTCATCAACATCAGGAACAGAATTTTCATTGATATCTTTTTCAGGAACGGAATTTTCTTTTACATCCTTCTTGTTCTGGAGTTCAAAGGAATATGCTACAACACCGGTTATTGCAAGTATTATTATCGCAATGATTAATGTAAATAAAATAAGATTCTTCTTTTTCATAAGTTACTCCATTCTGCCCCAACCCGAGAAATTGGGTGGTAGCACAAATATATAGTGTGGAACATTTTGTTTTTCACACTTTCATTTTCAAAAAACCTCCTACCCTATATATTCATTATGTCTATAAGGTAAGAGGAATATTGCTTGTTTAATATAGGTTAAAATCATATAATGAAATCAATTTATCGGGTATATATGATATTTAAAGTACTGCCGATGTCTATTTGTTTTTTTTGAAGCTACCGGTTATTTTCTTCATAAAACTTTTCTTTTCTTTCTTAGCATCCAAGCCGCTTCTTAAGCCTTTTACATCCATAATATAGATACCGCTGATAACGGCTTTTACTTCTTTCTTTACAGGAATGATATCAAACACCTTAGCATCACAAATAAGGGACATTACCTTCGGTCCAATTTTAGCTTTTACAATCGGAACTTTAGAAGCTCGCATATATTTTGGTGTCTGATCGAGTACAATCTTTGGAAGGTTTGCTTCTTTTAATTTTAATTTCTTTTTATCAATAACTAGAATAGAAACAGTCTGGGCTGCAGCTTTCATCTGTGCTTCTGAATCTGCTTGCTTTTTCTGTAATTTCTTTCCGACAAAATATAAAACGATAAGACCTACAATTACAATAGCTCCAACAATCAATAATACGGTTAAAACGGTATCCATTAACTATGTACCTCCTAGTTTGTACAAATTCACATAATGCCTCTTGTTAGGCATCGTTTATTGTATCATTTTTTTGTTAAAAAATAAATAGTAAATATAAAAATTATAAAAATAAGTGAAACGGTTAATCATTAGATTAACTTTGAGTTTTTATCTAAGGCTTCTTTAATGATGTTTTGTACATAAGAACCTAAAAATTTTCGTTCTTCCTTGTCCAACTGATTAGGATAGATAGGCTTCCCAAATTCCACTATAACATGAGCGGAGCGTATCCATGGAGTCTGCTTCTCGAATAAGGCATCGGTATTAGAGATGGCAACAGGAATGATGGCACATCCAGTCTTTTCTGCCATTTTGAAGCTTCCTTCCTTAAACGGTAGCATCTCATTGCTCTGATTTCTGGTTCCTTCGGGAGATATAAAAACAGAATACCCGGATTTTATCTGTTCTATACCCTGTAAGACGGTTTTTAATCCTTGTTTAATGTCATCCCGGTCTAAGAAAAGACATTGGATAAATCTCATCCAAGTTCGTAAGAAAGGGATTTTAGCAATCTCTTTTTTGGCCATGAAGCCGGTCAAATTCGGTAAAGAAACATAGGTAACAGGTACATCAAAATAGCTTCTGTGATTGGCAACATACAATACAGCTTCATTTTTGGGAATGTTATCCCTGCCGATGACGGTTCTTTTAACACCGGATATAAATAAAACAATCCTAAAAGCAGCTGATACAATCGCTTGTGAACTAACAGCCATAGCCCGACGGTTATATTTTTCCAAGATAAACTCGATTAGAAAAACAGGTATGCTAAGAATAAAAAATATCACTAAAAATAAGCCGGTTAAAATTAAACGCATAAACAGATCCTCCCTGATTCTTATTACAAAAAGTAAGATAATTCAGTAAATCAGTATATATAATTTTGTTTTGTTATATTCTTGATTCTAATATTCGATGCATGAAAAAAGAGATTCTTATCATTATAGCATAGATAATTATAAAAATCTCTTTATTTTGATATAGGAAAGTTCTCGGAATATCCTATATCATAAAAAGCCTTCCAAGCAGGATGTACACTCGAACGTAAGGAATTAAGGCGTAGGCGTTGGTGTTACACCGGGATTGTTCATGTCGTCCTCATTATCCTCTTTGAAGTTATTAGCCCCAATATCATCTATTGGGAGATTTTCCTCAGTTTCTGATTCATCTTCCGTGGTTTTCGTATTATCATTATCATCTATGGTACCACCATCAGAGCTTTCATGATCGGTTATGTCGTCATTCGATTCTCCGTCATTAGAAATGTTATCCTCATTAGGCTCTTCATCCTCAGATATATTCGTATCGTCATTTTCAGAAAGTTCTTCTTCGGAAGTTTCTTCTCCCTCTAAATCTTCCTCAGCTTCGTCTAAATCCTCCGGTAACGGAGTAGGGGTAGGCGTAGGTGTTGGTGTTGGAGTGTAGTTTATCAGATCAGAATACTCTTCTTCAAAATTAAATTCTTCGCTTGGTATGTAGTTATAATATTCTTCTAAGGTTAGATCATTTTGATAAAGATATGTAGCAAGATCCTTACCTACATAGCGAATATGCCAGGGTTCATAGGCGTACCCTGTGATATCAGCTTTATCTTTCGGATAACGTATAATGTATCCATAATGATGGGCATTATCTGCAAGCCATTTACCTTCCGGGCTGGTAGAAAAAGCCGTAGTTAACTTGTACCTTAAAGATTTTGAAGATACATCCATTGCAAGACCTGTCTGATGCTCGCTGGTTCCCGGAACGGCTGAATATCTCAAGGTATGTTTCTTTCCTTTTTTCACAATGTTGTCGATGAAAATGTTATGCTGTCGCTTGTAAGATCGATATCCCGATATTCCGTATAGAACATACCCGTCTTTTTCGGCGGCAGCAAATAAATTCTCTATTGCTACAGAAGCCTCCGGATGTAATAATTTTCGCTCCTCATAATGAGGTATATCAAAGGGAATGTTCGGCTCCACTAATTTATAGGGAACGTAGTCTTTGGGTAGGCCATACTCTTTGTTTATAAAAACAGTGATGCTGCTTGGTTCTAAGTCCATCTCGGTTGCAGGTGTCCAGGGAATGCCGGTTGGTAAATTCTCTTCCATATTCACCATATCCTCATTAATAATATTATCATCATATTCTATGGTAGATGAGTTGTATGTATTCGTCTCAGTATTAATTTCATATTTTATGGCGCTTGGTGATACCGTGGAAGCAGAGACACTTCCTTTTACATAATAAGAGTTCTTTTCCGGGGCGTCGCTTGTAACGGAGTAAATAACAAAACCGGTAAGGAACATTAAAGCGGAAACGGACATTATTATAATAAATTTATTTCTTCCCAACCTGACGCCTCCTTTCATATAAGCTAGGACAGTTTGGTTACCGCGGCTGTTGCAAATCTTCGTATGATACTTTGTGCGTGGTACGATAAAAAATGCCTATAAGGCATATTAAGTCGTAGATAATTCATATAAAAACTAGTTCTTTGCATGCTACCGAGTATAATAAATACACATAATAAAATATTATACCATATATAGTGCAAAAAACTAGTATATTGTAGAATTTTATATTAGAAAAATATGCTAGATTATTTGATTATCAACATAATGATCTAATAACTCAGTTTTCATCTGATATAATTTATTGGATAAATCAACATATACAATATGTGGATTAATAAGACGTCTAGCCTCATCCCACAATGTTTCCTGCTCTTTTTTACAATACTCTCGTATATCCATAACTGACGGAGAAGTATAAACACATTCACCGGATAGAAAGATAGGAACCATGAGTTCTCTCAAGGTATACGTATTAGGCTCCAGATAGGTCTTTTTCCAGGTGGCGTTCGGGTCAAATAGCAGTAAGGGATTATCAGAGGAATATTCTTCATCAACCAAAGTAATTAAGTCTGCCTTAATCTTGTTGCTATCTTTTTCGTAGACCCGATAAATCTTTTTGTTACCGGGATTGGTGATTTTAGTTTGATTCTCTGAAAGTTTTATCTTAGGAATAAAATTACCGTCTTTTTTGATGGCGGCCAATTTATATACACCGCCAAAAGAAGGGCAATCTCTGGAGGTAATTAATTTTGTTCCCACACCCCAGGAATCGATTTTACAACCCTGTGTTTTCAAAGAATCGATAATATATTCATCCAAATCACTGGAAGCGGTAATGGTTGCTTTAGGGAAGCCGGCCGCATCTAACATCTTTCGGGCTTTCTTAGATAGATAAGCTAAATCACCGCTATCCAATCGGATACCGTATCTTTCAGGCATTTTTCCTGCCTGTAATAATTCTTCAAATACTTTAATGGCATTAGGAACACCGGAGCGTAGAGTGTCATAGGTATCCACCAGAAGCGTAGTACTATGGGGATAAAGTTGTGCATATTTACGAAAGGCCTCAAGTTCATCCTCAAAACTCATAATCCAACTGTGGGCATGGGTACCAAGCGTAGGTAAATCGTACAATTTAGCAGATAGTACGTTACTGGTTCCGATACAGCCACCAATTACCGCGGCTCTGGCACCGAGGGTTCCGGCATCGGGCCCCTGTGCTCTTCTAAGTCCGAATTCCATTACGGGCTGGCCATTGGCAGCATAGACAACACGGGATGCTTTTGTAGCGATCAAGCTTTGATGATTGATAATGTTTAACAAGGCGGTTTCAACCAGTTGAGCTTCCATAATTGGTGCAATCACTTTAACTAAAGGTTCCATGGGGAATACGACAGTTCCCTCGGGAATAGCATAGATATCACCGGAAAAACGGAAGGTTTTTAAGTAGGTTAAAAAATCTTCATCAAAGATCTTTAGACTTCGAAGATATTCAATGTCATCTTCCTTAAACCGCAGATTTTTAATATAGTCTATAACCTGCTCTAAACCGGCACATATGGCATAGCCGCTGCCACAAGGATTTTCACGATAAAACACATCAAATACGACAGTATCATTATTTTTGTTATTATAATAACCTTGCATCATTGTGAGTTCATAAAAATCAGTTAATAACGTTAAATTTTGTTTACCCATAATATCTCCTTACCTGCTACCGACGATACGAATATGTAGCTGAAAAATTATTTCTTTATTATCTGCATTATAACACAAGATATACCAGAATCATGAAGAAGTCAAGCTTTGCATGTACTTAAATCAAGAAAAGTATTGACATTATTCATATTATATACTATCATAAACAAAAATTGATAAAAACGATGACGGAGAGAGTAAGCATTGTGCAAAAAATACAGCGAGTCGGGGATAGTGTAAGCCCGGTATGAGTAGCAGATGTCCGAAAATCACTCCCAAGTTGCATGGCCCAAAGGGAACAAAGTACCAAGTAGGTTATGTCGGTATCCCCCGTTATAGGGATAATATATGAAGTCGGATGGACGGAGTATGTGAAACAGGTGGTAAAATGAAAGCTTATGCTCTCATCCTTTTTCGGATGAGAGCTTTTTGTTTTATAGGAAATAACTCCAAATTTTCTATAAAATTAAAGCCTTCCAGACAGGATGCGTACTAGCACGTAAGGAATTTTGTCGGTTTTACCGAACGTGCCAGACGCGAGAGTTTGCCAATGCAAACTCTTTGTTCTCATATTGATTATATAATATGAAGGATAATTTCTTCTATAGAAGATAACAAATAATATAGTCTTTATACGAAGGATAACTTCTCCTTTTAAGTAAATTAATATATAGGGGGGAGAAATGTTCCTATATTATATCAAAACATTACAACATAACAATACAATCTATCTTAAGGAGGACAATAACCCGCCTATAGATCTAATAACTAAATATTCTTAACAAGGGAGGGAAAAGCTTCCTGTATCAATAGCTAAATAATATAATTTTTATATAAGGAGGATTAACATGTACGATAAGGTGTCAACGGATTTAAACTTTGTCGAGAGGGAAAAGAAGGTTTTAAAGTTCTGGGAAGATAACAAAATTTTTGAAGCCAGCATAGAGGAAAGAAAAGACGGAGAAACCTTTACTTTCTATGATGGACCACCGACGGCGAACGGTAAACCTCATATTGGACACGTATTAACGAGAGTTATCAAGGATATGATTCCGAGATATCAGACAATGAAGGGTAATAAGGTTCTTCGTAAAGCAGGCTGGGATACTCACGGTCTACCGGTTGAGCTGGAGGTTGAGAAAAAGCTTGGTATTGACGGTAAGGAGCAGATTGAGGCGTATGGTCTGGAACCGTTCTTAAAGGAATGTAAGGAAAGCGTATGGAAGTATAAGGGTATGTGGGAGGATTTCTCCGGAACGGTTGGCTTCTGGGCTGATATGGACGATCCCTATGTTACCTATCATAATGAGTATATTGAGTCTGTATGGTGGTCCTTAAAACAGATATGGGATAAGGGTCTCTTATATAAAGGCTTTAAAATCGTTCCTTATTGTCCAAGGTGCGGAACCCCGCTATCCAGCCATGAGGTTGCCCAGGGTTATAAGGATGTAAAGGAAAAGTCCGTAATTGCGAAATTTAAAATCAAGGGAACTGATAATGAATATATATTGGCATGGACAACAACCCCTTGGACCCTGCCCTCCAATACCGCGCTTTGTGTAAATCCGAATGAGACTTATGTTAAAGTAAAGGTATCTGTGGATGAGAAGGGTAATGTGATTGGTAAAGCAGGCTGTGATTGTGGCCATGGTAAGGAGCATGACCATCACCAGGAAGAACAGGTTGCGGTAGGTACAGAAAAATACATTCTTGCCAAGGAGCTTCTGGGAGTTATCGATGGTGACTATGAAGTTGAAGAAACCTATATTGGTAAAGACTTAGAATACATGGAATATGAACCTCTTTTCGACTATGTAAAAGCCGATAAGAAGGCACACTTTGTTACCTGTGATAATTATGTAACCTTAACCGACGGTACCGGTGTTGTTCACATCGCTCCGGCGTTTGGTGAAGACGATAATCGTGTTGGCAAGGCATATGATCTGCCATTTATACAATTGGTTGACGGTAAAGGTGAATTTAAGCCGGAAGCAACTGACTTAGCAGGTACTTTCGTTAAGAAGGCAGATGAGCCGATTATGAAAATGCTTGCCCAAAAAGGGTTGCTATTTAAGATACTAAAATATGAACACAGCTATCCGTTCTGCTGGCGTTGTGATACCTCTCTTATCTATTATGCAAGAGAATCCTGGTTTATCAAGATGACTGAGGTGAAAGATCAGCTAATTAAGAATAACAATACTATTAACTGGATGCCGGAGAGCATCGGTCAGGGTCGCTTTGGTGACTGGCTGAAAAATGTTCAGGATTGGGGACTTTCTCGTGACCGTTATTGGGGAACACCACTTCCTATCTGGGAATGTGAAGACGGGCATCGTCACTGCATCGGCAGTATTGAAGAATTGAAAGCAATGTCAGATAATTGCCCGGATGACATTGAACTGCACAGACCGTTTATTGATGCAGTTACAATCAAATGCCCGGATTGCGGCAAGCAAATGACCCGTGTAAAACCGGTTATTGACTGCTGGTATGATTCCGGATCTATGCCTTTTGCACAATGGCATTATCCATTTGAGAATAAAGAAGTATTTGAAGATAATTTCCCGGCTGACTTTATCAGTGAAGCGGTGGATCAAACCAGGGGCTGGTTCTATTCCCTGTTGGCAATATCGACTTTGATCTTTGATAAGGCACCGTTTAAGAATGTAATCGTACTAGGTCATGTACAGGATGAAAACGGTCAGAAGATGTCCAAATCCAAAGGAAATGCCGTAGACCCCTTTGACGCCCTTGAGCAACACGGAGCGGATGCAATCCGTTGGTATTTCTATATCAACTCCGCATTATGGTTGCCGAACCGCTTCCATCATGGTGCGGTTACGGAAGGACAGAGAAAGTTCATGGGTACCCTGTGGAATACCTATGCATTCTTTGTTCTCTATGCTAATATTGATCAGTTTGATGCTACAAAATATAAGTTAGAATACGATAAGTTGCCCGTAATGGATAAATGGTTACTATCCAAGTTAAATACCTTAATCAAATCGGTGGATACACATCTTGAAAATTACAGAATAACAGAAGGTGCCAGAATGCTTGCCGACTTCGTGGATGATTTATCGAACTGGTATGTTAGAAGAAGCAGGGAGCGTTTTTGGGCTAAGGAGATGCCTCAGGATAAGATTAATGCATATATGACCCTTTATACTACTTTAGTTGAAGTGGCGAAACTGGCAGCTCCGTTTATTCCGTTTATGACAGAAGATATTTATCAAAACTTGGTTGTAAAACTTGATAAAAACGCGCCTAAGAGTATTCACCTGTGCGATTATCCTGCCTACAACGAAGCATACATCGATACTGAGCTGGAAGCGAACATGGAAGAGGTACTAGAGGTAGTAGTCCTTGGCCGTGCCTGTAGAAATGCCGCTAACATTAAGAACCGTCAGCCGATTGGTAAAATGTATGTAAAGGCAGATGATAAGCTGTCTGATTTCTATAAAGATATCATTGCTGAGGAGTTGAATGTGAAAGAGGTTCTGTTTACCGATGACGTAAGAGAGTTTACCTCTTATAACTTTAAGCCACAGCTTAAGACTCTGGGACCGAAGTTTGGTAAACAGATCGGCGCAATTCGCAATATACTTGCTGAGCTTAATGGTAACGAGGCGATGAATGAAATCAATACAACAGGTAAACTGGTAATTAACCTGGAAGGAACAGATGCGGTTCTTGATAAGGAAGATCTTTTAATTGAAGCGGCTCAGGCTGAGGGTTATGTATCCGATTCCGACCATGGAATTACGGTGGTACTGGATACCAACCTGTCAGAGGAACTGATTGAAGAGGGTTTTGTAAGAGAAATCATCAGTAAGATTCAGACCATGCGTAAGGATGCCGGTTTTGAGGTGATGGATCATATCCGCGTATCTCAAAGCGGCAATGATAAGATAAGAGTCATTATGGAACGTAATGCAGAAGAGATTAAGTCAGAAGTATTAGCAGAAGAACTGAAATTTGGAGAGACGCAAGGATTTACGAAAGACTGGAACTTAAACGGTGAAAATGTAACCCTTGGTGTAGAGAAGCTGTAATGTAATGAATGAAAGTTGTTCGTGGCTAACTTGAGGTACTTGTTATAGTATGAAAGGTTTTGTATCACAAGAATAGAATTTACCGTTTCAAACAGTGAATTTTAAAAAGAAGGCGGGACCCTAGGGTCCCGCCTTTTCTAAAGCTATTAGCTATTATATAAATATAATTATGTTATAATTTATGACTTGATTTGATGGCATCCAAGCGGATCTTATTATCATAGGCAATCAAAAAATCTTTATAGTGGGTTTCTTCATAATCAGAATTTACTTTTTTCATCTCGCTTTCTGACAGCCCTTTCCTTTGAAGAAATGTATCACAGAGATAAGAAGAACAGGCCCTGCAATGAATAAGTTCTCTGTCAATTACGCAATTTCTTACAGGACAACTGGTATCTATTATTTTAGCATCTGGTTAAGTTGTGCCTTAGCATAAGTATACAGTTGTATAATAAGGTCTCAATTCATTTACAAGTGACAGGATTTATACTATAATATAAGTATAGATGGTAACTAAAAGACCCATTAGTAATTGATGAAAGGGAGGGATGATACATGAAATTAATTTATGTAATTGTTCGTAATATTGATAGCGGTGATGTAACAGCAGCATTAAATAAGAAGGGATTTTATGTGACAAAACTGGCATCAACCGGTGGATTTTTAAGAGAAGGTAATACAACTTTGATGATAGGTACGGATGAAGAAAAAGTGGATGAGGTCATAGATATTGTTAAAAAAGAATGCGGCCCCAGACAGCAGATCTATTCCAATCCGGTAGGTACTGCTGAATATGCATCCATTAACGCCGTAGTCAATGTAGGCGGAGCAACTATATTTGTTATGGATGTAGATCGCTTTGAAAAAATATAGTCTTTGTCAGATGAAAACCTTCTCCAAAGAATAACCGAGTTCCAAATAATGAAGGAAAAAGGGGTTGTTTCCATATAATATTGAAATATTTGTGAAATAATGTTTTTGTCTTTCTTTTTATATAAAAGTATGGTATAACCTAATATAGCACTTAAATTTTAACCGATAATTATTGGATTGATCGGTTGTAAAAAGAGGAAAGGGATAATTTACATGAAAAAGAATGTATTACTATTAGTATTAAGTATAAGCATGCTATTGCTTATAGGGGGATGCAGTAAAAAAGATAACACGGATGATAATACGGAGAATGCGCCTACGGTTACCGAAGGAGCAGAGAACACCGATGAAACGGATACAGCAGATATAACAGATGGAACGGATACACCGGCAGCCGAACCTTTGGTTAATACACTTTCTAAAGGTGATTATAAATTAGAGGATCATATTACATTAGGACAATACAAAGGCGTAGAAGTAACCGTTGAAAAACTGGAAGTAACAGAAGAGGATCTTAACACTGCAATTCAAAACGACATGATAGCTAACGGTGCAGCACCGACTGAGATTACGGACAGACCGGTTCAAAATGGAGACACGGTAAACATAGATTTTGAAGGTTTTAAAGATGATGTGGCTTTTGAGGGTGGTACAGCTGCAGGAGTGGATTTAACCATCGGATCCGGACAGTTTATTCCGGGCTTTGAAGAGAAGTTAATCGGAACGAATGTTGGTGACAAGGTAGATTTAGATCTTACCTTCCCGGAGGATTATCAATCAGAAGATTTAGCAGGTCAAGATGTTGTATTTAAAGTAACCGTAAATTCTATTAAGCAATATGAATTAAACGAGGATTATGTTTTAAATAATACGGAATATGAATCGATAGAAGCATATACCGATGCAATTCGCGAGGAGTTAGTGCTTGTCAATGAAGAAACAATGAAAGTAACAAAAGAGAATAATGTTTATAGCAAGGTTCTGGAGAATGCAGAGATTATCTCCATACCTCAGAGCTTAATTGACTATTATGTTAATGATATAAAAGTTATTTATACAAATACTGCTCAGATGTATGGAATGGATTTAGCATCCTTTATCACCGCTAACGGGATGACAGAAGAGGTGTTTAATTCTACTTCCCAGGAGTATGCGGAATCAATCGCTACCAGAGAATTAATATTAAATGCAATCATTAAGGCAGAGAACATTGAGATTACCGAAGAAGAATTTAATACTAAGGTAGATGAATACGTAGCAGAATACGGATATGAATCCAGTGAGCAATTCCTTGAGGAAGCGGATGAAGATATTCTTAGAGAAGATATATTATTCCGTAAAGTATTAGAGTTCTTATCTGCAGAAGCAGTAGAGATATAATAAAAATAACTTAAATTCACAATTATTGAATTTGTTAAATGATAATCGGAAGCTGTTGCATAATGGGTAATTGACATTAATTGCAACAGCTTCTATCATCTAAATGAATTCTAAGAAATGTAATATTAGAGATTAAATAAATATTAGTTTACGAATGAAGGCGTAGATATGATAAAAATATTGCATTATAAGATAATTAACAACCCAAGTATTTTCAGCAAAAAACTTTTCTAATTAGAAAGAAAGATGGGATCTATGATAAAGGATTTTTTACCGATTAGTAAAGAGGATATGATTAAAAGGGGATGGGATCAATGTGACTTTGTCTTCGTGACAGGAGATGCTTACGTGGATCATCCATCTTTTGGACCGGCAATCATCAGCAGGCTACTGGAAAGCCATGGTTATAAGGTGGGTATGATAGCTCAACCGGATTGGAAGGACAGTAATAGTATCACCGTATTAGGTGAACCCAAGCTGGGATTTTTAGTCAGCGGGGGAAATATGGATTCTATGGTAAATCACTATACGGTTGCAAAAAAGCGTAGACAGACGGATTCCTATTCTCCTGGAGGACAGATGGGGTTACGGCCGGATCACGCAACTGTCGTATATGGAAATCTGATTCGTAAAAGATATAAACATATACCGATTATTATCGGAGGTATAGAAGCCAGTTTAAGAAGACTGGCCCATTACGATTATTGGGGAGATAAGGTTAAGAGATCTATATTACTTGATTCACAGGCAGACCTTATCTCTTATGGTATGGGCGAGCATTCAATTGTTGAAATTGCAGAAGCGTTAAGTAGTGGAATAGAAGTGAAAGACATCACCTATATAAATGGTACCGTATTTAAGACAAAAAGCTTGGATACGGTTTATGAAGGAAGGATGTTACCGGACTATGAAAGTATTCTGGAAAGTAAAGAGGAGTTTGCTAAGAGTTTTTATATCCAATACTTAAATACAGATCCTTATACAGGGAAAAGGTTAATTGAAAAATATAAGGATCATGAGTTCGTGGTTCAAAATCCTCCCTCAAAACCTCTGACACAGATGGAGATGGACAGAGTTTACTCTTTGTTTTATATGAGAGATTATCATCCTAACTATCAGGAAGCGGGCGGTATACCTGCCATAGAAGAAGTTAAGTTCAGCCTAATCAGTAACCGCGGGTGCTTTGGGGGATGTAATTACTGTGCACTAACTTTTCACCAGGGAAGGATTGTACAGACAAGAAGCCATGAATCCATCGTAGCAGAAGCCGGACTTATGGTTTGGGATAAAGATTTTAAAGGCTATATTCATGATGTTGGTGGCCCTACGGCTAATTTTAGGCATGTTGCCTGTGAGAAGCAGAATACGAAGGGGGCCTGTGTCAATAAACAGTGCCTTTATCCGACTCCCTGCAAAAGCCTTAAGATAGATCATACCGATTATCTGGACTTACTTCGAAAGCTTAGAGAGTTGCCGAATGTTAAAAAAGTATTTATCCGTTCCGGAATTCGGTTTGATTATCTTACTCACGATAAGGACGACACCTTTATGAGGGAGCTCTGTGAGCACCATGTCAGTGGCCAGCTAAAGGTTGCGCCGGAGCATATCAGCGACAGCGTTTTAAAGCTCATGGGTAAACCGGAGAATTCGGTATATGAGGAGTTTTTGTCTAAATATAAAAAAACCAATGAGAAACTTGGTAAAAATCAATTTGTAGTTCCTTATCTAATCTCCTCTCATCCCGGGTCTACCTTGAAGGAAGCGATCGAATTGGCAGAATATCTGAGGGATTTAGGTTATATGCCGGAGCAGGTGCAGGATTTTTATCCCACACCATCAACCATATCTACCTGTATGTATTATACCGGCTTAGATCCGAGAACCATGAAGATGGTGTATGTTCCCAAGTCTCCTCACGAGAAAGCAATGCAGAGAGCATTAATCCAATATCGTAATCCCAAAAACTACAATCTTGTTGTTGAAGCTTTGACTAAGGCCGGCAGAACGGATCTGATCGGATTTGATAAACATTGTCTGGTAAGACCGCGGCAATTGGCAAAGGAAAAACAAAGAGCAAGGGCAGCAAGCCATGGTGAAAAATATAATGGTAAAAAAGAGTATAATAAAAAAAGTAAAACGAGTGAACAAAGCAACTCTCAAGTATCTAAGAGCAAAACAAAAATAAAAACAAATGGTAAGAAAACAACACCCAGAGGGCAAAAACAAATGACCCAAGTAAGTAAAAAACTCAATAAGGGTAAGAAGCAATACAGCAAAAGATAAAATGGTCGAACTTATCCGTACGTCTTGACAAAAAAATGTCAGGATGTTATACTACGCAGTGCATCTGTTTTTTAAATTATGTGTTAACTTGTATCAGCTCTTGGTCCAGGCAGACTAAGAGCTTTTTTATGGAAATATAGATTGGAAATAAATTGTTCATCTATAAACCCTTGATTGGAAAATACATAGGAAATATAGATGACGGGAATTATAGATAGAAAGATAGAAGAAAGGAAATAAAAAATGGAAACAACAAAATTTAATGAAATTGAATTAAGCTCACAAATCCTTAGGGCAGTTGAGGAAATGGGTTTTGAAGAAATGTCCCCAATACAGGCGAAAGCGATACCGGCTATTCTCTCAGGAAAAGATGTGGTGGGTCAGGCACAGACAGGTACAGGTAAAACAGCTGCTTTTGGTATTCCTTTACTGCAATTGATAGATACCAAAGAAAGGGCAGTGCAGGCGTTGGTATTATGTCCTACCAGAGAACTTGCGATACAGGTAGCGGAAGAGTTTCGTCAGCTGGCAATGTTTATGCACGGAATTAAGATATTACCGGTCTATGGAGGACAGGAGATATCCAAGCAGATTAGGTCCTTAAAGGGCGGTGTACAAATAATAATCGGTACGCCGGGTCGAGTTATGGATCATATGCGTAGAAAAACGATTCGCCTTGATCATATGAAGATGGTTGTATTAGATGAAGCAGATGAAATGCTTAATATGGGATTTCGAGAGGATATTGAGACTATTTTAAAGGGTGTTCCACAGGAGAGACAGACGATTCTCTTCTCTGCAACTATGCCCGGACCAATACTTGAGATAGCAAGAACCTACCAAAAAAATGCGGAAATGATTCGCGTGGTAAAAAAAGAACTTACGGTACCAAAGATTGAACAATATTATTATGAAGTAAGCCCGAAGAATAAGGAGGAAGTTCTGTCGCGGTTACTGGATATGTATAATCCAAAATTATCCTTAGTCTTTTGTAATACAAAAAGGCAGGTAGATGAGTTAACCAGCAGCCTTCAGGGCAGAGGATATTTTGCCGAAGGACTGCATGGAGATATGAAGCAGCAGCAAAGAGACAGAGTAATGAATAGCTTCCGTAATGGAAAGACCGAGATTTTGGTAGCTACCGATGTAGCTGCAAGAGGTATTGACGTAGATGATGTGGAAGCTGTATTTAATTATGATGTACCGCAGGACGATGAGTACTATGTTCACCGGATTGGTCGAACCGGACGGGCGGGAAGAGAAGGTAGAGCATTTACTCTAGTCGTGGGAAAAGAAGTTTTCAAGCTAAGGGATATTCAAAGGTATTGTAAAACTAAAATCAAAGTACAACCAATTCCATCCATCAACGATGTAACAGCAGTAAAAGCCGATAAGATACTAGATAAAATTCAAAATATTATCAAAGAAGAAGATCTCAGCAAAATGATTAATCTAATCGACGAGAGGATTAACGAAGAAGGCTATACAGCTCTGGATATTGCAGCTGCTTTCCTTAAGATGTCCATGGGAGATGAAGGGAAAGAGTCTGATGAAAAAAGCCTTGCTGATTTTGGTGATACAGGTGCAGAAGCCGGGATGGTTCGGTTGTTTGTTAACCTTGGTAAGAAGCAAAATGTCAGACCCGGAGATATACTTGGAGCAATAGCCGGAGAAACCGGAATGCCCGGTAAATTAATTGGATCCATCGATATGTATGATAAATATACCTTTGTTGAAGTGCCCAGAGAATATGCTTCCGATGTAATACAGGTTATGAAAATGGCTAAGATTAAAGGAAAAAGCATAAATATTGAACCGGCAAATAAAAAATAAAGACAAGGAATTAATAACTTTATATGAATCAGTAGTTTATCTTGACTTTACTTTTCTAGTAATTTATAATAATAATTACTATTATTAGATTAGGAGTGAAGGCGAAATGGCGGTAATGAAATATAGCCGACAGAGGGAAGCGATTAAGGAGTATTTGTCACAGACCATAGAACATCCAACTGCAGATACTGTTTATATGAATATCCGAAAGCAATATCCCAATATCAGCTTAGGTACTGTTTACAGAAATTTAAATTTACTGGCTGAGCAGGGAGAGATACTCAAGATAAATTGTAGAGATGGTAGTGACCGTTTCGATGGAAACCCTAATCCCCATTATCATTTTATATGTAATGGGTGTGGCCGGGTATTTGATTTAGAGATGGAATCGATCGATCATATTAATGTGATTGCTGGTGAACATTTCAAGGGTAATATTGAAGGGCATATTACATTCTTTTATGGATCATGCCCGGATTGTAATCAGTAAGCATATACTACTTCAAATTATAATTGGTAGAAGAGGCTGTCGAAAGTCAAACTATCTGAAATATAATTTACCGTAATACACTTTTTAAAGGACACGTTGCTAATTATGTCTGCTTATATAGAACAAGCATGTTCGATTATATTAGACATAATTGAGGATGTGTCCTTTAACCTGTGTGTGAGAAAAGTATATCGGAGGTACACTCTTGTCCTATTGCCAAGAAGCTATTTCATCGCTTTTTTTATGCCAGTCTATAAAAAGTGGAAAAATTTTAGGATAATATATTGACAAATAATAAATTATATTATAATATATTAATAACAGTAATGATTACTATTACTAATACATAATATGATCAGAATAAGGAGTAGTAAGAATTTATGAAAAAATTTATATGTCAAGTATGTGGTTACGTTCACGAAGGAGACAGTGCACCTGATGCATGTCCTATCTGTAAAGCCCGTCAAGAAAAGTTCGTAGAGAAGTCCGGTGAGATGTTCTGGGCTGATGAACATGTAGTTGGAGTTGCAAAGGGTGTCAGCGAAGATATTATTAAAGATTTAAGAGATAATTACATGGGTGAATGTACCGAAGTAGGTATGTATCTGGCTATGGCAAGAGTGGCTCACAGAGAAGGCTATCCTGAGATTGGTATGTATTATGAAAAGGCTGCTTGGGAAGAGGCAGAACATGCAGCTAAGTTCGCAGAACTTTTAGGAGAAGTTGTTACTGATAGTACCAAGAAAAATCTTGAGCTAAGACTTGAGGCAGAGAATGGTGCCTGCATGGGCAAGAAAGATCTTGCAATCCGTGCAAAAGCGGCGAATTTGGATGCAATTCATGATACAGTTCATGAAATGGCTAAGGATGAAGCCAGACACGGTAAGGCATTTCAAGGCTTACTACAAAGATATTTCCAATAAAAAGGAATGCCCTTGAGCATTCGAATGTATGTTAAAAAGATATTTTAACGAATAGACATACAGAACTAAGCTTATATCCAGGGGACCTTTGATTTATAATTTGACAGTATACAGATAACATAATAAACGTCCCCGTTCCCCTTATATATTGTTCCCAGCTATGAGAAACGTCCCGTCCCCCCGGGGCGTTTCTTGCTTTATAAAAATATTGTTTCCTTACAGGAACAAGGTAAATAATCTGATTTTTCTAGAATTTACAAAGGACTAAGGAACTGTTAAAAATGAATATTTTGGAAGTTATACTACCTAAAGATTCATCTTTAACATCTTCTTAGCCCTAAAGAGTATTGTGGTAAAAATATTGTTTGTAAATCATTTTAAGATAAAAGCTTATATTAGTCTATGTGATTATTAAGATAAATATATTACTTTGTTCTGGAGATATGTACGCAGTATACATAGATGTTCTCGATTTTCTTAGCCTCGACACCATCTACATGGATGATGGGTTGTGTTTCAGATGGTGTGGTATAGATTTTGAATATAATACCATCCTGGTTTACCCACATGTTGCGAAACTCCTTATACTCATAGTCTTTTTTCGGGATACCAATATAGTTGAAGATGAGATCATAGGTATCTGGATGCTTAAAGCAAAGAATTATCTCATCTTTGTTATACATACCGATAATCTCCCTTACCTCTTCAAAGGTCATATTTGTACACTTGTACTCCCCTTCGTTAAATAGGGTGTTCATATTGCTGTTATCAAGCAATAGTAGAGGTATATCCGGTTTTTTTGCCATAGGTTCCGCTCCTTTCTGATATACACCGAATAAGTTTCGGTAAGTTGGAAATTCCTAAAGAACTGGTGAATGTTAAATTATATTCTTAACCTCTATATTTAGTATAGGTAAATTATGGTTTAATGTCAATAAGAGGTATTAGATTGTTGATGTTATAGGCAGAAAAAAGAGTTGAAAGCCAGGACAGAGATGAATAAAACAATTTTAGAGATAAAAATAGAGATAGAAATTATAATTAAGTCTTTCAATAATCTATAGTAAACTTAAACACTATGGTATGAAATTATATAGAAATAAAGAAGGGTCTTTTATACATGGATAAGCCGGGAAGTAAATTCCTAAGCTTAATGTACAAAAAACCCTTTCTTTGGATTATAGCGAATATATTTATTTAAAGCTAAAATTTATTAACGGTTCTTTTTACATAGGTTGTATGCAATAGATCATGAGCTTTATGGCTTCCCGGCTTACCAAGATACTCGTCATAAAGCATCTTAATATTAGGATTTTCATGGGACTTACGAAGCTCAGATGCCGCATCTTGGTCATAAAGTGCTTTTGCACGCAGAGTTCTAATATCTGTAAAGTTTCTTACACTGGCCGGCTGTTGTGGTTGACCGCCACCGTTTACACAACCGCCGGGGCATCCCATGATTTCAATAAAATGATAATTCGCTTTACCGGACTTAACGTCATCAAGAAGCTTTCTTGCATTGGATAATCCGGAAGCAACTGCCACATTAATATCCATACCAGCTGCACGGTAGGTTGCTTCTTTAATTCCCTGCGTACCTCTAACCTCTGTGAAATCGAGATTTTTAAGTTCTTCTCCTGTTAAGGTTTCTACAGCAGTTCTTAAAGCAGCTTCCATAACACCACCGGTTGCACCGAAGATTACACCGGCACCGGTTGATCTTCCAAGAGGATCATCAAAGCCTTCATCAGGCAGTGATAAGAAATTAAGACCGACACGTTCAATCATTCTTGCCAATTCGCGGGTTGTAATTGAGATATCAACATCCGGAACACCGGCAGCATTCTGATTCTCTCTACCGATTTCGAATTTTTTAGCCGTACATGGCATTACACTAACCATTACGATGTCTTCCGGATTAATTCCCAGCTTCTCAGCCAGATACGTCTTAGTAATTGCTCCGAACATCTGCTGAGGAGATTTACAGCTTGATAAATTATCAATCATGTCAGGGTAATAATGTTCACAATACTTAATCCATCCCGGTGAGCAAGAAGTAATCAGCGGAAGGACACCATTATTTTGAACTCGATCTAATAACTCATGTGCCTCCTCTAAAATAGTGAGATCGGCGGCAAAGTTTGTATCAAATACTTTATCAAAGCCGAGGCGGCGAAGGGCGGTAACCATTTTACCTTCCACGTTAGTTCCAATCGGAAGGCCAAAAGCTTCACCCAGTGCTGCGCGGACAGCAGGTGCTGTTTGAACGAACACATATTTATCAGGATCAGCTAAAGCTGCAAATACTTCTTCTGTATAATCCTTTTCAGCAAGAGCACCGGTAGGACAGACAGCGATACATTGTCCGCAGGATACACAGCTAGTTTCTCCTAAGTCCATATCAAATGCACAAGAGATATTCGTGATAAATCCACGATCATTTGCACCAATTACTCCGATGCTTTGTACCTTTTCGCAGACAGCGGAACAACGTCTGCAGATAATACACTTATTGTTATCACGAACCATATGAGGTGAGGTATCATCCACGGTGTAGTGAGTGCGCTCCCCCTCATAAAATAGTTCATTATCTACTTTGAGATCGTTACAGAGCTTTTGTAATTCGCAATTACCGCTTCTAACGCAGGATAAACATTTTCTGTCATGATCAGATAAAATCAGCTCCAGCGTTTTTTTACGGGACGTAAGTACCTTCGGGGTATTGGTATAAATCTCCATGCCATCAGCTACCGGATGCATACAGGAAGCTACTAAGCTTCTGGCACCCTTTACTTCCACTACGCAGATACGGCAGGCACCGATTTCATTGATCTCCTTTAAATAGCAAAGAGTAGGAATATCAATGTGTGCTTGCTTTGCAGCTTCTAAAATAGTGGAACCCTTTGGTACTTCATATGACATACCATTTATTTTAATATTAAGCGTTTCCATATTTTCCTCCATTCAAATAAAGATGAAAAGTGTAATCTATTTCTTAGAAATAGCACCAAATCTACATTTTTCCATACAAGCGCCACATTTGATACATTTATCCTGTTCAATGATATGAGCTTCTTTTACTTTGCCTATAATAGCGCCATTCGGACAAATTCTTGCACAAAGGGTACAACCTTTACACTTATCCGCATCGATAATATAGGAAAGAAGAGCTTTACATACGCCGGCAGGACATTTTTTATCTGTAACGTGAGAGAGATATTCATCTTTAAAGAAACGTAATGTTGATAATACCGGGTTTGGTGCTGTTTGACCAAGACCGCATAAAGCGTTTTCTTTGATGTAATAGCATAATTCTTCCAGTTTGTCTAAATCTTCTAATGTACCGTTACCGTTAGTTATCTTCTCAAGCATCTCATAAAGACGTTTCGTACCGATACGGCAAGGAGTACATTTACCACAGGATTCATCCACAGTAAACTCTAAGAAGAATTTTGCTATATCAACCATACAGTTGTCTTCATCCATTACAATGAGTCCGCCGGAGCCCATCATGGATCCGATTCCAATTAAGTTATCGTAATCAATCGGAATATCAAAGTGTTCCATAGGGATACATCCACCGGAAGGACCACCGGTTTGAGCCGCCTTAAATTTCTTACCGTTTGGAATACCGCCGCCGATTTCATCAATGACTTCTCTAAGGGTAGTACCCATAGGGATCTCAACCAGACCGGTGTTGTTAATTTTACCACCAAGAGCAAATACCTTAGTACCTTTTGATTTTTCAGTACCCATAGATGCAAACCATTCTGCACCATGTAAAATGATCTGAGGAATATTTGCATAGGTTTCTACGTTATTTAAAATGGTCGGCTTTTCAAATAATCCCTTTTGCGCCGGGAACGGAGGACGAGGGCGAGGCTCACCACGATTTCCTTCGATGGAAGTCATGAGAGCGGTCTCTTCACCGCAGACAAATGCTCCGGCACCCAGTCTTAAGTCGATATCAAAATCAAAACCGCTGTTAAATATATTTTTACCTAATAAGCCATATTCTCTTGCCTGTGCAATTGCTATCTTTAGACGATCAACTGCAATCGGATACTCAGCTCGAACATAGATATATCCCTGGGAAGCGCCAATCGCATAGCCGGCGATTGCCATTGCTTCTAATACTACATGGGGATCTCCTTCTAAAACGGAACGGTCCATGAAAGCACCTGGATCACCTTCATCGGCATTACAGCAGACATACTTTTGATCTGCATCATTACCTTTCGCTAGCTTCCATTTCATTCCTGTAGGGAAACCACCGCCACCACGGCCTCTGAGTCCGCTGTCTAAGATGGTTTGAATTACCTGATCAGGGGTATACTCCGTTAAAACTCTTCCAAGAGCTTCATAACCATCGGTAGCAATGTATTCATCAATATTTTCAGGGTTAATTACACCACAGTTACGTAGAGCAATTCTATGCTGTTTTCTATAAAAATCTGTGTCATTTAAGGATTTGATTCCTTCTTCCGTAACCGTCTCTTTGTATACCAGACGATTTACGATACGTCCCTTTAACAGATGCTCTGAAACAATCTCAGGAACATCTTCCGGTTTTACCAAGGCATAAAAGGTTGCTTCCGGGTAAACGATCATAATAGGACCTAAAGCACAAAGACCATGGCAGCCTGTCTGAACAACAGAAACTTCTTCCTTAAGTCCGGCTTTTTTAATTTCAGTTTGCAGTGCCTCGATGATTTTAGGACAACCTGAGGAAGTACATCCGGTACCACCGCAAACTAATACGTGTGAACGATACATAGTGTGACCTCCTTTAAGTTATCCGAGCATCTCGGTAATCGTATATTTTTTTATAACCTGACCGCGGATTAAGTGTTGATCTATCACTTCGTTCGCCTTCTCCGGAGTCATTTTTACATAAGTTACTTTATCTTTACCCGGTTCCATAACCTCAACGATAGGCTCATATTGACATAAACCGATACATCCGGTCTGAGTTACAGCTACATTTTTTAGACCCTTTGCCTGAACCGCATCGGAAAGAGCATTTAAAACCGGTCTTGCACCGCTTGCGATACCGCAGGTTGCCATTCCGACCACAACCCGGATCTGTTCGCCGGATTCTTTTCGAAGACCCATCTGACTTTGCATCGATTCTCTGATTGCTTTCAGTTCTTCTAAAGTTTTCATCTGTTTCCCTCCTAACTATAGATTGGTTGATTTCATGAAAAAGTGAATTGGGATCCCCAATTCCTTGAAAATTTACGTTATTGTTTTTCTGTTTTGGATAACTCAGCATCCACTTCTTTTTGATTTTCCTCTAAATAGCTTTTTATATATGCAGATACTTCCGGTGAATTTAGCGGGACATCACCTAGTATATTACGAAACTCCCTGGTATCCAGTTGAAACCGCTTGCCGTCAACTTCATAGGTATATAGAAAATCAATCTCATTGTTCGTAATAATCAGTGTATATACCGTACTGTTAATATCTCCCAAAGGAATACAGTCAATATGGGACATGCAAAACACGGCAGTAACGATAGTTCCTTTGCCGGGCATTGATTCCATATGAAAACTCCCTCCGGTGCTTAAAGCAGCCTGCTTGAAGAAGGGGACACCCAATCCAACTCCTCTTGTAGTACGGGTGGTAAAGAAAGGATCCTCAACTTGTGAAAGCTGTTCTTTGGTCATTCCACAACCGTTATCTGCTATCATAATAGTGAGCAAATCTGATTTAGTATGTAACCTTATTGCGATTTCAATCAGATTAGCATCTGCTCTTATTGAATTATTTGCTACATCTAGAACATTAAGAGAAAGTTCTGTCATCATTTTATTTATTTATACTTATCAAAAATACCATCCAGATCATCTACGGTTAACTTTCCGTATACATCATCATTGATGGTAAGAACCGGTGCAAGACCACATGCGCCGATACATCTGCAGGATTCCAATGAAAACTTACCGTCCGGAGTACATTCTCCATCAGATACACCAAGAATCTCTTTTAGTTTGTTAAATAATTCACCTGCTCCTTTTACATAGCAAGCAGTTCCGAGGCAAACGGATATCTTATATTTGCCCTTGGGATTCAATGAAAACTGAGAATAAAATGTTACGATACCATATATCTTCTCGAGAGGAACATCCATTTCATTTGAAATTATGGTCTGCACCTCAATAGGAAGATATCCATAAATTTCCTGCGCCTGTTGCAGAATCGGCATCAGTGATCCTTTATCATTTTTGTGATCAGCAATGACCTTTAATAGAGCAGCTTCCTGCTCCTTAGTTCCTGCAAAGGGTACAGCTGCTGTTAGCGAACCCATTGTATAAACCTCCTTGAAATTTGATTTTGTCGCGTTGAATATTGACATTATAGCATAAGTGTGTTAAAAAATCTACAAAAAAATTTGACAACAATATCGATAAATTAAGGAGAGTTGTGGGCAAAGTGTATAATATTGGTATACCGTAATTTCTAGGGTGGAGGACCTTCGTATTTATTCAGATTTAATCTGTCTTCAAACATTGTATTTTAAGGTAGATTATATTATAATAATGACATTGTTTCCGATCCTGATTTTTCACTATTAAACAATCTTTTCTAAAGTTGATTATAATATAATCTAAGGTATGAGAAGTTGTTGAGTGGTTTTTCTCCGAATTGATGAGAGTCTACGGATGAAAGTTATTCTAAACACGTATGGTAATGTATTGTGATTAGAAGGATACGAAATATGGGTGATAGATACGCCAAGGCAAATTTATTATAATGAGATTTCCTTTAATATTCCATGGGTTGATATAGAAAGGTGAATGCAATGGATGACAAAACAACTGATCAAAAAGACCAACTGTTAAATACCGTTCCCGGAGGGGTTGCGAAAATAGCATTGGACGATACTTTAACAATTCTCTATGCAACAGATACATTCTTTTCCTTGATAAAGAATGTATCAGAAAAAATAAATACAAAAACAACATTGGCACTACTTCGGATTGTTTATTCAGCCGATATCATATATGTTACGCAGCAATTGGCAGCTCAAAAAATTAGAAAAGATAATATCATAAATTTCAACTTTCGAACCTTACAATCCAATGGCAGCTTTAAGTGGGTTATGATTACAGGAAGTAAGACCGAGGAAGTACATCAGTCCGGTAATAAGTCCGTGCCGGTTTATTCCTGTATAGCCATGGATGTTACAGAACATATGTTGAAATATAAAAAGTTGGAACAGGTCAACAACTATCATAGAATCATCTCGGAATTATCCAAAGAGTTATATTTTGAATATGAGATTGCAACGGATACATTGGTATTTACGGAACTTTTTCGGGAGGTTTTTGGGAAAGATTCGGTTATATCAGGCTTTCGGAAAAAACTTGATAAGACAAAGATGATTCATCCGGATGAGGTGCCGGGTGTAATTAAGGTCTATAGCAGTATGATGAGTGGAAGAAAACAGGTTAGATTTGAATTGAGGCTGATTTCCAAAGAGGGAGCACCAACTTGGTATATCTGCTATGCATCTATTATATTTGATGATAATAAAAATCCTTATAAAGTAATTGGAAAACTGGCTTCTATTAACACAATAAAAAAAGAAGCAGAGACAGTAACACAAAAACCACAGTTAGATAACTTAACCAAGGTATGTACGAAAGATAGCGCGGAAAGTATGATTACAGAAGCCATGTCAAAACAGGAACCGGATGCTCTTTCAGCCCTTTTATTAATTGAAATCAGGAATTACAAAGGGGTAAATGAAATCTTGACATCGGTGAAAGGGGAGAATATTCTAACCACATTAGCCGGTTATTTTAAAGAACGGTTTCGTGCCACGGATATTATTGGCCGTCTGGGTCTAAATGAATTTATAGTATATGTAAAGGATATTAGGACAGATCGTTATGTATACGAAAAAGCGGATCAAATCTGTAAAGAAGTAGAAAATCGCTATTCCTATGAGCATACCAAGAATGGTTTATCCATAAGTATTGGAGTAGCATTCAAAAAAGAAGAGCAAATGGAATATTCTGCTTTGCTTGCCAATGCTAAGACGGCATTAATTATGGCAAAAAAAGAAAATAACAATTCATTTGAAGTGTTCTATGAGACGACGAATAAATAAGCGAATTCTTTAGCAATAAATAAAGTTGGATTAGCTTGAGGAGAGGAGTCATAGTATATGACAATTAAGGATATACGGGATATATTGGGAGCACGGTTTATCTATGGAGAGGATCATAAGGATCGGGAAGTACATGCAGCCTGTGGCTCCGATATGATGAGCGATGTACTGGCTTTTGTAAAGGATAGTGCGGTACTGCTTACCGGTCTATGTAACCCACAGGTTATCAGGACTGCGGAGATGATGGATATTATCTGTATTGTATTTGTCCGTGGCAAGATGCCGGATGATAATATGATAGAGATGGCTAGGGAAAAAGGAATTGCTCTTTTATCAACCGGACACCGAATGTTTTCTGCATGCGGAATGCTTTATGAAAAAGGTTTACGTGGAGGCTCGCCATATCGATGATGAATGATAAAATAAAACTATGTTACGATGTTCCGGCTGATGATTTTACAAGAGCAGGGGAAGCATCCAGTAATGTAAAAAGCAAATTAAAAATGATGGGTGTCAATCCAGAGATAATCCGAAAAGTAGCTATTGCTATGTACGAAGGTGAAATCAATATGGTAATTCATGCTTTTGGAGGGACGATAGACGTAGTGATAACACCGGATGAGATAGAGATGGTGCTTAAGGATGATGGACCGGGAATTGAAAACATAGAGCTAGCTATGCAGGCCGGATACTCTACGGCACCGGATAATATAAGGTCATTAGGCTTTGGAGCCGGAATGGGGTTGCCCAATATGAAAAAGTATACCGATGAACTAAACATTGATAGTACCGTCGGAGTAGGAACAACGGTTACAATGAAGGTAAAGATGAATGAAAGATAATATAAGAGTGAAATGACTTTAATATAACGGCAAAAATTAGACAACTCAAGTAAAATCTCCTGCCTTTCATATAATCGGCAGGAGATTTCATCTATATTTTAAGTGATAAGGTTAGGGTGTCAAAAGGCTTTTGACATAAAAACTGTTTGATTTACATTTGTGCTGAAAAGTGCGGTAATATGGAGGTTATTATGGGTAAATTTTTCACTTCGGTTCACCTTAAGGAGGACTTATGTAAGGGTTGTATCAATTGTATAAAGAGATGTCCTACGCAAGCCATTCGAGTAAGAAACGGTAAGGCAGTAATTACAAAAGAATTTTGCATTGACTGCGGAGAATGTATCCGTATCTGTCCCCACCATGCCAAAGAAGCTACCTATGATTCTCCTGAAGTAATGAAGCAATTTGAATATACCATTGCTTTACCGGCACCTTCCCTCTATGGTCAGTTCAATCATTTAGATGATATTAATATCATACTTACTGCTTTAAAAAAAATGGGATTTGATGATGTTTTTGAGGTAAGTGGTGCGGCTGAACTGGTTTCTGAAATATCAAGAAAATATGTTGAAGAGCACAAGGAACAATGGCCGATTATCAGTACGGCTTGTCCAACGGTTGTTCGGTTGATACAAGTCAGATTTCCCAACCTGATTGAACATCTGCTACCAATCAGTGCACCGGTAGATCTGGCAGCGTCACTGGCAAGGCAAAAGGCGATGGAGAAAACAGGACTACCCTCGGAAAAGATCGGTATTATCTTTATATCTCCCTGCCCAGCTAAAGTGACCGCGGTAAAGTCGCCAATTGGTATAGAAAAAAGTGATATCGATGCTGTACTGGCAATGAAGGAAGTATATCCGCTTTTATTGCCGTTAATGATGCAGAGCATCGATGATGTAGAGGAATTAAAAACATCCGGAAGGATAGGGATTAGTTGGGGCGGAACCGGTGGAGAAGCCGGAGGACTGCTCAGTGACAGTTATCTGGCAGCGGATGGTATTGAGAATGTAATCAGAGTATTAGAAGATCTTGAGGACTGTAAGCTGGATCAGTTGGAATTTATAGAGTTAAATGCCTGCGCAGGGGGCTGTGTAGGGGGAGTATTAACCGTAGAGAATCCGTATGCCGCTAAAGTTAAACTGAAACGGCTTAGAAAATATCTTCCTGTAGCTTGTTCTCATCTGGATGATAAAGAGTTAAAGGAAGCATATTGGACCGGTGAAGTTCAGTATGAACCAGTCTTTAATCTGGGAAAAAGCATGAAGGAAAGTATATCCAAGATGTCAAGGGTAGAAGAGCTATGTGAGAGATTTCCGGGGTTGGATTGTGGCTCCTGCGGAGCACCGACCTGCAAAGCCCTGGCAGAGGATATTGTCCGTGGAGTAGCAAAAGAGCAGGATTGTATACATATCCTCCGTGATTATATCCATAAGCTTTCTGATGAATTATCAAAGATTGATATTAAGAAGTAAAGTTATTCAGGATCAAAATGATTTATTATAATAGATTTGATTTATTTGGTATCTAATAAGAAAATTCTGTATAATCTAAATAAGTATATTTATGAGCAGAGAATAATCTTTATTAAATCACCAAGTCATCTGTAAGCTATTAGGAAAGGAAAAGAAAAGAATGAAAAGAAAGATCACTGTATTAAACATAATTTTAATAAGTTTTATTTTAATTCTCTCAGCTTGTTCAAAAAGTAATGAAGAAAAAGAGTATGATAATATAGTCGTTGGTACAGATGATCTGTTTGAGCTTAAGCTATATGTAGATAAGAGCACATATGCAAAGGATGAAATTATCTTTTGTTATGCTACCTTGGAGTATATTGGTGAAGGTGACAGTATAACAATATATAGCTCGGATCCTTTGCTGGGTTTTGGCTTAAAGGATGATAAATATTTTGATGGTGGATATATAGTCAATGATGTCTTAATCACTACAACGATTTATAAAGGCCAGACGATAAAGTATGATTATGCGAAAAGCGGAGGCTGGTCAGGAGATGATCCAAACGCTGCGTTTTATGAGAAATTCTATTCGGATAAGAACCTAGTGCTTCCTACGGGTAAATACGAAATTTCAGCAGCAATCAGCTGCTCCTTAGAAATGGAGGATAGCATAGGTTCCCAGTATAGTCAATCTGTGTCGGTATTTATAGAGGTTATGGATTAGTAAGTTAAGGAAACCTAAACTATAAAATTAATTTACATTTATCATATGAAGTGACGGATATATCAAATGTATAAAAACAGGAGGAATTAAGTAATGAATTTAATGAGCATCCTAGTTGATTTGGGAATCTATACCATATGGCTTACCCCATTAACTTTCGTGATGGGAATTATTTATGCTATTAAAAAGCCGGAAAAGGAGGCTACCCCGTATAAGTTTATGGCGGTAATCAGTGCATATCTTATTATTTTTACGCTGCTCTATCGGTCATAAATACATATTGATAGGATGTTGGTTGTTCAAGTAATATATATTAAGATAGATAAGGAGGTTAATTAAGAAATTAATCTATAATTTAAATAGGGATCATGAGGCACAACATCTCTTAAAAAATTTAATTTATATGGTTTTTGTTTCTTAATATCAAAATGATGAAGGTAAATGAGCTTATTAATCAATGTGGTTTTGAGGTAATGAATGAAGGCAATCATACGGACAGGGAGGTTACCATACCCTTTTGCTGTGATTTACTTAGTATCGCCATGGGGAGAATGCCGGCAGGCGCTGCCTGGGTAACAGTCATGGCTAATATAAATACACTGGCAGTAGCAACCTTAGCCGATGCAGCCTGCATTATCCTGGCGGAGGGCAGTCGATTGGATGATGCGGCTTATCAAAAAGCAAAAGAGCAGGGAGTAACGGTTCTGTTAACCGAGAACCCGATATTTGAGACTGCTCTGATGGTTTATCAAAAGCTGCATGCTTAGTCTCTCTTATGATCTTCATATCCATTCCTGCCTATCTCCATGTGGAGATGAGGATATGACCCCGGCGAATATCGTTCATATGGCAAAGCTTAAGAATCTGGATGTTATTGCTGTAACAGACCATAACTCCTGTAAAAACTGTCCGGCTGTTTTAGACATGGCAGAGCGTAATAATATTGTTGCGATACCGGGTATGGAGCTGTGTACCATGGAAGAGGTCCATGTACTATGCTTATTTACCACTTTAGAGGATGCATTAAGATTCGATTCTTATGTATCTGAAAGACTTATGAAAATTCCCAATGATGAAATGATTTTTGGTAAGCAGGAGCTATATGATACAGACGACAAAATCATTGGATATGAGCCATATCTATTAATTAATGCTACGGATATTTCCTTTGATGATTTAGAATCAATTATGAAAGAATTTCAAGGAATTTATATTCCGGCTCATATTGATAAGAGCTCTAACAGTCTTTTGTCAAATCTTGGATTTATCCCTCCGGAATCAAAGTTTTCCTGTGTTGAAATTATGGATATAAGTAAGAAAGAAGAGTTAAAGAATAATAATCCTTATCTTACAAGCTGCTTATTTATCACAAATTCGGATGCGCATACTCTGGAGAAGATTAATGAGCCCATCCATTATCTGCAGGCAGAAGATAGGAGTATAAGTTCCGTGTTGCAGTCTTTCCTTAGAAGGATAGTTTGAAAAAGGAAAATAGAGACGATGCTTTCAGGCAATAATACAGATATTATTTTACTTATTTATTGACTAAAATAAACTTTGCAAAGAATAATTATGAAATCATAATTATTATCATAGAAAAAGGTAAACTATTGTAATATAGGAAACTTGTGATATAATAGTCTCGCACAGTTTTTATAAACAAGAAGACTAATTGTGTTGGTAATTTAGTTGCAGTAAAGCAATAGAAACAATCTATGAATAGATGAATATAAGTAAAATAGTATTTAATAAATAATCATAACTTAAGATGGAACGTTTAAGAGATAGAAGAAAGTACAAGATAAAGAAATACTTAATTATATATAGACAAAGGAGTTTATTGTATGGAATTAGTTGAGATCAGAGAACTATATCGTAACAAAGAGAGCTATATCGGCAAAAAGATTAAAGTTGGTGGCTGGGTTCGTAGTATCAGGGACTCTAAAACCTTTGGTTTTGTTGTTATGAATGATGGAACCTACTTTGAGACACTACAGATTGTTTATCATGATACATTAGATAATTTTAATGTTATCTCAAAATTAAACGTTGGTTCAGCAATTATCGTAACCGGTGAATTAGTCGCAACACCGCAAGCAAAGCAACCCTTTGAGATACAGGCTGAGGAAGTGATGGTAGAAGGAGCGTCCACGGCAGATTATCCACTGCAAAAGAAGAGACATACGCTGGAATACTTAAGAACCATTACCCATTTAAGAGCCAGAACAAATACGTTCCAAGCGGTATTTCGTGTCCGTTCCTTAGTTGCTTACGCAATTCATAAATATTTTCAGGACAGGGATTTCGTTTATGTTCATACTCCCATTATCACAGGCAGTGATGCTGAGGGAGCCGGGGAGATGTTTCGGGTAACAACTCTAGACATGGAGAACCTTCCCAGAACAGAAGATGGCAAGGTTGATACCACACAGGACTTCTTTGGTAAGGAGACCAATCTAACGGTTAGTGGTCAGTTAAACGGTGAGACTTATGCTATGGCATTTAAGAATATCTACACCTTCGGACCTACCTTCCGTGCTGAGAATTCCAATACGACTCGTCATGCTGCGGAATTTTGGATGATTGAACCGGAGATTGCATTTGCAGATTTAAAGGATGATATGGCTTTGGCGGAAGGAATGCTAAAATATATTATTAACTATGTTTTAGAACATGCACCGGAAGAGATGAAGTTCTTTAACCAATTCATTGATCAAGGACTTTTAGAGCGTCTACAGATTGTGGCTAACTCAGATTTCGGACATGTAACCTATACCCAAGCTATTGAATTATTAGAAAAGAATAATGATAACTTCGACTATAAGGTAACCTGGGGCTGTGATCTTCAGACGGAGCATGAAAGATATCTGACAGAGCAGGTATTTAAAAAACCTGTATTTGTAACCGATTATCCTAAGGATATCAAAGCTTTCTATATGAAGCTTAATGAAGATAACAAGACCGTTGCTGCTATGGATCTTCTGGTGCCCGGTATCGGTGAAATTATCGGAGGAAGCCAGAGAGAAGATGATTACGATAAGCTTGTGAAACGTATGGAAGAGATGGACCTTAAAAAAGAAGATTATGAATTCTACCTTGATCTTAGAAAATACGGTACAGCAAGACATGCAGGTTTTGGACTTGGCTTTGAACGTTGTGTAATGTACCTGACCGGAATGGGTAATATCCGTGATGTTGTACCGTTCCCTAGGACGGTTAACAATTGTGAGTTATAATAATTGATATGAGATATAACTAGTAATTCGAAAGCCTGGAAAGCGCTTATAGTTTAATGTCTTTCCCAAATATGAAGAATCTCAAATTCAAATTTTATGTTGTTTTCAAAAAGCCTGCTGATTTATCAATAATACATCGGCAGGCTTTTTCTAAGAATTAATATAACAGTGTATCACCGCAATTAATTTCAAAGGGCATGATGAGACATTTATTAATTTGCTTGTTATATTTTTTAAAAAACCAATTTGTGGCAGCCGTATAGTTTTCTATCGTATCGAATTCCCAAAAGGAATAATACCTTACACATTTTACAATCTTCGTTAATTTTCTAGGTAATTCTCCGATTACATCAAAGATATAAAATCGTTTCAAGTATTTAGCGTTGATACAACCGCATTGTATTTTCTGCTCTTCTACTATAGTTTTAATTAAGTTTTCAAATTCATCAACCTTATCCGGTTTTACTTGAAATGTTTTAACTTCTGAAAAAGAATTCATCTTTTTTTCCACCTTTATTTATAGTATTATTTTTGCATCAATTCTGTTCTTAACTGCTTGTCCAGTTTTTCCAGTGCATAACGAAAAGCAACTCTTGGCATATCGTCTGTATGACTTTCTAAATAATTATAAACCATTCCCGGTTCCTTAAGAGAAAATACCTTAAGCATCCATCCATAACCTTTTAAAACCAGATCATGTTCATCCATAAGTAAAAGATCTGAGATCTGAAAGGGTATGGCTTTATTAAGCTTATCCTTTCGGATAGCTGGTATTAATATCACGGCAGCGGCTCTTCGTAACCAAAATTCCTCTCTATGGGTCCAGGGGATTATAGATTCTATCAGTTCCGGATACTGACATAGCAATTCACCGAAGGCGTGGGTACAAAAATCATCACAGTCTCCCCAACCCCGGACATATTTAATCAACCAGGCCTCAAAGATAGGAAAGGTTTCTATACTATAGTGTTTTTTAATGCGATAGGCCCAGTCATATGCTATGACACCTAGTGCCCAGTCCCGTTGTTCTAACAACTCTTCGCAAAGGGGAAGCATAGATTGTATTGATTTAGCCTTAATAGTTTGGTACAATCGGGCTGATAGCTTTCGAATATCATTCGTTTTAATATGACAACCCTCAGAGCACTCTTTGTTTAGAAATTTGATTTCTTGTATCGCTTTTAATGTAATTGGTTGCATACTATACCTCTTATTTTATTACAATAGGAACAAAAACATCAGATAAATGATACCCCATTTTTCCTTGAAAATCTTTGGTGTTAACACAGGACACATATCGTAACATTCTACAGAATTATTATCACTCGTTGAAAGCTTAACCAAGTGATTGCTCCAGAGCTTACTACTTTCAGAGGTGGTATGTTAATCACCCTAATATCTTTCATAAAAGACATCCTTAATATGTCTATATATTCTTAATATTGAAAAGTTTCTTCTTGGTTTTCATATATTTTGTTAGTAACCAAAAACACCGTTAAGAGATTCATCATCCTCAATCCAATCATTAACTTCAATCATTCGATAGGTATTTTTCGTGTCCCGGATATAGACCTTTTCAATACCGGCATTGATAACCATTCGTTTACACATAGAGCAGCAGCTTGCGTTTTCAACATACGCATCTGTTTCAATATCAAAACCGGTTAAATATAAGGAACTGCTAATCATCTTATCCCTTGAAGCACTTATGATAGCATTAGCCTCAGCATGTATGCTGCGACACATCTCATAACGTTCGCCTCTGGGTATATTGAGCTTTGCCCGTATACATTCACCGATATCAGAGCAATTTTGTCGTCCTCTTGGTGCGCCTACATATCCGGTGGAAATCACTTCGTCATTTTTAACAAGCACAGCCCCATAACGTTTACGCAAGCAAGTGCCTCTCTGGGATACTACTTCGGCTAAGTCTAAATAATAGTTTGTCTTATCTCTTCGCTCCATGATTTTATCTCCTCGTATTTTTCGTTTATTGGTTTGTTAATATATAAATGCGTTCACCATATGTTATGGTTTATAATGTTCAAATAATATCTGTAGATTTCTTGGTATAGCAGAATACCATTCATGAATTCCCAGCAAGTAAATCTTAGATTTTGCTTCTTCCGAGAAAGAGGTAAGGGATTCCCCCTTTAACAGTAGATTGGTTTCCTCCTCTGTAAATGAGATAGGATCAAGCACATCTCCTAACTGTTTATGATTCATAGGACATACGCGTTGACAAATTAGGCAGTCATACAAAGTATGATGTGCCGTTAATGGGATCCATTCGGGAAACTCACCTTTTATTTCATTGATACAGGAGAGACATTTTTGGTTATCAATTAAAAATCTATCCTTTCGGATGGCTCCGGTAGGACAGCTATCTATGCATAAATTACATTTACTGCAGGTTTTTGAGAGATCCATATCACCCCAAGTATCTTCTATACTAGGCAGATCTGAAAAATATGCCGCATATGAGAAATTACTACCGAAACCATCTATATAGGTAATGTTATTACGGCCGTACTTTGCCAAACCACTGTGTACCCCTAATCTTTTTAAGGGTAAATTTTTCGCCTTTTTTATATGATAGCCATTATCCTTGGCATATTGTATCAGATAAGCCTCTGCCCCTTCAAAATTGGATCGTACCAGACTTAAAAAAGTATATTTTTCTCCGCCTTTATAAAAATTAACTTTAGCATAAAAGGGATGATGAATTGCAAGGAGGAGAATAGAGTTAATTGTAAAATCGGTATTTGGAAGCTTATAACGGTACAGTTTATCGATAATCCACTGTTGGAAATTATTTAAGTCTTCATTTTCTTTAAATTGTTCGATAGTTAACTTAAGATCCTGTAATCGGTCAATTGGTATTACCTTTAACCTATCACCGTGTGATGTTGCAATCTTTTCTATGTGATGTACCAATATCATTCACCTTCCTACTTTTCTTGATTTTATGAACCTATCTATATATCTAATTGAGAGATGTTTATTTGCTTTTGTTTTGCGGCTATAAAATAGTTATCATAGGATACTATGTTACCAGAGGTTAATGCTATAAATCGCCTAGTTTTTAAGGCTTCTATTCTTTGAACTGCTTCCGGAATAGCTTTTGTTGCGATAGAGTCTACATGAAAAGTTTCATAGAAAGTATCGTTAATTAAATCTAAAATTTCACCAATATCTTCTCTGTTTTCATATTCGGATGCCAAGTCAAGTCTTAATATGCCGACCTTGCCGGATTCATGAAAGGTGCCTTCCTTTGCAAATATTTCAATTGTTCCAATTGCCTTATTAATTATCTTATCTACGATGCTAAAACGCACATAGTTTTTATTCTCATACTCCATAAGCCAAAATCTGATACAAGATAGTACTTCGACTTCTGTGTGAAAAACAAAATTACTGGTACAATTATCACTGTTAAAATAAGGAGCCGAAACTGGATCGGAATAACAGGCTAATAAGTCCTTAGCATCATCTTCCTTCACTTGTCTTATTATAAAATGGTTAGCTTCGTAGCTGGGACATTGTAGATATGGGTCGTTTGAAATGCTCATAGGTACCTCCATGTTACTCGAGAAGCAAAATTTACCACTATTTTAACATAGGCGAACATATGTTTCAATCGAACATAAGATTAAATTTACATTTATTTGGAATTGATCAATTGGTGGATTTGGGAATGAAGGTATTATCAGTTAGAACAGGTCAGTATTTGCGTTAGTTTATCAGAAATGTCGTCAAAATCATTAAAAAAATAGGTAATATCATCATCCCTAGAGTCAGAAGTTTTCTTACCGCCTACTTTTTCATATAAGGCGCAGGCAGCAGTATTATGTTTTTGAGTAAATAAAAAAATTCGGCATATGCCGGTGGTTTTACATAAGTATTTGAGATCGGTTAGTAATTGATAACCAATACCCTGTCGTTGATATGAATCCAAAACTCCGACTTCATGTATGTATAGCATATTTCCTTTGTTATCTAATCGATTTAATTCATATCCATAGGCAAAGCCAATGATTTGGTTGTCCTGTATACAGGCATAGATCCAATTCATCGGATTGGATAAAAACTTCTTTGCACTGCTTTCATGAGTAAAACCCTCCCTAAAATCCCAGTTCATCTGTAAAACAAGGTTAAGGTCTGATGGTAAGAGCTTTCGAAATTCCCTATTCGCCATATTAATAATCCTCCATTCATTCAATGCATTCGATTAGATAAATTAATGAGTCAGTTGTAATATAGTATTCTTAATCATTATAAAGAATTTAGATTATCCTATAGCTATACGTAATATCCCCATAGAGTGCTTACGTGTATCATTCTAACGATATAGCTCTATATCAAAATGTTTCTCCATGAATTCAATCTGACGTATGATTTCATCATCAGTAAAAGTCATACCCTCTGGTGCCACAATCCATTTATCCTCAATATCGTTTAAACGGTGGATAACAGCGATCACAACACCTTCAAATGTGGATAAAGGGTGATCGGTTCCTAAAAAGTATATATCCTGTTCCTCGCTATCAGCAGCAAACACATCCTCCACATATCCATAATTAACGGGATAAGTTAAACCGGAAAAACGGTTGAGATGAGTACAGCCGATAGGCCGATCAATGATACCTTTTACTTTTTTTCCAAGAATATGAGAAAAATCTAGTGGCATGAATGCTCCTCCTGTGTATTTGCTGAATAAAGCTGTGCCTTATACAATTCATTTATTCTAAATTATCCTTCAGGTATATCTGACCTTTCGAGTAGCAGTCTCTTACTTCTTTTAGCATATTGTTATAGAAGGATACAGCAGAGTGTTGCCGTTCCTTGGCAATTTCATAGCCCCGTTTGGTATAGAAGGATCCATAGATATTCTCAAGCTTAAATTTATACTCCTGAAAAAAGGAAGGCTCTGTATCGGTAGTACCGTCCAGGACATTGCCATCGGGGTCAACGGTATACAAGGGCTCGGTTACAATTCCTTTATATACAAAGGTACGGGCGATTCCTATAGTGCCGGTAACATCTAACTTATCCGCATCGAATAAGATCTTTGCTTCAATACTGCTTGGAGGATTATCACTCCGATATCTGTGGGTTCGGATGCAATCCCTTATATGAGCAGCTTTTTTTTCAGGAAAATCGTTGGATGTAAGATAGGAATAAGCTTTTTCACTACCTACCTTTGCATGGCAAAGGCTTGGATCTTTAAACTGGTCTTCACGGCCGATATCATGTAAGAGGCAGGCTATAATAAGGACATCCATATCAACCTCATCTTCTTGCTTAGCAATATCTAGTGCCGCATATAGCACCCGGTATACGTGCTCCTTATCATGGGCGCTGTCCGTCATATTCTGTAGCATATAATTCTCGATTTTTTGGTAAAATGATGTTTGCATATTTCAGTACTCCTATTCTGTTTTTTCTTCTGTGGTTATCTAAAAATTTCCATTCGAAATTTAATAGAACTTAACTATATTCTGAATTTCATATAAAGAGGAATTTATATAAAGGAGTATTTCAGATTAGTCCTTTTCATTATAGGAATACCAGTCCGATTCCGGCAGTCCATGCTCTCTTAAACATGCATTACAGTAGCCGATATTATACATGATGTGTCGAATCTGACCGGTAATTACATCAAGATAGGTGTAATTATCAACTCCGTTAATGATTGGTTCGCCTAAATCCTTATCCTGTAATTCTTCAAACACCTGTAAGGTTTTTAAATGAATATTATTAAGATATTCCAACATCTGTTCTTTGGAGATGGATATATCCCCTTCGGTATGTACATCTAATTCAGGACTGATCCGTTCATCGAATTTCATGCACCGAAATTCACGGTCATTATATTCGGGGCGGATCCAAAACTCAATAAAATATAATATATGAAATACCTGTTTCCACATGGGGATATCGTGATATTTGGAATACCATTTATCCTCCGGTATCACCTGAATAAGGTTATCTAACATCTGATAAGATGATTCAAATTGATTATGTAGAGCAGTAATTGCTAACCGGTCCATGGTTACCTCCATTTAGGATAGTTTATATATAATCTAAGTTAACAAATCAATTTTAGAAAGAGTGATATAGCTTTATACAAAATTCCATGTCGTTTCTATCAGTGAAGTGTAATTTCAATTATAGCTTAGATGGTATTTAATGTAAATGTTGAAAACAAAAAAATATCTCCGGCAGCAGTAATATCGCTTACGGAGATATTCTTTATAAGAAAACTATCTTATTAATATCATTGTTACAGACCTAATTATTTCTTTTAACATAATATGTTCGATTAATTATTTTTAAATATTACATGCTTTACCTTATCAAGACCGAAGAGTAAAACCATTCCCAGTATTCCGGCTGCAAATAATTGTCCCGCTCCGACAGTCAGCATCATAAGGGGAACCGGATCGGCCTCAAAGTATGCATACTTTAATACGAAGGGAATGACCAAAGCATTCACAAGGATAGGGGGTATGGGTACTAAGAATTTACTCCTTCTTAGCTGATAGGATAATAGAGCGGCAAATAAGGTTGCCAGAGAACCGAATACGATATCCAATACATCTGCACCGGATAGAATAGCGCTAAGGAAACACCCGATAGCTACTCCCGGTATCGCTGCCGGAGTGAAATAAGGCAGGATCGTTAAGGCTTCCGCTACTCGAAACTGGATAGGACCGAAGCTGGAAAACTGAAATACTAATACCAGCACGGTATAGAGGGCCGCAATTACTGCAGCCTGTGTGATAAAGATCGTTTTTTTATTCATTTTTCATTCTCCTTTAGTTTTGTTTTAAGGGATTACTCCTTTGTTTTGTGATAATCCCTTCGTCAGGAAGGTCTCGAACTGACGTTGTAAGATTTGCCAAAACCATTGATTTGTATTGGTTTGCGACTTATTTAGTATAGCATGAAAATGGTGGATGTCAAGCGTTGACACGATTTTAACTTGATTTGGAAATAATAAATTTATGGACGGTTGAGGATAATCATTTTTTTGGTTAGCGGTCATTATAGTAATGCATAATAGATCGGTATGGATGGGAATATATAAAAAGAGTAAACCCAAACATATTCTTTTTACCTTTAAATTCAATTTTAGTACTTGACAAATGAATATTGAAGGACTATATTGATAATATCAGTAATGATTACTATTATCATTAACAATAAAATTATTATATGGAGGTATTGATTATGTCATTAGTAGGAAAACAAGTACAGCCTTTCAAAGCACAGGCTTACCAGAATGGAAAGTTTCTTCAGGTTACGGAAGAGGATTTTAAAGGAAAGTGGAGCGTTGTATGCTTTTATCCGGCAGACTTTACCTTTGTTTGCCCAACAGAGCTAGAGGATTTACAGAATAATTATGAAGCGCTGAAGCAGCTGGGAGCAGAAGTGTATTCCGTGTCAACGGATACACATTTTACCCATAAAGCTTGGCATGATAGCTCAGAAGCAATCGGTAAATTAACCTATATCATGATCGGAGATCCTTCTCATACGCTATCTCGTAACTTTGATGTCTTAATCGAAGAAGACGGTCTTGCAGATCGCGGTACTTTTATCATTGATCCGGATGGTGTAATCCAATCTGTTGAGATTAACGCAGGAAATATTGGACGTGATGCAGATATTCTTGTAAGTAAAATCAAAGCAGCGCAGTACGTTAGAAATCATCCTGGTGAAGTTTGCCCGGCAAAATGGAAAGAAGGAGCTGCAACTCTGAAGCCAAGTTTGGATCTTGTAGGAAAGATCTAGGAGTTCATTATGGTTCTAGATAGTGAGATTAAAGTACAACTGTCTGAGTATCTTAAGTTAATGGAAGATGAGGTTCTGATTAAAGTAAGTGCAGGAGCAGATCAGGTATCGAAGGATATGACAGAATTAATCCAAGAATTACAGGTCATGTCTTCTAAAATTAAGATAGAGCAGACAGTTCTACCTAGGACACCGAGCTTTTGTATTAATCGGGTCGGTGAGGATACCGGAGTAACTTTTGCAGGAGTTCCTCTGGGCCATGAGTTTACTTCGCTAGTATTAGCGTTATTACAAGTAAGTGGAAGAGCGCCGAAAGCGGATCAAAAAACAATAGATCAAATTAAGAATATTAAAGGAACCTACCATTTTGAAACCTACATTAGTTTATCCTGTCATAATTGTCCGGAGGTAGTGCAAGCGTTCAACCTAATGAGTGTTTTAAATCCGAGCATTTCTCATACTATGATTGACGGAGCTGCTTACAAAGAAGAAGTTGAGAGTAAAAACATTATGGCAGTACCATCGATTTACCTTAATGGAGAAGTTTTTGGCAGTGGACGAATGACGCTGGATGAAATTCTTGTGAAACTGGGTAGTGCTCCTGATACAATGGAATTTGATGAAAAAGAACCATTCGACGTATTGGTGGTTGGAGGTGGTCCGGCCGGATGTAGCGCTGCAGTCTATGCGGCTCGAAAGGGAATTCGTACAGGAATTGTTGCAGAGCGATTTGGCGGACAGGTAAGGGATACCTTAGGAATTGAAAACCTAATCAGTGTTCCATATATTGAAGGACCAAAGCTTGCTGATAATTTAGAAGCCCATGTAAGAAATTATAATGTAGATATCATAACAGCTCAACAGGTCGCAAGCATTAAGAAAAACGAATACGTAGAGGTTACCTTAGCAAATGGTTCGGTCTTAAAGGCTAAGACGGTTATTATCGCTACAGGAGCCCGTTGGCGTAATACCGGAGTACCGGGTGAAGCCGAATTTAAGAATAAAGGGGTTGCTTATTGTCCTCACTGTGATGGACCACTCTTTCAAGGAAAAGAGATTGCAGTCATCGGCGGAGGCAATTCCGGCATTGAGGCAGCGATTGATTTGGCCGGAATCGCAAAACATGTTACGGTACTTGAATTCATGCCTGAGCTAAAGGCAGATGCTGTATTACAAAAACGTCTCTACAGTCTTTCGAACATAAGCGTTATAAAAAACGCTCAGTTAACAGAGATAACCGGCACAGATAAGGTGGATGGGATTAACTATAAAAAGCGTGAAACCGGTGAGGAACAGCATATTAATCTACAAGGTGTATTTGTTCAAATCGGCCTTGTACCCAACACAGAATGGTTAAAGGATACCCTCGAACGCAATAGAATGGGTGAGATAGTTGTGGATGATCATAATGCAACTAGCATTCCAGGAGTCTTTGCAGCCGGTGACTGTATGAATAGTCCGTATAAACAAATCATCATCTCTATGGGATCCGGAGCGAATGCAGCATTAAGCGCATTTGATTATATGATCAGAAATGAAGCATAAGGGTTGATTTCAATAAACTGATATATCTGATATATAAACACATAAAAATGGGATTTTTGCATAATTACCGTTCTAAGCTTTTAACCTAAAAAGAACATAGGTAATATGAAAAAATCCTGTTTTTATGTATCCCGTATCCTTATTACAAGCTAGATGTTGGATGAATTCAGGTTACATTCGAAGTTTGCTGTATTACCTCTAGCAATAGAAAGAGGTAATACAGCTTGTAGCCGTATAACAGAAACCTAAAGTTAGTATATATTTTATAAACCAGAAAACCATTGTAAAAAACTTTGCTTTGGGTTATCCTAAGAATATAGGAAGCACCAAAGAAAAGAAATTACCATAATAACATGAAATTCAAGTGGCTTTACTTATAACAGTTTATTTGTGTGAGGTAACAATATGCATATGAAAAAGATGATCGCTCCGATACTAATAACGATTTTTATATTATTATATTATATAGGGTTTGCATGTCTATTAATATTTATTGACGGTATCCCTATGTATGTCAAATTATTGGGCGGCATAATCCCTTTGTTTTTTGCAGGGGTTGGCATATACGTTCTTGTAGAACGAATCAAAGAAATAAGGAGTGGTGAGGAAGATGATCTTAGTAAATACTGATTATATTACCGGTAAAGAACTTGAGATGTTAGGTCTTGTGAAAGGCAGCACGATCCAATCTAAAAATATTGGTCGTGATATCACACAAGGTTTCAAAACGATTGTAGGCGGAGAATTGAAATCCTATACGGAAATGATGAATACTGCAAGAGCACTTGCAACAAAACGTATGGTAGCTGAGGCAGAGGCGCTCCAGGCAGATGCTATTATTAATATTCGCTATGCTTCAGCCACAGTTACTCAAGGTGCAGCCGAGGTTATGGCATACGGAACTGCAGTTAAATTCAAGTAAAAATTGTAAAAAAATGCGGTATGTAATATTTTATTATATGAAAGACAGACCATCGAAATTAACTTAACACCAAATGTTGGGCGTTTTGACTAAGCTAGTCCTAGGGGCTGAATTCGGTATTGAACCGGACTCAGTCCTTTTATATTTTATCTCAAACGAAAGTTATACTCATTACAGTAGTGAAAAATACATATGATTTCTATATATAAGATATATTTGTTATACCATAAGGGTTAAGAATGATACAAATGGGTTTTTTCTTGAGAAAACTTAGGCTGGCGTAAAATAGATATATCTTTAGAAGGGAGGGTAATTATGGACTTTTTATCTCAATACATAGTTCTTATCGTAGTGGCAATCTGCTTATGCTTAGGATATATTATAAAACACAGCATTTCCTTTATACCTAATAAATATATACCTCTGATTATGGCAATAGCAGGTACCATCTTAAATGTTTGGATTAATGGATGGAAGTTTACACCGGAGATTTTACTTGGTGGTTTAATCAGCGGTTTGGCATCCACAGGAACCCATGAGATGTATCGGAATCTGGTTTGGAAGAAGGATCCGTTCGATAGTAAAGTAAAAGCCTCAGGTAAGTTTGGGGTTAAAAAGGAAATGTAAATTTGAAGTTTCCTACGGATTCTATATCTTTAACAATTAAATCACCCCTGTTTTAAGTTTCTGAACTTTTGCTACATCGATAAGCTGTGATTTTCATAGCGCTAATCCGATGTAATCAAAGTCAGTTTGCCTTAATAATACAGGGGTGATTATATTTCTAACCTGACAAACAATTAGTTCTAGCCTTATATTCTTTTAGAAAATGAAATTGCTAATCACAGAGTTGACTATCATGAACTGAAAAGAATAAAACTTGGTTAACTAAAATTTTTGTCTATTGATTTTTCAAAGCATTATAGATTGCTGTTTTAATGATATTGCTGGAATGGGTTGCACCGCTTACTCCATCCACTTCCAGGCTGTTTTGTTTTACTATCTCTTCCACAATTACCTCGGCAGGTTGACCCTTTCCGCTGTCATGTGACAGAAGGTTTATATCGGTTATTACATGATCTTTTACCGTAACCTCCACCTCTGCTTTTACGATAAACCCGTCTGCGCTACCGGTATAGGTTCCGTCCTCAACGGTTGTCAAATCCAAGTCAGTAGAATTCACAGTTTCAAAACTGTTTAATTTATTCTGAACTAATTTAAGAACTACAAAAGCTGCTACAACTATAACCACCATCAAAATTAAGATTGCTGTGAGAAGCCCTTTCTTTCTATTCTTTTCCATCTTGATCTCCTTTAAAATAATTTAATTTTTTCTTATATTCTAACGGTATGTTGCCGAAAATATGATTTAAGTCAGATATAAAAACGTAGTTACTACGATGCTTTAAGAGTTCATAACTTCATTAACAATGGGCTCGATATACTTCTTTTTGGTAAAGTCCAAGGGATGGTCATAGCTGGCCAGCATACCATTGACATCCGCATCCGGATTTTTAACTTTTTTCAGCTGAAGCTTTTTCAGGGTCATTAAAAATCGGTAAAGGGGGCTAAGTCTTGTATAATCGAAACCTCCTCTCAGGTAGTAAAAATGTATCTTTTTACGCTGTTCTTCGGTAAAATTCATATTTTTTAATTCCTCGGTGGTTTCCTCCCGAACCGGCGTAGCTCCCACAGCAAATACATGCAGGTTTTTATCTTTTAGCTGTTCATAATTTTTTGTAATCAGTTTGATGCCACTGATTCCGGCAGCATATAAGCCGGCACCGTAAATAATCGTATCATATCCTTGTAAATCAGAGATTTTAACCTTTTTTCCATTGATGAGCTCGCAGTTTAAATCCTGAGCAAGCCACTGGGCATAATTTTTGGTAAATCCGGTTTTAGAGCGATAAATTACTACGGCTTTTCTATTGTTATACATATTCATTCTCCATCCTCTCCAAGTTTTCTTGCAACCTATTTAGTGTTTTTAATGTAGTGTTAAGATCTGTTTCGTCTATGTTTGCAAATAGTTTTTTCATGAACTCTATACTTTTTTGGGCATAAGCATTACTAAACTCTTCACATTTTGGAGTCATTTTAATTCTGAATTTTCTACCATCGGTTTCGTCCTTCCTTAGCTCTACAAACCCTTTCTTCTCCAGTTTTAATATAATTTGTTTTACATTCTGTCGGGAGCTTCCTGCTGCGTCGGATAATTCGTTTAGCGTTGGTTCATTGCCTGAAAGGATTTTTAATACCAGTAAGATAAACCACTGTTTTGTAGTGACCTCCTCGAAGAAAGTATCGCCTAAAGTCTGTAACTTGTTAGAAAGTAGGAAGAGTAAGCCAAAAACCAAATGCTCGCTGTCTCTATCAGGTAGTTTCATACGTCACCTCCTCAATAGGTAATATGTTACTTATTAATATGTAATATATTACATAAAAGAAGCTTTGTCAATAGGAAAAAGAAAAAATACCTGTATTTATACAATTTATTAACAATGTATGTTTGTGTATATTGAAAGATAGGCTTATCTATAAGAAATTTGAGAGGTATATATAAACTTAGATATAAATAGAAAATTAAGCAACTCACCTATTATAAGAAAACATCCGGTAAAAGGATTATCATAGCGGATATTCTCATACAATAAGGGAGCTGCTTAAGAATAGATTAATTCTAAGGGTAGTCTTATATTATTTTAGTTAAAATCATGCTATATAATAGCATTCATTATTATCCCTGGCACCTTCTATGGCCTGATAAAGATTCGCATAGAGATTACTGTATCTTATATTACTTCCTACAATTCGCGTACATCCAATCCTCATTCCAATTGGTATTTCTGTATTGCTGTAAAGAATTGGCTGACCGTTTTCCTTAAGTATTCTCTTAGCCAGGACTTCCACTTTCTTGGGATCCTGCAGATCGGTTACCAGTGCAAACTCATCGCCGCCAATACGGAATAAGATGCAGTTGTCATCCGATAAGGTATCAATTCTCCGCAGGCATTCTAGAATCGCTTTGTCACCGGCTTCATGGCCGTAGGTGTCATTGATTGGCTTTAAACAAATCATATCAAAACATAATACATAACTGTTGGTTCTGCTTTTTAATAAATCATACAACTCAGATAAATCCACATTTTTTTTACTCATAATTTCGCCTCCGTCATATTCGAATAAAATTCGTGGGAAAATTCCGGAGAATTTCCACTGTTTCTTGAAGGCAGAAGGGGTCGTACCCCATACTTTTGAAAAGGCTCTTGTAAATACTTCGGGAGAATTATATTGATACTTCATCGCAATCTCGGTTACGGACAGATCTGTATTTAGCAAATCATGAGCAGCATGGGTTATCCTTCGTTTTGAAATATATTCCTTTAATCCATGATGTAATGCATAACGAAATAGTTTTTTCAAGCCTGATAAAGAAGAATAGCAGGAAGCTGCTATATCATCTAATGTAAAATCATTACACAAGTTGTCCTCAATATAATTAATTGCATCCGTTAGTATATAGAAGTTTTTCAAAAGTAACCACCTTCCTAAAGAATTACTATTACAATATAACGGTACCGTATAATGACATAATAACATATATTTCTAATTGTGACTTGATTTTTTGTATACAAAATATTGTTCTTGTATATCAATACTTCCGCTAGCATATTCTTTTAAATCACACCGGATTCAAGAATACTAAAGGTTTGATTATCACAGTCGATTTCAGCTAAAGCACCGAAGGGTAGACAGGTCATTGGCTCAATATGACCGAAGGTCATATTGTAGATAATAGGAAGATTTGTAAGTCCCAGTTCATCAATGATTACTTTTTTGATACTAGCTTTATATTCATCATAATATTTTTCCTGATAGGGCTTTCCCCATATAACAGCCTTTGCATTTTGTAGAATACCTAGGGTTCCATAATTTCTTAGCCAATAGATGATGAGGCTGGGATCCGGCATATCCTCTGATGTTTCAAAGAATAAAATGGCATCTTTAAAATAATTATCGGAAGGCCATAGGGTGGTACCCTTCATCATTTCCAGAACTTCAATACAACCACCGATTAAGTGGCCCTGTACTTTTCCGGTTCCCTGTAAGAATTCATAGCCTTGATTCTTTAATAGCTTTTTTGCCTTATTCATATTTTCTTCAAGCCAGGGCATACGTTCACCGGTCCACATGGTGGCAGCAGGGATTTCCCCGATCGGACTTGGATCGCATAAGACTTTTTGAATCCATGTACTAGTATATTCATAGACCTGAATATTTTCAGCAAACTCAGCCAAAATAGAGGCACCATAGAAGCTGGAAAGCCCGGCCTTCAGGCAGATAAAATGTGTGATCGTGCTGTCGGAATATCCTAAGAACACTTTAGGGTTTTTGCGAATAATTTCAAAATCGATAAAGGGTAGCATACGAACGCTGTCATCTCCGCCAATACAGGAAAAGATACCTTTGATGGAAGGGTCAGCAAAAGCATCAAGTAAATCCTGTGCTCTTTTTTCAGGATGACGATATAGATAGTCACTGCCTTTAAGAGTATTGGGCATTTCAACTATATGAAACCCATACAAATCCTGTAAGCGTTCTTTTCCTAATTGATAGCGCCATAAAAGTTCCGGATCTCCCGCGCCTCCCCAGGAGAGACTTACGGTGGCTATCTTATCTCCGGGTTTTAAGTGCTGTGGTTTGATTAATTTTGTCATGCTAAAATTACCCCCTTCATACGAATTAAGCTTTTGATGATTATACTGTTAAGTTAAGAGTGCGTCAAGTGTATTTACCAAATTGTTCTATGTAGAAGATAAAGTTAAAAATATGAAAGATTTTAAAGGATTTCTGTAGAACGTACAGGTAACTACATAAATTAAGCTATTTAACTAAGAGTCAAATCCATGTATAATACAGAATAAATGTTCGATTGACTTATTGCAGTTACAAGGATGCCTGTGATATAATAAGTAAAATATATACTTAAAAATTATTGTATATTACGCTGTTATAAATAATGAATTGTGTTAGGAGGTCTCTATGAAGTTTATACATATAGCAGATGTGCATCTTGGCGCGACACCGGATTCTGACATGCCTTGGGGTGCTGATCGGGAAAAGGAACTCTGGGACAGCTTATATAATGTGATAGAGTTATGCAATCAGAATAAGGTTGACCTTCTACTTATTGCAGGAGATTTGTTTCATAAACAGCCGAGATTGAGGGATCTTAAGGAGGTTAACTACCTGTTTAGCAAAATAGAAACCGCAGAGGTGGTTCTTATGGCCGGGAATCACGATTACATTGGACCCAGATCCTATTATCCGGGTTTTTTGTGGGACGCGCGGGTTCATATGTTTATAAAGGAAGAGATTGATGTGATAGAACTACCGAAACTTAATACGGAGATTTATGGGCTTAGCTACCATAACAGGGACATCACAGAACCGCTTTATGACTCTTTAAAAGTCGGGAAACAAGACAAAGTTCAGATACTTTTAGCCCACGGTGGTGATGAAAAGAATATTCCGATGAACCGTAAGAAGCTATCCGTATCCGGATTTGATTATATTGCATTGGGTCATATCCATAAACCAGAGATTGTTGGTGAAAAGATGGCATATGCGGGATCCTTAGAACCCCTGGATAAAAATGAGACTGGGGAAAGAGGTTATATTCTGGGTGAAATCACATTAGATCCTATCAAAAAGACAATGATCCGTTTTATCCCTGGTTCCCTACGACAATATAAGAGATTAGACCTTATGATAGATAAGAATACTACCAACGGTTCTTTGGTAGACAAGACCAAACTGTTGATTCAAAAGCAGGGTAGTCAACATATATATCAATTTACGATTAGGGGCTTTCGGGAGGAAGATATCCACTTTGATAAACAGGCCTTATTATCCTTAGGGAATGTACTGGAAGTTACGGATGAAACGGTACCGGATTATGATTTCGATCAACTCTATCAGGAAAACGAGGATAATATGATTGGCTTATTCATTCGAAGAATTAGGGAAAATGTAGAGCAGGATGAAGTTGCGAAAAAGGCGTTATATTATGGGCTGGAAGCACTTCTTAATGCCAGGGAATAGTGGATAAGGAAAGGGATTGGTGTATTTGCAATTAAAAAAGCTTAAACTTAGTCATTTTGGAAAGTTTCAGGGAAAAGAGATAGACCTAAAGCCCGGGATTAATTTAATCTATGGAGATAATGAAGCCGGAAAATCTACGATACATGCATTTATTAAGGGAATGCTCTTTGGGATTGATCGTATGCGGGGTAGAGGGGCAGCTTCAAAGGAGGATACCTATACCAGATATCTGCCCTGGGATTATCCCGGAGCTTATGCAGGCACTATGGACATCCAAATCGGAGAGAGAGAATACCGACTGCAACGGAGTTTTCATGCAAACGATAAATACTTCACTGTTCTGGATTTAACAACAGGTAGGGAGATAAAACTGAAGGAAGGACTGATTAGTGAGATAGTACCGGGCCTGACCGAAACAGCTTTTAAAAACACGGTTAGCATCGAGCAGCTAAAAGCGCAAACCGATGCTGGTTTGGCAGAAGAGGTTCGCAATTATATTGCTAATTTATCTATGGCAAAAGCGAAGGAAGTGAATGTTACACAAGCTATCAGCACCTTATCTGAGAAGAAGAAATCTTTGGAAAATGCGATTAGTAAGGATACGTCTTTCAAGAAGAGCATAGAAACAGAGATTGAAGAAGGACTTATGAAGGAAGAGAGGATGGATACTCTTACTCTACAGTTAAAAGAACTGTTGGGTAAGGAACAGGAACTAAAGAAGATAATTGACCAAGCGGATACTGAGAAGGATCGGGAGGAAAGAATGCGTATAGATCAGCTTCCTGCCATCTTGGAGAAGTACCATATCTATCAGGAAATGACATTAAGTAGCTTACATTTGGATAAACAAATAAGCGAGTTAACGGAGGTAATCAACCTTTGGAAGAAGACGGGACAAGCCTCTCAAGAGCTACAGGAAGATATTCTGGAATCCGGTAGGCTTAAGGCTGCTATTCCTGAGTATGAGCTAAATCTAACGAGACTTTATAATGAGAGGAAAGCCGCTTTACAGGCAGCAGCTCTACGAAGCTATGGGATTGGCATTAGTCTGGCGTTCGTAATGATTTTATTATCCTTTTTGGCGGCAGAGACTGTGAGTAGCCGAATATTTATGTCAATCGGTTCTGTCTGTACCGTAGGATTATTCGTCTCTCTGTTACATAAAAAGAGCAAGGAAAAAAGCAATCAAAAGGATAGTAATATCGAGTCTTTGTCCGTACAGCTATCCCAGGCAAAAGATAGATTGAGTGAAATTTTATATAAAAACAAAGTAACCACACCGGAGGAGCTTACCCTAAAGCAGGCAGAAAATTTGCAAAATACGTTAGCCTTAACTCATAAAGAGGAACAGTTAAAGGAACTATACTACCGGAAAAATGAATTGGATGACAACAGAGATCTATTGCACGATGCCATTATGAAGTATATCCAGTTTTTTATCAGGGAGGAAGAGCTTTCAAACGATGCCATAAGGAGACTGCAGGATGAAATACATCATAGAAAGCTGGAACAATCATCTAAACATTCAGAGGCCAGTAAACAATATGATGACTGTAAGCTTCAAATCGAAAAGTTAAAATGGGAACTGACAGCCTTAGAAGACAACGAAGCGAAGCTCTTAAAGAATAAGGCTGTTCTTAATACTCTGGAGCGAAAACAAAGAGAGAATAACACAGAGCTTTGTGCTGTTAAGCTGGCTCTTGCAACGATACAGGAGCTATCAACGGACATTCATGACAGCTTTGGAATACAGCTTAATAAAGCAGTTTCTGACATCATTGGTGATATAACGAATGAAAAATATACGGATCTTAAAATAGACGAGAAGCTGGAAGTAAAAGCAGGCTGGAACGGAAATTATATTATATTAGATAGGCTTAGTGCCGGAACAATGGATCAGATTTACTTTGCCCTTCGAATTGCAGTGGCAGATCTGTTGCTTGGAAAGAATGAGATGCCTCTTATACTGGATGACAGCTTTGCTCTTTATGATGACAACCGCGTAAAATACGCCTTAATGCAGATTGCAGACCGAAAACAGATATTACTATTCAGCTGCCATAACAGGGAGAAAGTACTATTGGAGGAATTAAAGCTTCCATATCATTATGTTGATTTGTCCTGCCGATAAAGATTATGAACAACTGAAAACTAAGGTTTTTTTACAGATATATAGATTAAGCGGAGGCTTCGTATGCCAAAAAGTACACGTAATAATCAAGGGAAAGCGAACAGTAAAAAAGCGGGCCCTCAAAAAGCAAAGCAAATGAAAACAAAACCCCAAAAAGCGAAACAAAAGAAACCAGTGCATAAAAAGAAGAAAAAATCGCCGGGACAAGTAATTAAGCTTACTCTTCAATTGGCACTACTTCTTTTTTTACTTGTTATTGCAGCAGGGATGTTTTACTTTTATAAAACCTATGGTAAGACTTTGTTTCAAATTCAGGCAGAAGCAAAAGATGTGGTTTCAACCTCTACAAAGGATGACTTCCGATCCTCCCTGACTAGTTTGGTATATGATACGGAAGGAGAGCTGATTGCCAGCTTAAAGGCAGATAAGGATGTATATTATATTGAGTATAAGGACATTCCAGCTAACGCCATCAATGCTATGGTAGTAACGGAAGATAAGAAGTTTATGGAGCATGATGGCATAGATTATCTGGCTAATATAAGGGCAGCAATCGCCCTCATAAAAAATAAGGGTGAGATAAAGCAAGGAGCCAGTACCATAACCCAGCAGCTTGCCAGAAACATATTCCTTACCCATGAAGTTACCTATGAACGTAAAATAGAGGAGATTTTCATAGCCCAGGAGTTGGAAAAGAAGTATTCTAAGCAGGAGATTCTAGAGTTTTATTTTAATAATATCTATTTTGCCAACGGACACTATGGTATACAGGCCGCTGCCTATGGATACTTTGGAAAAAGCGTTACCCGGCTTAGTCTATCGCAGACCGCATTTCTGTGTGCCATTCCAAACAGTCCAAACCGTTATAATCCCATTACAAATATGGAAAACACTCTGGAGCGTAGAGATAGAATACTGAATCAAATGCTTGAGGATGATAAGATAAATCTACTGGAATACCGTAAAGCCATAAATGAAGACATTGAGTTACAGCCCTCCAAAAAGAATAAGGAAAATTATGTGGAAACCTATGTTAGCTATAGTGCCATAAGAGCACTCATGGAGAATCAGGGCTTTGAATTCAGGGTAAGTTTTTCATCAGAGAAAGAAAAAGAGGTTTATGAGGATGAATATAACAAACTATACTATAGTTTGCAAAAGGAACTATATCGTAACGGGTATCGCATCTATACCTCAATCGACCTAAAAAAGCAAAAACTACTGCAAGCATCGCTAGATCAAACCCTTCAGGATTTTACTGAAATGAATGGGGAAGGGGTATTTGAACTTCAAGGAGCTGCGGTAAGTATTGACAACGATACCGGAAGGGTAATAGCAATCGTCGGTGGCCGTAGTCAGGAGTTTCCGGGATATACGTTAAATAGAGCGTATCAAAGTTATCGACAGCCGGGGAGTTCCATTAAACCTTTGATTGTCTATACACCGGCACTTGAAAGAGATTACACACCGGACAGTGTGGTGAGGGATGAGCGGTTTGAGGGTGGACCACGAAATTCCGGGGGAAGTTATGCCGGTGAGATGAAGCTATCGAGGGCAATTGAGCTATCTAAGAACACGATTGCATGGAGGTTATTTGAAGAGTTGACACCAGAAGTCGGATTATCCTATCTCTTAGATATGAATTTTGCAAAAATAGATAAAAATGATTATTATCCTGCAGCCTCCTTAGGGGGGTTTACCGTAGGTGTAAGTCCCTTAGAGATGGCTTCCGCTTATGCAGCCATAGAAAATGACGGCTATTATAGACATCCTACCTGTATTGTGAAAATCATGGATTCAGAGGGCAATGAAATCGTAGGAGAGAAAATCCCTACCAAACAGGTTTATGAAACTAACGCAGCAAGGATTATGACCGAAGCACTTATTGGAGTAATAAAGAACGGAACCGGTAAGGGCCTTGGTCTTACCCATACTATCAGCGCCGGTAAGACGGGAACCACGGATGATAAAAAGGACGGTTGGTTCGTCGGATACACCCCCTATTACACCACCAGTGTCTGGGTTGGATATGATATTCCTAAAACTTTAGAGGACTTAAAAGGGTCCTCCTATCCTGGTACCATCTGGCGAAGTTATATGGAGCAGATACATAATTCGTCTATGACCGATACATTTGAAACATATGATTGGAGAGCAGTTATAAAAGAGGAGCAAGAGAAAGAAGACGAACAAGCTGAGCGTGAACAGGAGCGAGAAGTAACGAATGAAATGGAACAAGAGATCGAGCAAGAGGCGGAACGAGAAATAGGGCAAGAGGATGAGCAAGGGGTGGAAAGAGAAATAGGGCAAGAGGATGAACAAGGGGCGAAACAAGAGATCGAGCAAGAGGTGGAACAGGAAATAGAGCAAGAGGATGGGCAAGGAGTGGAACAGGAAATAGGACATGAAGCTGAACAAGAACAAGAAACAGAGAACGAAATAAGGCAAGAGGAAACGGCTGGTAGTGACATATCAGACACTTCCGATACAGAGGATATGGAAGAGGAATTATTGATGCAGGAGATTGAGCTACAAGAAGAAAGTGAAACAGATTAAGAAGCAGAAATAGATAGTCAAAGCGAAGAAGAGATATGTGATGAAAAGTATATTAAAAAAGTTTAAATCAAGGGTTATAAGTCAAAGAGGATATTACTTTAAATACAGCAGAAAGAGAATGTCCATCAATTGCAAATCGAATAAGAAAAGAAGTGTTTATAAGGATAGGTTAGCTCTGGATGATAACTGGAAGTCAGAAGATAAAAGAAACAATGGTTTGACTTTTCAATGTGTGCTGATAAATTCATTGTATAAGAATAAAAATACATAATAGTAATTAAAACAGCTGTCTTACGAATAATATCGAAAGACAGCTGCCTTATATTATAAAAATTATTGCATATTATGTGTTCCTTGTCCATATTTATCTAAGATATTATGAATGCGGGCGATCGGATTAAGAAGACCGCTGATACTGTTATCATGATTCATGGTATCGATGATTAATGCAATATATTTACTCATATCTACATTGATATAATATGGTTTGGTTAAGAGTTCAGGTGTCTGATAGATAAGATTTGTCGTAAGAACACGGTATAACAAGCCGTTTTCATATGCTTCATCAAATTTTTCAAAACCATTTGTAAATAAACCAAAGGTTGACGCAACAAAGATGCGATTTGCTTTTCTTCTCTTTAATTCGGTAGCCACATCAAGGATGCTTTCACCGGAGGAAATCATATCATCTATAATTAAGATATCTTTACCCTCAACATCGGTACCTAAAAACTCATGAGCTACAATCGGATTGCGTCCATTGACAATCTTGGTATAATCTCTTCTTTTATAGAACATGCCCATGTCAAGGCCCATAACATTGGCATAATAAACTGCTCTTGACATACCACCCTCATCCGGGCTAATAATCATCATATGATCTGCATCCAGCTTAATATCCGGTACATGATTAAGCAATGCTTTGATAAACTGATAGGTTGGTGCCACTGTCTCAAGACTTCTTAGAGGGATTGCATTTTGAACTCTCGGATCATGTGCATCAAAGGTAATGATACTGTCTACACCCATATGAGTTAATTCCTGTAATGCTAAAGCGCAGTCAAGGGATTCCCTGGAGGTACGTCTGTGCTGCCTGCCTTCATAAAGATAGGGCATGATGACGGTAATTCTTCTTGCTTTACCACCAACTGCCGCTATAATTCGTTTTAAATCCTGATAATGATCGTCCGGTGACATATGGTTCGTATGTCCGCAAACGGTATAAGACAAACTATAATTTGTTACATCAACAAGCAGATACAAATCGGATCCACGGACGGATTCCTTAATCATTCCCTTTGCTTCGCCGGTTCCAAACCTCGGACAGCAGGCGTTTAGTAAATAGGAGTCTCTTTGATAACCGGTGAATGCGATTGTGGCTTTGTGCTCGCTTTCTCTCTCATTACGCCATTCTACAAGATACTCATTTACTTTCTTTCCCAGGTCGCTGCTGCTTTCTAAAGCGATGATGCCCAAGGGTCCCACAGGAATGGTTTCTACGATCTTTTCATGCTTTGACATTACATTTTCCCTCCATATAATTAGTAATTCGTATCAAAATCCACTAAAGTTATACCATTATAAAAACAGTAAGTCAAGTGGATTTCGTATGTATCTGTAAGTATCTTGCATAGGAATAGGATATCCTATTGCTTTATTTTAATTACCGACAGCCTTTTGTAAACGGATGTCTTCCCCGATAATTCGACGAATGGAGTAATTACTGATAATTCTTGAATATACCCGTTCGCCATAATAAGCGTTCATATTATCGTGTGATAAATTTGTTGAAATAATCGTAGACTTTTGCTTTAGGAGACGTTCGTTGATTATAAGATACAATTGAGATGCTGTAAAGGAATTATTCATCTCGGTCCCTAAATCATCGATAATTAACAGGTCGCAGTCTAAAATATATTCAAACTGATTGGAAGCTATATAAGAGGTTTCCTCATCTTTACCAAACTTATTCTTCTCTAGAATATCAAATAATCGGAAGGCTGTAAGATAAATTACGGTAAACCCACGGTCTAAAAGATCTTTTGCAATACAATTAGCAAGAAAAGTTTTGCCGACACCGGTATTACCGAGGAATAAAAGGTTTTCAGGTTTCTTACCAAAATGTCTGATAAAAGATTTGCACCCGGCTACGATCTTTTGCATATTGGATAAAGGGGATAATCCGGTAGCTTCATCAATAAAATCATCGGAATAATATTTAAATGAGAAGGTATTAAAATTCTCATATTCCAAAACAGATTTAATATTAGACCCCGCATAGATTAAATCTGCAATTGCCTGTTTAAAGCAGCTGCATTTTTCATTACCGATAAAACCGGTATCTTTACATTTACTGCATTGATACTTTAATTCTAGATAGTCAGAGGGGTAGCCGTTAGAGATTAAAAGTTCCATTTGGCGGGCTTTGATATCGAAGGTTTTCGCCTTCAGTTCCATCAGACTTGCCGTATCTCCTCTAAGGGCCAATCGGCCACTTTCGGCGGATAGGGTTATCATCTCATACGCCAATTGTTTTAGTTCCGGAATCGCTTCATATACTTGTTTTAGACGGCGATCCAGATCATGCTTGTTCTGAAATTGTCGATTGTCATATTCTCGTAAAATCTGATTGTATTTATCATTTTTTAGAGCCATATTATAATCTCCATTCCGCCGTCATTCGACGGCTATTTCTTATAGACCTTTATTCAGAAGCTTTCTTTCCAATTCTGCATAATCTTTTGCTGTATAGGTTCTTTGCGGATACTGATTGAACTTATTGGAGGAAGGTTTCGTAATCGGTGTGACTTTACCCGGTTCGGGTATTTTATTACTTTTACTAAACTCCTCATCTAATTTAAGGATATCCTCCATATTCTTAGCACCTTTTTTAAACCAAGTCTCCAGGATCTTATCCGCATATTTAAAGTCAGGTTTTCCGGTTCTTAAAATGGTTCGATTACAGGCTTCCGTAAGAATTTCATCAGAAAAGCCAAATACCTCTACCCATTTTGTAATATATTGCCGTTCAATCTGTCCGGGCGACCTATTTAAGCCAAAGGCTTTATTAACCGCATGATAATGGTCATTATAGGTGGCAGTCGCTTCCCTTGCTTTTTCCTCTGAGTCAATGCCTTCTTCAGCCCAAGTAAGTGCAACTGCCTCAATGTAAGAAATATTCTTTTTGTTCTTTGAGACACAATACTCAAATAGATACATAATAAGCTCTGCAGAGAATTTAAGTTCTTCATACAGGTATAAAATCAACTGCATGTCCATAGGCTTTAATGGACGGTCCAGATAGATTTCAATGATATGCATCGCCCATTTTATTTCATCATTTTCATTCAGCTGTGCGATTTTTTCTGTGGAATAAGTTTGCCTAGGATTGGGTTTCTTTGGCATATGTAGTGTGACTGCAATTTCTTCCTCCGAGTCGGGAACTGTTTCCATATCGGTATCGACGGTAGGATTTTGCGAAGTATTCAAATCAATCAAATGAATGGATATAATTTCATGATGTTCATTTCTTGTTAATTGTAGTAGATTTAACTTTTCCCAGTAGTTTAAGGAACGGATGATATCTTTTTCGGTGTTTTCAAGATGATCAGCAATTGAGGAGATTGTAATCTCCGGGCGATTACTGTTAAAGCATCGTAACAGGTACAGATAAACTTTCACATAGGCACCGTTCGCAGACGGCATATATTGGTCAATAAAGGTATTTGGGACAATAGTAATGTCGGAAATACCTTCAGCATGTAATGATATTTTATTCATATTCTCACCCATCCCCTTTCTAGTTATTCTTTATGGTATATTAATCTGTTAGAAATATGACATAACATCATGCAAGCACGAACTGATATCGTAATTCTACTGGATTAATCCAAACGCAGATTAGTGTTCATACGAATTCTAATGGAGTTATCTTTTAGGGATCATCGAATAAACTTAGAGCATGCTATGTTCAATCAGCTCAAGAGGTTTCATAAATGGTCCGCCTATCCGTGGAGTAGTATAACACAGATAAAAACATTTGAAAATAGCTTATTTTATGGGATTCCTTGGCTTTATACAAATGTGGATAATGTGGATAATGTGGATGATTATACGGTCAAAACATGTAAAAATCTGTAAATTATGATAGAAGTATAGAGAAAATATGAATTATTTGGTGAAAAAGTCTATATTTGTAGAAAAGATTTAGTAGAAAAAAGTATCCACAGCATTATTCACACAAAATGTTGATAATACTGTGGATATTGTGGATAATCACTGTCCCAACAAGGATTCTCCAATACTTCCGATATCTCCGGCACCCATAGTTATCAACAGGTCACCGTTCATACAATTTTGTAATAAAAAATTTTCAATTTCATCAAAAGAGGGAGAATAGTATACTTCTTTTCCCATTAACTCCAATTCTTTAACTAAATCTTTCGATGATATGTCCCCGGGATCTTTTTCCCTTGAGGCATAGATATCTGTAAGAACAATTTTGTCTGCCAAGGATAAAGCCTTAGCAAAGTCTTTTAAAAGATGCTTCGTCCTACTATAGGTATGAGGTTGGAACACACACCAGACGGTACCTTTAGAATATGCCCTGGCAGAAGTTAAGGTTGCCGTTACTTCTGTCGGATGATGGGCATAATCATCTATAATATCGACACCGCCGATGTTTCCTTTATAATCAAAACGACGTTTGGAATTTTTGAATTTAAGAAGAGCAGCTTTCACTTTATCAATAGGGATTCCCGTCTGCAGAGCAACACCAATGGTTGGAAGAGAATTCGATATATTATGTAGACCTAAGGTGTTTAACACAATACGGTCAACATACTCTCCTTTATAATATAAATCAAAGCTTCCGGTACCTAAATGAAATTCTATGTTATCAGCAGCATAATCGAAGGCCATATCTTTGCTGCGGTGGTTAGGATCGGCGATACCATAGGTGAAAACTTCACAGGCAAGATCCTTAGTGATTTCCTCATAGCGGTCAATTTCTCCGTTTATGAATAATTGACCTTCCTTTGGGATACGTTTTGCAAACAAATGAAAGGAATTGCGGATATCCTCTAAATCCTTAAAGAAATCCAGATGATCTGCATCAATATTTAATATAATGCTGCGTTTGGGATAGAATTCTAAGAAGGTATTGGTATATTCACATGCTTCGATGATAAAATGCTCCGAATTTCCTGTACGGGTATTTCCCCCGATGCATTCAAGAATACCTCCAACGGATATGGTTGGATCCATGTCACCTTCCATGAAAATGATTGAAAGCATGGAGGTAGTCGTTGTCTTCCCATGAGTTCCGGATACGGTTACAGCATTATCAAAATTAAGCATCAGCTGTCCAATCATTTCAGCCCGGCTCAGAGCAGGAATGCCCCGTTTTTGTACTTCAATATATTCCTCATTGTCCTTCATGATTGCGGCGGTATATACAACCACATCAATATCGGACGTTATATTGGCAGCGCGATTCCCATAATACACTTTAATTCCCAAGTCACTTAGATGATCTGTTATTTTGCTCTCAGTACTGTCAGAACCGCTGACGATAAAATCTTTGTTATGTAAATATTCTGCGAAACCACTCATGCTTATACCGCCGATGCCAATAAAATGAATTCGGCAAGGCTTATTTAATTCTATTTTGTACATAGTACACATCCTATTCTTATTAGTTTATAATTTATGACATTTTATATCTGCTATTATAACCCTTTTCATATAAATTACAATAGAGAAACCTTTTTTATATATAGCAAAATGTTGTTAAAATTATTACTCCTATTCAGATTACTCACTAAATTAATTTAAATTAAATGTGAGAAGGATTTATGAAAGGAATAGATACGGTTTTGTATTATTATACCAATAATAACCATAATTTATAAGTAATATATTCAAATAAAAGGATTAGAATGCAAGTATAATACTAAAAAATAGCTAAAAAGTTGTTATAGATAAGGCAAAAAACTGTAAACAATAAAAAAACGTCAAAAAAGATGTAAATTTTAACTATTTTTACATAAAAAATATTCACATTTCTGAATAATTATGGTATAATACCCTTAAAAGACAAATTATGGGTACATATGGAAGTGCAAAACAACTTAATATTACTCAAAGCAGTAACTGGGAAAAGGGAGATTAACTTTAGTTAAACATAACTTTTTCTTAAAAACTAACGATAAATTTGACAGAAGGGGGACCATGCCATGCAGATTACCGATGTACGCGTGCGTAAGGTGAGTAAGGAAGGCAAGATGAAGGCTGTTGTTTCAATTACGATTGATAACGAATTTGTAGTACATGATATCAAAGTAATTGAAGGTGACAAAGGCTTATTTATCGCTATGCCGAGCCGGAAAGCTGGGGATGGAGAGTATCGGGATATTGCTCATCCGATTAATTCGGATACAAGAGATAAAATCCAGAAAATCATCCTTGAAAAGTACGAAATCGCAGCTTTGGAAGCGGATGCAGAAGCAGATGCAGAGGAGTAGTGGGAAAAGCAGTAATAAAAAGACAAAAAAGGCAGCCAAGGCTGCCTTTTTTGTGTTGCCATACCTTACCATAAGGATTATAATAATAACGCACTTACATTGTTTTTTATGAAGGGGAGAACGTTTTATGAAGGGAAGCCTAAAGAATAAATGTGATTTATTTGCAGAAAATTATAAACAGTTATATAAAAGCTTTAAATGGAATTATACGTCAAGCGTAAGACTGGGTGCATTGCTTTATACGATGTCAGAAAGTAAGCTAGAGATTGATAGAATAAAAGAATGTAAAAGCTTCATTAAGAATAAAACAGGCGTATTCTCTCAATTTAAAGATACAACAAACTTTATTACTTCTGTTATGCTATCTTTGCAAGAGAATCCCGCAAAATTGATTGAGGAGGCTATTATTATCTATAAGGATATGAAGAAGGAAGGATTTCATTCTTCTCCATATCTGGTTCTGGCTGCTCTGTCAATTGCTATGGAAGCGGAAGATTATCAATATAATAATATTATTAAATCAGCGAAAAGCTTCTATGATGCAATGAAGAAGGAGCATCGCTTTATAACCTCCTCGGATGATTATGGTTTTGCTACCTTATTAGCGATGTCTGATATTTCAATAAATCAGGCAATCAGGGAGATGGAAAACTGTTACCGAATCTTAAAAGAGCATTTTTCCTATTCGAACTCCGTACAGGCATTATCCCATGTTCTCACCTTTAGTGAGGAAGATGCAGCGGTTAAGTGCAGACGTACAGTTGAGCTAAACAATGCTTTACATGCAAGAAAATGTAAATTTGGTTCCGGCATGCAGATATCCTTCTTAGGTGTAGTGGCACTTTTGAGCGAAGAAACCGGTAAACTTGCTGATGAGATCGCTGCAACAAATCAGTATCTAAAAAGTAAAAAGGGCTTTGGAGGTTGGTCCATATCGGCAAAGGAAAGGCTGATGTATGCGACAGCCTTGGTATGTGACGATTATCTGGCAGATCAAAAGCATAGTACAATGGAAATGACATTGGCGAATAATATTACGAATATTTTACTTGCGCAACAGATGGCAATGATAGCTGCCACATCGGCAGGAGCGGCAGCGGCAGCAGGAAGCAGTTAGATATATATTTTTTAATGGAATATGTAACAGTTCAATTATTACAGGTTGTTATAACCACTAGTTTCATCTACGACAGCAACAACCTTGAGAGAAAGGCATGATAAAATGTACATTATAATAGGATTAGGAAATCCGGGTGACAAATACCAGGCTACCAGACATAACATAGGATGGGACGCTATAACCCGAATATCAGACGATTACCGCATTCCGCTGGATTTTAAAAAACACAAGGCAATCTGTGGAAAGGGTTATATTGAAGGGGAAAAAGTAATTTTGGCTAAGCCTATGACTTATATGAATTTAAGTGGCGAAAGTGTCAGAGAACTGGTTGATTTTTATAAGGTTTCACCGGAGGAAATCATCGTAATATACGATGATATCAGCCTCGAGGTGGGACAGCTTCGGATTCGCAAAAAAGGGAGTGCAGGGGGGCATAATGGGATTAAAAGTATCATTCAACATATTGGTACACAGGATTTTCCCCGGATAAAAATCGGTGTCGGCGATAAGCCTAAGGATTGGGATCTTGCAGATTATGTATTGGGGAGATTTCCAAAGGAGGAGCAGGCGACCGTTCGGGATGCCCTTAAGGATACTTCCGATGCCTGTAGAATGATTATCACATCAGGTATTGATGCAGCCATGAATCAATATAATAAAAAGAAAGAAGAAACAAAGAAGGAAGATACTAAGAAGGTTGAATTAAAAAAGAGAGATATAAAGAATGATAGAGATAAGAATGATAAAGAGAGAAATAAGGACATCGGTATAGAGGACAAGAAGCCGACAGGTCATAAATCTCATATAGAAAAAATCAAGGAAATATTCAAATCTGCAAAGAATGAAGACAATAATAATATTTAATCTGTTAGGATCAAAAACAGATTTTTTCTTCATTAAATAGGAGTCAAAGACTATATTCGGATTTTAAAAAGCAATGATTGGAGCATATACAGCGCAGCACAAAGTGAATTAATATTCACGTATTACATTCTATACATGTTTATACATGCGATGTGCAATATCAGATAATTATTTTGTATATTTATAAGTAGGAGGTACACTTTTGAAAACCTTTACAGCTCCCCTGAAGGAGTTAAAAGAGTTTAATGACATCAGGGATAATATAAAATTGAAAACTCTGCCGGTACAGGTTACCGGCTGTATTGATTCACAAAAGTGCCATCTGATCCACGGACTAAGTGAAGATTTCCGTTTTAAAATCATAGTAACCTATAATGATCTTAAGGCGAAGGAAATCTATGAAGATTACCGGCTGTATGATAGGGAGGTGTTTCTCTATCCGGCTAAGGATATTATTTTTTATAGCGCAGATATTCACGGCAATGCCATCGTGCGGGACCGGTTACGGATTATGCGCCGCATTCTGGAGAAAAAGAATACCACAATTATCATAACCCTGGACGGTGGAATGGATCGCTTGTTGCCGCTTCAGATGATGAAGGACAGGATAATTACGGTTGATAGTAATTCGATTATAAAACTACAGGAGTTTAGTGCATCTTTAATTCATTTGGGCTATGAGAGACAGGCGCAGGTGGAAGCCCCTGGGGATTTTGCAATTCGGGGAGGTATTATTGACATCTTTCCTTTAACAGAAGAAGCTCCCTACCGGATTGAATTGTGGGGAGATGAGATAGATTCAATTAGAACCTTTGATGTCAGCAGCCAGCGTTCCATTGAACAGGTGGATCAGTTAATTCTTTATCCGGCTGCCGAGATTATCCCGGATGAAAAACGGATCAAGGCAGGACTTCGAAAAATCGAAGAGGAAGAAAAAGAATATGTAAAAAATCTTAGGAGTCAGTTTAAAACCGAGGAATCCGCAAGAATTCAACAAATCATCGCAGAGTTTAGGGAGAACTTAGAGGAATTTCACGGTTCCATCGCGATGGAGAGCTTTATCAGTTATTTTTATGACCATACCATGAGCTTCTTTGATTACTTTAATAATGAAGATGCCATCTTTTTTCTGGATGAGCCCGGCAGACTTGCGGAAAAGGGCGAAGCGGTGGAGACAGAATTTCGTGAGGGTATGATTGGGCGAATTGAAAAAGGCTATATCCTTCCGGGCCAGATGAATGTGATCTATGGCTATAAAGAGGCTATGGGTATTCTGGCGAAGAAAAATTCTGTTCTAATCAGTACCATGGAGGTTAAGAATAATTTCTTTAACCCAAAAAGAAAATATGATTTTACAGTGCAAACGGTTGCCTCTTATCATAAGAACTTTGATGTTTTGGTTAAGGATCTGGAACGATGGAAGAAAAATAAGTACCGGGTTATTCTTTTGTCCGGCTCCCGAACCCGAGCCATGCGTCTGAGTGAAGACCTTCGGGAATTTAACTTAAATGCTTTTTATACAGACGATATGGACCGTATCCTGCAGGACGGCGAAATTATGGTTACCTATGGAAACTTACGCAGGGGCTTCGAATACCCCATGATTAAGTTGGTTATTATATCGGAAAGTGATATCTTCGGTACGGAGAAGAGAAAGAAGCATAAGAAATCTACCTACGAAGGGAAAAAGATTCAGAATTTTACAGAGCTTACCCCCGGAGATTATGTTGTCCATGAAAATCATGGTCTGGGAATTTATCGAGGCATTGAAAAGATTGAAGTAGATAAGGTTACGAAGGATTATATTAAGATTGAATACGGCGGAGGAGGCGTGTTGTATATCCTGGCAACAGGCCTTGATGTGATTCAAAAATACTCCGGCCCCGACGGGCGAAAGCCAAAGCTGAATAAATTAAATTCTATAGAGTGGAAAAATACCAAGACTAAGGTAAAGGGTGCAGTAAAAGAGATTGCGAAAGAGCTGGTCGAGCTTTACGCACAAAGACAGCAGAAGGAGGGCTTCCAGTTCGGGCAGGATACTGTATGGCAAAAGGAGTTTGAAGAAGCATTTCCTTATGAAGAAACCGAGGACCAGTTAAGAGCGATCGAAGATACCAAACGGGATATGGAAAGCAAGAGAGTTATGGACCGGTTGGTTTGTGGAGATGTCGGTTATGGTAAAACCGAGATAGCGATACGGGCAGCTTTTAAAGCTGTTTCCGATGGGAAACAGGTGGTGGTATTGGTACCAACGACGATTCTGGCACAACAGCATTATAATACATTAGTACAAAGAATGATGGATTTTCCCGTGAGCATCGATGTGTTGTCCCGTTTTCGGACAGCCGCAGAGCAAAAGAAAACGTTGGAACGATTGAAAAAAGGAAGTCTGGATATTGTTGTCGGTACGCACCGGGTATTGTCCTCCGATGTGAAATTTAAAAATCTAGGACTCCTAATTGTGGATGAAGAGCAACGTTTTGGCGTAACTCACAAGGAAAAGATAAAACAGATGAAGAAGGATGTTGACGTTTTGACTTTGACAGCAACTCCAATTCCCAGAACACTTCATATGAGTCTGGTGGGAATCCGGGATATGAGTGTACTGGATGAGCCGCCGGTGGATCGGTTGCCGATACAGACCTATGTATTAGAGCATAATGAAGAGATTATTCGTGAAGCTGTCAGCAGGGAACTGGCGAGGGACGGACAGGTATACTATGTATATAACCGGGTAAACGGTATTGATGAAATTGCCAGTATGGTAGCACGACTTGTTCCGGAGGCGAATGTTGCTTTTGCCCACGGACAGATGCAGGAACGTACACTGGAAAAAATCATGTTTGATTTCATATCCGGTGAGATTGATGTGCTGGTTTCTACAACGATAATTGAAACCGGGTTAGATATCTCTAATGTAAATACGATAATTATTGACGATGCGGATCGGTTAGGACTATCCCAGCTCTATCAGCTCAGGGGACGGGTCGGACGGTCGAATAGGACGGCTTATGCATTCCTCATGTATAAGAGAGATAAAATGCTTAAAGAGATTGCAGAGAAGAGGCTCCATGCCATTAAGGAATTTACAGAGCTGGGTTCCGGTTTTAAGATTGCCATGAGAGATCTTGAGATTCGCGGTGCCGGTAACCTCTTAGGGGCTCAGCAGAGCGGTCATATGGAAGCGGTAGGATATGATCTGTATTGTAAGATGTTAACGGAAGCCGTAAAATCCATGAAAGGTGAATATTCGGAGGAAGAGACCTTTGAAACCACGGTGGATATGGATATGGATGCATTTATTCCGGCAACTTATATTCGAAATGAAGTACAGAAGCTGGATATCTATAAAAGGATTGCCGAAATTGAGAACGAGGAAGAGCTAATGGATATGCAGGAAGAACTCTTAGATCGGTTTGGTGATCTTCCCGGTGCGGTTAATAACCTGTTAAATATAGCTTTAATTAAATCCATCTGTCATAGTGTATATATCACCAATTTAATCCACAAGGAAAATGAAGTCAAACTTATTATGTATCCTAAGGCTAAGATTTCCATAGAGAAGATACCGGAGCTGATAGCGAAGTACCAAAAAAGTCTAAAGTTTGTTACGCAGGCTAATCCATATTTTATGTTTCAACTACCCAAGAATCCAAAAGGTAAGACAGATACGATAACGATATTTGAGTGCTTGAAGAAGTTATTGGAGGATTTTAGATTATTACGGAATGAGTAAGCAATAATAATTTACCTTGACAAGGTAGATAGGCCTTACTACAATTGGATTTAGGACATGTAGGTAAAGGGAAATTTGATTTATAAAGGGGTAACTATGATCAATTACAATACAAAAAAGAAAATAAATACAAGAGTGGTATTTATTCTTGTGGTATTATTTGCGATATCATTGCTTAGCGCCTGCAGAACAAAGGCGGATCGTTTTGAATTAACAAATTATATCGGGGAATCCATAAAAACCTTTGAGAAACGTACCAAAGCAGATCTTTTGGAAACGGGTACCGGCGTATATACCTTAGAGAATGCAATACAACTTATGGCTCCGCAAGATAACATTGCATCCATAACCTTATTAGCAGAGGCAGACGAGTATACCGTAGCAGGGATTACGATTGGAATGGAGAAAGCGGTTGCAGACCAACATCTGGCAGAGCGTTATGGTACAGAGGATGAGAGAACAATAGATTCCACAAATGAAGCAATCACTTATACGTATCTTAACAACGACAGCTCTTTATATGTTTCTTATGATATAGATACCGATACGGTAGTTGAAATATCCTATTATGATTTAAAAACTACGGATGGAAAAGACGAAAAGGTAGAGGATGTAAAAGCAGGTGAGATGATTGCTATTATCGGTAATATTCGTGTGTATTACAATGAAGCAATGGTTTATCTAAAGTCAGTACAGGAAAATTATGAAACAGAGTATGGTAAGGACATCTGGAAAGTAGACCTTTATGATAACGGGAATAGCTTTGGTAATCTTATAAAAGATGAAGTGATGAAACAGATTACCGAACTAAAAATTATCTGTGATAAAGCGGAAGAGTTTGGAATTGAGCTGGCAGAGGAAGAAATTGCGGATGCGAAAGCCTATGCAAGAGAACATTTTGAAGGAATGACCGATACAGATGTTGACCGTTATTATGTTACACAGGATCTGCTTGAGAAAGTGTATAGGGATAACCTACTGGCAGAAAAGGTGTTTGAGACCTTAACCATTAACGTTGATACTAAGGTTTCTGATTTGGAGGCAAGACAGATTACGGTACAGCATATTCTCATTTATGGAACCGATTTTGATGAGCAAGGCAATAAAATACCTCTGAGTGAGGAAGAAAGAAATGTTGCTCATGAAAAAGCCAGGACTTTACTTGATAGAGCGAAAGAAACCGAAGATTTTTATGCTTTAGCAGAAGAGAATTCACAGGCCGATCAAATTGAATTTACCTTTGGAAGGGGTAAAGGGCCAGAAGAATATAGTGATACCTTCGAACAGGCAGCCTTTACGTTAAAGACCGGAGAAGTAAGTGAGCTGATTTCAACGGATTATGGCTGGCATATTCTATACTGCGTTACAGATTTTAATGAAGATGAAACAATTCAGGTAAAAGAAAATATCATAGACCAGCGTCGTACACAAATGTTTGCGGAATTATTTGAACAATGGTCAGCGGAGTATGACGTAGTGGTTAACAGCGAAGCTTGGAACTCAGTATCCTTTGAGGATTAATAGGTCGTTCCGGACTTGGATTAGTGAAAATCATCAATGTAATTATAGATGGCTTCCACACCTATGATAACAAATGCAGCATTGAGCATACCGAGTACAATTCCTCCAAGGATATCAGAGGGATAATGAACAAATAGATGCAACCTTGAATAAGCGATGAAAGAAGCTATCATAAAGGTAAAGCCGCCAAGCTTACGGTGGTATTTAAAGATAACGGTTGCGGAAGTAAAACCTACCATAGTATGACCGGAGGGGAAGGAAAACGTATTTGGACGTGAGATGAGTAAAGGAACCTCGGGAAATGAGTTACAGGGCCGTATTCTGCCGATCAGTGGCTTTAATATATCATCACCAAAAAACATAGCCAATGAAATGGCACAGATTAAAGGAACACCGCATTTTTGATATTTTTTCTGTGACAATAATAGAAAGGCAATCAAAATCCATAGAAACCCTGCGTTACCAAGCTTGGTTATAAAAACCATGACCTGGTCAAACACAGGGTTTTTTAGATTCTCTTGTATAAAAATAAGAATATTATTATCAATACTTTGAATCAATTCCATAAGACGACCTAATGTACGATTATATCATTATGGGATAAACTGCACTTTTAATTTGCCAGTCACGGAGCAGGCTTAACGCTATGTTGCCACCCTACGACTGCTTGGCTTTCTTGTATGTAATTATATATGCAATACAGTTTACCAAAACAAATGAGACCATACACTTACTTTTTATATTATTATATTATATAAAAGAAAAAGGTATACCGTTAGATGAAAAAAGGGCTGTTTCCTAAGGAAAGGTTTAGTCTTAGGACAGTTCATAGCGATCCCCACACACACTCGTTGGAGTTCACCTTCATTGAATTGTCTGTCTAATACGTACATTATATGTTCAGACAGACAATTCAATAAATGTATTCTCCAAATAGTGCATTTAGGGGATCCTATGAGCTGTCCTACCCTAAACTTTCCTTGGAAACAGCCCCTGTACATTTATGTCTACGGTAACTCTTTATACATAATATAAATTTTCTGATGGATAAACAGCATCACAGGTTACATCAATACCAAGCTTTCTTAAAATCTGTTCATCACTTTTATTCAACATAGCCGTACAGTGTGCCTGAACACCCTTTAGCATGGAAAGTTTTTCGTAAGCTAATTGAGCGGTAGGATTCGTTACAGCGCAGATACTAAGAGCAATTAATATTTCACTGGCATTCAGACAGGTAATCTTACTGTTCAAATCTTTTTCCTTCAAATCACGGATGGTACTTAAAATTAGCGGAGATAGAAGATAGATATCATCACTGATTCCGGCTAAGTATTTAATTGAATTAAGTAAAGCAGCAGAACAGCAATCCATGGTAGCGGAACCTTTGCCGGTGATGATTGTGCCGTCGTTCATTTCAAAAGCAATCACTGCAACAGATTCGCTGTCATTGTTATTCATTTCTTTTAATTTTGCAGCATAGTCTCTGGCAGGTAGTACACAGTATCGATCCTCTTGTTTTAGTTCTACCTCTTCCATAATCACTTTCATGCGGTTTAAGGATTCCTCATCTAAGAGACCTTTTTTAAAGTCACAGGCAGTTGCAAAATACCTGCGAATAATCTCCTGTCTGGAAGCTTCGGAAACCACAGCGTCATCTGTGATACCAAATCCGACACGGTTTACACCCATATCCGTCGGAGACTGATATACAGATTCTTTACCTGTGATTTTTTCAATGATTCTTTTAATAACCGGGAACATCTCCAGATCTCTGTTATAATTTACCGTAACCTCATGATATTTTTCAAAATGGAAATTATCGATCATATTCACATCTTTTAAGTCAATGGTTGCTGCTTCATATGCAATATTAACCGGATGCTTTAACGGAAGATTCCATACGGGGAAGGTTTCGAATTTAGAATAGCCGGCAGCATTACCCATCTGGTACTCATGATAAAGCTGGTTTAGACAGGTTGCCAGCTTTCCGCTGTTAGGGCCCGGAGCCGTTACAACGACGATGGGTTTGGTAGTGGTTATATAAGGGTTAATGCCATATCCATTTTCACTAACGATGGTATCTACATCTGCGGGATAACCGGGTATGGCTGAGTGCTTGTACACTTTAATGTTACGACGTTCTAATTTATTAATGAATACTGTGGTTGCAGGTTGTTTGTTATATCTGGTAATTACGACGCTGTTCACTTCCAAGCCATAGCTTCTGAAGTCATCCAATAAACGCAGAACCTCCATGTCATAGGTGATGCCAAAATCCCCACGAATCTTATTACGTTCGATGTCGCCGGCATATACACAGATAATAATTTCTGCCTGATCCTTTAATTTTTGAAGCAATTTGATTTTTGCGTCTTCATCAAATCCGGGTAACACACGCTTGGCATGTTTATCACCAATTAATTTCCCGCCGAATTCCAGATATAGTTTGTCATAATTATTTACCCGTTCCAATATAAATTTTGATTGCTCCTCAATATACTTTTGTGGATCAAAACCGGTTTTCATGTGGTATCCTCCTTTAAATACATATAAGTATGGTATCGGCTGCTTTGCCTGATTTTTTAATAGATTAACACTTGATTTATTTTCGCTTTTTTTATGTATTTTCATACTTGGTATTTTTACACCATACTCTATCATAAACAAAAATAGCAAAATGTCAAATGTCTTTTTATGATTTTACGAACTTATTTTATATAATAAGTATCTCATTGATTATTATCGTTTATGATTAGAATAACAATATACTTTCATTATAGCATAGATTGGAGGTGAATGATGCCTTCCTCATTGTAATAAAATTAGCCACATGGTAAAATAAGGAGTATAGAAACATACAAGCAAACTAATGACTAAAAATATCAATCGCTCTATCATAAATTGCATTGAGGTTTTATGCCTTTTGTAAAAGTATACTAGCTAATTGATAAGGATATAAAGAAAATAAAGGCATAAGGAGGGATTTATTATGTGTGGAAGATATAATTTTACCGTTGAGCAAAGCGATGAAATCAGAGAAATTCTGGAGAAGTTGAATGCTAAAATTCACGGAAAGGAAGCAAGAACAGGAGAGGTATTTCCCACCAATTTGGCGCCGCTCTTAATTGAAGAAGAGAAAAAGGTGGAACCGGCTTTAAGTACATGGGGATTCCCAAAATATCAGCAAAAAGGAGTCATAATAAACGCCAGATCCGAGACTGCCCTTGAGAAAAGGACTTTCCGGGGTAGCTTGTTAAACAGAAGATGTATTATTCCCTCCACCGGTTTTTATGAATGGGACAGTAGTAAGCAAAAGTTTTTATTCCGACAGGAAGGAACCAATGCACTTTATATGGCTGGGCTGTATTCGTACTATCAGGAGGAGATGCGCTTTGTTATCTTAACGACCGACGCTAATGAATCCATAAAAGAGGTTCACAATCGTATGCCCTTGGTCATCCCAAAGAATGAGATTGAAACCTGGATTATGGATAACAGTGCAGCGAATGAAATTCTTCACAGAGTACCCCCAATGCTGATTAAGGAAGCAGTATAAATGTGATTTCGTAGTGCCGCTTGAAATAGATATATTATTTTGAGCGGTATTATTATCTTATTGAATAACTCGTTCTATACGATAAAAATGATTCCTTATTGTGAACTAAGGACGTATTCGGATGTTTATTCATGCGAAAGTCAATTATCACTTTATGAACGCGTTCAGCGCCGGATCGAGTCAGGTCGCGATTCTTGTTCCTATGATTAGATATTATGTTCATACAATTATCTACCTTATCATTAACAAGGTCAAAAAAGTCGAGTTCTTTTCATACGATATGCTATAATGAGAATATCTTCCGGAAGAAGTAAAAAAGTGGTGGTGAAAGAATGGATTATTCATTTTTTATATGGTCAACAGCAACCTTTATTGAGTCAAGGTTAAAGGACACAATCGATTATCATGAGCTTGAGGCTACGGTGGGATTTTCCTACCGTCATATTAGGGAAACATTTAAGGAGTGTACAGGAGTTTCTTTATCAAGGTATATACTGTCCCGTAAAATAGCAAACTCTGCTTTCGATATTTTTCATACGGATAGAAGCCTTACACAGATTGCCTCAGATTATATGTTTAACAGCTATGATACCTTTACCAGGGCATTTAAAAGACATCTTAATTATATTCCTTCGCAGTTAAGGAATCCATCCTGTAAGCTTCGGGTGGGAAGAAAGAGAATCTTAATTGGGATGTATGCACCGTCGATTATAAAAGAGGAGAATAGTTCACTTTTACCGGAACAGATTCTGGAGGTAAATCAATCAATGAATAATATTCAAAAAACTGAACAAAGCTGTATCCTCTACGGTGTGCCTAAGGTAGCCTATACCTTTGAGGAATGTACCCCATTTTGTGTAGCACTAAAAGCCTGTCTTAATTATATGGGTCAGCAGATAGATTATAGCTATATAATGGCTGCAACCGGCGCGGCATTTCGTCTCAGATGGAATAGGAACGAGTGGGACGGAGGAAACGTTGATATCATGAACGTGTATGAAGACGAGTATGAAGCGTTTCGAAGGGGCTTTCAGGCAGCAGGTCGGTCCTATCGGATATTGAAACGGGTTGACTCAAGTAAAGAAGAGTTTATTCGCTTTATCAAAGCAGAAATTGATGAGGGAAGGCCTGTCCTAGCTCTTGGTATTATCGGACCACCGGAGGCCTGCCTTATTACAGGGTATCAGGATAACGGTGAGACTTTACTGGGCTGGAATTGTTTTCAGGAGAATCAGGAATTTGCAAAGAACATTTCCTTTAACGAGGCAGGATATTTTATTACAAATTCCTGGTGGGAAAATGAATGTACGCTGGCAGTTATGTCGATAGGGGAAAAGCAGGAACAACAAGCGAATCCGAAGAAACTTCTTGCAGATGCCATTGATCTATTAACCAAGGAGAACTTAACTCTAAAGGGTGATAATGGTAAGATCAGGGAAATGGCCGGAGGACAGAAGGCGTATGATGCCTGGGCTAAAGCAGTAGGGGATGATAAAGAATTCCCAGTGAATGCAGTACTGCCTATTCTATATGAAAGAATCATGTGTCAAAACGATGCTCAGGTCATGGTAGGAGAAGGCCGTTCTTACGCCGCCGTTTTCTTAGAGTGGATTGGAAAAGATAATGATAAAGTAGCGGATCTTTGTATGCAGGCTGCAAGATACTTTCGGTTGGCGGCAGAATGCACCTTTCAAATGAATGACCCTAAGGGCGGTTTTATGCAGGATGAGAACACTACTAAGACATTTGCAAAGCCGGAGGTAAGAAAGCAAATCGTAGCACTTATCTATAAGGCGAAGGATTATGAAGCAAAAGCCTGTGAGTTGTTAAAGCAGATTGCAGATAAATTGTAAGCCGATTCATTAAGAACAGGGAGGTTGCTATGATAACTTATAAGAATCTGAATTTTGATGAGTTTAAGGAAGAAGATATAGAGATATTAACACCTATCATGACAAGAGCATTTGATGAAGATTCAAGAATTCATCTGAATGAGCCAAAGGGCGGACCGGAGGGGTATAATACAGGAGTGTTTTTGAGAAAATACGGTCTTGATAGAAAATCCGATGCCTATAAGATATCCTCACAAGAGGGTGTTATTGGAGGATTAATTGTTTGGATTAATAAGGTCACCGGAATTAATTATCTCGGATGTATCTTTTTAGATGTAACATGTCAAAATAAAGGATACGGTAAAAGAGTATGGGATTTTGTTGAACAGAGATATCCCGATACGAAAAAGTGGTGCACCGAAACACCGGCCTTCTCAAGGAGAAACCACAATTTTTATATTAATAAATGTGGCTTTCATGTTGTGCGAATTGAGAATCCGAAGGATAGGAAAGAGGCTAGTTTTAAGATGGAGAAGGTTATGAGATAAAAATGATACGGTATTAAAAAGGATATGACTTATAAAAGGAACAAATAGTATAAAGTTGTTAAGTAATCTATAAACTACAATGTAATATAACATACAATATAATTCTATAGAAGAAGGTAGGAATGGTGTACACGGTTCTTGATGATAGCTCCATATCCTACCTTCTTTTTGCTCTCTTTGGTGTTAAAGGTAGCAGGTTTTACAGTTTTACTTTCTGGCTACAGCACAGATTGTTTGACCGGCATCGGAGTAGGCTTCTCCGGCTACACCTCCAAAGAAATCTACTGTTTGAAAGCCTGCCCCATACAGATCGTTTCGCAACTCTTCCGTCGTAAAGGCATGATTCCAGATGTTATAACAATTTATGCAATCCTTTTCAATAATAATATATTGATCAACATAGGAACTGCTCTTATCATAACGGTAAACGGAGCTTATACAAGCATGGGGGCGGTTACTCCAGAAACCGCTGTCAGAATAATTCCAAGAGGTGGTTTCTTTTATGCCTTCATAGTATTTCATAGACAAGGTATCTACGATAAATAGTCCGCCCGGCTTCAAAGCTTTCTGGATTTTGAGCAACAGCTTTTCCCTATCTTGTGGTGCTAATACACCAAAATCATGATAAATCAGTGTAACCACATCAAACTCATTGTTATACACGATATCCAGATAATTTTGACAGTGATAGTTGATTTGTAGCCTCTTACTGGAAGAACTTTGCTTCGCATACTGTATGGAACGAGAGGATAGATCGACACCGGTTACCTGAAAACCTTTTTCAGTAAAAAGCTCGGCATAGATTCCGGGACCACATCCCAGATCCAATAGCGCCTTGTTTTCCATGTGTTTTGTGATATCCGAAATCCAGTCCACTGAACTGCGGACATAGGTATGCTTTCTTGTGGCAGGCTCCCAATCTGGGTTTAGATGTGCTTCCAGCATACCCTTAGAGATATGCTCATCATCCCAGAACTTTGATGTACTGGGAGCATAAAATTCAGGCTTCTGACTTAGATAATGTAATAATAATTCATTCATTTTTTAGATCCCCTTTCAATAGGTGTTTATTGTTTGTTTGAAGAAAAATCATTTTGTAGTATTACGTATGGCTTATACATACTTTTATAGATTATAACTAAGGTAGTTTCGTAGGGTACGTATACTGAATGTGTTTTGCTACTTCATGATTCGTAGCTATTCATAGTTGTGACGATACAGATAGAATAAGTTTTATATGCGTTTATCACGCACATAAAAAAGCTGTGGATTATTCCACAGCTTAAATACATAATTGGCAGTAAGTGTTGTGGAATTGATTGTATAAAACATAATCGTATAGGAAATAGACCGTAGTATTACTACAGTTTTGGTTCCCTTATAGAACAACAAGTAAAAATCACGTTATGTTGTTCACAAGATGAATTGGCAAACGCCAACCTCTTGTCATGATTTATGTTTTATCATCTTTTCCATAGCACACCTACATCACTGATTGTGTAATGTCAAATGTGTCGGATTACAACACTCCTTTTCGTATCGTCACAATTGTATTATAATGGGAATTTATTCGAATGTCAATGAGTACCTAGATATCTGTAGTATAACGGATGTAAAATCTCTATATCAGTAATATAGAATGAAGCAAATGAAGCAGATAACATGCAGCTTAATCCTTAAGAATATAGTGTTATGTGAAAACTATTAGGTGAGGTGTAACTATGGAATGTCCTTATTGTAAAAAAACTAATATTGATTATGGATTTATCAGAGGTGGTTATCGTACATATTTTTTCTCTGATGAAGACAAGGGTAAGTTGTGTAAGAATCCAATTCCGATTAAGGCATATCTATGTAAAGAGTGTGGTATGGTTATTTTAAAGAAAGAAATAAAGTAAATACTTTAACTAACGTTAATAAAAGTTACATATGGTAGTTAAGTTATTGAATTGATGGAGCTAAAAGTTTGAAATAAACAATCTTTGGCTCTGTTTTTTTAGTATATTGTGGGTTTATAAAAATTTACAAGGAATAATATGGCAATGTTGTTTTGCTTATATTATAATGTAAAATAAAGAAATAAGTGAATGATAATGGATTACTAATTATAGCAATAATGGGAAGTTGGGGACATGTACAGAAAAATTATTGTTAAGTGAAAATCATACATTTTGATAAGGAGAAAAGTTATATGTTTTTTAATATACGTTAGATCCCTTTAAAGTATCTTTGTGTATAAAGAATAATTTAATTTGTGAATTTAGGAGAAATTATGGCTGATAATGAAAAATATGTAGTAACAGAATATAATAAACGGGATTTAAATAGTTTGCTTGAGTTTTTTGAAAGATGTCTTCCGGAATCGGGAAGAATATTTGATCCGAAAGGAGTACATAAAAGTTTACTTAATGTAGAAAAGGCCTATGAATATTTTATATGCTTAAAAGAGCAAGAAAGCGGACAAATTATTGGAACGTGCGCATTGAAGAAGATTGATGATATGAAATGTGAATTGAAGTGCGTATATTTATATAAGAAGTATCATGGTATGGGTTTGGGTACGAGAATTAGTCAATTAACCCTTGATAGGGCAAAGGAACAAGGATATCGGGAAGTATACTTAGATACAATAAGTGAAACAAGTGGTAGAGCAATAAAGATGTATGAACGTCTCGGATTTATTAACGTTGAAAAGTATCATGATACAGTTAAATCTGATGTATTCATGAAGTTAATTCTAAAATAGCTTGTTTTATGTTTGAATTTCTTATTATATTTATTAGCAACTATAGTTAAAGAAATACTGATACAACAGGAAATAGTTTTGGCTATCATAGTAACCCTAGTAATCAAATATAAGGGTATACCATACGCAGAAGTTTTCTCAAAGTAAATTAAGCTATTTATGAAAAATAAAATAAAAATAGCAATTAGTGAGATGAATGATAAATTAAATCAGCCTTGAAGAGATTGGGTTGAAATATGAATTAACGAATGAAGCAATTATTATTTACTGTGACGTTTATTCCAGTTTATGTATTGGGTGGAAGTATTTATGTAATGCCTGTAAGAAGGCAGAAGAATTACACGGGAAGGAAAGAGTAATTATGTTTGGCTACAGGCTGGTAGAGAGGTATAAATTTGCAGAAACGTCTGAGGAAAGGGCTTTGCTGATATCTTCATAAAATTTATGAAATGGATGTGTTTTGAAATTCCCGTCAACAAAGCGATAATTCAGAAATAGAAATTGTATAAAGTGAGGTAAAAAAATGAGTTATGCTTATGAAGAGCCAGGATATATTAAAATCTGTGGATATATTAAAAAACCAGCAAGTAATTACTATCACTTTACATGCCCCAAGTGCAAGGTGGACTTGAGGCTTGGAACTGATGGGGGAAGATATGGTAATATCGGGGAATTTACATGCCAAAGCTGCGGATCAAAGTATTATGCGACAGACGATGATTGTAACCCCAATTCACCATTACATATTTTCGAAAATAATCAGAAATTATTTGACTTACAAAAGGAACACATTTTAGATTAAGCCAAATTCCCATTATAACTGAAATTTAATTATAGTTGGTACATGGAGATTTGGGTTGCGATAGTATATTAATAAATTAAATAGTACGTTATTTAACTCATTGATCATGATAGAAAACAGGAGAAACAAATGATAATACTTATTGCCGGAAGCACCCATACTGGAAAAACTGCATTAGCGCAGAACTTAATTGAGAAATATCATTATCCAAGTATGTCGCTGGATCATCTAAAAATGGGACTAATTCGAAGTGGATTAACAAATCTTACTCCATATGACGACGATAAGATGACAGATTTACTTTGGCCAATAGTTAAGGAAATGATAAAAACGGTGATAGAGAATGACCAGAATATGATAATCGAGGGTTGTTATTTCCCGTATGATTGGAAGAATCATTTTGAGCAGGAGTATGTGAAAAATATTAAGTATGTATGCTTAGTAATGTCTTCAAAGTATATTGAAGAACATTTTGAGGATATAAAAAAATATGCAAGTGTAATTGAAAACCGTGGAGAGGATAGCTCTATTGACAAGGATGTATTGCTTCGGGATAACAAAGTAAGCTTAGAAATGTGTAAAAAATATGGTTGTGACTACCTATTGATTGATGATGAGTATGGAGTTGATATTCATATTGAGGACCGTTGATTCAATGAGGTTATTATTGAGAAGTAGGAGAGCTATAACAATCCTGAAATTATAGAGAGCAATAAGGAGGAACGAGAATATGAGTGTTAGTGTAATTGGTGGAGCGGATGGACCAACTTCTATATTTCTTACAGAAAATTATGGTCCAAGCTGGATTAATATATTTGGCTTAGTCATAGTTATATTGATATTATTACCAAACATTATGTATGCATTTAAATTTCGTGGTGTTGAGAATAAATGCAAGAATAAAGTTATGAATATCATAGAGCAAATTGGCAGATATGCATCAATGTTCTTGATGATTTTCAATATAGGCTTAACTGAGTTTGGTTTTTCATCACCGGAGGCATTTGTATTCTGTTTTGTTGGAAATACCCTACTTTTGACTGCCTACTGGATTATCTGGATGCTATATTTTAAGAAGATAACTTTTTGGAAGAGCATGGCACTTGCCATTATTCCAACGATAATCTTTTTGCTATGCGGTATTACCTTAGGACATTATTGGCTAGTGTTAAGTGCTATTGTTTTCGGAGTGGGGCATATCTATGTGACATATCAAAATGCAAGGTGAGAATAACTAATCCAGAAGGAAAGCAGGTAAAAGCGATGCAATGGGATCCGTGGACAGGATGTTATAAAATCAGTGATGGTTGTACTAATTGTTATTACTATGGGCCATATTCGAAGCGGTGTGGCCAAAATGAAGTTCTTAAAACGAAGGATTTTTATAAACCAGTTGAAACGGTTTATATGCCACGTAAAAAGATTACAAAATATAAAATGGAGAGCGGCAAGACCGTTAATACTTGTTTTACGACTGACTTCTTTCTTCCTGAGGCCGATGAATGGAGAATTGAAGCATGGGATATCATAAAACGTCGCCCTGATTTGAATTTTTTCTTTATAACAAAAAGAATAGATCGTTTTAAAGTGTCTTTGCCAAATGATTGGGGAGAAGGATATGATAATGTCACCATAGGCTGTACTGTTGAAAATCAAGAGCTTGCTGATTATCGGTTACCATTGTTTCTATCTTATCCGATAAAACATCGTATTATCGTATGCGGACCAATACTTGGTGAAATCAACTTGACACCGTATCTTCAGGGTATAGAGCATGTATCAACTAGCGGCGAGACCGGAAGGGATGCAAGAGTGTGCGATTATAACTGGATTTTAGATATAAGAGAACAATGTATTAAGGCTGGTGTTCCATTCCAGTTTCGAAGTACAGGTTCTCTATTTCGAAAAGATGATGTTTTATACAAAATCAATCCCAAAATGCAGCATCGTACAGCGAAAGAAATAGACATAAATATTAGTTACTAATATATAGCAATTTTTATCAATGGAACACGGCTTTTACTTAGTATAATGGTGATGTGATGAATTATAAGGAACACATACAAAAATCAATTGATTTTATTGAGGAGAATTTAAAATACGAGATAGATCTGAATGCAGTAGCAAAGGCTTCCGGTTATTCCTCCTATCACTTTTTGCGCGTTTTTAAAGAGGTTACACACATCACTCCCGGTGATTATATACGAAAAAGGCGACTAACCGAAATAGTTAAATTAATGGATCGTTGTAAATCTATATCGGATATTGCTTTTGCATATGGTTTTAATTCCAAAGAAAATTTCACTCGTGCATTTAAAAGTGAACACCATATCTTGCCTACAGAGTATAAGGAATACCTCAATAGTTTAAAACTGTATGAACGGCAAAACTTTATTTTAGAGGCTTTTCATGTTGAGCCAAGTATAATTCATTTACCTTCATTTTCTCTGACCGTATTTAAAAGCGATGAAAGCTATCCGCCGAATTTCTGGAATAAGTATAACTGTAAAAAGTTATCAAAGCGTTTATCGGGAGGTAATTCATGTGAAGATTTCGGAGTTAGCATCTGGAATAATGAGCTGAATACACTTGATTATTTTATTGGTATTCGGACTTCAGATGTTGCTGGTAATACCGAAGGAACAACGCAAATACAGATACCGGGAGGAAAATATGCTCACTTTAAAACGCCTCAAACCACACATTATAATTTCGTAAATGTAATACATAGGACTTGGGAATATATAAACAATACGTGGCTGCCAGAAAGTGCATACAAGCGTACAGGTAACTACGAGTTTGAGACATATATTGAAGATAGTCGAAATTTTAGTGAGGATATTTATATACCAATTGTAAAGCGGTGAAGAACATCATTTGTCACCCCGCTTCAAGCTTTTTTGCACCCATATACTTTTTATATATGCAACGAAGCGGATTAGCTTTGATTATCAGGGATTATCTGAAGTAATTAAAAAACATAAAGGAGCGTAAAACAATGAAGAAACAACTTAATATTTCATGGGATGGTATTCATGACAGCACGGGTTATATATTTTCCTTTGCCAAAGCACTATCTGCAGCGGTAAAAAATAGCCCATATTCTGAATTGACTGAGGATATCATTGCTACAAGCGGATTTTCTTTCAGAATGTGGGTTGATGCTCATCTTTGTCCGAGCGCAACAAGTATATGGAGTTTTGACGACCAGAAAAAGTGGGTTGAGAACGGTGGATTGACATGTGATTATGTAGGCAGATATTGGGGACAAGATAACATTGAAGAGCAAAAACGTCTTGAAGCAATAGAAAACATTAAGAAATCCATAGATAACGGGATACCCGCTATATCCTGGGATATTGGTGTACCGGAGTGGGGGCTTATTATTGGCTATAACGATGATACACAAATGTTTTCAACACTGGCTATAAACGCAGATCATGCTGATCCGACAAGTCCCTCTTATAACGGTGCGCTAATGCCATATAATGTTTTGGGGAAACGGGAACTGCCGTTATTATCAGTTCTTACGATAACCGGAAAGACTGAGAAAACACAAGAAGATATATTAAAAGATACATTAAAATTGGCAGTATCACATCTAAAAGGTGATGAATGGTGCGAAAATGCCAAAGGAATAGAAGCCTATCCGGCACTTATAAAGCATTTTACAGAAACATTTAATCCGGATGCATCCTGGAATATGGAGTATTATCTTGGTACATACGGTGCGCTAAAATATTACTCTTATAGATATTTTGAGAAGGTCGGTAAAACTGAACTGGCCACAATATATAAGGATGTTTATAGTTGCTGGCAGGAGGCTTTCACGATTAAAACAACGCACGATATTAGTGATATTAATAATCGAAACAGAGTCGCTGATTTACTTAAGGAAGCCTATGCTAATGAGAAAAAAGCGATGGAGATTATGATGAGGTATCTATAATTATAAAAATAAAGAACGAGAAAGGATGTATATCATTATGGAGCCTAAAGTTATTGTAACAAAATTCCCCTATGAATATGCGGCGTTTTTTCAATGCATTGGTGGAGACAATCCAGTTCATTCCGTTTACTTCAATATGGCAGCATGGATACAGAAAGAAAATCTTGACTATAAAAATAGAATTATTGGAGGGTTTGATGAACCAGCAATTTGGTGCCCTGACCCATATGGTTGCACTACCGGATGTATTGGGTTGTATTTTATTGATGAATACGAGATTAAAGACAGAAAATTTCATGGAGTACATGTAGCAAAGTTTAAAACAAATGGAGATTACGCAAAAATCAATGTAAACTGTCATATTTCAAAAGCATGGGAATTAATGAATCAGTTCAAAGCAGAAGGCGAATATGATTTTGATACAGACAGCGGTCGTCAATATTTCGAGCAGCATATTTTTGATGACGATGATTTTTCTCATAACGAGCAACTATCATTTAATATCTGGATGCCCATAAAAAAAATGGTTTAATAGGTCGGTAATTTCAGTTGGGTTTAATAAAAATACCATTTGCCTTCCGACGTTAAAGAGAAAGAATATAAAAGGACGTGCCATTAACAACTAATTATTTGAAAATTGCTATTTAGACATCATCATTTCTTGCGAGCAAACAACAGATATACAACTTTATATTTTCTGCCGTCGACAAGGAGGTGAAAAAAATGAGTAGCTATAATTGGCTCAATGTAACCCAAAAGGAGATTATGGATACAATTGAAAGTCCAATTAACAAAAAAATCACAGCGTCATTATTTAATGTTTTCCTTTCTAATGGATTGAGAATTAAAACAAGAGCAGAGTATATGCCAAATGATTTATTACCGCTTCATGGTTATACCGTTTACTTCTATGTAAAAGGAAGTAAAGAGACTATTATATTAAATACGTTTTTCTTTAAAATACAACTCCGCATCAATAACCGAAGTACCTTAGACAAGCTGGATGACTATAGTGAAAATATCCGTAATGCTATATTGACCGCTGCGCCTTGCAAGGCTTGTCCTAACCGTGAGGGCATTTTTACCGGTCATGGAGAATATATTTTTACATATCACGGAAAAGAATATCGTAAATGCCAAACGATGTGTACTAATTTTAAAATTCAGAATTTAAACGAATGTGATATAGATTCACTGATTGACATCATAAATCATGAAATCTCATTCATGAAACCGAACTTGATAAAATAACCATAATCTGATAATTATTACTTCACAATCTATATCAATTGTATAGTAAAGCAGAAAATGAGATCGGTATATGAAAGTAATAATGGTGGCATACTTTAATTTAGATGGAAATTATTAATAATAAAATTGACACAAATAAGCAAAGTGGAGGAATAACAGAATTGACAACTATATCTCAAAAAGACAAATCCTTAGATCCTGGGCCTTTCTACCATGGCACAAAAGCCGACTTAAAGTTGGGGGAAATGCTAGAACCTGGCTACAGTTCTAACTATGGCGAGCGAAAAAAAGCGAACTATGTATATCTGACCGCTACACTTGATGCAGCTATATGGGGAGCTGAACTTGCAGTTGGCGACAAACCTGGTCGGATTTATCGTGTAGAGCCTACCGGTGCCATCGAAGACGACCCTAACCTGACGGATAAAAAGTTTCCGGGGAATCCAACAAGGTCTTATCGAACCCGACAGCCGTTAAAAGTAGTGGGTGAGGTCATGGACTGGGAGGGACACTCCTCAGAGGAACTCCAGAAAATGAGGGAGCATCTAGACAATCTTATACGACTCGGAATTGAGGCAATTAATGACTGACTTTATGTTTAAGAAAGTCATATAAAAAATATGAAAAGATGAATAGGAAGTGAGAAGGTGCAGCTTGTAATTATATTAGGTCCTCATGCCGTGGGTAAAATGACAGTCGGGCAAGAACTTGCGTCAATTACCGGTTTGAAATTAAAAGTTAATGTAACACTTAAATATTTATCTTAATAGAAATACATATAATCTAGGGTATATTGGGTTTATTAGAATATATAATCAATTAGGGCAACAATGGCTAAAAGAAAACCACCTACACAAGACATAAAAATCAGAAATCTCATACTATTGTTCCGATTTTTATAATTCTCTTCTGTATTCTCATTCATTGAATTGTTTCCCGCGCTTTTTGAGATAATATAGGTTACATCTGCTGAATTGTTACCACTACCTAGCAGGGATAACCCACCGATTAGTATGCAGATAATTCCTGCATAAACCATGATATCACTAATTTTCATGTCTGAAAAATATGAGATAACGAAAGCAAGTCCGGCTAAAATTATATCTGCTATAATAATTTTAAACATAAACTTACTAATTCTCTTAATTAATCCTTTCATATCGTTTTCCTCCGTGTATAATCAAAATTTAGTGTCTTCTTCTTTACTATGCCGTTCAAATTAGTTTTCATAGAGTGTATGGGATTTAACTAGTCAACCATATTATACCAGTTTATTCCAGAAATGTAAACTGTCAGGTTTATATGAACGTATCAATATAATCTCTTTTCTCATATGTTTGAGTTATATCGACATATGTAATCTACAGATATTCTGTAGATACTTTCTATAGAGAAATAAGCTCTTATGCAGTGTTAATTAAAGAATTTTTATACTTAACTACTCACCTCAAAAATTGGATATAATATTACTAAAAATCCTCTCTTTACATCGAACATTAGTTCTGGTATAATGAGCTTAAGGGGTGAACATATGTATGGAAAAATTAATATTTCATATTGATGTGAATTCGGCTTTCCTTAGTTGGGAAGCCGTTTACCGACTGCATATCCTTGGCGAAACCACGGATTTACGTGAGATACCCTCGGCTGTGGGCGGCGATATTAAAAAACGTCATGGAATTATTCTGGCGAAATCCACACCCGCGAAGAAGTTCGGAGTAAGGACCGGAGATACCATCAGTGATGCGAAAAGACTATGCCCGGATCTTGTTTTAGTGGCACCGCATTATGACCTATATGAAACCTGTTCCAAGGCCTTCATGGAGATTCTTAAGGAATTTTCACCCTGTGTTGAACAGTACTCCGTAGATGAAGCTTATTGTGATATGACCGGAACCGTAGGGCTCTATGGCTCGGCAGTTGTTGCAGCCAACCTGATGAAGGATAAAATCTATCGTGAACTGGGATTTACCGTTAATGTAGGGATCTCCACGAATAAATTACTGGCGAAGATGGCTTCGGATTTTAAGAAACCGAATCTGGTTCATACTCTGTTCCCGAAGGAGATTGAGAAGAAGCTGTGGAAGCTTCCGGTAGAAGAGTTGTTTTATGTAGGTCACGCAACCAAAAAGAAGCTCCATGCCTTAGGAATTCATACTATTGGGGAACTGGCTAAGACGGATCTTAATATCTTGAGAGCACATTTTAAATCCCATGGTGAGGTTATCTATGCCTTTGCCAATGGTATTGATGTATCGGTGGTATCAAGTGAAGCACCTGCGAATAAAGGATATGGTAATTCGACGACCATTGCCTTTGATGTAGAGGAGGAAAGCGTAGCGAAGATGGTATTGCTTTCCCTGTCAGAGACGGTCTCTACCAGGCTTCGGGCTGATGACGTCATGGCAACTGTGGTGGCAGTCAGTATTGTAGATTTTCAGTTTCATCATGCCTCCCATCAGATGACACTACTTTCAGCAACCAATACGACGAACGAAATACACAGGGCAGCCTGTCGACTTTTCGATGAGCTGTGGGACGGATCACCCATCCGGAACCTGGGTGTTCACACCAGCAAAGTAGTCAAAGGGGATTCTTTGCGACAACTGAATTTATTCGATATGAACCGCTTCGAAAGACTGTCTAAACTGGACGCCGCGGTGGATGCCGTTCGAATAAAATACGGTGACAATGCGATTATGAGGGCAGTATTTCTTGACAATCGTATTTATCACATGGCCGGTGGTATCTCACCGGAAAAAAGAAAACCAAATTATAAAGAAGGGATTAAGTAATGTTTCATATGCCAGTGGATGTGATTGCAACCTTTAACGTGCAGGGTAAGATTAAGCCAAATTTCATTCGTCTGGAGGATGAGGGCCATGTCCTGCAGACCTATAAGATTGAAGATATTATCTTTAGCAGGGAAGAAAATTACGCAGGTATTCCGGTGTTGCTTTTCTGCTGTAATATACTGCGGGATGATTGTATGCAAATGATAAATATCAAGTATCATATCAAGACACATCAGTGGGTATTGGTAAATGAAAAGGGTAAGATAATAGAAGGTACGAATGAGTAAAAAATCAGGGAAAAGAATAGGGAGGCTGTCGTATAAATAGTTGTAATTCTGAACCGACTATATGATACGACAGCCTCATTTTTATCTATATTCTTAATTGAGTATTTGTGATGTCATGATTCGTTGTTGTGACATAGAAACAAAACAATTATTAATAATAATTTTAAAAAAAATATTGATAAATTTTATCAAATGAAATATAATAATAGTAACTATTATTAGTTAAGATAATTGAAAGATAAGTCTGGGAAACATCATCTACGAAAGAATAACCACAGGGAGGGCAATATATGGGGCTGAAGAACTTGAAAGTAAAGACAAAAGTGAACTTATTAGTAGGATTTCTGTTAATGGTAACAATAGTTATGGTAGTTATATCAATGATGAACCAATCAGTTTCTGCCAAGCGAAGCAGACAAGCATTAGAGGAGACCATTCGAAATGATTATGATAACAATGTTAAAAATCAGGTTGAGAATGTAATCTCATTACTGGAAAATATATATTCACAATATGAGGCTGGAGACTATACGTTAGAGGAAGCCAAGGCAGTTTCCGCCGAGCTGATTCGCTATTTAAGCTACGGCGAAGATGGCTATTTTTGGGTCGATACCTATGACGGTGTCAATGTGGTCATGATGGGAAATGAAACTGAGGGAACGAATCGAATGGATCTGGTGGATGTCAATGGTTTTCCTTTAATTCAAGAAATAATCAAGGCCGCCAGACAGGAGGGCGGAGGATTTACAAATTATTGGTTTCCAAAGCCGGGGGAGACTAACGCCTCTCCAAAAAGAAGCTACAGTTTAGCGTTCGAGCCCTTTAATTGGGTTATCGGTACAGGCAACTATACGGATTACATAGATAATATTATTAACACCGTTACACAAGAGGAGAAGAATGAATTCAACAGTAGTATCTTCCGATATACGATAATATTTATGATAGCAATGGCTGTAGGTATTTTGATTTCCTTTGTTATGTCAAGAGATATAAACACAGCATTTAAAACCATCAGCAGCTACTTAAAAACTTTATCAACCGGTGATTTTACAGTAAAGCTTCCTCCAAGTTATTTGACCAGGAAGGATGACTTCGGAGAGTTAGCGAAGGGTCTTGAAACCATGAAGGAATCCGTAGCCCGTTTAGTTAATAGTACAAAACAGGAAGCAGATAAGATCATTGATGTGGTGGGATATATTAATCAAAATATGCATGGCCTTAATGATAATATTGAGGATGTTGCTGCTACCACGGAGGAACTGGCAGCCAGCATGGAAGAAACGGCTGCATCGGCAGAAGAAATGTCCTCAACCGCGATACAGATTGAAGTGGCATCCCGTACCATAGCTGAAAAATCACAAGAGGGAGCTGTTCAAGTTATTGAGATTAGCAAAAGGGCTTCTAAATCACACATGGAAGTAAAGGAAACACAGGAAAAGGCCAGAAAAATAGGAGATGAGATCGAACAGAAACTGCAGAAGGCTTTAGAACAGGCAGAAGTAGTAAAACAGATTAACATCTTATCCGATGCGATTTTAGGAATTAGTACACAAACGAATCTATTAGCTTTAAATGCATCTATCGAAGCAGCAAGGGCAGGTGAAGCCGGTAAGGGATTTTCTGTTGTTGCTGATCAAATAAGATTATTGGCTGAGCAATCAAAGAATACGGTATCGAAAATTCAGGAAGTAACCAAAGAAGTAATGGAAGCGGTATCTAATTTGTCTGAAAGCTCCGGTTCGTTACTTGATTTTGTATCGAATGACATTGCAGTCAGCTTCAGAAGGTTTTCTGATATGACCAAGTTATATAAGGAAGATGCAATCTATATGGATGATATGATTACAGATTTTAGTGCAACAGCACAGGAATTATTAGCTTCTATTGAGAATGTTATAAGGGCGGTAGAGGAAGTTGCACAGGCGGCGACCGAAGGAGCTATGGGAACAGGAGATATTGCAGAGAAGATTACAGATGTTACCGGTAAATCTTCAGATGTTATGAAACAGGTAGAGAGTTCCCGAGACAGTTCTGAAAAACTGAAAAAGGAAATCGCTAATTTTATAGTCTAATACATTCTTAATATAAGTTGATTATAGCATATAAACGATAGATTACACACCGGAGGAGAAGCCTAGGTACCATAAATAAGAGAACTGCTACAAACGAAATGTAGATTCGCTTTGTAATAGTTCTCTTTTCTTGTCTATAGGAAAACACTAGATTTTATTTTGGCGATAAGGTTAAGTAATAATAAAATTTTAACAGCTACTTATGTAATAACAGCATTATACCTTACTTTCTGTAGCCTTTATCCTTTTTTCACTAGCTTCATAATATTCATCGTCAATTTCAATACCGATAAAACGACGCTTTAATTCTCTCGCTGCCACTCCGGTGGAACCGACTCCCATAAACATATCAAGAACCAGATCATTTTCATTGCTGGCGATCTTAATGATATGCTTTAATACCGCCAAGGGCTTCTGTGTCGGGTGTTTTGGTTCTTTGAGGCGCTCACTACCCATGCAGATAGGACTTTCAATGAAGTTGTGCATCTCGTTTTGTTTGGAGAAATTCCAAGTATGTCCCTTGTTCCACATACAGACAATTAACTCACAACTGTTTAAGAAAGAGGATTTTCTGATGTTTGGAACCGGGTTGGTCTTATGCCATACCATGAATTGAAAGGTATCGAATTCACTGTCAAAGACCTCATGCCATTTACCGATTAGGTTATAACTGGTGAAGATAAAAATATTACCGGTAGGAGACAGTACCCTCTTAAATTCATCGAGGAAATCGGCAGGTGCAAGCTCATCTAGATCCCATTTTGCTACATCGTTATTAATTTCGCTTCGCCAGTCAAATTTCATATTGCCGGTAGAATATTTGGCCAGGTTATAGGGAGGGTCGCAAAGGATAAGATCGATGCTTCCATCAGGGATTTCTTTTAGCTTATCCATACAGTCACCGTGCATCAGCAGATATTTATCAATAGTATTTACATCTATCATAAGGGGTAAATCTCCTCTCGTAGTGCTTGGTTGAAAATATAAGTATAAGGACTTATATAGGAAACGGGGATTGCATATCAGATGGTCAATTCATCATTAAAATCCGTAATAGAGAGTTGATCATATCCGGAGTCAAAATATAACCGTTTGATCCGTTCCAATGCATCCTTCATATATTCAGAACTAATCTTATACTGTTCAAAGATTACTTGGAAACCGTCCGGATCGTTGCAGACAAAATTCCAATAATCCTTGCCAATTAATAATTCTTCCTCAGCAAAAAAGGTTTGAACTCTTTCTTGACGCCAACTGCTTCCTTCTCCGAATTTGTTGTAGGCGGTTGCAAAGTAGATCTTAACCACATCATCATTTTTGAGAGCGTTCTTTAAAATAAAGAATTCATTTAATAGGGCAATCTTCTCTGATTTCGCTTTCTTGTTATCGAGATCTCCGCCGGCCTTCAACTCGATCAGATAGTGACAATGGGTTTCTTCATCATAGAAATAATTATCCGTCTCATGGGAGGTTAGAAAGCTTGTCACATTGGAAGGTACCAGGCAGTTAAAATTCCTATAATCCTCAACCTTAGGTCTTGCATCTCGCTTTTCATAGGCTGTCATCAGATAATCGATATGCTGGGTCTGTTGTGGCAGCAGATAGGATTCGATTCTTCCCCGCACTGTATAAGAAATCTTAGCGATGGCGTTGCCCATATTCTCCAGTACCTTTCCGAAGGAACTGTCAAAGGAACGAACAAAGGCAGAATAGAACATGAACTCTTCACCGAGCTGAGACATGAAGGCATTGTTTTTCTTAGCATTAATGACACCCAAAGGGTCCGTTACCTCCATCGTATATCTGGCTTCAAGACTATCGACAAACTGACGTATATGTATATCGACAATATCTTTGATTAACTTTTCTTTTTCACTATTCATAATATTACTCCTTAAGTAGTAATTATAGCATGAAATTTGTAAACGATAAAGAAAAATATGAACAGATTTTCGGGTGTATATTTCCACCTGCCTCGGAATATGAAAGGTTATGCAATGCATAAATAAATAGAAAATCCTTGTATTTAAGAGATGGATAGACTTTTCATAATATGTTCCAATAGGGATTACAAAAAACCCATGTCTCAAGTGCCGGGGATTCTAAGTTATTATAAATAAGAACTTGGTAATAATTAGATTTTCCTATATGAGATATGGGTTCTATCATAAGTGTATGCAATTAAGAAACTAATCTTTTATAATATAAGTATGTTACTATGTCTTAAGTAAAACATGAATAATGAGTCTTTTATAGCATAGATTATCTATATTTTTTTTCAAGGTTCTCTAGTAGTTTCTTATATTTCATAGGGATACCCTGTTCCTCTGCATTTTTCTCAAACTCTTCGGTTTTTTGGTTTACCCGGTCTATAATCTCTTGGGATAATTGACGCTTGGCAAAGGTATAAACCACGGTGTCTTCTTTTTCGATATGTCTTTTTAAGAGATGGGTATAACCGACGGCATTGGCAATGACATCCAGACGACTCTCCTCGTCGCCTTCCTTTACGCGCTCAAGGGCGGCATTTAGTTCTTGGATAAACAATCTTCCCAGATCATGTTCTACCAACATTCCATGGGTTACCAGTTTGTTGCCCAACTGACCTAAGTGCTCTACCATTTCGTTAAATAAAAGCTTTTCTTCCTTGCCATGATGATGCGCATCGGCATAGTTACGGATAAAGTCAACCATCTGATTAAAATCCTCATATTGAATGTCATCGCCTTTCATTACACCATAGCAAGCCTTGCGTACTACGGTTAACATTCTCAGAATATATTGGTGTTCCTCCATCATAAGCTCTATACTATCCATAATTAAACCTCCTTTTTTATGCTATAGGTAGTTGAATCTAATTTATCAAATACAAAGCCGATAGCTTTTGTTAAACCGTTCATCCAAGCATCTCGAAGTTCATAATATACCTTAATGTCTCCCTCGTTCTCTACCCAGTAGTTTTCATGAACACAGAGATTTCTTTTCCAAACCACCTGTTCCTCGCTTTGATCCACCAGGCTGTTAGCATGGTCACAGGGCATACCATCCAAAAGATTGTCAGAAATAATTTTAAATACAAGAGGGGCATTAAGGTGTTGACCTTGAAGGGACTGACCCAGTTCTTTTCCTTTATCAAACAGTATGCTTTTTAGCTTATCCATAGAGTTTGGATCTTTGTCTATTAGGCTGGTAACGGAATACGCATATTTATATTCCACTTGAGATACCCGTTCCTGGAGCCAGCCGTGAATGTTACCGTGATCAATCATTTCCTCCAAAGGTTTATTTTCAAAGGTACCGTATCTGGCTTCGCAGTCCTTCTGAAGATTTAGGTTGTATTGATTGCCTAATTGGTATATCTCATCAACGATTGCCTGCTGTTGTTGTATTTTATTATATAACCAATAATGAATTGGTCCTAAAAATGCGCTCATAATTGATGTCCTTTCTGATGTATATTATGGGAGTAGTAAGTATTGTTTAAATATTATAAGAGTTATAAGTATTCGTATTTTGTAAACAATTGCGTTACAAAATTATTCAGCAGTTGGATATTAATTTAATTATATATTTGTGTCTATTTACTCTCAGAGTGTTTGGGCACTTAATATTATATAAATAATTGAATAAGTTTTGAAAGCTCCTTAAGGGTTGCTATTTAATATAACAACTGCTTTTGCCGGGGGTGGCAAAAACAGTTGTTATAGGTTCTTATAAGTTCAAAGATTAGTCAAGTGTTAGTCAAAAGATTAGTCTAGGATTAGTCCATCAATCAGTAATGATTAGTCAAAAACTAGCCTAAGATTAGCGATAAATTAGTCAAAGCATAGTCACTAAGCCGGTTAAAAACTAGTTGGTGTCATGTCTGAGATTAGTCTAAAAACTAGTCAAGGATTAGTCTGTAAAGCAGATGTCAGTTACTGCTATTATTCTTGAAACATCTATATAAATACGTTGTTTCTGAAACTAGAATTACCGTTATTCGAAGGAATTATTCTAAAAATAACTTAATATCGTCTTCTACGGTACCAATACCTGCAATTCCGAAGTTTTCAACCAATACTTTGGCAACATTCGGGGAAAGGAATGCCGGTAATGTCGGTCCTAAGTGAATGTTTTTAACTCCTAAGTAAAGTAGGGAAAGTAATACGATAACGGCTTTTTGCTCATACCATGCAATGTTAAATGCAATCGGAAGTTCATTGATATCCTGAAGCTCGAATACTTCCTTTAATTTCAGCGCAATTAATGCTAAGGAGTAAGAGTCATTACATTGTCCTGCATCCAGAACTCTCGGAATACCACCGATATCCCCTAACTCTAATTTATTATATTTATACTTTGCACAACCTGCAGTTAAGATAACGGTATCTTGCGGAAGAGCTTTCGCAAAATCAGTATAGTAGTTTCTTGCCTTCTGACGGCCATCGCAACCGGCCATAACAAAGAATTTACGGATTGCACCGGATTTTACAGCGTCAACAACCTTGTCTGCTAACGCAAGAACCTGATTGTGAGCAAATCCACCGATGATTTCACCTTTTTCAATCTCTTTCGGAGCTTCGCAGGTTTTCGCCAGTTCAATAATCTGTGAGAAGTCTTTGTGACCGTTCTCATCTCTTTCAATGTGTACACATCCGGTAATTCCGGTTGCACCTGTTGTAAATAATCTATTCTTATAAGAAGCTGCTGGAGGAACCACACAGTTAGTTGTCATAAGGATCGGTCCGTTAAAGCTTTCAAATTCTTCTTTCTGTTTCCACCATGCGTTACCGTAGTTACCTACGAAGTGGCTGTATTTTTTGAAGGAAGGATAGTAGTGAGCGGGTAGCATTTCAGAGTGGGTATATACATCTACACCGGTTCCTTCGGTTTGCTCAAGTAATTGCTCTAAATCCTTTAAGTCATGACCGGAGATTAAGATACCGGGTCTGTTACCTACACCAATGTTAACCTTAGTGATTTCAGGATTACCATAAGTACCTGTATTGGCAGCATCAAGCAGTGCCATTCCGTCTACACCGGTTTTACCGGTCTCTAGGGTTAGAGCAATTAGATCATTAACACTTAAGGTATCATCTAAGGTTGCAGCTAAAGCCTTCTGCATAAATGCGCTTACATCAGCGTTGTCATAGCTTAACTCATTGGCATGCTTCATATAAGCTGCAAGACCCTTTAAACCGTAAACAATAAGTTCTCTTAGACTTCTTACATCTTCATTTTCTGTTGTAAGAACACCTACAGTAGAGGATTTTTGATCCAGTTCATCTCTGGTGGTTGCAGTCCAAAGGGCAGCTTCGGGAAGCTTAGAAGTGTCAGCGACTTTATTTAATAAACCATTCTTAAGAGCTAATGTTTCAAATACTCTTTTATAGAAAACTTCATCATCAAAGTTGGCATTCGTAATCGTAGAAAATAAATTTATCGTAATATAATGATTTACATTAGCAGAGATTTCTTCTCCCTGTGCTCTAAGAGCGGTAGTAACGGCACTAAGCCCCTTCGTAACATAAACTAATAAATCCTGCATTCTTGATAAATCCGGGGTTTTACCGCATACACCAAACTGGGTACATCCGGTGCAGCCTGCTGTTTCCTGACATTGATAACAAAACATCTTATTTTCCATTCTTAAACTCTCCTTTAATTCGTTATTAGAAATGTCTTTTTCGTTGACATCTCGTTTACAAGGTGAGTATAATACAGATATCAATAAAAAAATGTAGCTGTGGCTACAAATTAAAAAAATATTTAACTATAGAAAATCTCTTAGTATAAATAGCTTCTCGAAGCAAGAAGTTCTCAAATAAAAACGTCTAGGAATACTTGTTTGATTTTTTATGTACAAAGAAAGGCATTCTGAAATAAATAAAAGAAAAGAAATCAATGTTTTAATAAAAGATCAAAATGTGTTAAGTAGAGATTTTAATGCTATAGATTGATTTGTAATGAGTTATAGACTGAATAGGAGGGATTAACTATGGAAAAACATTATCCGGTATTAAGAAAATGCGTTTTGTTTCGCAATATAGAAGATATGAATTATGAACATCTGCTGCAATGTTTGGGCACGCAGGTGAGAAAGTATAAGGAAGAGGAATATGTATTCTTTGCAGGAGATGTAATTAACCATATTGGAATCGTACTTTCAGGGGTCGTAGAGATTATGAAAGAAAACCTGGCAGGCAACAAACATATTCTGGCTTTTATAGAACCCTCCGGTATGTTCGCGGAAGGAATTGTCTGTACCGCGAAGCGGATATCACCGGTGACAGTTCAGGTAAAAGAAGATGCGGAGATTTTATTCATTCCCTACGAAAGGATTATCATGTCCTGCGGTAATGTCTGTGGGTTTCATATTAGTCTGATTCAAAATATGATGATTATTCTGGGAGAAAAGAACTTTAATTTAAATCGAAAACTGGAGCTACTGACCTTAAAGGGAATGAGAGAGAAAATTGCCAGTTTTCTAATCAATGAATCCTTGGAAAGAAAAAGTAATACGTTTCATATTATCTTAAATCGGACACAGATGGCTGACTATCTTAATGTATCCCGTACCTCCATGTGCAGAGAACTGGCAAGAATGAAGGAGGAGGGGTTAATTGACTATTACGGGCATAGCTTTAAGATACTTGATATGGATGAATTAGCTCAATGTTTGGAATAGGATAAAAATTATAAGGAGTAAGATGGCTTTAGCTTATAAAATCGAAATGAAATATCCTCAAAAAATTCCGGTTATAGTTTAACCGGAATTTTATCTATAATAGTAACCTCTTGTGTCGAGACAGTGCAGCGATATGCTAACACGTCCACTCCTGCTTCATAAGCGGATTTTACTTTCTCAGAAAAGGCGGGATCTGTTGTGGAATTAGGTGTAAAGCCTCGGGCATTTTCCACCTGTACTACGAACAAAAGCACACCGCGATAACCATGTCGAACGGCATGTATTAATTCGTCGATATGTTTTCGTCCCCGCTCTGTTGGGGCATCCGGGAAATAACTCCAACCGTCTGTTTCTAAAGTTACATTTTTAATTTCAACAAAGCAGATGTTGTTCCTCGTTTGAATAAGTTTCTGGTTATGACTACTGTTCTTATTCCTAGTATGGACATCATTATCCGCATCAGATAAACAGGGGTCCTCTTTAATGAGTTGAAGATCAAAACGGCTGTTTTGGTAATTAACCTCTCTTTTTATTGTGGTATAACCTTTTAACTCTTCGATGACCTCATGAACAATCGCCTCATAAGCTAAGGTATTAGGTAACTGCGAGTCAATGGAGATCCAATTTTCCTCCTTTCGTACCATACGAAGTTCGAACTGTGTTTTTCTTACAGGTGAGGGGTGGTGTGATAGCATAACCTGAGCGCCCGGAATTAAAAGCTCTCTTAGTCGTCCTGTATTTGGGACATGGCAGATCACCTCTGTACCGTCTAAATCTATATGTGCAATAAAGCGGTTTGGCCTTCTTAGAAATGTGCCAAAACGAATGTCATAATTAAATTTCATGTTAATTCCCTTCTATATAAGGTTGTAGGATAAGCTGTTTCTATTATATCATAAAAACAAAGCTTTCGGTTTTTTATTTAAATCAATCAAACGAGTATCTGTTAAAAATTATTAATTTAAACTGTAATCTTTTCTTAAAATAATTCGTTAATATAGATAGATAAAGCTGAATTTCATATGATAGTCTTATTTAATTAAAATACTATGCCGAATTACATAAGTAAGTAGAGAGATACAGCTGATTGGAGGATTGTTTATGAAAAGAAAAAACGTGCTACGTATCATTATAGTTTTAATTTTACTTCTAATAGCGTCCTATTTCTTTTATATCTATCCCAGAGAGATATATGAGGAATATAACGGGATTTATTATAAGTTAGGAGACAGCACATTTTCGGAGAAGATAACAGTGAAATTGGAGGGTTACCTGGAGAATAGTTTAGGAGAGGGAGCTAAGTTTACAGGTACGCTACAGCTAGGAAATCAGATACTAGAAAAAAGTCTTATCTTGCAATCAAAGGATGGGATAGGAATAATTCGCTACTTTGATAAGGATACACAGGATTATGTAACCTATGGAACCTTGTATTCCAAGGCTATAAAGGAAGGCTTTACAATCAGTATATTGGGTATAGATGATAATGGTGAAAGGGGTAGCTGGAGCAGTGGTGATGGTTATATGATATCTGCGCCTGCAAGTAACAGAGAAGAAGCCTTAGAACTTTCAAATCAACTGATGGAGAATGAACTGGGTAAATATGAAGTCGTTTTAGATTAAAGAAAATATAAAACAGGAGGGTATCCTTTCATGAGAATTAAAATCATACTAGGATACCCTCTTTTTTTACAATGGGCTTACTAAAGTAATGTTTTGTATATAAGAGTAGATTAAAAATCTGAAAAGTGAAATTATGATTGTACTGCCTTAATGAGTCGAAACACCTGGGCTGCCCTTGACCTAAGGTTCTTTTTGGCAACTTCATATTCCATGGCTTCTTCCACCGTCATTGGTAGTTGTAGAATAGAAAAATAAGCATCGATCCCTTCGTTGTTGCATTCTACGGCATCCTCAGTGGTTCCTCCGGCAAAGGCAATTACCTTCTTACCATGTTTTTTTGCCAACCTTGCAACACCAATTGGGGCTTTACCCATCGCAGTTTGAGAATCCAACTTTCCTTCTCCGGTAATTACATAATCTGCATCCAGAATATCTTCTTCGAGCTTTATTTCCTTTAGTATAATACTGATACCGGATTCTAAAGTGGCATTTAAAAAGGTCAGAAAAGCATAACCCAGACCTCCGGCGGCACCGGTTCCGGGTATGGCAGCAGTATCTTTACCTAAGGCATTTTTCACCACATCAGAATAGTTTCTTAGACCTGCATCCAGTACTTCAATTATCTCAGGGGTTGCCCCTTTTTGAGGCCCAAAGATATGGGAGGCTCCAAGCGGTCCGCAGAGTGGATTATTCACATCGCAGGCAATTTTAAAGCGACATTCTTTTAGTTCCTTTAGGGCTCCTTCGGTACTTAATCCAACTATTTTCGTTAGTTCCCTTCCTTGAATACCGACAAGGTTACCGGTTGTGTCATAAAATTCATAACCAAGAGCCTGCAGCATACCGATTCCGCCATCATTGGTTGAACTACCCCCAATGCCGATGATAAAATCTCTACAGCCGCGATAAATAGCATCCTTGATGATTTCTCCTACACCGTAGGTAGTAGTGTTCATTGGATTTAAGAGATGATTTGGAACCAATTTAATTCCGGCAGCCGCTGCCATCTCGATAATTGCAGTTTTGCCTGACAACCTATGGGAGGACTCAGCCTTTGATATATCATCTAATATCCCATAAGTACAGGTGATTTTATCACCTAAGGGACCAGTTACTTCAAGTTCGATCTGTTTACCTCCCATTCCGGCAAGCAAAGCATCGACGGTTCCTTCTCCACCATCAGCCAGAGGCTTTACGACTACATACGCATCCATAACGTCTAAGATACCCTCGGATATGGCTTTTCCGGCTTCCATTGAGGATAAGCTACCCTTTAGGGAATCAATTGCAATTACTACTTTCATATAGATATCTCCTAACTTTCTTTTATTTCATGCTAATAGTATTATACCATTGTTGTATAAAAGCCAGAAGGTTGATAATATATAAATCTAAAACTGGGGAAATTAAAACAATGAATACGCACCATTATATATGAGCGGATTCATTGTGTATTGTTTATGATTTGGTTTTTATGTAAGCATATTAGAGATATAATTTGCTACTATCGTATCCTCATTTTCTTTTAGCTTCTGAATTAAATTATCGGTAGTCTTATGGGGAAGAGAATCAAATGTCTTTAAAATCGTTTTTATTGCATCGACTCCATAGGTACAAAATAATTTATGCAAATGTAAAACTCCGTTATCGTGTACGCCCTCCGGACGTCTATTATCCTCTGTTTTTACAGGTTTGAGAGTGGGGAAGGATTTTTCTTTATCAGCTATAATTTTGTCAAATTTAATTGTATTGCCGGTGATTTCAAGCTCATATAAAAGAGCGGACCATTCGGCAAAAGTTTCGTTCATCCAATCTTCCCAAGTATCTGCTTTTGCTCCTGAACACCAAGCATGGGCTAACTCATGGGCCAGCAAATGAACGATACTATCATAATCCTCTCGGATACCACCAAAGACAATAAGCGATTTTCTAAGATATCCATCATATTTGTTGCCTTTTGGTAATATCACAATATTTGTTTTGCCCGTTTTATTATGACCGTATAATGCTGTATAGTAATCAATGATATGGTTATAATTTTCAAAATAAGGTAAGGCAAAGGGAAGATTTGCTTTATCAAAGTAATATAATGAAACATTTTCACTTTGTATCAGCTCATAATTTTTCAAAGCAAGGATATTCACATCGAAATCAAGGGGTTTATAATACCATACTTTTTCATCGCTGTCATACTCGCCGTTGACGACAAAATAGGTATGATCCAGATGTATCTTAACCAGATAATCCATATCGTATGATACGTCAGTCGGATACCAAGCGGTATAGTAATTTACAGCAAGAATATCTTCTTCATACAAGGTGTGCCATCCGTTCATATTTCCATGATAAACGACAGTCAAATTTTTGAAGCCTTGATGAGTGATATGGATTTTCTTTGTTGCAGCACGAAATTCAAGTGCTTCCTGAGACACATTATATTCGATTGTTTGTTCATCTACGGTGATTTTATCTATGGTAAAACCATCTGCTATATAAAATATTAGATCTTTTTGTGTTTTTGTGCTGAAAAAAAATTGAGCCTTAACAGAAAGATCATTGACGTTTTTCCATAGATCAATCAGGATTGTTCCTTTGTTAGACATAGTGCTACCTCACAAAATTTATTACAATTATACTAACATTTTAACAACATATATGAAACCGTACCATTATAGTACAAATATAAAATAATACAGCTTAAGTTCAAAGTACATTATATCATATTTTCATGATTTTGCATGGAAAAACCACCTCTATCAACATCGGTGTAATCCAGTATATTATCTTTGACTTCAATAGAACTAAGCTTTTTTACGACTCCGTAAGGCTCAATTAATGATAGCTTATCACCCCTGCCGGAGATTATCCATAAAATATGATATCCCCGGGGTACCACCTTAAGCTTATCTTCCCCTTTACCGTCCGTAAAATAAACTAACAAATTAACCTGATGATGATTTGCATATTCAAATACAGGGGTAAACAGGGTACTTCCTCTGGTATTCATTCTTTCTTTTAAATCATGGATTGATTTCACCGGATATATTCGTCTGATTTGATCATCACACTCGATTACGGTGATTTCATGGTTATAATTTTTAACGATCGCTAGGACTTCTTTCATTGCTTGCTTAAATTCTTCATCGCTAATACTTCCGCTTATGTCAAGAGCTACAATAATGTTAGCTTTGTGATTTCTTAGCTGACCTCTTAGCTCCAGACGATCCGGTTGCCTTCGGTTTCTTCTCGTTATGGTCTTCTTTATGGTACTTTCAACTGAACCCATCAAACGATTCAGATATAGATTCCAAGGCAACTCTTCCTTACTGTTTTTTAGAGAGGAGATCATATTTTTTATATATGTTGGAAGTTCACCTTTTTCTGAAAGAGCTATGACTTTCTCTGTAAAGTCCTGTAGTGTTTTTTGATCTATGTCGCTAGTGTCTTCCCATATATCATGGGTTTTCTCAGCACTATACTCGGTTTCTATCGTATCAGCAATACTATCATTGTCATGAGGGGCATCCTTATCATGCTCTAATAAATCAATCGCGGTTTGTAATGTCTCCACATAATATTCAAAGGATGCATAAGGCTCCAGTTTTAAACCGTAGTTTACATTTACCCATTCCAAAGTAGTAGCATAGGGTGGAAGGTATTTCAGGTATTGATTTACAACGAGATCCATTGCCATATTAACGGCTAACCTACTATATCGGCCTTTTAATTGTTTTGTTCGAATGAGATGCATGGATAATATGTGTAATATTTCGTGTTTGATGGAACTTTCCATTTGTCTGAGATTTAGATTTAAGAAAATGATGGGATTAAAATTTATTGTATAGTTAGCTCCTTGAAAATTAACGGCAGTAGGTCCGCTGATATCAAATCTAATTTCTCTTGTCATCTGAAACAGAAAATATCCATAAAAATTATCATTATCCTCCATAAGGCTTGCAGCCACCTTATCTACAAGGCCAAAAAAGGCTTTTTTATAATCTTTTGGTATGGATATTTTGGTATTTTCCTTTAGATAATTTTCATTTCTATAGGAATTAATAAATTCATAAGCTTTATCGAGAAGTTCTTTAACTTGGATATCAAAATTAGTTTTCATATAGTAACCTCCATAATACCGCTTGGTATTATATCAAATCCTGTAAGTATTCTGAAAGCAGGCTAATCACGGGTGAAAGCATAGGAGTCAAAATATAAATTTACAAAAGCTTCATTTTCAATCGCGTGTTGATAGGTTTTAGAATAGCTGTTTTTCATGTCTTTCATAATTCCAACCCTTAAATCTACGGGATAAATTTTTAATAATTCAATCAATCGGTCCACATAAAAATCAGCTTCCTGTGTGTTGTTTAAATTCATTTCTAAGAATTTTAATATATTCTTAGCAGATAGATAAAGTCTTGTATGACTTTCGTTTTGTATTCTTTCTATCAGCGTTTGGGAAAGAGAATCCTTTGTAAAAATATCCTCATAAGAAATCATAGGACTATAATCGGATTCAATAAAGCTAATAAACTCCTGCGCAATCAATTTACCGACATTTCCTTGTAAGACATTCAAAAATACGGATCGGGGTATGGAAGCTTCCTTTTTCTTAAATTCTTTATATATTTTTGATATTCTTTCATAGCTTCTTGGTGTGGCACGAACATCACCTTCGTTTTTCTTATGCAGATACTCCGGGAAGGTTGAGATAAATTCAATTACCTTCTGATCAATTCCTACATCGATGGCCCATTCGATCCACTGGATGTAGTCGGGTTCCATATATAACCACACAAAACGATTTTCCTGGGCCGCATCCATATCCACTACCTGATAATCAAACTCCGAGCTGTATTTCCCGGAGGGATTCATGGCGGCGATTATCTTGACACCTTCATCTAACTGATAACCATTAATTTCTCTATTTAGAATTAGATTCATTAGTTCCTGCTGCACGGTATGTTCACATCGATTGATTTCATCGATAAATAATAAGACGGTTTTTCCCTTGGATATCTCATCGTCAATTTTTCTTAACTTATGATGCACTGCATAAACAGTCGTTTTCTTAGAAGTTGTATCTCCATTTCCTTTCTTTTTTATATAAGAATCTATCGTTGGAAGTCCGCCGATTTCACCTTCTTTTAAGAGGTTGCCGTCAATAACGATTAAACTCCAATCATTTTCCCTCGCAAGCTCTTTGGCTAAAGCTGTTTTTCCGATTCCGCTTTCACCTACAATTAAAGGTACTTCCCCTGTCGATAGTACCAAGTCTACACTTTTTAGTGTGTCTATAAAATTCATCTTGTCACGCTCCTACCTCATCTTCAGTTTTTCGTCTACAGCAATTTTCTTTGCCTTTTTACTACCGTATTTGTGAAGAAACCTTAGTTTATCTACATGATTGATAGCACTATTATTTATGGTACTGTAATTAATAAAATTTCTAACGTATGTTTCTTCTACATCTTCCTGTGATAATACGTCTTTTAATACTTCTTCTAATTCTTCTTTTGATATGTCATTTATAACATATTTAAGTACTAATATGTTAATTTTCAAAAACTCTAATATTTTATCTTTATCTATGTCTTCAATAAATTTAATCGCCGCTTCATTTTTCTTAATCGCAATCAGTTCTGCATTATGGGAGGGGGAGTTAATAAATCTTAAGGCATCATAACTGATACTTACTGCCTCTTCCTGCACACTTTCGTAGGGATCTTCTATAAACTTAATTGCATCATAATGCTTTCTTACAGCTAATAATTGTAGTTCTTCACTGGGATTTGCCACATATTTGATAGCCCAGCCGGCTTGACTAAGAGCTAATTTAATGACCGAATCCGTTGGATTATGAATATACTCTAAGTTATTCCACCCGCCATTCACTGCTTTTATCATCATAGCTTCTGTGGGATTAGGAATAAATTTGATTGCTCGAGTATTATTATCAAGGGCTAGTTCCTGCATTTCTAAAGAGGGATTTTCGATATGTTCCAGTAATAGACCATTTTTCTTAATGGCAATTAACTTCATCTCATCGGTGGGGTTCTCTATATTGATGATTGCATTTGGATTTAATTTTAATAACTCAATCAGATTTTGTGCATCCATAAGGTTCCTTCTTTCCGGTGGGTTAGGTCAATGTTTATCGGAGGTAATTGTACTGGTAGTTAAAGGTATTGCTTATTAATATATTGGTATCTAAAGTTATTGCATATGATTATAAGTTATATCATAGAAACAGAGTAATTATAACACTATTATGTAACAGGGTCTATAAATGATGTTGATATTATAAGGTTAAGACATTGAAATTACAAGGTTATGTTACTTACTTTATTTCATATAAAAAGTAGTCTTAAGGATGCAGTCATATGGTGCATTTTATCTTACAGTAAAATGTAAAACCATAAGTTAAGCAATAAGTAAAGTAAAAATTAGAACGATGCTTCGGTTGATAAGAAAAGGATAATATTGTATAATTTTTTATAAGGTCAATAGTTTTAAGTCGTAATTATACAATACCATAATATTAATATAGATACAGTAGAGGAGAATAAGTATGTACGATAAAATAACACAAAAAGATGTTAAGAGAATGGAAGAGGAGATTGAACATCGTATTCTGGTGGTTCGTCCGGATACACTAAAAGATGTAAAAGAAGCTAGGGCTCATGGGGATCTGAGTGAGAATTTCGAGTATAAAGCAGCAAAAAAAGCACAAAGAGAAAATGAAAGCCGCATCAGATATTTGAAAAGGATGATTAAAACAGCGCAGATTGTATCGGAGGAATCTAACCAAGATGAGGTTGGATTAAATGATGCAGTTACCATCTATTATCCGGATGATGGAGAAGAAGAGACAGTTAAGATCGTCACGACAGTAAGATCGAATTCATTAAAGGGAAGGATTGGTATGGACTCCCCCCTTGGTAAAGCATTAATGCGCCGTCGGGTAATGGATAAGGTAAGTGTTAAAGTGGATGAGAATTATTCTTATGAGGTTGTTATAAGAAAGATAGAAAAGCTGGAAGATGACGGGGAAGATGAGATGAGGAAATATTGATCATTAATAAATGGTTTAAGTATATAAACGAAAGTAGTGTTAAATTCTGGTTGACAATTTCAAAATTATACCTTATTATAATTTTAACAACCGTTTGGTAGGCTATTTGGAGTTAGAAATCTATTACAATTCAGAAACCACATGATAAGATTAAGACCAATACAATACTACAAATAAAGGAGTTTTTATGGGGCAGGGATCTATTACAAAGGACCGTATATTTCAAGCAGCACTAAAACAATTTGCTCAGCATGGCTTTGAAGGTGCACGTATGGAGAAGATTGCAGCAGAGGTGGGTATTAATAAAGCTTCTCTCTATTTTCATTTTAAGAGCAAAGAAGAAATCTTTCAGGAGTTATTTCAAAACATTATAACAAAATATCAAGTAAAAATGAAACAAATTATGGCTGATACAAAGGACCTATCTACGAAAGATAAATTGATTGCTATCTATCAAAATTATTTAGAATATAATCTGAATAATCCTGAGATGGAATTCTGGAACAGAGTATACTATTTACCTCCTTCTAGTATCAGTGAAGAGGTTGTGAAAACCACAGTGGAATCTAAGAAAGATTTTATCTCTAACCTGACTGGGATTATGGAGGACGGTATAAAAAACAAAGAACTAAGATCTTCGAATCCTCAGCATATGGCGACTACGTTTTACTATTTGATCACTTGCATTGACTTATCCTCAGATTTGATGAGTAAAGAAGAAGCTTTTAATGAAATGGAGCATTGTTTTGATGTTCTATGGTCTGGAATAAAAGGTATCTAAATGCCTTTTATTTTATATTCTCAAACCTACCAAACGATAGGTAGATAAAAATTGTAATAATTAAGGAGGTTTTTAACATGAAGAAAAGAGTATTAGGAAGATCGGGAATTGAAGTTAGTCCTATGGGACTGGGATGCTGGGCCATTGGAGGCCAGTTTTATTTTGACGGGAAAATAGACGGCTATGGGAATACGGATGATAAAGAGTCTATAAAAGCAATTCATACAGCGCTTGATTTAGGTGTAGACTTTTTGGACACAGCAGATGCCTACGGCATCGGACATAGTGAACAGTTAATTGGAGAAGCATTGGAAGGTCGCAGAGACGAGGTAATTATAGCAACGAAATTCGGTTTCTTTGGTAACGAAGCGACAAAAACGTTACATGGAACGAATATCACCCCGGACTATATTGAAAGAGCCTGCGAAGCTTCACTACGCCGCCTAAGAACCGACTATATTGATTTGTATCAGCTGCATGTCGGTGAAATAGGACTTTCTGAGGTTGATTTCGTTGCAGATACTCTGGATCGGTTGGTTGCCAAGGGTAAGATAAGAACCTATGGATGGAGTACGGATAATTTAAACGCAGTAAAATTAATGTCCGATAGAGTAAACTGCAGTGCAATTCAACATCAATGCAATGTTGTAGAAAATAATCCGAAGATGATACAGTTATGTGAGGAGCAAAACTTTGCAAGTATTAACCGTAGTCCTTTGGCTATGGGATTGTTATCAGGAAAATTTAATAAAGATTCCTTTATCTCCAAGGATGATGTCAGAGGTGCAGGCCATACTTGGGCAGAATCTGCCTTCAAAGATGGAAGGCCCAATAAAGTGGTATTAGGAAAATTAGATGCCATCCGTGATATATTGACAAGCGGTGGTAGAACCCTAGTACAAGGAGCCCTTGCCTGGCTCTGGGCAGTCAGTGATGTTACCCTCCCTATTCCCGGATTTAAGACGGTAAAACAAATCGAAGAAAATGTGAAATCCATGGAATTTGGTCCACTTACGAAGGAACAGGTGAAAAGTATTGATGACATTATAAAGAGTTTAAGTTAATCATTTTCATCTGATGAAATGGATGCTTGATATATTAACATGTTTTTATGAATGTAAATTGAGCAAAATCCGGATACTATAATTCGGAGGTGAATCTTATGGATCCAATGTTTGGAAGCAATATAAATACAGGTCCAATTATGGCACCGATGAGCAGTTATATGTTTGCTCCAGGTATATTTTTCACAAATGATGAACGAGACGATTATCTATCCAAATTAGATTCTGATACCAGAGATTACGTAATGAAACATACTGACAGCTTCCGTACCAGACAGGATATTGAAGATTGTATAAACAGTTTGCATAGTAATCGAAAGAGAAAAGAGTAATATTAATTGGGCTTAAGGTTATACATTACAAAAAAAGAAGTAACTACTGATGTACGTCACTAGCTACTTCTTTTTTAAGTGCAATTGATGGGGACAACCTGAACTGTGTTCAGGTAAGAACCCCATCGGAGCTCAATTCACCCACTTTACTAAAATATAAGAGGTCCATAACTTGCGTCATGAACCACTTATTTTTTAGTGCAGTTGAGGGGACTTGAACCCCTACCCAGTTAACCCGGACTAGAACCTGAATCTAGCGCGTATGCCAATTCCGCCACAACTGCGTATGAAATTATCTTGTTTCCTTACGGAACGAATTTGATTATAACATACTGCATATTTAATTTCAATATATAAATTTATCAATCTCCCATGCATTTTTTTCTCAGTTTTATAGACACTGTTCTAGACTATAAGATAATTTCATGTTTTAGTCAGGAATTTGTTTATATAAAAAGCTTAAAACATTAGAATTATCTGTAGGTCCTAATATAGACGCATGGAATTCCACGGAATCTATTATAACTTTAGTACGATATAAGGGCTATAAAATCTATGCTCATAATAGGCTATACAAGCACGGACTGCGATATAGACTGTCGTATGAGGTGTCACATAAGAAAGATCTGTAATATCATCTAAGAAGGTATACTGTCTTTCTTTGTATCACAATAATAGATTTCATAATTCGTCACATAATCTTGGTTCTCCCAAGTTAATTTTGTATGGTTGGTATTATCAATCGGTACAATCTCTTTCATAACCTTACCATATTTATGAAGGCTACATTTACAAAAAATTATCCTCGTTGTAATAAAACTTGAATAATATAGCTCACAATGGATATATTATTATGGTCAGTCTTCTATTTAATGTATTTACAGATTATCTGATATTAGATTTTATAAAAATTATGGAAAATGTATTGACAACGTATAGACAACGTATTAAAATTACTAACGTATTCCTCGATAGCTCAATGGTAGAGCACACGGCTGTTAACCGTGGGGTTGTAGGTTCGAGCCCTACTCGGGGAGTTATTTTTTTGCAGACAGAAAGACAGATATAAACGGAGAGTTATAATAATTTTATACTATTAAAAAATGAGGCGTTTTGATAATCAACAGAGTTGTTGGTTATGGACGCCTTTTTTGAATGATTCAGACTTAATATAATACTGTTTATAAACTGTTTTATCATAGTTAAAATGAGAAAACATGATATGATACATGTTCTTAATCTAATAATTTAGATTTTTTATATTCAAAGTGTAAATAAGGGTATTAATTACTACGAAGCCGGATGCTATTCCTTTAATCGTTTAAAGAACGGATTTCTTTCTATATAAAATCAAATCAAATTCCATCTGAAAATTAATTAAATCCGCATAATCTATGATCATTCTGGTAAATATAGGCTTGAGGTGATTTGACATGGATATTTTATGGAAAGAAAACGGGACGTTTGAGGAAGGTAAGGAACGAAGCGAATCCCTTTGGGTACAAAAGAAGTACCGATATGGTAAGGATGAAGATAAAGAAGTCACAAAGAAGCCAAGACCTTCATTAGATAAGGATATTAAAGCAGAGGTGGCAGTGATCGGAGCAGGGCTGGCAGGCGTGTTAACTGCGTACTTTTTACAGGAACAGGGTATTAATGTGGTTGTTTTGGAGTGTAAGGAAACCGGTAGCGGTATGACTAAGAATACCACGGCAAAGATTACCTCTCAGCATGGTCTTATTTATCGAAAACTAATGATGTATAAAGGGGAAGAAAGAACCTGGGAATATGCAACGGCAAACCAGCAGGCACTTTTAAGATACCAGCAGATCATTAATTTATTGCAGATAGACTGTGATTTTGAGGTTCTTCCCAATTATATCTATACTCTGGATAATGAACTACGTATTAAGCAGGAGGTTGAAGCGGCTCAACGGGTAGGGTTACCGGCGGTGTATACGAAAGAAACTATGCTGCCCTTTAAAGTAAAGGCGGCAGTACGCTTTGATAACCAGGCTCAGTTTCATCCGTTAAAGTTTTTAGATGCAGTAGCGAAGGAACTTACGATATATGAGAATACGAAAGTAACAGAGATACACAAAAATGGCCTAATTAAAACCGATCAGGGAAGTGTTAAAGCGGATAAAGTTGTTATAGCCACCCACTATCCCTTCATTAATGTACCGGGATATTATTTTGCCCGATTACATCAGGAACGGCATTATCTTACTGCTCTGGAGGGTTGTAGGACAGACAACAGGGCTTGTCTTGACGGTATGTATCTGGATGCAGACCCGGACGGTTTTACCTGGCGTAATTACAAAAATTATCTGATTCTTGGCAGTGGAGGTCATAGAACAGGAAAATACCAACCGGTGGATGCCTATGCAAAGATAGAGAGAGCAGCCAGAAGATGGTATCCTGACTCCAGAATTATCTATACCTGGTCGGCACAGGATTGTATCACTCCGGACTCTATCCCTTATATCGGTAGGTACTCCGTTCGTACCCCTCACATTTATGTTGCTACAGGCTTTAATAAGTGGGGTATGTCAAGTTCCATGGTATCAGCAATGCTCTTGAGTGATGCAATTGCGGGAAAGGAGAATTCCTTCCGAAAAGTTTTCAATCCCCGAAGGCTTATGCTATCCGGCAGCAGGGTATTGGTAAAGGATGCGGCGATCGTTACCATCAGTTTGCTTTCGGAATATCTAAAAATTCCCCATGACAGATTAAAGGATATTGATCGTGGCAAAGCAGGTGTAATCCGTTACAACGGACAGCGAGTCGGAGTCTATCGGGATAAAGAGGATAAATACTATTTTGTTACCACAAAATGTCCTCATCTTGGGTGTAAGCTGGAATGGAACCAGAATGAGCAGACCTGGGACTGCCCTTGCCATGGCTCAAGATTCGACTACCGTGGAAATATGATCAATAATCCCGCGATGCGAAATACCTTTGATGCCTGTCAGAGAAGAAAGAAGAAGGGTAAGACTTCTGAATAATTTATGTATTGGATTTGATATAATAGGAAATTAAATGAAATTATAGTATAAAATCATGGTATGTGAATAATCTAGACTTGGAAGCAATATACAGATGTTTTTCAGTAAAAAAGTATTGCATTTCTATAACAGGGATGATATAATCACTATTGTTCGCTACAAAAGTGAACGATAGATGCAGTCGTGGCGGAATTGGCATACGCGCTAGACTAAGGATCTAGTGAGCATTGCGCTCGTACGGGTTCAAGTCCCGTCGACTGCATTAGATATAAAAGGCTGTTGACCTTAAAGGTCAGCAGCCTTTTTTCGACTCAGCATAGTCGAAAAAGCCACCAGATACATTCATATGATGGCTTTTTTCACTATGCTGAGATGTTAATCTTATTCAATTTTCTTATTTTCTCTATATTTAGAGCTTCCTATTATCACGCTTCAATATTATATATAGCTTTCACAGAACTAGGCGTATATAATTTCTAAGGAAAAATATACCTTACATACTCACCCCAAAAATTAAAATCAATATAACGAATATATATAGTAACACGATAAAGATACTTTCCGCGGAGTATCGTATCTTGTTTGTCATAAGTGGTTTGATGTGCTTATGCAAAGGTTCTTTTACAAATATAAACAGGAAAATAAGTATTAAGCTTAGTAATATTTAAAATCTAATAATAAGATGAAATCAATTTTATATTAAACTAATATTTTGAAGAGGAGAGCTGAGCAAATGAATAAAAAACTTAAAATGAAAGTATCCATAGTTGCAGGATTAGTTGCGGTGTTTATGATGATAGGTGTAGGTACACTGGTATATGCAAGTCCATATACATATGTTAGTTTAGATGTCAATCCTTCGATCGAATTTACTGTGAACCGTTTTAATCGTGTAATTAGTATTAAAGCAGTAAATGATGATGGTGAGGAAATACTGCAGGATATTTATATTGAAGATTTAGAGAATAAAACAATCAAAGAAGCAATTATTAAAACGGTTGAGCAGATATCAAAAGTCGGGTATTTTGATAATGAGACCAAAGGCGGTCTTGTAATAGCAACTTCCAGTGAAAACACAGTAATCGCGGAAGAATTAGCCAAGGAATTATCTCAAACGGTAGAACAGAAGACGAATGAAATGGGTAACAGCGTAGTAGTAGAGACTTTTAGTGTTGAAGAGGAGAATGTAAAAGAAGCTCTTGAGTTTGGTACTACACCTGGTAAACTAAAATTAATTCAGATTCTGCAGGAAGCGGCAGATGATTCTACTATAATTGTTACAGAGGAATGGATTAATAAGCCAGTTAAAGATATTATGGAAGCAATCGAAGAATATATTGAAGAAGTAGAAGAAGCAGCCGAAGAAGCAGAAGAAGCAGCAGAAGAAGAAAGCGAGATCGAAGAAACTGAGCAGCAGGATGATAATGACGTAGAGAATGACGAAGACGATGAAGATGACGACGAAGACGATGAAGATGACGATGAAGACGATGAAGATGACGATGAAGACGACGAAGATAAGGATGACTTAGAAGAAGCAATCGAAAGAGCACGTGAAAAAGCAGAACGTGCGATAGAGAAAGCGGAACGAGAAGCAGAACGTGCGGCAGAGAAAGCAGAACGAGAAGCAGAACGTGCGGCAGAGAAAGCAGAGCGGGAAGCAGAACGTGCGGCAAGAAAAGCAGAACGAGAAGCTGAAAAAGCCGAAAGAAAGGCTGAAAAAGCTAAGCAATTGGAAGAAAGAAGGCTTGAAAGAGAAAAAGATGCAATAGATAACGATGATGATGAAGATGATGATGAAGGTGATGACGAGAACGATGAAGATGATAGGGAAGGTAGAGGAAAAGATAAAAATAATGAGGATAGGGGAAATAGAAGGAAAGAAAAAGATGTAGACGAAGAAAAAGATGATGAAGATGAAGATGATGAAGATGAAGACGATGAAGATGATGAAGATGATGACAACGACGATGAAGATGACGATGATGAAGATGACGACGATGATGATTATGATGAGGAAGACTAATAAGAATTTGAGTTAATATCATTTTTAAAGGTTCCACAATAAGCCGAATACTTATATGAGTAATTGTTTTTATATGTATTATATAATCCCAGATTTGCAGTAATGGCTGAAGCCATGTCATGACTGCATTTTTGGGATTTTTTTGTACAAACATAGAAAGATTATGCATGAGGTTGTCGAATTAAGGAATATGTGGTATAATTACGAAATAATTGTCAATATAATAACGAGGATCAGAATTTAATTTTACATAAGAAAAGGGGGAGCGCAGGCTATGTTTGCGATATTTTGTGGTATTATAGTATCTTTCATGATACCCAGAATACATATCCTGCTCTGTGATTATGAAGTTAAGTGAGATACAGGTGAACACTCTGATTGAGTTACATTTTCTTTTTAATGATGAACGCCATAGATTATGCTTAGGACTACTTTATAAAATTAACAATTCCGTCTATATCTCGGCAATTAAAAATGCCGGTAAAACTATGCGTATACCGGTGTGGCGGAGCCACTATTCCGGTGGGTGGTGAGCCACCCGTCCGGAATAAATGAGCCACCGTTCCGGTATACTTGAGCCACACTACCGGATATTATTTATTTTTTATGCCATAT
>NZ_JAEAGR010000018.1 GCF_015999265.1 Mobilitalea sibirica
TGTTGTGTGGTAACTCCAATTATAACTGAAAATAGGGGGTCATTGTTTTTTTTATTTTAAAAAGCTCTGTAACCCTTGAAAAATAAAGGGATCAAATAAAAATCAGTGTAAAATACTTTACACTAACCTCTGGTACAAGGGGGTATATAACATGAAAATACTGGCAAAATTTAATAAGAAAGATTTATGGAGCATTCCGAATATATTATGCTATATTCGGTTTTTACTAATTCCGGCTTTTGTTATTTTGTATATCAAAGCGGATGAGCCCGGTGAGTATCTGCAGGCGGCAGCAGTAGTGTTGATTTCCGGATTAACTGATTTTTTGGATGGTTTTATAGCCAGAACCTTTCACATGGTTACAGAGTTTGGGAAGTTGATCGATCCTTTGGCGGATAAACTGACACAAGCATCCTTGATTTTTGTTCTGGTTGTAAAGATTAAGTGGATGTTTTTACTGTTAATTCTATTTATAGCAATGCAGTTATTTATGCTTGGCGCCGGTATTGCTATGCTGAGAAAGGGTAAAAGATTAAACGGGGCCAAGTGGTTTGGTAAGGTATCGACTACGGTGTTTTACGCTGTTATGCTCGTACTGGTTGCAGTACCGAATTTGGAGATATCTGTTATTAATATCTTGATGCTGGTATGTGGTGGATTTTTATTGTTATCTTTTTTGCTTTATATCAGGGAATATCTTAGAATGTACCATGAGACGAAATTAGCAGAGCAGTAAGATACAAGGAGTTATATAGGAATGATTCGGACAACAAGATTAGCGAATACTAAAACTGTTGTTTCGTAGTAGAGAGGTTGATATGAATATGCATAGTTCACCGGATGTTGTATATAGTGGATATAACTTAGCGCCGATGAAGTCCGAAAGGTGCTGTCAGAATTGTAAGCACTATGCGCCTACCGACGATTTAAAAGGGAAATGTTATGAATATGAAGTACTTCCATATGCCGGTTGTAACTTTTTTGAAAAAAAAGAAAACTGATTTTAAAATACTGCCATAATGATGGCAGTATTTCTTTGTTAAACTAAAAGAGCGTAGGAAATGCTCGGAAAAGGAGAGTTCATGAAAATTCAGAGATTATTAATCATTCTGTTTTATTTATCATCCCATGATATGGTTAAGATTGATGAGCTTTGCAGACTCTTGGAGATATCCAAAAGGACTGCGTATCGTGACTTAGAGATGCTAAGGACAGCAGGTGTTGAGATTGACAGCTTCGTTGGGATGAAAGGAGGGATACGTTTATCTAAGAATTTTAACATGGATCAGCTGTTATTAGATAAAAAAGAGTGGAGAACGCTAATCTTTAACAGTTTATGTATGGGTAAGTTTGGTCAAGCTAAATTTTCATCAGAAGCAAGAGAACTCTATCGCAAGCTGTCTACACTTTTTCCTGAGATTTCATATAGCAATGAAACGCAGCCCCGGATATTAATTGATATGAGTTATAAATTCCAGGGAAATGAATTACTGCAAAAATTGAATTGCTTTGAGGAATCAATCGAAAAAGGTCATTTAATTCATATTGAATACGAGAGTCCTTTTTGCGAACATTTATCTACGGATGGGTACGTTGCACCCTATGGGTTGGTGAACAAGGTTGGATATTGGTATCTCGTCGGCTATTGTTATATTCATAATATTTTTAGAGCTTATAACTTAGCTTATATCAAAAAGGATCAGATTACCAATCTGAGTTTTATCAGGGACCCTGCGTTTTGTTTGGAAGATTTCTGGGAGAAAAGTAATCCCAGATAGGGGTCTGTACTGGCAACGGATAGTTAGATGCAATAAGGAGGATAAGATGAGAAAGAGCATATGCTTCATTCTGTTTATTACGATTGCAGTGATGGGTTTATCTGCCTGTACGAATAAGACATCAAATGAAAATTCCACAAAAGGTCAAACAGTAGTCGCAATAGATGAAAACATGAAAAAGGAAGAACAAGGTAATCAAAATGACACAGCGTTAAATGATGAACGCGGGAGCAATTCAGAAAATGATGCAGTTAAAGATGGTACGGATCGTGAGAATGCAATTGATGTAGGAACAGCTGATGGCGACGGTAATCAGGAAGAAATTATAGATAAGGAAGTGGAGACCATGGTGGAAGGGGAACGAAAAGAAATAACAGCTCGGTTGGAAACTTTTCTTGAAATGCCAAATCAAAGAGCCTTTGGTGTGGAATTCACAGAATCGGGACAGATGTATATTGTATGTGCCCCATCTGTTGGCAACGGTACCCTTTTTCGTGTATCGTCAGAAGGTGAAATGACAGAAATCTGTACAGTGGAAGGTCAATTCATAGGTCCCGGCATTGCAATCAATTCTAAGGACGAGATTTATATAACGGTTGGAAGGGCACTTAAAAAATATAGTGTGGATGGAAGCGAAGCGTTAATTTCAGAAGGCTTTAAAAATGCTTTTGATGTGACCCTAGATAAGGAAGATAATTTATATGTGGCTGATGAAACCGATGAAATCATTTATAAGATTTTACCGACCGGAGAGAAGGAAGTATTTCTGGATTTCACTCCTAAATCAGGGAGACGTTTTCAACTGGATGGTATCGAATATAGTCCCAAAGATGATTGCTTGTACATTGCCTATGGGACGAATGTCTATAAACATCCGATTACAAATACAGAAGAGGGTATCGGGGAACCTTATTATGAGGCTGAAACAGATCTTCGATGCCTAGCGATAGATACAGAGGGTAATGTGTATGTTGATACCGCTAATACGCTAATCGAGGTGGAGTATGATACATTAAATTCCAATATCTATAAGATGGAAGGCAATAGTACGAATTATATCGGATTAAATTTTGGCAAAGGGGAGTTTGGAGAAAACATCCTATATATTACAACAGAAAAAGAGATCTGCAAATTCCAAAAGTAAAGAAGTAACAGAAGTTACAAGTGATTTTTAACATGAACGCACCCCGGATGATAGATTCTATTTTTATCCTATGGGGTGCGTTTTTATATAGATAAAGCATTTTAAAACTCTCCGGTTACCGTCTTTTTTTTATGACAAGTAAAACGGTTTATCATATTATTTCTTTGGCATCATCTTTCGAATCATCTCAAACTGCATTTTTTCTTTGGGAGTAAGATTTTTAGAGATTAATTCTATCATCATATCACTTTCATCTTTTGTAAATGTCAGATCCTGCTCTTGAAGCCTTTTGTTTGTATTCATTAAAAGAGGAATTAACTTATCCATTGGTTTTCCTTCCGCTTCTTTCATTAATTCCATTAAAATAGCCAGTTTTCGGGGATCTACATTTTTCAATTTAGGATTATTCGTCCATGAGGTATCCGCCATGAAATCACTCCTAACTTAAATCAGTTTTATTATTATCATCATATGACATCGAATTGAAAAGCATGCTTAAGTTTTCGAAAGTACTTTGTTGCTCCGGTGGTATCATAGCCTTTAGCATTTCCAGCATACTTTTGTTGGAATTGCTGCCGGAACCTGACTGTGAACCAGTTTCTTTGGAAGAGCCTTTGGAAGAATCTTTTTCTTTGGCGGTTTGTTGGAAAGCAGAGGCATAATCCGAGGTATTGCTTGAAGAGCCTTCTGATACATTATCTGCTTGATCAACAGTTTGATTTGTATCCATATCAGGATTAATGTCAGATGTTGTATCCAAGTCGTCAGAATCCATAGATGACATATTATTATATGCTGCAAAGTTTTCACTGTTATCCTCATTTGGATTGCCGGCATCGGAACCTGAAGCTTTGCCAAAAATCGATTGCAGATCAGAAAAAGAAGGTCCGTTTCCATTGCCAAAAATAGAAGCAAAATCGAATCCGGAGAAATTCCCCATTACGTTCTCGGCATCGGATGCTTCGTTAACATCACCGTTAGCAAAGCCTTCAAACTCCTGCATAGCTTTCATTGCAGACATATAGGAATTGTACATCTCAAACATTCTTCTTGCATTAAAGAAACCCAGAATTCTATCAATAAATGCTCTTTCATTATCATTGCATTTCGGTCTGATACCACTTAATAACGCTTCTAAGTCGAATTTTTGGTTTTCAAAGCCACAGGCAGCCAAACTGTTTGATCTAAAACTTCGAAAGCAAGCAATTAAATCATAAAGCTTTAGCATTAATATCATAGTTGGCCTGGTTCTTGCATCAATATACGGAATTGCAGCTTCCAGTATCTCTGTTGTGTGTAGAAAATTATTGTCTGCCATAGCTTCTCCCCAATAGTGTACTCAATACAGTATATTCACCGATGGAATAATGATGCACTAATCAATGGTACAAAGCGCTATTAAGGTAGGAAGAGTTTAATATCACTAAGGTTGTTATATATCATAACTTATTTTTCACTTTGAGTACTTTCCTTTTTAATTTTCGAAATATTTAATTGTTTCTTTTAATTTATTCTTGACACTATAATTTCCATCGATTATAATCTAATTCATAATTCATACTATTCATACCAAAAAGGTATGAAATAATTTGAAAGGAGATATGAAGTCTTGAGAAGAAGAGAACGATGTTGCGGTATGGTGTAAAAACGGAATGGTAATGAAGGAAAAAACGAAAGGATTATATTACGAAAGGTAGAAAAAACATGAGAAAAATTTTAAGCGTTTTATTAATTACAGTAGTTATTGTATCTTTGCTTGGTGGATGCTCTTCATCAAATAAAAAAGATTCTGGCAATGGACCGATTAAGATTGCAGTGGCATTCCCGATGACCGGGGATAATGCAGAATACGGAAAGAGCTTTTTGTTGGCAGCGCAGATTAAAGTAGATGAATGGAATGCAAATGGTGGCGTTTTAGGGCGTAACATTGAATTGGTGAACTATGATGATAAAAATTCCGGTGAAGAAGCAGCCTCCATAGCTCAAAAAATTGTAAGTAATCCCGAGATCATTGGTGTATTGGGGCATTTCTCATCAGGGGTAAGTATGGTAGCTGCCCCTACCTATGAGGAGAATAAGGTGATAGAGATTTCCAATACAGCATCTCATCCGGATTATTCTTCTATAGGTAAGTATATTTTTAGAAACAACTCTGTTATTAGTAGTGAATTTAAAGTGATTGAAGATATAATTACCAATGATCTATCATTAACCAAGGTTGGAATTGTAGCAATAAAGACGGATTGGGGTACAACCGCCGGAGCTATTGCAGCTGATATGATTAAAAATAATCCTGGACTTGAATTAGTAGCACAGGAAGAGGTTCTGGAAGGATCCGATGATTATAGTCTGGCAATTGCTAAGCTTCAAGAAGCTGGAGCAGAAGTGGTAATCAGTGTAGGTATGTATTCCCTGATTGCTCCTTTAGCAAAGCAGTATAAAGCCGTTGATCCGGATATCCAGGTAATCGGGTTATCCAATGCATATGCTCAACAGTTAATTGAACTTGGTGGCGAAGCAGTGGAAGGTATTATATTCCCTGTAAGTTTTTATGCAGATTCCGATGAGGAAGCAGTTAAGCAATTCGTTACTGCGTATGTAGAAGAATTTGGTAGTGAGCCCTCAGCTTTGGCAGCGCAAGCTTATGACTCTATTGGTATTCTCTTAGAAGCAGTAAAGCAAAACGGCTCATTGGATAAGGAAACGCTTAGAGATACATTAAATTCAATTACCTATCAAGGAATTACCGGTGAAACTAAATTCGATGAAATCGGAGATGCCACGAAAGAATATACAAAACTAATTGTTAAGGATGGAAAATTCGTTCGTTATAATGGTAAAGCTGCCCAGTAATTCTTAGGCACAAACGATAGCCATCATAAAGGAGCTTAGATATGATTTTACAACAGATTTTCAATGGCCTATCTTTAGGAATGGCATACGCCCTGATTGCAGTGGGATATTCCCTTGTATTTGGTATACTGCGTTTGGTAAATTTCTCTCATGGTGCAGTATATGCCTTTGGTGCCCATGCTGTTATATTCTTTATAGGATATCATTTTGGATTAATACCGGCAATCTTACTGGGGGTTTTACTAACAGGTGCTCTTGGAGTTTTAATTGACAGGGTGGCGCTATATCCCCTTAGAAAGAAAAAATCCCCAGGAATTTCATCCTTAATAACGACAATCGGAATCTCCTATATTATACAAAACCTTTTGATGATGGGATTTGGTAGTGAGAAAAAGCCATTTCCGAAGTTATTTGATAATCGTATTGTTCATATCTTGGGTGCCAGGATTAGTACCATGCAGATTATCATGTTCGTGACATCGGTTATCTTACTGGCGATACTTACTTTTCTGATTAAGGGTACGAAAATCGGGCTGGCTATGCGGGCAGTGGAGCAAAATGAAAAAAACGCGGGATTAATGGGTATTAATACGAATTTTATCATTGCATTTACATTTTTTCTTGGAGGGATATCCGCAGCCATCGCCAGTGTGCTGATCAGCGGATATTATGAGATATTATATCCTACAATGGGCTTTATGGTAGGTCTAAAAGCTTTTGCTGCTGCGGTTTTAGGTGGTATTGGAGTTTTGCATGGTGCAATCGTTGGAGGCCTGGTTATTGGTGTATCGGAGGGACTGGCTGCAACTTGGTTTGGATCTCAGTATCGGGATTCCGTTGCATTTATTATCTTAATTATTGTATTAATCGTTCGACCGGCAGGCTTATTTGGACGGAAAGGGATTGAAAAGGTATAAGATATGGAGAAAATTAGGACTGGTATAAATCGATTAACCGAAGGGTTTAGCTACTTAGAAACGAATGTGTATAAATACAGAATTATCTTATATGCCGGTGGCTTATCTTTATCTATGCTATTACCTGTGTTTGGTTTCTCACAATATATGACACGAATCTTTATTATGATAGGGATTTATACGATGTTAGCCTTAGGATTGAATATTCTGACAGGCTATACCGGCCTTGTATCCCTAGGGCACGGAGGTTTTTTTGCAATTGGCGCTTATACTACTGCGATATTAATGCTACGATTTCAGATGAATTTTCTGATTGCGGTAATGATAGCGATGGTCTTTACCGGAATATGCGGTTTGCTCCTAGGCTTACCGACGCTCCGGTTAACGGGTACCTATCTATCTATTGTAACCTTGGGCTTTGGTGAGATTGTCAGAATGGTCATTATGAATTTTGATACGGTTACCAATGGAACTTTAGGTATTCGAAATATTCCCAGACCATCATTTTTTGGATTTGAATTAACTTTGGCAAATCATGGATTGTTCTATCTTATGCTGGTTTTGCTTATCCTTGTTACTTATGTTTGTATAGGAATACAAAACTCCAATATGGGACGAACATTACGGGCAATCAAGGCCGACGAACTTGCGGCAGTTATGATGGGAATCCGTTCATCAAGATATAAGGTAGGAGCGTTTGTCGTTTCTGCGGTACTAACCGGTCTGGCTGGGGGTTATTATGCATCTCTTGTGTCTTATATTGATCATAATTCCTTTACCTTTGATGTGTCGATTATGATATTAAGTATCGTTATACTAGGTGGTATGGGTACCATTCGTGGAATGTTTTTGGGCGCAGCTATTTTAGTAGCATTTCCGGAGGTTGCCAGACCGCTTATGGAATGGCGTTTTGTTGTATATGGTTTAGTTTTGATTTTGATGATGCGTTTTAAGCCACAGGGTTTATTGGGGTGGCGATCAAGATTGCCATACAAAATTCCGGTTCTAAAACGTTCTCAAACTTATCGGGAAGAAAAGGAAGCCAATAGGAGGGGGCGATAACTATGGCATATCTTGAAGTAAATAAAATCAGCATTCGTTTCGGCGGACTTACTGCCATCGATAAGTTTGACTTTAAGGTTGAAAAAGGGCAGATTGTGAGTATTATAGGACCTAATGGTGCCGGAAAAACAACAGTATTTAATATTCTTAGCGGTATCTATAGAGCAGCGGAGGGAGAAATAACTTTTGATGGGAGAAATCTTAAGGATAAGTCCCCTCAGGAAATTGTCAGTTTAGGAATGGCAAGAACTTTTCAAAACATCCGCCTGTTTTACGATATGAGAGTGATTGAAAACGTATTGATAGGTACTCATATACGGACCGGATATCGTTTTCTTGACGGTTTGTTTCGTACAAAGCGCTTTCACCTTGAAGAAGGTGAAAAGATAAGATATGCGGCTGATTTACTAAAAACAGTTGGATTGGAGAAGAGAATTCATGATTATGCGGATAATCTTCCTTACGGCGAACAGCGTAAGCTTGAAATTGCCCGAGCTATAGCAACCGGAGCAAGACTTTTGCTATTAGATGAGCCGGCTGCCGGTATGAATCCGCAGGAATCGGAAGAGCTTCGACAGTTTATTCTACAACTGAAAAACCAGGGATACACCATATTGTTGATAGAACATGATATGAATGTAGTGATGAATTTATCTGATTATATTTATGTATTAGACTATGGCAAAAAGATTGCGGAAGGTAAACCTCAGGAAATATTAGAAAATCAGCAGGTTGTTGCGGCTTACCTTGGTGAAGGCGAGGTGGAGTAATGAGTCTTTTAAAGGTAGAGAACCTCTATACAAACTATGGACGAATAACGGCATTAAAAGGAATCAATCTGGAGTTACAGGAAGGAGAAATCATAAGCCTGATTGGAGCTAACGGCGCAGGTAAATCCACTCTTTTGGCGTCTATCACCGGTACCGTTCCTGTAGCGAAGGGTAAGATCATATTTGACAAAAAAGATATAACCCATCATAGACCGAATGATATTGTTAAATTAGGGATTAGTTTATCAATGGAGGGCAGAGGCGTTTTTCCAAGGCTAACCGTAGAAGAAAATCTGTTACTGGGAGCATATACCAGAAAAAATAAATCTGAGATAACAACTACAATAAGTGAAATGTATGAAATGTTTCCGCGACTGGCACAAAGAAGAAAGCAATTAGCAGGCACCATGTCAGGGGGAGAACAGCAGATGTTAGCAATTGCCAGAGCATTGATGAGTAAGCCGAGGCTATTGTTATTGGATGAGCCCTCCCTGGGATTGGCACCAAATCTCGTGAAAATCATTTTTGACATGATTAAAGATATTAACCGGAAGGGAATCAGTATCTTATTGATTGAGCAGAATGCCAATATGGCAATGCGTATCTCCAACAGATCCTATGTGTTGGAAAACGGTCAGGTGAAATTGCATGGTCATTCCAAAGAGCTTATGAATAACAAGGAAGTAAGAAAGGCGTATTTGGGTGAAATCATTGATCCGGCAGTGAGCAAAAAGGTGATTCAATCCTTAGCTTCTTCGAATTTATAGCCTGATTCAAATGGAGTTTGTACCAGCTATGTTATCTAAAAGCTGGACAAATATGCCGGGGTGTGCATGAATAACTAACTAGAAAGAAGTTAACAAAATACAATTTCAGCATATCAGTTTACTATTATCAAATGAGAACTCAAATGATGTTGAAAATTATGTTAGTGGATTTAACGCTGCATTATTATCACATATAAAAAAGGAGATAAAACTATGATTAATAATAAAAAAACAGAGCAGGGAGCTCACATTGAAGAATTACGATCAGCAATTGAACATCGTGCTACCTGGTTCGCCTTATTAGTAGAGGAAGCAAGAAAAAGGGGATTAGATCTTTCCTTTGCAAGGGATGCTATCTATCGTTGTGGAGCTTTTCACGGTGAAAGCAAATTACCTAGAACGGATGACTTAGGTGTATTTACCGATGCATTTTTAACTGAGAATATTAAGAAGATATTTGAGATGGAGACAGAGGTTACCAAAGATCAATTAACGGTTACTTTTCATTATTGTCCTCTGGTGGCTGCATGGCAAAAGCTTGGTGTTTCAGAGGAAGATATTGCAGAGTATTGTGATATCGCTATGGATGGTGACCGTGGAATTGTCAGTACCTATGAAAATTTTGAATACCGTCTGGGGGATACCATTGCGAAAGGCTGTAATTCCTGTCAGTTATTTGTAACTAAGAAAAAGGATAGTCAGGATAAATAATAAAACTTGAGCGAAGCCTTTTTTAAGCAAGGAAATACAACAATTGGATGAATTAGCAGGAAAGGGCTTTTTCAAAATAGTTAAAAGGGGAATATGATTTTACCGTAATGAACTGTTTGACAGACATGTTGCTGATTTTGTTATGTCTAGTGCGAACAGAAGTATTCGAACAAGGCATACAAAATCGAAAATATGTCCATCAATCTGTGTGTGAGGTAAATTATATTCCCATTGTTTATTTTGAAACAGCCCCTTCCTGTTTTATTAATATTACATTAAGTCAGATGCAATATTAGCTATGAAAAATTTGAACAATCAATGATCTAAACATTAAATTATTCCTTTCATTCCCAGACTAACTTTAGGGCAGATGAATTTTTAAGCATATTTGAGTAAATTTATTTATAATCACTGAGATAGTATACTGTCTAACATTTTCATATACTTCGATTGCTTTTTGTTATCCTGCTTTTCAACCCTATTATGTAACATCGTCTCCAGATACGGTAGAGAAACCGGCAGGTATTTTTCAATTTGTTTTAGATAATCTTTTGAAAAAAATTCCTTGCTACCAAGAATAGAGGTAAATATTAACTGATAACAATTCATTAATACAAAATCTTTAAAAATATCATTTTCTGATTGATAAGAAGCCATAAGATGATAGATAAAGTGTAACATCTTATTAACGAGCTTTTCTTCCTGTTTTGCATGTAAATCTACAGTAAATACCGTCTGATAACCATTGCTACTGTCTTCCTTAATATCTTGCAGATCATCCGCTAATTGAAGGAAAAAACCAAATCCCAGATAAAAGATAAGATCCTTATCGGTGACTTCTTTATTCACTAAAAAGCGGTCGATTAAAACAGATATACCCCCTTTGTAAAGAGAGATATCAAGTCTTTGCTCCCCAGATAATAAAATATTCTTTTTTTGCTGCCGAAGACTTTCTTCCTGAGCCTCTAACATCGTGAGCAGCAAAGTATAAACGGTGGTATCCTTCTCCCTCGGATATTCATCCTCTATCGCTTGCAGTAGGTCACAGGTTTTCCTATGGTGCTCATTGTGAGGATGCACCGGTTTTCCCTCAAGTTTATGCCTGATCAATTGATTGTATTCGGCTTTTTCATTATCTGTTAAATTGATACTGTCAATATAGTTATCCGTAAAGGGATAAAGCATGCTATATCCAAATCCGGGCTTAGAAAAGCCTGTTTTTACCTGATGAATTTCTTTAAACATAGCATAGACAATATAATTTCTGAGGGCTTGGCCAATCTCCTCAAAAGTTAACTTTGGAGCAAACCTTCTGGCGTGTTGAAGAAAGTCTTTGACTTCCGTATAAAATTGGTCGATTGTAGGTTCATCCATAGCCCTGTGGATTCCAAGAACAGTTTCTTTATTCAGTATAGTTATGATCAATCGTAAGGTTTTCTGATTCCAACGCTTCCGCCCTATGGGTAAACGGGGAAATTTTTGAAAGTGTGCTTGAAACTCAGTGAGAATATTATTTACATATGCTTCGTTCTGCATTTTTGTCTCATAGGATATCTCGGGTAGAAAATCAGGAAAACTGTCATCGGTCGATAGCCACTCATTTTTTATTATTGTAAGGCATATATCTTGGATTGTATTTTTATCAATTCGCATAGACTTATTCTCCCGTTAATGTATTATTTTAAAGATTTAATATCGTAATTGTTTTAGCATCATATACGATTAGACCTTCATCTCTCATCTTGGATAGCTCTCTGGATAGGGAGGTCCTTTGAACACCGATTTTTTCAGCCAGTTCTTTTTTTGTTATATTAAGCTTAATCTGCCTGGATTTTTGCATTTTACATTCGTATGTTAGATAATTTATGATGCTTTCTCTTATTGTTTTATTGACATAGTGTTTTATCTTATCTCCAAGCATATAAACATGATCGGCAACTAGCTCCAGATATGTTCTAAGAAATTTCTTGTGTTTACATAATAAATCAAAAAGCGTCTCTTTATCAATCTCCAATATAACCGAAGGAGAGCGGGTAGAAATCGTCATGGGATAGTACGCGTTGCTTGAGAATAGGAGATTTCCACCTAGGATATTGTCACTATAGAACATAGAAATCGTTAAAAGATCTCCCGATTCACTTATTCTTTCGACAGCTACTTTACCGGAGAGAATGACTTCCAGTTTATTGCAGTGTTCTCCGTCAAAATGAACGATACTGTTTTTTTTATATTTTATTACTTTAAACTTTCCCGAGAAAAGACTGCTTTTAATGTCTTCATCCGGTAGATGTTTTAATAGGGTGGTTTCTTTGATTTGATCTATATGGTTCATAAAGAATTCTCCTTTGTGTTACATAGGTAACACCTTTTTTCTTATTATATCGATATAATTCAGATATATCAAGTGAAGGAGGTGCAAAATGGATATATTTACAATGGTCTTTTGGGCTATTGCAGTTCTACTATTTCTCACATCTATTATCAGATCTAAGAAAAATACGTTGGAAGCCATGAAAAAATCCAAAAGTATGATGGGAGGCATGTTGGGAGAGATTGTTGCCATTATATTGTTAATTGGTCTTGTACTAACTTTTATACCACCTGAGTTAGTGAAAAAAGTATTAGGTACATCCAATACCTTTGTTTCATCTGTTGTAGCGGCAATCATAGGAAGCATAACATTAATTCCTGCCTTTGTAGCATTTCCACTGGTAGGCTCTTTGGTAGATGTCGGAGCAAGTATTATACCGGCAGTCGCATTCTTAACCACCCTTACTATGGTGGGAGTTGTTACATTTCCCCTGGAAAGAAAGGAATTTGGTACAAAATTTGCATTTACCAGAAATCTGTTAAGCTTTGGCTTTGCCATAGTGATTGCATGGGTGATGGGAGGTCTGTTATGATGTGTAGCAAATTAAAGAAGAATAAGCTTTTTATCATGATAGGGCTGTTATATATAGGTTTACTTCTTGTAAACCCAGGCAAAGCCTTAGAGGCGTTCAATAACAGTATTTATTATTTGAAGGAAATGTTTATCATCCTTCCGGTTATCTTTTTATTGACGGTAGCGATAGAAGCTCTGATTCCTAAGTCCGTTATTATAAAAAGCTTTGGTAAAAATTCAGGGTTAAAGGGAAATTTTCTGGCATTTTTACTGGGCAGTTTATCAGCAGGACCAATCTATGCGGCGTTTCCAATCGGCAAAACATTACTCTCGAAAGGGGCAAGTATATCAAACATTGTAATAATTCTTAGCTCTTGGGCAGTAATAAAAGTTCCGATGCTTGCCAATGAAGCCAAGTTTCTGGGGGTTGACTTTATGCTTATAAGATGGTTACTAACTGTTGTAGCTATCTTGTTAATGGCATATATCACGGCATTCATTCTTAAGAAAAAGGAATTACAAGCCCATAATGACAACGATGAAAATACAAATAGCTTAATGATTAAACAGGAATATTGTATCGGATGTGGTTTGTGTGTAAGAATGCTACCTGAGATGTATAAGATGAAAGAGGGAAAAGCGGTTGTGGCTGTTACTTCCATGGAAGAAGAAAGCGTGGAAGAGATTCATAAGACAGTCCAGAAATGTCCGGTAGGAGCAATACAGTATACATCAAAGATAGAACAGAATTAAATTACAACTAAAAATCAAAATATATCATAAATTTGGAGGTTAATAGATGATAGAGAAAATATATACACTCTCATTGAATAGTAGTAATAAAGAGGTGAAAAAGGTTATATTAGATGATAACCTACACTATATCCATATGGTTTTCCCGAAAGGAGAGGGCCTTCCTGAGCACTTTTCTAATTCTAATGTATATATGACAGTGATACAAGGGGTATTATCCATTGGATTGAATGATCAGGAGATTCACGAATATAAGGCAGGCAATGTATTGAAAATTCCAAAGGATACGAAAATGAATGTCAAGAACCTGCATGAAAATATGCTAAAGCTAATCGTAGTAAAAGCTCCTGCACCGAGTTATTAATTTTTCATATGGTGATTATAAGGGGATGTTTATCCTATCAAAGCTACAAATATAAAATCTATCTTTATTATGGAGGAGCTGTCTCACTTATCGCACTTTTATTCGATATTATTCATTTTTATGAATCAAATAATTTCTTAAGTGCTATAGAATTAATAATATGCGACAGCTCCGCTATTTACATTAAGTACTCACGCATCAAGATAGCTTGCTTGGCGTAAGTATATATTTCTACATCCTTAACTAGGGTAGTTTAAGTTGACATCTTCAATCTTATAGAGAACCTCATCTAAAAATCGTTTTGCATAATGCTTTGCCAGGTCCAGATTCATATCCGAATAATTACCGCAGTTCACAGCGGTTGCACCGGGAATATCTCCTTCAAAGTCTCGAATAAATTCAAACATCTCAATCATCAAAGGAAGGATATCTTTGGATTGATAATCGCCCCCCAGTAAAAGATAGAACCCGGTACGACAGCCCATGGGACCAAAATAAATGGTCTTATCTGCATAGGTTTCATGATTTCTTAAATAAGTAGCTGCAAGATGCTCTATGGTGTGCATCTCCCCTGTCAGCATCACCGGTTCAAAATTAGGTCTTGTCATACGAATATCAAAGGTGGTTATGATTTCATTTCCAAGCTTATCTTTACGGGATACGTAGACTCCTCTCAGTAATTTCATATGGTCAATCGTAAAACTTGCGATCGGCTTCATTCATTTCACCGTACCTTTCAATTAGATTTTTATTTTATTATAGGTATTGTATTTTTTATTATAGCATACTTAATGTTGGTATGGTACAGGAATTAAATCTGTTACAATTCAATCACAAAATTTATATTAATAAAGCTTTTAATTTATTACGCAAAAGAAAATAATGGAATGAAATAGAAATAATTTACTCGAAAAATGTAATATATTGACTAATATGTAACATACTGGTATATTAATAGTATTAAGTAGTTGGATTTTACTATGAAGCATGAATGGGGTTTTGATTGAAGTAGAAAAAGGGGATAATCACTTGAGAATCGGAATATGTGATGATGAAGATATAATAAGAAGTGAAATAAGTCGTTTATGCAGGAAGTTTCATGAGTTAAGCCTTATAAAATATGATCTGGTAGAGTTTTCATCAGGAGAAGAGTTGTTAGATTATAAGGGGACGATAGATATTCTGTTTCTGGACATCCAGATGAAGGGTATGAACGGAATGCAGACGGCAAAAAAGATAAGAGAAAGTGACGATAGTATCTATATCATTTTCCTAACCGGTTACCGCTCTTTTATGCAAGAGGGTTACAAAGTAAGAGCTTTTCGTTACCTGATAAAGCCCTTGAAGGAAGACCAGTTTCAGATAACCTTTAGTGAAGTATTACAGGATTTTTCTAAAAACTTTAAGGCAATTTTAGGAAAGGAAGGAAAAACCTATTATATTAAACTAAAGGATATTTTATATATAGAGTATGCCAATCGGTCTTCTCTGGTCAGGACAAGACACTCTTGTTATGAAAGCATCTTGACAATGTCGGAATGGGAAAGCTTACTTGGAACAGGGGATTTTTATCGTGTACATAAAGCTTTTATTGTAAATATGCAATATGTAGAACAGATTGATAAAACAATACTCATGGATAATGGGGAGAAAGTGGAAGTGGCTCTTCGGAAAATTCCTAAATTTAAGAAGGCTTGTAAAGAATTTAGAAAAAGAAACGCAGGATAAGGTGGATACTATGGGGTATAGTCTATGGAATTTGTTATTCGTATATATGATTGAAATGCTTAAATTTGCTCTTGTATTATGGGGGGTTATAGGTTTTAAGCTAAAAAAGAATAAAATTACTTACTCGGTAGTTTTGTTACCCCTATTGTTTATTGTTTTTGTAGCGATATTTGATGAATCCGATATGGTGGATATATTAGGAACAATTGTTCCGATCCTGATTATCATTACAATCTCATTTATTTTTCAGGGAAAAATGATAAAAAAGCTATTATATACGATATTAATACATTTCTGTATCATTTTCTTTGATATGTGTATTACAGGAGTAATGTCACTTTTCTTTCATATTACTTTGGCTGAAATCACAGAACATCCTGTGCTTAACATTCTTGCCATATCTTTTAATATTATAACCTTTAGTGCAATCACATTGTATCGAAAGACGCATAAACTACCTGATTTTCATATTTCAAAAAGAATTTATGCTTTAATTTTTGCCGGTGTATGTACTGGTATATTTTTTGTTGGAAGCCTCATGATTACCAATCTTCCGGGAGCAGGAGATAATGTTCGAAAAGCTGCTCTAATATCTATGATTATTGTAAGTGTAGCTAATTTTGGCGGTTCCTTAATGCTTGTTTATATAACCAGATCCAGAGATAACTACAGGGTTCTTTCACAGATAAATCAAGAGGTGGCCGAAGCACAACAAAGATATTATCTTATGGTAAAGGAGAAACAGCATGAGATACGGAGTATCCGACATGAAATGAAAAATCATATTACCTGCATCGATGCTTTGTATAGAAACAATCAACTACGGGAAATGCATGAATATATCAAACAGGTGATTGACCAAACCGACACCCTGGATGAGTTATTTGATACGGGCAATGGGATCGTGAATGCGATATTAAATGATGCTCAGAGCAGATACTATAAAGAGGGCATCAATATTAAGTTAACCGGTACATTTCCCGATGAATTATATATTGCCTCTATGGATTTGTGTGTAATATTTGCCAATGCAGTTACGAACGCAGTCGAAGCAATTAAAAAGATAAAAAAAGAAGAAAAGAATATGAGTGATATCTGTATCAAAATCGGAAGTTTTAAAGAGGATTTATTTATCGATATATCCAACCCGATTGGTGAAAAAGTTAAAGTAACGGAGGGCAAATTAAAAACTTCTAAAAAGGACAAAAACCATCACGGATTTGGTACAGCTAATATAAGGCAAAGAGTAGAGAAGTATAGTGGATCTGTTAAATTTGATAGCGATAAAGAGATGTTTTATGTACATATCCATATGATTAATAAACAGGTAAAAACAGAATAAATACGGACAGGATTTTCAGAAATAAGTCGTTTATACAGGAAAATCGAACGTTCATGTCACGGCCTATTGAAAGGACTATGTTTACATGTTATATATGCATTGTAAACATAGTCCTTTCAAATGTAAAGGAGGTGTGTTATGGGTGGTTCAATTTTTTTTGCATACTACTGGCTTAGCAAGTTATTTTCCTAGTTGATTTTTACATAAAGTTAAAGTATGTGTTGGGGAATATATACTTTATTTTTCAAGGTCTCTTTAATAAGCGGATGCTTGGGATTGTACATCAATTCCAAGCATTTATGCGCTAAGTATGAAACCTCGGTTAAACAGATGATTTTGGGATTGATCAGGACTAATACCAAGATTGAAGGATCAGTGCTTGTAGATAATGGGGAGAGCGTCGTTTTAATTCATGGAAAGAAAGGAGAGGGTTTTATCAATTTACTTAAAGTATTTATAAAATTAACTCTGAAAAAGAACATAAAAAGTTATATTAACTGTAGTTTAATTCTACTGGCAGCAGTGTTTTTAATTGTAATCTTTACCGGATTAAGTGACAATCTGAAGAACCAATATACGGATACACACTTAACATCCTTTTATCTTTCTTATAAATTTAGCGGCTTTCAGATTGTGTTTAATACAGCCGCTGTATTATTCGTAATGTATCAGTATTATAAGATTATGACAAAAAATATATTGGATTATAGTATCATCAAAGCTCTCGGAGCATCCAAAAATATACTTAGGGGTCTGATTATGCTACAAACGCTTCTTTTACTAGTATTGACGGTTCCCTTTGGATTATTCTTGGGTGTTTTATCTGCGGAGTTTATTCAACATCTGATTAAGGAGTTTTCGTCCTTGGAACATTGTTATAACTTAAATCTTTTATCCTCCGGTTTACCGTTGGCAGCTGCTGTTTTAGTCAGTACAAGTATAATAGCAGGAGTAATTACCATATATAGCATTGAGAAAAGACTGCCATCGCAGATACTTAAGGATCAAAAACCAGTTCCATTGCTTTGAGAAGGGGTGGAGATTATATGATAGCAGTGAAAGCGGATAAGGTAAATAAAAGGTTTTATCAGCATAACAAGTGGCATACGGTAATTGCCGATTGTAGTTTTGAGGTTGAACAGGGTGAATTTATTGTAATTACCGGGAATATTGGTTCGGGAAAAAGCACTTTGCTTCAACTACTTGGCGGTTTGGACCGGCCTGACAGTGGAAAGATCTATCTTGGTGATAAGGAACTTTCCCTATTAAACGGGTCGGATTTAGCTTCAATCTATCGAAAGGATATTGGTTATGTATATCAAAATTATAATCTGCTATCTGGATTAACTGTGTATGAGAATATCATTATGTCGACCATACTAAACCATTGTCGTTATGATAAAGATTATCTTCTGGAATTAGTTAGCAGATTGGAGATTTCAGATGTACTATATCATAATTCCAGAAATCTTAGGAATGAACAAAAACAATGTGTAGCTATATGTCGTGCATTGATCAATCGGCCGCAGATTATCCTTGCGGATGAACCCACAGGTAATTTGGGTGAACACTTGAAAAGAGAGGCTCTGGATTTGTTGTTGGAATATATTCATCAATATCAAAGAACGTTAATTATGGTTACGAATGATCCGGAGATATTGATTTTTGCAGATAATATATTTGAGCTTAATAATGGTCAAATAACTGTCACAAAAGAAAAATGTAAAAAACGCCATATTTTATTGTGTTAGGGGGGGCCCCGGAAGGTAGATAGGATTGAATAACCTTCCGGGGAATTTTTTATGTTATAGGATCGGGTTGACATTTGATGAAGAAAGAGGCATTATATTCATAATGAAGAACTGCCGATGGCTTATGATAGAATAGTTATCGTATTGGCGGTTATTCAAATACGAAGAATAAGGACAGAGATGTACATGTATGATAGTATAATATTCGACTTGGATGGAACTTTGTGGGATTCAACGAATGAAGTAGCAATCGCCTTCAATAAGGTGCTGGAAGAAAAATATCCTGAAGTTACGGACGAAGTAACAGGGGATATATTAAAGGGGTTATTTGGACGACCTTTGGATGAAATTGCAATCAAATTATATCGTAGTGTTTCTGAGGAGCATGCCATAAAAGTGATGGAAGATTGTTGTGTATATGAATGTAAGTACTTAGCCGAGCACGGAGCGAACCTTTATGCTGGCGTAGAGAATATTCTTAAGGAACTTCATAAAAGCTATAAGCTTTTTATAGTAAGTAATTGCCAGGAGGGATATATACAATGCTTTTTTCAGGCACATCCACAATTGGAAAAGTATTTTATTGATTATGAATATCCGGGAAGAACTGGTAAGTCAAAAGCGGAGAACATCCGAAGGGTGATAGAAAGAAATCAGTTAAAGGCACCTATCTATGTTGGAGATACGCAGGGAGATGCAAATGCTGCGAAGGAAGCAGGAATACCATTTATTTATGCAAGATATGGGTTTGGTAAGGTAGAGGAATATCTTCGTTATGTGGATTCTTTCTCTGAATTACCGGATATTATAAAGTAAACATTGACATTTGCTATCTTTCTTAATATATTGGAAGGGTATATTAAATTTGGTATTAATTGCAAGCATAAATCATATCTTAAGGATTTATATATGTTTTTTTAATTAAATTCATCACACGATTAATATTAGCTGCAGTGTGAATGTAATAGGAAAGGTTTGGTGCGATTATGTTAGACGGAAAGAAATCAATATTTTCGGGAATGCAGGCAACAGGAACCCTGCAAATTGGTAATTATCTCGGCGCTTTAAAAAACTGGGTTCAACTTGAGGATGAATATGAATGCTTTTATTGTGTTGTAGATATGCATTCCATTACGGTTAGACAGGATCCGGCAGAGCTTCGTAAAAAGGCGAGAGCTCTTTTGACCTTATACATTGCCGCGGGATTAAACCCCGATAAGAACTGTATTTATTATCAGTCCCATGTATCTGCACACGCTGAACTCAGCTGGATATTGAACTGTTATACTTATATGGGTGAGTTAAACCGTATGACACAATTTAAGGATAAAGCAGCAAAGCATTCAGAGAATATTAATGCCGGTCTGTATACTTATCCGGTACTTATGGCAGCAGATATTCTTTTATTCCAATCGGATCTTGTACCCGTAGGATCAGACCAAAAACAGCATCTGGAAATCACGCGGGATATTGCGGAACGTTTTAATGGAATCTATGGAGATGTATTTACGATTCCGGAACCGTATATCGGCAAGACCGGAGCCAGAATAATGAGCCTTCAGGAACCTACAAAAAAGATGTCTAAATCGGATGAAAATGTCAATGCAAGTATCTATCTGACGGATGATCCGGATACCATTATCCGTAAGTTCAAAAGAGCGGTGACTGATTCGGACAATGAAATTCGTTATTCTAGAGAGGATAAACCGGGAATTAGTAATTTGATTGATATTTATGGTGCGGCAACCGGAAAATCGGTTGCAGAGATTGAAAAAGAGTTTAACGGTATTGGATACGGTGATTTTAAATTGGCTGTTGGTGAGTCTGTTGTAAGTATGCTGAAGCCAATTCAGGATAGATTTGATGAGCTTAGCAAGGATAAAGCTTACATTGATGGGATAATTAAGCAGAATGCGGAAAAAGCTAATTATTATGCCAATAAAACCTTACGCAAGGTTCAGAAAAAAGTTGGTTTTCCTGAAAGGATAAGATAATTTAGCGGTGGCGAAAGGATATTAGCATATGAAAATTGTATTTTTAGAGACCGATACCTTGGGTGATGATGTGGATTTATCCCCTTTTGATCAGTTGGGAGAGGTATTAAAGTATCCCTGTTCCGATCCGTCTTTGGATGCAAAACGCATTGATGATGCGGATATCATAATTGTTAATAAGGTTCCCATGAATGAAAAGACATTAGGCAATGCTGATAAGCTGAAGCTGATATGTATAACGGGAACCGGAACCAATATTGTGGATTTTGATTATACTAAACGACGTAATATTGCAGTGGCGAATGTAAAAAGCTATTCTACGAAATCGGTGGTTCAACACACGTTTGCTCTGTTCTTCTACCTATACGAAAAGCTCAGTTATTATGATCACTTCGTCAAGTCAGGTGAGTATATCCGTTCTGATGTATTCAGTCATTTTGTTATGAAGTTTCATGAGCTGTCCGGTAAGACATGGGGTATTGTCGGTCTGGGTGAGATTGGGAGAGGAGTGGCTGAGGTAGCAAAGCTCTTTGGATGCAAGATAATATATTATTCTACCTCAGGAAAAAATGATAATTCGAATTATGAAAAGGTGGATTTGGACACCTTATTAAGAACCTCTGATATCGTCTCCATCCATGCTCCTTTAAACAGTGATACCAGAGATTTGATTGGTGAGACTGAGCTTAAGAAGATGAAGAAAAGTGCAGTACTTTTGAATTTGGGAAGAGGCCCGATTATCAATGAACTGGCGCTGACAAAAGCTTTAAAGGAGGATACCATAGCAGCGGCAGGATTGGATGTAATATCTGTTGAGCCTATGGCGGCAGATAATCCGTTGATGGAGATACAAGACAGTACAAAGCTTATTATTACGCCGCATATTGCATGGGCTACCGTTGAGGCCAGACAAAGGGTAGTAGAAGAGGTATATCAAAATATTATAGCCTTTAACAAGGGTGAGAAAAGAAACATTGTAAATATGTAAGAGCGAAGTTTTTAACGGTAAAGATCTGCTGCAAAATAAAAAACAAGGGGTGAGTCATATTCCTTGCTATCTGTTTTGCAGCAGATCTTTTGTAGATGAACCTATATCATTCCGATTTATACTAGCTCTCATAAAGGGTCTTGTTGCAAAATTAATAAGTCATATCCCTTACCAGATAAATTTTGTAACAAGACCCTTACATATTATTCGCTTTTTACCTCATTCCATTTATCGATGTACATAGATTCTACTTCTTCTCCAAGGTAACGGAAGGTTTTACAACGATTAAGAATTTCCTCATCCGGGAATGCTGCAGTATTATTCTTGATATCTTCATCTTCTATCATATTCCTTGCGGCAGCATTCGGGGTTGAATAAGTTATGTACTCGAAGTTTTTATATGCGATTTCCGGATCACACATAAAATTGATGAATGCTTCTGCATTTTCTTTGTTTTTGCTGTTTTTGGGGATTACCCAACCATCAATCCATACGTTGGAACCTTCCTTAGGAACAACATATTCCAGATCTGAATTTTCTCTATGGGTATAGATGGCTTCGCCGGAATAAATCACACCCAGTGCAGCCTCTCCACCGATCATTTTATCCCTAACCTGATCTACAACATAAGCCTGTACCAAGGGATATTGTCCCTTAAGCAGGGCCTTAGCTTCTTCTACTTCATTTTCATTCGTTGTGTTAAGATCATAACCTAGATATGTTAGTGCAATTCCAAAAGCATCCCGTACGCTGTCTATCATTAAAATATTACCGGAATATTTTTCATCAAACAAAACACCCCAGCTGTCAATTGGCTCTTCTACCATAGTTTTGTTATAAAGAATTCCGACCGTTCCCCAACAATAAGGCACACTGTATTTGTTACCCGGATCGAATTCTTCTGCACTTTTTAGATATGCCGGATCAATATTTTTGATGTTTGGAACATTGTCAAAATTAATCTCAGCTAACAAATCTGCTTCAATCATTTTCTGGATCATGTAATCAGAAGGGCACACTACATCATATTTCACAGCCCCGGACTCTACCTTTGGATACATATCTTCGTTTTGCTCGAACTCCTCATATACCACCTTAATTCCGGTTTGTTCTTCAAACAGATCAATTACATCGGGGTCAATATATTCACCCCAATTGTAGACATATACCTTTTCACCGCCCTTACTGCCGCAGCCGGTTATCAGGCCTATGACAAATACTACCACTAAAATAAATCCTATTTTTTTCATCCTAATCCTCCATTCTTTTCGGAGGATTTCTCCTCCATTCTTTTCGGAGGATTTCTCCTCCATTCTTTTCGGAGGATTTCTCCTCCATTCTTTTCGGAGGATTTCTCCTCCATTCTTTTAGAAGGATTTCTCCTCCATGTTTTTTGTGAGGAAACCTCCTCAGTTTAGTGAAGGAGTAACCTCCTTGCTTTTGAAAAAGGGGATGTTGTAAAATGAATATGCTGCGAGTCATACTTCTAAAATATTCATTTCTCCAACAACACCTTTCTAAACAAACTTTTATTTTACCTTAACGTTTATGCTTTTCTTACCGGAGCTTTTTTTTCAGCGTTTCTTCGGTTGATTAAAATCAATAAAATCAACACAGTGATAAACATCAGAGTTGATAGGGCATAAATTTCCGGTTTGATTCCTTTACGGACTTCCGTATATATCTTGGTCGATAAGGTATTAATCTCAGGACCTTTTGTAAAGTGTGTAATAACAAAGTCATCCAGGGACATAGTAAAAGCCAGGAAGAAACCGGATAACACTCCTGGAAAAATATCAGGTAGGATAACCTTGAAGAATGCATAGACCGGAGAGGCCCCTAAATCAAGGGCTGCCTCAAAGGTGTGAGGGTTTAACTGTTTTAGCTTTGGCATTACACTTAGTATTACGTAGGGTATATTAAAGGTTATATGAGCCATTAAAACACTGGAGAAACCTAAGGTATATCTTAGTGCTACAAAGATTAACATTAGTGAAATACCGGTTACTATATCAGCGTTAAGCATGGGTATATTCGTGATTCCCATCATTATCATTCTTGGAGTCCGTTTCATACTGTTCATGGCGATTGCTGCAGTAGTACCGATAATCGTAGCAATAAGTGCAGATAACAATGCTATGATTAAAGTGGTATAAAGAGCGTTCATTATTGCTTCATTTTGAAATAGTTCACGATACCAATGTAGTGTAAAGCCCCCCCATTTTGCTCTGGATTTTGATTGATTAAAGGAGAGGGTAATTAAAATTAATATGGGAGCATACAAAAAAAGTATAATTAATCCAACATAAAAGCGTTCTAGGTATCTCTTTACCATATGTTATTCCCCTCACTTTCTTTATCATATTTTGAGAGGATGGCCATGCTTAATAAGATGAATATCATCAAGACTAAGGATAAGCCGGAGCCTGTATTCCAATTTCCTAAGCGAAATTGCTGCTCTATTACATTGCCTATTAAAACAATCTTACTACCACCCAATATGGTGGATATTACAAAGGTAGTAAGAGAGGGTACGAACACCATGGTTATCCCACTGATTACTCCGGGAAGGCTTAAAGGTAGTATAATTTTACCAAAGGTCTGTCTGGAATTTGCTCCTAAATCTCTGGCGGCATTTATGATATCTTTATCAATTTTGATTAGAACATTATATATAGGAAGTACCATAAAGGGTAAAAAGTTATACACCATACCAAGAACAATCGCAGAGGGGGTATTGATAATATTTAAAGTTGGCAGATGAAAAAATTGTAGGAAAGTGTTAATGATGCCGGTTCTTTCTAGTATATTCTGCCAAGCGATCGTTCGAAGAAGAAAATTCATCCACATGGGAAGAATGATAATTAAAACGATAAAACTGTTACTTTTCATCTTAAACTTACTTAATATCAGAGCCAGCGGATATGCTAAGATTAGGCATATCAAGGTACTGGTCAACGAAAGCTCTAAGGCTAAAAATAAAGCCTTTTTATGTACCGGATTTAAAATCAGAGAAATATTTTCTAAAGTGAATCGACCCTCATCATTGGAAAGACCATAGAAAATAATCATAAATAAGGGTATGATGATAAAGCCTGCCATCCACAGTATATAGGGATAGGAAAGCCATTTGACCTTATTGGTCTTGGATATCTGAAGACCGGTATCACTTGCCGGTACCTTTACAGCGCGGGTAGATGATATATTCTTAATTCTCATTCCAATGATCGTTTAATCCGCTTCATTTAATTGGATTAATTCCTTTCTTAATCTATTTCTTCTTTTCCTTATTGCAAAGATTATAATGTCTCAAGGTAGTTATTAAGTTATAGTTATTTAAGTGTAGTAGGGATAAGTACGTGCAGTCATAGTATACAATATTCAGACTATTACGCGCACAGATAGAAATTGTCTACAGTTAAAAGTACGCTTATCTTTATACTTCAAGCTCAACCGCTTGCTCGTCTTCAGACTCCGGTTTGTGCATGATCTGAATATCATAAGGGTTCACTTTGATTCCTACTTCACTTCCGACGGCGCAAAGATCTGTGGAATGTACCAGCCATTCACGTCCCCCTGCCATTACCTCCATCTCATAATGGACACCTTTGAATAGAAGAGAAGTAACTCTACCTGCTAGGATGCCTTCCTCCGGCCTTACTAAATCAATATCTTCCGGACGAATTACGACATCTACAGGTTTGTTTTTTCCGAACCCGACATCAACACAAGGAAAATTCACTCCAAGGATATTAACCAATTTATCCTCCACCATGGTAGAGGAGATAATATTGCTGTCACCTATAAAATCAGCAACAAAAGCGTTCTTGGGTTCGTTATAAATATCCTCCGGTGTTCCGATCTGTTGGATATATCCCTGATTCATAACTACAATTGTATCGGACATGGTGAGGGCTTCTTCTTGGTCATGGGTAACATAAATAAAGGTAATGCCGAGCTCGTTCTTAAGCCGGATTAACTCATATTGCATATCCTGTCGAAGCTTTAAGTCCAAGGCTCCTAAAGGCTCATCAAGCAAAAGCACCTTTGGTTCATTAACGATTGCTCTTGCTATGGCAATTCGTTGCTGTTGACCTCCGCTTAAGGAATCGGGCATTCTATTTTCATAGCCATCCAGATTTACAAGTTTTAAAGCATATGTAATCTTATCTTTTATGTAAGCTTTGCTTTTCTTTTTGATCTTTAACCCAAAAGCAATGTTTTCAGCAATTGTCATATGATTGAATAATGCATATTTTTGAAAAACAGTATTTAGGTGACGTTCGTTGGGTGGAAGTTTTGTTATATTCATTCCTTCAAATATAACCTGACCCTTATCCGGGATTTCAAAGCCTCCGATGATACGCAGAGTGGTGGTCTTACCGCATCCGGAGGGACCTAATAAGGTGAGAAATTCATTTTCGCGTATATATAAGTTAAGCTCATCTAATACCATGGTGTCACCAAAGGATTTCGATATATTCACTAAATTGATTAATTTATTATCATTCATTCGGGATATCTCCTTATAAATAGATAGTATATGTTCTCGGATTTATATGATGGAATCATGGAGAAGTTCATCCATTCAATATATATTAATTAGAAACTGGGGGGTGTGGATATCCATAGGAGAGTAGCACCGGTTTTTTCAGACGCGCTAATATAATGTTGTTTGTTCGCCGTGAAATAAAAGGATTCTCCCTTTTTCACCTTAAAAGCCCGGTTGCCTATATGCAATGTAATGCTTCCGTTTAATACATATCCAAATTCTTCTCCTTCATGGGGATTATCAGGATAGGTTGAACCTCCTATATCTAAGGTGAGTAATATCGGTTCCATTATGTTTTTCTGCGCATTGGGAATGATCCACTTTATTTCATTTTTCAGTTCTGCATCATATTTTTCAAAATAATCGGATTTTTTGAAGACAACCTGTTCCGAAGAGGTTCCGCTAAAAAATTCTTCAAGATTCGTACCCAGACATTGAAGAATGTCCATCAAAGTTGCAATGGAGGGGGAGGTTAAATCTCGTTCCAGCTGGGATATAAACCCCTTGGATAATTCCGCTCGATCAGCCAGCTCCTCTTGAGTTAGGCTCTTTTGTATTCGTAATTCCTTGATTTTTGATCCAATATTCATTCGGAGGCACCCTTTCAAATCTTACTAAAAATAAACTTAGAGTTTAGCTTTGCTAAACAACAAACAACTTAAATTATACTAGGAAAACGATGCTTGTCAATATATTAATGATAATTTTTCCATATTTATGTGTATTTATAAATTTCTATTATTGATAATATATTAAGAATCCATGTATTTGTTAGATTAACGAAAAATTGAAATGGTAAATAAATGTAAACTAATGTATAATAACATCATATAGAAAGCATTATCGTAATTCATAATTATTAAGGAGAATATATAATGAGTAAATGTGAAAAAGCGATTATCACAGTTTTATGTATGATATATGATGGCAATAAACTATTGCTTCAAAATAGAGTAAAAAAAGATTGGCGTGGATTGACATTTCCGGGTGGTCATGTCGAAAAAGAAGAATCCTTCGTTCAGGCAGTTGTTCGTGAGATGTATGAAGAGACAGGATTAATGATACGGGAACCTAAATTATGTGGAGTAAAACAATTTCAAACCGATGAGGATGAGCGTTATATCGTATTTTTGTTTAAAACAGATCAATATGAGGGTAAGTTAACTTCATCCGATGAGGGTGAAATGGTATGGGTTAACAGAGATTCGTTAGATGAGTATTCGTTGGTAAATGATTTTATGGATTTACTAAAGGTCTTTGAAACTGATCATTATAATGAATTCATGTATGATCGAGGCAGAGCAGGAGATGATTGGAGGATAAGGTTGTATTAACTATCTGTAAGATAGGATAGAATAAAAGGGAAATCTTCTTGAGTTAGTTTATATAAACTAAGTAGAAGAAATCCCTTATATTTATTTATAAAATTCTTTAATCTTGTCTAATCTTGAAGTCATTCCCTGGAACAGATAATCCACCAGAGTAATTGCAACCATGGATTCTACTACTACAACAGCTCTGGGTACAATAATCGGATCATGGCGGCCACCAATCTGAACATCAACATTTTCTTTGGATTTATTTACTGTCTTTTGGGATCGACCTATGGATGCCGTAGGTTTTACCGCAGCTCTTAATATAATTTCAAATCCATCACTGATACCACCAACAATTCCTCCGGAATGGTTACTTAACTTCGTTAGGTTTTGATCTTCGTCATAAAAAAATGAATCGTTGTTTTCAAAACCGGTGTGTTTAGCAACCTCAAAACCATCACCTATTTCCACGCCTTTGATAGCGCCGATTGACATAATTGCCTTAGCAAGAGCGGCATCCAGCTTATCAAAAACCGGTTCTCCGATACCTGCCGGCATCCCTGTTACGATACATTCGATTACTCCACCGACAGAATTTTCCTCTGCCTTTTGCTTTAATATATATTCTTCTGCTCTGGCAGAAGCTTCTAAGTCCGGCATTACAAGTGGACTTTTTAAGGCCAAGTCTTTTCTGCATTTTTGATAATCGATTGATACAGGACCTATTGACTTGGTATATGCATATACTGCTACGCCTAATTCCTTTAAGATAGCACCTGCAATAGCTCCGGCTGCGACTCTTCCGGTGGTTTCCCTGCCGGAGGATCTTCCACCGCCTCTATAATCACGAAAACCGTACTTTTGGTCATAGGTATAATCTGCATGACCCGGACGATAATAAGATGCTATTTGAGAATAATCGGAGGAACGCTGATTTTCATTAAATACAACTAAAGAAATGGGTGTACCGGTGGTGCGTCCTTCAAAAACACCGGATAGTATTCGAACTTTATCGGCTTCTTTTCTGGGGGTGGAGAACTCACTTTGACCGGGCTTTCTCCTATTTAAATATGTTTGTATATATTCTTCATTTATGAAAAGGCCTGAGGGACATCCATCCACTACAACACCAATTCCTTCACCATGAGATTCACCCCAGGTGGATATTTTAAAACGATTTCCGAAAACGGATCCTGACATAACATCACTCCATGATTTAGTATATTTAGCATTGACTGACAGGATAATTCATTATTACATAATTATCCATTCGTTATAGCTTATCCATAGTATATAGGAATTACCTAACAGTTTCAATCTTTTTAAGGACATTTGCAAAAAAAAATCATATACTGTTATGACAATAAAATTTCGAGGCAAAATAGTGAAAGGTCAATTTTATCGTCCGGGTGAAGAAAACGGATTTTTATATGGCAGTATGAATGATACTTCAAAAGATCCCAATAATACATCAGACAAAAGGAACAAAATACAAAAAAAGGATGAGGATTTAATCATTGAAGAGAATACAATCTATGAGATTGATCGAGAATGTTATGAAAGGTTAAAAAGGCAGAAGAAAAGAAAGTGACAAGAAACTAACATGAGAATAACAGATTGTAACTTGAGAAGACTTAAAAAATAAAAAGAAAAGAGCAAGCAAGAAGAAACGTATCGATATAACGTAATAAGAATGTTATTAATTAGTAATATTGAAATAATCAAGCAATAACATGCAGGTTTTAATTAATTAAAATAATGAAAGTATAAAGCAAAGAAAAAACAGCAAAAAAAAGCTGCGTAAAACGCAGCTTTTTCTTACTTCTGATTTCGAAGTAATGGTTTTTTGTGTGTAAGACTGCTTTAGAAGCCACCAAATCCGTTACCGCAGCAGCAGCAGAGGATAAGAATAATCCAGATGATACTATTGCAGCCATCGTTGCCTCCGCAACCGCCTCCACCAAATCCATTTCCAAAGCCATTACCGCCACAGCAGCATAATAAAAGGATGATTATCAAAAGACAATCACAGTTATTATTACCAAGTCCACCGTCGCAATGTGTTGCTGCTAAATCACTCATAGTTGATCCTCCTAATATTAATTACAATGTATCATATGAAGGTTAGCTTGACTGATTTCCTATTTTCAGAAATAAATATAGAAATTTTTGTAGATTTTGCGACAAATTAATCCAGTTGTTTAATAGAATTGTATCCGTGGCTACAATGATTTTAAATTTACTTGTTATAATAGAGATGGATATTTATGTTAATTAAATAGTAAGCTGGAAAAAAGAGCATGCTAATTTGATGAGTAAGAAGAAATTAAGAGAATGAATTTAAGAAAGGAGTTTGACTATGAACAAATTAAAGAACATTGATCAATCAACTATATTAAGGCTGGAAGAAGAGTTAACCTATCAAAAAGGACAGGTGGTAAGTAAAACTCTTGTTCAGAATCCCAATGTAAGCATTACTTTGTTTTCTTTTGATAAGGACGAAGAGATCAGCAGCCATTCCTCTAATGGAGATGCCATGGTAACTGTATTGGACGGAGTTGGCAAGTTTACGGTTGGAGAAGAGGAATTTATCTTAAAAAAAGGTGAAAGCTTGATTATGCCTAATAATATTCCTCATGCAGTATATGGAGAAGAACAATTTAAGATGTTATTAACAGTTGTTTTTTAGAGAATAGCATTTAACCATATTATGTGATATAAAAATGTTTTCGGGTAGTAAAGTAATACGCCTAGTTATAAACAAATATACATGCTTAACAAGGGATTACTGTAAATCTTTGAGCCGGGAGTGTGGTATACCATCAACTTATGTGTGAGGGAAACTATGTTCCCGGCATATTTATTATGTAACAGTCCTTGAGCTAAGCTAGATATGAATGATAATACAAATATAATTGTAAATATTACATAGGATAAGAATCTCCGCTATGATATGATTCGATTTGAAGAAATATCATAAGGAGGGATGAGATGAAGAAAATAATTCTAATAATTATAGTTGCTGTTGTTATGTTACAAGGATGTGTAGAAAAGAGTGAGGATTATGTCGACGGTGATATACAGACAACGAATCAGGAGGGGACAGAAAACGAGATGAATGATACTTCTGATCAAAAGGATCCTATTGATAATAAAACGGAGGTATCCGATATGGAGGAGAATAAAACTATGAAGGAAACTGAGAAAGCTACCCAGGTCCCGACCTCTACCCCTACTCCGACGCCCGAATTAGTAATGCCTTTGACCGTGAATGATACCGGTAAGGTGCTAATACAGACGGTATCCACAAGTACAGCATATCCATATACTTCCTATATCATTACTTCGGTGAATGGTGAAAGTATTGTACTTGATCCTACAAGTATGCCGGATACCGATTTAGTGGATATTAATCCTGCCGGTATTTTTATTACTCATGGGCATCCTGACCATAACGATCGGATTTTCTTACAAGCTTATGACTGTCCTACGGTAAAATATGAAAAGGCTGATATACAACTGAATGATTTTCATGTGTATACAATCCTTTCGTCCCATAACAACGATACCATTATACCGGAGAATTTCAATGTGATGATTGTACTGGAGGTAGATGGTCTTCGGATTGCTCATATGGGAGATATAGGACAGACATTTTTAACAGAGGAACAATTGAAGGAGTTAGGTGAGATTGATATTGCTTTCATGCAGTTTGAGAACAGTTATTCATCCATGTCTTTAAAGAATAAAAAAGGATTTCAGCTGATAGAACAATTAAATCCCAAGATTGTTATACCGACTCATTATACGGATAATACACTGCCGGTATTGGAAGAAAAATATGGGCCCATAACGGAATTTGAGAATAAACTTGCCATAGCCACAGAAGATTTACCGGAAAAAAACCTGACAGTATATCGCATATTAAATAACTATAAATATAAATAATTTATATTTATATTAGTATTATTAAATAAACAATAAAATCAGTAGATCAAGTGTACGAATTACCTTTTATTAAAATGGATATTATCTGCTGTTTATAAAATGAATCTATGAATAAAATAAAGCTAAGATATGATTTTGGTGTGATCTATTATTCATTTACATGGCACCTGTTATCTATTATAATATAAAAAATATTATTTTGGATGGCAGGTGTTTTATTGATGTTAGATACGATAGGATTTCAATACTTTACAGGGTATGTTTTCGCTTTATCCGTTTCAGGTGATCCTACCATATGTATGGTGGATGAAGCGAAAGAGTACTTTAAAATTATCTATATGAAATCAGGTACATGCCATTTTCTCTTAAATCAAAAAGAAATTGTTCTCACCGGCTCTAATGCGATATGTTTAAATGAAAAAGATAAGATCGAGTTTCACGAATATCCGAAACAAGATATAAAAGTAATTATTTTTAAACCAAAGCTAATTAATGGGGCTTTTGATCCGGATTATATCAATCATCCAAATCCATCAAGGCTATCATCCACCATTATGCAAGACTTATATTATCTTAAGCAGTTTAAATGGGACACCCAATTGAATAGGAAGCTACTTCCTCTTCGGGCAATGGATTCTACTGTTATGGAGCATAGAATATCACAGATGCAGGAGGAACTATTGAAGCAGGATAACAGTAATTGGCCTTGTAGGAGCAGATCCTATCTATTTGAAATCTTGTTTTGTCTGGTTCGGCAGGAGGGGATGGATGAAACGGTAAGCAATGTTCAGATTTTTAATGGTTGTTCGAAGCTGGCAGTTGATGTGATATGTTACCTTCAAACCTGTTATAATCAAAAAATTACAATTGAAAAACTTACCGAAGAATTTCATACCAATCGAACAACCTTACTAACTGATTTCAAGAAGTATACAGGCTCCTCCATAAATCGTTATTTAGTACAGCTACGGCTAAGTATGGCATCGACCTTGCTTCGTGATACACAGCTATCCGTTGAAGAAATCTGTGAAAGGACCGGATTTAGTGACATTAGTTATTTTAGCAAGGCGTTTAAAAAAAGAATAAATTATACACCTTCAGAATATCGCCGCATCTATAATCATAAGTAAGAAAAATTAGTGAATACACATGCAAGTGGGATACATATAAAAAAGAATAAATGTGAAAAAAGTACTTAAATCACATGATATTTTTTAAAAAATACAATACAATAAATATTAGGTCCTAAGTAGAATAAGGATTAAGACAAAAGAGAAGACAGAAAGGATGGATGATAATGAATTTTAGTTTTGCTTTTTTAATTATGTGGGCAGTTATTCTCATACCTCTATTAGTCATTGTACTTATTGTTATTGCTGTAATAAGACACGGACAGAGAAATAATAGCAATTATCGTATAGAAAACAGAGGAAATGCTGCACTGGAAATATTAGATCAACGTTATGCTAAAGGAGAAATATCAGAAGAAGAATATATTCATAAAAAGCGGATGTTAAATGAACCATAAATTATAATTAGGGTTGTAGCTAATGTTTATCACAAAGAGGTAAATATAATGTTATAACCTTTATTTTATGCTACTATTGCCGGCCGGTATATCACCCTGTTTTGTATCCATAATAGCTCCACATTTTTTAATAGAATTAAGCCGAAACGTATTTAATTAATATATGTAATAACGAAACAGAAGACTTTTTATGAGTTGTCATGGAAATAACAATAAAAGGGTGGTATGATTTTTATGATGTTTCGGGGAAATAAGATGAAATAACAGAATAATAATCATGTTGTAAACAATGTAGATAGTAATTCAGATAACACGAGTATAGAATAGTATATTGGCAAAGCTGTCGGAATAGGATAATACAAAAACTATGGAGCTTTGATATGGAAAAGCAAAATAAAGTCCAGATTATTGTACATTGCAGTGAGTATGAAAAGAGATTAAAAACAATGGAAGGATTGGGTCATATTAAATACAGACTTCCAATGATTGATGCCTATGTCATCGAGGTAGATTCAGATAAAATTGATAGTATTAAAGCATTGGATGGACTAATCACTGTTGAAATGGATACCCATATAACGGCACAGATGAACCGTGTGGGAGATATCATTGAAAGTCATTGGGCTCATGAAAATGGATATTATGGCAAGGGTGTCGGTGTCGCAATCATTGACACCGGAATTAGTCTTCATAAGGATTTTACAGAGGGCGGTAACAGGGTTATCGCCTTTAAGGATTTTATAAATCATTATACAGAACCATACGACGATAACGGTCATGGTACCCATGTGGCTGGTATCATAGGTGGAAACGGTTATTCATCAAAGGGTAAATATATGGGTGTAGCACCTGCATGTAACTTTATATCGGTAAAAGTACTGGATCATCGCGGTGATGGTAATATATCCGATGTTTTGGCTGGACTGCAATGGATTATTGACAACCGAAAAAAATATAATATCAGAGTCGTGAATATAAGTGTCGGAACCTCTGCCAAAGATAGTCTCGATGAGAATTCGCTATTGGTACAAGGCGTAAATGCAACCTGGGACAGTGGTATTGTTGTGGTAGTAGCAGCCGGTAATAACGGACCCGGACCTATGTCAATTTCAACTCCGGGTATCAGTCGCAAGGTAATTACAGTCGGGTCTTCAGATGATAATGTGGCAGTAGAAGTGTTCGGGAATCGTACCAAGGATTATTCGGGGCGGGGACCGACTCCTTATTGCATAAAAAAACCGGATATCGTTGCCCCGGGTTCTAATATTATATCATGTAACATAAGTCGGTTCGTATCCAGAAACAGAAACGGATTGAGGTTTCATTCAGCTGATTCACCAATGATGTATACGATAAAAAGTGGGACTTCTATGGCAACACCAGTTGTATCCGGAGCAATTGCATTATTACTGGGAGCCAATCCAAGGCTTTCTAATCGGGAGGTTAAGCTTAAGCTAAGGGAGAGTGCGGTTGATTTGGGTCAGCATTGGGAAAAACAAGGCTGGGGATTGTTGAATATAAGAAAACTTTTAGAATAGAGAAGCAACTTAAACGCTATTCATTAAGAAATATGAATTAGTTTATTAAATTTACAAATTAGTGGTTGTATTATTTTTGGAAAAGCATTATAATTAAGTAAGGAATTAGATTCCTGAAATATTAAATAATTACATATGGATACGGGCATTTTATACATAATTTAAAAGTAATTTTAAGTTTTATCTGAAAGAAAGAATAGAAAATCTAGAATTGCTAAGGATAATGATAGCTTAAATAATACCGTTAAGTGTATCGCCTAAGTATCAGTAATTTTTAAGAAAACAAGTGAGAATACAAGGAAATTGATACAATTTCCTTGTCAAGAATATTAAAAGGAGGAAATGAATTATGGCTTATTTTAACGTAGGTAAAATTCAATACGAAGGACCCGAAAGCAAGAACCCGCTTGCTTTTAAATACTACAACCCTGAGGAAGTAGTAATGGGAAAAACGATGAAGGAGCATTTAAGATTTGCAATGTCTTACTGGCATACCTTCACATACATGGGAACTGACCCATTCGGCGGCACAACAATGACACGTGAATGGGATAATACAGCTGATGTAATGCAAAAAGCAAAGGAAAGAGTACATGCGGCTTTCGAATTCATGGAGAAAATGCAGATTCCATTCTTCTGCTTCCATGATCAGGATATTGCTCCTAGAGCAGCTACTCTTGAAGAAACAAACAGAAGATTAGATGAAATCGTTGTTGTTATTAAAGAAGAAATGGCACGTACCGGAATCAAATGCCTTTGGGGTACTACCAATGCCTTTAGCGATGACAAATTCGTTCACGGTGCAGGAACATCCTGCAATGCAACTGTATTTGCATATGCTGCAGCACAGATTAAGAAGGCTATGGAGATTACGAAGGAATTAGGTGGTGAAAACTACGTATTCTGGGGTGGTCGTGAAGGTTATGAAACCTTACTTAATACAGATACAGGCTTAGAGCTTGATAATCTGGCAAGATTATTACAGATGGCAGTTGATTATGCGAAGGAAATCGGTTTTACAGGACAGTTCTTAATCGAGCCAAAGCCGAAGGAACCTACAAAGCATCAGTATGACTTTGATACAGCGACTGTACTTTCTTTCTTAAGAAAATATAATCTTCAGGATTACTTCAAGATGAACATTGAAGCAAACCATGCAACCTTAGCTATGCATACCTTCCAACATGAATTAAACATGAGCCGTATCAACGGAGTTCTTGGTAGTGTAGATGCTAATACTGGTGACCCGATGCTTGGATGGGATACTGACCAGTTCCCGACCAATGTATATGATACAACATTGGCTATGTACGAAATCTTATTAGATGGTGGCCTTAAAAAAGGTGGTTTGAACTTTGACTCCAAGGTTCGTCGTGCATCCTTTGAAGATGATGATTTATTCTTCGCTTATATCGCAGGTATGGATACCTTTGCAAAAGGCTTAAAAGTGGCTGCAAGATTGCTTGAAGATAAAGTATTTGAAAACTTCAAGGCTGAGCGCTATGCAAGCTATACCGAGGGTATTGGTAAAGATATCGTAGAAGGTAAAGTAGGTTTCAAGGAGTTAGAAGCTTATGCACTTAAGAATGGTGCTACTGTGAATAAGTCCGGTAGACAGGAAATGCTGGAAATGGTTCTTAATCAATATATCTTAGAAACAAAATAGTTCACTCAATAAAACTATGAACTACGGATAGATAGAGTAAAAAGACTGGGCTGTTTCAAAATAGTTAAGCGGGGAATATGATTTTACCGTAATACACTGTTTGACAGATATGTTATTGATTTTGTTATGCCTTGTGGGAACAGAAGTGTTCGCACAAGGCATACAAAAATCGAAAATATGTCCATCAATCTGTGTAAGAGGTAGATTATATTCCCATTGTTTTTTTGAAACAGCCCCGTTTTTTTAGGGTTCGTATGTTTTTTGAGGAGTAAAGCTGCACCTCAAGACATATGTATTATTCAACTGAGATTACACTGACAGGACAATTGTCTGCTGCTTCCTGTGCTAAATCTTCCGAATCTGCCGGTACCGAATTTACATAAACCTCGGCAAGCCCATCGTCGTCCATACGAAAAACTGCCGGACAGGTCTCAGCACAGAGTTCGCAACCAATACATCCATCACGATCAATTGAAGCTTTCATAAACATTCCTCCTTCTGATTGGTGAATTAAATGATAATTCACAGTGTGTTATAACACCAAGTTAAGATATGATTTTGGTGTTATATATATTCCTTTGAAAGCAGATTGTTAAAAGATAAATTCAATTTAGTTTATAATATAAAATTTACCATATCTGCTTTACTTCACAGTATAACATATTTATGAGAAATTGTAAGGGGATAGTATGATTTATAACCAAAAAAGTATAATAACATTTGAAATTTATGGCATTCTGTGATATACATATTAGTGTATGATTATGTTAATAATACAAATATATGGAGGTAATTGATATGAAAAAGTTTGAATGTACTGCATGTGGTTACATTTACGATGAAGAACTGGGCGATCCGGATAGCGGAATTGCACCGGGAACAAAATGGGAAGATGTTCCTGAGGATTGGGTTTGTCCTGTTTGCGGTGTTGGCAAGGATGAATTCGAAGAAATTAAATAAGTTGATCTAACTGTCCTATCCTATTTTCATAAAGAGAATAGGGTAGGACAGTTTTTTCTATATGTTATAAGAAAATTTTTCAGAGTGATGCAAACATAATTTAGTGAGCAACTGTATAAGTCGTTGGTACTTAGACCGCGTGTTTTACGGTCTTATATACCAATAATTACTTCATCCAAGCAAGAGCGTGCCCGGATCAAACTATGTTTGTATCATGAATTCAATAACGATCCAAGAACGTTGTTAACCATACAAATTCTATTGACGTAGTAGGAATATAGCTTTATAATATACACCTAAGCGACCCTGAGTTAAATCGGTTAAGAAAGTTTTTTGTATAATCGGTTGTGATAGTGATATAAATAATTACTTTATAGTAATGATTACTTTATAGTTAAGTAAGAATGATGGTTTTATCATTATGAAGTCGATGATAAGAGGTGTTTTCATGATATATTTAGACTATGCTGCCAATACTCCGGTAGATCAAGGGGTATTGGATTGTTTTTGTAAAGAGAGTTTAGGTAATATTGCCAATCCGAATTCCCGTCATAAGCTTGGAACAACCGCTAAGGAAAGATTAGAGGAGATCACGCAGCATATGGCTGAGCTTTTACAGGTAAAGCCGAATGAGATTATCTATACCTCAGGAGCCAGTGAAGCCAATAATCTGGCAATTAAGGGTCTGGTTCAGGCGTATAAGCATAACGGTAAGCATATCATCTCAACTTGCCTGGAACATTCCTCCGTAAGCGGTGCCCTGACCTATCTGCAATCCTTAGGATATGAAATTGATCTGGTAGATATTACGGAGGACGGATTGGTAGATATCAATCATTTGAAGGAATTACTTAGAAAAGATACCGTTCTCGTATCCATTTGTTATGTTGACAGTGAATTAGGGATTTTACAGCAGATAAAAGATATTGGGGCATTATTATTAAATTATCCGAATTGTTATTTTCATACGGATGCTACTCAGGCAATCGGTAAGGTCCCAGTTTCTTTTGAGAATATTGACTTAATGACATTCACGCCCCATAAATTCTATGGATTAAATGGTTGTGGTGTTTTAATAAAGCGAGAGTCAGTGATCATAGAGCCCTTAATTCATGGGGGAAGCAGTACTACCTTGTATCGAAGTGGGACACCGGATCTGGCAATGGCTGCAGCTCTTTGTAAGGCCCTTGAGACAGCACTAGTTCAACTTGAAGAACGGTTTCAATATATAAGAACACGGAATGAGGATTTAAAACAGTTTTTCACAACATTTTCTAAGGTTCGTATTAACAGTACCGAATATTGCATACCGCATATCCTTAATATCAGTATACAAGGCGTAAAGGCGGTTACGTTTACAGATGCATTGGAGAAAGAAGGAATCTGTGTATCTATTAAATCAGCCTGTTCCGTTCAAAATTCTCCTTCTAGACCGGTATATGCTATTACAAAGGATCGTAAGAATGCGATGTCTTCCTTTCGAATCAGCTTAAGTCATCTAACAACCGAGGAGGAGATTAACATTTTTAAAGAGGTCTTTACGAAATGCTATCATAGATTGACTAGTTGAGATTTGAAATAATAAAAAGATTTATTGATCGTACCGATACATTGATTATTCGCTTTACCCTAAGCTTCGTTTTCGGTGATAAAGAAGATAGATAACAGTGAAATGAGGATATAGATTAACATAAAATAGACAGATAATTAGAAAGTGGTATAATTATGGATATGGAAAAACATCAGATAATAGAACGAAGTATTATTAAGAAGTTTCGAAAACCAATTTGGAAAAAGTTCATTGACGGGATCAACCAATATGAATTGATAAAAGAAGGAGATAAGATCGCCGTATGTATCTCCGGGGGTAAGGATTCGATGCTGCTGGCAAAATGTATGCAGGAGATACAACGTCACGGGAAGATACCCTTTGAGCTGGTCTTTCTGGTGATGGACCCCGGCTATAATGAGATAAACCGACAGACAATTATCAATAATGCGAAGCTACTTAACATACCAATCACAATATTTGAAACGCAGATATATGATATTGTTGCAGAGGTGGATGATTCCCCCTGCTATCTGTGTGCCAGAATGCGTAGAGGATACCTTTATAAGAATGCCCAGGCGCTGGGCTGTAATAAAATTGCCCTAGGACATCATTTTGATGATGTGATTGAGACCGTCTTAATGGGAATGCTATACGGAGGGCAAATACAGACAATGATGCCGAAGCTTCATAGCACCAATCATCCCGGAATGGAGCTTATACGGCCACTTTATATGGTTAAGGAAGCGGACATTCTGGCTTGGAAGCAGTATAATGAACTTCAGTTTATTCAATGTGCCTGCCGTCTGACCGAGAACTGTACGCTCTGTGATAATGGTGGCGGTGGTTCGAAGCGGCAGGAGATGAAGGCTTTAATCAAAAAATTCAGACAAACTAATGCAAGTATTGATATGAATATATTCCGAAGTATCCATAATGTGAATCTGGATACGATAATCGGATATCATGATAAGACAATGCAGTATCATTTTCTTGATGATTATGATACGAAGGGAGGTTCAGCATGTTAAACCAGTTTTCCCGTACTGAGCTGTTGTTAGGTAAGGAAGCGATGGAGAAGTTAGGCAGTGCAAGAGTTGCGGTATTTGGTATAGGGGGTGTGGGTGGTTATACGGTGGAAGCCTTAGCCCGCAGCGGCGTCGGCAGCTTTGATTTAATCGATGATGATAAAGTGTGCCTTACGAATATCAACCGACAGATTATAGCCACAAGAAAAACAGTGGGTAAGTATAAGGTGGAGGTTATGAAAGAGCGAATTTTAGAGATTAATCCTAAGGCAACAGTAACTACCCATCAGTGTTTTTATAGTGCCCAAACTGCGGATCAATTTAACTTTGCTGATTATACTTATATAGTGGATGCAATCGATACCGTATCTGCCAAGATCGAGATGATACTGAGAGCACAGGATAAAAACACCCCAATCATAAGCTGTATGGGTGCGGGTAATAAGTTAGACCCAACAAGGTTTGAAGTGACTGATATCTATAAAACCTCTATGTGCCCACTTGCAAAGGTGATGAGGAAGGAACTTAAGGTCAGGGGGGTTAAGAAATTAAAAGTGGTTTATTCGAAGGAGCCAGCCAGAAAACCCATAGAAGATATGTCAAATAGCTGTAAGGTTGGCTGTATCTGCCCTCCGGGAGCGGAGCGCAAATGCACCGAGAAGAGACAAATTCCCGGAAGTACCTCCTTCGTACCTTCTGTGGCAGGACTTATTATTGCCGGAGAAGTGATTAAAGATATTACTGGGATTGTATAATTCATTTTATGATAGCTTCGCACATTTCATTTTACTGAAAAGTATGTTAAAATCATTTAAGTTACGAAATATCACAGTGTATGAATTTTCATACTGGCTTCCTATGTTTTGTTAAACTCATCATAAGTTGCCGTATGAGAACATATAAGAGATAGCTAATGATTTTATCATACTTTTTTCTATACATTGCAGTGATGTATCAGCTACTATATTCTAAATATTTGTTTTGATTTAAAAAATACGAATTAAGTTTCTAAGTACTGCTTACATTTTCTGAATGGAAGATAAGGATATTGCAAGTAAACTTGCATAGCCTTACCTTCCAGCCGGAAAGCACTGAAGGTGCTTTTGAAACTTAAGTCAAATCATTTATATTAATATATTATGAAAGGATGATTTAATATGGGAAAATTGCCGACCAGAGAGGAAGCTTGGGAGCTGCTGACAGAATTTAATAAAGAAGAATTTCATTTAAAACATGCAAGGGTAGTAGAAGGAGTTATGAGATACTTTGCCAGAGAATTAGGATATGAGGAAGAAACCGAGTTCTGGGGTCTGGTAGGATTACTCCATGACCTTGATTTTGGCATGTATCCGGACGAGCATTGTGTGAAATCTCAACAGATTATGAAAGAACGAGGTTTGGATGAAAGACTCATTCGTGCAACGGCCAGCCATGGATACGGAATCTGCGTGGATATAAAACCGGATCATGAGATGGAAAAGGTACTATATGCGGTGGATGAATTAACCGGTTTAATTGGTGCCGCTGCCATCATGCGTCCTTCAAAAAGCACGATGGATCTGGAGCTTAGCTCGGTACGTAAAAAGTTTAAGACCCCCAAATTTGCAGCAGGCTGTTCGAGGGAGGTTATAACAAATGGGGCACAGATGTTAGGGTGGGAACTGGATGAATTAATGGAGAAGACGATTTACGCTCTGCGGGAAGTGGAACAGACGACAGGACTGGTGTAATGTAACGATGCTTTATTATTTTGTACTTGCGTCTATTAAGAAATGGTGCTATAAATGGTAGTAACGTTATCAGGTTCGGCTAAATACAGAACGAAAGTGTTTCATGACATAATGATATATTAAAGGAGGATATGCTGATTAGAGTAATATCTCATTTATTTGTATTACAGCAGATATTTGGTTTGGTGGAGAGGAATGAGACAATACAATAAATACACCGTATTCGGGTTAATTGGCAGTAAAATAACTATGGTAGGATTAGGTACATTAGGTAATATAGCATTTATTTTAATCGGTTCGACGATTGGCATTGTATTAAAAGAGGGCTTAAAGAAGCGCTTTCAGGATAATATAATGAATGCTCTGGGACTTGCGGTAATGTTCATCGGTATCAGTGGTGCTCTTCAGGGTCTGTTTATCGTAAAAGGCAATAGTCTCAGCTCCGAAAATATTATGTTAATGATCGTTTCTTTGGCCTTAGGTGCTTTTATCGGGGAAATTATTGATGTGGAATTAAGACTTGATCATCTTGGGGAGTGGATAAAAAAAACACTCAAAGTAAAAGGTGAAAAAGGACATGGTTTTGTCGAAGGTTTTGTAAGCAGCTCCTTGCTATTTTGCATCGGAGCGATGGCGATCATAGGATCTTTGCAGGACGGATTGTCCGGTGATCCTAATATGCTTTTAGCAAAAGGCGTTATCGATGGTGTTGTTGCCATATTTTTTGCATCCACTCTGGGTATCGGAGTATTTTTCTCCGTACTGCCGGTTGGAGTCTACCAGGGTATTATAACATTATCAGCTACTTATATTGAACCCTTCTTAAGTGATCGTTTAATCGCGAATATTTCCTTCGTGGGTTCTATCTTAATCTTTGGCATCGGAATTAATATGATATTTGGGAAAAAGATTAAATGCGGTAATCTGTTACCGGCGGTACTGGTTCCGGTATTCTATGAGATTATTGTAAATGTATTATAATAAATAAAAATAATAGATGGTATAAAAAATGTAGCTGTTATAGTAATAATAGCTTGAAAGATAAGACGGGATATAGGGTTTCCTCAATATACTATTTGGTGAACACCTCCCTTACTTTGTTTGTTTTACCTTATACGAGTATTTATGTTCGAAGAAGGAAAACTAAGTAAGGGAGGTGTACTCCAACAAGTGTGTGGGGAGACCCTATATCCTGTTTTATCATATATCAAAAAAATAAAAATGGAGCTGTTTCAAAATAGTTAAACAGAGAATATGATTTTATCCTGATACACTGTTTGACGGTTATGTTACTGATATGGTTATGCCTAGGCGAACAGAAGTGTTCTTTAAAGTTAGTTACTAAAACTGAAGTGATTAATACCGAAACAAATGCGATTTTTGTAAATAAATGCGTACAATAAATGTATAGGTTATGTAAATAAATGGTAATCATTATTGACTTTATGGCTGACTTTGTTATAATATAAATTGTTAAAAAATGTAAATTATTGAAAATAAGTAGCGTTATAAATTGAAAGGAAGTATATTGTGGGGGTTCCTATCAGGGTCAATTTTGAGAATATTAAGCCAATCGATTATGAAGCAAACGAGGCTTATAAAGCAATCAGAACGAACATTGCTTTCTGTGGCAAGCAGATTAAGGCAATTGTAATAACAAGTTCATTGCAGGGTGAGGGTAAGACGGAGGTTTCCTTCCGATTGGCTATATCCATGGCTGAGGATGGGAAGAGAGTGGTTTTTGTTGATGCTGATTTGCGGAAATCCGTATTTGCCGGCAGATATCATATAGACCGAGCCGTTCGGGGATTGACGCATTATCTTTCCGGTATCTACTCGAAGGAAGATGTGATTTATCTAAGTAATATTAAGAATTTATCCGTTATCTTTGCCGGCCCTGTAGCACCGAATCCCTCCGAGCTCCTACAAAATAACTTTTTTCTAAAGTTAATGGAACATCTGAAACAAGCTTATGATTATATTATTATCGATTCGCCTCCCTTAGGTAGTGTCATTGATAGTGCGGTGATAGCAAAGAATTGTGATGGTGCAATTATGGTGATTGAAGCGAATTGCGGCTCTCCAAAACTTGTTTTACGTATTAAAAATCAGCTAACAAAGACAGGCTGTCTTATCCTGGGAGCTATATTAAATAAAGCTAACAATGGTAGACCAATTTATTATAGATACCGTAAATATGAAAAGCGTTATTTGTTGAAAATTAGAAAGTCGGTGAAAGATTATGTTTCGAAAAAATCATAATAAAATAAAACTGGCCGTGATTGTGATGCTTTTTCTGATAACCTTAATGCTTAATTACATTCCGCAAAACAATATTTTTGCAAGGTCGGCCCATTTAGAAAACAATATCGGAGAATACGAGCAAAGAAGTAAACAACAGAGCTGTGAATTATCCTCCTCCCTATGGATATCCTTTGGATTAGGGGCTTCTGTCTGCTTACTCCGTGTGGGATGGAAAAGTAATGAAAATCATAGTTGACAATACAAGTATAATTGTATACAATAAAACAAATTTTAATTATAATGGAGAGCGTTGCATATGGATCAAAGAAAAGTATTTATAAATCCGCATAATAATCTTCTTCAATTAGAAGAGCCGATTTATCCGCTGGTGGAAGTGGATCAGCCAAACACCTTTAGAAATTTATTTCCTTATGACGAGATACCTAAGATTGCATTTAATGACAGAATTGTTCCACATCACTTGCCGGAGGAAATCTTTATTACGGACACTACGTTTCGAGACGGACAGCAATCCAGAGCACCTTATACAACGCAGCAGATAGTAACCATGTATGACTATCTGCATCGCTTAGGAGGACCTAAGGGATTAATCCGCCAAAGTGAATTCTTTTTGTACAGCAAAAAAGACAGGGATGCTGTATACAGTTGTTTAGAAAGAGGATACGAATTTCCTGAGGTTACTTCCTGGATCAGAGCCAGTAAGAAGGATTTTGAACTGGTAAAGGAGATAGGTTTAAAGGAAACCGGTATCTTAGTAAGCTGTTCCGATTATCACATCTTCTATAAAATGAAGATGACCAGAGGCGAGGCAATGAATCATTATTTGAATATTGTCAGAGAGTGTCTGGAGACCGGAATTGCTGCCCGTTGTCATCTGGAGGATATCACCAGGTCCGATATTCACGGCTTTGTAATCCCTTTCTGTTCAAAACTGATGAAACTTAGCGAGGAATATAATATTCCGGTGAAGATTAGAGCCTGTGACACCATGGGATATGGAGTGAATTTTGCCGGAGCCGTCATTCCTAGATCGGTGCAGGGTATCATTTATGGTATCCGAACCCATGCCAATGTTCCGTCCAAATGGTTAGAATGGCATGGACATAACGATTTTTATAAGGCGGTCACCAATTCCACTACGGCTTGGTTATACGGTGCTTCCGGTGTCAACTGCTCCTTGTTTGGTATCGGTGAGAGAACCGGTAATACACCTTTGGAGGCCATGGTCTTTGAATATGCACAGCTTAAGGGAACTTTAGACGGTATGGACACCACTGTGATTACAGAGCTGGCTGAGTACTTTGAAAATGAAATTGGTTATAGGGTACCGTCAAGAACTCCGTTTGTCGGGAAGAATTTTAACGTTACCCGGGCAGGCATCCATGCGGATGGACTGTTAAAAAATGAAGAAATCTATAATATATTCGATACGGAGAAATTCCTTAACCGGCCAGTGCTGGTTGCTGTATCTAATACCTCCGGTCTTGCAGGCATTGCCCATTGGATTAATACCTTCTTTAAATTAAAAGGGGAAAAGACTGTAGATAAGGGACATCCGATTGTAGCGAATATTAAAGCCTGGGTTGATAAAGAGTATGAAACAGGACGGGTAACTGTGATAACCGATGATGAATTAATTGAAATCATTCAGGTTGCTCAAGAAGAGCTGGGATTGTATATTCAATGATTTTTTCGCTAACTTACTATTCGTTTTCCTATTATAGTAACTTTTTAAAAGTTAACTTCTTCAAAGGTTGACAAGATATAGGGAAAGACATACAATAATAACGATACTTTGTCAGATAAGAAACTCGAAGAAAACAGGATGGATTGGCAGGCCAATTCACTTGACAGGAATGAAAAAGACAAGCTGAATTTATAGCTTCCCTTGTAATGTGTCTTAGCTAGGAGTCAAAGCATGTAATGGTTAGACGCCTCCGGATGAATTAATAACTCCATATGGTAGTCATTAGATTTTACATGGATTTAAAACAAGCTAAGTACTATCCGAAAGGAAATCAGAATTACAAATCACCAGGGATATGTAAAGGAAGGTCTTGTCTTAAAAAAATGAATTGGAGGATTATTATGATAACAACAGAGAGAATTGAAGCAGCAAAGGAAAAATTCGGACAGTTACTGGTTGAGCAGTTACAAAGAGTAGAGCAGATGAAAGCCCAAGGTGATTTCATTGATTATAAAGCTTTGGATCAGATCATCATCGGCGTATGCGGTGGTGACGGCATTGGTCCCGCGATTACCGGTCAGGCTCAAAGAGTATTAGAATATTTACTTGCAGATGATGTAAAAGCAGGTAAAGTAGCATTCCGAGTAATTGATGGTCTTACCATAGAGCGAAGAGCAGCGGAAAATGCAGCAATTCCTACGGCAGTTTTGGAAGAATTAAAGAAATGCCATGTTATACTAAAAGGCCCTACTACAACACCTAGAAAAGGTGATCCTTGGCCCAATGTTGAGAGTGCTAATGTGGCTATGAGAAAAGAATTGGATCTGTTCGCCAACGTAAGACCGGTGAAAATTCCTGAGCAGGGTATCGATTGGACATTCTTCCGTGAAAATACGGAGGGAGCTTATGCAGTCGGAAGCAAGGGTGTTCATGTAACCGAAGATCTAGGTGTGGATTTTACAGTTGTAACTTCTCAGGGAACCGAACGAATTATCAGAGCCGCTTTTGAATTCGCTAAGAATAACGGTAAGACAAGAGTAACTGCTGTAACAAAGGCTAATATTATTAAGACAACTGACGGTAAGTTCTTGGATATCTTCCGTGAGATAGCAAAGGAATATCCACAGATCGAGGCGGATGACTGGTATATCGATATCATGACAGCAAAACTGGTAGATGAAAAGAGAAGAAAAGACTTCCAGGTATTGGTTCTTCCGAATCTCTATGGTGATATCTTAACTGACGAGGCAGCAGAGTTCCAGGGTGGCGTTGGAACCGCAGGAAGTGCAAATCTCGGTAAAAGATATTCCATGTTCGAAGCAATCCATGGTTCAGCTCCCCGTATGGTGGATGAAGGCAGGGATATCTATGCAGATCCCAGCAGCGTAATCCGTGCAGGTGCTATGCTCCTTGCACATATCGGATATAACAAAGAAGCAGATAAGCTTTATCGTGCTCTTGAAATCTGTACGGTAAAAGAAAAGAAGCTGGTAATAACAGGAAGAAACACCGGTGCTACCAGTGCTGCGTTTGCAGATTACTTAATGGAAACAATCTCTAATATGAATTAATATAATTCACAGCTTTTGTTTGGGGTTTTTCCAATAAACTTCAGACATTTATGAGGAGGGAAATCCTTGGAAGATTTATATCTTCACAAAGAGGTGACGGATAAATATTCCTTGAGAGGCAGGGTTTTTAATAAAATCAGAGAGGATATCCTGTCAGGTGTTTATCAAGAGAATGAAGAACTAAAGGAGAATACCATCGGTGCCGAGTTGGGTGTCAGCCGGACACCGGTCAGGGAAGCCTTAAGACAACTGGAGCTGGAGGGTCTGGTTACGATTATCCCTAATAAGGGTGCTTATGTAACCGGTATTACCTCAAAGGATATCCAGGATATCTTTATTATTCGATCTTACCTTGAAGGCTTGTGTGCGAAATGGGCTTGTGAACATATTACACAAGCGCAGATAGAAGCATTGGACGAAATATTATATTTATCTGAATTCCATGCAAAAAAAAATCATTATGATCAATTGGTGGAACTGGATAATAAATTTCATGATTTGATTTACAAAGCTTCCGGAAGCAAAATACTGGATCATGTACTTTCTGATTTCCATCATTATGTTGAAAGGGTCCGTAAAGTTACGTTATCCCGTCCCTCCCGGGCGGCAAAATCCAGAGAAGAGCATGCAGCAATCCTTGATGCAATTATCAAGCGTGACGGTGAACTGGCAGAGGCTTTGGCTCATGAGCATATTATTAATACAATTAAAAATATAAGTGAACAGGGTCTGTAAACCTTAAGTGGCTGTTTCAAAATCTTCATTTTGAAACAGCCACTTAAGGTTTCGGAATTATTATCTTTTATTCAGTTTATTTGCTAGAATAACAAGCGTTATATTTAGCTACTTACAGTTCATCTTAGTACTTAGTCAACTTACAACGATGAAAGTTTAGGAAAGCATAGAAATCTAGCGATATTATTACTCAGAAGTGATTTACTCTTCGCCGGCAAGAAGCTCCCATTGCTCTAACAGCTCCTCCAGCCGTGCTTCGTTTTCCTTCTTTTCATTATTTAGTTCAATTAACTTAGAAACATCAGTATAGATTTCTTCTTTTGTAAGTAAAAGATCTATTTCTTCATTTCTCGTTTCAATCAGATGAATTTCATCCTCTGTCTTTTTTAGATCGCTTTTTCTTTTTCTTTGTCTGGCCTGTTCTTCCTTTTGTTGCTGCCAAGTAAGCTTATTATCACTGATAGAGTCCGTATCTGAACCTAAATCAGGTGATGCTATGGAAGATAGAGTAGTAGCAGGAAAACCAAAAGCTCCGGTTTTATTGGCTGTAGATACTGATTGGTTATCTTTTGATTTACCAAGATAGGCCAATTCTATCTCCGGTTTTTTCTCCAGATAATAATCATAGTTACCGATATAGTTAAGTAAAGTTTGCTCAGTCAGATCCATAATCCTTGTAGCGGTCTTATTGATAAAATAACGGTCGTGGGATACATATAACACGGTTCCGCTGTAATGGTTTAAAGCATTCTCAAGGATTTCCTTCGAGACGATATCCAGATGATTAGTGGGCTCATCAAGGATAAGTAGATTAGCCTCGGAAAGCATCAGCTTTGCTAAGGAGACCCTGCCCCTTTCACCACCGCTAATATCTTTAATTCTTTTAAAGACATCGTCTTCGGTAAATAAAAAGGCAGCTAAAATATTTCGTATGGTTGTATTATCAAGGTGGGGATAAGTATCCTGTAGTTCATCAAATAAAGTCTTGTCAGGATCAAGTACCTGATGCTCCTGATCGTAAAAACCAATTTGGACTTTAGAACCTAATTTGATTTCTCCTGCATCAGCAGCAACAAGTCCGTTAATAATTTTTAATATCGTGGTTTTACCGGTCCCGTTATTACCGATGATAGCAACCTTTTCCCCCCGCTTAATATCAAAGCTAAGATCAGAAAATAATTTTAAGTTTCCATAGGATTTTGATAATCCGGTTATGCTTAGAACGTCATTACCGCTAATAACTCTGGGTTCCAGACTAAAGTGCATCTGTGTATGTTCCGTGGGTTTATCGACCCGTTCAATCTTATTCAGCAATTTTTCGCGGCTTTCTGCCCGCTTGATGGATTTCTCACGGTTAAAGGAGCGTAGCTTGGCGATAACCTCTTCTTGATGTTTGATTTCTTTTTGCTGGTTAAGATATTGCTTCAATAAAGCATTTTGTACCATCGCTTTTTTATCAACATAAGCAGAGTAATTGCCCTCGAAGGTGGTCGCTTTGGTATGATCCAGTTCTATCACCTTGGAAACCACTTTATCAAGAAAATAACGGTCATGGGCTACCACAATCACGGCACCGTTATAATTAAGCAGAAAGGTTTCCAGCCATGCAATGGAGACTAAGTCAAGATGGTTGGTTGGCTCATCCAGCAGAATAATATCGGGTTTGGATAACAGCAGTTTACCAAGGGCGATTCTGGTTTTTTGTCCTCCGGACAGGGTATTTACTTTTTTACTAAAATCTTCTTCTGAAAAGCCCAGACCTTTTAATATACCGGTAACTTCACTTTGATAAGCGTAACCGTTTTGGGTTTCAAAATCATGCATAAGGCGGGTATAGGTGCTTAACAGCTGATTTAGTCTATCGCCTTCGGCATTTTTCATATCCAGTTCCAATGCTCGGATTTGCATATCCAGGTTGATAATATCCTGCTTTACCGTTAACATCTCTTCGTGGAGAGTATGATCGGAGGATAGATTCTGATGTTGTGACAAATAACCTATGGTGCTTCCCTTGGATAGTATAATCTCGCCTTCATCAGGAGAAAGTTCCCCCATAATGATTTTCAATAATGTTGATTTTCCTGCTCCGTTGATACCGACAATAGCAGCTTTTTCCCGTTCATTTACATGAAAGGAGACACTTTGCAGTATCTGAGTTGTACCAAAGGTCTTACTTATATTCTGACATGCTAAGATCATATAGGTTCATTCCTTTTTCTATGTGTTAAGATTTTATTATTCGTATATATTAATATCAATGTCACTGGCATTTACCGGGGCAAACTAACCGGAAAGTATATCGTACCAATCGATATTTATTGGCTTTTGATTTGGTTCTAGGAGTGTATTTCCTAACTGAGATGTTCTGGGTTCTCATTATACATAACAAGAATTATTTTAGCACATACTCCCCCGGCAAGTAAAGTAAAGATACATTGACTTATCTTTAACAATCCAATATAATATATGGTAATAGAATATACTGAGAAGGAGGTTAAATCCATGCAAAAAAAAGATATATCCAAAGCAGTTATTAATAGATTACCAAGATATTATCGTTACCTAGGAGATTTATTAGAGAAGGATGTTGTTCGTATCTCTTCTAAGGAATTAAGTGAGAAAATGAAGGTAACAGCATCTCAGATTAGACAGGATCTGAATAATTTTGGCGGTTTTGGTCAACAGGGTTATGGTTATAATGTTGAATATCTCCACTCTGAAATAGGAAAAATACTTGGACTTGACAAAAATTATAATATAATTATTATAGGAGCAGGTAATCTGGGACAAGCATTAGCTAACTACGTTGATTTTGAGCGTAGGGGTTTTTTTGTGAAAGGCTTATTTGATGTAAATCCGAGGCTAATCGGTGTGTCCATCAGAGGAGTTGAAGTTATGGATATCGATACTTTGGAAGAATTTATCAGTACTAATTCAGTAGATATCGCAGCTCTTACCGTTCCGAAAACAAAAGCAGCACAACTGGCAGCCGATTTAGCAAAGTGGGGTATCAAGGGGATATGGAACTTTGCTCCCACAGATCTTCAAATTCCAAAAGAAGTTACTGTAGAAAATGTTCATTTGGCTGAGAGTCTTATGAAACTGTCTTATCGATTGTCTTCAAAGGACAATCCTGAGGATGAGGAATAAAACAATTGGAAAAAGAGAAGGGCGGTTACCTATATGGGTAAACAAAAGAAGAAATTTGATTATAACGCCGTCGTAAAGAATAAGAAGATACCTATTCTTACTTTAGATTCCAGGTGGCATGAAGTATTCCCGAACGAAGCAAAAAATGCAAAAATAAGGGAACTGGAGCAAAGGGTAAATACCCTCCTGAAAAAACAAGGTAAGCTGGTTAATGACATAAAAGACATGAAAAAGCTAAAAAGCAGTCTATTAAAAGATATCGTAGTTAATATGGATATTGGTAAGGATTTACTTGGGAAAGCAAAGGAAAAAAAACTGGATAAGAACAAACAATTTATCAAAGAACTAAATGATAAGATTGAGAAAGCCATGGATGAATTATCAGAAATTCCTTATCAGATCAAAGAAGTTAATGAAGAATTAATGGTAGAGAGTATGGCTGTCTGCTATGAACGACTAAATCATAACAAAACTGAGCTAACCAAGGTAGCGGAATGGATTACCAAAATTCGAGAGGAACTTAAGGAAAAAATACTGTTAAAGCAAGATCTGGAAGAGAAAAACAATCTGATTTATACCAATATGCATAATCTTCTGGGTGCTGAAGTAATGGAAATATTTGACCAGGAACATAAATAGGATAATGTAGTAGTAAAGGAAAAGAAAGAGCGGTACAGGGATGATTACCGGAATCGGAGTAGATCTAATTGAAGTGGATCGGGTTTTAAAGGCCTGCGAAAAAGAAAGTTTTCTTAACAAATACTTTACACAAGAGGAAGTTAAAATGATAAAAGCCGACCGTTATAAGGCGGCGGGTAATTTTGCAGTGAAAGAAGCGGTTTCAAAGATGCTTGGAACGGGTTTTAGAGGGATTTTACTATCGGACATTGAAGTACTTCGTAATGAACTTGGAAAACCGTTTGTAACCCTTTATGGGAAAGCAGCTGAACTTGCAAGGGAACAAAAAGTCGCCACAATTCATGTGTCCATATCCAATACGAAGGATTATGCGAATGCTTTTGTCATAGGAGAAACGGAGGCAGGAGTATGAAATTTGCTTTAAATTCTAAGAGTACAAAACATATGGATGACATTACGGTCAATGAAATTAAAATACCGGCCCTTGTGTTAATGGAACGGGCAGCGCTTCAAACTGTTGAACGAATTAAAGAGAGGATAGATAAATCAAGCCGAATTTTGGCAGTATGTGGTCCCGGTAATAATGGCGGTGATGGAATTGCAGCAGGTAGAATTCTGTATTTACAGGGCTATCATGTTGCTATTCTTTTACTTTTTGATGAAGAGAAAGCGACGGAGCAAACTAAGGTTCAAATAGAAATTGCCAAGAATTTGGGAATAACTTTTGAAAACAGCAACAAGCTCCATGAATATAATATAATAATTGATGCAATCCTCGGTGTCGGTCTCTCCAGGCCGGTTACAGGTATCTATGAAAACATTATTCAGGAAATTAACCAGACGAAGAATTTGGTTTTTTCCGTTGATATACCCTCCGGTATATCGGCTGATACCGGCGCAGTGTTAAACATGGCTGTCCGGGCTGATGAGACAATTACCTTCGGAGTACAAAAACTTGGATTGTTATTGTATCCCGGTGCCGAATATGCCGGTAGGATTACCGTTGCTGATATCGGATTTCCCGAAGCAGCAATCCAACAGACAGAGCCGGATGCATTCTATTATGAAGCAGAGGATTTAGCTAAGCTTCCTATCAGATGCAATTACAGTCATAAAGGAACTTATGGTAAGGTTCTTGTGATAGCCGGAAGTAAGGGAGTTAGTGGAGCTGCTTTCTTATCCGCTAAGGCAGCATATAGGATGGGGGCTGGACTTGTTAAGGTCCTTACCTGCGCGGATAACCGTGAAATTATTCAGACATTGTTACCGGAAGCATTATTTGAAGCTTATGACAGAAATGATATGCAAAAGAGTGAACAGAACAGAGAAATATTGAAAGCATTGAGATGGGCATCTGTTATTGTAATCGGTCCGGGATTAGGTCAATCAGAAAAGGCAAATGAATTGTTATCCATCGTTATAAATGAGGCCCAAGTGCCGGTTATCATTGATGCGGATGGACTTAATATACTTGCCCGTTGGTTGGATAAACAAAGCAATGACCTAGAAAAAAGACTTGAATTAGTAAATGATTTATTGGCAGATGGAACGATTTTAACCCCGCATCTCAGGGAATTATCCCGGATTTTGGGAGAAGAGGTTTCATTTATAACAGATAATATCATTGACACTGCAGGAAGATGTTCTTATAATAGTAAGTTGATACATGTTATAAAAGATGCAAGAACAGTTGTGGCTCATAAAAATAAAAAATACATTAATATATCCGGTAATAACGGAATGGCTACAGGCGGTAGCGGTGATGTTCTGACCGGTATGATTGCAGCTATGATCGCCCAAGGTATGCCCTCCTTTGAAGCAGCTTGCTTGGCAGTTTATATTCACGGATTGGCAGGAGATGAAGCCTGTAAAGAAAAAGGACCGTATTCCCTTATGGCCGATGATATAGTAGAAGCTATCAATAAAGTATTAAAGAATTAGTATGCATCATAAGAAAAGAGTAAACGTTTTCTAGAAGGGGATGCTCATATTATGGAAGAACATATTTCTGAATTTAAGAATACAATAAACAATAAGTACCGACAGAATACACAAGTCACAAACTATTATAGAGTTCAGGCTAATATTGATATAAATGCCATTCGTCACAATATTTCCCAGATTAAAAAGAAAATAAATAATGGAACAAAATTAATGGTAATCGTAAAAGCGGATGCCTACGGACACGGTTCTGTTCCAATTGCAATGGCATTAAATGATCAAATTGATGCCTATGGAGTTGCTATCATTGAAGAGGCCATTGAGCTCAGGGAGGCAGGAATTACAAAACCCATCTTAATTCTTGGTTACACGCCCCAGGAGCTTATCAATTTGGTGGTATCCTATGATGTTACCCAGACAATTTACCAATATGATATGGCAAAGGCACTATCTGAGGAAGCTGTAAAACAGGGAAAAAAAGTTAAAATTCATATAAAAATAGATACCGGGATGAGTAGATTAGGGTTCTCAGATTCTACGAACAGCATTACTGAAATCAAACGTATTGCTAGACTAAGAGGGTTAGAAATGGAAGGCTTATTTACCCATTTTGCTAAAGCAGATGAGACAGATAAAATATACACCCTGAACCAATTAAAAAGGTTTAATGAATTTGATCAACTGCTAAAAGAAGAACAGATCGATATTCCAATGAAACATGCCTCTAACAGCGCAGGAATTATTGAAACACCTGATGCTGATTTGAATATGGTTCGATGCGGTATTGCTACCTATGGGATTTATCCATCGGAATGGGTTAACAAAAACGAAATAAAACTACGTCCTGCGATGGAACTGAAATCCCGTGTGATATATGTAAAAGAAGTAGAAGCAGGAGTCGGTATTAGTTATGGAGCAACTTTTGTAACAAATCGAAAAACAAAAGTTGCTACAATCCCGGTTGGCTATGCAGACGGTTATTCCAGAAATTTATCAAACACCGGAAAGGTAATCATACATGGTGAGTATGCACCGGTGATCGGAAGAGTCTGTATGGATCAGTTTATGGTAGACGTTACAGATATTAAGGATGTGAAACAGGGGGATACGGTTACACTTCTTGGAAAGGATCAGGAGGCATATATCAGTGTGGAGGAACTGGCAAAGTGGTCTCATTCCTTCCCATATGAATTAGTATGTACCGTTGGAAAACGAATACCCAGAGTTTACTCAGAAATAAAGTACGAATAATATTATGGAACAAATAACACTTTATGGAATACACACGAAGAAACTGGCAATAATAAGGTTAAGCCTAATATTGGAGTGTGAGTAAAGTGGTAATAAAAAGAGGAGATATCTTTTATGCTGATTTGAGACCTGTAATAGGATCTGAGCAGGGAGGTGTCAGGCCAGTTTTAATTATTCAAAATGACACAGGTAATAAACATAGTCCTACTGTTATATGTGCGGCAATTACATCAAAAATGAATAAAGCCAAACTTCCCACCCATGTGGAACTGGATGCAGATAAATATGGGATCGTAAAGGATTCAGTTATATTACTTGAGCAGGTAAGGACAATTGACAAATCCAGGTTAAAAGAAAAAGTCTGTCATTTGGATCGGGATGTATTAAAGAAAATTGATAAAGCCCTTATTATTAGTTTTTCTTTAGATACATATTTTAGATAAAAATAGAAAGAAGGAGTCATCTTTACAATGGACGAAGGCAACCCCTTATCGGGAATAGCAATTATATCTTTATTAATCATATTAAAAGCAATTATAACAAGTTTAAGTACAGCTTTATATAATGTCAATGAAAATGGTGTAAGAAAGAAGGCAGAAGGGGGAGATAGAAAATCGGTTACTCTTCTAAAAGTTCTTAAAACACCTGATAAGTATATCCATGTATCAGAACTGGTTATAAACGGTACAGGTATTTTGGCTGGTGTTTTTTATGTAGTACATTTCCTGCCTTGGATCGATAAAATGATCATAAAAAGTAGTATAAAAATAGACAGTAATATTATTACACCGGTTTTTTATGTTTTCATTACGGTGTTTCTGGTTTTCCTAATTACTTTGTTTGGAACCGTTCTACCTAAGAAAATCGCGATAAAACATGCCGATTCCATATCCTATCATGTGATGGGATTACTAAGAGCATTAAATTTCTTATTCCGTCCGTTTGTATGGTTATTGGAAAAAACCATGAATATCATTTTGTTTATATTCGGAGTCAAACCCTCTGAGTTGTCCGAAAGTGTGACTGAGGAAGAAATCATTTCTATGGTTAACGAGGGCCGTGAACAGGGCGTATTTGATGCCGGTGAGGTAGAGATGATATCGAATATCATAGAATTGGATGAAAAAGAAGCGCAGGATATTATGACACCGAAAAAGAAGATTATTGCTGTAAGTGCTGAAATGACAGTTGAAGAAGCCCTTCGGTTTATGCTTTCAGAGAATTATTCCAGATATCCTTTATATGAAGGAAATCGAGATAATATTATTGGGATTTTGCATCTTAAGGATGTGATTTGTGCATACATATCGGAGGAGCTTAAGTCAAAGTCCCTGAATGAGATAGCAAGAGAACCATATTTTGTACCAGACACACAAAATATTAATATGTTATTTCATGACATGCAGTCAAAGAACATCCATATGGCTATTGTAATCGATGAATATGGCCAAACCGCGGGTCTTGTAGCAATGGAGGATTTTATAGAAGAAATTGTTGGTAATATCCAAGATGAATATGATGAAGACGAAAAGATGGTAATATCCGTTGAAGATGATTCCTATGTTGTCAATGGTTCAATCAGCCTTGAGGAGTTGGAGGATGAGTTACATATTTCCATTGAACATGAAGATTTTGATACATTAAACGGATTATTAATTTCTATATTAGATCGAATTCCACAGGATGGGGAAAAAGCAATTTTAGAATATGCAGGATACCGGTTTAATATCCTTGAGACTATGAACAAAATGATACAATTAGTAAGGATATCCAAGCTTCCGGAACTAAGTGAGGAAATCGCAGAACCGGTAAAAGTAATGGAGTAAACTAAGTATATATAAAATCACTGCGGACGAAGAAACGAATAAAAAGATGGGACATAGGATTTCCTTAAATGTACTATTTGGAGAACTTATTCCTTGCATAGTTTGTCTGATACGAACATTTATGTATAAATCAGGCAAACTATAAAAGGGATATATACTTCAACGAGTGTGTGTAGGGAACTTATGTCCCGTCTTTTTGGATTGGCTTAAAACATTACTGAACTCAAAAAAACCTGCATAAGCAGGTTTTAGGATCACTCACATTTTGAAAAAGCCAAAATGTTCGTTAACCCAATATCGCCTACGGCGATTGTTCAGTGAAAAACACACTGAACTCAAAAAAACCTGCATAAGCAGGTTTTTTTGTTGTGTTATACAACAGGAGAGTTGTATAACTAGCGTATAATAGGGTGGGAGTAGAAAGTGTTTTATCACGATCTATGCTCTCATTATAAGAATAAAATGTGATGACTTTGTGAAGAGAATATAAAAAAAGAATGAAGAACTGAAAATTTTATAAACATAAATCTGCTTTTGATGCATGGACATTCTTTACGAATAAAATAAGAGGGTGTCTTTTTAAAGACACCCTCTTGTTATATATAATGTAGGGAGGAGGAGAGTGAAAAATTTTATCACTTTCTGGTTTTATTATAGACAATATTTATGTTCAAATTATGGATAGATTAAAGATAATTTGTGAACAATTTGGTACATATTTATGTCAATCTTGGATATAATTATGTAAAAATATGTCGGACAAACCAATTGGCGTTCAAATTTATTCCTGATATAAATAAAATAAGATGATCTATTTATAAGTATTCCGAGGTGATTTTTGCTAATGATGCAATTGTATATTTTAATTTCCTATGGTTAGAATATGCTGTATAAATAAATTGATACTCAAGAAAATTTGTTCGAATATGCTATTGTAACAAACAATTAGTTAACAAGGGAGGAAATTACTTGAAGAGAATATACTCTGTGATTTCTGTTATTCTGATTGTTTTGTTATTTGGATTAACTCTTGTTGGTTGCAGAAGAGATAATAAGGATAATCAAAATGATCAAGGAAATGACGAAGAAAACAATCAAGATTATGACCAATCAAATGATAAAGCCAATGATCAAGATGAAGATTCGTATTTTAGAGAATACTCCGCGTTTTTTGCTGTTCCGGGAAATGAACTTCCTATGAATAACCGTGTTATGAATGCGATTGCTGAAGTTACCGGAGGTAAAGTTAATATGACCTGGCTTACAGAGCAAACCGTTTCAGAAAGAATTGGTGTAATGGTTGCGGGTGGTGAATATCCTGACTTTATTGACGGATCTGCCGGTACCGCAATGTTAATCGAGGCAGGAGCATTGATACCAATTGATGAATATTGGGATGATTACCCGAATATTAAGAACTATCTTTCAAAAAATCAATGGAATAAAATACGAAAGGAAGATGGACATATCTATATCATACCCCAGTTTGGTATTATACAAGGAAAAGAAACCGCAACGAATCACGAGGATGAGGCGTTTTGGATTCAAAAAGCAGTACTGGAATGGGCGGATTATCCAAAACTTAAATCAATAGATGAATTTTTTGATATTGTATATCGTTACGTTGATGAAAATCCTGAGATAGAAGGACAATCAACTTTGGGATTTACTGTATACTCTAACGACTGGAGATATTTTGGATTGGAAAATCCGCCAATGTTCTTGGCTGGATATCCGAATGACGGTGTTTGTATCGTAGATCCTGAAACGATAACAGCATACAATTATAATACAATTGATGAAGCGTATCACTACTTTAAGAAATTAAATCAGGTCTACAACGACGGATATTTCGATGCCTCAGCCTTTACCGATTCCTATGATCAGTATATATCAAAGATCTCTTCCGGTAGAGTGGTAGGGATGGTAGATCAACATTGGAACTTTCAAACCGCAGAGGAAACCTTAAAATCAGCCGGTTTAGTTGAAAGAACTTATGTCCCGCAGCCCATTACATTGGATGCGGATACAATTGACCGTTGGTATTCACCTTCCGTCTTGGATGCTTCCAATGGTATTGGTATCAGTACAAGCTGTGAAAATCCGGAGGAGGCGTTACAATTTATAAATGATTTATTATCTCCTGAAGTTATGATATTAAGATATTGGGGAGAAGAAGGTATAGATTACTTCGTAGGTGAAGATGAAGTGTTCTACCGAACAGAAAAACAAAGAAAGCAAAGAGAGGATACCAAATGGGTTGGTGAAAATCTCTGCTCCTATGATTACTTCCCTCATTATGAAGGTATGCTAGCAGATGGTATTAATACTGTAAAACCTTCTGAGCAGCCCGGTGAGTTTCGTAAAACATTAACAGAAACGGATCGTAAACTACTAGACGCATATGGATTTATTAACTTTCTTGATTTTTTAAATACAGATGTAGAAAATTCAGACTGGTTTCCGATGTGGTCTTTTACAAATACATGGACCGGTGAGACTGATTATGGTATTGCTAAGATTAAGATGGATGAGATAAAGCATGAGTGGCTACCCAAGGTGATTATGGCCTCAACAGCAGATTTTGATAGTACTTGGGAACAATATCAGAATTTATTGACGACTGAGGTAGATTTGGAAGTATATGAAGCTACTTTAACAGAGGAGGCTCGAAGAAGAGTTGCAGTTGCACAAGGGGTAGACAGAGTAGAATAATCAAGTCAAATAAGCAGAGGTTATAGCAATCCAATCCATAACCTCTGCTTATTTGTTAGAACGAACAATCAATCACAAATGAATGTTCTTGAAAAATTATAAATAATTGTGTAGAATTAAATAAAGTATTCATATAAATCAATAAACAGATGAATATAATTAAATGCTTTTTTCTCATTATTATATTATTAATTGTATGAAACTTGGACTATAAATCTCAAATAAGGAATTAAAGTGCTAAATGAAACGCTTCAATCTGAATAATTTTAAAATAAGGACAAAATTACTTTTGATTTATGGCTTCTGTGTATTATTACCTATTATAGTAACAGATGCCATTATTTTGTATACCATGAATTCAAGTTATAAAAAAGAGAATGAAAATCATCTGACTAATACTATGGAGAGAGTTGAATATAATCTGAATAAAATCATAGAAGCAAGTATTAAGTTTACATATAATCTGTACACGGACAGCTTATTGGACGAATTTTTAAATAAGAAATATGATAATTATTTAGAGTATTATTATGACTATCGTAGGATGCTGACAAATAATAATTTTAGTTATAATTATAATTACGGTATGTTATATAAGATAATGATATATGCAGATAATAATACCTTAATAAATGGAGCCAATATAGGTACTTTAGATACCATCATTACAACACAATGGTATCAAGCGTTTGAAGAAAGTGGAAAAGAGATTCTATTATATACTTATTATGATGAGGGAAAACGTTTTATTCCGGGAAGCGGAAGCAGTAGAACCATCAGTATAATACGATCAATGGATCATTTTGGTTTAGGTATTAAGAAATTATTAAAAATTGATTTGGACTATAATCTAATGCAGAGAGAAGTCTTGAATGAAAAAATTGATGGAGTAATCTATGTAAGAAATCCCGAATATATCTTATTCTCTAATTTACCCGGAGCGGGTAGTACAAGAGATTATATACCAGCGAATACTGTAAAAGAAGACAATGTTACAATGAAAACAACATTCACAGCCGGAACTCAGGAATGGGAAATCTTAATATTTGCTGAAGACACTGCCTTCTGGCCCATGTTTTTAAAATCGAAGGGCTTGTTTTTCTTAGTGTTGTTTAATATTTTGTTCCCATCCGTTTTAATTTATTTTGTGGGACGCTCCATCAGTAAAAGACTATCAGTTGTAATGAAGTACATGGGTAAGGTAAAAAAAGAAAAGTTTGAAGTGATTGATATTAAAGAAGGAAAGGATGAGATTGGCAATCTAATACGAAGTTATAACCTAATGGTCATCAAAATTAAGGACCTAATTGAAGTTGTATTTAAGGGAAATGCTGAAAAGCAAGCCTTGGAATTATCTAAAAAACAAGCTGAATTAAAAGCTGTACAGAGTCAGGTCAACCCTCACTTTCTCTTTAATACATTAGAAACAATACGCATGAGAAGTCTCTTGAAAAATGAAACTGAAACTGCGGATATCATAGGCGAACTGGCAGTACTATTTCGAAAAAGCATGAACTGGGGATCTGATTTTGTAACAATAGAAGAAGAAATGACATTTGCTGAAAAATATATTAATATTCAAAAATATAGATTCGGGGATAAAATTAAATATTTTCAATATATCAAGGAGGAGTGTAAAAAATATTTGGTTCCTAAGCTATCCATTGTAACTTTTATTGAGAACGCATGTATTCATGGTATTGAAGCCTCTATAACAGAAGGTGTTATTTCTGTTACTATTACGAACAATGGTGATTTTATGTTTATCGAAATATCAGATAATGGAATAGGTTTTGAAAAACAAAAACTTGAGAGTATACGAAAAATGATTTCCAATGCTGATATAAAGATGTTGAATGAATCAAAAAGTACAGGCATATTAAATGCATTTTTAAGATTAAAAATGTATTGTGATGATAACATCTTATTTGACATTGATAGTGTTACACAAAACGGCACGGACATTATGATACAAATTCCACTCAGCTGTATGGATGGGATTTTTGCATAAATTTAAGATATTTAAAGGGGGATAAAGCAAGTGATTAAAGTAATGATAGTAGATGATGAGCCATTTATCCGGCAGGGTTTAAAAATACTTATAAACTGGGAGCAGTATGGATTTTCGGTATGCGGTGAAGCTTCAAACGGAGAAGAAGCCCTTTCGTTAATGAAAATTAACGAGTATGATCTCATTATAACCGATATAAAGATGCCACAAATGAATGGAATCGAATTAATTACTTATACATGTGAAAATATATCAAAAAATATACGATTTATCATTCTAAGTGGGTTCTATGAATTTGAATATGCAAAAAAGGCGATAAAGTACGATGTTGTTGATTATGTATTAAAACCAGTGCAAAAGGATGAACTAATAAGGGTACTGGAGGATTATAAAGTGCAATATTTTAGACAGGTTGAGCATCAGAAGAAACTTGAATTTTCTGAAAAGTTTGTCTTTGACCGATATCTGTCAGGATTGATTACCGGAGTTTATGATAATTCGGCAATTACCTATGTAGAGCAGTATCTAGCTGACATTATTAATGTTAGATATATAAATTTGGAATATGATCCCACTGAAGAAGAGTACAGACTTCTGTCACAAGAAAATAAGCTCCTAGCTCAGCGGTTGCTGTATAATTCATTAAAGGACTATCTAGGAGATTATTGGTACCATGCATATATGGAAACAGGTGGAAGTGATTCCGGGTATAGTGTCGGCTTTATCTATGTGAAGAAATTGGCAGAAGAGTCAGAAGCCACTGAAAAAGAATATATCTATAAATTATATAAGTCTCTAAAAAAAATCTTGTCTTATAAAGTGATTTTTTATATTGGTCAAAAGGTTGATACGATTGAACAGATAACAGAGTCATATAAATCTGCCACGATTGCTAAAACATTTCAACGTTTTTCTAAAGAAAAAGATATAGCTTATTATGATGAGATTGAAGGTTTGGTAAACCCTTCAATAAAACATTCGGTAGATAAAGAGTTGTTGGATGATTTAATACGAGCTATGGAAGAAAATGATATTGATTCGATTAACCAAAGAATTGATATTATTTATGAACATTTTAAGGAACTGGTTACAGAACCGGATTTTATTAAGATTAATTTGGATTATCTTTTATTTAATCTTATCAACCTGGCTAAAGAGTTGGACCCCGATTTTGACCAGGAGGAATTATATAAAATAATCAGTCAGGGAGGATACAATCAGATAGCAGTAAGAGGTAGTGTGAAACATTTTAAGGAATTTGCCCACGAGTTCTCCAATTATTTAAGTTTGCTTAGACAGCATGCATTTGGAGGTGTACTAGCCGATGTGGAAAGAGAGATAACGGAACACTACATGGATAATCTCAGCTTAAAATCCTTGAGTGAGAAATATTATATAAACAGTGCTTATCTTGGCCAGATATTCAAAAAACAATACGGTATTTCTTTTAAGGATTATTTGAACAAATATCGTATTGATCGGGCTGCTGAAGTTTTAATTCGTTCGGACGAAAAAATATATTTGGTTGCAGCCGCAGTCGGTTTTAATAACACAGATTACTTTATCAGTAAATTTGTCCAAATAAAAGGTATTACTCCTCTTCAATACCGTAAAAAATTTCTTACAAAGTAATTGGTATAAATTAATACTTTTTATATAATTTTTTATGTTTTATTCATACTTTGTATGTTGATGAATTTGTGCAATAATGATAGAATATTTTTAGCTATTTAGCTAATATTGTGCAATGTGGCTATTTTGTTGCATGATGGAGGAATAGTAAAAACGTATAGGGAGGAAACATCATGAAGAAATTCAAAACCTTGATTGCCGTTACATTGGTAATCTCAATGGTTGCTGTCCTTGCTGTAGGCTGTAAAAAGGAAGAGAAAGAAGCCGGCAACGATAAGAAAGAAGCAAAAATGTTTACTATGTTTAATGCTGTACCGGGAACCGAAATTCCGGATGATAACAGAATGTTGAATGTAATCAAAGAAAAAACCGGTGCTTGGGCTAAGATGACCTGGTTAACCGGACAAACAGCAGATGAAAGAATCGGTGTTATGATTGCTGGCGGCGACTATCCGGATTTTATCACCGGTGCTACCGGAACTCCTGCTTTGATTGATGCAGGTGCATTAATTGCAATTGATGAGTATTGGGATGATTATCCTAATATCAAGAATTACTTATCAGAAGAAGACTGGAATAAGGTAAGACATGAAGATGGACATATCTACCTGATGCCTCAATTTGGTATTATCCAGGGTAAAGATATGGCTACATATCATTGGGATATGGCATTCTGGATTCAGAAGGATGTCTTAATATGGGATAATTTCCCTCAGATTAGAACTATGGATCAGTACTTTGATTTGATCGCAAGATATCTTGAGGCTCATCCGACAACAGAAGATGGACAGGAAACCGTAGGTTTCTCCATGAGTACAGAGGACTGGAGATACTTTGGTGTTGAGAATCCTCCGTTGTTCTTACTTGGATATCCGAATGACGGTGCTTGTATCGTAGATCCTGAGACAGAGACAGCAATTGACTACAATACATTACCGGAAGCTAAGGATTATTATAAGAGAATGAGCCAGGCGTGGAATGATGGTTTAGTACATCCTGAGACCTATACCATGTCCTATGATCAATATATTGCATTATTATCCACCGGTAGAGTTTTAGGTACCTTGGATCAGAGATGGAACTTCAACACTGCAAATGAAGCTTTGGTTTCCGAAGGTAAGGTTGGAAAGACCTATGTTCCGTTGCCGATTACCTTTAATGAGAACATTAAGGACAGATGGCACAGCTCTCCCGCTCTTGATGTATCCAACGGTTTAAGTATAACAAAGAGCTGTAAGGATATTGAAGGTGCATTACAGTTTGTGAATGATCTTCTTTCTCCTGAAATTATGACCTTAAGATATTGGGGTGAAGAAGGCGTAGATTACGAAGTTGGCGAAGACGGCGTATTCTATAAGACTCCTGAGCAAAGAGCAAATTATGACAATCAGGATTGGGCAACCGATAACCTTTGCAAATATGATTATTTCCCTCATTATGAAGGCATGCTAGCTGACGGTATCAATGCTCAAGATCCTAAGAATCAACCGAACGAATTTTATGAAACCTTATATGATGTAGAGAAACAACTTCTTGATGGTTATGGTTACAAGACCTTCTTAGATTTCTTAAGCTCTGATGAAAAGAATGAACCTTGGTATCCGATGTGGTCAGCGACCAACGCATGGACCAACGATACACCGGAAGGTTTAGCTAAGACTAAGATTACAGATCTTAAGCATGAGTGGTTGCCTAAGGCAATGATGGCTCCTGCTGATGAATTTGATGCAATTTGGGATGAATATCAGGCTATCTATAAAGAAGAAGTAGATGTAGATGCTTATCTTGATGCATTAACTGCTGAAATCAGAAGAAGAGCAGCAGTTGCGCGTGGTGAATAATTATTTATAGGTAAAACCTTGATAGGGCTATTTTAGAATATCAACTGAAATTCATAAGGGTGTCTTAATGATGGTATCCGGAAGGATGTTCTTCCGATTATCCATTTAAGGCACCCTATTATTAAGACGAACATAATATATGTATTGCATTTAGGCTGAAAGTATATGACGGATAAGTATATGGCTTTACATATTTACAATATATTTTATTATGAAAAGTTAAGTGAATAGTAATGAGACTGGAGGCACTTAAATGAAAAAGCGCAAACCATATTATATTATCATAGCAATTTTTTGCTTTACAGCTATCTTTAATATATTTCTTCCTTATCTTAAACTTCCGGAAAGAGAACCCATAAACGGAAATAATGTTTTGGATCTGGAACAAGCGGCATTACGAAGCCATATTATTGATCGGGTTGCCAAAGAAGAAGGTATGAAGAAATCCCTTGTTACTAATATTGCTAGGAATATATTAAAAGATAAAGAATTCGAAGCAATTGTCAAGGATTTAAACGAAGAGCAATATTACATAGTTGATGTTATAACATCTGAAATCAATAACAAGGTAGCTCAATTAGAAAAACTGGATAATTTTAATGAATCTGAGTATTCATTCTTTGGTACGATAAAGTTGTCTGCCTCCATTATCAAGTATTTGGAACAGGATTTAATTGATTCGGTTCTTGTGATCTTTAGCATGATTAGCACGATTGTCCTTCTAGTTATTGGTGGTATCTATATGCTGATAACTAAGGGGTCAAAAAATTATGGAATGATAAGAAAATTATCCATAGCCACCTTATTGTTATCTTTATTGGGATTAATTAGTTCCAACGCTATCAGTATTGGGGCGTTACAGGTAAAGGAGTTCTACTCAAACAACTGGGGACCGGCATTTTTTATAATAATATTTATAAGTATATTTATCTGGTTGCTGGCTACCATTGCTTCCTACCATGAACAAGTAGCAGGATTTGTGACTTGGAGAATGGTTGTCAGACAGAAGCAATTAATCATTCTAGCCATCCCTTTTATTTTGTATGCATTTATTTTTAATTATTATCCTTTAGCAGGATGGACGATGGCATTTCAAAAATTCAGACCGGCCGCGGATCAACAGATGTGGGTTGCTTGGGATAAATTTAAATTCATATTTTCTAGTAGAGAATTTTTCGATGTATTCCGAAATACGGTTGCTATGAGTTTAATCAACTTGATATTTAGCTTCGTTTTTGCTATAGGCTTTGCTTTACTATTAAACGAAGTACGCTTTGTAAAAGGTAAGAAATTTGTTCAGACGGTTTCTTATCTACCCCATTTCCTATCATGGATAATCGTTGCCGGAATTGTTAGAGATGTATTGTCTATGGAAACAGGAATTATTAATGAACTAATGATAAAATCTAACATGATTGATTCGGCGATTAATTTCTTCGCTGATCCAAAATATTTCTGGTGGATTATAGGGTTTGCAGTTGTTTGGAAGGAGACCGGATGGAATAGTATTATTTATCTGGCATCTATAACCTCGATAAATCCTGACCTTTATGAAGCAGCTTCCATTGACGGAGCGGGCAGGTTTAAAAAAATGTGGCATATCACCTTACCGGGTATTAAACCGACAATTTTTGTACTATTAATTATTAATCTTGGTATGATTATGAATTCAGGTTTTGAAGCACAATACTTACTGGGAACCAGTCTGACGAAAAGAATGTCTGATGTTATTGATATCTATGTTCTTAATTATTCCTTCGGTGCAGGAGTTGATTTCTCCCTTGGTACCGCTGCAGGTATATTCAAGAGTGTAGTAAGTATTTTATTGATTTTCCTCGCCAACCGGGCTTCGAAGGCTGCAGGTCAAGAGAGATTATTCTAAGGGGAGGGAGAAAGCATGTTTAAAAGAAAAAAGAAGAAAAGTATAGCAGATATTATATTTACCATAGTAAATACAATTTTATTAACAGCGTTTTGTGTAGCGACCTTGTATCCTATTCTGAATACCTTAGCCGTTTCATTAAACGAGGGTATGGATGCTTTAAAGGGAGGTATCTATCTACTTCCCAGAAAGTTTACTCTTGAGAATTTTTACACTGTTATTAAAAGGGATAATTTAGCGACTGCTGTTAGAATCTCAGTTTTGAGAACAGTGATAGCAACTGTACTGCATATGTTTGTTACTGCAATGCTAGCTTACATCTTATCAAGAAAAGAATTCCTTTTCAAGAAACAGGTATCTTTATTTTATGTATTAACCATGTATGTGAATGGTGGTTTAGTACCCGTATTACTATTATTCCAGGACCTAAATCTTACCAACTCTTTCTGGGTATATATTGTGCCGGGTGCTGTTAGTGCTTTTAATATGATTGTGATTCGAACCTTTATGAACGGGCTTCCTGACAGCTTTGTGGAATCTGCACAGGTGGATGGCGCAGGACATATTAAGATATTCTTCCGGATTATCCTTCCACTATGTAAACCGGTTTTGGCAACGGTTGCGCTATTTATAGCAGTGCATCAATGGAATTCCTGGTTTGATTCTATGCTATATAATATTAATAGTCCACATCTGACAACAATGCAATTTGAGTTGCAAAAGCTTTTATCCTCAGTTTCACAGCAGCAGGGTAGTGCAAGTACGATGAAAAATGCTACGAACGCGGTGACTCCGGTTTCCATACGTTCGGCCTCAGCTATTTTAACCGCATTACCGATTGTGTGTCTGTATCCGTTCCTACAAAGATACTTTGTAACCGGATTAACGATCGGTGGCGTAAAAGAGTAGGGCTGATTACCGTTATTAGATAGGTTACTTTGAACGCTACCATGGGCGATGGTATACCGATATGTGTTTTCGACGCTTCCTACAGGAAATAACATCTGTCTGTTTCAATGCTGACATTAAAAACAATATGTCAGCCTGAAATGGAACACCTGCTATTGCCTGTATCGATGACGAAAAACATATCCGGTATACCGTACCCATGGTGGCGTTTTCATGTATTCGTATCTACAGAGACATATACCGTTAAGGTTTTCGACGCTTTCTACAGGCAATACTAACTGTCCGTATCAATGTTGACATAGAAAAGTAGTATTGTTTAAATGGTTAATAATAGTAGGAATAATTACAATCTTTTACTTGAAATATAGGGTAAGAACATATAGAATAAATAATAGTTTGTTTATCCGTTATGTGATATTGGAAAGTGTGATGTTTTACACTTTTTGAGATAAAATTCGGTTCGGGTTATTTACGAGCCGACAAATATGCTTAGGCGTATTTGAATAAGATACAGGAGAAGGTTAATAATGCGTATTGGATTACTTAGACATTTTAAAGTTAACTGTCCACATAAGAGGATGATGACCTCGAAAGAATTCATAGAATGGTCCCAAAAGTATGAAGTCTCGAAAGTGATAAAGAAAAAAGTTGAGATGTATGGTATTAAATGGGATGTCTGTTATGTCAGTGATATGCCCAGAGCCATTACTACGGCGAAAGAAGTATATGATGGCACCTTGAAAGTCGACAAGCTTTTAAGGGAAGTAGATATCGCACCATTTATACATACAGGACCAATTAAATTACCTTTTGAGTTATGGCATATCTGTGGAAGAATTGCATGGTTGTTCAGATCCAGGAGACAACCGGAAAGTATTAAAGGAACAAAGCAGAGAATTAATAAATTCTTAGACCGAATTGATTGGTCGAAAGATAATATTCTAATCGTTTTCCATGGATTTATGATTTACAATTTTCAAAAAGAACTCCGAAAAAGAGGTTTTTACGGAGATAAACTAAAAGTTATTAAGAACGGCGTATTATATGAGTATGTTAGAGAAGCGGTAAGGGATGAGTTAGAAGATGAGAATCTCACTGATTTGTGTGGGTAAGTTAAAAGAAAAATACTTGGTTCAAGGTGCTTTGGAGTATTCAAAAAGGTTAGGAAGGTATTGTAATCTGGATATCATTGAACTACCGGACGAAAAGACACCTGACAATGCAAGCGAAGCCATGGAGAATATCATTAAGAAGAAAGAAGGAGAACGTATCTTAAAATTCTTGAAAGAGGATTCCTTTTGCATTGCACTTGCCATTGATGGGAGTATGCTTACTTTTGAGGAACTGGCGGATAAGTTAAATCATCTCGGGATAACAGGTTCCAGCCATATCAGCTTTGTAATCGGAGGTTCTCTAGGGCTTTCGGATGAGGTTTTAAAAAGAGCTGATTATAAGCTTAGTTTTTCTAAAATGACCTTTCCCCATCAACTAATGAGAGTAATTTTGCTAGAACAGATCTATCGTGCCTACCGAATAAACACGAATCAACCCTATCATAAATAACAAATAAAATATGAAGTATATTAATATTATATATAAACGAATGCCGGCTGATGTTTTTCTGTAAGGAGTATAATAAATCCAAATAAGAAATAATCAGTCGGCATTATAAATTGACAAGTGAAGCGGCTGCCAGTTCATCTTGTTTAGAATAAATGTCAATCACTGTTTTTGTCTAGGATACCATTTGAAAATATGCAGTTATAAGTAATTAAAGTGCAAGGTTAATATTTAAGCTTTGTTTTACTTTTTCTTTCCCAATATTCTTTGATTCATCACTTGTTATTTTCTTATTTTTAACCATTCTTTTCACAACTTCCCTTGAGACACCTAACTTTTGACTAAGGATTTTATCAATACGGATATCGAAAGGATAGTTACACTCAATTACAAGTGGAACAGTTCCCTTAATGCTTTGCAGACTAATATTTTCTCCTATGATATCATACTGAAGATTATCATAAGAAATGACGGATTTGTTCTTAGAGTGTAATGTATGGTCAAAGGCATATTCATCGGCAAGTTCCGGGTCATTCTGGATGAATTTATGATAAAGAACTTTGTCAATTGTAGAAGATATTACGCGTGATAGTATTTCCATATTCCAGGTGGTGTTGCAATGAATGCAATGATAGATGAGCCATACATCCAGTTTGTTTTGGTTGGCATTCACTCGAAAAGTTCTACTGCTCATAAATTCAGTCTTGTTATTGCATTTTGAGCAGTGTTTGATAACGGTAGGCAGGCCTAAGGGGACTACCTTCCATTTTATAGTGTGATTCATATTTTTCGCTCCTTAAAAGAGCCGTATAAAATATGACGATAATATTCACGTAAGAAATGTTATTGATTCGAATAAATCCTGCGAAAAAATGTCCCTATAGCGTCTAATTACCAATATATCATATTATTAACGACTCTTACAAGTTATAAAGTTCATAGTTATTAACCCTTCCTATCCACTAAAGTAAAATAGAAGAGTTGAGTAGACATTGAGGACAAGAAATCATTGTCCCAATTAACTTTTATTAAAACCGGTAAGGATCGGGTGTTGTCATATAATATAACCTCCAAATTATTTCTATTGTAAGAATATCATCAATAGGATGGTACCGCCACCTTAAGTTTTTTTCTGATTAATTCATAAGTCAGACAATCAATCCATAATCTTTATTCTATTAACAATATGTAATGAATAACGGAAGCTAATTATATGAAAGGAGCGTAATAAATCGATTTATAGGTGAAAGAAAAGGATGCTATAACCTCGAACATTCTTAATAAGAAGTTTCGAGCTACAACACCCTGTAATTCATAGCACCCTAATTTACTTGTTTGCATTTCTTTTTTCATTTAAAATAATGCGTTGGATACTTTTCTGGGATAAATAATATTCCTCAGCCAATTCTGCTGTCGTAAATCCATTGATATAGTTACGATAAATCTCTTTATCCCTCTGCTTAATTTGAGTTTTATAACTTGTATTCTCACCCCAGTTTTTTCTGGTACCTTCTTTCTTTGGAATATATAGATATTGGCCGTCCGCATATTCTTGTACCAATCTTAATATCTCTCGGGGTAATACATATTCTGCCTTTACATAGCTCATTTTGCTCCTCCTAAAATATATTTCCGGAATGAGCAAAGGCTATTGAATTGATTATTTAATGCAATAGCCTCTGCTATGCATGCTTAACGTTGGTCATAAAATGCTCCTTTCTTACTATCAGTGTTGCTCTCCACAAGGAAGTGATTGATTTGTATATAGTTTACCATAATTATCTCATATTTACCAGAAAATAATAATTCCCAAAATACAATAAATATAAGAAATCACCCACCGGATTGGTTAGGCCCAATGAGTGATTTTATCAAGTGCTTTCATAATGATTATTATTGTGGTGAAAAACCAAAGTAATTTAAAATTCCGATATACATACCATAAGCAATCTGGTATTGGTTATTTCTAAGAATTTCTGCATCATGTACATTTGTCAGATACCCCATCTCAACTAATATGGAGGGCATCGTTGTTCTTCGTAATACATAAAAAGATTTGTTAATACGGATACCATTGTTTCTTAAATCCGTGTATTGTAGTATGCCTTCCATTACTTGCTGAGCTAGCCAGTAGGATTGTGTTCCGTATTCGTAAACATATACTTCAGCACCGTTAATAGCGGGGTTTACATTGGCATTAGCATGAATGCTGATGAAATAGTCAGCTGGCCATGCATTTGCCATACGGACTCTTTCAATCAGACTGGTAGAATTATCGGTTCCGAGTACTGTAGTGGGTGTGGGCCGGGATAACATAACATCAAATCGGGGGTCATTATCTAATAAATTAGCCAGGAAAACACCTACTTGATACGTGATGTTTTCTTCAATTAACCCATTACCTCTTGCACCGGTATTGTGGTAACCGGTTGGATTGTGACCTTGATCTATAAAGATATTAATAGCCAAAGAAACACTTCCTTTCATTTTACTATTACTATCTTATTCGAACGCTCTCTTTATGTTACTTCATATCTGATAACCTTAATCTTCTATAGAAAATGTCGCCGGTACATGCTATAATAAAGAAGAAATGAAGTCGTTATAAGGTGGATAATATCATGTTATCACTTTTGGTGTTTTCTGATCTTAAGAGGATATAGTAACTTCAGAGAACAGAAACGTTAACAAAAACACTGTTTTATTGTATGTATAGGATGTAAAACATTTAATGTTAATAAGAGAGGATAATGTCAGCATGGATCGATTGGTTAAACGAATAAAGAAGAACAGGATTATTGCATTTGCATCCATTAGCAGTATTGCTGCCGGACTCGTTATTATATTTATAGGTATGACCTTTTATAAAAACAGTATTTCTAAGATTGGAATTGCGGAAGCAATCGATTATAGAACCTATCAATATCATTATGCAATCATATCCAAGGAAGCGGATGCTCCTTTTTGGGAAGCTATCTATCAGGGAGCCTTGGATCAGGGAAAAGAACAGAATGTATATGTTGAAAAAATCGGCAGTAACCTGTCTGTTTCATATTCCTTAAAGGATTTAATGTTAATGGCGATTGCTGCCAAGGTAGACGGTATCATTATCGAGCCGGATGATGAGGAGGATATGATAGAACTGATTAATATGGCTGATGAAGAAGGGATACCGGTGATTACCGTATTAAAGGATGCACCCCTTAGTAAGCGTAAAAGCTTCATTGGTATTAACAGTTATAACCAAGGCCAAATCTATGGAAAACAGGTTTTGGAGGTCTTGGGAGCAGGAAAACAAAAGGTTACGGTATTGTTTAATTCAGACGCAATGGAAGCCAGCCAAAACATCATATATTCCAGCATCCGTGAGATGGTTGATAATGAAAATGTTGAGGTTAAAACGGCTACAGTAAATACCCAGAGTGCCTTTAGTCCTGCAGAGGATATACGAAATATTATCATGGATACCCAAAACCCACCGGATGTATTGGTTTGTCTTTCTGCAGTTGACACAAAAAATGCATATCAGGCCGTCGTTGATTATAACAAGGTGGGTGACATCGATATTATAGGTTATTATGAAGAAGATTTAATTCTTAAAGCGATAGAAAAAGATATTATACATTCTACTATGACAATTGATGCAAAGCAGTTAGGGGCTATCTGTGTTGAGGCATTAACGGAGTTTAAAGAGACAAACCAGGTGAGTGATTATTTGACGGTTGATATCAGTGTTATCAATGGTGAAAACGTAAAGAGATATATAAAGGAAATTGAATCAGAGAAAGAAGTAATCAAGTAAGAGACTATATTGGTATTGTTTACACTTGAAGTGAGATATTAATGAAGAAAAATCAGGCTATGATGAAGCTATTATAGTTTGTACGATGGCTTCTCTTAATAAGTGAGGGTTGGTATGAAGACAAAAATGAAGAAAGGCTCAATACGGTTACGATTGGTACTAATATTTACCTTTACAACCTGTGTTGTTTTCTTTGTCAACATGTTTATGTATTACAATATTAATCGTTCCATTCAGACCATTGATGAAGTGTATGTCAGTAATGTGGAGCTGAATGAGCTGTTGGATGCATTAACAGATGTACAGGATTATGTATATGAATATCTTACAACGAAAAGCACCGATGCGCTTGAAAACTATTACCGCAGTGAACAGACTTACCAGAATATGGTAACTGGACTAAGCAGTGATATCACAGATAATCATATGATGATTATGCAAAAGAACATCAAAAACATATCGGAATCCTATCTGACTATCATCGATGAAACCGTTGATGCCAATCGAGGCAGAAATATTGAGAGAATTAAGATTAACTATGAAAAAGCTACAACGCTTTACGAATATATAAAAACGAATATTAACAGCTTAAACAATGAACTGTTTCAATACAATTCCAATAATTACGAACTATTATTAACCTCCTTACGTTATCTTGAAATTATAAGTACGGTGGTTTTGCTTGTGATTTCGCTTTTTAATGTTATTTTGATTATTGTGGTAACAAGAAGTATAACAGGACCGTTAATGAAACTGACGGAAGCTGCCAATGAAGTGGCTGCCGGTAATTTTGAAGTAGATCTGGTACAGGTGGATTCCTCGGATGAAGTTGAGATTGTGACTAAGGCCTTCAACACAATGACGGTCAGCATTCATCAGTATATTTTAAAAACAAAAGAGAGCATGGAATTAGAGAGTAGGATGAAGGAAAAAGAACTAATGATGACGAATCATCTAAAGGATGCCCAGCTAAAATATCTACAAGCACAGATTAATCCTCATTTTCTTTTTAACACCTTGAATGCAGGCGCTCAGCTGGCTATGATGGAGGGTGCAGATAAAACCTGTTTATTTATTGAGAACATGGCAGACTTTTTTAGATTTAATATGAAAAGCTTTGTGCAAGACTCCACTCTTAGGGATGAGATAAAATTGGTAGACAGCTATATCTATATTCTAAATGTTCGTTTTTCCGGTGAGATTCATTTTAACAAAGACATCGATGAAAGCCTCTTGGATGTAGTAGTACCCAGTATGATTTTGCAACCGGTGGTTGAAAATGCAGTGAACTACGGTATCCGAAATATTGAATACGAAGGTATAATCAATATGGAGATATATGAGGATGCGGACAATATTAATATCAGTATTACAGATAATGGAATCGGTATGGATGCAACAACGATAGATCGCATCATGCATCTTAAAATCGAGGAACGGGCCGTACCTAAGGAGCGGACCCTGACGAAGGATTCGAATGGTATCGGACTGGGTAATGTTATTAATCGCTTAAGGCTTTACTATGATAGAGAAGATGTATTTGAGATTAAAAGCGAAGGACAAAACATGGGGACGCAGGTAATTATTCATATTCCCAAATACGGAACAAAAACTGGTGACTTGGATGAATAAAGCTTAAGAAGGGGAGATGTTAAGTATGTATAAGATTATGTTGGCAGATGATGAGGGAATTGTAATTGATTCCTTACGTTTTATCATAGAAAAGAATTTTAGCAAAGATTGTCTTGTAGAGCATGCATCTACCGGAAGAAGCGTTATTGAGCTGGCAGAGAAATTTCAACCGGATATCGCCATTATGGATATTCATATGCCGGGTATTAACGGAATTGAAGCAATGAAGGAAATCAGAAAGACGAATAAGTCAGTCCTCTTTATTGTAATGACAGCTTTTGATAAATTTAATTATGCAAAAGAGGCTATCAATCTTGGAGTAATGGAATATTTGACCAAGCCGGTCAATCATACAGTAATTGTCAGCGTTCTACAAAGAGCTATGAATGTGATAGAGACAGATCGTAAAAAGCGCAGCAATGATTTGTTAATTCGTGAGAAATTAGAAATTGTAGTTCCGATCATAGAAAGTGACTTTATCTATGCGGTATTATCAGGGGATGATTTATCAAGGGAGATATGGAATTTTAAAAATCTTCTTAGTATTCAGGATGATTACGGTATGATTATGGTATTCGAATTTGGAGATGCATTGGTTGACGGGGTGCTTACGAATCCGGTCGGTATCAGTGTAAAGGCACAGTCCTTTTATACAATTATCCGAGAAAGCTTAAAGGCTGAGCTTAATTGTATCGTAGGTCCGATCATGGTGAATAAAATCGGAGTTTTTCTTCCCAGCTCCAAATCACAATTAGAGTATGATGATCGAACCACGTTAATTGAAAATGCAAGAAAACTGATACGGGATCTGACGAAACGGATTGATGTAGCATTTAAAGTAGGCATAGGATCCGTTACACCTTTAAATAAATTATATATTTCCTATAAAGAAGCAATGAATGCTGTTCGTAACAGTAAAAGCAGGGTAGCTCATGTTAAGGACCTTGCCATAGGCTGTGAATATGACGGCGAATATCCAATTGACATCGAACAGGCGCTCTTTGATATGATCGACAAGGGAGATATGGAAGGGACGAAGACAGAAGCGAATCTTTTCTTTAACTGGATGATAGAGCATTATCCCAATTGTGAGATGGATATTAAATTAAAAGTACTTGAATTTATTTTATTTGCAGAGCAGAGAGCCTTTCTAAGCGGTGGTATGACCTATTATTTTAAATATCGTTCAGGATATCTTAACACTTTAATTCAAATCAATAATTATGAGCAATTACGTCATTGGTTCCTTGATAAGATAACTGAGGCATGTCGAAATATTAATACTAAAAAAGAAGAACAAGCCTGCAGTGTGATAACTAAAGCAAAAGCCTATATGGAAGAAAACTATTCCAAGGATGTATCTTTAGATGATGTATCCAGAATTGTGGATATCAGTCCTTATTATTTTAGTAAATTATTTAAGGAGGAGACAGGAGAGAACTTTATTGAGTATCTAACCGGATTAAGAATTGAGAAAGCAAAGAAACTGCTTCAGAATAAAGACGTAAGTATCAAGAACATCTGTGTTGACACAGGATACAGTGACCCGAATTATTTCAGCCGTATCTTTAAAAAATATGTGGGATTGACACCTACGGAATTCAGGGAGAGGGTATAATGAGAAGAAAAGGTGCTGTACTGTTAATTTTTATTATGGTAGCTTTTAGTATGTCCGGTTGTAAGGACGGTGAAAAGAATACGAAGGAAGTGGATGACAAAGAGCAGAAAATTCAAATTGGGTTATCCTTTGATTCCTTTGTAATTGAAAGATGGCAAAGAGACCGGGAGGTATTCGTATTTACAGCGAAAGAGCTGGGAGCAGAAGTAAACGTGCAAAATGCGAATGGAGATATCAATAAACAGAAATCTCAAATCGAATATTTTATTGATAAGAAGGTGGATGTAATTGTATTGATAGCAGTAGATTCCGAAGCATGCGCTGATGTACTCAAAAAAGCAAAAGAAGAAGGAATTATAGTAATCGCCTATGATCGACTGGTACGTAATACCAACGCTGATTTATATATTTCCTTTGATAATGAAGAGGTTGGGAGACTTATGGCTAATACTTTGGTAAAGGATGTACCTAGCCAAGGAAATATTATAACTATCTTTGGTCCGACATCTGATCATAACGTACAACTGGTAGAAAAAGGCTTTAATGAAGTGATTGAGGACAGTGATTTAAATATCATAAACTCTGTCTATGCTAAGGGCTGGTTGGCAGAGGAAGGATATAGAGCTGTGAATGCAGCTTTAAGTATTACAGAGCAAATTGACGGTGTTCTATGTGGAAATGATAATTTAGCAAGTCAGGCAGTTAAGGCGTTGTCGGAAAACCGGATGGCTGGGGAAGTGATAGTAACAGGACAGGATGCAGAGTTGGCAGCCTGCCAGAGAATTGTTGAAGGCACACAAACGATGACAGTATTCAAGCCTGTGGATAAATTGGCAAAAAGCGCGGCTGAATATGCAGTGAAACTGGCTAAGGGTGAGGATATTGATGTGAAGGAAACAATCAATGATGGCAGTTATGAGGTGCCTTATGTGAAGCTGGAGCCAATTGCGGTTACGAAAGAAAATATTGATGAAGTTATTATTGGTGGTGGGTTTCATTATGAAGAAGATGTTTATCTGAATGTACCCGAAGCATTGGAGTAAAATCAATACACAAATCAATGCTACAAAATACACGAAATCCGGGTTGTACTAACCAAAGTGGATTCCATAGAACATATAATTTTAGATAACATCAAAACTATAGTTCGAAGCTCCTTATTATAGTTATCGCAATAATTAATTGAATGAAGGAAAATAGGAATTAATCTAAAATGTTAGTGATAGGACAATATTGTTTTATCATTAGCATTTTTTTGTTATGACATAATTTATCTGGAATTTTTTGGACAGTCGTATATTAAAATATACAGTATATCGCAAGTTAGTCCTATCTGCTATATGATATATTTTTTGTGTAGCAGTTAAATAACAAATTCAAGGGAGGATTTAATATGAAGAAAAAGCTATTCAGTATTGTATTATGCGTTATGCTGGTATCATCCTTACTGGCAGCCTGCGGTAAAGATTCCGAGACTGCATCCAAGGACGGTGCAAAAAAAGTTGGTGTTGCAATGCCTACAAAAGATTTACAACGTTGGAACCAAGACGGTGCTAATATGAAGAAAGAATTAGAGGCAGCAGGATATTCAGTAGATTTACAGTATGCTAATAATGATATTGCTACGCAGGTATCCCAAATTGAGAACATGATTACCAATGGTGTTGATGTTCTGGTTATCGCTTCCATCGATGGCGGTTCTTTAGGAACTGTTTTAGAAGAGGCTAAGAATAAAGATATCCCTGTAATTGCGTATGACCGTTTAATCATGGATACTGACGCAGTTTCTTATTACGCAACCTTTGATAACTATATGGTTGGAACCATTCAAGGCCAGTATATCGTAGATCAGTTAGATCTTGATAATCAGGCAGGACCTTTTAATATCGAGTTATTTACCGGTTCACCGGATGACAATAATGCCCGTTTCTTCTTCGGCGGAGCAATGGATGTATTAAATCCTTATATTGACAGTGGTAAATTAGTAATTCCTTCCGGTCAAAGAGCATTTGAAGAAGTAGCGACTCTTAACTGGTCAACAGAAGAAGCTCAGAAGCGTATGGAGAACTTGATCACAGCAAATTATGCGGATGGAACAAAACTAGATGTAGTATACTCCTCCAATGACTCCTGCGCACAAGGTATTACTAATGCTTTAGTTGGTGCAGGCTACACTGCAGACAATATGCCGATTATTACAGGACAGGATTGTGACATCTCTTCCACTAAGAACATTCTTGCTGGCTTACAGTCCATGTCAATCTTTAAGGATACTCGTGATCTGGCTGCGAAAGTAGTTGAAATGGTTGATGCAATTTTATCCGGCGATGAAGTTCCTGTGAATGATAAGGAAACCTATGATAACGGAACCGGTATCATCCCTACTTATCTTTGCGAGCCTGTATTTGCAGATGCATCCAATTATAAGGAATTATTAATTGACTCCGGATACTACACAGAGGATCAATTAAAATAATTTATTAGTTTGTCAAAAGGTACTGCCACATTTCAGAATACAATGAACATCTTTAGTAAACTAGCTTGCATAGTAGTAGATTGTACAGGGAGTACGGAAGGTAAGATTGACACTTACTTTATAATTTAAGATATTAGATAAGGTGTTGCATAATGAATGACCATGTTGTCATTCCAGGCAGGGTCTGCAAGGAATCTCATTCATGTAAGCATTAGCAACACCTTTTATCTGATAAGAGACATTCATTCTTAGTAAATCCATGTAGCCTTACAAAAGAATGAAATGTTCGCAATATAAACAGCATACTTATAGATGGCCTATTAGTTAAAGGTAAAATGTCTGACAAGACAGGCAATGCCAATTTTATTGGCATTGAGACGCATTGTGAGAGGAGGGGTTTTAATGGCGAATATGATGCTTGAAATGAGAAATATAACCAAACGCTTCCCCGGAGTTAAGGCTTTAGATAATGTTAATCTTCAAGTAGAAGAAGGAGAAATACATGCTTTAGTTGGAGAAAACGGTGCCGGAAAATCAACACTTATGAATGTGTTAAGCGGTATCTATCCATACGGAAGCTATGAAGGCGAGATTTTATATCAGGGAGAAGAATGTAGATTTAGTGAAATTAAGGATAGTGAAGAAAAGGGAATTGTAATCATTCATCAGGAACTCGCCTTGGTTCCTTATATGACAATTGGGGAGAATATGTTCCTTGGTAATGAGAGAGGTTTAAGGTATGGTATCAATTGGGAAGAAACCTACACGAAGGCAAATGAACTTCTGAATACGGTTGGTCTTCGAGAACCATCAAGAACTTTAGTAAAAGATATTGGTGTTGGCAAACAGCAGTTAGTAGAAATTGCAAAGGCACTGGCGAAAAACGTTAAATTATTAATTCTGGATGAACCCACAGCTTCCTTAAATGAAGCAGATTCAAGAAAACTATTGGATTTATTACTGCAGTTCAAGAAGGAAGGATTGACTTCGATTATAATATCTCATAAGTTAAATGAGATTTCGTATGTTGCGGATAAGATCACTATCATTCGTGACGGAGCAACGATAGAGACCTTAAATAACAAAACGGATGATATCAGTGAAGAGAGGATAATCCGTGGTATGGTAGGACGTGAACTTATAGATCGATTTCCGAAGAGGAGTGAGTCCCATATCGGTGAGATTGGACTTGAGGTTCGTAATTGGAATGTATATCATCCCCTTTATCATGGCCGCAAAGTAGTAGATGATGTATCATTCCATGTCAGAAAAGGCGAGGTGGTTGGTATTGCCGGTCTGATGGGTGCAGGACGTACCGAACTGGCGCTAAGTATTTTTGGAAAAAGCTATGGAACGAATATATCCGGTACACTTTTGATTGATAGCCAAGAAGTAAATCTGAAAAATACCAGACAAGCAATTGATAAAAAACTTGCTTACATTACGGAAGACAGAAAAGGGGACGGTTTAATCCTTGATAATCCTATCCGTATTAATACTACCCTTGCAAAAATGGATAAAGTAAGTAAAAATGGCATTATCGATAAAGATCTGGAAGTAATCGCTGCAAATGATTATATTCAAAAGCTTAAAACAAAATGTACCTCCATGGAACAAGTAGTAGGTAATCTTAGCGGTGGTAATCAACAGAAGGTATTAGTAGGTAAGTGGATGTTTGCAGATCCGGATATTTTAATACTTGATGAACCGACTCGTGGTATTGATGTTGGTGCGAAATATGAAATATATTGTATTATCAACCAGTTAGTTGCAGAAGGAAAATCAATTCTTTTGATTTCCTCAGAGCTGCCGGAGCTCCTTGGTATGTGTGACCGAATATATATCATGAATGAAGGCCGAATGGTCGGAGAAGTGATGAAAGAGGAAGCGACACAGGAGCTTATCATGGGACAAATTTTGAAATCAAGTAAAGGAGTGTAAACAATGGTTAAGGCAAGAGAGCTATTAAAAAAGAATATAATGCTGGTTGCATTGGTCGTAATTACCATCATATTTGCGATAGGAACAGAAGGAACTCTACTGGTACCACAGAATGTGACCAATCTGATTTCACAAAACGGCTATGTCGTAGTATTGGCAGTTGGTATGCTAATCTGTATCCTGACCGGTGGTAATATCGATTTATCGGTTGGATCCGTAGTTGCGTTAGTAGGAGCCATTGCGGGGACCTTAATTGTAAATATGGAATTGAATATTTGGTTATCCATTCTGATTTGTCTTGCTGTAGGTATCTTAATCGGTGTGTGGCAGGGCTTTTGGATCGCATTCGTTCGAATTCCTGCGTTTATCGTTACCTTAGCAGGTATGATGCTATGGAGAGGTGTAGCATTAATCGTACTAGACGGATTAACCATATCGAACTTTCCACAGAATTATCTGAAACTGTTTAATAGTTATGTACCCGATGTATTTGAGGGAGAGTTTAATGTAGTCAGTGTATTAATTGGTGTTGTGATATGTCTTGTCATTATTGCATTACAAATTATCAGCAGGATTAATAAGAAACGTAAAGGTTATGAACTGGAAAATCTTATATCTACATTGATAAAGACCGTCGCAATCTGCGGAGTTATCATTGCATTGACCGTAACCTTAGGAAGACATAATGGTTTTCCAATGATTTTAATATTACTTTCCGTAGTTGTAATCATCTATGGATATTATACAACAAAAACAGTTCCGGGACGTTATCTGTATGCTATGGGTGGCAATGAGAAGGCTGCGAAGCTTAGCGGAATAAAAACCAATAAGGTATTATTCTTAGCATATGTTAATATGTCCTTCTTAAGTGCAGTGGCAGCCTTAATGTGTGTAGCCCGATTTAATTCAGCAGCCCCTACCGCGGGAACAAACTATGAGTTGGTCGCTATCGGAGCCTGCTTCATTGGTGGTGCTTCCGCTTATGGTGGAATCGGTACCGTACCGGGAGTTGTAATCGGTGCAATCTTCATGGGTGTACTAAATAACGGTATGTCCATCATGGGTATTGACTCTAATGTTCAAAAAGTGGTGTTAGGTCTTGTATTATTGGCCGCTGTAGCATTTGACGTAATATCAAAACGTAGAAGCAAAAACGCTTAATTTCATTTATCTTTCCTTATATATATAGGCAGCCGGGTTAGTCGGCTGCCTGTTTGTATGCTGATTGATGGCAGCCGTTATTACTCGGGACAGTTATGCCGCATGTGTTTTCGACGCTTCCTACAGCCAATGACATATGAACGCGTTAATTTTCTTATGATTTAAGACTTTCCATCTTTTATGAAAAATGATAGAATAGATGCAGTTGTTATATTTATTGGATAGAAATTGTATTTTTATGCTTTTCATGTTGTTGACTAGAATTAAAATAGATACGAATAATAATTAGGTAAAGTAAAGATACGTCATAAGGAGGTAATAAACAGTGAATGAAGAAATTGCTGAACTGGATTTAGAGTTAAAGGGATTATTTATGGAAACTAAGATAGAAGAGATAAAAGAGATACTTCAAAATAAAACAGATGATGCAGTAAAAGAATTATCAGATCATAATTGGAATATTATCAAACGATATTATGAAGCAGAAAATTATCAATTATTATTTCGACACTTTAAATTTGTGGCTTATTCCTGTTTTTTGGTAGAATATGCTCATAACAGAGGATTAATTGGAGAGGACGTATTCGGTATTATGATGGCTGTTTATAATGACATCTATGAATTGAAGAGACAGAACAAGTAATGTATGACCTGCATATGATTGACAAAGCATGAATAAAAATGTAAAATGTGCTACATAGCATATTTCATACAACCTTTAATGTTGTATTTATTGAGAGGTTATGAGCACGTTTATAAATTATGAGTATATAAACCAGAATGGGAGGTAGGATAATGAAATTAATTATCCCTGAGGGCTATAAGCCGGCAATTGATATTAAGGAAACAGAAATTGGAATCAAATATGTAAAGGATTTCTTTGAAAGAGAACTGGCAAAACAACTTAATCTTACAAGAGTATCAGCGCCTTTATTTGTAAAACCGGAAACAGGTCTTAATGATAATTTGAATGGAGTTGAAAGGCCGGTTAGCTTTGGAGTGAAAGAACAAGACGATGCAGTTGTTGAAATTGTGCATTCCTTGGCAAAATGGAAAAGACAGGCTTTAAAGCGCTATGGTTTCTCACAGGGTGAAGGTCTTTATACAGATATGAATGCGATTCGTAGGGATGAAGATACGGATAATATTCATTCCATTTTTGTTGACCAATGGGATTGGGAGAAAATAATCGATAAAAGTGAACGTAATTTGGATACCTTGAAGGCTGTAGTTTGTAAGGTTTATGAGGCTTTGAAAAATACCGAGAAATATATAGCCGATAAATATGAGTATATTCATGAAATACTACCGCAGGAGATTTCTTTTGTTACTTCTCAGGAGTTGGAGGATCGGTATCCTAACCTTTCTCCGAAGGAAAGAGAAAATATTATTGCAAAGGAAAAGGGAGCTGTCTTTATTATGCAGATCGGTGGAGCATTACAGTCCGGAGAAAGACATGATGGTAGAGCACCGGATTATGATGACTGGTTATTAAACGGTGATATCATTGTTTATTATCCGGTTCTTGACATGGCTCTGGAGCTATCCTCCATGGGTATTCGTGTGGATGAAGATTCCCTTCGTAAGCAGCTTGAAATAAGTGGATGCATGGAAAGAGCAGAGCTTCCGTTCCAAAAGGCATTATTAAATAGAGAACTTCCCTATACCATTGGCGGTGGTATCGGACAATCAAGAATTTGTATGTTTTATCTACGCAAAGCTCATATCGGAGAGGTCCAATCCTCTGTATGGCCGGAAGATGTAATAGAAGAAACGGATAGTAAAGGTCTTCCCCTTCTATAGAAATCAAAAAGATAGAAGTTAACCCCTGATATTAAGTATAAATCCTCATGTTAAGGCCTGCATACATATGGATGTCAATAAATCAGGTGGCTGTCATATCTCCAATAGGATAAGGTGGTGATATACTGATGGTAAATTTATATCTCATTCGTCATGGTAGACAGAATAGTTCATTGTGTAATGTGGATGTGGAATTATCCACAGAAGGTCGTGCACAAGCGGAACAATTAAGGGAACGTTTGACAAGGTATAATATTGATGCTCTATATTCCAGTAATCTCATTCGTGCAGTGGAGACTGCAAAGATTATCAACCAGTCCCTGCATCTTCCTCATATGATAAAGGAGGAACTACGGGAGATATCCTTTGGTTTCATGGAAGGTAAAAGCGATGAGTATAATAATGAACATTACAAAGATTTTAAAGAGGAACAATATAAGTTACTGGAAGATATCCCATATCCGGGTGGAGAGAACGGAACCTCGGTATACGAAAGAGCTATGCCTGTGATTCAAGAGCTTGTTCAAGGAGATAAGAAGAACATAGTAGTGGTAACTCATGGGGGTACAATCAGAGTATTGCTAGCAGCACTGTTCGGTAAAAATCAGGCAAAACGTTTCTTATTCGGAGTTTCCTTGGAAAACACCAGTATTACGCAATTGGTTTATCATCCGGATTATGATCGGTTTTATCTCGAACGTTTCAATGATTTTGCTCATTTAGAGAGTCATCCAAAGCTTCTGCGCCGGAATTGGTGATTTAAAATATAATACTTTATTAATAATTTAATTAATATAAGCAGTACAAGGAAAGGGGGCTGTCGCACCAGTGGTTGCATAACTGCTGGTGGGCAGCTCCCTTTTTACTCAATTTTAGGATTTATCCAGATGATTTTGAGCACACAGCCTTCCTTACTTATGGTTCTCTCAAGATTAGCTTTTCGCATTCGGTTAAATAGCTTTGATGTCTCTAAGTTTTTAACCCGAGTGGCGTCTCGTAAAACTGGAATGTTTATCACATAAATTACTTAAAGAATAGCGTGTCTTTCGTTGGATAATAATCACAGGCTATTTATATAAACTTAAATGTGATAAACATTATTATGTAAAAAGGGCCTGCACTTTTATAGTGCGAATGCCCCTATTCTTGCCTATAGCTCATTAATATTAAGTGAACTTTAATATTAATGAGCTGTTTTGGTAATTTATTGAAATTCTAGAACTGGGCTGTATCTGGATGAGCTCCGGTTCTGCCTAAAGACTCCAAGGATTTCATTTCCTCAATATCTTCTTTAGAAATCTCGAAATCAAAGATATCAGCATTCTCTTTCATTCTATCGACTGAGGAAGCCTTCGGAAGTGGTAGAAAACCATGCTGGATACTCCAACGCAGAAGAAGTTGGGCTACGGATTTATTATACTTTTTCGCAATATTAATCAGTAAAGGATTATCCATCTGCCCCCTCAACAAAGGACTCCAGGCTTCTACAATAATTCTATGGTCTTTGCAATAATTAACGGCATCTTCCTGCACGTACTGGGGATGAAGCTCTAACTGATCAACCATAGGGGCAATGGTTGCAGTGTCGAGCAAGGCATCAATATGATGCTCCAAAAAGTTGCTCACTCCGATTGCACGGATTTTACCGGACTGATACAATTCTTCAAATGCCTTCCAGCTTCCTTCGTTAACTGCTTTCCAGTTTTCTCTAAACATAATTGGTCTGGGCCAATGAATCAAATACAAATCCAGATATTCAATCCCCAGATTGTTCATGGTAATGTCAAATTCCTTCAGGGTATTCTCATAACCATGACTAGGATTATCCAGCTTGCTGGTAACAAAGATTTCTGAACGCTTTAAACCGCATTCACGAATAGCCTTTCCGACGGCTATATCATTTTTATAGGAAAAAGCAGTATCTATGTGCCTGTATCCACAGTCTATGGCTGTCTTTACTACATCAACAGTATGCTCATCATTTAAGAGCTTCCATGTACCAAAACCTACACAAGGGATTTTCACTCCATTGGATAATACATAACTATCCTGTATACTGTTCATATCAATATCCTCCTTTTAAAATGGAAAAACAACTTCCACTTTCTACTCACATTTTTTAGTATGCCCTATTATTAGGATATCATTGTAATAAAATGAAAAACAAGAATAATAGTATCATATAGTTACACATCAGAATTCAAGTTAAAATTCTTTTTTAGCCATCTGGCGACACCATCCTGTGTGTTTCTGTCTATGATGGCATCTGCCTTTTGTTTTAATTCGGGTACGGCATTCGCTACAGCGTATGTGCGATTACTGGCATTAAAAAGTGGTATATCATTTAAATTATCCCCAAAGCATACGATAGTCTCCGGCTGCAGATAGTTACGAATAAATTGTACGGCGTGGAATTTTGAAGCGTAGATACTAAAGATTTCAAGATACCACATATCCTTGCTGTAATTATCCTTATAAAAGACACAGTTTAAATCAGATAGTTCAGAAACAACCTCAAATACCTGCTGAAGGGCTTCTTTTTTATCCATTAAGGAAAAATAAATCAAAGGGTCATCAGCTAGCCTAGAAAAACTTTCTATCTGTGTAAAGGGCTTTTTGTATTTCGTGACCCTTTCTTCATAGAAGTCTTTCAGGGCTTTATTACTAAGGTCTTCATAATAAGTTGCCAATACTCCGTCTTTAATAGCGTATGCAAATCCCTTTAAATTATGGCTGCTTATCAGTGCCATCAAAATTTCTCTGCTGGTTTTGCTAAAATATTCTACTTTAATATAGTCTTTTTTCATCGGATCATAGATACATACACCATTCATAAGAATAATTGGTAAGTGAATCGAAACATCCGCAAGAATCGGTTTCACGGTTGCCAGAGATCTTGCGGTCGCAACGGTAAAATGCATTCCTTGCTTCATAAGCTCATTTAAAATTGTAATGGTATTCGCTGACAACTCGACATTCGGTTGCAGTAAAGTTCCGTCTAAATCGGAGATATATAAGGTTTTCATAAGTGAATTATCCTTCCGTATGATAGAGTATAGAAAAGAAACTAAATTTCACTTAATTTAGCTTCATACTCCTCGTATAACTGTATCATCCGATCTGTCCATGTATCAAATTCGGGATCCGGACTTTGAAGTTCCTCATGGCTTAAAATATATGCAAGAGTTTTTCGAATACCCTGATCGAAGCGAACCGTTGCTTGAAAGCCAGGGACTAAACGTTTAATTTTTGTATTATCAAAAATAACGGTATGGGTTTTATCTCCTAAAAGGCCGCCGGACAGCTCTGGATCCGCTTTCGCCAACGTCTCTGAAGGAATATGGACGATGTTCGGTTTTACTCCCAGTGCAGAGCCAATGATTTCATAAATCTGATTCCAGGTAAGACTTTCATCAGAGGTTATATGAACGGTATCACCAATAGCATGAACATTACCCATCAAACCTACAAAGGCTTTGGCAAAATCTGTATTGTGTGTTAAGGTCCAAAGGGAACTGCCATCTCCGTGAATGATTACTTTCTTACCGTTTCGAATACGATCAATAACGCTGTAACTACCGTTTTTACCGTGAATAGCCAAAGGCACGGAAAAATCACCATAAGTATGGCTAGGACGAACAATTGTTACCGGGAAGCCGTTTTCGCGGTATTGCTTCATTAGATATTCCTCACAGGCTATCTTCTTACGGGAATATTCCCAGTAAGGATTTGATAGGGGAGTACTCTCCGTTATATATGGGCTTGCTAGGGGTTTTTGATAGGCTGAAGCTGAGCTAATAAATATATATTGCTTTGTTTTTCCTTCAAACAGACGAAAATCCCGTTCTAGGGCATCCGTGTCAAATGCGATAAACTGAGCGACAACATCAAATGTCATATTTTTAAGTTTGTCTTTAATGTCTGCTTCATTGTTGATATCAGCCTGAATTACTTTCACACCCTCCGGAACTAAATCCATCTTGTTTCCACGGTTAATAAGGTATAACTCAATGTCACATTGTGGTGCAAGGGCAGTGATAGCCGTACTGATGGTTCCGGTACCTCCAATAAATAATGCTTTCATTTGAAAACTCCTTCCCATAATATAGTTTAGTTTTGATTGAAATTATCTAATCTATGTATTGTAAATAAAATAAGTATGATATCTCCTACAACCAGAAGTGCGCAGATAATCGTAGCCTGAAAGTTATCCACTAGTAGACTTTGAAGACCGGTAAGCAAAGTAAGTACAGCAAACAGGTAGAAGGTAAAGAGATATAGCTTAATCGCAGTATTTAGCTTTTTAACTTTCAGAAAAAGAAAGAATTCATAAATAGAATAAGCAAATACCAGAAGTGCCAGTACTAGATTAAGCGGTGTATTATTCAGCCTGTATGAAATGAAATTCCCAGAAATCAAAAGTATAACAGCACTCCATTTTCCGATTGTGTAAAGTCTTTTTTTATCCATAGTTACCATCCTTTATTATTAATTACCCACGTATCTGATTCATGGGTGTACGCTTGGTGATATCTATTAGTTGAAGGTTATTTGATTTTGTATTATAAGCTTCTTACCGCATTCTATACCAGTAATTTTACTTTCATATCATCAATGGGATTTAATCTGTATTCCTCCACTAAATAACCGAAGATATAATAGTCGGTTTGAACATTTAGTATTACTCCTTTTTTAATGTAACCCTCCTGGCGAAAACCAAGTTTTTCGGCAACCCGAACAGAACCTTTATTATTATGGAAGCATCGTATCTGAAGCCGGGTTAGATCCATGTATTCAAAGGCGAATTTTACTACAGCTTGTCCGGCTTCCGAAGCAAATCCCTGACCCCAATAGTTTTTATTAATTCTATAACCGATATCCGCCTGCTTCTTTAGATGAAAATCATATAAAACGATTTCTCCAATCACTTTATGCGAATCCTTTAATTCCATTAACCAGGTAAGCTCGCGTCCTGCCTTGTATTCCTCCATGGTAGCCTGATAGTGATAATCCAGTTTAATAACTGTTTCAGGTTTTTTGGTCCCATCCGTATCATTGGCTTCATCATATAAACCCCAGAAACGATAGACACTGTAATCATTGATAAATTCCAAACTGTCCTTTCCGTCGGATTTGCTATTGGTAATCTGACGAAGTATCAGTCGTTCGGTTTCCATGGGAGGTAAATTTTGAAAGCATAAATCATAACTCATAGGAAAGCTCCTTTCTTATCTTCCGGTTTTTAATGTAACTTTATTATAAACCCTAATATGAGGTAAATATCCAGTGAAAGAGATATAAATTAAGAAAATAACACTCGCCCAATTATATATAATGTTCAATAAATATTTTCAAACCGATTACAATAAGGATAAAACCGCCGACAAACCTTGCCCGTAAACCTAAAATGGTACCGAATTTACGACCCATAAAGATCCCAAAGCAACAGCAAAGGAATGTCACTAGACCAATAAATACAGATGTGGTTACGATATTAAGGTTCATGGCCAGCATACTAACCCCTGCTGCTAATGCATCAATACTGGTCGCAATACCTTGTAAAACTAAATTTTTGGCAGAAAAGATATTCTTTGTTTGACAGGCCAATTCTTCGGGGTTGTTTTTTTCCTTTATAGCCTCCGTAATCATATTAATTCCAATAGAAGAGAGTAAAATTAATGCTACCCAATGCTGATAACGATTAATAATCTGAGTAAAGTTACTTCCTAAGAAGTAACCAATCAGCGGCATGATACACTGAAAAAATCCAAAAGTAAATGCCGTTGCAATTGCATTTTTTTTATTCATTCTGCAACAGCACATACCATTTGTTACAGAGACCGCAAAGGCATCAGCGGATAGACCAAGTGCCAGAAATAATGAAGTAATTATATTCATTGCTATATCCTTCCATAAATTCATTACATTAATCAGATGAAAGTAAGCTTCTTAACATACGAGTTTTAGAAACTATCTACGTAAAAAATTGCTCATGCATGGATTATTCATCTCGCCACACATGAGTCCTGTTTGCATAATAAAATAACTAAAATATTATGATATAGAAAAAAGTATTTATATGATATAACATAGGTATGAAATACAGAGTATCGTAAAGCAATTGTTGATAGTGTAAAATATCTTGTGTAAATAAAATAGAGAAACTCCAAGGCTTATGGTAAAATAATTAACGACCAAGCCAATCAATCACCAATACAAAGGAGTTTCTCTATGACGAATAATAACACAAAC
>NZ_JAEAGR010000019.1 GCF_015999265.1 Mobilitalea sibirica
TTTTGTTGCACTCAAGGTTGGCGTAACCTGCCAATGCATAAATTCAGGGTTAAAATATTTGCTTTTTCAATGTTCAAAGGGACATATTTTTTTATATCAGTTTTTCATACCAAACTTTACACTACCAATAAGTATACCATAAATTAGGTGATATTTCAAATCGGTGGAATTTCAAGATATATTAATAAGAACTATCCATTAAACATATACCCCTTACCTATAATCCAATATTTTTAATACGGGGGCTTAACTTCATGATACCAGGTAACATACATAACATGCTTAGCCGGTGATTTATCTTTGATTTCGTTACCCGGCAAGGCTAAGCTTTTTAAATCATTTAATTCACTAATAACACTAATATCAGTTATTTTATTATCCGCTAGGAACAAACTACCCAAGCCGGTAAATTCACTGAGACTACTAATGTCTTCTATTTCATTATTAGACAAATCCAAATGCTCCAAATTTTTTATTCCTTTAAAATTACTGATATCCTTAATTTTATTATATTTAACTTCCAAAGAGTACAAATTCTGTAAATTACTTAAACTACTGACATCACTGATTTTATTATGATCTAATACTAGAAACCTAAGATTATTTAATCCTCCTAGGTCTTTTATATCACTGATATTATTATTGTTGATGCATAAAGTTTCTAGATTAACCAAGCTTTCCAAGCTACTGATGTCACTGATTTTATTGTGGTTTATATATAATTTCTTTAAGTTTTTTAGTTCCTTTAAAGCACTGATATCATCGATTATATTATCTGATAGTACAAGATGACTAAGCTTCGTTAAATCTTGTAAACTGTCTATCTTGCTGATCTCATTTTGAGATAAATCCAACATATCCAGATTCGTTAATTCTGTAAGACTGCTTATGTCTTTGATATCATTTTGGCCTAAATACAGATATTTTAGGGCCGTTAATCCTTTTAGACAGTTTATGTCGTTTATTTCATTATCAATCAAAAATAATTCTTTTAGATTCATTAATTCCTTCAAACTACTTATATCCTTAATTTTATTGTCGCATAAGTTTAAAGTCTCAAGCCCAGATAATACCTTAATGCTGCTAATATCGCTAATTTTATTATCATTGCAATAAAGGTGCTTAAGATTATTAAAATGAACGATATCTTCTAAGCTATCTAGATTTTTTCCTTCTAAATATAGTTCCGATATCTGACTTACATCACTAAGATAGATATCGCTGTTCGGTTTTCTTAATATATTCCGGATGGCTCTCTCGAAGTCTTTGCTTTTCCAAACGATTACTCCATCCTGATTGGGTTCGGGACCTGGTAGAAGCTTAGAACCGTTTGCTAATTCAAACTCTTTAATCGTTGTTTCTTTGTCCTTCTCACCCGATATATATGCTTTGATCGCATTCTCCCATTGATAAAAGTCATTTGTAATTTCAAAATTCTCGTCACGCTGATAAAACGGTGAATTTAACACTTCATATATGATAGGATTTATATTTTGTCCTCCAAGTAAGTCACGACTACTATCTGCTTTTTTTAGAACCGTTCCGGATATTACAGATAATTTTTCTTCTCTAGAAAAAGTTCCGGTTGCCAGCCTATACTGAAGTCCTGTTTCAGAACTGTCCAACGTAATCCATTCGATCAATGGCCCTAGAATATCTTTATTGGGTGAATTTTTATTTACAAGTATCCCAGTATTTATGTTACATACAGTTTTATAAGGTGGCATACAGATTGCCCAATCACCTGCTGTATTATCCTGTATTAAAGAGTAATATATATCAGCTAAAGTTATAAATCCAAATATTTTATCACCGACACCGTCTAAATCCATGTACCATTGTTCTGTCCATGCATCAGTATCCTTAATACACCCCTTCTCATAAAGGTAATTTGATAAATCCATATACTCTACCCACTTAGGGTTGATAGCTCCATCACTACCTATCGAAAAGCTTTCATCAATCACATACCTAAGATCTTTAAAACCTGGAACAATATAGTAGCCATGTTCCTTTAAGGTTAGTGCTGCTTGCTTAAAATCGTCCCAATCCTCGGTACCTCCACCAAGGATACTAGCAATTTCACTCGGGTCATCGCTACCCCATACCTCTTTAGCTACAGAGCGACGATACATAAATACACTGACAGTTGACAAGTAAGGAAGTACAATAATTTCACCCTCCGGATTCGTTCCGTAATCTATGACAAATTGTGGAATATCCGACTTGACTAAGGCAGTATCGACATCAATGCCAAGGTCTTTATAGGTACATGCATAATCAGATAACTCACCCTTGATAAAATCCTGTTGTGCATATGCAGGAACACAATACATATCTATGGAACTCGGATCATTCACCAGTTTATCACTGGCTAGATTTGTAATATCATTTGAACCGTAAACAATTTCATCTGTATAAAAATTGATACTATAGTCAAAATCCCAATTTTCCTTTGCATATTCATTAATAATATTTCGAAGTTCACGGTCTACTGTATATATATGAATAAAGCGCGTTCGATCGATAGGTTTCTGATCTGTTTCTTTTATCAACTTATCTTCACCTATAGACTCATCTGAAGCATTCGCAATAGATTTTTTGTCGGTATTTAATTCTTCTTTTTGTTTTTGCATAAACAATAAGGTCATGACTATGGCAGCAACTGAAAGTATACACGAAGCAACTATAATGATGCGTTTTTTTCCTATAAACTTTGATTTCATCTTAATCCTCCTATTATACCTAAATAGCACTTAAACTGTAAAAGATATCTGCCAAATCACCTAATTATATGAACTAAGTGTACTAAATTTGTAACTGATATTCAATAAAATAAATTATATACATATCATAAAAATTTATATACATATCACAATAACGGTTTAATTTTTGGGTGCAGAAAACATTTACTTTAAATAACGTTATGAAATCACTAATAAAATCACTAAGCGTATTTTTGTAGTAGGTATTTCATAATATTTCCTGTATAATAGATATTATTATATTAGAAAGAGGAGTCTTATGAAAAAGAAAAATGTTAGAAAAATCATTGTATTAGTTATAATGGGTTTGTTTGTACTTTTCTTTTGTATCTGGCAAAATAATGATATTGTTATTTCTCATTATTCATACAAGACTTCTTTGATAGGGGACAATCTAAACGGTTATAAAATCGCACAAATATCAGATTTGCACAATAAAAGATTTGGCAAGAATCAGAAACACCTTTTAAATATTTTAGATAAGGAAAATCCTGATATTATTGTAATTACAGGAGATATCGTTGATAGTAATCATACAAATATAGACATAGCTTTGGAGTTTATCAAAGGTGCTATTGAATTAGCCCCGGTATATTATGTAACCGGGAATCATGAATATTGGCTATCGAATCACGACAGGGATAAACTAATGAAGGGAATGGAACGAAATGGTGTAACGATACTTGACAATAAAGTAATTTACATGGAAAAAGAAAATGGTAATGGTTATTATTTAATAGGTTTAAGCGATAAGAATTTATCAGATCATGTATTACCATCTATATGCTCTTCTATTGATTCAAATAAACTTCAGATTTTATTAGCCCATGAACCGCAGTATTTTGATAATTACAGTAAAGCTGATGTAGACCTTGTATTATCAGGACATGCTCACGGAGGCCAAATCAGATTGCCGTTTATTGGTGGTCTTATTGCCCCCGACCAGGGTTTTTTACCAAAATATACATCAGGAACATACATAAATAAGAATACCACTATGATTGTAAGTAGAGGGTTAGGTAATAGTATAATACCTATGCGAGTTTTTAACAGACCAGAAGTTGTAATTATATCTCTTCAAAAACATAAAATTCGCCAAACGAATTCCTAAAAATTTATAAGATCGGAATTCATTTGGCGAATCATCTATTATAAGGGGGGAATAGAATAAAAAGCGTTTGTTATTTTTAATCTTTTCTGCTTAATTGAAATACTAAATCATCAATTCTTTGACTTAATATTATTAACTGCTCATCATTTAAACTAATATTGTGGCTCACTGCTGTATTTAACTCGCTTTTATAAAAATTAATCATCTCTAATAAATCAGATCTGTTACTCATAAATATACCTCCTATGAATTTGAATTTATGAAATTTTCATTTAATTATAGTGCAATTATATCTGAAACCTTGTATCTTCTCATACTTTTATTCCACTTCTCGCTCATCTTTTGTACTACCTCATATTCAGGAAGTGGTTTACTGAATAAATATCCCTGCATCTTATTACATTTATGTTTTACTAAATAGTCCTTTTGTTCTGATGTCTCCACTCCTTCGGCAATAACACTCAAGTTTAAGCTTTTCCCTAAATTCACAATCAGATCGGCGAAGGATTTGTTTTTATCCGAATCAGTAATTGTATCTATGAACCCCTTATCTATCTTTAGGGTCGTAATCGGCAATAATTTCAGATAATTCAACGAAGAATATCCCTTACCAAAGTCATCCAAAGCAATATTGATACCTCTCGCTCTTAATAATTTTAACTTACCGGCAATTGTTTCATAGGATTCCATAAGAATAGACTCTGTAATTTCTAACTCCAGGTGCTTTGCATTAATCCCAGCATCCGTAATGGTATCCATAACCATAGTAACAAAATCCTCTTGTAATAATTGCAGCATTGAAATGTTAACCGCTATGTTTAACTCTTGATATCCCAATTGATGTAATTTGTATAAAAAGCTGCAAGCTGTCTTTAAAACCCACATACCAATTGGTATAATCAGATGCGTATCTTCTGCAATACTTATAAATCTATCTGGTGAAATCATACCTAACTCTGAATTATTCCAACGGATTAATGCTTCAAACCCTGTGATACAGTCTGTTTCAAGATCTAATTGGGGTTGATAGTATAATTCAAACTCATTGTTAACCAAAGCCAACCACAAATTCTTTTCTATGTACATTCGTTTGGCGATGTCTTCATTCATCGGCTCGTTATAAAAAACAATTCGGTTTCTACCGCTTTCCTTTGCTTTATAAACGGCAATATCAGCATTTTTTAGTAGAGTATCAACATCGATGCCATGATCCGGATATAAAGATACACCTATACTGGCGGTAATAAATACATTATTTGCATCAACAATCAATGGCGTTTTAAATGCTTTAATGATATTGATAGCCCTGCGTTCAATATCTTCCTTACTACCGTATTGTTCAATTAAGACAATGAATTCATCTCCGGCAATTCGAAACAAAGTTTCATTATCATTTTGAGATTTTAAACGCTCACTGACTTGTAATAATAAGGTATCACCAAAAGAATGTCCCATGGTATCATTGATGTTTTTAAATTTGTCAATATCGATATATAAGAGTGCAAACTTACTTACATACTTTTCTTTCATAAGAAAATGCATTTTTTTATTGAGTGCCAAACGATTCTGTAATCCGGTCAAATGGTCATGATAAGCGATATATTGTAATTTTTCTTTATATTCATTTAATTCACTCATGTCCATATGTATTCCAATGACACGGTAATCATTATTTTCATCATTTACAATGGCTTTACCCTTAGCTTTAATCCACTTATACTCTCCTGACTTTGTTTTAATTCTATATTCACAATAATAATACGGTGTTTTATTCCTAACATGCTCTGCCATACTCTTTTGAACCTTTTCTCTGTCAGAAGGATGAATTAAGTTTTCTATATGTTCCAATGCTTCCATGTCCTCTGGGCTATACCCTGTTATTTCATACCAACGTTCAGATAACCATCTTGTACCATTGGCTTCCTCCCATATCGCATCATTGGTAGTTTCCAAAAATATTCTATGCCTTTCCTCAGAGTAATGTAACTGTTCTTGATGTCGAAGCAATTGTTCCTGCAGCTCACTAAATTTTTGTTGATTAATAGATAACTGCTCATTCATGAACTCCAGATCTTTATTTGTCTCATTTACTTTGATATGATTAGCGACTAATTCGTTCTCCACCCTTCTGATTGCTTTAATCAGTGAGTTTATTCCAATGTATAGAATGGTACTCATTACGATTACATAAACCCAACCCTTTATAATGCTTAAAAATGTAATTAAGTCATTGTCGTTTGTAAATTTCTCTAATGCTTTATCAGAAAATAAAATCCATGCTACCCCTACGATAAAATGTATTAATACAATCCTTAGGGCTAACTTATATATCTTCTTCCAGTCCTTATGTACATATGCTTTCACAGCTTTATCTAAAAAACCAACGTCATCATTTTTAAGAATTTTATCACGCAAATTATGCTCCATAATACACCACCCTTATACAAAAAATTAATAATTCCATTTATAAATGACAAAAAAGGATAATCTTGTATAATAAAATAATACAAAATTATCCTTTATTTATGAATGAAATATGTTCAGTTTCTACCCAGAAAAATTTCGGTTATGTAAATAATTAGTTTCCTTCATGGTTAAGGCGAAATGTTGTCGGCGTTAATCCGATCACTTTTTTAAATACCTTGCTAAAGTATTCCGCATCCTTATATCCCAATTTCTCGGCAATTTCATAAGTTTTTAGATTGTCTTTCAAAATCAATACTTTGGCTCTCTCCATTTTTACTAAAGTGACATATTCAGTAAATGAAATTCCGATCTTTTGTTTAAAGCTCTCACTGATATAGGTCTTATTCATATATAGTCGATCCGCAACTATAGATAACGTAATATTTTTATCAATATTTATTAATATATAATTACAGACCTGCTTTACGATTCCTTTCTCCTGAAGGTCTAATCTTAATAAATTGATCAAAGTACTTAAGTTCTCTATCTTTTCCATATAAGTGTTTTTTAAAGTAGTAAGACTTCGGTTTTTCACATCATCAAAGCCATTGTAAATGGCTGGATTTATATATAGATCAAGAAATGGAAAGGCTTTTTTTAATTCCTTTATTACATCGTATATACTGTTTTTTAATAAACCGGCGTTTCGAATCAGTTCGTTTTTGTTGGAATTTTCGAATATTCGCTCCATCATCTGTTCAATCCCCAATAAAGATTTTTCATCACCCCTGCGAATTAAACTTGTCAGGACAGTTATCTCATCTCCTGACAAACGTAATTCCGTATCTTTTTGGGATTCTTCCAGTTTTTTAATCCTTTCTTTTTCTAGGCTTTTATTATCTAGAAAGCTTTTAGCTCTTGTTAAAAGGCAGGATAATTCATTGGCATCTATAGGCTTAGGTATATAGTCAAAGGCCCCAAGAATAATCCCCTGTCTGGCAAACTCAAATTCACTGAAATCACTCACAAGCACAACGCAGGAACATAAATTTCTTTCCACGATAGCGCGAAGTAGTTCTAATCCGTCAATTTTGGGCATCTTAATATCAGTAATTACCATATCAACAGGATTATGTTCCAGCTTACCCAGTGCTTCCTGCCCATTCTGTGCTTCTTGGCTAATGGAAAAGCCTGAAGCTGCACCCCATATTTTTAATCTTTTTATTTCTGTCCGAATAATATCTCTATCATCTACAATCATAACCTTATACATCTTAATCACCCCTAATTACTCTTCATATCTTCACTCCATTTGTTCGGTAACGTAAAATACACCGTGGCTCCTTTATCTAACTCTCCTTCAATCCAGGTTCTACCACCATGCTTTTCAATAATCTTTTTAATTGTAATTAGGCCAATACCACTGCCTTCAAATTCATCGCTGGTGTGTAACCGTTGAAATAAACCAAATAGCTTCTCGGAATAATTCCTATCAAAACCGACACCATTATCCTTCACATAAAATACATATTCGTTCTCCGTTATGTTGGCTCCGACGTTAATATAGGCAATATCTCTATTCTTAGTGAATTTAAACGAATTAGATAAGATATTATTTAACACCTGCTTTAACATTGTCCTGTCAGCTAAGACCGTTGGTAGCCCTGTTTCAACCTTAAATTCAATTCTTCGTTCCGGGACCGAGCATTTTAATTGATGATAACTGGTGGCAAATAGTTCATTACAGTCAACCGGCTCAAGATGTAATTCCTTTTTGGAGGTTGTGGAATATTGCAAAAGTTTATTAATCATATCAATCATTTCAGAACAGATATTTCTAACATGAAACAGCATCCGAATGACTTCTTCTTTTAATTCATCCTGATAATCCTCAAGAATAATTTTACTGTAACTATCCACTGCCCTTAGCGGAGATTTTAAATCATGGGAAACCGTATAGGCAAATGCCTCCAATTCCTGCATAGCGTGCTGTAGATCACGGGTTCGCATGGCAACTCTTTGCTCCAGTTCTGCATTTAATTTACCTATTTCTTCAATCGCCTTTTTATACTCGGTGATATTTTCAATCACTATACCGATTTGATTATTATCTATTCGAAATGCATTCACCAAAAAATGCATCTGATATCCTAGAAAGTAAGTTTCAAACCGCCTTGCATTCCCAGTAGTCAATACTTCTTCCAGCTTTTCTAAATCCTTAATACGTATCGGAAATACTTGATTCCAGCTTTTCCCGATGATCTTATCTCTTTTCAATTGTGTCTGATGTTCAAAACTGGAATTTACAGCTATAAAGCGTACATCTACTAAGCGATTGTTCCTGTCTAGAATTGGATCAAATACAACAAAACCGTTGAGCATTCTATCAAACAACTGTGAATATCTTTCTTCACTAACCATCAGGTTTATTTGCATTGCTGATAATTCATCAAATTGCTGTCTCAGTTCTTCATCCGAGGCTGTCAAGTCGTCATATAAGTTCGTTAATTCCACATGATTATTATACAATTCCTTTTTCATTTTACTTACTTTTCGAAGATAATATAAAAGTATTAATATAAAAGTAACTAAGGTTAAAATAATGAGTAGGGTGGTAATAACAAGATCTCTGTAAGTATCAATAAACGAAAACGGCTTATTAAGTATCTGACTTTCTCTCGGAAGACTGGTTTCAGGAATAGAAAAGCGTATTAATTGATTATAATCAAAAATATATCGGGTAGTTTTTTCTTTTACCATAGGAAGCTTATCTATGCTTACACCCTGAAGAATCTTCACGGCAAGTCCGGCTGCCTTCTCTCCCTGTAACTTACCACTTAACATACTACCGCCAATTGCTCCATGATTCATTCCAAATTCATAAAGGTGATAAACCGGAACACGACTTCTTTGACTAATCATTTCAGTAAAATCTTCAAAACCCACCACGACTCCTTCATCATCCATATAATAAGTGGTGATTAATATAGCGCTATCCTTAGAAATCAAATCAATCTGATTAAGGATGTCCGTATATGATCCGTCATTTAACGCAGTAACTTTGACATCAGGTGCTATTCTATGTATCTCTTGTATTGTTAATTCTCCTGTAGAAATACCGCTTTCCGTATTATCAAAAACTACAGCAATTTCTTTTAAGTCAGGATTTATCTTTAACGCTGCTTCTATTGTTTTTTCAGCATCGATACTCTCTACAACCCCTGTTACGTCAGAAAAACCTTCTAACAAACTTTGTACTCCTCTTTCATTGACACCGCTAAATACAATAGGAGTATTGGGAAATAATTTCTCTCTGTTTTTCAACGCGAATTCCAGAGCTGCATCATCGGTAGTGATAATTATATCCAGATGTTTATTTGCATACTTATAATTTAATTGAGAATAAAACAACTCCAGATTATCCTTAGTGGGATAATTCTTCCAGTCCATGTATTCGATATAGATGGAACTCTTAAAATTAGCTTTATGTAAAATCTCAATGATTCCCTCTTCTTCTTGATCCGTCCAACTTAATCCGTTTTGATAAGAATTAATAATTAGCACATCTTTTTTCTCCAAATTCTCTGCTGTTACAATCATGCTATTACTATAGATTCCAAATAGAATAAGGCATAAGAATAGGACGATATTTTTTATGATAAATTTATACTGAAATTTCATTCTCATCTGTACTCCTTTGACTTAATCTCTTATATAGTATCACAGTTAAATATCAATAGTTCAATCTTAATAACGTCGTTTGAAGATATCTATATTTTATCATATAATAGAAATTTTTACAAAATCTTTCATATTTTCGTTTAGTTATTCTAGGTTTGATAACAAGATTTATAATCAGATTTTTTAATGTATAGATTCAATTAAAATAAAAAAAATTGGAGCTGTTGCTATTTTGCATCAACTCCAATAGAAAGTATAATGTTCGAAATCAAAGTACATCCAACGCAAATCTGCTGTCATAATAGGAAATTCCCGGTCTTGTTTTCGTATCAGAAAGAGTATCATGGTATATGTAGAATGACCTTTGGGTTGAATATAAGTATTCTCAGGAGATTCGGAAGGACAGGTTTTTAAGCATCCCTTATCTTCGGTTAAAAAATTCAGGAAGAAGATTGCCGCCTCTTTCATAATAGGGAATGCTTCCTCCGAGACAGAGGCAGGCTTTTTATACCATAGCTACTCATAGATAACTTCTCCACTATTCTAAAGTATTAAATTAAGCTTCTTTCTGTTTCAAATCTTCCGAAATTCTATCCATCAGGAATTGAATGAATGGTGATTCCTCCCTTATCTCCGGACATGCACCCTCAGAAGAAAATAACATATCGCAAGGAGTCTCCTTTGTATAGGGACTCCAATACGGCATATCGGATCCATCTGCGTCCTTTCCGTTTGGATCTCCGTTTTTAATAAAATTGCACATGTAATTACACATCAGACGGGCTAGATCGTAGTGCTTTCCTGTAAAGGGTCTCCAGCATTTTGCCAAAGTTTCGAAGAAAAACCATAAATCGACCGAATGAAAGTTGCCCGGCTTATCCCATCCCGGGATATCTGCATCAAACCGGTAATAAAAACATTTTTGTGGATTATCAAGCTCCTGATTTTGAAGAAACAGGCTCTTAACGCTACACTCAATTCCACTGACTGTTGCATAATGATTTTCATTCTTCTTCCAGGTTTCTTCAAAATTAAGAAACTCTTCCGAGTGTGGCCCAAATAGTTCTTTTGCTTTTTGTGTCAATTCGTCCTCAGAGTTCACACTAATAGAATTCAGGAATTCATCCGAAGTGTTTCCAGACATTACCGGCACCATGGCATGCTTATTCTTCATATAAAGAGAAAGAGGATAACCGATACAAAACTTACCATCAATAACATTAAACATCCGCTCATTACTTTTGACGAAATTCGCATACATGTCCCGAAGATAAAAGGGATCCAACTTCCTGGCCTCTGCTAGACTCTTAACTCCAATAAAATCAAAAAATTTAATTCCTAGCTGCTCCGCCTCCGAAAGTGTCTTCGGTTTTCCTATGCTGATATCCTTATAGGGACTATGAATCATTGCACTCTGTACAATAGCTTTTTGAAATAATCCGAAATTATCCGGGCAGGTCATCTGTACCAAGACACTTCCGCCACCGGCAGACTGCCCGGCAATCGTAATATTCTTTGGATCACCGCCAAAGGCACTGATGTTTCGAACGACCCACCTAAGGCCTGCTTGTTGATCCAAATGACCGAAATTGGCAGGTGCTAAAGGCTCCTCGGCTGTGATCTCAGGATGGGCCATAAATCCAAAGACGTTAAGTCTGTAATTCACTGTTACAACGATAACCCCTCGCCTGGCTATCCGTTCCCCATCAAACTCCATCTCTGCGGGATATCCCCACTGCAATGCTCCTCCAAAAAACCATACCAATACCGGTTGTTTCTCCTCTACACTTTTTGCTCCTGTCCATATATTTAGATACAGACAATCTTCGTCCATTACAATATCAGGGTCCACATGCCATTCTCTGCAATAGATATCCTCTCCGATACCCGGTGTATCCTGTACGGAGATCGGAGCGAACCGATAAGCATCAAGGATACCCTCCCAGTTTGGGCAAGGTTTCGGGGCTCGCCATCTGTTTTCTCCGACAGGAGGGGCTGCAAAAGGAATTCCTTTAAATGCGGTAATTCTTGGATCTGCTGCTTCTATTCCCCTAACTATTCCATTTTCCGTTATCGCTGTTCGTATCATTTGATATCCTCCATGGTCTCATAAATTGATGTATGCTCGAAATGACCTGATATACATTAGCTCTTAAAGCCTTTTCTTTACTACATGGACCTTCCTATCATCAAATAATACATCCTAAATTTCCAGAGTAAAGGAAAGCAAGCTGGCATTTCCTCCACCGGTATAAGTAAAATAAATGGAATGAATTCCGTCTTCTATCTCGATATCAGAGGAATATTCTTCCCATACATTCGTAAAGTTCACCGGAATTTGGGCTAAAACCGGACCATCCCATGTGGTTTTCACCTGAAAAGCTCCGTTAGCATAGCCACGCACTTTAATCTTAATACGTTTTACTCCCCGTAGGTCAAAATACTTAAAACCTGCAGTAGCAGTATCTGTGATATTGGCTATATATCCAGGTTCTTCATCCCCGTCTCTGCCATCCTGCATAATCTTAGGGAAACGGTCGCCCCCGACATAAATTGAATCCTCCTTAGTAAACAGATTACAGGCAAGATAACCATAATACTCACCTTCCCCTTTTAAAGGAACAGGATTAAGGCCACAGGAAGTCATCTCAACCTGTGGTATCGATCCGTCAGGAAGTATCGTCAGCCGTTCTGCACAGCCCTGTCTACTATACCAGGTACCGTTTGTATGTCTGTGATAGAATACATACCATTCACCATTCAATTCAACAATGCTTCCGTGATTATTGGCACCATATGCCATCGGTTTATTTCCAGGCTTATAGGAATCAATATGCAGATCACAGTTACTAATAATTACACCCCCATAAACAAAATCCTTTGTCGGACTTTTACTGGTCGCATAGCAAAGCTCATGCATCGCAACGGAGGAATAGATAAAATAATAGGTATCTCCCCTTTTACGGATAGAAGGACCCTCAAAAAACTCATAGCCTTCAAAACCACTTCCGCTACTGTAGGGTGCGCTCGGTACTACAAAGACAGGGGCTTCAATTACTGTAAGCATATCCGGTCCAAGAACCGTTGCCATTGCTCCTTTTCTTGAAGTATCCTCTTTTGCGCAGAAGCCCGTGTACAGATAAACCTTATCCCCCTCTAGCATCACAGCCGGGTCAAATTGTGGTTGGTCACCCTTCTTTTCTCCCAGCCGTGTACCATCCTCATAGTGTACATATCCATAGAATTCAAAGGTACCATTTGGTTTGTCACAAACAGCAACCGAAACAACAGACACCTTATCCAGTACATAATACAGATAGTATCTCCCATCCGTTCCCTGTACCACATCCGGTGCGTATAGGCACATCTTTCCTTCCTTATTCAGTGGATCGGAGGTCTTCGGATAGATTACTCCTTCGTATCTCCAATTACCAAGATCATCTAAAGGAGCTGACCAGCCTACATAATCTCCAAGACAGAATACATGTCCGTTATAATAATCATGTGATCCATAAACATAAACTCTGCCATCAAACACATGAGGTTCTCCATCCGGTACATATTCCCAGGATGGCAAATATGGATTAAATGCTTGTTTTTTCATGTTCTATAACCTCCGTATATTATGTTTTTAAGACAATAAAACCATATCATATTTGTCCTTAGCATACTAACCATCTTACTGAATGCTCTAAATGCTTTTTCCAATAAACCCAGTCATGTACTCCATCACCCTCTTCATAATAATGTTCAATATTATTCTCTTGCATAAAGGTATGGAGTTTCCTGTTTGGTTCTATCAGAAAATCCTTTTCACCGCATACAAAATAAATTTCAGGTATCTTTTTTTTAGATTTTATCAATGCTTCCATACAATACCTTGGATCTTTATCCGAAAATCTCAGCTTCTTTGGATCCTGAAAGATTCTGTTCTGATAATCGGCATCTGAAACATGATCCGGGATAAACTCACCCTTATCCGCTATATTTATCTCAATATAGGCACCAGATAAACTGATGATTTTAGAGAATGTATCCGAATATCGCAAGCCATTAATCATTGCTCCATAACCACCCATGGAGATGCCCCCGATAAAGGTATCCTCCCTTCTATCGGATAATCGAAACATGCTTCTTGTTACCTCAACAAGTTCTTTGCCGATGAAGGAGCTAAAATTTTCACTTTTATCAACTCCTTCCAGATAAAAAGAATTCTCTCCGCTGGGATAAATAAATGCTAAATTATATTCCTCAGAAAGTATCTGAAGTTCTGGAATATGAAGATAATCATGACAATCACCGCCATACCCGTGGAGCATATACAAGGTTTTACATTCAATGTTAGCATTTATAGTACCGCTCATTAAAGAATTGTTTCTAGTTGTTGGTATAAGAGCACAAAAGCTAACATTACGCCTTAGAGAAAAGGAGTAAAAGGTTATGTTTACAACAGCCATGGATTTCTTTCCTTTCTTTTTATTTATTAACAAGTATATTTTACACTTACAATCGTTGGTTTTCAATTATATGAAAGAAAATTCCGATAACAATGTACCATATCGGAATTCCCTTTTGATCTAAACTTTTCATTCTACTTGATGATATCACACTCTCATTCTTCTAATAACCCTCAGAAATAGATAATTTAAGACTTCTAAATCTAGTTCTTAAATAAATCGGGTAAAATATCATAAATGTACTGATTTACCCAATTCCACGCATGGGTTCCGCTCTCACTAACAATGAAATAAAAATTACCCTTATTCGTATCTGAGGAATAAATAAAAGTATCCTTTAGCTTCTTCATCGCTTCAATTTGAGGTACCATATTAGGATAGGCAATATCCGCGCTACCTGTAGCACAGAATAAATAATAATCCTTTGGCCCATAACCCGCATCCTTTGCCACCTTAGCAAGATACTCTGCTGTTTCCATTGCCCTGCTTTCTCCAGCAGTCTGAGCAATGGCCCAACAGTCGCCGCTTAAAGGCAAATAATACTTAAAGTAATCAAGACAGTTTATGTAAATATACCATGTAGTAACTGACCCCATAGAGAAACCACCAAAGGCTCTATGATCTCTGGATGCCTTTAAATCCTCTAAATCTGCAGATTCCGCATAAGTATGATATTTCGTTTCTACCAATGGAACAACGTCATTCATCAATTCCTCATGGAATAATGCTGTATCGTTTTTTCCACCATAAAATGTGGGGGTAACAACAATAAGAGGTTCAATATCACCCTTTGTTATCATATTGTCTAAGATTCTCTTTAACTCTTTGCTTTGTCCTGGACCACCAAAGAGGAGATTCTCATTTTCACCACCACCGTGCATTAGGTATAATACATTATACTTAGTACTCGTATCAGAAGCATCATAGCCGTAAGGTAGGTATACATTTAACTTCTTCACATCGGTACCATTATTTAAATTAGCTGCCTCGTATTCTAAGCTTTCTATTGTTCCTTGGAACTGACTTTCTGCTTTGTACTCATCTGGGAGAGCCACAAAATCCTTTTCTTTAGCAGCTTCCTCCGTTAATTTGAGTTTACCAATTGCCTCTTTTAACAGAGCATATTGTTCATCAATTTGCTTCTGGTTATCTAGATTACCGTTTAGAACTTCTTTAGCAGCGTGAATAGCATCTGTTACGATACTCTCATTTTGAAAGCGGGTTAAGTCAAGCTGCTTCGTATTATCAATCAAACTAAGAAGGTCATATGGATTGAGTCCGGTTACTGCATCTTTGGGTTTTCCGGTCAAAAGTATCTCGCCAAATTTTGAAGTATCATTCCAAGCGCTACCAGTTGAATCAAACACATTAATGGTACCAATTCTATTCGTTCCTATAGCATCATTTATCTGAAATTCAATACCAAGTACCTTTCCATTGGTGGGTGCTGCCTTTAGTGATACTCTTGTCTCAATAATATATCCACCATCCAATTTTTTAGAACTTGTATAAAAACGTTCGCCGTCACCATTATCTATGGTTTTTGAATTCTCATAATTAACTCGAAAATGCAAATCATCTACTCCATATTCCTGTGTTTTATCATTATTTTCATCTAAAAAGATTTCAAAAGAATCCTGCATATATGGAGTTTCCGATTGTGTCGATAATTCCTTGTCCTTTACTTCAGAAAGAATATATAACGCATTATCATCCCATAAGGCTTTAAAAGTAGCTGTCGTATCAACTTGATCAGATATGTATTTAGGTACCACCGCTTGGGCGTAATTCCATACTTCATCTATTTCTCCGTCGATAGAAGGTGATCCAAAATAAGCAACGCTTCTTCCACTTGAGTCAAATCCATTCTGATCTACAGAGACTTTTTCCTGCTCCGATGTTGGTTTTGGTGTTACTTCATCTACTAAAACTTTTACTGTTAACGCATCTATCTCCCCTACTCTTGTAATATCACAAGTAATTGTTGCACTTCCAACCGCAACTGCTTTTACCAATCCATTTTGATCCACCATAGCAATTGAACTATCACTGCTGCTCCACTGATAGTTTGCATCTGTGGGCATATTCTCAATCTCTAAAGTAAAGGTTTCTCCTACTTGAAGTTCTTTGTCTTCTTTCTGTACAAATGTAGGCCTGACTACATTGTTCGCTGTAGTATGATTAGATTTCGAACAAGACACGCTCGTAAAAACTATAAATGTAACTGCCACCATAAGAGGTAGACGCTTAAAAAACTTCCTTGTTGATTTCTGCAAAAATACTTCCTCCTTTATGCCTTCGAAAATTGCTATTTCGTTTTAGCAATATAATTTTATCCCTTTATAGTATGTATGTCAACATTTAACCGTTTCACTGTAAACTCATTTTTCCTACCATTGATTGTAATATAGAAGGAACCGTCACTTGTTATTATAATATAAACCCTCCACAACTTTCCCTAAAATTAAAAATCGGAGAGAGCTCCTGAATCATTGGGTTATCTGCTTTATTCTTAATTGACATTAATATCATATTCAAAGATCGTTCTGCAAATTGCTCCATAGGCTGTTGTATGGTTGTAATCGTAGGTTCTGAATAGCTGAAATATTCATTCTCCCCAAAAACTAATATCTCAATATCCTTGGGTACAGTTAAACCCACCGTTTTACAAGCCTTTAACACGCCAAAGGCATTTCTTCCATCCATAACAAAAATAGCCGTTGGTTTTTTCTCATTTGTCAAAACTTTCATCGCCGACTCATATCCACTGGTAAAATTTCGTTCTTCACAATAGGAAATGCAATTTGTGTCAATAAGGATATTCTTTTCTTTACAGGTCTCTTTAAAAGCCAACTCTATCAACTGAACGGATTTTCCTTTCGTAGATAATCCAATCAGGCCTACTATTTTATGGTTTCGCATTGAGAACAAATTGGCGCAGTTGGTCCCGGCATCGTAATAATCAATAAGAACACTGTTATATTTTTTCGTACTTCTTCCGATTAACACAATCGGTATGTCAAATTCATTCTGTTCCAAGTATTGTTGATCTTCATTTGATATCCCCCCAACTATTGCTCCATTAAAATGATTACTGTTGATAAACCGATGATGTTTTTCAAGGTTACCGAAATCATAAGGTTGCAATACAAGTTCAATATTGAGATCATTATTCTTTATTGCGTGATATAAGCCCTTTAGAAACCGAGCTAACAAATCATCCAGATATTCTTCCCTCCAAAATATCGCAATGATATACGGTGCTTCCTCTTCTGCTGATTTCCTAAGTCGCCTTGCATAGATATTCGGCTGATAATTCATTTCCTTCGCCATATCCTGAATTCGTTTTTGCGTCATTTTCGAGATTCTCATTTGATCTCCCCGTCCATTCAAAACGATAGAAACCGTTCCGGAAGATACACCAAGCTTATCTGCAATCTGTTTTATCTGCACTTTAGCAGTATTTTTTTTCATCTCCACTATGCTCCTCCAATATTTCTATTCCTAGCTTACTTATCCCATCGGAGTAAACAACTCCTCCAACTCTTCCCTGGTTAAGCTACTAATAAACACTTCCTTCGAGCTAATAATGGTATCGGAAAGCTCCTTCTTCTTCCTCTGTAGCTTATAGATTTTCTCTTCGATTGTCCCCTTGGTAATCAGCTTCATTACATGGACTTTATTCTGTTGACCGATACGATAAACACGGTCTGTTGCCTGATCTTCTACGGCTGGGTTCCACCAGGGATCATAATGAATTACGGTATCTGCTCCGGTTAGGTTGAGTCCGGTTCCTCCTGCCTTTAAAGAGATTAAGAACACCTTACCTTCACCACTGTTAAAGCGTTTAACATAATCGTTACGATCTTCGGTCGGCGTACTTCCCTCGAGATAAAAATAGTTAATATTCATATCCTTTAATTCATTTTCGATAATACGTAACATCGAGGTGAACTGGGAAAACACTAAAATCCTATGTTCATTGGCGATAGCATCTGTGATAACCTCCATCAAAAGCTCCAGTTTGCCGCTGCCGCCCTGATAATTATCAATAAAGGTCGAGGGATGGCAACAGATCTGACGAAGTCTGGTTAAGGCAGCTAAAATCCTGATTTTACTCTTCTCAAGCCCGTTCTCTTCAATCTCGGAATGAAGCTCACTTCGGATACTTTCTAGATAAGACATATAAACCAGTTTTTGTTCCTCCGACAGTTCCGTTAGCATCTTTGTCTCGTACTTATCCGGTAGCTCCGTAAGTACATCCTTCTTCATACGCCTTAAGATAAAGGGTGCAATATGCTGATGTAGTTCCTTTAAAGCTTCGTTATCCTCTTTCATAATGGGCTTTTCATATATTTCTACGAATTTAGAATGGTTATACAGATACCCCGGCATAATAAAATCAAATATAGACCACAGCTCCGATAGACTATTCTCAATCGGCGTTCCGGTTAAAGCGAATTTATGTTTTGATCTAAGGCGCTTTACCGATTTTGCATTTAAAGACGAATCATTTTTAATAAACTGAGCTTCATCAATAAATACCGTATGAAATTCAAATTTTTCATATAAGGTGATATCTCTTCGTATCAGCGGATAAGAAGTAATCAAAACATCACAATCATCGCAGGTTTCAATACTATCCTGTCTCTCCTGAGGCGTTCCGCTAACCACCTGTGCCTTAATAAAGGGAGCAAAATTCTCTAACTCATCCAACCAGTTATAGATGAGCGAAGTCGGACAAACAATCAGAAACTGTTTCCTATGATTATATATATTATCCTCTTTAGAAATTTTATTTTGTAATTTAACGCTTGATAATAAGCTATTATATGAAGCTTCATTTTGTATATCTTTATTTATCAAATCATTAATTTTTGAATCTTTCTTTCTAGATATATTATTAGTAAAGGAATCATCCTTTAGATCTTTCTCGGCTAATTCATTCTTGTCTTCTAATTCCTCTTTATCTGACACTTTGGTCACTTCTGAGGCTATATACACAATGGATTGCAGCGTTTTTCCAAGACCCATATCATCAGCCAGAATACCACCCAGTTCATTATCTGCTAAGGTTTTCAGCCATTTATATCCTGTGATCTGGTAAGGCCTTAACTGTGCCAATATCCCATTCGGTAAAGGATAGTCCGTCACGGTAGGATTTAATATCTTTTCCGTAAGGGCAGAAAAATCCCTGTCCCTAATAAATTCAAATTCCCGATCTGAGAACGCTTTATCAAGATAAACGGCATGTTGCTTTTCCAGCAACAATTTATCATTGTCCAGGTTCTTACTGCTGACATTTAAGGAATTTAATATGTGGGATACTTCACTTAAGGTCTTATCTTCCAGATTTACAAAGCTACCGTTTTTTAAACGGTAATATTTCTTCTTAACATGAAAGGAATGTAAAAGTTCCTTCAATTCCTCCTTTGGCACCTCATCAAAGGACATATCCAGTTCCAGCATATTAAGACCGGTGTTCATCCGAACTCCTGCTTTAAAGCTTCCGGGTGTTCGTATTCCCAGTTTTCTAAAATCCTCTGAGTAATAAAGACCGGCTATATCCTCCAAATCCATTACCCCACCGGCTAAAAATTCATAAATACGATCCTCATCCTTTAATATATAAAAATTCTTATAGGGTTGAAAACCCAGCTGGAGAAGCTGTGTAATGATGGTATCTTCTTTATCCCTCTGTCTTACAACGATAAATGATCCGGAAGATGCATTCTCAAAGGAATTAAATTCATATTCACCATATCTGTACTTTAATTCAGCTTTAATGCCGGATTTATATTTATCAAAATAAATTTTGGCCTCTAAGTCACAGGTGATATACCTACTCTTTAGCTCTTCCGGAACATCCAGCTCCATAGTCTCACTTATTCTTGGTAATACATACTCTAAAAAGGCGGTCTTACTTTCCCCTTTAAACAAAAGCGGCTCTTTATCCTTACCTAAACTATTATAAAAAGGTTTAAAATTACGGATAAATTTGCGATCCGGTTGATATATAATTCCGTCATAGAATAATAATTCTCCGGTTTCTGTTAGTGGAAGAACCGCATCTTTTCCTTTATAATCCACAGTAATTACTTCCTCATCCAAGGAAAGTTGATAGGATATCCTCGGATTTCCCTTTACAAAAGTTACATCGGAATATACCTTCCCATACAATTCTAACATAAAACTATTACCGTTAAGAAGGCTTAAAAACTTCATAAGCATATTCTTCGTTATAAACACCTGAGATTTAGAGAATATCTTTGAAAAATGTGTGCTGTCTATGACTTCCTGTATCTCATAAATCTCTAACAGGTAATCTAATAATACCCTAGAATTCTGATCAAATGTACTCTCACCGCTGACAAACTTAAACTCCTTACCGAGTACAAAGCTTTCATTATGATATACATCTGCTAAGAACTTTTTAATTGTCTGAATTTTATATTTACGGTTACTGCCTCCTCGTAAGGAAACCGCTGCTCTTGCGTTATCACCCTTTAAAATCGCCGGTATATTAATGATGGCCTCTAATTGGAAGGTTTCTCCTACCAATACAGAATCCTCCTGCGCTACAAAATAATCCAGTATCTGAAGTACCTTTCTCTCTTCCGGGGATTTTGTTTCGGTAAGCATTGTTCGTTCCTGATACTTTAAAATGAACAATAAAGCTGCCACTACATGCTTACAGGCACCCTGATCCTTAAGTCTGGACGGACAGTTACAGTTATAATCAAAGGAGCCGTCCTCCTGCTCTTCCACAATAACAGAATAATTATAATTACCCTTAACAATCATACGATATTGCTTGGTTGCATTCGAAAAAGTCGCATTTGTAATGCGATTGTCTTTATAATATTGCACACCTCTGGCATATACCGTATCATCGGAAGCCAAATTACGAATTCCAGTCCGTGAAATATGAATCATAAATGCACACCTTTCCTTAATTGTATCTTACTATTATACCACAATTTGAGGGAAAAGTGTAAATAATTTGTACCGTTATTAACTTTTTTAAGCTTACCCCAGTGTGTTTTCGATCAAAGAAAAACCAGAGGTGTATATGAGAATCATATAATAAAAACTTAAAATAAGTCTGTAACATAACCCATAGGAATTCTAAAACAAATCTCATAAAAATTAGTTACAAACTCATAGAAATTCATGCTTGTATTTTGACATGCTCTATATTATAATAATTTGTTAGGAACATAAGTTTACTAACATACGGGTACACTTCGGAGTGCCCGTACCGTTATGTAATGAAACAAATACTAACAACATACGGAGGTGTCTATGAAACATATTATCAGTCCGACTGATCTTACTGTTACCGAACTGAGTGAGCTACTTGACCTTGCGGAAGAAATAATAAGGGAACCGAAAAAATATTCCGATGTATGCCGAGGTAAGAAACTGGCAACCTTATTCTTTGAACCGAGCACCAGAACACGTCTTAGCTTTGAAGCCGCAATGCTTAATCTTGGCGGCAATATCTTAGGTTTCTCATCCGCTGATTCCAGTTCGGCAGCCAAAGGCGAAAGTATTGCCGATACCATTCGAGTAATTTCATCTTACGCAGATATCTGTGCTATCCGCCATCCAAAAGAAGGCGCCCCATTCGTTGCTTCTGTTCATTCAACTATTCCTGTTATCAATGCCGGAGACGGCGGTCATAATCATCCCACCCAAACCTTTACAGATTTATTAACCATTAAGAATTTAAAAGGACGCTTAGATAATCTATGCGTTGGTTTTTGTGGTGACTTAAAATTCGGTCGTACCGTACATTCCTTAATTAATGCATTGGCTCGTTATGATAACATTAAATTCATACTCATCTCACCGGATGAACTGCGGGTTCCTACCTACATCCGTAAAGAAGTATTGGAAGCAAATCAGATTGAATATCAGGAAGTTCGTAATCTGGAAGAAAGTATGCCAGAACTGGACCTCTTATATATGACAAGGGTACAGAAAGAACGTTTCTTCAATGAAGAAGACTATGTACGTTTAAAAGACACCTATATCCTGGATACTAAAAAGATGAGCTATGCAAAGCAGGATATGCTCGTACTTCATCCACTGCCCAGGGTAAATGAAATCTCAACTGAGGTGGATGATGATCCTCGGGCAGTATATTTTAAGCAGGCCGAATACGGTGTTTATGTACGTATGGCTCTAATCATGAAATTATTAGAGCTTGAAGAATAATATGATGTCTTAGAAGCATTCGTAATCAATGATTGAAGTAACCCAAATCGGGCAAATGGAGGTTAATTATGTTAAACATCGGCGTATTAAATCAGGGAATAGTCATCGATCATATCAAAGCCGGCGGTGCAATGAAAATCTATACCTATCTTAACTTAGAAAACCTTGATTGCAGTGTGGCTATTATAAAAAATGCGAAAAGCAATTTCATGGGTAAAAAAGATATTATAAAAATTGAAGGAACTTTAGACGGTATCAACCTGGATATGCTGGGAGCCTTGGATCATAAGATAACCATTAATATTATAGAAAATGGAGTTATCATTGAAAAGAAGAATCCGGACCTTCCGAAAACCGTTACCAATATTTTAAAATGCAAAAATCCCCGTTGTATCACTTCCGTAGAGCAGGGTATCCCTCATACCTTTAAACTGACGGACAGAGAAAACGGAGTATATCGCTGTGTATACTGCGAACAGGCCTTCGAAAGACGTTAATATGCATCAGTAAAAGTTATAACCTCAGGTTTTATAACATACATTTGAGGAGAAGACAATTCAAATTTAAATATAGCTACGTTATAAATTTATTCTATATACAATGGCGGGTTTGCATAACAATGCAAGCCCGCCACTGTATTGTAATTAATATCAGTAGATGTGGAAATAATTAGCATATAAAACTCATTGTTAATAACAGTAATATCCTTGGTGGATCAAAATTTAATTTTACAATCACAGAAAGCATCCTGTTTATTGATAAGCTCATAGCCATTATCAATAAAATATACGGGAGCTTTTCCTATTTTATTCTTATTTTTAATTCATTTTACTTTTGCAATATAGTAAATCATAAACTTAAGCTTATTGTGCCATTCTTTCCTTATCTAATAATTTTGTCTTTATCTCCTCGATTGTAAAACCGTATGCTTTTAGATTATTAATTTCCTCAATTTGTTTCATAGCTTCAATTCTTGGATACCTTCTAACCAATCTGCTTTCAAGCTGTTGAAAAGGTAATAATCCTTCTTCTGTATAATACTTTAATGTACTATACCTCATGCCGGATATTAAAACCAATTCCCCTATAGTTATTAATTCTGAATGTTTTATTTTCTCAATACTTCTTGGCTTTGACATATAAGATCCCTATCCTATCGAGCTAATTAGATCACCTATTACCGTAATAGCTGATAATGCTTCAATATCTTTCATAGCTTTTTTAATAATTTTAAATGTATCAGTAGCTTTACTTTCATATACCATTTCCATCTTTTCTACTAAACTTTTATATTCATAATCAGAGAAATAAGACGTTAGCATTTTATTAGAATCCATTAGAAGAACAAGATACATCGTATTCTCATCTATATTTCCTTCCTCCAAAAGTTCTGCTCTAATCTTTTGAATCATCATGTCTCCGATATTCATATAATCTGAATAATCTTTCTTGGAAGAGCTTCCTATCACTTCGATGGCCTGCTTTTTTATAATGCTATCTACTACAGCGTTGAATATATTATTTCGTAATTTTGTATGAGTATAAAAATACTCCATCCAGCTCCTTATACTCCTTGTTTTTTTTGATTTGATTTTATCTAAAACATCATCATAATATTGTATACCCGTTAACTTTGGATTTTTCATTATTAATTGACTATTTTCATCAATTTTGATATGATCCATTAACACAAGCTCTATGATAATGGAGACCATCGTGTATAATTTACTGTTTCCTATTTTTATTTTCGGTTTTTTCACCAGTTTCTTTCCAATCAGTTCCATAAAAACAAATTCTTCAGTAATTGATAAATCGATACCCTTTACTATCACAGCACTTACCCCTTTCTATAATGGTAATACTTATTAACCCATTTATTACTTTCAAATTAATTTATGTTACCACACATTTTATTTACATTTATTCCTTGTTACTTACTACTTATCACTTATCTCTTATCTCTTATCTCTTATCTCTTATCTCTTATTACTTATTATATGTAAATATTTTCTATTTGTAAACAATCCTTCTATTTTTATTTATCCTTTTATAGTTACATAATTCGACATAGATAAATGAAAAAACTTTTATAATGATAGCAAGCTACTATAACCATAGAATACCAAAGAATATGTAATTGGATCAGTAAGGATTCAGGCAGAATTATCGGTTGCAAACAGTTATTAAAATGAAATTGCAAATGTAATATCTATAAATTGAAGATATAAGCACATCAAATAGACGTGACAAGTCTCTGTCACGTCTATTTGATATCAGTTAAATAAATCTACTTTACTCTGATAGATGTATTATTTAAAACAATCCGGTTATCTTTCCGTTATCATCCACATCGATTCCTTCTGCCGCCGGAACTTTCGGTAATCCGGGCATTGTCATAACCGTACCGGTGATTGCTACCACAAAACCTGCTCCTGCTGATACATAAACCTCTCTGATGTTAATTAAGAATCCGGAGGGTCGTCCCAGTTTCGTAGGGTCATCGGAAAGAGAATATTGGTTTTTTGCCATACAGATCGGTAAATCCTTATAACCTAAGGCTTCAATCATTCTGATAGCACTTTCAGCAGATGGTTCATAGGTTACCCCATCGGCTCCATAGATTTCTTTGGCAATTATACTGATTTTCTCCTTGATTGGTAATTCGACAGGGTATAGTGGCTGATAGTTGCTTTCCTTATGCTCTATCGTTGACAATACCTTCTTCGCTAATTCGATACCGCCCTCTCCGCCTTTTTCCCATACCTCACTCAAGGCAAATTCACAGTTTCTATTTTCACAGAATTCTTTCACAAAGTTAAGTTCTGCATCTGTATCCGATATAAATCTATTTAATGTTACTACTACCGGTACCCCGAACTTTTGAACATTCTCTATGTGCTTTTCGAGATTTACAATACCTTTTTTTAAGGCAAGCAGATTTTCATTCGAAAGCTCTGTTTTGGGTACACCACCGTTATATTTTAACGCTCTTACCGTTGCAACCAATACAACTGCATCCGGTTTTAGTCCCGCCATTCTGCACTTGATATCTAAGAACTTCTCAGCTCCCAGATCTGCACCAAAACCTGCTTCCGTTACTACCACATCCGCCAGCTTAAGTGCTGTCTTCGTTGCTCTGACACTGTTGCAACCATGGGCGATATTAGCAAAGGGTCCACCATGGACAATGGCAGGAGTATTCTCAACGGTTTGAATTATATTAGGTTTCAAAGCATCTTTTAGTAAAGCTGCCATAGATCCCACCGCATTTAACTGCTTTGCAGTCACAGGTTCTCCGTCATAGGTATAGGCAACCACCATTCGTCCCAGGCGATCCTTCAAATCCTTCATATTATCAGCAAGACATAGAACAGCCATAATTTCTGAAGCTACGGTGATGATAAAATGATCCTCTCGAACAACACCGTCTGCTTTGCGGCCCAAACCTACTACAATATTTCTTAAAACCCTGTCATTCATGTCCACACAGCGTTTCCATACAATTTGGTTTGTATCAATATTTAAACTATTACCTTGTTGTATATGGTTATCAAGCATAGCAGCCAAAAGATTATTCGCCGAGGTGATAGCATGAAAATCACCGGTAAAATGTAAATTCAAATCCTCCATCGGAACTACCTGGGCATAACCTCCGCCGGCTGCTCCGCCTTTGATTCCAAAGCAAGGTCCCAGAGATGGTTCTCTAAGAGCTATGACCGACTTTATATTCATAAGACCAAGGGCCTGTCCAAGACCTACTGTTGTAGTGGTCTTACCCTCTCCGGCAGGCGTAGGATTAATTGCTGTTACCAAAACCAACTTTCCGTCAGGATTATCTTTTACTTTATCCCATAGTTCATCCGAAAGCTTTGCTTTATACTTACCGTAATACTCCAGATCCTCTTCCAGGATATTTAGCTTTGCTGCCACTTCTTTAATCGGTTTTAGTATTGCCTCCTGAGCAATGATAATATCTGATTTCATTCGTGTACCTGCCTTTCTTTCTATTCCCTTATGCTAGCTATTATTCGCTATTCATTTACACTTTCTAATCCTTTACACTCTTCTATTCCTTTATTAGGCTTATCAATATCCCAAATATCAATTTCACTAAATTTATTATATCTATTACGGATAGAGTGTCTATAAGAGATAACCCCTGCCTGATTAAATGGCTGATTATTGTAATATATCCACATACAGTTAATATTGTAACATAATGTTTGTATTTATCAAGACAGAAAATCCAATCACAGAGTATAAATTCTAGTGCAGCTATCATAAGGATAATACAAGAAGATAAATCTTTATTCACATAATATTGAGAATTTCTATCCATTAATTTCAATAACATCAACAAATATACATTAATTTCGTTAATTTGTAAATTTATAGTAATTTGTATGGCTTTATCCTCAAGTTTTTATTATTTTAAACGGGTTTCCCAAAAAATCACTTGCGTTAATGAAAGTTACGAGTATATACTTACTAATATAATATCTTAAATCTTTATTCAATAAAATCGATAACTAAAAAGTAGGTTTAGTACTGACGCAGTGGATGGTTTGCCATAAGGCTAATTGATACATATACATGGTAATTACATATTAGAAAGGAAGTATCTCATGAAATACAATACAGTCATCTTTGATCTGGACGGAACCCTATTAAATACTCTGGATGATTTACGTGATAGCCTAAATGAAATATTAGTTCAAAAAGGCTTTCCATCCCAAAGTTATGATGAAGTGAAACGTTATGTTGGTAATGGCGTAAGAAATTTAATACGTCAATCTATTCCGACGTCTTGCAGTGAAGATGAAGTAACCTTATACCTTGAAGAATTTAAAGAAAATTACAGAAATAATATGCAGAACAAAACCCGGCCATATAACGGTATCATGGAGCTGCTATTAGATTTACATCGTTATAATTATAAAATGGCTATTGTTTCTAATAAATATGATACCGCTGTTAAATCCCTGGCAAAAACTTATTTTGGTACCATAATACCGGTCGCAATCGGTGAAACTGCCCAAATTAAAAGAAAACCTGCTCCTGATAGTGTATTTACCGCAGTGAAAGAATTAGGCTCCGAACTTAAAAATACAATCTTTGTTGGTGATTCAGAAACAGATATAATGACAGCTAAAAATGCCGGCATTCCCTGTATCGGTGTAACCTGGGGCTTCCGTTGTCGTGAAGTTCTAAGAAAAACCGGTGCCGACTATCTGATTGATACCCCAAAAGAATTACTTACATTGATTTAAATAAAGATCATTTCATATTTATTACTATAGGGAAGCTATGATGTGCCTAAGGTATAAATTTACGAGATTAATATCTGAGCATTGATATAGCATCCTGGCTCCAACAACATCCTCTATTTCATTAAATAATAAGTCTCCCTCTGCTCCTATGAGGAAATCAATTCCTACAAGTCCAATATCAAATTGATCTATGATACTATGGACCAGTTGTTTCTCTTCTTCTTTTAAATCATATAATCGTACCTCGCTCCCTAAGGAATAATTAGCTTTAAAGCCCTCCCTGGCTGTGCGAAGTACAGCAGCCACAATAACATCTCCAATCACATAAACTCTCAGATCCTGTTTACGTCCTTCTATATAAGGCTGAATCACGACATCGGATTTACCAATACCTTTCATAATTCTATCTATTGCAACACTTTTACTAGGATCATATAAAAACACCTGGCTACCCCCATGCCCATCCACTGCTTTGATTACAGATAGCTCCTGTAGGTTATTTAACCTATCCTCTAACTGTGAATTCAGACAGAAGTTTGAATTTACCATGGGTATTCCGGTCTTCGCCAGATATTGATATGTCTTTGCTTTATCATTACAGATTTCCGATAAAAAAGAGCTGTTAAACACCTTGATACCCATATATTCTAACTGTTTGCTAAGTAAAGGATAAATTGCTCTACAGATCACAAAGTCAGGATAATCAACAATCTCCCCCCGGTATCTTAGAAACCATTCATTCTGCCAAACTCCAAAATCCAGCTCCTCAACCAGAATAAGCTTGACATCAACGTCAAGCTTTTTACCTTCTTCTATATAGAAATTAATATAATTTTGATTATAAAGAGCTCCCTCTGTAAAATAGATAATCCATGCCTTCATCAACGCACCGCTTTCATTCCTCAAATAAAATGTTATTTATCAATCAAGTGTTTATTATGTTTTTATGAATATGTTCTATGATTGCATCTGCAGCATTAATCCCCGTACAGTCATAGATATTCTTAAAATGTGCATTGGAATTCACTTCACATACCAATAGCTCATCCTTATCACCGAACAAAAGATCTACACCAGCAAAATCCAGACCGATAATCTCACAGCACCTGACAGCCAGCTCACTTTGCTCTTTCGTAGGAACATAGGGCTTCATCTTACCGCCGATCGAGAGATTTGCTCTAAAATCCCCATTCTCTGAAAACCTTAGCATACCAGCAATTACTTTGTTGCCTACCACCTGTAAACGTATATCCCTTCCGAAGCTGGTTTCAATGTATTCTTGAAATATAACAGGTCTTGTTCCTGTCAAGGTCATCGTGTTTAATAACTCTTCCCACGTCCTAACCAGATGCACTTGCTGGCCAAAGGATCCAAACACTTCCTTAACAACCATAGAAAATCCCAGTTTTTCAACCACTGCCTTTAGAAAATCATAATTCGTATAGCCTATATTATCAAAGGTTTTTGGTGCTATGACAGTTCTTGGCATTCTTATGCCGGCTCCCATTAATTTCAGGTGAGTCAGGGACTTATCATCACATATACCGATGGCTTGTGATGAGTTAAAAACCGGATATCCCATTTGTTCGAGATAATGTGCTAACTTAGTATCCTTGTCCCAAAATAAGATAAAATCTACACTCTTATCTAGCTTCCCAATCGGTAAATCGATTAATATTTGTGCATTGGTTCTAAGCTGTAAGCTAATACCCTTTGAACTTGCAGCCTCAAGAAGCCAGGAATGAATTTCATTGAATTTATTTTGATTTAGAAATTCGTTTACTACAAGCCATCCGGTCATATCTTTATACTCCTGTAATTCTATCATTTAATTTCTACTATTTGCTATAAAACAATTATCATCTTCATTAAAGTAAAATATTATGATCTCATTGATTACCTACATAAAAAATCAGTTTTTTAGTAGCTTTCCAATTATGTCCTATTTTGCGACACACAACACATATATAGCATTGGTTTGATCATGTTTTTTTATAGTTGACTAATATATAAAATCATTTGTAAGTATCTCAGGTGAACATAATCATATTATGTATTAATACTCCTCCAAGTATTGTTCAAACTGCTCCGATGACATTAAAACCTTTCTGGGTTTCGTTCCCTCTTCCGGGCCAACCACCCCTGCCTCTGCCAGCTGGTCCATTATTCTGGCAGCACGATTAAAGCCTATCTTATAGACTCTCTGTAGCATTCCGATGGATGCTTTATCCTTTTCAATAATGAATTTACCTGCCTCTGCAAAATATTCATCCCTGTCATTACCGCCACCGATACCACTTCCACCATCCGAAGGTCTTGCATTGGTGATTTTCTCTTTAATATCCTCGCTGTACTGTGCTTCGTTATTATTCTTTTTAAGAAATTCAACCACAGAGCTTACTTCCTTATCGGAAATAAATGCACCCTGAATACGAACCGGCTTCGGATAACCGGAAGGGAAGAATAACATATCACCCTTACCAAGAAGCTTCTCGGCTCCGGATCCGTCAAGAATGGTTCTGGAATCAATGGCTGAGGATACAGCAAAAGCTATTCTTGAGGGTATGTTTGCCTTAATCAAACCAGTGATAACATTGACGGAGGGCCTCTGGGTAGCTATGATAAGATGTAATCCTGCCGCTCTCGCCATCTGTGCAAGACGGCAAATAGCATCTTCCACTTCACCGGGAGCTACCATCATAAGATCCGCAAGCTCATCGATAATAATTACAATTTGAGGCAGCTTCTGATAATTTTCATCATTCAGATAAGCTACTTCAGCCACTTTGTCATTATAACCCTTTAAATCCCTAACTCCCACATCAGCAAATTTCTTATAACGTTCTGTCATTTCCATAACTGCCCAGGACAGAGCTGCCGAAGCCTTCTTAGGATCGGTAACTACCGGAATTAAAAGATGAGGGATTCCATTATAAACATTTAACTCTACCACCTTAGGATCTACCATGATAAGACGTACATCCGAAGGGTTCGATTTATATAAAATACTCATAATCAAGGTGTTGATACAGACGGATTTACCGGATCCGGTAGCACCGGCTATCAGAAGATGGGGCATTTTCGCAATATCGGTTATAATCGTCTGTCCTCCAATATCTTTACCAACTCCAAATGCAATATCGGAGGGATGTTCTTGAAATTCTTTGCTTTCTATTAAATCTCTAAAGCTAACCATGGAATTTTCTTTGTTAGGAACCTCAATTCCGACAGCTGCTTTTCCGGGAATTGGAGCCTCTATTCTAACATCTGCCGCTGCCAGATTAAGCTTTATATCATCCGCTAAACTGGTTATCTTACTAACCTTTACCCCTTGCTCCGGTTGAAGCTCATATCTGGTTACGGCAGGCCCACAGCTAACATTGGTTATCGTAACATGAACTCCAAAGCTCTCTAAGGTATTCTGAAGTTTAATTGCTGTTTCTTTTAAACTTCGGTCCGACATTTTCCCGGAACTTTTTCCTTTCACACTATTTAACAGATTAACCGGTGGAAAGATATATTCCTTTTGCTCTGCTACTTGTTTGATGTCTAATTGTTCTATGCTTGTAGAATCACTAGACGTATCATTACCTTTAACCTTTTTCACAGAACCGGATTGTACTACATCAGTGTCCTGTGATGTAATTGGTTCCTCTTCCGGCACAACATTTACCAAATCTCCTTCTGCACCAAACTTGCTTCGAAGCTCATCTTCATAATTGGGAACGGTAACTGTCTTATCCGTTTCATTAAAGTCATTCATCTGCAGCTCTGTCTCTTTCTCATCTTGATTTTGAAACAGATGATCCAGATTTGAAATCGGTATATCTTCATTTTTTAGTGATTTATTCTTTTCTTTTCTTTCCTTAAAATTAATGATATGACCGGTTTTTCCTGCTTCCGAAGAAGCATTTCCATCTAAGACAAAAGTCTTTGGTGGCCTTCTGCCTGAGCCATTTTCATTCTCCTTACCGTTCGAAGCTTCATATTGTTCTTTCTTTAATCGCTGGTATTCTAAGCGTTCCTCTAAGGTATGTTTACTTTTTTTTGCAACATAAGTTAATATCGCTTTTCCGCTGATTACTATAATGCAGATTAACATAACAGCAATTATAATTATGTAAGCACCCAGTACATCGAATAAACCACCCAGTATCATTACCAGAATACCTCCGATGATACCACCGCCGTTTCGCCCCTCCATAGCCAGATTATAATAATCAAAAATCCTTAAATCTTTATTATATGAAGTAGCTATTAATTGAATTAATCCGGTTAAGACAACAAAAAATACAATTGCACTTAAGATTTTTCTGCCTGCAGACCGATTACCAAAGTTTGATAGATGGAATGCAGTTCCGAAAAAGAGTATAAAGGGTAAAAGATAAGCCTCTAAGCCTATCATTCCAAATACAAATCCGCTTACATATCGTCCTACCGGACCTATTAAATTAAAATTACTTAAAAACAGCAATACGGATACAACTAAGGCTACGACTAGTATAATCTCATCCTGCAACGCGCCGCTTTCTTTGATTGTTTCCTTCTTTTTTACTGTTTGTTTTCTATTCGTTTGTTTATTATTTGATTTCTTCGGTTTACGTTTGGAAGCCATCTGCATCCTCCTCGAATACTTAGATTATTTTCGTGACGCTATAAGAAAAAATGTCCGCTAAGTGCAATAAGTCCGATTGCAAAGCAATAATAAGCGAAGTACTTAAACTTCTTACCGCGAACAATTACCAGCATGGTCTTAATGCTAATATAACCAACAACCGCTGCTACCAAGGTACCAACAATATATCCTGTTATCTCACTTTTGTTTACCAAGTCCATGGAAAAATCTTTCATTTCATAAACAACGGCTCCAAGAACTGCCGGTATCGACATGATAAACGAATATTTTACAGCAAAGGTACGATCAAAACCACTTAACAAACCGGCCGTTATGGTAGTACCAGATCTAGAGATGCCCGGCAGAGTCGCTACACCCTGAGCAATCCCCAGAAATAATGCATTCTTATAACTTGCTGTTTCTTCTGTTTTCTGTCCGGTATGTACCCTGTCAGCAATTGTAAGAAGTATCGCGGTAAATATCAAACTTAATCCCGGAACTAACAGAGTTTTTCCTGCCTCCTCAATCGCATTGTTGAAGACAACGCCTATGATCCCCGTAGGTATCGTTGATACGATTACCAGCAGTACAAATCTGCGATAGGGTGTTGTAATAACATTTTTATATGTAACCTTATCCTTACTGAATAGATTCCTTATAAAGCGTCTTGTATTTATCAGAGAATCTCCGATAATCTTAAATCCTTCTGTTATTAAATCCAGGATATCCTTCCAGAATACCACAAAGATAGCTACCATCGTTCCAAAGTGCAGCATAACATCAAATAATAAGCCGGTATCCATATTGAGATTTAAAATTTGTTTCATAATAGCCAAATGACCTGAACTACTAATCGGTAAAAATTCAGCCAGACCCTGTACCAGGCCCATAAGTATTGATTCTAATAAGTCCATGCTAATGCCCCCCCAAATTCCATATATAATATTTAAATTCGAAAATCTTTCGTATCACACAAAATTGATAATACAATCGCTGCTTTATCCTACCCATATGATTCATTTAGCATCAGATTCGAATAGCAAAGAGTGCTTGTGAACAAATCATATTTGCAAATAAGTAAGAAAACAAATTGATATTATTGCCTTTTTATCCTTTGTTCGTTATTATTATTCATGTATTATTAGATATGTTTTCTAGGGTTATAATTTAGTAACATATCCAGAATTTATTATACCTTTTATAAAAATGTTATGCAAGACAAAAAGAAGGGCTTATAGCAAAACACCTTTGATTAATAGGTATCCTGCAATAAACCCTTGCTATATCTTATGAATAATAAAAACATATGAAACGAGCTTTATTACTGTATCGTCTTTCCAGGAGTATATTCATCTTTTAAATAATCGCTCATATCGGTAGAGTTAATTTTTTGCACCACATAATTATCACCATCGCGACGTGCTACAACTCTACCATGCTTGAGTTGCACATCCTTATATTCATAATTTGCTTCTTTTACACTTTGTTTAATTTCCAATTCCTTCGCTTTATGATCTACATAGATTCTTTCCAGTGGAACAACTGTATATAATATGCTCATAATGCACCTACTTTCCTTGAAAGCATACTAGTTAACCTGTAAAAGCTTCAGTTACAAAAAACCTTTATAAACAATTTGTAATCATTATAACACTTTTTAGGATTAATTTCAAATCAACTAGCTTTCTTATATTTTAGCAATTGTCTTAAAACAAATGGTCTTTGAAAATATCAGAAAATAACCTCGCCATTGTTATTGTTATTAATTATAGCCATTCATACTATTGTTATGAATCCTGTCCGTTATTAATCTTAGCTTTTATTGAATTCGGTTTTATTGAACTTAGCTTTTATGGAACTTGACTTTTGGTGAATTGACTTTTATTGAATTTGACTTTTATTGAATTTGGTTTTTCATGAAATTAACTCTTAGGTTATTGACCTTGGCTATTATTGTTCTTTTCATTGACGTTAGCTACATTGTTATCGTTAGTAGACTTATTTACGTTGTTATTGCCATTCATTGTATTATTGTCTATCATTTCATTAATCTTGGCCAGTGCTTCCTTGATACCGCCTACTTCCTTAATGATACCTTTTTTCACTGTCTCTTCTCCTACTAAAATAGATCCTACATCCTTAGCCAGCTGATTAGTATCAAGCATCAGATTCTTAAAATCAGCATAAGTAATACTGGAATGTGTTACCACAAAATTAATGATTCGATCCTGTATTTTTTCAAAGTATTCAAAAGTTTGTGTTACACCGATTACAGTACCGTTCATTCTGACCGGATGAATAATCATGGTTGCAGACGGAACGATATAACTATAATTAGCAGATACAGCCAAAGGAACACCAATTGAGTGACTGCCGCCAAGTACAAGAGAAACGGTAGGCTTACTTAAGGATGCAATCATTTCCGCAATAGCAAGTCCGGCTTCCACATCTCCGCCAACCGTATTAATTAAAATTAATAAACCATCGATATCATTACTGTCTTCAATTGCTGCTAATTGTGGTAAGACATGCTCATATTTTGTGGTTTTATTATGCTGGGGAAGACACTCATGTCCTTCTATCTCACCTATGATGGATAATAAATGTATTTTGTGTTCTTTATTATTATTTTCTAAGACAGTCTGACCATACTCATTGATTTTTTTATCTTTTAGATCTTCGTTTTCTTTTTTAACTTTCTCCGTTTCCTGCTCTTTTTGAGTTTTTTCTCTTGGGACTCCGGTTCCTTTTTTATTCGCATTCAACAGGTTTTCCTCTTCCTGCATAACATTAGATATTTTATTTTCGTTTTTACTATCATTTTGCATGTACTGTTCCTCTTTTCCTCATATTTTATAACTAACTATAACGATACTATAACGATCTATTAGACAGTGAGTTACATAGGAAACTCTCGCGCTTAGCGCTTTATTAACCTACGGTTAAAAAGAGGTTGATGCTCCATTATCATCAACCTCTTTTTATATTATGTGAAGGATAAATATTTTTATGCAATTTTTTCTTAGTAGCTCCAATAAGATTTCATATTCTTTTCTTCCAGTTCTTTAATAAAATTTTGCTTTAAATGTAAGAAATATTCCAATTCAGTTAATATCTGATAAAGAATGGCTCTATATTCAAATTCAATTCGGTTTTTTGGTAATTCTTCTTTCTGATAATATTGATATAGCTCTTCGAATTCTTTCACCAGTCCTTTCACATTGTTTAACTCATGAAAAGACCTGGCTATACTCTCCATAAAATCTGCTATCGGATAGGTCTGCCTTAATAAAACAGGAATACGATTCATATGAATTACAATATCTTTTAGTACATCAATCTGATATTTTCGCATTTCCAGATACGAAACCATATATCTTGTATTTGCCAGCAAGGTATTACCTGCATCCTCATAGGCACTCATTAACAGATTCTCTAGACGCAAATCCAACTGTCTAAAATCCAGTTGAATGGTATCTTTTGTTTCCATCGTACCGATAATTCTGCTACTACTCATTTTGTAATCATTATCTGTTTTCACAGCGTTCTTATCATCATTATGCTCCATTGTTGTATCCTGGGTGCTATTATCTGACGCCTCAAGCATATTCAGAAAAAGCTCCGGTGACTCCTCTGTAGCCCCTTGAACCAGACACACCTTTTTACTGCGAAGGACGTTGGCCATATTATGAAGCATAAGCTTTATCTCTTCCTCCAATGCCAACTGTTCTTTCCTTATCCGCTCTTTATATTTAGGCATGATGAGATTTAATACAATACCAATGCCTAATCCTATCAACAATAATCCTATTTCATTCAATATCAAAGGTAAGTCCATTCTCTTCTCAATCAGAAAATGTGTCATCAAAACCGCATTCATGGATATACCTTCCTTCAATCCTGTAACTGTACAGATGGCAACAAAAAGAAAAACAAATCCTCCAAAGGCTACCGTAGTATAACCAAAGCTCTTAAATATAATATATGTTATGATGAACGCTAAAAAGAAAGCTATCATTCGCTTTATAGCAATTAACAGAGTTTCTTTCTTTGTATTCTGTATGGATAAGATGGTAATAATTCCAGCAGAAGGACTAAAGGCAAGCCCTAGCCAATCAGCCAACAGAATAGCTACCGCAGATCCAATTGCTGTCTTTATGAGATATAAAAAATTCACTTTTCTAATAAAATCACTATAATTCATTGTTCCTCCAAGTACTTTCATTTACATTAAAAGAATGTAGTAATATATTGGTTATATTATACATGAATTATCTTTATTGTACCACCTAATTATCTATTGCTTTATTTTCATAAACAATGTCCGTCATCCTTATCTTTCTTATCTATCCATATCTTTTCTTATCTTTTCTATCTTATCTATCTTTTCTATCTTTTCTATCTTTTCCCGTCTTTGCTATCTTTTCCCATCTCTGCTATCTCTTCCTATTCATTCAATCTTCTCTGATCTTTTTATTATTTAAAATTCACATATTCTTAATATAATATGACATTGTATTGTCACATTATATCTGGTAATATATTGTAGAGGTGAAATTATGCAAATCAATCGTTTATTTGAAATTATATATATTCTGCTCAATCGTAAGAATATTACTGCCAAAGAGTTGGCTAGACACTTTGAGGTATCAAGTCGTACCATATACCGGGATATTGATACTCTATGCCAGGCAGGTATTCCTATTTATACCAATAAGGGAAAGGGTGGAGGGATCTGTCTTCTGGAGAATTTTGTCCTGAATAAATCCATTCTTACCAAACAGGAACAAAAGGATATCCTCTCCGCTCTACAAGGAATTAATGCAACTAGTTATGTGGAAACGGATGCTGTACTGTCAAAATTAAGTTCTCTTTTTGGTAATAATGAACCTGACTGGATTGAAGTAGATTTTTCCAACTGGGCCAATATGGAGGAGGAGAAATGTAAGTTTAACCAGTTAAAGGAATCCATATTAAACAGGAATCTTATTTCCTTTGACTATTATAATTCCTATGGTTCTTATTCTCATCGAATTGTTGAACCGGTTAAGCTTATTTTTCGAGCTCAGGCATGGTATCTACATGGTTATTGTAGGGAGAAAGAAGATCTACGGTATTTTAAATTCTCTAGAATGAAAAATCTCGTTGTCAGTGAAGAAATATTTACTCCAAGACCGTTAATAAAACCCGAGAAGGAGCGGGATTATTCTCATAACACACAAAAAACATCTATAGTGCTTAAAGTAGACGCCGAACTGGCTTTTCGTATCTGTGATGAATTCCCTAATGAATCTGTTCAAAAGAATGAAGATGGAAGTTTTCTAATTCATGCTGATATGTATCTGGACGGATGGTTATACAGCTATTTGATGTCCTTTGAGGATCATCTGGAGGTACTGGAACCTAAGAGTGTGCGGGAAGAGATGATTAAGAAACTAAAAAATACACTAAATAAATATGACAACTAGTTTTCATATCCAAGATGTTATTATGTTAATAATTGTATAGATTTCATTCAGGTTGTATCCATCTTATTTAAACAATAAATATAGATTGATTTATTAAATGTTAAATTATCATCAAAATATGATAGATTTTTTTACACGCCTTGTAATGATAAAAACACAGACAGGCTATATTCACTAATATAAATGCCCTGTAAAGATAGTATATATGATACTCTTTAAGAAAATGAGGATGATAATATGAGAACTATTCCAGCCAAAACCATCCTATCTCATTGTAAAGATGATTCCTGGTTTGGTAATGATTATAATATGAATTTATACAAGGGTTGTTGCCATGACTGTATCTATTGTGACAGCCGAAGCAGTTGTTATCAAATTGAGGATTTTGAAGTAGTCCGTTCTAAAGAAAATGCCATATCCATCCTGGAAAATGAGCTAAGAAGAAAACAAAAGACCGGTGTGATTGGTACTGGTTCCATGAGTGATCCCTATAATCCATACGAGTTAAAATATCAATTAACCAGACAGGCACTTAATCTAATCGATACTTATCACTTCGGCGTCTCCATAGCCACAAAAAGTAGCTTAATTACAAGAGATGTTGATCTATTAGAAAATATAGCAAGTCATTCACCGGTATTATGTAAGATCACCATCACCTCAGCCGATGATACCATGGCGACTAAGATTGAGCCAAAGGTGTGTATCTCCTCAAAGCGTTTTGAAGCCGTAAAAAAACTTTCGGATCATAATATATATTCCGGTATTTTAATGATGCCTCTCCTCCCCTTCCTTACAGATACCGAAGAAAATGTTAGAAAAATTATTCATATGGCATATGATAACGGAGCTAAATTTATCTATCCGATCTTTGGAATGTCACTGCGTACCGGTCAAAGAGAATATTATTATCAAAAGCTTGATTTACTTTTTCCTGACCTAAATCTTACACAACTCTATCAACAACGCTATAAGGATTTATATGAATGTTATAGTCCCAGAGTCAGGGAGTTAAAACAGATGTTTAGAGAGGAATGTAACCATCGTGGTATCCTATACCACATGGAGGATATCATTGCAGCTTATAAAGACAGATATAAATATGATCAGCTATCCTTTCTGTTCTAACATATATAACATAGTCCCATTCATTATCCGTTTGAATTAATGTCATCAAAGATAATGAATGGGACCCTTTTTATTATATTTATGCTTTTTAATGAGAATGAAACAATTTATCTACTTATAGTTTTTCCAAACTCTGTTCAATGTCTGCAACAATATCATCCACATTTTCAATACCTATGGACATACGAATTAAATCAGGGGTAATACCGCAATCAATCAGCTGCTGATCGGTCAGCTGTCTATGCGTCGTACTTGCAGGATGGAGGACACCGGTTCTAGCGTCTGCCACATGAACAACAATTGCTGCCAGCTTTAAGCTGTCCATGAACTTGATCGCCGCTTCTCTTCCACCCTTAATACCAAAGGAGATAACGCCGCAGGTGCCATTAGGAAGATACTTCTGCGCCAAATCATAATATTTATTATTTTCTAAGCCGGGGTAGTTAACCCAAGAAATTTTGTCCTGTTTTTCCAGATACTTAGCTACGGTTAATGCATTACTGCAATGTCTTTCCATTCTAAGATGGAGTGTTTCAAGACCGATATTTAATAAGAATGCATTATTAGGCGAAGGTGTGGATCCTAAGTCACGCATCAATTGAACTCTGGCCTTCGTAATAAAAGCAGTTTTGCCGCAATCTCTGGTATAAACCATGCCATGATAGGAAGCATCCGGTGTGGATAATCCCGGAAATTTCCCGTTATCCCAATTAAAATTACCGCTGTCTACAATTACACCCCCCAGCGCTACCGCATGACCATCCATATATTTTGAAGTGGAATGAATAACGATATCTGCACCGAATTCAATCGGCCTGCAATTAATCGGAGTGGCAAAGGTATTATCAACAATCAAAGGAACTCCATTATTATGAGCCAGTGTAGAAAGCTTCTCAATATCAGCAATCGCTAAAGCTGGATTTGCTATGGTCTCTGCAAATATCAGCTTCGTATTATCTTTGATTTCTTTTTGTAATTCTTCTATGGATGCATCCGCATCTACAAAGCTCACATCAATTCCCATACGTTTTAATGTAACCGCAAAGAGATTAAAGGTTCCGCCATATATGGTTCCGGCAGATATCAGATGATCTCCGGCGCTACAGATATTAATTACCGCAATCAGACTTGCTGCCTGTCCGGAAGAGGTGCACATTGCTCCAACTCCTCCTTCCAAAGCTGCTATCTTCTTTTCTACGTAATCAACCGTTGGATTCGCCAGTCTGGTATAAAAAAACCCTTCCTCAACAAGGTCAAACAATTTACCTACATGCTCGCTGGAATCGTATTTATAGGTTGTACTCTGGTAGATAGGTACAACTCTTGCCTCACCATTCTTAGGTTGATATCCTTCCTGAATACACTTCGTGTCAATATGATAGTTGTTCATATGTTATTCCACCCTTTCCTTACGTAATTATTACCAAACTGCCAATTCCATTTATTCATTTCATAAAACTATTCTAAATTGTTAACCCATATATATTTTATATGAAATAATATAACGACAAGAGGGTCTTTGTCAAGAAAATAAAACCATTATTGTAAAATAATTCAAACATTATGTAATCTTCTTATATAATCATATAAAGCAAAGGCTCATCTAAGACAATATATAATGCACAGCATTAGATATATTATCATAAATGAGCCTTAATGAAATAACAGGTATTTGGGTGTACCCATATTTTAACATAATTTTCTAATTAATTAAATAACCCATATGGATTATTTTTCGTTCTCTGTTACTTCTATTTTTCTAATCTCCTTAGTTCTGATTTCTTTGCAGATTTCATCTATAAAAGTACCAAGTGGTTTCTGGCCTTCATCACCAAGGTAGCGGCTTCTTACGGACACAGCGCCCTCTTCCTCTTCCTTTTGTCCTACGATTAACATGTAGGGAACACGCTCCAACCTTGCTTCACGGATCTTATACCCAATCTTCTCAGCTCTTTGATCCACAGTAACTAAAACTCCGTTCTGTTGCAGTTCATCTTTGACTTTCTGAGCATAGTCATGGTATTTTTCAGATATCGGAAGAACTCTAACCTGCTCCGGACATAACCAGGTAGGGAACATTCCTGCATATTTTTCAATCAGCCAAGCCAGAGTTCTTTCATAGCATCCCATACTGGTTCTGTGAATGATATAAGGACGCTTTTTCTCACCACCGGCATCGATATAGAACATATCAAAACGTTCTGCCAATACAAAATCCAACTGAAGGGTAATCATGGTATCTTCCTTACCATATACATTTCTGGCTTGAATATCCAACTTAGGGCCATAGAATGCTGCTTCACCATCTGCTTCCGAGAAATTAACTCCCAGATGTACAAGCATTTCGCGCATTTTATTCTGCATCCTTTCCCACTGTTCTTCATCACCGAGATACTTTGCTTTATTGTTCGGATCCCATTTAGATAAACGGTAGGTTACATCATTCTCAAGTCCTAATACTTTCAAGCAATACATCGCCAGGTCAAGACAGCCTGCGAATTCATCCTCTATCTGCTCCGGAGTAACAATCAGATGTCCCTCAGAGATTGTAAACTGCCTAACTCTGGTTAGTCCGTGCATTTCGCCGGAGTCCTCGTTACGGAATAAGGTTGAAGTCTCACCATATCGAAGAGGAAGGTCCCGATAGCTCTTCTGGCTTTGCTTATATACATAGTATTGGAACGGACAGGTCATAGGACGAAGAGCAAATACTTCAGAATCTTTATCCTCTTCGTCGCCAAGTACGAACATACCTTCTTTATAGTGTCCCCAATGGTCAGAGATAACATATAGATCCTTCTTAGCCATTAACGGAGTTTTTGTTCTTACATAACCACGACGTTCCTCTTCATCCTCAATCCACCTTTGTAGCGTTTGAACAATCTTAGCACCCTTAGGCATCAAGAGTGGAAGTCCCTGACCAATTACATCTACCGTTGTGAAAATCTCCATCTCACGACCCAATTTATTATGATCGCGTTTTTTAATATCCTCAAGATGTACCAGATATTCCTCAAGCTCAGCATTCTTAGTGAAAGCAGTACCATATACTCTGGTTAACATTTTATTCTTCTCGGAACCTTTCCAATATGCACCGGAGGAAGAAATCAACTTTATTGCCTTAATTGTCTTCGTACTCATAAGATGCGGACCGGCACATAAATCCACAAAATCTCCCTGCTGATAGAACGAAATCTCTGATTCCTCAGGAAGGTCTTCAATCAGTTCCACTTTATAGTTTTCACCCTTTTCCTGCATCAGTGCAATTGCTTCATTTCTCGGAAGGGTATAACGAACCAACTCAGCACCCTCTTTTATAATCTTTTTCATTTCCTTTTCGAGTTCATCCAGTGCAGCCCTGTCAAAAGGCTCGCAGTCAAAGTCATAATAAAATCCGGTATCAATGGACGGTCCGATAGCAAGCTTCGCTTTGGGATACAGTCTTTTTACTGCCTGTGCCAGTACATGGGAAGCGGTATGACGATATGCAGCTTTACCTGCTTCATCATTAAAGGTTAATATATTTAATTCGCAGTCAACATCAACTACGGTTCGAAGATCCACCACCTTACCGTTTAGTTCACCTGCACATGCCACTCTAGCCAGACCTTCGCTGATGTCAACGGCAATTTCATACACTGACTTTGGAAATTCATACTCTTTTACAGAGCCGTCTTTTAACGTAATCTTCATAATTAAAACTCCTTTCTGAAATTAAAATAGAAAAAGCCCGTCTCTTTCGACTTGGCTTCAAATCGAAAGGGACGAGCGTATAGATACGTCGCGGTTCCACCCTTATTGGTGCATAGCACCCACTTCATTCGATTATAACGGAATCACCGGACCGGATTAGGGTCACTCAGAGGTAGTTTTCATATGCTTCCAAATAAGATATTTGCACCAAATCATATCTCTCTCTGTAATCTTTCACATATTACTCGTCTCGTCATCGTATTATCAATTTGAACTTATTATAACATTCTTAGTCGTAAAGTCAAGGTGTTTTTTTCTGGGTGCTGTCTATTGTTGGACGCTTACCATAATTGTCTTGCAAAGGAAACAACATTCGCTATACCGATAGAATTATCACTAATTTTTTTGACCGGTCTGAGTTTGTATTTAAGATCTTCCCAAAACTCACCAAAAACGTTCCAAAACCAGGTAAGTGCTTTAAATATAACGTCTTCAAATAAGAAAAGAAAGAATATCTTTCCGGGTATAAATAATAGAAGACAAAGTAATAGCGAAATCAAATTAATCTTTGTTAGCACTTTTCCGGAATAAAATACAATCCAAGTCTTTCGTAGTTTTTTAAGATTATGACCCACATAAAGAAACATCATAACCGCAAAGGGGAATAAGAAATTCATACATAGCATTAATGTAAAAAAAACCAACAACCAATGAAATACCAGATACCTAACCAGATATTTCTTTGGTGGATTAGCCGGATCAGCTTCGTCTCTTAATCTTTCCAGTTTAGTCGTTCTATAAGTAAACGTTTGTTTTGGCTTATGCCTGGATGAATTTGGTTCAAAATACATCTAAAAAACCTCCCCCATTTACTTTAATACTGATTGCTAAATAAATGCTTTCAGATCAATATCATTAATATTACCTACCACGGACAAGGAACATTTATTCAGATCCAAATAACGGTTAGCAAACTCTTTGATATCAGAAATACTTACTCTGTTAATTCCCTCTATCAACTCTTCCATAGGAGTTACTCTTCCTCTGTTTAACATGGATTTGCCATTGGAATTCATTTTACTTTTTGCACTTTCACTTCCCAGAATGATCTCTGTCTTAATCTGTTCCTTCGTCATAGCCAGTTCTTCAGCAGTTACCCCTTTCTTCTTTAGATCACCAATAATCTGGTAGATTTTCTTTAGAACAGTTGAAGTCTGTGAAGGGTTCATGGCTGCATAGATATGAAGCAACCCTGTCTCCTTATAGGAACTGCCATAAGAATAAATGGAATAAGTTAAACCACTGTTTTCTCTGATTTTTTGAAACAACCGGGAATTGATACTGCCTCCCAATATGGAATTTAAAATCGATAAAACAAATCGTTCCTCAGACAGATAGGAAATACAGTCAAATGCTATATTACAATGAAGTTGTTCAATATCCTTTTGCTTCTTACAGGTAACCTTATGATACTCTGGCTTAATCCGTTCAATCACATTATTTTCACAAGATTTTTTAATTACACCAAACTGTTCCTGTAAAAGTGCAAAGATTTTATCCTCTTCAAAATTGCCTGCAACTGATATTACCATATTATCACCGACATAGTAGGTATTAATAAAATCCATAATCTGATTCCTGCTGACCTTACGAACTACTTTCTTGGTTCCGGAAATCATATATCCCAGGGGATGTCCTTTCCAGATTCTTTGCTGCAGCATCTCATGGGCCAGATCCTCAGGAGAATCATCATACATATCGATTTCTTCTATAATAACACCTTTCTCTTTTTTTAAAGCCTTCTCTTCTATCAGTGAATTATTGAACATATCTGCGATGATATCAATAGCTAAGGGAAGATGCTCGCTTAAGGTTGTAGCATAATAAGAAGTAAGCTCCTTGCTGGTATATGCATTAATATTTCCACCAATCTGCGCCATCTCATCTGCTATCTGCTTCGCGCTCCTTCTGGAGGTACCCTTAAATAGCATATGTTCTATCATGTGTGCTATTCCATTATTACTGTCATCCTCATTCGAAGAGCCGACTCTCACCCAGACACCAAAGGCGGCACTTTTCAAATAAGGCATTGTCTCCATAACTACGGTTATTCCATTCGATAACTGTTTTATTTTTGTCATATAGGTCCCTTTCTTAAAATCAATCATATTTTTTATGCTGCAGTGATATCGAAAGTAAATATATATAACCGCACTGATCATTACATTCGTTAATATATAACCTCAAAATATCATTCCTATATAAGGTTACTGATATTACTCTAACAAGTATTTACATTCTATTATCTGTAAGACGAAATATAAATATAGTTTCACTGAATAAAGTTAATATGTTTAAATCATTACTATCAATCGATTTTACCATAATTTTATATCTATGGCAATATAACGTAGCAAATCCTAATGTCTTCAGGTTGTAGGATTACAATACATGTGTTACAAATCTTATTAAATAAAAACGGAAATAGCTCTTTTGTGTTATATTTAAGTCACCACAACCAAAATACAAAAGAAAGAGAGCATTTCCGTATGGCAAGTATAACACAGGATATGAGGTTTCGACTAGCTTTAATTAAATACGCTGATAAATATGGTGTTTCAAAGGCAGCTGCACGATATAAAACGAATCGTCAGTACGTTTATCGTTGGAAACGACGTTATGATGGCTCCTGGGACTCCCTTAGAGATCGTTCTCGAAGACCTCATCACCATCCAAACCAACATACTGAAGATGAGATCAGTCTTATTAATAACATGCGCCGTCGTAATCCTAATGCTGGCCTGGTAATCTTCTGGGTAAAACTTATGCAACGAGGTTATAAAAGATCTATTCCCGGTCTTTACCGCTTCCTCCGCAAGAAAAAACTTATGGCCATTAAGCCGAAAAACCCAAAATACGTACCTAAGCCTTATGAACAAATGACGTATCCCGGCCAGAGGATTCAGGTAGATGTTAAGTTTGTGCCTTCTGTATGTCTGGTCAATCAGGCCAGGGGACAAAAGTTTTATCAGTATACAGCTATTGACGAATACTCTAGGTGGCGTTACGTTGAAGCTTTTGAAGAGCACAGTACCTATTCATCTATGCAATTCCTAGAGCACCTTGTTAAAGCCTTTCCAATGCCAATAGAATGCATCCAAACGGATAATGGTCTAGAATTCACAAAACGCCTTGCATCCGGAGATAAAGCTAAAACGCCAACTATTTTTGAAGTTCGTCTTAATCAATTATGCATTCGTCATAAACTAATACGTCCATTTACCCCAAGGCATAATGGTAAGGTCGAAAGAAGCCACAGAAAAGATAATGAGCGTTTCTATGCAACGCATACCTTCTATTCATTTGAGGACTTTAGTAATCAGCTAACTACATATAACAAAAGAGATTATAACCGCTTTCCGATGAGACCTCTGGGATGGAAATCACCTCAGAATATCTTATCTGATTTTGTTAGGTATGGTGTAACATATGTTTGACAAACCTACAACGTAGCAAATCCTAATGTCTTCAGGTATTAATTCCTTACCTATATAGTACGTCGATTCTATTAAAGACTCAGCTTAATCTGTTTCAAAAAAAGACTGCAGTGGCTTTTCCAAAGCAGTCAGTGAAACGATATAAATCTTATTAAACACATATATTCTTACTAGTCAGCAAGATAAATTCTTTCGTGAAGTTTCTTTATATTCATCTCAAAATCCACTCCAAGTACCGCCATTCCTCTGATGCTCATATTCTTATAAGAATCCTTAATCGGTATGGTGCATTGTTCTATATCATATTTTAGATAAGAAGGCAAGGACATGATTTGTGAGAAAATCTCTCCTTCTTTAAAATTGGTTGTTACTTTTGGCAGCACCTTATTTAATAAATCATTCATCTGTGTCAGACTTAAGCCTTTGATTTTATTAAAAATAATCTCTAAAATCTTTCTTTGTCTGGCCGTTCTGGCAAAATCAGTACCTACATATCTAACTCGGGTATAGCCAAGGGCCTGTTTCCCATTTAATAGCTGACTACCTGAATTCTTTAACCGATCCGTTCCTTCTTCTACCTTTAAAAGTTTATTAAGGTGATCAACATAATCATTCACAACCGGTAATTCCTTATCCGTAATTTCCAGCGTAACTCCACCTATCGCATCAACAATATCCATAAAAGCAAAAAAATCTACCGAAATATACTTATCAATATCAATTTTAAAGTTCTGCTCAATTGTCTCCATCAAAAGCTTAGCCCCTCCGGAGGAATAAGCGGTGTTTAAACGATTATTTTTCTTACCGGGTATCTGAAGATAAATATCTCTTAGAAATGATGTTGCAAAGATTGTCTTGGTTTTTTTATTAATTGAAATTAATATCATGGCATCGGAAAGGCCTCTTCTCTTACTATTTCTAGAATCACTTCCGATCAGTAAAACATTAAGTACATCTTTATCCTTCTTAATTTCCATTCTATTATCCGACATATTCCTGCTGATTTGCTCTTCCATATCTTCTACATCTTCTGTTTGAGTTTCATTAATTACCTTATTATGGGCATCGTTTGAACCGGATGTATCCATGGATATGATCTCATCTACGGTTTTATCCATATACGCATCATAATAATTATCCTCTACATATTCGTCATCTTCTACATATTCATTCGAATCTACATATTCCATTTCATCTTCCTCTAGAACGACCAGATTCATTTTACCAATGTAACTTCGAACAACGAAGTAGGCTGTAGCGCCTAAAATGAAAGCGATACCAAGGAAACTACTTATTGAAATAATAATTAATCTTTTTACATTTCTTTTTTTCGTATTTTCTCTCATACTTTTTCCTTTTATTAATGATATTTTTAAATGCTCAATATGTAAATATTTTACATTCCTAATATCTTATCATATAATTCAACATACTTCCATAGGTTTAAAGTATTTTCCATGTAATTTATACGTCCAATTTCAACGATATTCGCCAGTAGATATGAAAGTATACGATGTTCCGACTTGTGTTAGTACAAAATAATAATTATTTACACTATGTCAAGGCAGAATTTCTCCGTTGTTCCTAAGTGTTCATTATCTACATAAAAGCATTCCTAGCAGTTATATTTAATTATTCAAACTGCTGTTACACAAATAAACCTGACTAATCCATTAACAAACGGATAGCCAGGTTTAGCAAAAAGGAGAGAGAAAAGCATTATTATATGATCAATTATTCACTACGCAAGGCTTCTACCGCATCTTTTCTTGATGCAATTCTAGCCGGAATGTGTCCTCCAAGCATAGTTAAAATAGTACTTATGGTTATTAAAATGACTGCATGGGAAAATTGCAGCTGTGCAACATTCTTTAGTTCTGTTACATTATAGATTACTGAATTGATCGGTATGGTTAATAGCCAAGCAATTAGGATACCTAAGGAACCGGAAAAAACACCAAGGATAAAGGTTTCTGCATCAAATACCCGTGAGATATCCTTCTTTCTGGCACCAAGAGCCTTCAAGATGCCAATTTCCTTCGTACGTTCCAAAACAGAGATATAGGTTATGATACCAATCATAATTAAGCTTACAATTAAAGCGGTGGAAGAAAATGCGATTAACACCATAGTAATTCCATCCATAATACCACTGGTCATACCGGTAATTGTATCGGCCATGTCCGTATAGATAACCTTATCTTTATTGTCTGCTTGTGAGTCGTTATATTCGTCTAAATACTCCAATATTTCATCCTTGGTTTGAAAGTTGATCGGGTAAACCGTAATCAGATAAGGGGTACCGTTCTGTCCAAGAAAAGAAAGCATCTGCTTTTTCATCTCTTCATCGATTTCCTGCATGGATAACACATTATAGTCCGAATCTTCCTGACTCTTAACAATAGCTGATTTCTTAGCATTCTCTATAACTCTAACTGCCAATTGATCACTATAAGCTAAACCTTCGTTAACAATCGGGAATTTCACTGTTTCCTTGGATCTTAACACACCAACTATTTTAAGTGTTATGTTATTCACTGATTCATACATTTGCTCATAATCCTGAGCAATGGTAAATCCACCATACTCGGTCGACATATAGTAGTCATCATTCATCACTGCCTTTAGTTCGAGTCCAATAAAGTCCTCTAACTTAAAATTCTCTTTTTTCTCTATATCAAAGCCCAGCTCTGCAACAACTTTATCCTCAATTCGGTTCTTATTATCAACTACCAAGACCAGTCCGGTTTCATCCTCAGGATACTCTCCCGCCAGGACATCATAATTATCTTCCAGATAACTTGCCCCGGCTAATTTTGTTGGATAGGAAGCGAAATATAAATTACCGGAGTTAATCTGTGAGATTTCTCCATTCTTTTTCATCAACAGATTAAGTCCTACTGCTCTGTTGTATCCGATACTTTTACAGATTGCCGGATTAATCGCTTCCAGATACTCAAGATATTCCTCAGTGAAAACATTGGTATGCCTTGCTCTTCTTTCATCCTGGTTATACACAAACACTTCATCGGAATCCACATATTCTAAGTTGCCGGTCATCCGATCAAACATTTCATCCTCATGTTCATCATAACTCTCCCGGTCAATCTCCCTTGTCTGCTGTGTGATGATAATCGGAAATTCTGTCATAGCCTCCGCTTGAAAATCATCAATCTGTAACTGAAAACCCACGGATAGACTTAAGATAAGTGCAATACCAATAATACCAATACTGGACGCAAAAGCAGTTAAAAAGGTTCTACCCAGTTTTGTACGGATATTATTAAAGGATAGACGAAGAGCTGTCGGAAAACTCATACTGGTTTTCTTTAAACGAAACTCCTCCTGTGCTAATCCCTCTTGATACGGATTGGAATCCGCAATCACCTTACCATCCTGAAATTCCACAATGCGGTCAGCATATTTACTAGCAAGTTCTGCATTATGAGTAACCATAATAATAAGTTTATCGGAAGCAACTTCCTTAATCAGGTCCATAATCTGGGTACTGGTTTTTGAATCCAGCGCACCGGTCGGTTCATCACAAAGAAGAATATCCGGATTGTTGGCTAAAGCTCTGGCAATGGCAACCCTTTGCATCTGTCCACCGGATAATTGTCCGGGTTTCTTATGCATATGGTCCTTAAGTCCTACTTTCTCTAATACCTCAACTGCCGTCTTATGTTTTTTACTTCTTGAGATACCACTTAAGGTCATACCCATCTCAACATTGGCAATAATACTTAGATGAGAAATTAGATTATAGTTTTGAAATACAAAACCGATAGTATTATTTCGATACGCATCCCAATCTTTATCCTTAAATTTTTTTGTAGACTTACCATTAATAATTAAATCGCCTTCATCATAACGGTCTAAACCTCCAATTACATTTAAACAAGTGGTTTTACCTGATCCGCTGGCACCTAAGATTGCCACAAACTCACTTTTTCGAAACGATACGGAAATTCCGTCCAATGCATCTGTCTTAAAATCCCCCACAACATAGGATTTTCTTATATTTTTTAACTCAAGCATGTTAAATCCTTTCATACTACTTTTTTCTTACGATGTTTACGGATTAGTATATTTATATAATTACCTTTTGTCAATAATATCATTACCAATTTAAGGTAGTTTTAATATATTAATCGTATTTTAATAAAGATAATCACACAATAAAAGGCTCCGGTATATATCCGGAGCCTGATACTCTTAGATTAAACAGTTAAATAATACACTAACAATACAGAATTTTTTTAAATAAATTTTTATATTAGAAGACTTTTATTGTACATCCTTAATACTGAAAGATACTCTTCCCATCTTATCCTGTCCAAGGCATACAACCTTCACCTTGTCACCTAAGGTTAAAACATCCTCTACATGCTCTACTCTCTGCTTAGAGATCTTGGAGATATGAACCAAACCTTCTTTACCGGGCGCGAATTCAAGGAATGCACCAAACTCTTTGATGCTGATTACTTTACCTTCATAAATCTGACCCTCTTCGAATTCAGTAACAATCATCTGTATAATATCGACAGCTTTCTTGATGCTATCCTTATCTACACCGCAGACAGAAACAGCACCTTCATCTGTGATATCAATCTTAACACCGGTCTGTTCGATAATTGCATTGATTGTTTTACCTCTCTGACCAACCACTTCACCAATCTTGGAAGGATCAATTTTGATCTGAACAATCTTAGGTGAATAAGGTCCAACTTCAGGTCTCGGCTCGGAAATCACAGGTGCCATAACTTCATCCAAAATTTGAATTCTAGCTTCTCTCGTTCTGTAGATGGATTTCTCAATAATTTCTCTGGTCAGACCATGGATTTTGATATCCATCTGGATTGCTGTGATACCCTTATGGGTTCCGGCAACCTTAAAATCCATATCGCCAAAGAAGTCCTCAAGACCTTGAATATCAGTTAAAAGAATATAATCGTCATCGGTATCACCGGTTACTAATCCTACGGATATACCGGCAACCATTGCCTTAATCGGAACGCCTGCAGCCATCAATGATAAGGTAGAAGCACAGATACTTCCCTGAGAAGTAGATCCGTTGGATTCCAATACCTCAGATACAGTACGGATTGCGTAAGGGAATTCTTCTTCAGAAGGAAGAACCGGAACCAAAGCTCTTTCAGCCAGGGCACCATGTCCAATTTCACGTCTTCCCGGTCCTCTGGAAGGTCTTGTTTCGCCTACAGAATAGGAAGGGAAATTATAATGGTGCATATATCTCTTACCAGTTTCATTTTCATCAATTCCGTCTAATCTCTGTGTCTCAGCCAAAGCTCCTAAGGTAGTGATGGTAAGAACCTGAGTCTGTCCACGGGTGAACATACCGGAACCATGAGTTCTAGGCAGTACATCAACCTCTGCAGCCAGTTTTCTGATCTGATCTACTGCTCTTCCGTCAGGACGCTTCTTATCCTTTAAGATCATCTTACGAACGGTCTTCTTCTGGAATTTATAGATAGCCTCACCCAGTAAAGGAAGCCATTCCGGATGGGTTTCTTCATAGCGGGCTACTAATTTGTCTGTGATTTCTCGAATATTTGCTTCTCTTACCTGTTTCTCATCGGTAAACACTGCTACTTCCATTGCCTCAGGAGTAATGAAGTTAACCATATCTTCATATAAATCCTCCGGAGTATCCATTTTGACATAATCATGCTTCGGTTTTCCACATTCTGCAACGATAGTATCAATGAATTCAATGATTTTTTTGTTTAAATCATGAGCTGCAAAGATAGCCTCTATCATCTTTTCCTCAGGTAGCTCTTCCGCACCGGCTTCAATCATGATAACTTTCTCTCTGGTAGAAGCTACAGTAAGAGCTAGGGTTGATTTTTCTCTCTGTGCAGAAGTCGGATTAAATACCAATTCGCCGTCTACCATACCAACCATTGTAGAAGCCGTAGGACCATCAAACGGGATGTCTGAAATTGCGGTTGCTATAGCTGAACCAAGAATAGCTGTGATTTCCGGCGGACAATCCTGATCCACACATAACACAAGGTTATTTAAGGTTACGTCATTTCGATAATCCTTCGGAAATAACGGTCTCATCGGACGGTCAATTACACGGGAAGTTAGAATCGCATTCTCGGAAGGTTTACTTTCTCTCTTGATAAAGCCTCCGGGGATTTTACCTACTGCATATAATTTTTCTTCATATTCAACGCTTAAAGGAAAAAAGTCAATTCCTTCTCTGGGTTTGTCAGATGCTGTTGCGGTTGAAAGTACAACAGTATCACCGTAATGCATGAAAGCCGCACCATTGGCCTGCGCAGCAACTCGGCCGATATCAACGGTCAAGGTTCTTCCTGCCAGTTCCATTGAAAAACTTTTGTACATATTCTGTTCTCCTTTTTTCATCATTTTTATGAATAATTCACTTCATATGAATGTGTCAACATAATTAGAATTTCATAGTACATGAATGATTCATAGGGAATGTTATTCTGCTAAAGGATGATTATAATGGAATAATCTGATTAATATATCCACACTATTAAGCTATCAATCCTTTTGCATGAACTTCATTCTAATGTCAGAGTAGGAGGCACCGAAACAACTGAAAAGCCTACCAAGAAACCATATTTTGATAACCTTTTCAGAAGTCTCGGGATGTCCTCGCGTTACTCTAACTTAAATATTATAGCATTATTATTACCAATATGCTACATTTTTTTTCATAGGATTAGTAAAACATAGATGAAAAACTTAGAAATCATCTAATTAAAACAATATTTTAATATCTTATAACCTTATGGTAGTGTTCGTAATAATAGTATCTGCTTTGTTCTCTAAGTCAAACTGGATTACTTCATCTCCCGGATAGAATGACATTTTAAATTCAGCTTCCCCATCTCCCCATTTCACAACCAATACTACTTCTTTTAAATATAGCGAAATCATCTTATCCCGTACATATGACTTCTGAAACGCCAGTTGATTTTTACTGAATGGTATCGAAATATTTTGGCTCACCTAAAAAAGGAAATGCTGATTTTATACAACATTTCCTTTTCTTGTTCGTGTTTACTATTTAATTTGTATCTTGTTTTTATTCCGATTTTTTTCTAATAGTGACCTTCTCCGGTCGGGTTCTCAATTAAAGTTGCACATTCAAAACGATGTTTATGACCGTCATCAATACTGGTGATAGACTCAAGATAATGAACATGTCTGTCGCCTACCCTTACCATACAGCCGGTTTTCCCTTTGAATTCATGATAATGCTCTCCATGATAATCAGTTCGGAATATAACATCATGAACATGATCATTGGAGCCATATGGAATTGCTTCACCAGAAACCGTGCAAAATCGATGCTCATGGGGGTGGGCACCGGCTGTTTTTACACTACCTTGTATCTCATGCACATGTCTCTGTTCCTCAGGGTATGGCCTAGGATAATATCCTCTATCTCTATAACCCATAACATCCCATCCTTATTAATTTATGAATATCTGATATAACTGCCTAAGCACAGATAATACCAGATAAATTCTAATCAATATATCATATACAAAAAAATGATTATTGTGTCTCCTTCTGGAACTTTTTATCATAAATTTTTTACTCGTATTGCTAGCTACGTATACAAAACTAAGGCTGTTCATGGCAAACAGGCAATGCATTTTGAACTGACTATATTACTGCAAAGTACTAGGAGGATACAATATTTCTAAGCCATTTCTTCTTACGGTAGCGCTTAAATCCCAGGATTAATTTGTAGATCTCCTCCAGTAAAATCATAGCATATACAATATAAATAGGTAAATCGAATATTAACCCGCCTAGTACGGCCATTGGTATTCCTATTAACCAAACACTGGATACATCCAGAAACAGTGCTGCCCTCGTATCTCCACCACTTCTTAAAATTGCTACAATAAATAAAGCATTTAACATTCTGGCCGGCATATAGATCACAAAAACCGTAATGCATAGGCGGATATAATCCTCCACTAATATCGATACATCAAACATAGCAATTATCGGTTCTTTTAGAAGATAAAGCATAACCGCTCCCACAACCGTGAGTCCAAATTGGAGTATGATATAATTCTTCGCATAGTCCTCTGCCCTATCGAGCTCATCAGCACCCATTTCATTACCTAGAATAATGGCAGCTGCAGCACAGATACCAAAGAAAAATACCAAAGCCACCTGTTCCACCGTATTGGTAATTGTAATCGCTGCCATAGCAGCATCACCCATTCTTCCATAAACCAGGGAATACATAGTAACGCCCAGTCCCCACATAAATTCATTAGCGATTACCGGTGCTGCGGTATGAAAATATTTATATACAAAGTTTCTATGAAAAAACGACAGACCATTGTCCTGTTCTTTATTATGTTTCAGATGAATAAAGTCTCCGACTCCGTCATCCCCGGGCTTATGACGGTAGACAAGGAATAAAAGTACTGCAAATTCCACAAACCTTGCTATTAAGGTTGCCAGAGCCGCACCGGCAACACCCATCTTTGGAAGTCCAAATTTACCGAAGATCAGGGCATAATTCAAGATTACATTTACATGAATTGCTATCAATGTAATAATAACCGGCAACTTCACATAGTTCATACTACGAAGAATTGCCACATAAGCATTAGTAACAGCCGTCAACGGATAACTGAAGGCAATGATAGCCAGATAAACAGCCCCAACGGCAATCGTTCCCTCCTGCGGAGTAAATATTCTCATGACTAAATTCGGGAATAATACTCCCGGAATTAGAAATAAGATGGAGCCTCCTACGCCAATTAACAGAGACATCCGAAGAACCCTTCGGATATTTAACAACTCTCTCTTCCCCCAATACTGTGCAGCCAGAATGCCCGAGCCGCTACAGATACCAAACATTAATAATGAAAATACGAAAAACACCTTATTTGCCAAACCGACTGCGGCTACCGTGGTTTCACCCAGTCTCCCAATCATTAAGGTATCGATCAGATTTAACATATTATTTAGCAGGTTCTGTAATACAATGGGCATCGTAATGACAAATGTTTTCCTGAGGAAGCTTTTATCACTTAGAATCCTCTTTATTCTATTCATACTTATACCTATATAATTTAAACCACTTATGATGTTTCTGTGGTTATCATTAGCCTTTCTTGTAGGTCATAATTTTATAATGTAATTCAAAAGCTTCTGTGTCATGTTATGTGAACACAGTTCAAATATATGTATATTAATACTTTCTTTCGCATTAAAAAACCGCCCCATACTCAGCACTAATCGCTATCAGAATGGGACAGCTTTTATAATATCAGATTTATACTATTTTCTTAAACCTAAACGTTCAATTAAGTTACGATATCCTTCAATATTCGTTTTCTTTAAGTATTCTAGTAATCCTCTTCTTTGACCAACCATCTTAAGAAGACCTCTTCTTGAGTGATGATCCTTCTTATTATTCTTTAAGTGCTCTGTTAACTCAGTAATTCTTTCAGTTAAAAGTGCAATTTGTACCTCAGGTGATCCTGTATCTGCAGGTGTTCTTCCGTAGGTATTGATAATTTCCTGTTTCTTTTCTTTGCTAATCATCTTAGTTCCTCCTTCATTTTAATCGCCGAACACCAAGAAAAAGGTCGGAGTATCCTTAATCTGAGCATTGGCTGAACATTTTTTACTATGGTATCTTAACACATTCTTATTCTATTGTAAACCGTTTTTTAAATATTATGATGAAAGTATCATACGTACCTACAATGCTTTCCGAAAATCATTTTTTTATATACAAGCAGACCTTCTATGTAATATTCTAGTTCAGCTTATAGCTTGGAGCTAAATTCTGATTTATCAATAAGATTACCACAGACCCTAAAAATAAGGAGAGAAATTAAAATACAATATATAATATAAGGCATTGTACTTAAAAACCTCAATTGTTCAGGTAGATAAATTCCGGTAAAAGCGCTAGCTACTACCGCAGGCGTTAAAATCACAATCATTAACAACATACCGATTATAATCTTTGCAGTCATACCGGGCTGACCACCCAAAACCCTCTGGAATAAGATCGTCATGCTGACAAAGACTATTCCGGAAGCGATGTAGGTTAATGCCAGAAAGAAACAATTGGCGGGATCGGTTATACCGCTGATAAGCATACCTGCAAATAGAAATACCGCATCTACAAAATGTTTTAACATAGAAGAGACAGAGGCATAAAATACCTTCCTGGTGGACTTCTCTGGAATTAAAAAGATATAATGCTTGATTAATTCCTGCTTCAGCATACCAAATACGGTAGTAAAATATTGATGGTATATAATAAATGCCAGAATTCCATATGCTGCAGCAGGCCCCTTAAAATTAAATCCGGCAATGGTAACGACTATTGCGATATAAAAGGTATAACCGTCTACTAAGATAAACCTACTACCCCGTCTCATCTCAAGAATGTGTTTATAAGCAAATACAACAGCCCCCTTGCCCTTAATCCGTTTATGATCCTGCTCATTCACCTTAATTCTCTTCATCGGCTTTCTCTGATAGTTGCCGCCTTCCTTTACTGCCTGTTCCGCCTTATGGGTATATTCCGTAGATAACAGGACATCTTCGTAATAATCCGCCTTACCAAGAGATAGCAACGAAATGCCCAGTACGATAAACACCAGGAAGAAAATTAGGGGTAAGAGAATTGAAAATAATACTCCATCTACTGCCCCTTTAAAAAACATAACAGACCATCCTGCTACAGGTACATAGCCAAAGAACTTACTGTCAACAACACTCATCAATGCTTCAAGGATATTCATGCTCTGCTGCTTCTGATAGGATATTACAATAAGTATAAAAGCAAGAAAACTTAGGTAAAGAGCATATTTTACCGCTTTTTTTCTTTTCTCATTCTGATTCGTATAGATATATACTGCAATGGAAAGTATCTGGAAGAAAAATATCATGATTGCATAGATGATAAATAAAGCCATAATCTCACGAAAACCATATCCGAAATTAACCTTTAAATTCCCTAACTGATAAAAGATAAAAATTGATGTTAAAAGTGTCTTACCTAGGGAACTGACTAATCCGTAATTAAGAATCTTTTTTGGTGATATCGGTGCAACAAACAAAAGTGCGACATCCGACATAGTAAATAAGGTTGACCCGGTTGATAACCCAGTCATTATAAAGGTGAACAGATATAGAAAACCAAACCCTGCTATAAAAAGAAAGATATATCTTTCGTCTGCACCACCGATAATTTCTCCTTCCTCCCTAGCAAACATAATAGCCACGAAGGATAAAATTACAATCACAAGAAGAACCCCATACATAATAACGAATGCCGGTTTTTTCTTAAGAGACAGAAGCTTATTCTTCATCCTGGTGATAAACAGATATGACAGTGCTCCCATACTACTCCTCGCCCCCGTTCTCTTTCTTAGCATCGTTAACAATCTGAAAGAATAAATCTTCCAGATTCTCACCGGAGCCTTCTATTCCTTTTCTGGTTCTTCTGGCAGCGATACCGGAAGCTACCATAATATTGGTGGTATCCCAAAACTCCGCTACGCTGTCAATCATATGGGTACTGATTAATATTGCACAGCCTTCCTTCCTCTTCTCAACCACAAGTTTTTTCAACTCTTTTATGGCGAACGGATCGAGTCCGACCATGGGCTCATCCAGTAAAATAACCTTAGGTTCCGGCAGCATACCACAACAGATGCTGATTTTTTGTTGCATACCTTTGGACAGCTCATTACCTAGCTTTTTCTTCTTATCATCAAGTTCAAAGCGCTTTAATAAATCCTCAGCCCGCTCCTTCCAGTTCTCCAGAGAATAGGCTCTAGCGATAAATTCCATATGCTCCCATACCGTAAGCATATCATAGGGTACCGGCATCTCCGGGATATATCCTAGATCTCTCTTTGCTAAAAGGGACTTGTTCTCATTACCGTTAATAAATATCTTTCCCTTAAATTTTAAAAGTCCGGCGATACATTTAATAATAGTTGATTTACCAGCACCGTTTGGCCCTAATAAAACAGATATCTCCCCGGGATTCACCTCAAAACTGATATCATCATTTGCAATTAGTTTACCGTATTTTTTTGTAACACCACGAACTGATAACATAATAACCTCCCCTATGCATTCTCGGCAGTATAATACTTATGGAATAGTCCAGATTAATTAATATTATTATTTTAAAAATTCCATAATTTACATTTTTGTAAATAAATTAACCTTATGATACAAAATTTTAATTCTAATGTCAAATATAATAAGGTTCTAGAAAACTGAAAAATTGAAGGTATACCATAACTCCACTAAGATAACAGGCTCAATAAACAAAGGTTTTATAATAAAGGTTCTATCATGTTGGAGTGATACTTCACCCCGATGTTTATGTAATAAAATAGGTTCTATAATAAATGAAGTGGTACTTCACTCCGATATTTTTTGCAATAAAATACACTTATAAATCGCCTACCACTACTTTCATTCTGCCTCACAAACATTAATGAAAGAAGGTGATTTATAAGTGCAAACTTTTTAATCTTTTATTACTCTTTATTACAATATATTTAATTATTCAATTACTATAGCTACTGTTATTGCCTTCATTTAACTTCAAAAAATAATTCCTGGTGAATGCAATATCCTCCTGCATCTTCTGCTTCAGCTCCTCGATGGAATTAAACTTCAATTCAGGTCTTTCATAGGTGTATAACTCCACTTCAATGAATTTCCCATATAAGTCTTGATTAAAATCAAAAATATATGTCTCCACTCCCTTGACTTTCTCTGCTCCAACCGTAGGTTTAAATCCGATATTGGTTACCCCCGGATAAGATATCCCATCCACAATCGTCTTTGAGGCATAGACTCCACAAGGCGGTAACAGTTTACCGGATACCGGGATTATATTCGTAGTAGGTAAACCTAAGGTTCGTCCCAATTTCCTTCCATGCCTTACCTCTCCCAGAATAGAATAAGGCTGTCCCAACATCTCATTGACAGTTTCCATATTCCCTTCCTTTAATTCCTTACGAATCTCGGAGCTGCTGATGATGGAATCCTTATATTTTCTCTTTTCACAGGCTATAACACGGTATCCGTAGGTCTCAGCAAGAGACTGTAACAGCTTAACATCTCCTCTTCTCTTATGACCAAAACGAAAATCCTGCCCTACTACAATAATCTTCGCGTCCAACTTACCGATCAGGACATCCTTAATAAAGTCCTCCGGTTCCATATTACTTGTTTCTTTCGTAAAGGGATAGGAAACAAGAACATCCATTTTAGTATTTCTTAGTTTAGCCAGCTTCTCTTCTTCGGTATAAATGAGCTCAAATTCCTTCTTTGAAAATAAGTTCCCCGGATGATAAGAAAAGCTGAACATAACAGCCGTATATCCTTGTTTCTTCAAGGATATTACCTGCTCTAAAAGAAGCTGATGCCCCAGATGAAGTCCGTCAAACTTACCTAAGGTTACCGCACTGTTTTTCAATTTAAAATTCGTATTCTCTGCAATGTAATCCATCCTATCCTCCAGTATGTTCGTCGCATCCTTCGCAAGCCAAAAAATTATGATAATCCATTTTTCGTATAATATAATTTCTTTATACGGGTTAATTTTTAGCATATCTACTCTTTGTATATTCGACTTCTTTGTATGTTTGAAATCTTGTATGTTTGAATTCTTTGTATTAGTTTCTTTTTCCTAATTTTATTTTAAATATTTAAGTTATATTTATATTTTATCCTTCGTTGAAAAATATCCTTATTTTAGATAATCGTACAAAATCAAATGGTGGTAACTTTATACGTACAAGGCATTCTTATACTAGGATAGAAACATCTTAACAGGACGAAATATGTCTTCGTCTATGTTAAAACGATAGATCCCAATAAAATTATTGTCAGCGTCGTAAACCCTGAACATTTCATAAGAAGTGAAGGCTTCCATATTGTTAACAGCTGTTGTAAAATCCTCAGCTTCTGTTGTGTCAAAACTAATTTTATTAAGTTTAGTCTCATCTTCCATGAAGTCCTTATTCGAATTTCCTTCATTCGAATATCCTTCTATATGTTCCGGTTGAAAAGAATTACCATTATATATTAACTTATGATATTCCGCTTTTACTATGGCCTTAGGATAAGCTTTAAACATATCTTCGATCATTATCATATGTTCTTCTAATTTCTCTGATCGCACTAAAGTCTCTATCTCAGTAAGCTTTAATGCATTCTGTAGCTCAAAACTACCCACTTTGGTTCTAAGAAGGCTTTTCATGGCTCCACCACATCTAAGCCGCTCGCCGATATCATGAAGCAGTGTCCTTATATAAGTTCCCTTTCCACAGTCAACCGACATAGTAACCTCATGCTCTTCACAGTTATAATCCTTAATCCGTATATCATGTATCACAACACTTCTTCGGGAGCGTTCAATTTCCTTACCCTGCCTGGCTAATTCATACAGCTTCTTTCCGTTTACCTTAATGGCGGAATACATCGGAGGCAGCTGCTGATATTCACCGATAAAATGCTTTACGGCATTTTCAATCTCTTGGTAACTTACATTTACCTCATTCGTTTTAAGCACCGTACCCGTAAGATCCTGGGTATCGGTAACCACACCAAGTTTTAATACGGTTTCATAGGTTTTATCCTTGTCTGTAATTAAGTCTACCAGCTTAGTAGCTTTCCCAACACAAATAGGCAGTACTCCTTCCGCCTCCGGATCCAGGGTCCCGGTATGTCCAATTTTCTTCATTTTTAAGATACCTCTCATTTTTGCAACAACATCATGAGAGGTAAATCCTTTTTCCTTATATACATTTATAATTCCATTAATCAAATAAAACACCTCGTATAAAATTCATGTCACTCCAGGCAGTCAATAAACGAAATATATGTATACACATTTTTAAATGGTATCATCATAACTCTTTGGAGCAGTGTATAAAATTTACTATAAGCACAACTATTTGAATATTTTAATAATTTGTTTGGTATTTATTCAGATAATTTGTTACTCTTGTTTAAGGCTTTCAGCTGTGCTTCAATATGGGGAGTAATGTTATTGATCACATCATGAAGAGAGCCATGTAAGGTACATCCGGCCGCCTTAATATGTCCTCCTCCTCCAAAATATACTGCAATTTTGCTTACATTAACCTCGCCATTGGACCTCATACTTACTTTAAATTCCTGCGGTGCTGTTTCGTATGCAAAAATTGCCACCTCTGTCCCCTTGGTAACCCGAAGCTGGTCAATAATCCCGTCCATATCCGAGGTTTTTGCTTCATAAAAGTTCATCATCCTATAACTGACAGAGGAAACGATTACTTTACCATCTAGGACCAGAATACTTTCCATAAGACAACGACCCAAGACTTGATTTTGCATATATGTTTTCTGATAAAAGGATTCATCAATCAATTTAGAAAATTCTATTCCTTTACTGATTAATTTACCTGCTATCATCATGGTATTCTGCGTTGTATTGGAATGCTTGAATACACCGGTATCATGTATGATACCCACATATAAAGCCTCTGCGATTTCCTTAGTAATAAGGTTTTCATCAAATAGTCCAAACAAAACTTCACAGGTTGATGAGGCATTCGCCACCACATGATTCACATTTCCAAAAGAATTGTTACTAATGTGATGATCTATATTAATGGTCTTTTTCGCTGTGTTAAAATACTTCTGGGCATTACCTAATCGATCCAAGCTACCACAATCCAGGGAGATAAACACATCATAGCATTCATTAGATTCATAAGAATGCTTGATGTCATCCACCCCTTTCAGGATTCGAAATTCATTCCCGATTGGCTCTAAGTAAACATCAATCACCATAAGATCTAGGTCATCTTTGCTACGTAGAAGATAATGATAGAGCGCCATACAGGAGCCAATACAATCTCCGTCGGGTCTTATATGTCCGGCAATTGCAACTTTTCTCGCTCCGGCTATTTCAGAATTAATGATATCTTTATATAAAACATTCATTTACTAATACACCTTTTCTTCCCAAAGAGATTAGTGAGCCGGTTCTCTAATCCTGCCACTAATCTCATAATATGAATTATCTTATTTTTATAATAGTTAATATCTTATACTTAAATTATCTTTCAATATATGCATTTTAAAAAAGCTTCATAACAGGAACTATGATCGAATAATCCTTATCCTAATTCCTGTCTTTTATAAACACATCCTATTGTCCGGACTATTCGTCCTCTTCTTCATAATCGCCTTCTTGTGTTTCTTCATCTTCATCTTCTATTTCATCTTCGTCTAAACCGGAATTATTATTAACTTCATTGATCAATTTAGACATATTTACACCATATTCAATGGAATTGTCAATAATAAAGGTAAGTTCAGGTGTATTTCTTAGGTTAAGTGTTTTTGCTAATTGTCCGCGCATAAAAGAAGCTGCACTCTTTAACCCGAGCCGGGTTGATTCCTGGGATTCTTTATCACCTAATACACTGATGTAAACCTTAGCCGTCTTTAAATCCGGTGATACTTCAACAGAAACAACGGAAGTCATTGGATTAATCCTTGGATCTTTAATCTCCCTGCTGATTAAATTACTCAGCACTTTTTGCACTTCACCGTTCACTCTGGTGTTTTTAATACTGTTCTTTCTCATACAATCACCAATACCTTTCTAGTCAAATCCATTCGGTACTCTATCTTTACTCTCTATTTGGTTTTGCTTATCTAGGTACCTCTACCATAATATATAGCTCAACCTTATCGCCTTCTTTAACATCATTATATTTTTCAAATACCAAGCCGCATTCATATCCGGTTGCAACTTCCTTCACATCATCCTGGAATCTCTTTAATGATGCTAAGATACCTTCATATACAAGCTTATCATCCCTGTAAATTCTGGCTTTGCTTCCTCTCTGAATCTTACCGTCAGTCACATAAGAACCTGCAATTGTTCCAATGCCGGAAGCCTTAAAGGTCTGACGGACTTCTGCATGACCAATTACCTTTTCTTCAAATACCGGATCTAGTAATCCCTTCATAGCAGCTTCTATATCATCAATTGCATTATAGATGACACGGTATAATTTTATATCTATTTTTTCACGGTCAGCAGTTTCCTTCGCTGCATTATCCGGTCTTACATTAAACCCGATGATAATTGCATTAGAAGTACTTGCAAGGATAACGTCAGATTCGTTGATGGCTCCTACACCGCCGTGAAGAACTCTGACTGCAACCTCATCATTGCTAAGCTTAACCAGACTCTGTTTCATCGCTTCCACAGAACCTTGTACATCAGCTTTAATAATTAAATTAAGTTCCTTGATATTACCTGCTTGAATCTGTGAGAACAAACCATCTAAGGACAGTCTTGCTTTGGTATCTGCAATCAACTTTTCCTTGCCCTGGGTAATAAATGCTTCTGCAATCGTTCTTGCTTCTTTTTCATTATCCGTTGCCATGAAGATCTCACCAACGTCGGGAACTTCGTTCAAACCAAGAATTTCTACAGGTGTAGAAGGGGTAGCTTCTTTCACTCTTCTACCCTTGTCATCTACCATAGCACGAACCTTACCATAGGAAGATCCAACTGCCACATTATCTCCGACATGAAGTGTTCCCTTCTGAACAAGGATTGTTGCTACCGGACCTCTTCCCTTATCCAGTTCGGCTTCAATAACCAAACCTCTTGCATTTCTGTTCGGATTTGCCTTCAGCTCTGCCATTTCCGCAGTTAACAGTATCATCTCTAAGAGCTGATCGATACCTTCCTTCGTATGGGCAGATACCGGTACGAATATTGTATCACCACCCCAATCTTCGGCGATCAGTTCATATTCAGTTAACTCCTGCTTCACTCTTTCTATATTCGCACTGGGTTTATCAATCTTATTAATAGCTACAATAATCTGAACACCGGCAGCCTTAGCATGACTGATTGCTTCAACAGTCTGAGGCATAACACCATCATCTGCTGCAACAACTAAGATTGCGATATCTGTAGACTGAGCACCTCTCATACGCATGGACGTAAAGGCCTCATGACCCGGGGTATCCAGAAAAGCGATTTTTTCCTTGTTTACCTCTACCACGTAGGCACCAATATGCTGTGTAATACCGCCTGCTTCTCTTGAAGTAACATTGGTTTCCCTAATCGCGTCCAAAAGTGAAGTCTTACCATGGTCAACGTGACCCATAACACAGACAACCGGAGGACGTTTCTTCATAGTAGCCGGATCTTCCTCTTCTTCCTTTAAGAGTTCTTCGACTTCATTTACCAATACTTCTTTCTCTGCAATGATATCATACTCTAAAGCAATTTCTTCTGCCTCTTCAAAGGTAATCTCCTGGTTAATGGATACCATTTTACCTGCTAAGAATAATTTTTTAACTAAAACTGCTGAAGGCATTTTCATCTTATCAGCCAATTCTTTGATTGTAAGTATTTCCGGAATTGAAATTGTTTTTATCTCTTCCTCTACAACCGCAACTGGTTTCGGTTGAATAAACTGCCCCTTCTTAGGTGCAATTTTCTTGATATCATCTATCTCAGAATCATCATGTCTTATAATTCCTTTATCTTTATAATTCTTATCCTTACTCATTCTGTCTCTGTTTCTTTTGTTACTATAGTCGTTTTTCTCAGCTACTTTTTGATCCAGTATCTGTTGATCGAAAGTCTTACGATCGCTGCTTTTACCGGTCTTTTTCGCTCCTTGTCTGAAATTCGGCTTATCATCCTCATCCTTTTTGAATTCATCAAAGCCTCTTTGGTTATATCCGCCTCCGGGTCTGTTACCCTGACCTGAGGGTCTGGAGTAATTGCTCTGACCTTGGTAACCACCACCGGGTCTGTTACCCTGACCTGCCGGACGATTACCTTGTGATCTTCCATCGGACTGATAAGGAGGTCTCTGTCCTCCTTGACCTTGATAGCCCTGACGGTTACCGCCTTGAGCCGGTCTCTGACCGCCCTCTCCCTGTCTTTGCTGACCTTGGTAGCCTTGACGATATCCACCCTGTCCTGACGGTCTTTGGCCTCCTTCTCCAGATCTTTGTTGTCCCTGATAGCCTTGACGATATCCACCCTGTCCTGACGGTCTTTGTCCACTTTCTCCAGATTTTTGCTGGCCCTGATAGCCTTGACGATATCCACCCTGTCCTGACGGTCTTTGGTTTCCGTCTGCAGGTCTTTGGCTTCCATCTCCCGGTCTTTGCTGTCCTTGGTAGCCTTGACGATATCCACCCTGTCCTGACGGTCTTTGGTTTCCGTCTGCAGGTCTTTGGCTTCCATCTCCCGGTCTTTGCTGTCCCTGGTAGCCTTGACGATATCCACCCTGTCCTGACGGTCTTTGGCCATCTCCCGGTCTTTGCTGTCCTTGATAGCCCGGACGAGGCCCACCCTGTCCTGTCGGTCTTTGGCCATCTCCCGGTCTTTGCTGTCCTTGATAGCCCGGACGGGTTCCACCCTGACCTGTCGGTCTTTGGCCACCTTGGGATGTTTGCGTACTGGGACGGGCTGTTCCGGGTGCATTCACAGGTCTTTGACTTGAATTATGCGCCTGTGAATTCATTCCCGCTGCCGGTTTGGACTGCCCTTGAACTGTATGTTCTGAAGAATTACCTGCTCTGGAAGCAGTTCCTTCCGGTCTGGAATTGTTTTTTATAGGTTGTGAAGCTCCGGCTCCTTTGGAACTGCTTTGCCCTGATGCTTGCCCTATAAAATGTTTTTTAACAGCTTGAACTTCCGTATCCTCCAGACCACTACTATGAGTCTTCTTCACACCCATAGACTTTTCCAGAAAATCCTGAATATCCTTGCTCTCTATTGATTTTTTTGTTTGTTCATTTATTATATTTTTCAATTCAAATATCTTGACTTTTGCCATACTTACTACCTCCGTTAATCTCACTGCATCATTTTCAGTTGCTTTTCTATTGCATCCGCCATGCCCTTGTCAAGCACTGCCAAAGAGGCTCGAAACTCTTTGCCCATTGCATGACCTAGCTCGGTCTTTTCACCAAAAAAGTAAATCGGCACTTTATAGTAAGTACACATATTGGTAAACATTTTCTTTGTATTATCCGATGCGTCCTCTGCTACAATTACTAAGGCTGCATTATGTCCCTTCACTGCTTTTTCCGTAGAGAATTCGCCACTTACCAGATTCCGTGCTTTTGTAGCCAATCCTATCAAGTTAAATATTTTCTTGTTTTCCGGATTCAAGTAATACCATCTCCTTCTCTAACGTCTCGACTAATTCCTTCGGAATGCTGACCTTTAGTGAGCGCTCAAGACCTTTTGTCTTGATTGCTTTTTGCAGACAGGAAACCGAACAACAGATATAGGCCCCCCTGCCATTCTTCTTTCCGGTTGAATCAATGACAATTTCGTCCTCAGGTGTTTTTAGAACACGAATCATTTCCTTCTTGCTCTTCATTTCACCACATCCGGTACACATTCTTAATGGTAATTTCTTAGACATCTCTATCTCCATTCCGCCGCCCTGCAGCGGCTTTTATAACGTTTGGAAAAATACAATTAAGTAAACCTTAATATCCATAACTTTGTGATTCACTTTTTATATCAATCTTATATCCGGTCAATTTCGCTGCAAGTCTTGCATTCTGTCCTTCTTTACCGATGGCAAGCGATAGCTGATAATCCGGTACAATCACCCTTGCACTCTTCTCATAATCATCCACTGTTACAGAGACAACCTTAGCAGGACTAAGCGCATTCTCAATTAATCTTTCAGGTTCATCACTCCAGTTGATGATATCAATCTTTTCATCCCTAAGTTCTCTAACAATTGCATTCACCCTGGCACCATTCATACCTACACAGGCACCCACAGGATCCACATCAGGATTGTTGCTCCATACTGCCATCTTTGTTCTGGAACCTGCTTCTCTGGCTATACTCTTAATCTCCACTGTTCCGTCCTGAATCTCCGTTACTTCTGCCTCAAATAATCGTTTCACCAGCTCTGGATGAGTTCTGGATACTGTAATTCTAGGTCCCTTAGTGGTATCCTTAACTTCAAGAACATAAAGCTTAATACGGTCTGTAGGACGGAAAATCTCTCCTCTGACCTGTTCATTCTCGGTTAGAATTGCATCTGCCTTACCCAAATTAATACTTACATTATTTCCTACATATCGTTGCACAATACCGGTAACGATATCTTTTTCCTTACCACTGTACTGATGGAATAATACCTTTCTCTCTTCCTCACGGATCTTCTGAACAACTACCTGTTTCGCTTTTTGGGCAGCAATACGTCCGAAGTTCTTCGGTGTTACTTCCAGGCTTACAATATCACCGATGTCCTTCTTCGGATCCTTCATTTTAGCTTGTGCGAGGCTAATCTGCATAACCGGGTCAGTAACCGTCTCAACAACTTCCTTTAAAGCATAGACTCCAACCTCACCTGTATTACGATCAATATTAACCTTAATATTATCCGCTCTGCCAAAATTATTTTTACAAGCTGCAACCAGTGAGTTTTCAAGAGCCTCCAGTAAGATTTCCTTACTGATATCTTTTTCCTTCTCAATCTGGTTTAAAGCATCAATTAGCTCCTTGTTCGCATCCATTTTCTTTATTATCCTCCTTTAACTTAAACAAATTGTGTAGTGTGTTTCGCAAGGAGGATTTCCTCCTTAAAACTACAAATTTTAGGTTACTCTCTCTAAAAATCAAATGTCAGTCTTGCTATCGCTATATCTGACCTTAGAAATGTCATCGTCTTCTGATCCTCTAACTCTATTGTTAATGAATTCGTATCATAACTCACAAGCTTTCCTACCCATTCCTTCTTTTTATCAATCGGCTTGTAGAGCTTGATTTCTATCTCTTCACCAATGCTTTTTTCAAAATGTTTATCCCGCTTTAGCTGCCTGCCAAGGCCGGGTGAACTCACCTCAAGAATATAGGAATCTGGAATAAAATCCTTCTTATCCAGTAAATCACTCAGCGTTCTGCTTACAAGCTCACAGTCATCCACTGTAATACCGCCTTCTTTGTCAATATAAGCCCGTAAAAACCAGTTACCGCCTTCCTTAACATATTCCACATCATACAGCTCAAAATGATTTTCCTTTAAAACCGGTTCAAGAAGTTTTTCTGTCTTTTGTTCATATTCCTCATGTTTCGTCATCTCGTTCCCTACTTTCTTGATTAAATTCTTTTATGCTTCACATAAGTAACTACTTCACTGATATACGCTATAGAGAAAATCTCTAAGATTTCTAGCGTTATACATATAATAAGAGTGGACTTGCGTCCACTCCCTCTCATTAGTCTTATCATTTTGCACATTTGTTATTATATCAAATACAGCCAAAAATTGCAAGTATTAATTTCAGATAAATATCTTACGTTAGTGGACAAAAATAATCTATACATATTTCAACAGAATTATTCTTGACTAAATCTTTGTAAAAAATCCTTGGTCCTTTGATTTATTGTATTTGAAAAAACAGCATCAGGGGTTCCCTCTTCCACAATAACACCTGCGTCCATAAAGATAACCCTATCTGCCACATCCTTTGCAAATGACATCTCATGAGTTACGATAACCATCGTCATCTTCTCCTCTGCCAGTGACCGTATTACCTTGAGAATTTCTCCCGTTAGCTCAGGATCTAAGGCTGAAGTAGGTTCATCAAAAAATAAAATACGTGGATTTAGCGCCAATGCCCTGGCGATCGCAATTCTCTGTTGCTGCCCTCCGGAAAGCTCGCAAGGATACGCTCCCGCCCGGTCTTTCAGATTCATCTTAGTTAAGAGCTCCATAGCCTTTGATTTCGCTTTATCCTTCGCTATTCCAAGAACATTCATCTGTGCATCCACGATATTTTTTAACACACTGTAATGGGGAAACAGATTAAAGTTTTGAAAAACCAATCCCACATCCAGTATGATGTCATGAAGGGTTTTATAGTCCGCATACACAGCTTTATTCTGGATGGTTTCTACCATCTGTTTACCGCATACATTGATCCTGCCCTTATCCACCTTCTCAAGCTGGGTCAGACACCGTAGCAGAGTAGACTTTCCCGAACCGGAAGGACCGATGATTGCAACCACTTCCCCTTCATTAACTTCCAGGGAAATATCCTTTAATACGATTGTATTACCAAACTGCTTCTGTAAATTTTCCGCTTTCAGTAGCATTCATCGTTCTCCCTTCTTATGTCAAACGAATCTAATTCATAGTTTCTAAATATAAGTCCATTGTAAATTCTATTTTATTCATTCTTATATCCAATCCTTCAAACATCTATAAAGGAACGATTAACGAATATCATCTCTTTAACTAGTATCATTTATTGTTACCTATAATCTAATATCATTTCATCATAATCCATTATCTTTAATAATCACATTCTGATTTATTCATGACTAAAATCTTAAATTGATTTATACAGGTTGTAGTATTAAGACTTTTAATTAGTTATAGGATACTACTAATTTCTATAATAATCAAATTTCTTCTCAATCCATTTGAAAGCAAATTCCACGACCGTATTCATAACCAGATAAAACACCGCTGCTATGACAATCGGTACTGTGGAAAAATACTTTGAACCGGCATTGGTTGCCACACGAAAAAGCTCCGGTATAGAGATTACCTGAGCTAAAGAGGTGTCCTTTACTAAGGTCATTAATTCATTCCCGGTCGCCGGTATTACATTCTTAATCACCTGGGGTAAAACAATGCGCATAAAGGTCTGAAGCTTCGTATAACCCAGTACCTTAGCCGCTTCATACTGTCCCTTCGGTATCGAAGCAATACCTCCACGGAAGATTTCTCCGAAGTAAGCCGCATAGTTAATCGTAAATGCAATGATACATGCCGTGAATCTGTCAAAGCTAAATCCAAATATGTAATAAGGTCCATACATAAAGAATATCAACTGCAGCATTAGAGGTGTTCCTCGAAAGACCAGCTGATAAATCCTGGTTGGCACACTGATTAGCTTAAATCTGCTGCGCCTTGCCAGAGCCACTAAAAATCCTAAGGGTATGGATAATAATATTGTAAGGATAAAGATCTGTATCACATAGACAGTAGCTGATAGCATGTTCGGTATTAATAAATCCAAGGGGACATTATCTATTTTCATAAAACCTCCGGTAAACGCTTACTTTATGCCGGACAAAGAAAATGCCCGCTGGCACTTTACCATATTACCATAACAATGTGACTAATTCAATCCATTTTTTAATGTTCCAGAACTAACCTATTATCCTTCCAGAATCATCCTATTATCTTTACTCTACCAGAACTCGTTTTAGTTTCACACCACCAGGGTTATAGTAGAGCATTTTCTTATCATTTTTATCCAATCTTATACCTAGACCATAATTTAATCTCATGAATGATAATATTTTAATGTCTTGATCAACGAACGCCGACTTTATCTTATTACCTTGTTTTATATAGTATAGCTGTCTTCCTTTCTTATCTTCATTGTCAGTTATTAAGAAAGCCGCTGTCTTGTCAGTATTCCATTGTATATCCCATACATGATCTAATAGAAATTCGGTCTCCTTATCTTCCTTGATATAATATAGTTTCTTATTGTTAAGATAATAGATATCTGATAGATTATCCGATGCAATCAATGTATCCGCAAGTTCAATCAGTTTACTGTTACTGCGTTTTCCTTGTAAATCACTCACCTTGATAATAGATTTATTTGGTGATAAGTACACCAAGTTGTTACCGTCCTTAGAAATACAGATATTTCGACTTTTAGAGGCAATGCCGATTTTCTCTGTCTGATAATCCTCCTGGATAAACATTAAGTTATCATAATCATCTATGAATATTTTATTTTTGAATGTTTCAAATCCATAAATAGTTAAAAAGTTTAAATTGTTCTTTCGAACCGCTTTTGTAGGAATTATAAAATCAACTACAACGGTATCTGATATCTGTTGCTTATCATTTCCATCTCTGCTGACATATGTCATACCCTGGCTCATAAACATAACCTCTGAGTAATCCTGATTGAGGCTAATATGTCCACTCACTGTAAAATCTTCATCTATCAGTATTACTTCGTCTCCTTTTAGAAGATATAAGGATTTCAGTCCCATATCTTCAGTTAAATCACTATAGTAAATATACTGAGCATCATCCGATAACGCTAATATTAGTTTATCGAAACCAAGAGACTTTGGTTTACTCCCATTCTTCACCAAAAAAGCCTCCATTTCTATATTACCTTCTGTCGGGTCCCAAGGATAGTTAACCATCGTATAAGTAATATCGGTTCCGTCCGGTGAGATGTTTATCATAATAAATGTATGATCATCTGAAGTAAGGAGAAGCTTCTGCTTATTCTTAGCCGTATCATACAACCATAATTGAAAGCCCTTATCCTCTTCATAAGTCGTATAGGCTAAAAACTTACCATTGTCTGATAAAGCAAAATTGATAACTTTTTTGTCAAAGGGAACATATCTTTTCATATCCACATAGGACAGATTGTAGCTTCTTAAACCCTCTGCAATATATTCGCTATTACCTGTTAAAATAGCAGAGGTCTTGTTTAAATTATAGCTCGGATACACTTCCTCGGTTAGGTTATGAACTACTTCACCCTTCCTATTAAATATATGGGTTTCCTTTGTATTATAATTAGGGTAAAACTCAATCACATTCTCGGGATTATTATAGTTGTAGTTATCCTGCACCCGGTATACAATATAAAAAATCAAACATGTCAATATCAATGCAGAAGCCACACTAATTATAAGTCTTTTATTATTCTTTCTATGTGGTATATCTGCTTGTGTATTATCTTCGTCTGTTTCTTCGGTTGTATTGGTATTACAATATGAATTGGTGACAACCTCCGGTTTTATATATTCAGAATCCGGAAACGAAAATCCTAGCTCTTCCTCTGACTGCTCATTATCATGAGACAATTCAATCGCAGGAAGCAAGTTTTTACCACAACTTATGCAAAAAAGTGCATTATCATTATTTTGCGTACCACAATAATCACATTTCATAGCCTTCTCCTTCAACTTCTTACTTCATTGACACTCTGTAATATCAAATCAAAGTGCTCCATATACAATCTGTCTTAGCCTGCGTATGAGGCTAGGATTGCCTCCTGCACATCTTTGTATCATATAAATCATAATTAGCTTCTCGGAAGGATCAATAAAGAAGTAATTACCTGTCCAGCCATCCCAACCATATTCACCAATCGAACCGTTACTGGATGCTTTTATGGGGGCGGTGAAACTTCGCATTAGATTACCATAATTGTAACCATACTGCGTATCCCAATTGTAACTGACCGATTGCTCTTTGGTAAGCTGCGGAGTAGACATAAATGCAACGGTTTTACGACCAAGGATCCGTTTCCCTTGATAACACCCCTCGTTTAGTAGCATGAGGGCAAATCTTGAATAATCCTCCACGGTAGAAACCAGACCCGCTCCGCCGGATTCGAAAGCAGGAGGCTCCAAACAGTCATCAATTCCTAAGAATCTATCTTGAAATAATTCTAATTGTTTTGTTTCTTCGTTATAATTATAAACAGCTGCAAATTGGCCCTGCTTCTCCTTGGGAACAAAAAACCCGGTATCCACCATACCTAGAGGAGTAAATATCTCTTTTTGGAAGAACTCACTAAGCTTCATTCCCGAAGCAACCTCAACGACTGCTCCCAAGATATCTGCCGAAGCACCATATCTCCACCTTTCACCGGGCTGAAATTCCAGTGGCATCCTGCCGATCCTGTTACAAAAATCAACGGTATTCACAGGTTTACCCAGCCTACATCTGTCATCCACTTCCGAAAACAAGGCTCCCATTCTTCTACCTGCTTCAAAGCTTTCGTCCGGATAAACCACACCGGAGGTCATATTGAGTAAATCCTGAAGAGTAACCTCTCGTGCTACATCAAGTAAGCCATCCTCCGTCCATACTTTTTGATTACGAAATCCCTCCAGATATTTTGACACCGGTTCGAGAAGATCTAATACTCCTCTTTCATACAATATCATAACAGCTGTTGTCGTTATTGGTTTCGTCATGGAAAACAGCTTATAGATGGTATTCTTAGCGATTGGTACGTTATTCTCTTTTACGGCATAACCTAGCTGCTCTTCATAAACGACAGCATTCTCATGAATAATTCTAATCGCAGACCCATGAATAGCCCCTGTAGCAATCTCCTTATCAAGTAATGCTTTTATATGATTTAAATGTCCCCGTTCCATAACGAAACTCCTTTCAGATATTATATCTTTTCACAATATCCATACCCAGACGCATCCTATTGCTATTCTTTACCTACTTATAAATAATAGATAGTTATAAATAAAAACCAAGCATTCATTATTATTACATTATATTAGTTTGTTAGAATCAATGAAAAGTCTGAACGTCTGGTATTATAATAAACCTTTCTCTCCCCATACTCGCCTGTAGTGAATATAATCCCATAATTCCACATATCAAAACTCCGAACTTCATCACCTTCATCTATAGGATATCCTGTTCCACCGTTACGGCTATAGTATAAGGAGCTCCTTTGATCAATGTTACGAACCAGAAAAAAAACCGTATCTCCCAACCTGTTAAGATATAGATTGGCTACATTTTTGGTAATTAACTTCGTCTTACCACTTGCATTACGATAATATAGATCCCCATTCGTATCAATATAGTATACAGATGAAAAGTCAGGGGCAACAACATAATCCTTCAGATCACTTATAAACTCTTCTCTCTTAACAACTCCGGACAAGTTACTTAATTTAAATACCCCCTCACGGGACATGTATATCACATCTTCCCCGGAATTCGATGTTATCGCATGATAATAATCATCATCAGGTAATAAATCATTCACCTTAAAATCAGCAGTAATAAATCGCATTCCTCCATCACTGCAGATAACTGCTTTCTTTTGAAAAGAAGTAATCTCATATTTCATAGACCCATTATGATTATCATTGTCCAGATAATTACTCGGTGTTACCAAACCGAATATTTTACTGTCAGTGATATGTTTTGAAGGTTTTCCATTCACACTGAAGTATGTCCCCTTAGAATTGGTGTATAAAATCTCAGAATAGTCGAGGTTAAAAAATGCCCAATCCATACCACCCGCAAGTCCTGTTACTTCTCCTTGTACACTAACAAATAGGCTTCCTGCTTCGTTCTTATAATATAAATATTTACCACCATCAGCTACTCCGAAGACCGAGATATCGTTACCCAGCTTTTGGGGAGTATTACCCTCGATGGATAGAAATGTCTCATAGCTTTCAGAAGGTGTATTAGCTACCTTACTATAGGCCACTGCCTTTCCATTCGGTGATACACAGATATCCCGAAACATGTAAGATTGTTCACTGTCGATCCTAATTTCCTTTTTGTCATCCACATCATACTGATAGAGTACAAGCTTACCTGCATCATCGAAGTTCGTATAGTATAGAAATCTACCATTATCCGATATGTGTGGATACGTACCGTTTTCATTTACTAAAAAATATTCCTTGTCACTCACATAATAAAAACGTCTATTATCATTATTCGTGATGATTGCTGCGGTATAATCCGGTGTATATTCTATTCGACGGGTACTTGTGTCTATCTGATGAAGCATATTCCCCTTCGTATCGAATACATAGGTTTTGTTGTAAGATGCATCATGATAAATCTCAATTGCATTCTTTGAGATCAGTGTATAAGCACTTATATTCCTATAGGTATTGATATAGTCTAAATCAGATTTTATAACGAAAGCCATCAATAGCAAGAGAACAGCCATTACCACCAGACGAAGCTTGTCCGACATATTGAAACTACGATGAATATCATTCCAATTATTAGTATAATCACCACCGGTTTCTCCCCGCATCTCATCACGAATGACTTCCTGAATATTCCGGCTCACTTTGAGCTATTGTTCCGGTAAGTGAGAGCCACCGTTCCGGTGAAATTAAGCCACTCTTCCGGAGAGTGAGCCATTATGCGGTTTTTCCTTTAGAATGTAATTATGCACTA
>NZ_JAEAGR010000002.1 GCF_015999265.1 Mobilitalea sibirica
TTAAAGCGGTACGCGAGCTGGGTTCAGAACGTCGTGAGACAGTTCGGTCCCTATCCGGCGTGGGCGCAGGATATTTGAGAGGAGCTGACCTTAGTACGAGAGGACCGGGTTGGACGAACCACTGGTGCATCGGTTGTCATACCAATGGCATGGCCGAGTAGCCAAGTTTGGAAGGGATAAACGCTGAAGGCATCTAAGCGTGAAGCCCCCCTCAAGATAAGATATCCCATAGCATAAGCTAGTAAGACCCCTGAAAGACGATCAGGTAGATAGGACAGAGGTGGAAGTGTGGTAACACATGTAGCTGACTGTTACTAATAGGTCGAGGGCTTGACCTAAAAAGGTTATACAGTTGAATGAGGCAACTCTTAGGACGAAGTCAAGAGAGTATGAACTCAATGGATGAACATTTTCTTGTGTAGGATTTAGTCAATTATATATGTAAAAGTAGAAGCTCAAAACAGAAATGTTTTGAGTTTTTTGTTATATAAATAATTCATAATAACCATAATGAAAAACTCAGATAGCATAGGATGATTAACATCACAAATATTGAGAGATTACGGTTGAAGACATTGGAACTGATGTTGAAATATTAAAAGGAAAAGGACAATTAACAATTTCGTCGGTATAGCTTTAATTATAAGTTAAGCATATGTGTAAAATTACCAACAGTAATCAATAGAGAGATGAGAAACGATTTCATTGACAGAATATGTTCCCTGTATTATGATATACGTTAATTAATAGAATAGTAATGTATTGCCCTGTTATTATATGAAGCAGGTTTTGAGAAGCCATTTAGATTTTTACTAGCTTTTTATATGATGAATAGATGTGGTACTAAAAAATAGGGAGTCAATTGATAAGTTTGGAGGAATTATGAGATTGATTTTAGTGGAAGGGTTACCGGCATCCGGTAAGTCAACTATAGCCAAGATAGCTGATAAAGTATTAAAGAGAATGGGGATAGAAACCAAATTATATTTGGAAGGCAACTTAGAGCATCCAGCTGATTATGATGGAGTAGCTTATTTTAATAAAGAAGAATTTGAACAACTTTTATATAAATATAGTAGTTTTATAAAGCGAATTGAGAAGTTTGTAGAAACGAAAGAAAGTTGCTATTTAATATCTTATGTAAAGGCTAAAAATAGTATTGAAGATCTAATTCCAGAAGAATTTTTTGAGGAAATTGCAAAAAGGGATATTTATGAAATGCCTTTAGAATTGCATATTAAACTACTAACGGATAAATGGAAAGAATTTGTTAAAGTAGCTAAGAATGAAGATGTTACATATATATTTGATTGTTGTTTTATTCAAAATCCTATTACAACAAGTATGATAAGAAGCAATAGTTCTAAAGAGAAAAGTTTTGATTATATTAAAAAGTTAGCTGAAATAGTGGAAGAGTGTAACCCAATAATTATATATGTAAATCAGAGAGATATAGAAGCTAGCTTTATGAAAGTTATTGATGAAAGACCTAAGGAGTGGCTCTCATTTTTCATTAATTATTCTACGACTCAAGGATATGGAAAAGCAAATAATTTAAGTGGATTAAAAGGAACATTTGAAGTACTTAAGGCAAGGAAAGAATTAGAAAGAGAAATACTTGGACAATTAGCAATAGATAAGTATATTATTGATAATTCGCAATATAGCATTGAGGGAACTACGAAAGAAATTAGCGATGTTCTAAAGTGCTATTATGACACAAAAGACTGTTAGAGACTTGCTTTTAGGGTGGTGGGGCAACATCTCAAAAATACATCTAGTGCAAGGGTGCAGAGATAAAGAGGAGATTGTTTATGTCAGTAAGAGAAATTTTGTTGTTAGGAAATGAAACCTTATATAGACCTAGCAAAGAGGTTAGTAAAGATGAAATATTAGATGTCAATCGTGTAGCGGAGGACTTACATGATACATTAATGGATTTTAGAAAAAGATATGGCTATGGGAGGGCAATTGCAGCTCCTCAAATTAATGAATTACTTAGGATAATCTATATGAACTTCGATAGAAACTCTATTGTCCTTATTAATCCCAAAATAGAGTTTATTGATGATGAAAAGTTTGAACTATGGGATGATTGTATGAGTTTTCCTGGTCTCGAGGTAAAACTATTGAGACATAAGAAGTGCAAAGTATTATATAAAAATCAGGAGTGGGTCGATTGTATTTTAGAATTGGAAGGCGATTTAGCGGAATTAATTCAACATGAATATGACCACTTGGATGGAATATTGGCTGTTCAGCGAGCAATTGATAACAAATCATTTAGAATTAGAATAATCAAAAGGTAAGGGATACTATCATTACCCTTTTTTGTGGACTGTGGTTTCCTGATTGAGCTTAAAGCATATGCTTTGAGCTTTTTTAATGCAATTATAATTTTGTCTTAATCAGTATATGGTATCATATAATCAATTAATAATACAAAGCAATAACACGAACATGTACGTAATATCAGGTAAAGTATGAGTATAAATGAGATTCTTTAATGTACAAGTTTGATTTACAACATTATAAGGTTGTATTGTATCATGCAAGAAAATAAAACCGCAGGGTGGGGATAAGTTGAATCTTAAAAAGATAGTAACAACACTTATATTTATCAATGTATTGCAATTCATAATAGGTCTCTTGATATGGATAACGACAGCAGATCAGATGAGTATATATATTTATCTTTCAGTTGGATTAATGTTGATGAGTAGTTTAATCACCGTACTCGGCTTATATATGGCCGGTAAATTCAAGGACGCCAGCATGAGAGAAAGTATTCAGAACCTAGAAGATCTTAATACGAAACTAAGAGCACAAAGGCACGATTATCTGAATCATTTTCAAATTATTTATGGATTAATGGAACTTAAGGAATATGATGAGGCAAAAAAATATATAGAGCCCGTATTCAAGGACCTTATGAAGGTAAGTAAAGCGTTGAAGACTGCTCAACCTGCTGTTAATGCATTGTTACAGGCTAAAATTGAAGCAGCTGAGAAGAAAAATATTAACCTATTTTTAGAAATACGTACAGATTTAAAGAGCATACCAATAGAACCGTGGAATTTATGCAAGGTTCTTGCAAATATTATGGACAATAGTATGACTGCTGTTTCTGAAAATAAGGAGGAAAAGAATATATACATAGAAATTGGTGAAAATCAGGTTAATTATACATTCCTAATTTATAATAATGGGCCTATCATTCCTGCTGATCAGCTTAGTAATATATTCAAACAGGGATTTACAACGAAGAAGGAACAAGGTCATGGAATGGGACTATACATAGTTTCTAAAATCATCCGTGAAGCGGGTGGAACGATTGAAGTAAATTCAGATCAAGTTAAAACAAGCTTTCTTATAATATTGCCAAAAGATTTATAAAGTAGAGATGTAACTTAATGTAATTTAAAACTGAATATGTGACATTTGAATTTGATAAATGTATATCTTAGGGAATATGTATTTTATAATTTCTACTGTGGGTGTAGAGTTAAGGTAAACATACGCATGAAAGGAGGAGGATCTGATGTTTGGTCAACTTGATGCAACATTTATAATAGCTGTTATACTTCTAATAGCTGGTTTTATATTGGTAGGTATAGAGATGGTGGTTCCCGGGTTTTCATTTCCGGGAATATCGGGCATTATCTGCTTGATTATTGGAATCTTTTTGGTCTCAGATACATTCGTAGAAGGGGCTGTTATGACAATTGTCGTGCTGGCTATTCTAGGTCTAATGCTGGCAATTATAGTGGGTTTACTTTCAAAGGGCAAAATAAAATCACCCATCATATTAAAAGAAGATCAGAAGAAGGATAAGGGATTTATCAGTAGTAGCGACTTGAATTATCTGCTTGGAAAAGAAGGATTTGCTACCTCTGATTTGAGACCATCAGGATCAGGAAATTTTGATGGAATTGAACTCGATGTAATTTCTGAAGGAAAATATATTACGAAAGGTACCCAACTTATAATCCATAAAGTTCAGGGATCCAAGTTAATTGTAAAAGTTCGAGAGCAATAAAGTAAATTTACAAATTCATAAAATATATTAGAAAGAGGGTAAAGGATATGACAGGATCAACAATAGGGCTTATAGTTTTAATAGGTATTATCGGTTTATTAATCGTTTTATTTTTTAGTTTTGTACCGGTGGGATTATGGATCTCATCCTTAGCAGCGAATGTAAGGGTAAGCATTTTTAACTTAATTGGTATGCGCCTACGGCGTGTTATACCATCAAGAGTTGTACTGCCCTTAATAAAAGCGACAAAAGCGGGACTTAATTTAAGCGTAAATCAATTAGAAGCACATTATCTTGCGGGAGGTAATATTGATGGTGTGGTTAATGCGTTAATTGCTTCAGAACGAGCAGGGATTGAGCTTCCATTTGAAAAGGCTGCAGCAATTGATCTGGCAGGTAGAGATGTACTGGATGCAGTGAAAATGAGTGTAAATCCAAGAGTCATTGAAACTCCTATGGTATCTGCTGTGGCGAAGGATGGTATTGAACTATTGGTGAAAGCAAGAGTAACGGTAAGAGCAAATCTTGAACGCTTAGTAGGAGGAGCAGGTGAGTCTACAGTACTTGCAAGAATTGGTGAAGGTATTGTCACAACAGTTGGATCTGCAGAACATAAAGCAGTTTTAGAAAATCCGGATGATATTTCAAAAACCGTATTAAGTAAGGGATTAGATTCCGGAACAGCGTTCGAAATCCTTTCAATTGATGTTGCAGATATTGATGTAGGAAGAAATATCGGTGCACAATTACAAAGTATTCAAGCCGAAGCTGATAAAAACATAGCGCAGGCAAAAGCCGAAGAACGAAGAGCTATGGCAGTAGCGAGGGAACAGGAAATGCGTGCATATGTAGTAGAGGCAGAAGCAGAGATACCAAAAGCAATGGCCTACGCATTAAAGGAAGGCAAATTGGGTGTTATGGATTATTTTGATATGCAGAACATCAAGGCTGATACATTGATGAGAGAAAGGATATCTGAAAAAGGTAAAACTTCAATTATAGAGGATAAAAAGAACAAACAATAATAATGCCGGGGGTGAAAGACGATGAGTAAAACATCTGAAAAGCCGGATATGAAATTTAGTCCAAATAAAGGCAAGAACTCAAAAAATGATACTTCAACTAGCAAAACAGAGAATAAAACAGTTAAATCTTCTGAGGTTACAGTTGATATTGATATTAATTTGACACGTAAAAAGAGTGATGAATTCTGGGATTTTGAACCAAAAAAATTGCAGGAAGCAATTGTTTGGTCAGAAATATTAGAAAAACCAGTATGCAGACGTAGGAAGAGAAGATATTATGTCAATTAAAGTGGTTTTAATCGATGACGAGAGCGGCATTCGTAAGCTGTTGCGTAAGATAGTAGAGAACAATGAAGGCTTCGAGGTTGTAGGAGAAAGCGACAACCTTACGGATGCTGTTACCTTGTTTAATAAAACAAGGGCAGAAGTGGTATTTCTCGATATTGAACTGGGTAATATTAGTGGGTTGGAACTGGCTAAGATAATTGCAGATCTTGAGCCAAAGACGAAGATTATCTTTGCAACAGCACACTCTGAATACATGCCTGATGCATTTGAAGTTTATGCTTTTGATTATATTGTAAAACCTTTTCATGTGGAACGGGTAAACCACACACTTGACCGTATAAAAGCACTTTCAGATCCAAAGAAAAATGAAGATATGGATAAGATAGTTAGATATGAACGTGGACTTGACAGGCTACTTGTAAAAGGGAAGGAAAGTATGAGTTTTGTGGATATTCAGGAGATTGTTCTTGTTCAAAGAGAAAATAATAGCACGGTCATTTATACAAAGAAAGATACCTTCACTACTTCTGCCAGCTTAGGTGATATAGAAAACAAGTTAAACTCGGAGCAATTTATGCGTAGCCATAAATCCTATCTGATTAATGTATCACAGATTAAGAAAATCGAGCCTTATGGAAGATGGACCTATATCATAACCTTTAAAGATATTCATCAGGATGCTTTAATGACAGCAGAAAAATATGAGGAGATTAAGAAAAGATTCCTATAGTGATAGACTTAAAAGTATGAAAATCTGATAAAAATAAAGGGATGAAGAGTACTCATTTGATGAAGAAAAGAATAAACTGAATTGAAATTCATAAGTCCTCACACAAAAATTAAGTCGAAAAGAAACGATGATATATCAGCTTTTCGGCTTTTTCTATGATTTTTTATGTGACTAGTTATTGTTATTATTAGATTATTATTTGACAGAATATACTAACTATATTATTATGAATGTACATTTTTTAACAATTTAAATATTGGTATAGAACTATTATGGAAAATAAATAAAGAGGTATTGATCAATAGGGAGGATTAAGTGTTGAGAAAGATTATTGTAATACTTATGATTATTGTTTCATTTTCCTTTTGGGGATGTAACAATGACGAAAAAAGTTTAAGCAAGAATTTTGGTGTAACAAACATAGAGACAAACATATCTTTTGAAGATGGTGAGACCAAGATTGAAGCTCTAACCGCTGATGATATTGTTCCAAATGAAGAAGAACTGACAAGAAATTTGAAGGAAGCGAGTTATTCAATCACATCTTATACGGATGTCAGCGGGAGTAAAATACTAACGAGCAGAATTTATGCTGAAAAGGGATCTTCATTTATTGATATATGTTATGGTCTAACAGAGGAAGATTTACAAACGGTATTCGACTATTTCGAGAGTATTTATCCGCAATACTATATTTTAGCCATTAACGGTAATTATGTATACTGCATCGGAGATGAGGACGTCTTTCGTTTGGCTGGTTTTACAAGTATAAGAAACATAGGTACACAATATATTTATGAATAAGGATAAAATAGCAGGGAGAGCATTCTCAGAATATAAATTCTTGTTATTTATTTAGATAAGTAAATCATTAAATAGTGAATAATAAATTAGGAAGGAATTCAACTATGAAGGTTATCACATTACTAGAGAATTCAACAATCTCAAAAGCCTATAAAAACAAACATGGCCTATCCTTATATATAGAAACATCTAAGCATAAGATCTTATTTGACACCGGTCCGGATACTACGTTTTTACATAATGCCAATAAATTGGGTGTAAATTTAGAAGATATAGATATAGCAATTATTTCCCATGGACATTTTGATCATGGTGGCGGACTGGAAGCATTCTTAAACTTAAATCATAAAGCTAATGTTTACCTCGGGAAAGACTCCTTTGATCATCATCTGATAAAACTGTTTGGGTTTATAAAATACAATATTGGATTAAAGAAAGAATTAATCAATAATGAGCGACTTGTATTTGTTGATGGAATTCTGAAAATAGATGATGAATTGACGTTATTCGGGAACATAACAGGTGAAAAACTAATTCCCCCGGGTAATAAAAATCTGCTAAAAGAATATGGTAAAGGTCTTATTAAGAAAGATGATTTTCAGCATGAGATAAATCTGTTGGTGAATGAAAATGATAAGTACACGTTATTCTGCGGATGTGCTCATAAAGGAATTATCAACATTATTGAGCAATCGAAGGAAATTATAAAGAGTGATTTAGATACTGTTATTGGTGGTTTTCATTTAATGGGTTTGACCGATAAGAAAACCAGTAGCATAAACTTCTTAGATGAACTTGCCGATGATCTTAATAAAAGAAATATCAATAAGTACTATACCTGCCATTGCACCGGTGAAAAACCTTCTAAATATCTAGGTACTAAGATGCAGAATTTATTTGAGGTAAAAACAGGAACAAGTCTTGAATTATAGTAACATGGATAGTCAAAAATAAGAATTGAATAGTCATATCTAAAATTCAAGACAAGATTGTTTTGAGTTTTTGTTTTCCATTAACTTATATTATTAACATAATTTAAGGCATATGTAAGTGTTAACGTATTTATTATAATTTTATCTGTTATAATTTGACATAATATACCGGGGATATTATGATTGGTTATATATTTAACAATTATTGGTGGAAGATTTTTAATACTATCAAAAGGCTCTAGCGGATTACTTATTAATGAATTAAGTTTTGGTGTACCAACCATAAGGCAATTGGCTTCAGAAATACAAAACTTCAATCGATATTATATAATAGGACGGTGTACATAATATGCATGAGATATATATAGTAAATTATTGTAATCCAAATTGTTCTCCATTATATAGTATAACAAGACTATCAAAAGCAGAGGCTTTTGCAAAAGCGAAAGAATTAGCAGACAGTCATAGTGGTACAGCGTTTGGCCGATTCGCAGATTTTGAGAATTATTATCCGAGAAGAATTAAAACTGAGGAATGGCTATACAATTGGTTTATAAATCTTGGTGGTGAGCCTGAAACAAAGCATCCATTATATTTTGTACTTCATGGTAGCGACTTTTTAGATCATTGGTTTGGGAAAGGGGAAGTAACTAAAATTCCGCTTGCAGACATAAGTTCAAAACATATCAGTTTTACATTCGGGGATAGTATGGCAAAGTTTGATCAACCAGAAAGAAAAAATCCGTTTCTAAAAGAAACTCTATATGAGTTAATTAATCAATTTAATGGTGATGTTGACCGGTTACTTAATAGTATTATAGAGGAGTATAAATATATTGAAGTTCAGCTTTGGAATGATAAATATTGTCACGTATGAGCTATTAGTTTTGGAGGATATCATATGAAAAAGCGTTTTTCAAAGATCGCTATAGTAAGTGTAAGTACTTTTTTTATTGTATGCTTCTTGATTATTTGGAACAAATGGAACGATACGTTAGTGTTTTCGATTTTCATCGATCGGATAAGTGTTTATGAAACTCCTGATTTTCATCAAAAGGATGGTACCTTAATAAAAGTAGTTGAAGATAATAGATCCATTCAAACAATTGTAAATTCTATTAATAGCGCAGATCAAATGCCTGGAGTCCTTGATGTAGCAATGCCTATGTATCAAATAACGTTAACATACAAGAATAAAAAGGAAGTGGATGTTCTATTGTGGTTAAGCAAGGATGACATAAAAGGAATGTGTATGCTAAAACAGAATAATCATGTAGGTTATATAATTGATGAAGAGAGAACAAAATCTCTTATTAATTTGTTACTCTAATTAGTCGTTCTGAGATTTGCTAGAATGCATACATTGGGTTTAAGTGAGGTGAAAAATGAAAAAAGAAATTATAAAAGAAATAGAAAATGGACATTTATTAAAAAAATATGGAAGTTGGATGTATTGCGATGGATGCAACCAAACAGTAGGGTATCTTTGCTATACAACATATAGTTACTTCAATCTTAAGTATAAATGCAAATGTGGAAATGAAGGATGTTTTAAATTGTGGAATAAAAACAATTTAGAAACTAAAATAAATGGGGATAACTTGATTAAAATTAAAAATAGATTGTGTTGTCCTAGCGACAAATCTCCATTATTTTCAATAGTTGAGAATAGATTAGAGAGATATGAATATCAGGTAATATGTCAGGAATGTAATACGGAATATAAGAGTTCACATTAGGGAGTCACCTTAAGAAGGAAGTAAATAGAATATGGAGGAGTAAGATATGGCGCATATTTTTAAGAAAGATAGTATTACATTTGAGATTAATAAATCAACGATTCCGGAGTTTGTATGGCACTCAAGTCCGAGATTATCTGAGTTAGTTCAATCAAAGCATTTACATTTCGATATTAAGCGACTTGATCCCGGTAAATATTCGTATCCATATCATTTCCATAGGAATGCAGAAGAAATATTTGTGATATTAAAAGGCAAAGGAATGTTACGTACAAATGATAGTTTTGAAGAACTAGTTGCCGGCGATATTGTATTCTTTGAGATTGGACCGACAGGTGCTCATCAGCTATATAATCATACACTAGAAATATGTGAATACTTAGATATACGAACAGAGGCGGGTATAGATGTTTGTGAATATCCTGATTCCGGAAAGGTGAATATTCTTCCCTATAAAGAGATTTATGAGACGAATAGCAGGGTTGAATATTTCAAAGGTGAAGATAAAGTGAAAGATAAATGGCCGGATGATGGAGGTTTATAGATTGGGGATATATGGATAAAGAGGCAAAGCTTATCATACTTCGGGGAAATTCCGGTAGCGGTAAAACAACAACTGCAAAAGAATTACAAAAAAAATTCGGACATGGTACTATGCTTATATCACAGGATATAGTTAGAAGAGAAATGCTATATGTGAAAGATGGTCCTGATACGGAGGCAATTCAGCTGTTATTAGAGCTGTTGAAATACGGAAGTAAAAGTTGTGAAATTATAATTTTGGAAGGTATTTTTAATTCAATATGGTATCAAACTCTATTTGAATATATACAGAAAGAATTTGGTGAACGAATTCATGCATATTATTTTAATGTACCATTTGAAGAAACTTTAAGCCGACACCAACAAAAGCCAAATGCGAATGAATTTGCTGAAAAGGAAATGAGAGAATGGTGGATTGAAAACGATTATTTGGATTTTATTCCTGAAATAACCCTTCATAAAGAATTAAGCTTAAATGAAACAGTTGATTTGATCTTTACGCATATACTGAAATAATGAGTAAGGAGGATACGATATGTCATCCTTTTATAATTAATCGTACGATAGTTGTTATTTATATTAAATCGGAAAGGTGAAATGAAAAATGTTAAATAATGAATTTGATTCAGTTTATAGTAATGTCAAATATATTGAGAAAAATAATGTGGTATTAATTACCTGGAAACAGTTTTGCTGTTATGAAGACTATAGAAAACCAACATCATTCGCATTAGATTTACTTAAGAATCATGCCATGAGTAATTTTATTATTGATGCAAGAAACGGATTCGAAGATGAAAAAGAAGACGTAGATTGGGCATTTACTAAATTGCTTCCTGAGATGTCTAAGACAGATTGTAAGTATGTTATTTTCATTATGAATGAAGTAAATGAAATCGAAGGGGAGATAGACATGTGGACGAAGGAGTTCATGAAGTACTTTACAGTTAAAAAAGTATCCTCTTATGATGAGGCATTGAAAGCTATAAATGAATCAATATATTAAACTAATAACCAATAATGATACTACATAAGGATAATTGCACTAAGTGCGAAAAGTTTAAATAGTATCCTAGAAACAACGAGGCATATATTGTGTGTAATGAGATTTTAAGGAGCTTACATCATGAATCATTTAATCCCTACCAAAACATTAATACCTCCTTTGCGGGAGGGAATAGTAAAACGTAATTGCATATTGGATAAGCTTCATAAGGGTTTAGGAAGAGGCAACAGGCTCACATTGGTAACAGCATTTGCAGGTTCGGGAAAAACAACTTTAATCAGTCAATGGATCAAAGAAATGAATATACCAACTGGATGGGTTTCATTAGATTGTGGTGATAATCATTTATATCGATTCTGGGAATATATAATTGTATCACTTCAAACAATAGACAGCCGGATTGGTTTAAATATACAACCTGCTTTACAGTCCTTTGAGAATCTTTCACCGGAAACAGTTATAAATGCAATAATTCGGGACCTATCAGAAGTAGAACGCCCCATGATTCTTGTTGTGGATGATTATCATGTAATCAACAATAAGGATATTCATACGTCTATGAATTATTTTCTTTCGCATATGCCGTTTCATCTACATCTTGTTATTATATCAAGAGAGAAAGCACCGCTATCCTTATCAAGATTGAGGGCTAATCTAAGTATCACAGATATATTATATGAAGATCTACGGTTTACAAAAGGTGAGACATGCTGCTTAATGAATACTTACCTAAACATCCATCTGGAGAAGGAGGATGTGAAAAGGTTGGAGGAACATACAGAAGGCTGGGTTGCGGGCTTACAGATGGCGGCACTTTCCTTGGAAGCATTAACATCATCTGAGAGGCATGATTTTATAATGGACTTCATAGGGGATGACAGATATGTATTTGATTATATGGCTGAAATAGTTTTAAAAAGGCAAGCACCTAACATACAGGAATTTTATTTGAAGACGTCAATTTTAGATAGATTAAGTGCTTCTTTATGTAATGAAGTTGTAGGGATAAAAAGCAGTCAGACAATCCTTGAGCAATTAGAAAGCTCCAATTTGTTTTTATTTTCTGTGGATAACCGGCGCGAGTGGTATCGTTATCATAACCTATTTACTGAGTTTTTAAGGCGTTTTCTCAAAATGCAAATGTCACAAGAAGAGATACATACACTTTATAAAAAAGCGATGGACTGGAATGAAAAGAACGGATTCTTCCAAGAGGCAATCCATTATGCTTTTGTTTCCGAAGATTATGAATATGCGTCCAAATTAATTGAACGAAATATATGGAGCACTTATTATCGCAGTGAAACCCAACTTGTTTATGGCTGGCTTAAGGCATTACCAATGAGTTATCTAAAGTCAAGTCCTATTCTCTCGGCGGCTTATGCCAATTGTCTATTATTAACAAATAAAGAAACCATAAGCCTGCCGGAGACAAGGAAGCTTATTGAGTTCTGGCTTCAATCTGCGGAAGCAAAGGCTGATAAAATAGGAATAAACGGTTATAAACAAAGAGAGAAAGACCTACTAATTCACTATATAAGAAAGTTAAGGATTTACTATGCCTTATTCCTAGAGTCTGATCCAAATGATGTTATCAAAATGGCGCTATCGGCACTTGAGAAGCTTCCAGAGAATGAACTTATGTTTCGATGTGCCATAACCTATGGACTCGGAAGGGCTTACTATCTGGCAGGAGATACACAAGCAGCAATTAGAACCTTTGAAAGTGTTCGTCAGATTGGAAAAGAAAGCGGTGATTTGTTCAATATTTCTGCTGCAATTGAAAGCTTGGCAGATATTATGTACAACAAAGGAAGTCTTTTGAAAGCCTCAGATATTTGTATTGAGGGAATCACATATCTCACCGAACTATCCGGTGGACGTATCGTACCTTATTCCGGAACCATATATATAACATGGGGTAAAATACGAATGGAGATGGGTGATTTAGAAGAAGCTATAGAGGCAATAAAAAAAGGTATTGAATTATTGAATTTAACCAGTGCTAAAATGCAACAACAATTGGGGTTGATACATTTAGCTTATATATATCAGGCACTTGGGAAAACGAAACAGGCCTTTAGAGTTCTGAATGAGGCTATCTGTATCAAAACACAGGAGAGTGATGAGGTGACTGCCCATAAGACCCGCATTTGTCTCCTATCTGCAGATTATAATATGACTCTTATAAATGAGGCAGAACAATGGCTAAAAGAGCAAAGATTAATTTTTAAAGACAATAGAAAATCTTTTCGACCCAATATGATCCATGATACTGCAATTAGGGTGATGATTGATAAATACAGGCTAAAGCTCATTAGGCCTGAATATGATTGGAGTATTCTTTTATCCTATCTGGATCGGCAGCAGATTTATGCATCAGACGCCGGTTGGGTTCAATGGGAAATTGAAATTCTGCTTCTAAAAACAAGACTGTTCTATGTGCAGGGTAATAACGATAAGGCCTTACAATGTCTAAAAACTGCTTTGGTAATAGGTGAAAAAACCGGTTGCCACGGAGTATTTATTAAGGAAGGGCAGCAGATGGTTCAATGGCTTAGAAACGCACTTAAGCATAAAGTAGTACCGCAATTCGTTCAGCAGTTGATGGAAAACTTTAGTTGTTTATTACAGATAGATTATGAAAAATTGATTAATCAAAGTCTTAAAGGGGTTTTACAAGAACCGTTAAGTAAGCGTGAATTAGAAGTATTAAAATTAGTTGCAAGTGGATATACCAATCATGAGATTTCTAAAAAGCTGGTTATATCCATCTCTACCGTTAAAACACATGTTTATCATATTTTTGAAAAGTTTGGGGTAAAAAACCGTACGCAGGCAATAGCCATGGCAAGGGATCTTGAATTAATAAAATAAAAATGTTTGAAATATACGATATTAAGAATCCATTGATTCATACTTTAGTATGATTACAATGGATTTTTTTGTTCATACAATCATTATGTGAGGAAACTAAATTAAGTGTTTAGGAGGTAAAGTAAGTGAAAAATTCAAAGATTATTATATCGATAGTAATAGTGCTATGTCTGGTGATTGCAGGTTATCTGGGAATTTCTATGTACAATTCCAGTAAGGATAATCAGAATACACAAACAGATACCAATGAAGTGAAATCAGAGGGTAAGTCACTCGAAGAAGCAGATAACAAAATAGAAGGTGATGATACTTCTGTACATACAGATACAGTACAAGAAGTCGATGAAACAGAGGATAATTCTGATACAGATATAGCTGCTACTACAAAACCACAGGGAACCTGGAACATGATACTGGAGACAGAAGTAACACAGACAGTAAGAATGGCAGCTTTCCTGGATGAAAATATTGGTGTTACAGGTGGTTTTAGTTCCACTGGTAAGCTTCATTATACAACTGACGGAGGAAAGACATGGACTAAGAATGAGGAGAGCGGCGGTTGTATCTATGGAGTAGAAATAGTTGATTCTAATACAGTATGGGTATGTGGAAGAATGAAGGGTGTAAGCTTTACAACGCCCGGAGGTTTAAGGTTAAGTACCGATGGAGGAAAAACCCTAGGTGATACTGCTGATTATACAACGTCACCCGGTAAATGCCCATTAAGCTTTCTGGATGATATGCGGGGGTGGATTTGTCAACTTAATAAAGTAAGCGAAACTCTAGATGGCGGCCTTAGCTTTAATGAAATCAGCCTTCCGGATGATATAGGGAATATCGTTGGAGTTGCTGTATATGAGGATGGTAGTAGTATGACGGGCTGTGTACTATCAGAGGATGGAGTGTTAATGTCTACGAATGATCAGGGTAATACATGGAGTAATCGTTCAGAACTTCCTCTAAAAGAAAGGTACGATGGATACAAAATTGCTAAGTATGAAAGTGCCGCAACAGCTATCCGTTTCTTCGATAAAGACAACGCTTTAGTGGTGGTTTCATTAACCGGTGATAAAATTCCTGTCATCGTTGCCTTTCGAACGGAGGATGGAGGTAAAACATGGACCGATGAGCTTGTGTGTGAAGGAGAAGGAAGTATCTATCTCTCACCAGATGGACGATATGTAACAAGCCTTCAATTTAAGACAGTTACTGTACATCGCTATGATGAGGACTAGTAATGAATCAAAATAATAAAGTAAATCGTAATAATAAAATAGTTGATTATTTCGGTTCCCGTGGTTTTATGATATTTGTGGGATGCGTGATTGGCTTTCTGGCACCGGTGTTACATAAGTTGGGAAACCCTGATACAGGATTATGTATTGCATGTATGGAAAGGGACCTGGTGGGAGCGCTTGGCTTTCATCAGGCTCCCGGAGGACAATATATACGTCCTGAGATTATCGGACTTGTACTGGGATCAACCCTCTCAGCCATTATATTCAGAGAGTTTAAGGCAAGAGGTGGTTCGGCTCCTATGATACGGTTTTTTCTTGGGTTTTTTGCCATGATTGGGGTTTTATCATTTACAGGGTGTCCTTTCGGTACAATTCTTCGTCTTGCAGAAGGGAATCTGAATGCTATGCTGGCTCTGGCCGGAATAATTGGAGGTGTATTCATAGGAGTGCTTTTTATAAGAGGCGGTTTTTATCTTGGTCGTTCTACTAAGACAAAAACGGCAGCAGCTTTTATATTACCATGCATTATGGTGCTTCTTTTCATATTGTTGGTTTTTAATATTCGGGTAAATAATCTGAGTGCTCCTTTTAGAAGCTGGCATGAACCCTCTTCTCTGAATGCACCTGTATTGATTTCGCTTATAGCAGGATTGGTGATAGGGTTTTTAGCACAGCGTTCAAGATTTTGCACCATAGGAGGTTTCAGAGATATATTCCTCATAAAAAACGCACAATATTTATTTGGTCTAATCGCTATGTTAATTACTGCCTTCCTAGTTAATCTGCTACTGGGACAATTCCATGTATTTTTTAATAATCCGATTGAACCGGCTGGAGTTGTGGAATATATCTGGAGTCTGTTAGGCATGGTTCTTGCAGGTTTGGCATTTACTATGGGAGGAGGATGTGCCGGAAGGCAATTGTTCTTATCAGGCGAAGGGGATACCGATGCGGCGTTCTTTGTAATAGGAATGTTATGTGGGGCGGCAGTTACCTATAATTTTGGTTTGTTGGGAAGGCCGGCATGTGGAGCTGTAGGAGATTTAAGCTTTTTAGGAAACATAACGGTTGCATCGGGATTGGCCTTTTGTTTGGCAATCGGGTTTACCCTGCGTATAGGAAAAGGAGAAAGTTGATGATTTATTTAGATAATGCGGCAACATCTTGGCCAAAGCCGCCATCTGTTGCCGAGGCAATGACGGATTTTATGGATCATATTGGTGCTAATCCGGGAAGGGCGGGACACAGGCTTGCTGTGAAGGCAGGCCAGCTCGTTTACCTGGCCCGGGAGGCGGTTGCAGAGATATTCCATGCTCCGGATCCGCTTCGCATCGTCTTCGGATATAATATTACAGAGTCGCTTAACCTGGGTCTGAAGGGAATACTAAATCCGGGTGATCATGTTATTACCAGCAGTATGGAGCATAATTCCATGATCAGGCCTCTTAGGGAGTTACAAAAATATGGAGTGGAGTTATCTATAGTAAAATGTGATGTTGAGGGAAGACTATCACCCTCTGATGTGGAGGCACAGATTCGCTCTAATACAAAACTAATAGCAATCACTCATGCATCCAATGTTGTAGGTACGCTCATACCAATCCGTGATATAGGTGCAATTTGTCGTAAACATGATATATTAATGCTGGTTGATACTGCACAAAGTGCCGGAAGTTATCCTATCGATATGCAAAGAGATAATATCGATCTCTTAGGGTTTACAGGACATAAGTCCTTATGTGGGCCAACGGGGACAGGAGGCTTGATTATTGGCGAACGGGTAGATGAAAAACAGATGAAGCCCCTAATACAGGGTGGAACAGGAAGCTATTCGGAACATGAAGAACAGCCGTTTTTTTTACCGGATGCAATGGAATCAGGAACCCTTAACGGTGTAGGATTAGCAGGATTGATCGCCGGAATTGAATGGATACAAAAGGAAGGGCTTGATAACATCCGACATCATGATATGATGCTAACACAGCAGTTAATCAATGGATTATTGCAGATACCAAAATGCATTGTCTACGGAACCCATGATGCTAGAAAGCAGACTTCAACCGTTTCTTTCAATATAAAAGGTATGGCATCGTCTGAGGTGGGTTTACGACTGGATGAGGAATATGATATTCTATGCCGCATCGGTTTACACTGTGCACCCATGGCACACAAAACAATCGGAACATTTCCTAATGGGACGGTACGTTTTGGTATTAGCTATTTTAATACAAATGATGATATAAAAAGGGCAATTGAAGCTGTTGCCGGATTATCACAGGAGATAACATGAGTGAACATCAATATACGATTTTATTAGTCTATTCTTCCAGTTATGCAGTTCGTGCCGAAAAAATATTACGTAAGGAAGGAATTGATACTAAGATGATACCAATACCGCGTCACATCAGCTCGAATTGCGGGGTTTGTGTACGGATTCACACGGATGATGTAAACGATGCTCTAGAGGTTTTAGATAATTCAAACCTTCCACTTGACGGAGTATATAACCTAGATTAGAAAGAAAGTATGTAGAATTGCAAAACGGTGAAATTCAATTATATTCACTCTGAATATGTTTAAGGGTATAGTAATGCTATACCCTTTTTTAATGAACAAATTTTGGTAATTACCAATAAAGAGAAATATAAATTGACAGAATATACCTACCGTATTATTATGGGTGTATGTTTTAACAGATTTAACAGGAGATAGTAAAAAATGAATTTGAATATTATAAAAGCAGAAAAGAAACATCTTGATGATTGTAAAGTTGCCTTGCAGAATTCGGATTTAGGAAGAGTTTATTTTCCGCAAGAGAATAAGGCTATAAATGCTATAAATGAAGGAATATCAAAACAAGAAATCTTAGTTGCGTTAAATCCAGAAGGTTTATGCTTAGGCTTTGTATGGTTAATTCGTAATGGTGTATTTCACAGTTTCCCGTACATACATATAATCGCAGTTAAGGAAGAGTACAGAAGTCTTGGCATAGGAAGAGAAATATTAGACTATATTGAGAAATTGGTTGCCGAAAGCTCAAAGATTTTTCTTGTTGTAGATGATTTTAATCCAAAGGCAAAGCTTTTGTATCAAAAAGTTGGTTATAAGGAAGTAGGTGTTATTCCGGATTTATACAAAAAAGGAATAAACGGATCTTTGATGATGAAAGTATTACTATGAATATCTACATTTCAGGAACTGGGGTTTTTATTCAAGAGCTAGAAGCAATATATATAGTAAAGAGAGGGTATTATGATATTCTATGAAAAAATGTATTTTTTGTAATCCTGAAATGGATAAAAACCAAAACATAGTATTAAGCAATGAACATTGTATATTCTTGCAACAACCTCAGGAAGTTCTTATTGGTTCAGGTATCATTGTTCCAAGAAAACATAGAGAAACAGTGTTTGATTTAACGATAGAAGAGTGGAATGCAACCTATGAACTACTACAAAGAGTAAAGCTATATCTGGATGAGAAGTACAATCCACAAGGTTATAATATTGGATGGAATGTTGGCAAGGTTGGAGGGCAAGAAGTATTTCATGCACATCTGCATGTAATACCTCGATTTGACAAGGAACCTTTCGCAGGAAAAGGAATCAGACATTGGATAAAGCAACCGGAAAACAAACACAGGGATATTTAATTAAATCTAATAGATTATAATCTATTAGATTACCTTTCGTCTTATTTAAATGTAAATTAAAGATAGCTCCTCTTTATGAGGACAGTAGATTTACTGTCCAACATAAGAGGAGCATATCATTTAAAGTCTATATTTTACGTATGACATTAGAGAGCATTCAGTTTTTGTGTTCGACTATTATGGTCCGATACAGTTAAAACCAGGGGTTATTTGTTATTTCAAAACCCAAACTTTAGCTCTTACTTTTCTTCCGTCAACAAATCCGTAAATAGTTGCTGTTCCGGGAGATTTCCCTGTTACAGTACCATCGCTGGAAACTGTTGCAACTTTTTCGTTGTTAGAGGACCAAACTACTTTACTGTCTGTACCATATACTTGTAATTTTTTCGTATCACCTTTAAAGAACGATACCCATTTTGGACTCATTGACAGTACTCTAACCTCACTGGTTAATTTAAAACCATTTATGGAAGCTGTTATTGTAGTAGTACCGTCATCTTTGGCATATACCCTGCCATTATGAGTTACTACTGCGACTGACTCATCGCTGGATGACCAGGTAACCTTGCTTGTAGCACCCTTTACTTTTAAAGTTTTAATATGTCCGATACCCAATATGCCGTCATCTTCCAATACTACAGAATCCTGACTGATATCAAATACATTTACCTTACTGTCCAGGTCTTTACCATCAACGGTTGCTATGATCGTAGCAGCACCGGGTTCTTTCGCAGTAATTTCACCGGTATCGGAAACAGTAACTACAGATTCATCACTGGATTTCCATGTAATATCACTATCTGTACCAATGATTGAGAGGGGATGTGTTGTACCGGACTTCATAGTTAATTCAGTATCACTAAGTTTAATTACGGTTACATAGTTTCTAATTCTTGTTCCGGCTACATAGGCAGTTACCGTGGCTTTACCCGGTGATTTTGCTATAACTCTGCCCTCTCTTGTAATATCAGCTACGTTACTGTTACTGGTATGCCAACGGGCTCTGCTGCTTGTTCCATGGATTCTTAAGGTCCTATAATGACCAACCTCTAAAGTAAAGGTTGTATCATTAATATAGATTGCGGCTTGCGCTTTATCGTTTGTAAGATGAGTGTTAGAGAAAGTTGCGATACTAATGATTAGTAGGATTGATAAGAATAATCGCATCTTTTTCATATAGGAATTACCTCCTCTTGATGTTAGACTAGTGTTCGAGTTGCAAAAAAATAGAAGGTTATTCATACCTTCTTTAGTTTTTGACAAGTGATAGGGATGTCAAATCGTCTTACTAAAGTATGATATGACAACAAATTCGCTTGTCGTGGCATGCAAATGCATATGTAAGTCATGCGAATGCATATACAGGCTAGAGAAATATGTAAAGTGTATTTCTCAGTGGCATTTACATTATCAATTATAAAGGATGTTGTTCTATGCTTCATTATCAAATCATTGTTATAAATGCCTGTTTATTACTGTAAATCATAATAAATACATTTAGAAACTTAATGTAACATGACTTTTAAGTCATTCATTTACCTATATTATGGAGGGAATATGTTTAGAGACTATTATGCAAAGTATTTAGGTATTGATAAAGGAGTGTTGATAGATGATTCTATGGTATATATATCTGACATGAGAAATGTTCCTCTTAACAAGAGGTATATTTATAGAATGATCATAACGGATTTCGAAGGCAATCGTGTCCTTTCGATATCACCGAAGATATCAGATAGTATGATTTATGATATTTGCCATAGAATTAAAGATAAATCGATTGATGATATTCTTACGAAGCAATTATTATATAATACCGGGTTACGTATTAGCAAAATGTATCGTATGATAACGGACAACCCAAAAACAATTATTGAGGGGACAGATAGTTTGGATAGAAAGATAACGTGTGAATATCTTAATGATTATAAAAAATTTATCATTAAAGATAATGATAAAATTTTATGCTATTGCAAAGTATCAAACATTGATTTTAATTACGGTAATATTGTTGTATGGACAGATGAGCTTTATAGACGAAGGGGTTATGCCAGAGAGCTTTTGCTAAAGGTTATAACAATGTGTAAATCAGAAGGGATTGAACCGTTATATTTGGTAGACAGTCAAAATACAGCATCGATCGAACTTGCGAAATCAATAGGATTTAAAATAATACAAACAGAGATCGTTGCTTGTGAAGTTTTAAGATAAAGCGGAGGAGATTTAAAAATGGAGATTTCAATATCAACAGGTCTATACTATAAAAAGGAATACAAGGAAATATTGGATATTATCGCAAAAACCACATGCAAAAATATAGAATTATTCTTAAATCAAGCTTTTATAGATGTGGATATAAATGAACTAAAAATTGAAGTTTCAAAAAGAAATTTAAACATCCTAAGTATACATATGCCCTTAGAATTTATAGCGTTTTCAAGAAAAGAGAGCGAGAACTATTGGATTAACAAAAGCATTGAAATTGCAAAGGTATTTGGGGCAAAAGTAATAGTTTCTCATATGGTTATGGGAGAGTATTTTGATTATACAGAGGAGGGATTAGAAGAATTACATAAACAAAATATGATACATTTTAAGAATAATGATGATGTTTACGTTACAACGGAGAACTTACCATATTTAGTGAATGGAAGTTTTTTGGGTCGAATAGATGAATTGTTTGAGTTTGTAAATGAAAACAACATTAATATAACATTTGACACAACACATTGTGCTTTTAGTGGTTATTCGATCATAAAAACATTTAAGAAATTTAGGAATGTAATAAAAAATATCCATTTAAGCGATTTTGCTAATGGGATTGAACATAAAGTTTTAGGTGATGGTGATTTACCGTTACAAGAATTTATTTCAGCATTGAAAAATGAAAATTATGAGGGGTTTATTACATTAGAGTTCGATTTTGATAATAAGAAAAGAAACAATATAACAGATAATGAGCAGGCAATAGATGCATTACAGAAAAGTATAAATTTTGTAATAGAGACTTTGAATAATACAAAATAAGGTACTAAAAGGATACAATATAGTAAAAACAATTGCTAATTTTTGAATAATTAGATAATATATTACTATAAACGAACAATAAGTTGAGTTGCGTATGTTACGGATTTATTAATACATTATTTTGGTCTGCTTATTAATAAAAAATGGGTTGTTATAATGTATATTTAGTTTGCAACAAATGATAAGAAGCTAAGGAGTGTACCTATGAAAAATGAAATCCGGTATATGAGATTTTATATTAGCAATTGGTTATTGATAGCTACTTTGGTAGGATTTGGTGGTGGGGTGGCTGCAGTAGGGCTTCAAACATTAATTATATTTATAAATGAGATTAGCGGTAACATACCACTATGGCTTGCTCCTGCTATTGGGGGTATTTTAGTATCTGTTATTTATATATGGGATAAACTGGCTTCTTATTATGGAACCAATCATTATATTAAAGCTGTTAATAAAACACCCGACTTATTAAGCTTTAAGACTTGCTTTAGTAAACTGCTTGCTACGGCTATTACCCTAGGGTTTCATGGAAGTGGGGGTGTCACCGGACCAATGTTAGTCATTGGTGGAAGTTTTGCCAGTGGTATCTCTAAAATACCGTTATTTAAGGGAAAATTATCAGAAGAGGATTATAGAAGATTAATTATCTGCGGAGCAGCAGGAGCGATTGGTGCTATCTTTCGATCCCCCATTGGTGGTGGGATTCTTGTTGTGGAGATTTTATATTTATCGTCTTTACACTATGCAGATTTATTTCCTGCTATGCTATCTTCTGTGATGGGGTATGTAAGCTTTAGTATGTTATCCCATGGTCGCCCATTATTTATTATTCCTAATTTTCAGTCGTCGGGCTATCATATTGCCTTGTTTATACTATCTGCCATTCTGGCAAGTTTAACATCTCTGTTTTTCATTTCAGTATTTCGTAAATCTCAATCGATTTTTGGCAAAATTCCATATAAAAAATTTCATCCGGTCTTAGGTGGAATATTAACCGGTATGGTATTATTAGCAGCTCCAAAAGCCGCAGGAATTGGGTCAAATATGATTCAAGACATGATTGTTACGAAATATCCAATTCAAATTCTACTCATTCTGTTATTCGGTAAAATACTAGCTACCAGTTTCACTGTTTCATCAGGGGGAAGCGCTGGCCTTGTCATTCCTTCTTTATTTATAGGAGCTATCAGTGGTAATATATTTTTAACAATATTACCGGAACAAGAAGTTGGACTGGCAGCGGCATTGGTAACCGCAGGTATGGCAGCGAGTCTTGCTTGTGTCGTTAATGTACCTATTTCAGCAGCTGTTATACTAATGGAAGTGGTTGGCCATAATGTTGGTGTACCAGCTACCATAGGAAGTGTTATTGGCTTTATTATTGGGCATAGTAAAGTAATTTATCAGGAGACCAGTCCTGATTATTCGGATTTTTTAAGAAATAAGAAATTTAGAGAGAGTAATATGAATTAGAGAAAAATTTCGTGATAATATTTCTGTTGATTTATTTAAATATCGAAAATGAAAGACAATCCCTATTGGTTTACCAAAGTCGATTGTCTTTTCTTATAGGATAAGGAAGTACATGAAGCTGGTGATTAAATTATGAAGGAAAATTATGGTGGATATCACAAGAAGTTTAATGTATAATAATCCCAAGAAATGTTTTGATTACATAAATAAAATAAAGTACCAGCTTGTGTTTGAAACAATATAATAAACTTATCAAGGGGATATTCAATGAAATTAGTTTGGAAAGGTAAATTTACAAATATCAGTCAATTATCTAAGGTAGAATTACCGGAGAATGCAGTGAAGTTTAAAGAACCAGGTAATTTAGGAATGGTAAATATAGTTGCTATTCTCTATGCTATTCCGGTCTGTATCATACTATCGCTAATCGTTAATGTTAAGGTAGGAGATGAGGGTTTTCATATTGGATACATAAGCCCTTTAGGTATTTGGTTATCTTTCCTAGCAATTGTACCACACGAGTTATTACATGCTGTGATGTTTACAAAAGATTCAACAGTAGAGTTTTGGTATTCAATAAAAAGTTTAATCGCATTTGTGTTTAGCAGTAGTCCCATGAGTAAAAGAAGATTTATCATTATGAGTCTATTTCCTAATATAATACTTGGGTTAGTTCCTTTTATTGTCTGGCTTATGTTACCTGATATTACAACATTAGGTTCTAGGCTGTTATTATCCTTTAGTGTAATGAATTTGCTTGCGGGCGCTGGTGATTATATGAATGTAATAAATGCAGCTATTCAAATGCCTAAGGAAGCGATCACAAGGTTATCAGGTTTTCATTCTTACTGGTATCTACCTTAGAAAACGATAGGCTAATACTGTATAAACGATATAGAAGTTGCTAATAACGGAGGCTTTAATCAATGTTATTTTAATTCCAGTAAGCAATTTACTAAGATGGCAGTAACCGGATTTAAAGAAATTGGTGCAGAAGGTTTTGCAGAGATTATGGATAGAGCTAATTCAATATACTCAGATATCAAAGACGAACTTGAAATATATAATGACGGAATATTTAAAGGTGATAAGGCCAGAGGCAGTTATAAGTTTAAGTGGGTAATTGAATAGTGATGAAAGATTTAAAGATATGAGGTGAGGTAAGTTGAATAAGGAAGAATTGATAAAACGATATTTTGCTACTTGGATTAAGAAAGATGGATCAAATCTAGTTGAAATATTTGACTATAATATTAGATATAGTGAATGTTATGGCCCCGAGTACAGAGGAATAGAACAGATTAAAGCTTGGTTTGATGACTGGAATCAACGTGGAACTGTTTTGAAGTGGGATATAAAGCAATTTATTCATGCTACAGATCAAACTGTTGTTGAGTGGTTCTTTGAATGTGAATATGATGGCGAGATCGCAGGTTTTGACGGGGTATCTTTAATTAAATTTAATGCAGAGGGAAAGATTATTGAACTAAAAGAATTTATGTCGAAGTCAGAACACGTTTATCCTTACGGAAATTAATATAAGGATAACGAAATCCTTGGTTTAAAACTATAACTTTTATAGAAATTGTATAAAGCAATTTTTCTCCAGGAGGTGCGATTATGGGATTATTAGAATATTTATTAGAGAGAAAAAATCCGGGAAAAATGGGGGAGTTTCAGAAAAATAATCAACCGGTGAAGAAGGTCCATGGAGTAATTGTATTGATTAAATTAATTGCTTCTATCTTATTCATTTATTTTCTTTTTAATATGTTTGTAAGAAGTAACTTAAACCTTCAAAATGTAATTGTATTTGTTCTGATTTTATTTATCTATTGCCTGATAAGTTATAAGGTTATTCCTAGGCCAGACCCATCCAATGTGGGCTTAATTGGAGGATTAATTGATCATCCATTTCGATATACAGATGATGTTAATAGATTACTTATTTTATTTTTATTCCTGTTGTATCCGGGAAGATTTGTTTCCACAACAATATTTCAAACCATTTTATTATTTAAACGAGCAGGAAAAAATTGAAGGTCAAATCACATGGAAAGGAATTATTTTATGATAAAGATAAATACAGATCGTCTCGTCATAAGAGATCATGTTGAGGATGATCTTGATGCAATGCATAGCTTACTATCAGATGAGAAAGCTATGTTTTATTTACCGGATATTAGGACTCGGAATTTAGAAGAGACAAAAAGAAATTTGCAGACAGCTATGGAGGAAGCAAATTCAGATAATAGAACCAAGTATTTTTTTGCCATTCTAGACAAAGATTCTCAAGAGTATATTGGTGAGATTGGATTTACCAAAGCGATTGATTGCGACTATGGGAATGTAATGAACCTGGGGTATTTTATTAAGGAGAATTATTGGGGAAAAGGGATTGTAACACAGGCTTGTAAAGCAATTATTAACTATGCATTTCACAATTTACATACCATAAAAATAGAGACAGGATGTATTACTGACAATATAGGTTCAGAAAAAGTAATGAAAAAACTGGGGATGATAAAAGAGGCAGAATTTAAAAACATGTTCTATTACATAAAAAATTATACGATCGCGTTGAATATAGAATGTTAAAGGATGAATGGTTAGAGTGTGATTGGATGGAATAAATTTTATACAAGGCATAAAAAAGATATATTTCGATAGGAGATTATTTTGATTTCAGACTTAAAAAGAAAATTAAGACAATTAAAGAAGATGGAAGACCAAATTCGTTTCTTCAATTCCTTCATTTCAAGAAACAAGCAATATATCTGGGATCAGTACTTTTCAACCAAAGATATAGATGATAATTCGGTTAAATATAACATGAAATATTTGATGGAACTGGATCGTGATAAATTAAAGGAAGTATTTGAAGAGTATTTCATTCATGTCTATTATCAATTGTATAAAGAGAACGGTATCCTTACGGATAGCGTATATAATATCGATTTGCTGACAGATTTGGGATTGCCGCCCAATGCTGATTTAGAAAGTCTGAAACATAAATTTAGAGAATTAGCAAAACTACATCATCCGGATCAGGGGGGAGATAAAGATAAGTTTATAGATATTTTAAACAAATATAAAATCTTGATAAGTGATGCTACAGAGAGGAATTCCGATAATTAATTTAGAGATAGGTGAGGTGATAAAGCAGGATTATTAAGGCATATAATTGGTTGATTTCGGTGAAAAATATAAAACAAGAAGGTGGTTACAATCAATAATTATCTTGATGGTGGAAGAGATAATACAATCTATAAAAAGGATAATTGCGTTTATAGACCTGCGGGAGAGTGGACAAAATCTATCCATTCTTTTTTGAACTATTTACATGATAGAGGATTTCACAAAGTACCATATCCATACGGAGTTGACCATAACGATAATGAAATACTTAGTTATGTTGACGGAATTGTTCATAATGGGTTATTGCCGGAGGATGTCATGAGTGATGAAGCTTTAATATCTGTAGCAACAGTAATGAGTGAATATCATGCTTTGGGGGAGGAATATAGTAAGACACTATCTGGTAATGAAAAATGGATGCTGCCACTGCGTGAACCGGTTGAAACCATGTGTCATGGAGATTTTGCGCCATATAATCTAGCAATGAAGGGCAAAAAAGTTAGTGGTATTATTGACTTTGATACATTGCATCCGGGTCCAAGAATGTGGGATATTGCCTATGCGCTATATCGATGGATACCATTGATGTCACCGGATAATCCCGAGAATTTCGGCAAAGAAGAAGATAAGATAAAAAGGATGGATTTATTTTTAGCTTCCTATGGTGTAGAACATTATAAATTGAGTGAAGTGATCGAATGGGTTATCAATAGACTGCAATATTTAATACATTTTATGCAGGAAGAGGCAAGGAGCGGGAATGAAATCTTTGTAAGGAATATAGAGGCAGGACATCTTGATCAATATATAAAGGATATAGAATATATAAATCTTATAAAAGATAAGTAAGTATTATTTAAAAAGAGCTAAAGAAACATTTATATTTTACAAAATATACAACTTATTAGATTTGTTTTACAGTTAATGTATAATATGGTATAATCCTAGACATCCTATGAGCCGAAATTATAGTATGCTAGGATTGTTTTATACCTGATAACATTCCTTGCATGAAGCGTATTACATTAATTAATATTTTGAAACGGTAACTGTTAAAATGAGAGTTTCATAAACCGAATGCTATATAGATTAATGAATAAGAGAGGGTTTTATATTGAGGAGTAATGATTATGAGAAGAGTGTTATTATTAATTGTACTATCTTTTCTTATAATGGGATGTAGTAAGAAATCAATTCAAACAATTGATACTTCGACATGGAAGCATATAGTAGATAAAGAATGGAGTAATTTTGATTCTTTTGCTGGAAGTGGCTTTTACTTTTATGAAGAGGATAGTGTTGGTTATTGCGTATATATGATATATGGAAGCGGTCTTCCGGTAATATACGAATACACTTCTAAGGTAGAGATCAAGGAAGAGGGATTAATATCAATAAAACTACCGGAGAATATTCTAATAAGCGATTCAAATAATAATGTAATAGATAAGGATAAAACGGTTGTAACATATCTGGAATTTAATGATGGTGTAATTAAATATGGTGATATGGAGTTTAAGAATATAAATGATAGTTTCAATAGATACGATGATAATGATACATACACCAATTAATTTAAAGGATGGATGAACTGTGATTTTAATGAAGTTTTTAAAGAAAATGAGAAATGAGTACGTGAAATATCAAGTTAAGAATATCAGATATCCCGAATTCACCTCAGGGTGTATACTGAGAAAAAAGTATGTCTTTTCAGGAAGAGTACAACATGTTGGTTTTCGAAAAGAAGTGTATCTGATTGCCCAAAAAATCGGATTAACCGGATGGATACAGAATAGAACGGATGGAAAAGTTGAAGCCCAAATACAAGGGGAGAAAAGTAAAATTGAATTTTTAATTCGTTATATGAAATCATTGAAGCGAATAAGAATAACGAATTTAGAAGAAAAAGATATTACAATATTAAATCAGGATAATGATTTTACAATCATATAATAGAAGAGAGTTTTGAAGATAAAATCTTAAGTATTCTATAGTATAAAAGAAACTCCTATTAGTAAAGGCGAGAAATAAGGTAGTTTAGAATTGACAGGAAAGGAGATTTCAATGATTGATCTGTGGGTAGAGTTAAGAACAGACAGACTTATATTACGAAAAATTGATTTTGAAGATATAGATTTTATCCTTAAACATTTTGGGGATGAAGAAGTATGTAAGTATATGGTGGATAATGAACCTATTACTACAATGGAAGGGGCAAAAGATATAATAAATTGGAGTCATTCAGATAAATCTAACCCGTCGAATAATCGATGGCTTATTATTTTAAAAGAGTCTAATAAGCCTATAGGCACGATCGGATATCATAGATGGGATAGAACTAATAATATAGCCGAGATAGGTTATGATCTAAGTAAATCATATTGGAAACAAGGTCTCATGAGTGAAGCTTTGAAGAAGGTAATTGAGTTTGGATTTTCTAAAATGAGCTTAAACAGAATACAGGCATTTGTACATGTTGAAAATGCTGCCTCCTATAACATCCTGAGGAAAAATGGATTCTATGCAGAAGGTATTATCAGAGATATGTATTATTTCAGAGGAAAGTACCATGATCATTACTTTATGTCACTATTATTAAAGGATTATATAGGTTATAAAAATACTAACAATTAATATAACGATAGGAGATAAACAACTATGAAAGAAAAGATAAAAATAATTTTAACATTCGGAGAGATGTCTTTAAGATCTATTATTAAATACCTATATTGTGCAGGCTGTATTGTTATAGCATATATAGCATTTCATTGGGCTAGAGCTATCTACTTAACTAACTTTTATGATAAAGAAATAAGTTATATGGAAGGTAAGACAAGATGGTACACAACGGAAACAGTCAATAATTTACCACTCAGTATTTTAGGATTTATAGCTTACGTTATTGTTGCCTTAGTGATATGGAAGTTAATATGTGAGTTGTTATATATCATATTTGAACGGATAGGGAGAAAATAAAAGAAACTGAAATAATAAGGTATATTAGAATAAGTTACCATAGGTACTATAACATTTATTAAAGAAAATCAGATGATAACATTGTAGGGGGATCAATGAATGAGAAAGAAAAGGATCATAATTATGTTTATTGCTTTGACATTGGTATTAAGCTCATGTAAAAGTGATATAAAAGTAGCAATCCCGGATTATGAACAGTTAAAAACGCGGTTAGAAAAGAAAGGATATGAGGTGGAGACTTTTAATCGCTTTAACGTTGATCAAAAAGAGTATGAAATTGTCCGTTTGTATGCAGAGAATAAGGATGATTTTATAGATATATGCTGGGATGTGAAGGAAGGTCATGAAGATATCATGAATTATTATAAAGTATATGAAGACGATTATAATCATCTTGTCAATATAAACAACACTATTTTTTGCTGTACGAAAAAAGCAATGAAGGACAGTAAAATCAAACTGGCTGATATTAAGCCTCCTAAGATCGATGTGCCTAAGATTGATGTACCCAAAATCGATGTTGATGTTACGATAAATTAAGCATACATCACAGTACCATAGGAGACATTTTAATGGAAGATATGATTGGAAGACAAATTGGCAGAGGTGGAACATCTACTGTATATGAGTGGGGCAAAGATAAAGTGATTAAAGTATATAAACCACATGTGACAGATGCCACAATTCAGGCTGAGGAGTATATTGTAAATATACTAAACACATGTAATCTGGATATTCCGAAGTATATTAATACTATAGAATTCAACGGTAAAAAAGCATTAATATTTGAACGGCTGAAGGGTAGGGCTTTGTTTGAGTTTATAATGGAAAGTCCAGATGATCCTAAGATAGCTTATAAGTTTGCCAAGATGCATCACGAAATACATAATCGAAGTATCAATGTACTACCGTCACATAATGATTTTCTAAAACAAAGAATTATTGAATTAAGTAGTATCTTAGGAGAGAAGGTTGCTGATAAATTACTTGATATTCTTAATAGTATTCCCACTAAGAATATGTTATTACATGGTGATTATCAGCCTTTAAATATCATTGTTGAATCTAACAGATATATTGCAATCGATTGGAACGGAGCCAGTTTAGGAAATCCTCTTTTAGATGTGGCCTGGAGTTGTATGACATTAAGCTCACCAGCAATCAGCCATTTGTTAGATGATAAAAAAGCTGATATAGTCCATCGTTTTAAGAATGAATATTTATCGAATTATTGCAAAATTGCCAAAGTATCAGAAGACGAAATTTTAAGATGTTTACCAATCGTAGCAGTAAGAAGGCTTTATGATAATAACATGTGTGATAATGATATTTCAAGGCAGGAATATAAATGGTTACATGAACTGATAAATCAGGAAAGAGTAGATATATAAATATATAATTGTCTGGATAATCATTGGAATTTAATAAGAAAAGGAGAAGACTGTATGATTATACTTCTTTATATTACTGGTGCAATTGCTTTTGTGATATCAATAATAATTGGTTTTATAACCGGCTCATTTTGGGGATTTGTTTTGTCTGTAACCGGTGGAGTTGCATCAGCAATCCTATTTTTTGCATTAGCTTTCATCTTGGAAAAACAAGAAAATGTATTATCCATATTAGAAAAACAAGAAGAAGCTGATCGAAAAATTATAAATCAGGAAAAGATGGTATGCACTAAATGTAATTATAAGTATGCTATGGATTATACATCTTGCCCTCATTGTGGGAATAAGGATTAGTTATTAAATGTCCGCTGTAAGCATGGAATACATTAATCATTAAACAGTAATATTAGTAAGTGAGGAAGAGTATGGATAAGAAGATAGAATTAGAGGAACTACAAAAAGATTATGAGTATTATATAAGTAGGTTGAAGAAAGAACACAGAGTGTTTAAAAAACGTGTGAGTATCATTATTAATCTTATTGTACCGGGTTTTGGATTTTTTATTTATGGAAAATCTTATTATAAAGGTGTAATTACATTTTTATTGTTTTACTCGTATACATTCTTCTTTTTTAATAGAATGTTTTCTGATATTGATAACATATTTCAAATTAATTACATACCGCCAATACTTTTTTACTATGCACCGGCAATCATAGTCAATCTGGTTAGCACCCTTTTCGTAGCATCATTAAAAGAAGAAGAATAATGATGATTATCTAGACAGGATCATTATGGAGAGGGATGAAGATTTAAAGTATTCTGAAAATCAAACAGGTAAGGAGAGGTCTATGGAATTTAATAAAAGCAATTTAATGAAGATTTATTTTTATTTTTTTATCCTATATATGGTTGTTAACATAGTGAATGAGTACAGCATATCAGAAGTCATGGGTGTACACGCTTTAATTGTATCGGGTATTTGGATGGTTGTTTCTATAATCCTATACTTTGCCGTGATACGTCATGAGGTTTTTAGAAAGATTTTAGGAACTTCGTATAATGAAACATATGCAGAAGAGTGCTGGGAGGATGCGAATATAATACTTGCTAAATGTCTGAAAGAGTATGTGACTAGGAGCAATATCTTTTATTCGGTTAAGGAGATTTTTGAAAAATGTTATCAGGAATTATTCCCACGAAAAGGAATAAAGCTTGATCCTCAAAAGGGTGCCGGTATCTTAGCTTATGAACATGGGTATTCCGTTTCCTATCCGGATACAGAGGGTTTTTTTAATGCGGTTAATCCGTTTTATCCGGTTTGTTTGGTGAGTGATGCTGATTATGACATGGTAAGTCCTTTATTTGATCGATTTCACTTTGATAAGGTTTTTGTATCGGAAGGTTATCAATGTTACAAGCATTCATGTAAAGGAAGCTTATTTCATAATGTTCTTACGAATTACAAAGTGAATCCGAATCAAATTATTCACATCGGTGATAGTTATGCTGATATTGCGGGGGCAAAGAGGTTTGGTATTAAAACCTGTTGGCTAAACAGAGACAAAAGAGTGTGGCCATACGATATAAAGCCTGATTATACGGTGTCTTCATTGATTGAGGCAGCGCAAATAATTGGCATCGATGTTGAAAACATAGTTTAATTTATAGTAAAATAGTTATTCATTACAATTTTGATAGAAGGTTTTTTTGTTTGTATTATTTTTATATTTATAATATAATAGAAAATAGAATAGAAATTGAAGAATTTTGTCAGTACAGTTAATATGTCATAACAGAAACACAATTTGCATGTCAAAATAACAGATGCTGAAGTTGGAGGAATCAACATGGAAAAGGATTTATTATTAGGTGAAGAAACCAGAGAGCTTGAAATATTAGAATTTAGAGCAGGTGGTAATTCCTATGGCGTAGATGTCAATGATATCAGGGAATTATTACCCTATGATAAAGATATTACACCTGTTCCTAACGCCCATCCGTATATTGAAGGTATTATTATGCCTAGGGATTTTCTGATTCCTATTGTAGATATAGTGAAAAGCTTAAAGCTAAACGAATCAGATGAGAATAAAAATGAGATGATAATGGTAACAAGTATTAACGATCAAAATATAGCTTTCCATGTGGATAGTCTGGCAGGTATCCATAGGACAACGAATAAGGCAGTGACAAAGCCGGGCAAAAAGTTAAGTACCTCTATGAAAGAAGCCGTAATTGGAATACTGGATGTTAATAATAAAAAGGTTGAAATTCTTGAATTAAGGAATATTATAACCTATATAAATCCTGAATTAAAATTCTAATATTTAGATACATATTTGCCGATTAATGTACTGTATTAATTTTATACAAACGAAAAATGGACGGTGTTCGGATGGCAAAATGCAAACTATGTAAAGTTAATATATCTGATGGAACTGAATATTGTAGCAGCTGTCTGGATAAGAAACATAATGAAACTTATCTGGATAGTTTATTAAATTCAGTTAAAAATACTGTCCCCAATTCAGGTGGTAATTATAAAAAAAGTGATGAGAATGGTCCTACCAAGGAAAAAACAAAGGAAGAACAACAGAAAAAGCAAGCAAAACCAAAAAAGGCTGATGCGGATAATCAGGAAGATAAAGTTTATAATTTTAATGATCTGGATTCGGATATGCTTGATTTGGAGGATTTAAGTGATTATGAACAGTTTAATATAACCGATGACCTAGATGATAATATTATAATCGGGGATGAAGATCTGTATGGCATAGATTTAGATGATTATCTCAATGATAATCTGGAAGATGATGCTTCGGAAGAAATTGCGTCATTCGATCTTGATGTTGAAAAAAAACAAGATAAGAAAAACAACAAGGAACAAGCATCCGATGTAGTGGATTACAAATTGGAACAAACAGTTGATGAGGACGTACAGATAACCCCTTCGGAGGATTTTATTGCAAATGAAGAATTACCACAATCGGACACCTTAACTGATATACAGTCGGAAGATACACTACAAAATAATATTAATCCTACCGAGATAGAACAATATGAGGATATGGATACCTCAGATCCTGCTTTGAGTGGTTTATTGAATGACTTATATGATGATGAAGGTGAGGAAGATAATGATGGAAGCCTATCATCTCAAGAAGAAGCTGAGACAACAGATTTAGCTAATAGTAGCGATATTAAAAATAAACAAACAAATGATAACGTATCAGAAGAAAATAAAGCAGAAAATAAAGAAACAGAAGACATACAAGACGATAATGCTGAGCCAGATATTAAAGCATCAGACGAAATAGGTACAGATAATATAGAGGAACACAATGATGAAGCAGACAATATTGCATCAGATAACCTAGGAACAGATGATATAATGGCAGATAGCACCCCGACCGAAATTTCAGATGATGTTAATTCTGGTGCAGATGATTTTGACCCGGATAATTTTGATCCGGAGGAAGAAGAGGATCTATTAAGCCTATTAAGCCAGATAAATTCTGACGATCCTGTCACTTCTGATATACAGGCTATCAGTGAATTACTGAGTGGTGATAATAATATAACACAGGCAGATAATGAGACCCCGATAGATGTTGGAGATGTATTTTCCGATGCCTTAAAAGTGGTATCCTCCTTGGATGACCCTGATGAAGCTGTTCTTCAGGAGCGTCTTAATGCTACGGATAAAGATAGGGAAGAAACAGATAATAAAAAGCAGAAGAAAAAAGGAAGAAAGAAGAAAAAAGCAGTAGCCGATGAAGACAAGGATGGTCAAGATACTCCCAAAAAGGGTATACTATCCAAGCTCTTTGGTAATGTTGTTGATGAAAAATCAAAAAGTGTAAAATCAGAAAAGGCTTCAAAAGAAGAGAGTGCAGCTTCTTCCGAGAAAAAGAAGAAGAGCAAGAAAAGCAAAAAGTCAGATGCTCAAGCAGCAGATGCTGATAATTCGGCAGATAGCGATAACCAAGCTAAGAAAAAAGGGCAGAAAAAGGCTGAGAAGAAAGAAAAGAAAGAAAAAAAGAAAAAAGACAAAGAAATCATACAAGTAATCGATGAGATTGACGAGGACGAAGGTCGGATAAATCGTGTCGGAGCTTCCATTGTATTTATCTTCTTTGGACTCTTGGTTACTATATTTCTAATCGGTACTAATGTATTTTCCTATACTCTAAGTATTAAAAATGCACAGAATTATTTTGATAGGAATAAATACAATCAAGCTTATAATGAAGTATATGGTATAGAAATTGAAGATAAAGATATGGAGTTATACGATAAGATTATGACTGTAATGTTTGTTAACAAACAGTTGAATTCCTATAATAGTTATTATGCCATAAAAAAATACCCTGAAGCACTGGATGCTTTACTTAAGGGATTGCAAAGATATGAAAAATACATTCAGTTTGCTACCATTATTGGTATAAAAAGTGACTTGGATTATGTTAGAGATCAGCTCATATATGAGCTGGACAATGTATTTCAATTATCAGAAGCAGAGGCATATGCTATTATAAGCAGTGAAAGTCAAGTTGAGTATAGTATAGAAGTTTACGATGTGGTCTTAGAAAATATGAATATTAATATAAACTAAAAAAGGAATGTGTAGAATGATAGCAATTATTGATTATGATGCGGGAAATTTAAGAAGTGTTGAAAAGGCCTTGCTTCATCTTGGAGAAGAGCCGATTATAACCCGAGATAAGAATCTGATACTTAAAGCTGATAAAGTAATATTACCGGGAGTGGGTGCTTTTGGTGATGCGATGAACAAGCTGCATCATTATCAATTGGTGGATGTCATTCGAGAAGTGGTAAAGAAGAATACGCCGTTATTAGGTATTTGCCTGGGCCTTCAATTGCTGTTCGAACGCAGTGATGAAAACCCAGGAGTAGAAGGGTTATCTGTATTAGAAGGTGAGATACTCCGTATTCCGGACAAGGAAGGCTTAAAGATACCTCATATGGGCTGGAATTCACTAAAGATTAATCCAAAGGCCAAATTATTCCAAGGTATAGCAGATCAATCCTATGTATATTTTGTCCACTCTTATTATCTGAAAGCACAGGAAGAAGAGATTGTGGCTGCCTCTACCCATTACAGTACGTTAATCCATGCTTCTGTAGAAAAGGGAAATGTCTTCGCATGTCAATTTCATCCGGAGAAAAGCGGAGATGTGGGTCTTATGATATTGAAAAATTTTGCGGCCCTATAACGATTACATTACGAGTTTTGTAAAGATTATTAGAAGTTTGATTCTAAAGTAAGGAAGGTCTCATAATTCATAGGTTAGTTAAGAGACTGGTGAATATAAAATTGCTTAAATGGTTTTAGGATGGGAGAGATAACATGTTTACAAAGCGAATCATTCCATGTCTGGATGTGCATAATGGACGGGTTGTAAAAGGCATTAATTTTGTTAACCTCAGAGACGCGGGAGACCCGGTGGAAGTTGGCGCTGCTTATGATAAAGCCGGTGCAGATGAATTGGTTTTCTTAGATATTACGGCATCATCTGATGCCAGAACAATAAAAATAGACATGGTCCGCAGGGTTGCTGAGACCGTGTTTATCCCCTTTACAGTTGGGGGTGGAATAAGGACCGTAGAGGATTTTAAGATGATTCTCAGAGAAGGTGCCGATAAGATTGCAGTAAACACAGCTGCCATATTAAATCCAACATTAATTAGTGAGGCGGCTGATAAATTTGGTAGTCAGTGTGTTGTTGTTGCGATTGATGCGAAACGAAGGCCGGATGGTTCCGGTTGGAATATTTATAAAAACGGTGGTAGGGTTGACATGGGAATCGATGCTGTGGAATGGGCTATGAAGGCATGTAAACTCGGTGCCGGTGAGATTCTTCTAACCAGTATGGACCGTGATGGTACGAAGGACGGATATGATCTGGAATTAACGAGAACAATTTCAGAAAATGTATCGGTTCCTGTAATAGCCTCCGGTGGCGCCGGAAATATGGAGCATTTTTATGATGCTTTAACTGTTGGAAAAGCAGATGCGGTATTAGCGGCTTCTCTATTTCATTATAAAGAGATGGAAATTATGGATTTAAAGAAATTTTTACGAGATAAAGAGGTCAGTGTAAGAATGTAGTTGTATGTATGTTTATAGAAGTGAAGCATTGTGAATAATTACATGTAATTTTGCTTTAGATGTGTATAATACTTAATAAGTCACCATAAAGTGTTTTATACGATGGAAATATAATTCATTGGTACTGTGCAGTCTTTATACGAGGAAATATTATTAGGACGATAGAGTTTAGAAAGAGGATAGGAATTGAGTGCAATTAATAATGACTGGCTATCAGCCGTAGGGAATGAATTTCATAAGCCTTATTATAAAGAGTTATATCAGTTTATAATAACAGAATATAATAATTATAAGATTTATCCCAATGCGGAGGACATTTTTAATGCCTTTCATTTCACTCCTCTAAGTGAGGTTAAAGTCGTTGTCATTGGTCAGGATCCCTATCATAATGAAAATCAGGCCCATGGTCTTTGTTTTTCTGTGAAACCGGAAGTGGATATACCTCCGTCCTTAGTTAATATTTATAAGGAACTGCAAGATGACTTGGGTTGTTACATACCGAATCATGGATATCTTGAAAAGTGGGCAAGACAGGGAGTATTACTTCTGAATACCGTTTTGACGGTACGGGCCCATCAAGCTTATTCCCATCAGGGAAAAGGCTGGGAGAAGTTTACGGATGCTGTGATTAGGGCAGTGAATGAACAGGATAGACCTATTGTATTCATTCTATGGGGTAAACCTGCTCAAAGGAAGAAAAGTATGTTAAGTAACAGCAAGCATTTAATATTAGAAGCGCCTCATCCAAGCCCATTATCCTCTTTTCGTGGTTTCTTTGGAAGCAAACCCTTCAGTAAAACAAATGAATTTTTAAGAATGAATCACATAGAGCCAATCGATTGGCAAATAGAGAACAGATGAATGGAAGCCCTCTTAAAATACATAGCTGTGCGTACATGACTATCGTGCAATAGCTTAAGGTTTTAAGATGGCTTATTTATCGTAAAAAAGAGGAAGCCATTGATAGTTTCTCATAGATGTAATTCGTATTCATCTTATTCATATGATATACTTTTGCATTATGTATTAGAATCACTTAATGTAGGTTATAAGGGTTAAGTTTTATTAAGAATTATTTGAGAGGGGGGTGCCGGATGGGAAATCAGAAAGAGAGGAAAAAACTGCGGTTAAGACATAAGAGCATAATCACAGGACTGGCACTTGTGCTGTTAATAGGAGTTCTGGGATTTCTTTTATTGTATTCAAAAGATGATAAAATTGCCGGATATAAGCAAAGGGGCAATGAGTATCTTCTTAAGGGAGATTATGAAAAAGCTGTGGGAGAATTTGGTAAGGTGGTCGAATTAAATCCGGAGGATATAGTAAGTTGTTTTCAACTGGCAGAAGCTTATAGCGGTATGGAGGATTATAGTACTGCGATAAAATATCTTACAATGGCATTAGCGAAAGCAGAAGAACTAACAACAGCCAAAGAAATGCTTAAGGAGGGTAATACTATAGAACAAGAGCAATATTCGGATATAGAGGTTTTAGTTGCTCTGTATAGGAAACTCGCTGAATATTACGAAATGTCAGGAAATCAAAAACAGAGAGTAGAGGTTTTAAAGCTGGGATTTGAACGTACCGGGTCAACTGTATTAGTAGAATTACTGAAAGAATATTATCCTGATGAAGTTACAGCAGATAGAATTGAAGGAGAATATATAGTTGACGATGCACTTGAAATCTCTCTCGCGGGTAAAGGTACCATATATTATACCCTTGACGGTTTGGACCCAACAAAAAAGTCAAAAGAGTATCGGGGAAAGATAAAGCTTTTGCCCGGAACCCATAACATAAAAGCAGTTGTATGGAATGAGTTTGATTTATCCAGTAATATCAATACGTTCACATTCATTGTAAAAGAAAAGGATGATAATATCTCAGAAGAAGCAAATCATACGAAGAATGATAGATCCGGATCTACAAAGACATATAGTTCGGAGTTAGACGAGGGCGGCAATATCATATGGGCGGATCCTAAGGTTGAAGCTGTAGTAAGAAATGCGATAGGAAAGAAAGTGGGTAAAATTTCCGAAACAGAGGCAAAGAGTTATAAGGGTAGTCTGGATTTATCAGATCAGGATATCCACAATCTGGAAGATCTGATTTGGTTTGAAAACCTATCTGTATTATCCTGTAGAGGGAATGATTTAGCGGATGCGGCGTTTATTAATGATTTGAAGCTGGATCGGGTTATAGCCGTTTATCATAATACAGATGAAGTAAAGGCAGCCGATAATACCCAAGTGCTGAAAGAACTTAATCATTTGGGTATAAACCTGTCAGGGTTTAGCGTGGGAGAGATGTCAATTGTCCAGATGCTGGATTTTATCGGAACCATAGAACGAACAACAAAGAAACTTACGAATCTGGAATATCTGGACTTAAGTAATAATGAACTAAATGATATCAGTATTTTAGGTGAATTTGATAATGTACCCAATGTAAAATACCTGATATTAAAGAATAATAACCTAGAGAATATTAACGTGTTAGCTGAATTTAAAAATCTGGTTTATGTGGATTTAACAGATAACAATATCAAAGACTATTCACCGGTAGAACATGTGGTATCCGTAGTGGGAAAAAAATAGTAATTTAATAATATGCCATTGAAAGTATGTAACTGCAAGGGATTTAATAGAAGAATTGTATCAAGCTTTACTTTTACTGGTAAATAGTATTATTCTATTTAAGCTTTGCTGTAACAACAGATTATAAATGAGGCTCTCGAACAATGACGATCTCTCTTGAAAGAGATACATTGTTCGAAGCCTCATTTTTTGTGGCAAACAAAGATAAATTATGTGAGCAAGCCCACATTTGATAGATTTGCTACTAATTATAAGAACGCGTATTGTAGTGAATTATGTCCGCTTTAAGAGATCAGCTAACATTTGTAAGATGTTCTTTAGCTGCCAGATATGCTCATGACGATTTTTATTTTGCTTATATTTATGCTCACAACGAATTTTTCTTAGTTGACATATATGCTCAAAGGTAGATATGAAGGGATTATTTTAACAAGTATGTGGAATAATAGTATAACTGATTTAGGAAGATAGAGTTTAGTTAATGGTGAAAAACCAGTCTAAAAGTTATATTAAATTGTAAAAAGAACCTGAGATTAAATTTGGAGGTTATATAGGATGAGGAAAAAAGATAAAGGACTGTCAGCTTGGCAGTTAACAATGATGGCACTGGGCACTGTAGTGGGAGGCTCTTTTTTTCTTGGTTCTGCAGTGGCAATCAATGCAGCAGGGCCTTCAATTATCATAGCTTATATTTATGGAGGTGTTTTAGTTTATCTAATCCTATATGCTTTATCTGAGATGACCGTAGCGAATCCAGATTCCGGGTCCTTTCGAACGTTTACTGCGCAGGTATTTGGACCCGGAGCAGGATTTGTAGTGGGGTGGGTGTACTGGACCGGAATGGTTTTAGCTATGTCCAGCGAAGCTACAGCTGTTTCTATATTAGTACGGGAGTGGTTTCCCAACATATCGGTCCCTCTGCTTGGGGCAGTCATTATTTTAGGAGTAACCTTGTTGAATTTACTGGGCGCGGACAAGCTGAGTAAACTGGAGAGTGGCTTGGCGGCGGTTAAACTTTTGGCAATTGTGTCCTTCATTATATTTGCTATTCTGTTAATCGTGGGATTATTTCCCGGAGTTTCAGCTATAGGTACAGGAGAATTACAGCGTGAACCATGGATGCCCGGAGGTTTTGGCGGTATAGCAGGAAGTATGCTGATTGTTATATTTACCTACGCAGGGTTTGAGATTATTGGATTGGCAGCATCGGAAGCCGACAATCCTGGAAAGACTATCCCAAGGGCTATCGCATATACGGTTGTAACCTTGGTTGGTTTATATCTGATTACCTTTTTGGTATTATTACCCTTAATACCAACTGCTATGTTAAGTGAAGAGGTAAGCCCAATGGTTGCAGCACTTAATCGGTGGGGAATTGGATGGGCAGGATCGGTTTTGAATATAGTGCTGGTTACAGCAATTCTATCCACGATGCTTGCGGCAATGTTTGGCTTGGGAAGAATGATGAGGTCTCTTGCAGAAGAGGGAGATGCGCCTAGGTGGTTAAAGGATCAAAAGGATGTTCCTTATCGGGGCATTCTCTTCTCCGGATTTGGCATGTTGGCAGCATTAGGTCTTGGCCTTATGCTGCCCAGTGTCTATCTGTTTTTAATCAGCTCCGGTGGATTTGCACTTTTATTTACCTATACAGTAATCCTGGCTACCCATATTCGATTTCGTAAAAGAAACGGCTGTCCACCGGATGGAAAATGTCAGATGCCTCTATATCCGTATACCTCTTGGTTTGCTCTCCTTAGCTTGATCGGTATTATTGCCAGTATCCCATTTATCTCAGGCCAAGCCCCGGGATTGATTGCCGGGCTGATTATGATTTCATTTTATTCAGTTATCTATGTGGTTATCAGAAATGTTGGAAAAAGTCAAGTGAAGACCTTATCTTCCCACGGCATGATTCATAAAAATTATAGGGTAAGAGCGGCAGAGGAATTCTCAGAAGAGCTGACCACAGATAAGAAAGCTCCGAAAAAAGATAAGATAAATAGTAGCGGCTGCCAATGCAACAGGAACCTTGGACCTAATAAAAGTAAAATAAAGTAAGCCAGAGTAAGAAATAGAAAGTGAAGCTTTTCGTATCGCTGAGGTATACGGCATAGCGGTAATAGATTACGGATTGAATAGGGTATTGATGGAAAGTATATAATCGGAGGAACGAAACAACGATCTGATCAACCTGATCAAGGAAAGATTTAAGTCCATCAGTATCGTTCGTGTTGGAAGTGTAGCCATCGAAAGTCGCTAAGAGAGATTATTTATGTCATAAGATATATCATAAAACAGGAATTTAAATTATTACAAGATGTGATTACAATAGATCATCAGATGAATATATATATGAATGTTTAAGGAGTTCTTATAAGCTTAAAATAGTTATTATGTAAAAACTGTAGGGTTGTCAAACATATGTTACATCATGCTTAATAAAATCAAATAGTATAGACTTAGGATTGCATAGTAGGATCACTTTTCAGTATATTAAGCGAAAAGAATGTATTAAAGACTTCATTGAGGCTGACTCAGAATGGCTGATTACCTATCCGGAAAATGTTTTTCTTTAATCACACAGATGGACTGTTTTGTCAGGCTCAGGCAGACATATCTATATGTGTCTGAATTGAGACGGACGAAACAGTCCAATCTGTAAGTGATTTCGAAAAACATTTCGGATAGGTGATCAGCTATTCAAAACAGCCCCTCATAGCCTAAATCTTTGTCAATCTCAATCTCATTTATTCTCTGCTTTATTCATATTCTTAACCGCCGTAGACAGCATCAGCTTAATACGGTTTAACTGGTTTACCTCACTGGCACCGGGATCGTAATCCACTGCCACAATATTTGCCTCCGGATGTTGTCTTCGAAGTTCCTTGATAACACCCTTACCTACAATGTGGTTCGGCAGACATGCAAAGGGCTGTGTACATACGATATTATAAACACCGGAATGCATTAGCTCCAGCATCTCACCGGTTAAGAACCAGCCTTCTCCGGTCTGGTTACCGGTGGAAACTACCTGCTCGGCATATTCTGCCAGTTTGCTGATATGAACCGGAGGAGTAAATCTTTGGCTTTTGGCAAGACATTTTGTGGCTTCCTTACGAAGTTTTTCTAAGGCCCAGATAGTCAGATTACCGATTGTGGCACTTTTTTTGCTCTTACCCAGATATCTTGCTTTGAAGTTATTGTTATATGCACTATACATAAAGAAGTCCAAAAGATCGGGAACGACCGCTTCGGCGCCTTCTGCCTCCAAAAGTTCAACCAGATAGTTATTGGCAGAGGGCAGGAATTTTACAAGGATCTCACCTACAATACCAACTCGGGGCTTTTTCAAGCCTTCTATAAGTTCAATCGTATCAAAATCATGAATAATTCCGCGGATATTTTTTTTGTATTCTCTCCAGCCTCCTGTTTCCAGACTCTTAATGCATTTATCACGCCACTTGGCATGAAGGGCATTGGCCGAACCGGGAACCTTCTCATAAGGCCGTGTCCTGTAAAGTACCCTCATGAATACATCCCCATAAACCAACGCTTCCATTGCTTTCAGCAGTAACTTAGGAGTAACCTTTAATCCGGGATTTTTTTCAAGGCCGGAAGCACTTAAGGAGATAACAGGAATTTGAGACATTCCTGCTCTTTCTAAAGCTCTCCGAATAAAACCGATATAATTAGTGGCACGGCAGCCGCCTCCGGTCTGGGTTATCATAATTGCGACCTTGTTTAAATCATAGTTACCGGATAATAGTGCATCCATGATCTGTCCGACTACCATTAAGGAAGGGTAGCAGGCATCGTTATTTACATATTGTAAGCCGACATCCACGGCATGACGGTTGTCATTTGGAAGAACTTCTACTTTATAACCTCCGGTTTTTAAAGCCGGTTCCAGAAGCTCAAAATGAATTGGAGACATCTGGGGGGCAAGGATTGTATAGCTTTCCTTCATATCTTCGGTAAAGATTACCCTATGATGAGCCGAGGAGGAAAGCTGGAGTTTGAAGTTCTTAGCTTCCCGTTCTTTTACAGCAGATAATAAGGAGCGAATACGAATTCTTGCTGCGCCGAGGTTATTCACTTCATCAATTTTAAGTACCGTGTAAATCTTACCGGATTTCGTCAGTATATCACTAACTTGATCCGTAGTTACAGCATCCAAACCACAGCCGAAGGAATTTAACTGAACCAGCTCCAGGTTTGCTTGAGTCCGTACGAAAGAAGCAGCGGCATACAGTCGGGAATGGTACATCCACTGGTCAATGACGATAGTAGGACGATCTACCACGCCAAGATGGCTGACAGCATCCTCAGTCAGTACGGCTACACCAAAGGAATTAATCATCTCGGGAATCCCATGATGAATTTCGGGATCAATATGGTATGGTCGACCTGCCAGTACAATTCCCTTTCTGCCGGATGCTTTTAGATAAGCTAAGGTTTCCTCGCCTTTTTTTCGGATATCATCTCTTGCTTTGTACAATTCCTTCCAGGCAATCTCAAATGCAACCTTTAACTCGTCCTCGGTGATACCTGCTTTTTTATTAAATAATTCTATAAGACGCTTACAAAGAATATCTGAACTTTCAAAGGACATAAAAGGATTCTCAAAGTTGATATCAGGACTTTTCAATTCCTCCACATTATTTTTGATGTTCTCAGGATAGGAGGTAACAATCGGACAGTTATAATGATTGTTGGCTTCCTCAATCTCGTTTCTTTCAAAAGGAATGCTTGGATAAAAAATGTATTTGATACCCTGATCGATTAACCATTTAATATGTCCGTGGGCAAGCTTTGCCGGATAGCATTCCGATTCGCTTGGAATGGATTCAATACCGAGCTCATATATGTTTCTACTGGAAACAGGAGATAATACAACACGGTAACCAAGCTTAGTGAAGAAGGTATGCCAGAAGGGATAATTTTCATACAGGTTTAATACTCTAGGTATCCCTACAACACCCCGAACAGCTTCCTCCTCACTTAGTGAAGGATAATTAAAATAACGCTCAAGCTTATATTCGAATAAATTAGGGATGTTTTCTACATTCTTTTCTTTACCGAGTCCCCGTTCACAACGGTTACCGGAGATAAATTGTCTGCCGCCGGTGAACTTATTAATGGTAAGAACACAGTTATTTGTACAACGTTTACAACGAGCCAGGGAAGTATCAAATTTCAATTCATGGATTTGATCAATGGTAAGCATGGAGCTTGCTTCCCCATCATAATGTTCTCTAGCAATAAGCGCAGCACCGAAGGCGCCCATGATACCGGCAATATCAGGTCTTACAGCCTCACATCCGGATATCTTCTCAAAGCTTCGAAGAACAGCATCATTATAGAAGGTTCCTCCCTGTACAACCATCTTTTCTCCCAGGTCTTTTGGGTTGGTGATTTTTATTACTTTATATAATGCGTTTTTGATAACAGAATAAGCAAGGCCGGCGGAGATATCTGCAACCGTAGCCCCTTCCTTTTGTGCCTGCTTTACCTTGGAATTCATGAAAACGGTACATCTGGTGCCAAGATCAATTGGATTCTTTGCAAACAAAGCCACCTTGGCAAAGTCCTCTACTTCATAATTTAACGACTTGGCAAAGGTTTCAATAAAGGAGCCGCAGCCGGAAGAACAGGCTTCATTTAGCAGTACATTATCTACGGTTTCATTCTTGATCTTGATACATTTCATATCCTGTCCGCCAATATCCAGAATACAATCCACTGCGGGTTCAAAGAAGGCAGCAGCATGATAGTGAGCTACTGTTTCTACTTCCCCTTCATCCAACATCAAAGCGGCTTTAATTAAAGCTTCCCCATAACCGGTGGAACAGGAGCGGACAATTTTTGCTTCGGGGGGAAGTATCTCATAGATTTCTTTGATGGACTTTATGGCGGTTTTTAAAGGACTGCCGTTATTGTTACTATAGAAGGAATAAAGTAGGGAGCCGTCTTCACCGACAACAGCAACTTTTGTCGTTGTAGAACCTGCATCAATACCAAGATAGCAATTGCCTTTATAATCCTTAAGGTTCCCCTTTTTTACTGTATGTACGGAATGTCTTGTCTTAAATTCTTCATATTCACTATCATCCGCAAATAACGGATCCAGTCGATGGACTTCAAAATCCATTTTGATCCCATGGGACAATTTTTCATAAAGTGAATTTAAATTCGTATTTATCTCAGGAGTGTGATTCATTGCAGCACCAATGGCAGCAAACAGGTGAGAGTACTCCGGTGCGATAATTTCTTCATCGGTTAATTTCAGTGTACGGATAAAAGCTTTTTTTAATTCATCCAGGAAGTGTAGAGGTCCGCCAAGAAAAGCAACATTACCTCGGATTGGTTTTCCACAGGCTAAACCGCTTATGGTCTGGTTTACAACAGCCTGAAAAATGGATGCGGATAGGTCAGGCTTAGTAGCTCCTTCGTTAATTAAGGGTTGTATATCCGATTTTGCAAATACACCACATCTGGCTGCAATTGGATAAATTGCCTTATAGCTTTTTGCATATTCATTAAGACCAGCGGCATCTGTTTTTAGTAAGCTTGCCATTTGATCAATAAAGGAGCCTGTACCGCCGGCACAGATACCGTTCATTCTCTGCTCAATGCCATTGGTAAAATAGATGATTTTAGCATCTTCGCCCCCCAGTTCTATGGCCACATCTGTTTGCGGAGCATAACTTTGCAAAGCAGTGGATACGGCGATTACCTCCTGAACAAAAGGGACATCTAAATGCTTCGAGATTGTCAGTCCACCGGAACCGGTAATTACGGGAGAAACCAAAAGATTACCCAAGGCATCCTGTGCTTTCTTGATTAACCCTGCCAGGGTTTCCTGTATATTGGCAAAATGACGTTCGTAGTCGGAAAATAGAAGTTCGTTTCCGTCACCCATCACCACTATTTTTACTGTTGTAGAACCAATATCAATACCTAATAATTTATTTATCATCATATAAAAATCTCCTCAAAATTTAAACCGTAAAATTTTGGGCAAGTAAAATCAGCTTTCTATATTATACGATACAAACTCTGGAAGTTCAACATTATAATTAGCAGAATTTAAGAGGTACAAGCTAAAAAAACAGCTTTCAGAAATTATACGTTAAATAGTAATTGCTTTGATAGAAAATATATTTTGTTTTTACTATAATTTCCTAATTAATAATTTGAATTAAGTACAATCATGATTGTCAAAGTTCCATTCACGAAAAGGTTGAATATAATAGAATAAAAGTAAGTGATTATGAAATCCGTTTGGAGGGAGATCAGAATGTATTGCATTAATTATGTAATCAAACAGGGAGATACACTATATTCCTTAAGCAGAAAGTATAATATACCGGTAGAAGCAATTATTATTGCCAATCCGTTTGTAAATGTATATAATCTGCGTATAGGAGAAGTAATCTGCATACCGGCAAGTGTTCCTCATGAAAACTATATGGGTCATACAACATACATGGTAGAAGACGGAGATACCTTAAGAACAGTTTTAAATAAAACCAGAATTAACTTGGCAGATTTATTAGAGTATAACAGTTTAGATGATATTCATCTGGAAGCGGGAACTTCCTTGGAAGTACCAATTGTTAGCGGTACTGATTATATGTCTTAATAGGTATTTTATTTTGAATCTTGTTATTAAATAAAATTAACATAGCCAATTGAACAAAATACAAATAAAACATGATAAATTGCCTTCTAAAATGAGTTATCCCTACATTTTAGAAGGTATTTTACATTTGGTTTTTATTTGACAAAGGTTTCAGAAAAACATATAATAAGTGTGATTTAGAAATAAATTTATAGTTAGAATTAAGTTTAAAAGGAAGGTGGTAAGGATGGAAGCCGGCCCCGGTAGTAGTTGTTGTCAGAGTAACACAAAAAGAATAATACTTACTGCAGTTAGCAGCAGTTTTCATTCGAATCAGCTTCTAAAGGTACATTTATCTTAAGCTGATTAAATGCATATCCGCTGCAAACTTGTGGTGGAAAGGAGCATTTATGATTGAGATTTACAAGACTACAGATGGTTCACTTCAAAGAATGACAGAGATAACGGAGGGTTGCTGGATTACTATGACAAACCCCTCCGCAACGGAATTATTAGAAATATCAGAGAAAACGAATATTGATATTAACAATTTAAGAGCCCCACTCGATGAAGAAGAGCGGGCCAGAATAGAAGTAGAGGATAATCATACTTTGATTTTAGTTGACATTCCTACTCTTGAAAGAAGAAATGACAAGGACAGATATGTAACGATTCCTCTGGGTATTATTGTAGCAAATGAGTTTATAATAACAGTATGTCTGGAAGATACACCAATACTAAAATGTTTCATCGATGGTAGGGTTAGAGATTTTTATACCTTTAAGAAAACCAGATTTATTATTCAGATTCTATACCGTAATGCATCCACGTTTCTGCAACATCTTAGAACGATTGACAGAAAGAGTGAAGAAATCGAACGAAAGCTTCATATATCCTCGCAAAACAGAGAATTAATAGAGCTCTTAGAACTGGAAAAGAGTCTGGTATATTTTACAACTTCTCTTCGTTCCAATGAAGTTGTATTCGAAAAAATGTTAAAAAACGAGAACATAAAGCGTTACCCTGAAGATGAAGATTTATTGGAAGATTTGATTATTGAAAATAAGCAGGCGATTGAAATGGCCAGTATTTACAGTGGGATATTAAGTGGAACGATGGATGCGTTTGCATCGATTATTTCCAATAATCTTAATATCGTCATGAAGTTCCTGGCTGCTATTACGATTGTATTATCCATACCAACTATGATCGCCAGCTTTTATGGTATGAATTTTATTAATATTCCGGGCGGTAACAACTATTATGGATTTTATATTGTAACCTGTATTTCTCTGCTATTAACCGGTATTACCGTATTTATATTCCGTAAGAAGAAGCTGTTTTAGATTTACTTGAAAGGTAATGGTGCATAACAATGAAATTTATTAATAAACTGGAACGATTATTTGGCAGATATGCAATTCACAATCTGATGAAATATGTAGCAATCCTCTATGGGATTGGATTTATCATCAGTATGTTGTCACCCAATATCTATTATTTTTTTAGTTTGGATTTTCAATCGATAGCAAAAGGCCAGATATGGAGATTGGTTACTTTTATCATTCCCCGTGTTGGCATGGGTGATTTGCTATGGGTTGCAATATCGGTATATGTTTACTATATGATTGGTAATGCCTTGGAAAGAGCATGGGGAGCGTTTCGTTTAAACCTGTATTTCTTTTCCGGTATTTTATTTAACTTGATTGCGGCGTTCATTACTTATCTTATCACCGGCATCAGTATCCCTACATCCTTAGAGGCAATTAACCCTACTTTGTTTTTTGCTTTTGCTGCTATGTATCCCAATACGCAATTTTATATTTATTTTTTAATTCCTGTTAAGGCTAAGTATCTGGCATGGTTTCAAGGTGCAATGTATCTGTTTACGATCTACAGCTACCTAACCCATGACAATCAATATTATAAATTATTAATTATTCCGATCGTAGCATCCATGGCTAACTTTTTAATTTTCTTCTTTGCAACAAGAAATTATAACAGGATTTCACCGAGAGAATTTCAAAGAAAAGCTAAATTTCATCGTCAGATGCAGGAAGCAAGAAATCAGGGTCCTGTTACACAGCAAAACGGGCGTAATGTAGTTACCAGACATAAATGTGCCGTATGTGGCAGAACAGAGTTGGATGATGATCAATTAGAATTTCGTTTCTGTTCCAAATGTGACGGTAATTATGAGTATTGTATGGAACATTTATTTACCCATGAGCATGTGAAAAAGTAATTGGAGGGATAATGTTTAATACAATCATTAAAGAATGGAAAGAGTTGTTTGCAGATAAAAGAATATGGATTGGAATTTTTATGGTGCTTATTATAATTATAATAGGCACCTCTTATAATAGGAAAAAAGAGGAAGTTCCTATCTCCGAAAAACTTCGTCTCGGTGTAATCAATCACGATAACAGCTCTTATTCGGAGCTTTTGCTCACATACTTTAACGGAAGTGAAACTTTCTCTAGTTTAATATCCGTAATTATTGGCGAAAATGATGAGATTAAAGAAGCCTTTCAAAAGGGAGAACTGGATATTTTTTTGGAGATACCTCAGGGATTTGCAGAAAATATGATTCGTATCGAACATCTCCCAATCGAAGTAACAATTAACATTCAGGATACTACAAAGGCGATCTTATTTAAGAATGTATTAGAAAGCTATGAAAAGTATATCTCGGCAGTTGAGATGAATGCTGTCGGTCTATATGACATCATGGAAAAGGACGGTATAAATCCGGATATCATTGAGCATGCGAATACTACCGTATCTATGGATCTGATTTTTACGGCATTGGGGAAAGAAGCTTTTTTTTCCTTTAAAACGGTGGATACCTTTCCGGCAACCACACTCAGTGAATATTATCTCATCTCGGTGCTTGTCATGTTTCTATTATATTCAGGTCTATATGGAGGCTTTCAGCTTATAAATGAGATTACAATGGGAACTTTTGCTAGGATGAAGACAACCCGCCTGCCAATGTATCAGTTTCTTACGGCTAAAATTCTATTACTAACAATAACCTTAACGGCGATTGCTGTTCTATCCATCTGCTTCATAAGGAATAGTTCGTATTCATTGGCTATAGGGCTTACCGGTTTTGCGATGTCCTTGTTCAGTGTTACCTTTGCCATACTCTTAAGTGCCTTTTTTGATACAACCCAGAGATATATATTGGTTGGAAATCTGGTAATATTCTATTGTATCGTAATTGGTGGAGGCATCATTCCAATACAATTTTTGCCCCAAGATATTCTACAACTGGCTAAAATGACACCAAATTATCATATGGTGGAGGGTATTATCCGGCTCGGCCAGGGACAGCTTTCGCATACCTATCTTATTATAGCAGTATTGTTTCTAATTGCAGCTCTTAATTTTACGTTGACATTACTATTCTACAGTAAAAGGAGAGTGGCATATGAAAAAGCATAAATTGATTGGATTAGTCTATGATGTTATCAGTATCTTTTTACTTCGAATGAAGCTTATATGCAAGGATTTTACTACTTTAGCATCAATGACCACATCCTTAATCATATTTTCTATTATCATTCATGCTTTATCGGTATCTGTGGAAGAACAAAGCTCTCTACCGATTGGTATCTTGGATAAAGATAAAAGTGTGGAATCAGAAGAGCTGATGGAAAGACTTAATAACGTTACAACTCTTAAACTGATCTCAAATGAAGATGAGGAGCTTCATAAACTTTTACTTGATGAGATGATTCTTGGGCTATTTGTGATCGAAAACGGATACGAAGAGAAACTGAAAAGAGGAGATATTAACGATATCATAACAATGTATTATTTGGAGGGGAATAAATCGGCTTCCATTTTATCAGATATTATAGCCAGTGAGATGATATATCCGATTAGTTTTTACAAGAGTTACCGGTATTACGATAAAATACCGTTTGAGGGAAGGAAGCACACAAAAGCGGAATATGAAGCATATTTGGAGAAGCTTTTCACAGGTAGTGAAGATTTTGATTTTGCGTTTGATATGAAATATATAAACCCTGACATTGAGGTTTCGAGCGAGAAAGTCATTTCCAATTCCTTACTGTATAATCAACTGATTTTCGGGATTTTGGGTATTTTAATTGCTTTTATCGCAATGTTTTTGATCTCTCAAACCGTAAGAGAAAAAGAAATGGGAATAGGGTATCGGCTAAGGATTACCCGGTTTCAACCTTATAAACAGGACGTCGGTAATTTTTTGGCTCTGATTTTCTGTGAAGGAAGTGTCGCCCTGATATTTTCCTCGCTGATTTATTCCAGATTAGAAACAAAAGAACTGAGCCTGTTTATTAGTTCCTTTATACTGATATTACTAAATGCCATAGTATTTGGCGGGTTTTTTATTGTAATCTCTAAATTAGTCAAAAGTATTATTCTATATCAGTTAATCGGATCTATTATCATATTACTACTGGGTGGACTAGGTTTTTACCGACTGTTAACCGGTTTTTATCAAACAATTGCTGATCGTTTCTTAAAATTTATTCCAAATAACTGGTTTATTCAGGGATTTACTGATATAATAGTATATGGAAATAAGGACAGTTATTGGAAGGAGGCACATCAGTTTCTTCTACTGATTGCTGTAGCCGTAATATTACTTATAATGGTTTTAAATATTATTATTCCTATGATGAACAAAAAGCAAATGAATTTTAATGACAGGATGGAAAGATAATGGATAAAAATTTAAAGACAATTTATAAAGATATACTACACAATAGAATACCTGAGGTGAATATACCTAGATTCTTTAATCATATGGTAAACCACTACCATACCTATGCTTCAATCAGACTTGCTTTGCATTACTATACTTATTATGAGGTATACTGTGATGAACATAAAGAGTGGAATGGAGCAGCTAAGGATCTTACAAGAGAATTAAATCAGATAATACGTCGTAATGTTCTTGGTAAAACGGTTTTACCGGAAGAGGGTAATGAGACCGATGAAGCGGGTTCGATTGAAGAAGCTGTCCGTCGTATAGATAAAATTCGTAATGAGATAATGAAACGAATGAATGTATTAACTGCTTATACGGATATCTTTTATAATTATGAGTATATACTAAACAGGGTGGAATATCGTTTTCAGGAGGAGGAAGTACTTCCGGAGGAGGATGATATATTTGCAAGAGATGTACTCCGTTATATCTTTGATACCCAGGATAATGTGGTCATTAATGAGAAGATAAAAGAGATTGTTGGACAAATTCCTGTAAGGATGGCAAAACAGAAGTATTATGATTTATTAAGAGAAAGTTTTCAGCCGTATCTGGGAGCGGAACTTTCCTCCCTTCAAACCTATCTGTATATGCTGCGGACATCGGCTATGCTACAGAAAGAAGAGGGCATGGAGACTTATTATCCATGGCTTTGGGATAAAAAGAATGAGCTTGCTTCAATTAATTATAAGGAGATTACGAAGTCTCAGTATGAAGAAGCTACTGACATATTAACAACAGCATCCGAATTACTTCTTACAGAAACCGCAATTTACTATAGCCTACAGGAAATTGTAAATGAAGTATACTCTGTATTATTATGTGCTCCGTATGTAGGAGTAGAGGATACGTGTGGTGATAAATGGGATAAGGCTTCTTTTGAAATCATCAGTGAAATCAATCGTCTGTTTTATGAGGAAACCTATGAAGAACCTCCAACAAAGCTGATAGAAGTGTTCGGTGTTATTGAGGGTGTGCAGGAGGAGATGATCTATGATCTGACTGCTTTAGAGGAAGCCCTTTATGAAATTGATGTCAATCATAGAAAGCTAACAGAAAGCCTGATGATGGATAAGCTTTTGAATACATTGCTCCTTTGCAAGGATCTATTATCCAATAGCTTATTTATTGATTTTTATGAGATAAGGATGAATCAACCGGTAGATGAAGATAGGTTAACAGTGGAAGCAGATAAGCTGATTAACGAGTTGGCCGAATTGTTTGAAAATCATGACAAGGTAGTAAGTAGGGCAGTAATGGCCAATACCTTGAATAAGATACCGGTATTCTTTAAAAATCATACTGAGGTAATGGAGTATATACGTTATTCTCTGGAGAAATGTACCGACTTGGTTGAAAAAATAGCTTGTATGCGCATAATCAGAGATATTATGTCCGAATAGCCTTGTATTATTCATGGCAATTTGTGGTATACTAGGTATATACGATTTTTCATGGAATGAATTCATAGTTAGGAATTCATAGTAATCCTGTTTAATTCATAATAGGGCAATGAGCAAATTTGAGTTACTATAACATTCGTGACTTTCTTTTTAATACTTTATAAGGTAAGGGAACTTTATGATACGATGGACCAATAGACTGTATATCGGTGAAAAGATGGAGAAGAAAAAGGAAAAAGCAATAACTTCAATTAATAATAGGAAAGCAACCTATGGAGTTTATTGCATTGCTTTTGCGTCTCATCCTGACAACTTATTTGATATTATGGATGCGAATGAACTGTTGTTTCCTCATTACAAGAAATCGGATATTCATATCGTCGGGTTGGCAAAGGGGAAGGAAGAAGCAATTGATCTTGTGCATGATATGTTGATGGAAGTCTATCATAACACAGGTGAGTTTGATGTTAGGTCATATTTTACATAGGATAGAAGGATTTGTTGAGGATTTCGTTATGTATTCTAGATGATAAGCGGAGATGTGAAAGAATGTTTCATATAATCATATTGATTTTAAAAATAATTGGGACAATCGTCATCAGCCTTTTGGGATTGCTAATTTTTATTCTCCTGTTAGTGTTGCTGGTTCCCATAAGGTATCGGCTTCATGTTACCCATGGAGACGGCTTTCATGTGAAAGGAACGGCCGGATGGCTACTTCATATCGTACATGCAAGGATTGATCAAATAAATACAACGAATCATTTACGGGTACGTATTTTCGGTAAAATTGTATATGACAGCTTAAAAGTAAATGAAACAAGCCATAATAAAAAAAGAGGCAATAGATTAAGTTTAAAAAAGAAAAAGATGGCCAATGATAAAAAGATAAAATCGGTTCCGAAGCTTTCTTCTATAGATAAGAATAGGCCCTCGATTAAGCCAATTGAAAAGAATAGTAATGAGAAATCAAATCAGAGAATAGAAAAAAACAAGGATAACTTAACTGTGACAGAAAAGAATGATTTGAACATAGAGGATAAACTGACAGATAAACCAGGACATATTCTTAGGGATGAGCAATCATCCTATTCACACGAACAGCCACCTGCTAAACCGGTAATAATATCTGAAGGGCATGTTGATGAGGAGAATGAACAGGAATCCTTTTATGAAAGAATTACAGATAAATTAAAACGGGTATTTCAGAAAGTTAAAAACTTTTTTCAAAGAATAAAAAGTGGCATTATCCATTGGTTTTTGAAAATATGTCATATAAAACGTAAGTTGAGCCTGTTGTTCGATTTTCTAAGGGACGAGATTAACCAAGACGGATTAAAAGCAACATTTGATAGTGCAAAAAAGCTGATAAAGCATATATTACCTACAAAACTAAAATCCAGGGTGATTTTTGGTACCGGAGATCCTTGTTCAACCGGACAAGCCTTGGGAGCTTTCAGTATACTGTATAGCTTCTATGGAGATAATATTGTGATTACTCCGGATTTTGAAAATAAAGTTTTTGAGGGCGAGCACTTTGCAAGAGGAAGAATAAGATTAATTACAATACTAATAATAGTAATTAAGCTTATACGTGATAAACGGTTTATAAGATTAAAGAGAAATGCGAAAACATTAAAGGAGGCGTTATGATGTCGGAAAACAATTTCAACTCTACAGTAGAGTCATTATTTAAGGGTATGGATAGCTTTTTATCCACAAAAACAGTGGTTGGAGATGCGGTTAAAATTGAAGATGGGACAATTGTTTTACCATTGGTAGAAGTAAGCTTTGGTGTTGGTGCAGGAGCCTTTGCTGGAGATAAAAAGAATAATGCCGGTGGCGGTCTTGGCGGAAAAATATCACCCAGCTCCGTATTAGTAATACAAAATGGCACTTCTAAGGTAGTAAATGTCAGAGAACAGGACAGTGTAGGTAAGATTATTGACATGGTTCCTGACCTTATCAATAAGTTTACCAAGGGATCAAAGAAAAAAGACGATTTGTCGGAAAAAGTAGAAGAAGCATTAAAAAATCAGGATAATAATGCTACCCTTGAATAATTATATTTTACTGCGTTAAAATATAAATAAACAATTGAATATCTTATTTATAGGATTGTGTTAACAGATGACTTTAAGACCGGAATGGAACAATACATTAATATGTTCATCAGAGTAAATCCGGACAGGCAAAAAATTGCTTGCATTTAAATTCATATTCTGGTAGAATAAATTTGTTTGCAAGGTCAATCGGTTTTTGCTGATTTCAATGTATTGGCTTGCCAATTTTTACCTAAGGAGGTGCTTTTGATGGCTAAATGTGCAATATGTGATAAAGGTGCTCACTTTGGAATCGCTGTGAGTCATTCTCATAGAAGATCTAACAAGATGTGGAAATCCAATGTAAAGTCTGTTAAAGTTAAAGTTAACGGTGCTGCAAGAAAAATGTATGTTTGTACTTCCTGTCTTAGATCCGGTAAAGTAGAACGCGCATAAGGAAAAACGATGGGTGTCAGGGGATCTTGACACCCTCTTTTTTACTTAATATATAAGCTGCGCGAAATTAATTGCAGAATAAATTATAACCAAGCAATAAACATAGTATAATAATACATATCGCTAGAATTCCGTTTGTGATGAAAAGCATGATTGTCATTCCGATTGCAATCCAAAATAGGATAAACCCTATCATTCTCTTCATATTTGTCACTTCCATTCTATATTCATAGTAATATATATTATGCAGGGAATGGGATGGTTATCTCAAATATGAGAAAACTAGAAGGGAAAAGTACGAATTAAATGCGTATTAATTATGTTTATCCCACGCCGGATGGCGTTACTATGGATCATTTCCATAGTAAATAGAGAGTTCTTACCTGTATAACTGGAAGCGAAATAGTAGATAGGAGGGTTAATATGAAAGGACATATGAATACACAAATCGGTGAAATAATGATTGATAACGATGTATTGGCTAAATATGCCGGAGCTTCTGCAATTGAATGCTTTGGTGTAGTGGGTATGGCTTCAATTAATATGAAGGATGGTATCGTAAAGTTACTCCGAAAAGATAATTTAAGCCATGGTGTAAATGTTTCAATTGAAGACAATAAGATAACAATAGACTTGCATATTATCGTTTCCTATGGGGTTAGTATTTCTGCAGTTGCTGATAATCTAATCAGTAATGTTAAATATAATGTTGAAGAATTCACAGGTCTGGAAGTAAAGAAAATTAATATTTTTGTTGAAGGTGTTCGTGTGATTGACTGACCTGGAGAAAGACAACGTTTAAGGAGGAAAAACTAGTGGTAGTTAAAACGATAGATGCAAAAACTCTGAAAAAGATGTTTCTTGCAGGAGCCGCAAGTATAGAAGTGAAAAAAGAATTTATAAATGAATTGAATGTATTTCCGGTGCCGGATGGAGATACCGGTACCAACATGACGCTTACTATCATGTCTGCCGTTAAAGAGGTTAATGCATTAGATGACCCTTCCATAGAGCAATTAGCAAAGGCTATATCAGGAGGTTCTCTGCGTGGAGCCAGAGGTAACTCGGGAGTAATTTTGTCCCAATTGTTCCGTGGTTTTTCAAAAGAGATTATGGGTTATAAGGAATTAAATGTAACGATTATCTCAAACGCATTACAAAAAGCAGTTGAGACAGCCTATCGTGCCGTTATGAAACCGAAGGAAGGTACGATTCTTACAGTTGCCAGAGGTGCAGCGGAAAGAGCGGCTCAATTAGTTACGGAGACAGATGATATTATCTTTTTCTGTCGTGAGGTCATATCTCATATGGAGGTTGTACTTGCGCATACTCCGGAACTGTTGCCTGTACTTAAAGAAGCCGGTGTGGTTGACTCCGGCGGACAGGGCTTATTGGAGATCGTGAAGGGAGCTTATGATGCTTTACTTGGTAAAGAAGTAACTCTGACCAATATCCCCGGTAGAGAAACGCAACGGATTGAAATTAATGTAGAAGGCATTTCAACGGAAGACATTAAGTTTGGATATTGTACTGAGTTTATTATCAATGTGGAAAATGAATATACTGTAGATACAGAGATGGCTTTCAAGTCATATCTGGAAGAAATTGGAGATTCCATTGTTGTCGTATCGGATGATGATATCGTAAAGGTGCATGTACATACGAACGACCCCGGATTAGCAATTCAAAAGGCGTTAACGTATGGATCACTGACTCGAATGAAGATTGATAATATGCGGGAAGAGCATAATGAAAGAGTAATTAAAGAAGCCGAGAAAGCAATGGCGCCAAAACCGGAAGCTTCTAAGGAGAATGCAAAAATTGCGGTAGAAAAGCCCAGAAAGAAAGCCGGTTTTATAGCGGTCTCAATCGGAGAAGGGCTGGGCGAAATATTTACAGGGTTAGGAGTTGACTATCTGATTGAAGGTGGTCAGACAATGAATCCGAGTACGGAGGATATGTTAAATGCAATCAGTGAAGTAAATGCAGATTCGATCTTCATCCTCCCGAATAACAGCAATATTATCTTGGCAGCAGAACAGGCAAAACAGTTAACTGAAGACAAGAATATTATAGTAATACCATCTAAGACAATTCCCCAGGGTATTACAGCAGTGATTAACTTTGTTTATGATAAAAGTCCGGAAGAAAATGCCGAGAGAATGATCCAAGAGATGCTGAGAGTAAAATCCGGCCAGATAACCTATGCAGTAAGAGACACAAGCATTGATGGTAAAGAAATTAAACAAGGTAATATAATGGGAATTGGAGATAAAACTATTCTCTCTGTAGGCCAAGATATTAAGGAAACCACCTTAGAATTAATACAGTGCCTGACAGATGAAGACTCAGAGCTGATCAGTTTATATTATGGCGAAGAGATAAGTGAAGAGGATGCCACAGAGCTTGCTGATGAGCTAATGGAGTTATATCCGGATATGGATGTAGAAGTTCATTACGGAGGTCAGCCGATTTATTACTATGTTTTATCAGTTGAATAAGTTAAGATAGAAAAACATACAAATGATAGGAATGTAAGTGGTTCGGAGATTAATATTGACGAACCACTTTTCATATTCTATGATAACTTTAGCCTTAATTATACCGTAAAGATTGGGGAAAGGATGTGGTAAGTTGAAACAAGATAAATTACCTAAACAGGGGGATATATTTAAGCTTGATGTGGACAAGCCTTGTCAAATTGTTACAAATGCATTGCATTCACAAACAGGTGAGAATATGGTGGTATATCAGGAGCTGTATGGAGACTTTCTTACCTATGTGGAACCTTTGGCATTATTCTTATCAAAGAAGAACAATGCTTCCAAAGATGAATTATGTGCCGATAACAACCACAATGAGACAGATAACAATCTTACAGTGCAAAGTAACTCTTCGATAAAATCAAGTGACAATAAGTCTAACGAGAATAACTCTAATGAGAGTAATACAGATAATACAATAGAAAACGTAGATAATATAAAATCCGTACAGGAAGGGGTGAATACGCTTCTTATGGATTTTTTAGAAGCACCCTCCTATAACAAGAAGCTGGAGATTATTACATCGAATCGAAAGCATATGAGTAACAGATTAATTAATGACATGGCAGTATCTTTAGATTGTACAGTGGAGGATGGTCCATTGGAAAATAGGATTAAGGAATTAATTTATTGCTTACAGGCTATGGCTAGATTTGAGGATAGAAGATTAAGATAATACTTGAATAAGCAATTGGAAGATTATTTAAAAAGCACTATTCGATAATATAATATTATTTTGAATGCTAGAAGGTTATAAAAGTGAAGGACTATTGCATAAGGAATATGCTAAGAGTATGACTTGTTGTTATACAAGGCTTGACGGACTCATTGCTAATTATGTATGCCCTTATCGAACAAAAATGTTAGATGGTGGAAGACATAATCGATAATGAGTCCATCAGCCTTAAGAATTTATTTTCTGAATTTTACCTACTCAAGATTTAATTTATTTCGGAATATATAATTCGTTGCAAAGAAGTATAATACAATTAATATTAAAATTGTGAATATACCGATAGGGAATATAAAATTAGGCAAGGATAAAACATTCGTCACACTTTCTCTAAATATACTGCCTACAATAGCAGCTAGGACGCTTATAATAGTTTGCATTACCATGCTAATTCCTACATAAGCTACAAAGGATCCGAGTAACTTGTGTCCGTTGAATAGATGTCCGATGGCAATAGCAAGGTAAATCATTAAAATATTATGAATTAAACCGAAAATTGCCAAAATAGCAAGCTCGATAAATAACAGAGTGGTTCTTCCCTTAAAAATCACATCTAATTCAGTCAGTCCTAAGCGAATTTGATACCAAATTTCACTGATACTGTCCGGATTTGCAAATACCAATAATAAAGAAGCAAAAACAGCAAGCACACTGCTGACAATCCATATCGCAGCCGTCAATAACTTTGATATAATCAACTGGTGTGATTCTACCGTAAGGGTGAACATCAGATAGCCTTCATCGGAGAGAAGATTTTTATAAAACCGCATAATCATGATTATAAAAGTAACAACAATCACAGCTATAATTGATACAATGTAAGCAAAGATTGAAAACCGGGGTATAATTGCTAAAGCACCGTCAAAAATATCTAAACCTATGATAACACGGTTTATTAAAGATAAAACGAATAAAATCAGATAAAGAGGCAGCAAGAAGCGTGCATTTGCCTTCATTTCATGTTTGAATAATTTATTTAGCATTTGAATACCTCCCTAAACAATGTATCAATTGATTTACCCTCTTTGGTTCGGATGTCATCTACACTGGCATGCAGCATAAGTGAGCCTTCCTTAATAAACACCACTTCATCCAAAACATTTTCAATATCAGCAATAAGATGAGTAGAGATTAATACCGTGGCATTCTCATTATAATTCGATATGATGGTATTCAGAATATAATCTCTGGCAGCCGGGTCTACGCCGCCAATCGGTTCATCCAAGCAGTATAAATCGGCTTTCCGGCTCATGACAAGGATAAGCTGAACTTTTTCTTTCGTTCCTTTGGATAATGTCTTCATTCTCTTTTGTGGATCCAGATGAAGTCTATCCAGCATCTCATATGCTTTCTTTTCATCAAAATCTTCATAGAAATCTTTAAAGAAATCAATGGTTTCGGATACTTTCATCCAATCCGGTAAATATGTCTTCTCCGGTAGGTAGGAAACCACCTTTTTTGTCGCTGTTCCCGGTAGATTTCCGGCAATCTTTAAGGTTCCTGAGGTGGGTACCAACAAACCGTTGATTAATTTGATTAATGTGGTTTTACCACTTCCGTTCGGTCCTAATAAACCGATAATGCGGCCCCGTTCCAAACTTAAATTGATATTATTTAAGGCAGTGAGGCTTGCATATTTTTTTGTTAATGAATTACATTCTAAAATTGCACTCATAATTTACTTAACTCCCATCTGCGTTTTACGCTGTTTTAATCATTGTTAAAATACTTATAAAAGGCTTACTCTGTGTTATTCATGATTTCTTTAATTAAAGCTATAATTTCCTCTGAATTGAAACCCAGCAACTTCATCTTATCTAAGAATTCCATAATTTGATCTTTCGCTGACTGCCCCTTTAGTTTTTTTATCATTACCTCATCAGAGGTTATATACCTTCCGCTAGTACGGTTTGTATAAATCAAACCGGTTCGCTCCAGTTCGGACAAAGCCTTTTGCATGGTGTTGGGATTAACGGTAGCTTCTGCGGCAAGATCTCTGACAGAGGGTAGCTTATCGCCGGGTTTATAATATCCGGAGATGATACCTGCCTGTATTTGTTCAATCAATTGAACATAAACAGGACGGTCTGAATTAAGCTCCCATTGCATTATCAAGACTCCTTTCTGAATTTTTTTGTACTACTGTATTAAGTGGTTAATACAATAATACAATCAATTGTAATTTTTGTCAATAGTAAAAATAAAAAACTTTTGAGATTAGATAATAATGGTTAGTTGCATAAAGAGTATTTTGCTCTTGTACAACTTGTTGTTTTATAAAGTTAAAGCTATTTGTGAAATATAGCAAATTGTCATTTTATTCTTTTTTATTCCCTGAATATGGGTTATAATAAAGAGTATACGATTTATTTAATTGAAATATTTTGTACGTTATTATCTTATTCTGCCAATAGGAATACTTCATAAACGTAAAAATACTGAGAAAGTACAGGTAATAGGAATTTAGATATAAGATACAATAAGTTAAGGAGAATTGATGGAATACAACGATAGAATTAATGCAATCAAGGGAATAGGGGAGAAGACTGAGAAGGCATTCCATCGCCTTGGAATAGAGACAGTTCAGGATTTGTTGGAGCATTATCCAAGAGGATATGAGGTGTTTGAACATCCACGGGTAATTGCCGGATTAGAGGAAGGTGTAACTGCATCCATAGAAGCTTCCATTACCATGACACCTAAGGTGAAGAGGGTAAGAAATCTACAGATAATTAATACCCAAGTTAAGGATGCTTCCGGAAGCATGCATTTGACCTGGTTTAATATGCCCTTTTTACAAAAGTCTCTTCGAATGGGATACCGTTATATTTTCAGGGGAAAGGTAATCCGTAAGAACGGTGTTCTGGTTATGGAACAACCCGGTATTTATCAGAAAGAGACCTATTATAAATTACTGAAGGTTCTGCAGCCGATCTATCCTTTGACGGAAGGAATTACAAACAAACTAATTTCAAAGGCCATGAAAGAGATACATAAGAATTTGGAATTTGCGAAAGATTATATTCCGAAGGCTGTTATAAAAGAAAATGCTCTTATGGACCGAACGAAAGCATTAAAGGAGATACATTTTCCAAAAGATAAGGAAACCATGGCAAGGGCAAGACACCGGCTGGTATTTGATGAGTTTTTTTTATATTCCTTAGCGCTTCGAAGGCTACGGGATAATAAAGTGATAAATAAATCCGATTTTAACCTGAGAGAGCGTGAGGAATGCGAACAACTAATTGAAGGCTTACCGTTTCCTTTAACCAAGGCGCAGATAAGGGTATGGGTGGAGATTAAAAAGGATTTGGCAGGAGAATACGTTATGAATCGATTGATTCAAGGGGATGTAGGCTCGGGAAAAACAATTCTAGCGATTCTTACTCTATTGATGGCAGTAAAAAACGGTTATCAGGCCAGCTTAATGGTTCCGACCGAAGTTCTGGCAAAGCAGCATGAGAAGTCCTTAAGGTCAATGCTTGAGCAGTTTGGAGTATCCATATGTCTTCTTGTAGGTTCCATGACAGCAAAGGAGAAACGGGAGGCTTATGATCGGATTAAAAATCATAAGGCGGATATTATTGTAGGTACCCATGCCTTAATTCAGGAGAAGGTAGAGTATGATAATCTGGCCTTGGTAATTACCGATGAACAGCATCGTTTTGGAGTCAAGCAGAGGGAAGCATTGATGTCCAAGGGGAGTAAGCCCCATGTACTGGTTATGAGTGCAACTCCGATACCCAGGACCCTGGCAATCATTTTATATGGAGATCTTGATATATCAATTGTAGACGAGCTTCCGGCAAAGAGACTCCCGATCAAAAATACAGTAGTTGATACTAATTACAGGACCAGTGCATACCGATTTATTGATAAGCAGGTAGCAGAGGGAAGACAGGCGTATGTTATCTGTCCTATGGTTGAAGAAAGTGAAGCAATCGAAGCGGAAAATGTTATAGAATATACAGAGCGACTTAAAGAAGTATTAGCAGCCCATGTTTCGGTGGAGTACCTTCATGGTAAGATGAAACCGAAGGAAAAGAATGAAGTGATGGAGCGTTTTGCTAAAGGGGATATCCATGTTCTGGTGTCCACAACCGTAGTGGAGGTTGGGGTGAATGTTCCCAACGCAACCGTTATGATGGTGGAAAATGCGGAACGTTTTGGATTGGCTCAGCTTCATCAGTTGCGTGGTCGTGTGGGTCGTGGTGAGCATCAGTCTTATTGCATCTTTGTTTGCGGCAGTAACAGCAGAGAGGCAAGGGAGCGTCTGGAGATATTAAATAAATCCAACGACGGCTTTTTCATAGCGGGAGAAGACCTAAAGCTTCGTGGACCCGGAGATATGTTTGGCATTAGACAGAGTGGGGCAATGGAATTTAAGATGGGTGATGTATTTAATGATGCGAAGGTTTTGAAGCAAGCCAGTGATGCTGTAAAGAACTTAAAGAATATGGAAGTGAATGCTATCTTTGAGGCAAATCCACAGCTTGAAGATAAGATATTAAACCGGAATACCGGTACTCTGTAACACGAAATGAATTGACTTTTTTGGTACAAGTGCACTATAAAATGAATAATGACCTATTAATTAATCAGACAAGGCTATTATTTAAATGACGTATAAAGATTAGGATGACTTAGTGTCAGATATATATTATAAGCTTTTTATTTGCCAATATTTATAGTATAATCAATGCAAAAGCCTATGTGAATAAAAGAGGTGTCTATGGCGACGAATGAGAATGCAATAACACATGACAGAACGGCTACATCGAAATTATCTGTGGTTATCCCTGTTTATCAGGAAGGTAGCCATATTCGCAGTTCAATTGGAGTGATTGAGGCTGTATTAACCGATAATAAAATCTTATATGAGTTTATTCTGGTAGATGACGGTTCTAGAGATAATACCTGGCAGGAGCTGAAGATCCTTGCACAAACGAACAAAAACATAACCGCCATTCGTTTAAGTAGAAATTTTGGTAAAGAGTCTGCACTTTGCGCAGGGCTTGAATATGCAGACGGAGATATGATTTTAGTTATGGATTCTGATTTACAGCATCCTCCCTCCTTAATTCCCGAGATGGTTACTGCCTGGAGAGAGGAAGGATATGATGTAATTGAAGGAATTAAAAATACAAGAGGTCGGGAAAATCCTATCTATAAGGCTTGTGCGAAGTTCTTCTATTATATCATATATAAAACGTCAGATATTGATCTTGGACAGGCGTCTGACTATAAATTAATGGACCGCAAGGTAGTAGAAGCATGGAAGGAGATGCAGGAACGGGCGATTTTCTTTCGTGGAATGTCAGCCTGGCTTGGATTTGAACGAAAACAAATCGGTTTTGACGTAGCAAAACGGGTAAACGGCTCTACAAAATGGTCCTTATTTCGTTTGGTACGTCTGGCTGCCAATGCCATAACCTCCTATACTTCAGTTCCCTTACATTGTATTACGGTTCTTGGAATCCTTATGTTTATCGGAACCATTGTATTGGGAGTACAAACCCTTATTATGAAATTTTCAGGAAGGGCAATGGATGGATTTACAACGGTTATTTTGTTGCAGCTTTTAATCGGAAGTTCAATTATGATCAGCCTAGGTATGATTGGAATTTATCTTACAAAAATATATAAAGAAGTAAAAGCAAGACCCAGATATTTAATATCAAAATGCATTAAGGGCGGTGATAAGAAATGTTAGGACTTTTATATCTTCTCCTATGCTTTACTACAGGATGGGTAATCTGTTCCTTTGCATTCCCGGGACTGATCGATATAACTAAGATTTCCTATGATAAAAGAAAGATATCCTTTAGTCCTTATCTTTTGGTTTTACCGATTTGGTTTATCATTGGTGTATTGGCATTAACCTGGCCCGTATATCTAATTGCTACATTATTCTCAGGTTCACAAGTTGCGTTGGCCTTTGCTAATGCAATAGTTATGCCGATGGCTTTGGCAGGGTCTGTTTTAGTTTTATATAGAAGGCATTTTAAGCAAAAACAACTGCCTACACCCTTTTTTTGTGAAGACAGTAAAATCATTCGTTTGGAGGTCTTTTTGGTTGCTGGGGTTACCCTGCTGGCAGGTACACTGATGTGGATGACCTTTTACGTGGCAGGAAGTAACTTATATGTGGGTGTATCGGTATTTAGCGACTTCTCACCGCACATAGGAATGATCCGATCCTTCTCCTATGGTAATAATTTTCCTACGGCATATTCCCACTTTGCCGGAGAGGATATTAAATATCATTTTATGTTTCAGTTCTTGGTAGGTAATCTGGAGTTTTTAGGTTTACGCCTTGATTATGCCTTTAATATTCCGAGTATTTTAAGCTTTGTTAGTGCATTCTTATTGTTATATCTGTTAGCTGTTAAAATATCCGGAAAACCGACAATTGGAGTGCTTTCCTGTTTGTTTTTTGCATTCCGAAGCTCCAAATCGCTTTTTACTTATTTGGCAGATATGCCCAAAGGATCGAATATAATTCGTGAGCTATCTGAAAATACATCCTTTATTGGCGATACACCCAATGAAAACTGGGGCTTATGGAACTTAAATGTCTATGCAAACCAAAGACATCTGGCCTTTGGTCTTGCAGTGATTTTTTTCGTGATTATAATGTTTTTACCGCATTTGTATGCAATGTATGAGGAATTAAGGAGGAAAAGCTTTGAGTATTCCATCCGCAGTATAAATAAGGGCATAACAACGAAAGGCTTAGCTAGAATTTTAGAGTATCCTTTGGTATATTATCTGAAAGCTTTATTTTTTACAAAAGAGGCATGGTTGGTTAAGGATTATAAATTGTCAGTTGCATCCGGCATCTTGCTTGGAAGCTTATCCTTTTTTCATGGGGCAGCAGTAATCGGTTGTTTATTAATCTTATTCGTGACAGCTATTCTATCCAAAAGAAGACTGGAGCTATTGATTACCGCTGTTATTGCTGTGGTATTAACGGTCTTACAAACCCGGTTTTTTATTGAGGGTTCAGCGGTTAAACCGGAATATTACTTTGGATTTATCGCAGATAATAAGACGGTTTTCGGGGTTTTATCTTACCTGGATAAGCTACTCGGAATTCTTCCATGGGTGTTAATTGTAGCCTTTTGCTTTGAGAAATGGATACGTAGATATCTTATATTGGCATTTATGATACCTTTGATTTTTTCCTTTACCGTATCTCTAACTGTTGATGTAACGGTAAATCATAAGTATATTATGATGAGCTGTATCTTATTAGGTATTATTGCGGCTACATTCATTGGACGATTATTCGAGAAAAAGGATGTTCTTTTGAAAGCTTTGGGTATTTTATTAATAATCGCACTTACAGCTACGGGGCTTTATGATTACTCTACGGTAATTCGTAAGAATAGGTTGGAAAACCCTATCATACTGGATATGAATTCTCCACTGACTGAGTGGGTAATAGAAAAGAGTGATGCCAAAGATATATTCTTAACCTCTAATTATTCAATAAACCAGTTTGTACTGGGGGGAGCTATGCTTTATCAGGGTCACCAATATTACGCCTGGTCCGCAGGTTACGATACCAATTATCGTGATATTATGGTACGAAGAATGTATGAGGCTGATACACCACAGCAGCTGGAGGAATTGGTCAAAAAAAATAACATTCGTTTTATTGTAATTGATCGGGATAACAGGGAAAGCCTCGAGTATAGCTTGAATGAAAAAAACATCCGTAATACGTATCAAACTGTATATGAAGAAGGAGACGGAGAATGGAAAATATCCATTTTTGATACGAAGCTACCTGTATCTTAGTTGGTTTAAAATAATTGATAAGAGTATTTTTTATAAACGTCATATAGAATAGACCACTTGAAACGGTATTTAAGCATATATGTTGACTGTAAAGCTAAGAGTTCTAGGCAGGATGAAGATGAAGTAAGAGTTTACATAATGTTTTCAATACATTATTAACTAATATAAGAAAAGAGTCATTGTGTAAAGTATGAATGCACTTATAAAGTAATGTAACGAAAAACTTTAACTCGCAGTGACTGTGCAATGGATTTAATCATATAAAGAAGAGGAGAAGGCGAATGAATTATAAATATGTTGTAGTCGGTGCCGGACTTGCAGGCTTAACAATGGCAGAAAGAATAGCGAATGTATTGGATGAAAAGGTACTGGTAATTGAAAAGAGGAATCATATCGGAGGTAATATTTATGATTCCTATAATGAGGATGGTATCTTAATTCATAACTATGGACCTCATATATTCCATACCAATGACCGTGAAGTTTATCAATATCTTTCTAATTATACAAAATGGAACGATTATTGGCATAGGGTTCTTACCTATGTGGACGGTAACCTGATTCCCATGCCGATAACCGTAGAAACGATTAATAAATTGTATAACTTGAATTTAAGTTGCTTTGAGGTAGAGGATTTTTTGAAAAAACAGGCTATAGAGATAGCAGATATTAAAACCAGCAAAGATGTTGCCCTTAGTAAAGTAGGACTAGATATTTATGAGAAGATTTTTGAGACCTATACGATGAAACAATGGGGAATTGATCCAGAGGAACTGGATACTTCAGTTATTTCAAGAATTCCAATCCGTCTAAATCGAGACACCCGTTATTTTAATGATAAATATCAGGGACTGCCAACCCATGGTTATACCAAGTTATGTGAGAAAATGATTGCGAATAAAAATATCAAGATTTTATTAAATACGGACTATAAGGAAATCATTGATGATATTAAGTATGAGACCTTAATCTATACCGGTCCTACGGATTATTTTTATAATTATAAATACGGAAAGCTTGCTTATCGTACTCTTAACTTCGTATTTGAAACCTACGATAAGGAAGAGTTTCAGGAAGCTCCTGTTGTAAATTATCCGAATGATTTTGATTATACCAGAATTACGGAATTTAAGAAGCTGTCCTGGCAGGATCATAAAAAGACAACAATATGCAAAGAATTTCCAGGCTCTGAAGGTGAACCCTATTATCCGTTCCCGACAAAAGAAAATAAAGCCCAGTTTGCTCTTTATGAAGAGGATATGAAGAAAGAAGAAAATATCATATTCATTGGGCGTTTATCAGAATACCGTTATTATAATATGGATGCTGTTGTTAGAAGAGCTCTTGATACCTTTGAAGAAAGAATAAACAATAAATAAGTTCAAATGAATTTTAAAAAAGCATGATTTGAGAAATATAATATAATGAAGGAAAGAACAATTAAGAGAGAAAAGCTTGAGATAAGGACAAAGGAGTCGGATAGGGAATGGATAAATTATATATTGTAATTCCTGCTTACAATGAAGAGGAAAATATAAAAGCAGTCATTGATGATTGGTATCCCATTGTCGAGAAAATCGGCAATGGAAGTAAACTGGTCATTATTGATGACGGAAGTAAGGATTCTACTTACGAAATAATGAAACAATATGCAGAGAAGCTGGAGGCTTTTGAACCGGTTACAAAGCCGAATGGGGGACATGGTGCCACGATTTTATATGGATATCATTATGCCATAGCGGCAGGAGCAGATTATATCTTTCAGACTGATTCTGATGGACAAACATTACCGGATGAATTCTGGCCCTTCTGGGAACAAAGAAATGCATATGACATGGTGATCGGTCACAGAAAAGGTCGTCAGGATGGTCTTTCAAGAGTTTTTGTAACGAAGACATTGAAAATGGTATTGCGCCTTAGTTTTCATGTTAATGTTACCGATGCGAATACGCCATTTCGGTTAATGAAGGTGAATACATTGAAGGAACAGATTAAATTAATTCCGAAGGATTATAATTTATCAAATGTTATTATCTCAGTTATCTATGCCAAGAAGAAGCTGTCGGTGAAATACCTTCCGGTAACGTTTCGTCCAAGGCAGGGAGGAGTCAATTCCATCAATATGAAAAAGATCATAAAGATTGGAAAACAGGCTTATAAAGATTTTAGGAAGATAAACCAGTATATAAAATAATATTTAGTTAAAGTGGGGAGACTTATGATTAAGAAATTTGTATACACTGTCATAGCGGTTATCCTGTTTGTTATGGGGAAGGATTTACTAGCTGCAGATTTTACTGCGTTTCTGCAATGGTGGTTCGTTATATTAGGTCTGGGGATTATCTTTCTTCCTCTGACTAACCTTATCTTTCAAACTTTTAGAGATAAAGGATATCTTTTCTCTAAAACAATTGGAATTGCTGTAACCGGATATATCATGTGGTTGTTGGCGTCCCTGCGTTTGTTAAAGTTCACAACAGTTTCCTGTATCCTTGCTGTAGGTATCGGTTTGTTGCTTAATCTTTTACTGATTCTATATTATAGTAAGCTCTCCAAGAACAGGAATGATGTTAATCGACAATCGTTATTTGGATTTTGTAATATGAAAGTAATGGATGAATATATCAAGGAGGAATTGCTGTTTTTTGCTCTTTTCCTTTTCTTTACCTATATTCGAGGCTTTAAGCCGGAAGCTTATGGTACGGAAAAATTCATGGATTACGGATTTATGACAACTATGATGCGAAGTGATTATATGCCTCCGCAAGATTTCTGGTTTTCCGGTACTCCTTTAAATTATTACTATGTTGGGCAGTTTCTGGCCACCTTTTTAACTAGAGTATCCTTTGTTGAAGTATCTCAAGGATATAATCTTATGCTTATGATGATTGGTGCTTTCGCCTTTGTCCTTCCCTTTTCCATCGTATATAATCTTATTCTTAAGTATTATCAGGGACAAAAAAGAGAAAGTCGGTTTGTTCCTCAGGCCTCAGGGTTACTTGCCGGATTAGGAGTCTGCATTGCCGGTAACATGCATTATCCGGTGTATAAGTGGTTTATCCCTGCTGTGCAATGGTTTTTGCATAGGGAGGTCAACGATTATTACTGGTTTCCCAATGCGACAAGATATATTGGATATAACCCTGAAACGAGTGATAAAACAATTCACGAATTTCCTGCTTATTCTTTTGTATTAGGGGATTTGCATGCTCATGTAATTAATATTTTGTTTGTACTAACGGTATTAGGAATTTTACTGGCCTGGTTAAATACCAGAGAGGCAGTGAAAGATAAGGAGACAATTGTACTTAAGGAAGTAGCACTAAAGAAGGTAGTGCTGAAAGAAATATTACATCCAGCTATCATAATGATCGGCTTTTTCATTGGGCTGTTTCATACTACAAACTTTTGGGATTTTCCGATCTATTATGTTGTTTCCGGAGCAGTTATTCTATTTTCTAATATGGTTGTATATAATTTTAAAGGAAAAGCTTTTTTGGTAACGGCTATGCAGGGTGTCTTCGTGTTAGGCATGGGGCTATTAATAGCTCTTCCGTTTACCATAAATTTCAAACAGATAACCACCGGCATCAATTTGGCAGATGCGCATACACCTCTTTATCAGCTTTTAGTACTCTGGGGATTGCCAATTATTACAGTATTAGCTTTCCTTATCTTTCTTATTACAAACTCTGCAAAGAAAAGACAGATAAGTAATAAGAACAATAGAAAAGCAAAAGCAAAAAGTAAATCAAAACATAGTAAGGATGAGGCGGCATTTGTGCAATTTATGAAGGAACTGTCAGATCCTGATCTGTATATTATAACCATAGGATTATGTGCTATCGGCTTAGTTTTATTGCCTGAAATTATGTATGTGGAAGATATCTATTCAGGTGATTACCGCAGGGCGAATACGATGTTTAAGCTGACTTACCAGGCATTTATCATGTTTGGGATATGCTTCGGATACATTTTGCCGCGGCTGTTACGTTTTGGCAGGACGAACAGACAAAAACTCATGGCAGGAATCAGTCTTGTTTTGGTTATAATGTCATTCTTTTATGTGGGTAATGCAGTAAAGGCATGGTATGGCAATATCTTTGATAAAAAGGGCTATGAGGGAATTGATGCAGCTGCCTTTATGAAGAAGGAAATGCCTGAGGATTATTATGCAACCAACTGGCTAAATCAGAACGTATCAGGAACTCCGGTGGTGCTGGAAGCCAACGGGGATAGCTACACGGATTACCAGAGAGTGTCTGTGATCACCGGGCTGCCTACGGTACTTGGATGGTATACCCATGAGAGGTTATGGAAATCTGAACCGGGTAGAACGGATCGAGACGTTACGGATATTTTAAATGAAAGGGCAGGATATATTCAAACGATATATACTTCGGATAATGAAGAAGAAGTTAAGGCTCTCATTCAAAAATTTAATATATCTTATATTTATGTCGGTAAATTAGAGCAGGATAAATATGAAGCAGTAAACCATGGCTTATTAAAGAAATTAGGTCAGATTGTTTATGAGGATAATGATTCAAAGGACAAATATTATGAGACTTACATTATAAAGATCGCATATTGACGATTAATAAGATGACTAAGCTACTAGGGGAGGCGCGATGAGGCGAGATTATTGACTTAAGTTAAGGGGTGTAAGATGATTAAATTAGTGAAAAGAACTTTTTATTATGGAAAGTTTGGGATTGTTTTAGGATTATTATTTTTCTTTTACTTGTTTCATACACAAAAGGTATCTGCGGCAAAAGATGAATCTCCGTATTTAATTAAAATTAATAGAGTTCACAATACAATTACCGTATATGCTAAGGATGAGGAAGGCAAGTATGAAAATCCGATCAAAGCAATGGCTTGTTCCGTAGGACAGAAGGGAACGCAGACAGTTCTGGGCGTTTATAAAACCAGAGCAAAATATCGCTGGAAGCTCTTAATGGGAGATGTATGGGGGCAGTATTCCACAAGAATTGTGGGGGGTATCTTATTTCATTCTGTTTACTATTATGAGTTTGGAAACCCCGGAAGTCTGGCCGTAAAAGAGTTTAATAAATTGGGCTCTGCTGCTTCCCATGGCTGTGTTCGGCTAACCGTTGAGGATGCAAAATGGATTTATGACAATTGTCCGGTAGGAACAACGGTTATTATTTATGATGATAAAAAAAGCCCGGGGCCACTAGGAAAACCGGAGACAATAAAGATACCGCTATCCATACGTTGGGATCCTACAGATCCCAGTGAGAACAATCCGTATAAAGATAAAATACCAAGGATATATGGAGTTAAAAATCGAACGATACCTTGGGGTGAAGAGGTTGATTTACTGGAAGGAATCACTGCAAAATCAAGCGTGGGAATTAATATTACTTCTAAAATAATTGTGGAAGGCGAGTTGAATAATTATAAAGCCGGAAGCTATAATGTTACATATTCGGTAAAAGATGAACTGGGCAGAACCAAAGAAAAGAAAGCTACGATAAAGGTGGATACCCCCACTACAACAGAATTTGAAGGCATTCATGACAGGGTAGTTCAAGTTGAGGATGAGATTACAGAAGAATTTATATTAGACGGAGTCAAGGTATATTGCAATGGATTAAAATTGGATAAAGAAGTGATTGAAATAACCATTCATCAAGAGCAGGAAGGGATATATAAGATTACATATTATCTTAGTGCAGATAATGAAATATATGCTAAGGAGTACGCTAATATTTTTGTGGATAATGAGGCGCCTGTTTTTGAAGGAACAGCAAATCGTTTGTTAGATTCCGGACAGATACCAAATACTGCTTTTGCCCTAAACGGTGTTAGTGTAAGCGATAATTATACAAAGATGAAACAGGATGACATTAAGGTTACAATCCAAGCGTTGCAGGATGTACTTAAGGATTTGACAGCAGAGGACGTCTTAAAACTTATTATAGAAACAGAGGAAAGTAATGCGATAGAAAGCACCGGCGATAGTAACGCTAATCTATCGGATAATAGAGTCAATAACGAAGAGCAGTATGTGAAAAACACTGAGAATTTCAGGGATGATGATATAAATAACTTCAATAACGACAACAGAAATGATAATAATATTTATAATATCGATTACTTAAGAGCATTAATAAAATATCTGGGCACAGGCTATCTGGTTACGTATGAAGCGGAGGATGACATTGGTAATAAGGAAAAAGTGTCAGTACTATTTCATTATTGACAATTGTTAATAAGTAAATTATCATAACATGTATAATTCTGGGAATAAGGGGTAGGTACATATGATAATTGTGAAAGAAAGGCTGAATACGTTAGATATTCCGACGCTATTTAGTTGGTTTATCATATACAGCAGTATTGGTTGGATTTATGAAACAACCTACTGCTACTTAACTACGGGTAAAATACTGAACCGGGGATTTTTATATGGACCGTATTGTCCGATATATGGACTAAGTATATTATTTATGATTTTGTTATTGACTGACAGGTGTAAAAATATAGTTACATTATTTCTCTCCTGTGCGTTGGTTGCAACCGTTCTGGAATATATCAGTTCTTATTGGATGGAGATGGTGTTTAACCGTCGTTGGTGGAATTATTCCAATATGATGTTCAATATTAATGGCAGGGTATGCTTAGGAGCTTCTATCTTATTTGGTATCTGTGGGGTATTATTTGTCCGATATATCCATCCGGCTATGATACGATATATTCGAAATAATATTCCGGAACTACAATTACGAATAGCGAATAAAATTATTCTGGTTTTGTTTGTGATTGATGTGTTATTTTCTTTTCGAATGAGTCTTATTTAGTACATAGGAGTTATTATGACAGGCAGACGCCTAATTACATGTGTCTGTCTTATTTTATCTTAAAAAGTGGATTTTTATTCAACTTTTCTAATAAATATATGTTTCTCCTTTCCAACGAAAGGATTTTATGATATACTAGTATAACTGAGACAAAATCGAAAAATTAAAATATTCTTATTTTAGCATTCCAATATAATAGGATTTATCCTACATAATAAAAGCATGAAAAAGTATATTTTTGATAAAATATAGAACATATAAGAAAGGAGCAAACGAAATGAACAAATATTCAGAAATTACTCCGGAATTGATGGAACTTGCTGACTTGTGTAAGCAAAATAACGTAATACCTTCTGAATTATATTCAAAGTATGATGTGAAACGTGGACTTCGAGATATCAGCGGTAAGGGTGTGTTAACCGGACTGACCGAAATATGTGAAGTGAGATCTTATACCATTGTAGATAATGATTATGTTCCTTGTGAAGGTAAATTATTTTACCGAGGAGTGGACGTAGAGGAGATTATAAAAGGATTTAGTAGCGAGGAACGTTTTGGATTTGAAGAAGTAACTTATTTATTGTTGTTTGGTGAATTGCCGACGAGAGAAAAATTAGAGCACTTTTGTAACTTGCTGGAGCGAAAAAGGGAATTACCGCCCAGCTTTGTTAGAGATATTATTATGAAGGCTCCCAGCAAGGATATGATGAATACTTTAGCACGAAGTGTACTTACCTTGTATTCCTATGATGAAAAAGCAGACAACATATCAATAGAGAATGTTCTCCGCCAAGGACTACAATTGATTGCTTTGTTTCCTTTATTATCTGTATACGGATACCAGGCTTACAGGCATTATCATTTTGGGGACAGCTTAGTAATTCATCCGCCCAAGGATGGACTTTCTACAGCAGAAAACATACTATATATGCTTCGACCAAATAAAAAATATACAAAGCTGGAAGCTAAAATACTTGATATTGCTCTAGTTCTTCACGCGGAGCATGGTGGTGGTAATAACTCTACTTTTACAACTCATGTAGTTACATCCTCAGGAACGGATACCTATTCTTCAGTTGCAGCCTCCTTAGGTTCCTTAAAGGGTCCGAAGCATGGTGGTGCCAATATAAAAGTAATGCAGATGTTCGAGGATATGAAAAATACAGTTAAGAATTGGGAAGATGAAGAGGAAGTAAGTTCATATCTGTCAGATCTATTGAATAAAAAAGCCTTTGATCAGGCAGGATTGATTTATGGTATGGGTCATGCCGTATATTCTATTTCCGATCCAAGAGCGAATGCATTCAAACAATATGTAAAAAGCTTATCGGAGGAAAAAGGTCTTATGAAGGAATATCGCCTTTATGAGATGGTTGAACGTCTTGCTCCTGAGATTATTGCTAGGGAAAGAAAGATGTACAAGGGAGTCAGTGCGAATGTGGATTTCTATAGTGGTTTTGTATATCACATGTTAAATCTTCCCAAGGAATTATATACACCGATTTTCGCTATTGCCAGAATTTCAGGCTGGATTGCCCATCGGTTAGAAGAGCTGAATAATTCCGGTAAGATTATACGTCCAGCATATAAGAACGTAGCAAAACATAAGGATTATGTAAAATTAGATGATCGGTAAAAGTAATTAAATTTATATTTTTAGATTATAATATCAAAACAAAAAAATATATTTGATTCTATAATAAGATAAGAAACTTTAATCTTTTTATACAAGAAATAATAATTATAATAATATACAATATTGTTTTATTTTAATCATAATTCGACATTTTATGAAATAAATACTAGGGTATTTCAATATACTTTGCATATACTATCAATGTAACAAGAAAAGAAATGATTTTATTTAAATTATTTCAAATGGTTACGAGTTGAACTATCAAAACGTAAACAACAACACAAATTATTTTGAATATGATTTTGTCGTATCCGAAATAAGAAATGGAGGAGTTTATATGTCAAGTAGAAACAGAGCAGAAGTACCTGAAGCTAGAGAAGCATTAGATCGTTTTAAATTTGAGGTAGCGAATGAGCTTGGTGTTCCTTTAAAACAGGGATATAACGGAGACTTAACCTCATACCAGAACGGTTCTGTCGGTGGATATATGGTTAAGAAAATGATACAGGAACAGGAAAAAAGAATGGCAGGTAAATAGCTAAAAATATCAATTATATAGGGCTGTTTCAAAATAGTTAAACAGGGAATATAATTTTACCGTAATGTCTGATCGACGGACATGTTGCTGATTTTGTTATGCCTAGTGCGAACAGAAGTGTTTGAACAAGGCATGCAAATCGAAAATATGTCCGTCAATCTTAGGTAATTATATTTCCTATTGTATTTTGGAACAGCCCTATTACTGAGGAAGCATTTAGGTGTTATCTCGAAAAAAGTTATTGAAATCTTTTACAGGATAAGATAAACTAAAATTAAAACAAGTTGACAAATGTACATAATACTATACAATTAGTTATAGTGTATTTGTTATAAGAAATCGGAGAAAAAGTATGAGAGTGATAGCAGGTAAAGCAAGAAGATTACAGCTAAAAACACCAGAAGGCTTTGAAACCAGACCAACTACAGATAAAATTAAAGAAACCTTATTTAATATATTAAATCCGTACTTGGCAGATGCTGACTTTCTCGATCTTTTTTCCGGTAGTGGAGCAATCGGAATAGAGGCTTTGTCCCGGGGTGCTAAGTACGCTGCTTTTGTTGAAGATAAAAAAGCAGCACTAGATTGTATAAAAAACAATCTTCGTACTACAAAGCTAGAAACGCAGGGAGAAGTACTTGCGATGGATGTAATAAAGGCTATCAGAGCCTTAGAAATTAAGGGAAAGGTTTTTGACGTTGTGTTTATGGACCCCCCTTATGATAAGTTACTGGAAAAAGGTGCACTATTAGCCTTACAAAATTCCAATATTATATACTGTGATACCATAATCGTTGTTGAAGCTTCACTGCACACAGACTTTGATTATTTAGAAGATACGAAATTTAGAATCTTTAAAAAGAAAGAGTATAAAACAAATCAACATGTATTTATAGAATTAAAATAAATACAATCAGGCATAGGGGAGATTACGCATGAAAATTGGTTTATATCCCGGTAGCTTTGACCCAATAACCTTAGGACATTTGGATATTATTGTTCGTGCTTCCGGTTTGGTTGACACACTGATTATCGGTGTTCTTAAAAATAATGCAAAAAAACCGTTATTTACAGCGGAGGAAAGAGTAGAATTTATAGAACGAATCATCAAAAACAGACCTGAACTATCCCATGTTAAGGTAGAAGCCTTTGGTGGATTGCTGGTAGACTATGCAAAACAAAAACAAGCTTCTATCATAGTGAGAGGTCTTCGTGCGGTTACTGATTTTGAATATGAGTTACAAATCGCACAGACAAATCATAAGTTGGATCCAACAATTGATACTATGTTTTTTACTACCAGTGTTGAATATTCTTATTTAAGCTCCAGTGTGGTAAGAGAAATAGCAAGCTTTGGTGGTGATATCAGACAATTTGTACCGGAAGAGATTATACAGTCTGTTTACGATAAATATAATGTGATAAGGAGTGTTTGAAATGGGAGCAAGCAGAATAGAACAATTAATTGAGGATATTTATGAATTTGTCGAAAGTTGCAGAATGCAACCGTTATCAAGCACTAAGGTTATTGTTCCAAAAGATGAATTATATGATCTTTTGGATGAATTAAGGCTTCGGACACCGGATGAAATAAAACGATATCAAAAAATAATTGCGAATAGGGATGCTATACTTTCAGATGCTGAAGAAAAAGCAGAATCAATTCTTGCTCAAACAAGAGAAAAGGCAAAGCAACTATTAAACGAACACGAGATTATGCAGCAGGCTTATTATGAAGCAAATGAAATGATTATGCAGGCCTCCCAAGAGGCAGACCGAATAAGGAGTGATGCGCAGAGAGAGGCTGACCAGATTAGAACCGGTGCTTTGGTTTATTCCAATGATGTATTAACAGAAGTAGAGAGAACTCTGGCGAATGCTTACGATAATGCCTTAACAAGGTATGATAGTTTCATAGGTGCTTTAAAAGGTAATCTTGAAATCGTTGGACATAATAAAAGAGAGCTTCATGAACAGCTCTATCCACAGGATAAAACAATGGAAGACAGTCAGGGAGATGTATATCAGGAGGAAGAATTTGAATTCGATGAAAATACCTTCTTAGATGATATAAATTAATCCCATACTTCATATAGTGATACCGTTATACGATACGAAAAAGAGCTACATATAACAATGCAAGTACGAAAGTAATTACGGTATTAATGAGCTTAACGATAAAATAAGATTTCATAGATAGTCTTGTGTCTCCCAGTACACTTTTGGTTTGTGCCATACCTGATAAACCGCCAAAGGAGGTTAGTACTGCGGCCAAGACTATTTTCATGTGTATGTTAATATCTGCTTTACATATTTGGTTAATGCCGGTGGTTATCTCTAAGATCCCCATAAAGGAAGCTTTTAATAAGCCATTTCCGGGACCTATTTGATTGATAATCTGTGCTAGAATGGAAAATAGGATGATATAACCTCCGATTTTTGTGATTACTTCAAAGCCATTCATAATGGAACTATCAAGTATCTGAAAACTGAAGCGGGCTGATTTTGATGTAGCCTGTATCGGTTTTGTTTTCGAGGGTGGAATAGGGCCTTTTGTAGTTATATTAAATCTTCGTCTATTTATGTAGAATCTGTAGATTACGGCACTGATAATGGAAGATAAATACAGAATTACGAATAAGGAATACCTGATTCGGGGAAGCTTTAATTGATTAATGACAATATAACTCATAATAAATACGGGGCTATAGTTATTACACATGGTAAGAAGGAAGTTACCTTCATCTTCATTTATCTTTTCTTCGGATACCAAATCTGCTGTCGTTTTTGCACCCATGGGAATGCCGGATAAAAACCCAATTAAAATGGGATAACAACCCTCAGAACTGACCCGAAACAGTTTCCCAATTACAGGATAGAGAATTCTGCTGATTTGTTTAGAAATATTTAAACGGATCATAAGATTAGAAATTATGATAAAAGGCAAAAGGGTTGGTAATACATTAATAAACCATAATAATAATCCGGTACTGGCGCCTTCATAGGATGCATAGGGATATAGAAACATGATGATAAAAAACAGGAGAACTGCGCCTTTGATCAATTTGTTTTTAGGATTACTCAGAATTTTTTTCATTAGGTTACTCCGTATCAAGACAGGTTACTATAATTTATTGAGATACTTAAAAGATTATTCTAGATTTTATAACATGAATATAAAAGGGCTAAAGGAGATGTAAAAATGGCTGAAAAAAAGAACCTTCCAAAAAGAAGTGATGTTGAGAAAAAATTCACCTGGGCAATTGAAGATTTATATCCATCAGATGAAATGTGGCAATCGGAATACGAAAAATTAAAGGAAATGCTACCTAAAATAGCAGAATATCAGGGAAGACTATCAAAATCCGGTGATCTTTTACTAAGCTTTCTGCAGTTGGTCGATGAGGTCGGTATGCTTATGGAGAGGGTTTATGTATATGCGAACCAGAAATATCATGAGGATACCGGTAATGCAACCTATCAGGATTTATCCAATAAGGCTAATGTATTATCGGTTCAGGTAAGTGCAGCTATGTCTTTTGCTACTCCGGAAATCTTATCCATACCGGAAGAGCAGATATCGCAATTTAAACTGGAGACAGAGGGTTTGAAACAATACGATTTTTATCTGAAAGATATTTTAAGGTTAAAGCCCCATATATTATCAGCAGAAATGGAAGAGCTACTGGCTGATGCCGGTGAAATTGCTGAAGCACCGGATCAGATTTTTTCTATGTTTAATAATGCAGACATCAAGTTTCCAGATATTAAGGATGAAGATGGTGATCCGGTTAAGATTACTCACGGAAGATATGGGCAGCTTTTGGAAAGTAATGACCGCAGAGTTAGAAGAGAAGCTTTTGAAGGAGTTTATGCTACTTACTACAGCTACCGTAATACGTTAGCTGCAGCCTTTAGTGCAAATGTAAAACAAGAATCCTTTTTTGCAAAAGCCAGAAAATACGGCTCCACCCTTGAGAAAACCCTGGATGCAGGTAACATTCCGATGGAGGTATATACCAATTTAATAGAAGCAGTTCATGAAAACATGGGGCTGATGCATCGTTATGTTTCATTACGTAAAAAACTGTTAGGTATAGATGAGCTTCATATGTATGATTTATACACACCCTTGGTACAGGACATCAAGATGGAAATCCCCTTTGAGGAAGGGAAGAAAATAGTAGCAGAAGGTTTAGCTCCGTTGGGAGATGATTATTTAAGAATCCTAAAAGAAGGCTATGAAAACCGATGGATTGATATCTATGAGAATGAGAATAAGAGAAGTGGAGCATATTCCTGGGGTGCTTATGGAACTCATCCATTTGTCTTACTAAATTACAATGAAACCTTAAACAATGTCTTTACCCTGGCCCATGAAATGGGGCATGCCATTCATAGTTATTATTCAGATAAGGAACAGCCCTATGTATATGCCGGATATAAGATATTTGTGGCCGAAGTGGCTTCTACCTGTAATGAGGCTTTATTAATCGACCATATGTTGAAAACAACGAAGGATAAGAAACAAAAGGCATATCTGATTAATCATTTTCTGGAAAAATTTAAAGGAACCTTATATCGACAGACCATGTTTGCGGAATTTGAGATGCTTACCCATAAGATGGTAGAGGATGGGGAAAGTCTTACAGCAGATAACCTATGTAAATTATATCATGATTTGAACGTTGCATATTTCGGAGACGATATTGTAATCGATTCTGAAATTGATATGGAATGGGCCAGAATACCTCATTTTTATAATGCATTCTATGTATATCAATATGCAACTGGTTATTCTGCGGCTATTGCTTTGTCCAGGCGGATATTAAGTGAAGGAAAGCCGGCGGTGGAGGATTATATTCGCTTTCTAAGCAGCGGTTCCTCAAACTATCCGATTGAACTACTAAAAACAGCCGGAGTTGATATGGGAACCAAGGAACCGGTAAATCAGGCTCTTAAGTTATTCGAAGAGTTGTTAGATCAGATGGAAGAGTTGATGGCATAAACATTTATCTATAATATTTATTTATATTAATGAATGGATAAAACCTGAGAAAATATATTGGTCCGAATATAAGACAGATATATGTTTCTCAGGTTTTTTTATGCTTCAAAGCCATGAAGAAATTCGATTCAAGTATCTTATAATAACCGACTGTATAAAACTATTATGTAGCCAAGTTACACACCATTAGGTATTCCTCTTCCAACTCCTTTATAATCTCAAATCCCACTTTTTGATACATGCGAACTGCATAATTATCCTTTTGAACGGCCAAAGAAGTTCGTTTATAGCCCTGTTCTTTCAATAGCTTTAACATATCTTGCATCAAAGCAGTACCGATTCCTATGTTTCGATACTCTTTGTATAAGGAGATGGCAAACTCAGGAGTCTGGTCATCGATATTACCAAAACCTTTAACTTCGCCGGACAAAATTCGTGCCCATACGGCACCAACTACTTTTCCTTTGATATCAGCAACCAAACAATAATCATCCGGTTTGCCAAAATCTTCAATGAATACCCTTACTTCAGGTTGATTTATAACATCCCTGGGAATGAGACGGGTTTCGTCTCTTTGAAAAATGGCTTCATATAGGAAGTTTTCTAGCAAATGTAGTTCGTTTGAATTTATTTTTCTGATATTAAAGTTACTTATTTTTACACCTCCAAATGAATATATCATTATGATTTGAATTATGAGTATCATTTGTATCAATATAATTGTCTTAATATCACAATATACAATACAAGTAAGCAATAGAATTGACACTATATGGGAAGATTTTATATGATACAGATACCATACTTATATTCATTCATAATTGTGGTTCCAAATTTTTTATAAACAGTCTGATTATAGATATGGGTTGCGAATATATCATTCTTAAGCATCTGCATTCCTAATGGGTCCAGCTGTTTTTTTGCATCCGTTACCTTTGTAATAACCGGTATTCCTTCCCTTCTTTTGATTTCTCTTAATAAATGAGAGGAATCTCTTTTCATGCCCAGCACTCTTGCATAGGCTGTATATCCGCTTTGGTTATAAGAATAAAAAGTTTCTTGGTCAATATTAAGAATCATATGAGTTAATGCTCGCATGATTCGGGTATGGGTCATATTTTTCGTTTTTAGGTCTTTTACAATCTCAGAAATACATTTATTAAGGTCTTTCAAATTCATCATTCGATCGGCTAAATCCGTAGATACATCAACGTAGCTCACAAGAGAAGTTTTATCTTCTGATAACAATTTGTATTTTATTATTTCAGAAAAATCTTCTTCTGTAACCGGATAGGTTTTATAATAATTGTTTGTTAAAAGTTGAAATACACTATTAGGAACACTGTTTCTTAGCTTGGATAAACCAAATACATTATCAGCGTTAAGAATTGCTCTACGGATAGCTGTGGCAGAGCTGATTGTGGGATTTCCAGCGGTTGTTACATCTAAGGAAAACAATGCCTCAGCTACTACATTCGAAGGGGTTTGCTCTGTTAGATCTAGGGCATGATAATGGGCTGACTTTCTTTGGATTGTTACCGGAATAATATCAGAGGAAAGCTTGTGGAGTGCCTTTAAATATTCAATACCCAGAATATTATTGGGTTCTGATAATATGTCTGCAATTTTACTGTCATGATTGTCGTGGGTTTGAGTTTTTCTGAAATAGTCACCAACCACCTTAGCCCGGGCTGCAGGATAGGAAAGTCCCTGCTTCAGATAAGAGGTTAGTTGCTGATCAAATGAAGCAGGGACATTGGTTAAGAATTGTGCAGCTTCTTTTAGAATAGAAATATCACCTGATTCACTTCCAAAACAAAGATAATCAATAATTCCCAGTTTATTAAGAAGGGAAACAGTACCTAATGCAAAATACTCTGCACTTCCCGTAGCATAACATACCGGTATTTCGAGAACGATGTCAGCGCCATTTTCTAAAGCCATAACAGCACGGCTATATTTATCGATCATAGCAGGGGCGCCTCGTTGTACAAAATTACCGCTCATAACGATAACGACATAGTCGGCACCGGTGATACGGCGTGCTTCATCAATATGATATTTATGACCGTTATGGAACGGATTATATTCTGTAATGAGTCCTACGACCTTCATGGTTACCTCTCAAAGTATGTTGCTTCTCACAATTATAGAGTTTCTTAAGCTTTATAGTTTACGGCAGATAAACCGTTCATAGCAAATTAAATGCTCACTAGCCTTTTATTGGCCAGATTTAGAAAGTTATGCTATATGAAATAGATATAGTATAAGATAGGTTTATCGCTTTATGAAATACTATATAAATTATATCCATATAATGCATAAATTACAAGTGCTAGCCTGATATTGAAATTGAAAGATAATCCAATTCATTTATGAATAATAACTAATACTTACTAATTTATTTCTTATTTATTTGGTTTAAAAATGATGTCAGATTTTCATATTTTTATTAAAAATTACACTTGTATACTAAATAAGATTGTTTTATAATAAAATTTATGGGTTTTACTATTTATGTACATACTATTATAGAGAAAAGATGTTAAGGAAGGAGAAACATCATGGGATTCATTGATGACATTAAAAAAAGAGCAAAGAGCAATAAAAAAACAATTGTTTTGCCGGAAACCGGGGACAGAAGAACACTGGAGGCTGCCAATACCTTACTTGCGGAGGAGATAGCCAATATCGTGTTAATCGGTAAAAAGGAAGATATAGAAAAAGGAGCAGAGGGTTTGGATTTAACAAAAGCTCTTATGATTGATCCGAGCCAATCGGATAAGCTTCAGTCCTATATAGATTTACTTGTAGAGTTAAGAAAGAATAAGGGTATGACTCCAGATAAAGCAAAGGAACTTTTAACTAAGGATTATCTTTATTTTGGTGTTACCATGGTTAAGGCAGGAGATGCGGACGGTATGGTTGCAGGTGCCGTTAATTCAACAGCGAATGTTCTTCGTCCTTCCCTTCAGATTTTAAAGACTGCACCTGGAACGAAGTTGGTATCCTCCTTCTTTGTGATGGTAGTACCGAATTGTGAATATGGAGCAGATGGTACTTTTGTATTCTCAGATTGCGGACTCGTGCAAAATCCTAACGCAGAAGAATTGGCTGCGATAGCAGGAAGCAGTGCAAAAAGCTTTGAAGCGCTGGTAGGAAAAGAAGCGGTAGTTGCTATGTTATCCCACTCAACCAAAGGAAGTGCATCACATCCGGATGTTGATAAAGTGGTAGAAGCAACGAAGATAGCGAAGGAACTATATCCTGATATTAAATTGGAAGGTGAGTTCCAGTTAGATGCCGCTATAGTACCGTCAGTAGGAGCCTCTAAAGCGCCCGGAAGCGATATTGCAGGTAAAGCTAATGTATTGGTATTCCCGGATCTTGATGCAGGAAATATCAGTTATAAAATAGTTCAAAGACTTGCGAAAGCAGAAGCTTATGGACCGGTAACCCAGGGTATAGCAAAGCCGGTGAATGATTTATCAAGAGGGTGTTCTGCAGAGGATATCGTTGGTGTTGTTGCTATTACTGCTGTTCAGGCAGCTGCAATAAAATAATAGGATACCATATAAGCACGTTTTTTATTAGGGAGGAAGAGGTTGTTACACAATGAGTTTTTCAGCATATCATTATGAACAGCCCCGTGAATGCTAACATTTTCTCATCTTTAAAATGTTCAATATTATCATAATATAGAAAAAGTTATTTTCTTCATATAACGAAAATGATTAGATTTTCACATACAAAGGACAAGTTTATAGTATTTAACAAGCTTGTTAACAATTAGAAAAGAGGTATAATATGAAAGTATTAGTTATTAATTGCGGAAGCTCATCATTAAAATATCAATTAATAGATTCCGAAACAGAGCAAGCATTGGCAGTGGGAATTTGTGAACGCATCGGACAAGAAGTAAGTTATTTAAAGCATACACCGAACGGTGGGGATAAGGTTGTATTAGAAACTTCAATGAAAAATCATGAAATAGCAGTTAGCATGGTATTAGAGGCTTTAATCAATGACAGTTATGGGGTGATCAAATCCTTAGATGAAATTGGTGCAGTTGGCCATAGAGTAGTACACGGAGGCGAGAAATTCGCTGCGTCAACAATTATAACGGATGAAGTAATCAAAGCCATTGAAGGTTGCAATGATCTGGCACCTCTTCATAACCCGGCTAATTTAATCGGTATCCGTGCCTGTGCAAATCTTATGGAAGGTGTGCCGATGGTAGCTGTATTCGATACGGCATTCCATCAGACCATGCCCCCTAAGGCTTACCTTTATGGGCTCCCATTTGATTATTACGAAAAACATAAAATTAGAAAATATGGTTTCCATGGTACCAGCCATAGCTATGTTTCCAAAAAAGCAGCAGAGTTTGCCGGTCTTGATATAGAAAATTCCAAAGTCATCGTATGCCACCTGGGTAATGGCGCCAGCATCTCCGCAGTATTAAACGGCAAATCCATTGATACCAGTATGGGCTTTACTCCACTATCAGGACTCGTCATGGGAACAAGAAGTGGTGATATCGATCCCTCTATAATAGAGTTTATCTCGAAAAGAGAGAACAAGACAATTGATCAGGTTATGAATCTCTTAAATAAGGAATCCGGTGTATGGGGTATGTCAGAAGTATCCAGCGATTTTAGAGATATTAATGTGGCGATGGATTCCGGTAATGAAAAAGCAAGATTGGCATTTGAGTTATTCGTTTATCGTGTGGCAAAATACATTGGTGGATATGTAGCAGCTATGAACGGCGTTGATGTAATCGCTTTCACCGCCGGCGTGGGTGAAAACGATCATAAAGTAAGAGAGTGGGTTTGTGAATATCTTGGATACCTTGGAGTAACAATAGATTTAGAGAAAAACAAGGCAAGAGGTGTGGAGATTATGCTCACCACTCCCGAATCTAAGGTTAAAGTATGCATCATGCCTACCAATGAAGAGCTGGCAATTGCAAGAGAAACGGTAGCACTGCTATAATTAGAAATATGCATTTAACCGTTGACAAATAATAACACAGTAGTTATAATACAATATAGTGCGTAAAGGTTGCATAGCGCATACGGAGAGATAATAATGCTAATATCTTTATCAGAAATAATGAGCACAAAGGATAAAGTAGAACATATCAAAGCTTCCATCGAAATGGAGCGGTTTGACTTCCAAGGTAATTCCTATGAATTTATCAAGAAGGAACCGGTGGATCTTACGATTACAAATCTCGGTAATAAGACAGTTTTGATTGAAGGTAGTACAAATATATCTCTGCTTCTTTTCTGTAACAGGTGTTTAAAGGAAATTGTTTTCCCGATGGACATACACATTTCCAAGGAGATTGATTTCAATCTTTCTGAGAACGAACGTGCAGAAAATTTGGACGAAACGAATTATATTATTGGATACAATCTGGATGTAGACATATTAATCTATGATGAGATTTTAATTGGCTTTCCTATGAAGTTATTATGTGATGAGGAATGCAAAGGGATTTGCAAGACTTGTGGAATAAACTTAAATCAGGAAACCTGCAACTGTGATAACACAGAATATGATCCCAGAATGTCAGTAATCCGAGATATTTTTAACAATTTTAAGGAGGTGTGACAAATGTCTATCTGTCCTAAGGGCAAACATTCAAAAGCCAGAAGAGATAGCCGCAGAGCTAACTGGAAAATGACTGCACCTAATTTAGTGAAGTGCAGCAAGTGTGGAGAACTTATGGTTCCTCATAGAGTATGTAAGGCATGTGGTTCTTACAATAAGAAGGAAATTATTCCTGCTGAATAATCAAAAAAGACCCGTAACTGTTAGTATAAACAGTTACGGGTTTGTTTTTTGTTGCGTGTAAGTAAAGTGTATGTAATAAATACGACGCACCCTTATTTACTTTTTGCCGTAAGCATATGGGAGAGAATGTGGGTTACATAAAGCTCCAAGTTCTCCTCTTGTAATAGAAAATCCGTATGAATTTCAATAAAGCATAATCTATCCTGATATTCACTTTTAAAAACAGGGGAAATAATATGATCATATAAGGGAGCGAAGACTCCTTGCTTTTTAGTATAGCAATTCGAAGGCTTTGCCTTCTGTCGGTATTCTTTGTCCACATAGAGGGCAAGGCTTTTATGCATTGCAGTATCCTCCATAGGAAGATAATAGTAATCCCTATAATTATCATAGAAGTGCTTTAATTCCCCTTCGTAGATATCTATCGTAATTGAGGCAGTCTTTTGATAAGCAGTAAAATATACATAATCATTACCAAAGCTTATCCGTACGGGTAACGGAGATTGAACTTCAAAACGTATGGTCATTTTATTATTATCAACACCAGCCTGAAGGATCCGAAACGGCTTCTCAAATAAATCTGCATAAGATAGAATAGGGCATATACTGACCAGTCCTTTTAAATCATCCTCATTATGTAATAGCAGTGCTCCCAGCAGCTCATCCGCTTGAGAAGGGCTTTCAGCGTTAGCGGGGGAATTTCTTTTCTTTTTAAGATTTTCAATATGACGTTTACCCAGATAGCTTTGATATATCTCTATCAGGTCACCGCCGCTGAGAGTATCTTTACGGTCGATACCTAATAATTTTTCAATTGATTTTTGTTTAAAATTACCAAGTTTGAATATCTTCTTATAAGGAGATATTTTTTTATATAAATCAATACCTCTAATGTGATCAAAATTATAATCAAGCTGTAGCAGAGAGCATTTTTTCAGAAGATAGGGAATATCAAAACCGGTTCCGTTATAATGTATGATAGCTTCATAATCTTTCATAAATTCAAAGAAAGCGGAGATAATCTTTGCTTCTTCGTTAATATCTTCAGAAAACCACTGTATAATATAAAAGGAGGAAGCTTTATAATAGAGACATCCAATCAGATACAAATACGTGGTATCTGCTGCAAATCCGGTGGTTTCAATATCAAAAAATAAGAGCTTTTCTAATTCGAATTCTAAATTATGCGAGTAATTTAGCTCCAGATCAACAGGAAATTGCCTGGTTATCATCAGCATATCCTCCATTCAATATAATTTTAATTCAATGTTTTCCACTTTTTTCGTTGATAAATACAATTAATCTGTAAGCAAAGGGGTGCATCTATGATTTTTTTCGCTGCATGTGAAATCTTTTATTATATATATTTTATCATAAAACTAAGGAAATACAATGTATTTTAGCCAATGAGTCATAATATAAAGGAAATTACTGGGTTGACATAATATTGATTTAATGTTACTATAAATAAGGTTTAATTAATAACAAATTCAAACAAAAAACTGTATACATAACAATTGGCTTGAAAAATAAAATCATGTTCATTATTATGAAGTAGGTTATCTTAGTATCTGAGAATGATTTTGGTTGTAGTTATATTACGACAAAGATGTAACATTGTCAGTGAAATTTTAGCTGAAAAATACTAGTAGAACTGGGGCTTGTTTAGGATCAAACGGTCATAAACTATACGATTACTTTACAATGAAGTAAACTATAAAGGGTAACTTAAGCACTCTAACTCTATGATATATAGAGGAGGAGTGCTTTTTTTAACATATAAAGGAGGCAAAATATGGAAGTTTTAAAACGAAATGAAAAATGGTATGATTGGAGGTGGCAATTAAAGCATCAAATCACTACGCTTGATAAAGTAGAGGAAGTGTTGGGAACCTGGTTTAGTGAAAACAAAAAGAAAAAGCTGAAAGACACACTGGAGAAATTTCCAATGGCGATAACCCCTTATTATTTGTCCTTGGTAGACGCAGAGGACATCGAAAATGATCCGATTTTCAAACAGGCATTTCCAAATGAAAAAGAACTAATTATTTCAAAGTGTGATATGGTGGATCCGCTTTCCGAAGAGAAGGATAGTCCTGTGGACGGAATCACACATCGATATCCTGATAGGGTATTATTTCACATAAGTAATACCTGTGCTATGTATTGCAGACATTGTACGAGAAAAAGAAAAGTGGGGGATAAGGAGTGTATACCCTCCAGAGACGAGATACAGAAGGGGATAGACTATATTAAACAGACACCTGTAATTAGGGATGTACTTTTGTCAGGAGGAGACCCCTTTCTGCTAAATGATGAATATATCGATTGGATTTTAAGCGAAATTGCAGCAATTCCCCATGTGGAAGTGATTCGTATCGGGACTAGAATTCCTGTGGTTTTACCATTTCGAATTACGGATTCCTTAATTGATGTGCTGGAGAAATATGATAATTTATGGATTAACACTCATTTTAATCATCCAAGTGAAATTACGAAGGATTCGGCGATTGCTTTAAGAAAGCTTGCGAAAGCAGGGATACCTCTTGGGAATCAATCGGTTTTATTATCCGGTGTAAATGATTGCCCAAGAATTATGAAAAAATTAGTTCAAAAATTAGTAAAAAACAGAGTTAGACCATATTATATCTATCAATGTGACTTATCGGAAGGCTTGGAGCATTTTAGAACCTGTATAGGAAAAGGGATAGAAATTATGGAAAGCTTAAGGGGGCATACCAGTGGATTTGCAATACCTACTTTTGTAGTGGACGCTCCCGGCGGAGGCGGTAAAATACCCGTTATGCCTAACTATATTATATCCTGGTCGGCCAATAAAGTGGTTCTAAGAAACTATGAAGGTGTAATTACGACTTACAAGGAGCCGGATAATTATAGACAAACCATGTGTGAACTTGATTGTAATGATTGTAATCTTAATCTGAAACTAGAGGATAAAGATAAGACGAGGGTAATAGGAATTGAAAAGTTGCTGGCTGATTATGATGACACCATTACTTTAAATCCTTCGGATTTACTTCGATAGGAGGCAGGGAATATGGCAGATAGAATAGAACAGTTCGGAAATTCTATCATTCAACACGGTAAGGAAAATGATAGAATCTATTTAATGAAATTAAGTGAGGAAGATATGCCACGGATCCTAGATATCATAGAAACCTTAGCAGATAAATATCAATATGCAAAGATATTTATTAAAGTTCCTTTTAAATATAAAGATGACTTTGAAAAAAATGGATTTGAAATAGAAGGTAGTATTCCGGATTTTTATCATGGAGAAACAGCAGCATACTTCATGTCAAAATATCCGGATGCCAAAAGGAAACAAGAAACAAATCTAACGGAATTGAATAACATCGTAGAGATTGCCAAAAATAAAAGTCGGACCAAGGATGATATGTTAGATAATGGGTATCTCTGTCGAAAAGCAAAGCCTGCAGATACCAAAGCTATGGCAGAGCTTTATAGCAAAGTATTCGCCAGCTATCCCTTTCCCATACAGGATAAAGATTATCTGATTAAGACAATGAATGAGAATGTTGTATATTTCGGTGTTTGGAAAGAGGAGAAACTAATTGCTTTATCTTCCAGTGAGATGGATGTGAAGTCAGGGAATGCGGAAATGACCGACTTTGCTGTAGATCCTGAATTTAGAGGAAGTAACCTATCGATTGTTCTACTAAGCCAAATGGAAAAGGAAATGAAGAAGAGATCAATGGAATTGTTATATACAATAGCCCGTGCAAAATCCTATGGTATGAACATAACATTTGCCAAAATGGGATATTGTTTTGCGGGAAGGTTAAAAAACAATACTAACATATGTGGAAGTATTGAAAGCATGAATTTATGGTATAAGAGGTTGTAAGGCTGACAGGGAATGTACACAGGGGCTGTTTCACAATAAAGTAGGGATATGAGTTATACTCCCAGCTTTTCTATTGTGAAACAGTCCTTTAACTTTTCTTTTGGAAACTGATATGATAGAATATTCCATATGGGTCATTCTTTATAAAGGGGATAAGGATTTGTGATGTGGGGATTAGAAGTATTTGGTAATGAGTTTTATTACATATTCTACATTTTCTTTTTATACAGCTGTTTTGGTTGGATCTATGAATGCTGCCTTGTTTCGTTGCAAAAAAGAAAGTTTGTTAATCGAGGATTTTTAAATGGGCCGATCATTCCAATCTATGGATTTGGCGCGCTTTTTATTTATTTGGCATTTTGGCAATATAGAAACCACGTGCTGCCGGTTTTTGTTGGCAGTATTATTCTTGCAACCTTACTGGAGTATGTGACTTCCCTGATTATGGAGCTTTTATTTCATACGAAGTGGTGGGATTATAGTAACTATCCGTTTAACCTAGGAGGAAGAGTATGTGTTTTTGTATCTGTATTTTGGGGAATCTTATCTCTAACGATGCTACACCTAATTCATCCGGGAGTTAATTTTTTGATTTCAAGTATGCCTAGAAATTGGGGAGAATTATTCGGATATGTTATAATACTTCTGCTTTTGGTCGATATTACTGTTACAATCATTTATACTGTGAAATTTGATCGTCTTCTTGAAAAACTAACGGGTATCCGTCAGGATATCTTGGAATATGTCATAGCAACAAGACTTTATGAAACAAAAGAGGATTGGAAAGATAAACTATCCGGTTTCAAGCTGTCCGGTAAATTCAATGAATTTAAGGCCTCCTTAGAACAACAAAAGAAAATTCGTTTATCAAAACAAAGCATAAAGCATATTAAGGAAACGCCGCCGGAGGTTGAGGCTAAGTTAAAAGAACTGTTTCGACGTTATCAGTCCTTGGCTATGAAAAAAATACATATCCGTCTGTTGAAAGCATTCCCATCTATGCGTGTTGGCCGGAGGGAAGCGGCTTTAAGTGACCTTAGAGAAAAACTTGCATTGAAGGGAGTGCGTAAATTGAGTATGGATATCAAGGATGAAGTTACAGGAAAGATAAAAAGCTATCTTAGTGGGTTTTTACGGGCAGCTATGGTTGGTTTACTGGTTCTGCTGCAATTTGGTTTGATTATATATTTATCCTTCCGTTTAAGAGAATATACGATTTATATCTATTCATTTATACAGGTACTAAGTGTTGTTATTATCATTGGACTGGTAAATGATGACCGAAATTCATCTTATAAGATTAGCTGGATATGTATTATCGCTGCGTTTCCGATTACCGGCCATATTATGTTTATGCTTTGGGGTAATCGCAGAGGACGTAAAATTGAACGCAGAATTTTGAAGAAACTACAGCGAGGAGCAGAGTTTCTAGAATATGACAACAAAGTCATCGAGGAGTTTGCCAGAATATACCCCACCAAAAGCAGGATGACAAGATATTTGGAAGCAAATCATTTTCCGCTTTATAAAAACAATAAGATAGATTATTATCCCATGGGAGAGGATGCTTTTGATGCGATCTTTGAGGAAATTGAAAAAGCAGAGCATTTTATCTTGATCAACTTCTTTATTGTGGGAGAAGGTGTACTATGGCATAGATTGCATGAGCTTTTACTAAAAAAAATTAAGGAGAAGGTTCGTGTACTTTTTCTTTATGACGATTTTGGAGCAATGCTTCGGACACCAACTCATTTTAAAAGAGATCTAGAGAGTGAAGGATTTGAAATTCGAGTATTTAATCCGATTCATCGCTATACTGATAAATTATATATGAATTATCGCTCTCATCAAAAAATCATTGTAATTGACGGTAATGTCGGCTTTACCGGTGGAATGAATCTTGCAGATGAGTATGTAAACTTCGTACCACGATTTGGAGTATGGAAGGACAATGCAGTTAAGGTGGAAGGCGATGCTGTATGGGGACTGACAGTTACTTTCCTTCAGATGTGGGAGGTCTCATCCGGTGGTGAACCGATTGATTATAAACCTTTCAGACCGACCAAGAAATTTGAAGAAAATAATGTGTTTTGTCAGGTGGTTTCGGACGGTCCTGCCAACAATCCAAGAAACCCCATGGAAAATATCTACAAGCAGATCATATATTATGCTAAGAAAGTATTGTACATTACTACACCATATCTTATAATTGAAGATGATATGCGGGATGCTTTAATTACTGCAGCAGCGAGCGGGATCGATGTGAGGATTATCACACCATTTATTCCCGATAAGAAAAATGTAAAATGCCTCACTTATTACCATTATGGGCGCTTACTAGAGGGAGGCGTACGGATCTTTGAATATACCCCGGGTTTTATTCATGCTAAGACAATCATCAGTGAAGATACAGGAATCGTAGGTACCGTCAATATGGATTATCGCAGTTTTCATCTTCATTATGAATGCGGGGTCTGGATGTGTAACCGGGAAGTAATTGATACGATTAAAGCAGACCTTTTAAAAACCATGGAACAGTGCCATGAAGTAACCTATGAGGAATGGAAGAACAGACCATTATTTACAAAGCTTTATCAGATGGTGCTTAACTTATTTAAGACATTAATGTAATAGAGATGATGGAAGGAGACTCTTATGTATACGAATGTATGTAAACACTGCCATAAGATATTTTTATCCAGATTAAAGGCCTATGCCTGCGAGAATTGCAAAGAGATCGACAGTAATCATTTTGATGACATTGAATCTTATTTGAAAGAATACCCTAATAGCAATGCCCTTCAAATATCAGAGGCATTAGGGATTACTGCGTATGAGGTTTTGAATTATGTAAAAGAGGGCAGGCTAAATGTCTCCAGAGGTAAATTCGAACGCCTTCCGGATTAAAATTTTCGAAAGAAATGTAAGCAGATATAGTATAATGGAATAGATGATTAAATTAATAGATAGAAAAAGAGACTGCCGGTTTAGGATGAGAGTTAAAATCAGCTTATGGGAATAAGTGTAAGGGATAAATCGGTAATAACCATATGAAAAGAAAATAGAACACATTAGATACATGATTGTTCTTTTGTATGTAGGTCGTATTTATACCAAGATAAATATAAGATGAAGTTGTTCATGTTTAGGAACAGATGAGAGAGCAGGTGTCAGAATGATTGGTTATTTAAAAGGGGAATTGGCTGAGGTAAAGGAAAGCTATGTTGTTATGGAAGTTGGAAACATCGGATACGAGATTTATCTACCAACCTCATCTATCATGGAGTTACCTTCCAAGGGAAGTACATTTAAATTATATACATATCTTCATGTCAGAGAGGATGCCATCAGTTTATTTGGCTTCTTAACCAAGGATGATTTGGAGATGTTTAAGCTTCTGATTACTGTGAATGGAATTGGGCCTAAAGGTGCTTTGGGTATCTTATCCGCAATATCCGCTGATGAAATCCGATTTGCAGTTCTGGCTGAGGATTCGAAAGCGATAGCAAAAGCCCCGGGAATTGGCAATAAAACCGCCGGTAAATTAATACTGGAACTAAAGGATAAGTTCAAGTTGGAAACAGCTTTTGAGCAAAAACTAATCAATCAGGCTGAGAAAAAGGATGTCTCTGGATTATATAATAAAAGGGAAGAAGCGATTCAAGCACTTACAGTACTTGGTTATTCTGCCACCGATGCATTAAAAATTGTGAATCAGATAGATATTACTGAGGAGATGACTTCAGAGGAAATCTTGAAACTGTGCTTAAAGAAGGTGTAAACACATTATAAAAATATAAGAAAGACAGGCAATTGATTTATAGATTAAGAAGATATTATTTTTACAACAAGGCTGATTAAGTATGTCGTATAATTCTAACGAGTAAATCAGGGAACATTAGATAATGGAGAATAATATGTCAAAGCGAATGATAACAACCGAATTAATAGATGAGGATAAGAGACTGGAAAGTACCCTGCGGCCGCAGATGCTAACGGATTATATTGGTCAAAGTAAAGTAAAGGATAATCTTAAGGTATATATTGAAGCAGCGAAGCAGAGGAAAGAATCTTTGGATCATGTACTATTCTTTGGTCCTCCGGGCCTGGGAAAGACGACCCTAGCCGGAATTATAGCCAATGAAATGGGTGTCAATATGAAGGTTACTTCAGGTCCTGCGATTGAAAAGCCGGGTGAGATGGCTGCAATATTGAATAATCTGCAAGAAGGCGATGTTTTATTCGTAGATGAAATCCATAGATTAAACCGACAGGTGGAAGAACTTTTATATCCGGCTATGGAGGATTATGTCATTGATATAGTAATTGGCAAAGGTGCATCAGCAAAATCCATCCGCATTGATCTTCCCAAATTCACTCTGGTGGGAGCAACCACGAGGGCCGGAATGCTGACACCACCTCTAAGGGATCGTTTTGGAGTAGTGAACCGTATGGATTTTTATACTGTTGAAGAACTGAAACAGATAATAATGAGATCAGCACAAGTGATCCAAGTAGAGATAGATGAGGAGGGTGCCATAGAGCTGGCCCGCCGCTCAAGAGGAACACCCCGACTGGCAAACCGTTTGTTAAAAAGAGTAAGGGATTTTGCACAGGTGAAATATGACGGAAGAATTACGAAAGAAGTTGCTGGTTTTGCCTTAGATTTATTGGAAGTTGATAAACTCGGACTGGATCATATCGATAGAGAGATACTGGTTACCATGATAGAGAAATTCAGTGGGGGTCCGGTAGGGATCGAAGCAGTTGCGACTACCATCGGTGAGGATGTAGGTACGATTGAAGAGGTATATGAGCCTTATTTGGTACAGAACGGTCTAATCCTTCGTACGCCCAGGGGAAGGGTAGCATCGGAATTAGCATATCGTCATATCGGATTATAACTTCGTGTGAGATAATTCTCATCTTGAAGGAAGATAAATCTCACAAAGCAGGATACGAAATCTGGACGATAAAATACAAGAACAAAAAAAGCAATATGCGCATAAGTATAGCTATGTAGAATAAATAATTCATTGGTTGAAACTGTTAAAATTATTACAAAGACTGCTTGTATAACACTGAAACTTAAGTTATAATGTTTGCAGAGCTGTGCTTATTGATTTCAAAGAAAATGGGGGCTAATAAGGAGTATGAATAAGTTTAACGATATTGAGGTTATCATTAATAACAAAAGATATACGTTAAGTGGCTATGAAAGCGAGGAATATCTACAGAAGGTCGCTTCCTATATCAACAGTAAGCATAATGAGTTTAAGAACAAGGACGCCTATAAATTTTTGGATTCTGATCTACGGAATATATTAGTCCAGATTAATATTGCTGATGATTACTTTAAAAACAAAGATAAAATAAAAGAAATCGAAGCAGAGAATGAGCAAAAAAGCAATGAAATATTTGATTTAAAGCATGAATTGATTTCAACGCAGACCAAGCTAAGTTCTGCTCAGGCAGAAATCGAAGAGCTAAAGAGGGAGATTAACGAAGCCCAGAAAAAGATCATTCGGCTGGAAACTGGGTTAAACGATTCGAGAAGATAGATGCATATAGCAGAGGATAGAAGATATCCCCTGTTTACATTAGGAAAGGCTGTCCACTATCAGTTGTTCATACCGGGTTAGAATTGCCCGCTATGTTCCTGTGATTGGGCAGCCTTGTTAAGTTAAATAAAAAACATAGGGATAATAAACGAATGGAATACACCTACGTATAAAAACTATGAAAACAGACAATTCCGAATTAATAGTTATGCTAATTGGCAGATAAATAATTTTGGTTGTTGATTACGAATATAACCCTGAATATTGGCTATATAGATCATGAAGATCGCAGTTATGGATAGCAATATTCAAGGTATGACATATGAAAGGTTTGGAAAAACAAATGGATAGACAGATAGAGATCTTAGCTCCGGCAGGCTCCTATGAAAGCATGAGAGCGGCTATGAATGCGGGTTGTGATGCGGTATATATCGGTGGTAACAGCTTCGGAGCCAGAGCATATGCCAATAATTTAGAGGAAGAAGCACTTCTTCGTGCCATAGATGAAACTCATATCAGGGATAAGAAATTATATCTGACCGTAAATACTCTAATAAAGGAGCAGGAGCGGATAGAGAAGTTGTATAATTATCTGATAAGATTTTATCTGCAGGGACTGGACGCCGTTATCGTGCAGGATGTTGGAGTAATGCACTTTATCCATCATAATTTTCCAAAGCTTCCGATACACGCCAGTACACAGACGACTCTAACGATGGCCCAGGGGGCTAATCTGTTAAAAGAAACAGGAGTTACCCGATTGGTAACAGCAAGGGAGCTTTCTTTAAAAGAAATCAGGTTAATAAGGGATAATACGGATATGGAGATTGAAACCTTTGTTCACGGAGCATTGTGTTATTGCTATTCCGGTCAATGCTTGATGAGTAGTATCATTGGGGGTAGAAGCGGCAATAGGGGAAGGTGTGCCCAGCCCTGTCGTATGCCTTATCGGTTTCACTCTGGAGATAGAATGATCTCTTCCAGGAAAGAACCGTATCTTCTTAGTCCTAAGGATATTAATACGGTCGCTCTGATACCGGAACTAGTGGAGGCGGGAATTGATTCCTTTAAGATAGAAGGCAGGATGAAACGGCCGGAATATGCAGCAGGGGTAACTGCAGTTTATAGAAAATATCTGGATTATTATCTCACATACGGTAATGATAAATTTAATAATCTAATTCACAGCAGAGAATATGAAACAGATATGAAAGAACTTATGGATCTCTATAACCGCGGTGGCTTCTCCCAGGGATATGGGAAAGAGTACCATGGGAAGAAGATGATGTCCATGACCCGTCCAAATCATAGCGGTGTTTATGTAGGGGAAATAACCGGAACACAAGGGAAGCAGGTTGTGATAAACCTAAAAGAAGCCATCAATGCTCAGGACATTCTAGAGATTAGAAATACAGAGGAAGAAGCAGTTTATGAATTTACCGTCAAGGACCCTCATGAAAAAGAGGGGAAATTGATTACCAACGTAGGAATGAAGCATTCTAAAATACGCATTGGAGATAGGGTTTACCGAACAAAGAATAATAACTTGCTTACCCGAATTACTGCCGACTATATAGAAAAAGATACAAAACTGGGTATTCAGGGAATACTTAGAGCAAGGCTAGGGAAAGAGCTTGCCCTTACCTTAACCTATAAGGATATTACCATCACAGCTTATCATGAAATTGTACAAGCTGCCATAAAACAACCGATGACGAAGGAAAAGTTATCAGCGCCATTGGAAAAGCTGGGTGATACTCTATACAGACTGGATGAATTAGAAATTGAAGCTGATGAGAATATCTTCATTCCGGTTGCATGGTTGAATGAAATTCGCCGTAATGGGGTACAGAGCTTACAGGATGCTATCACAGGAGGCCACAGAAGAAACCTGCCTAGTCAACTAAAGAAGGATAAGGCTATAAAAGGGTATAACCTATCTAATGAATATGATATGAAAGACAGTCTTTCAAACACAAACAATATTACTAAGAATAATCAGACTGCGAAAGAGAATGGGGATAAGACTTTCGGCATCTGTGTCTGCGTTCAAAGAATGGATCAGTTTCAGACGGTAATAACCTATCCTGAGGTTGATGAAGTTCATGGTGATTATGATACCTTATCAAATCATGAAATCATTACAATGGCTAGAACTACAATTAACGCAGGTAAGAAGTTTTATCTGGTATTACCCCATATCTGCAGGGCTTTGGTATATGAAAAGCTTAAAAAGGATATAGTTTCTTTTATAGAAGAAAATGACAAGATAGATTTTATCGTGAAAAACTTTGAAGAAATTTCATTGTTGCAAACTCTTATGAAGGAATACAAGATAAATACCGATATCAAATTAAATTACAATCTTTATATCTTCAATAAAGATGCGAAGGAGTTCTATTGGGATAAGGGACTCTATCAATATACTGCACCGGTGGAATTAAATTATATGGAATTAATGAATCTGGGAGTGAGAGATTGTGATCTTTTAGTTTACGGATATTTACCGCTTATGATTTCAGCTCAATGTCTATATGAAAGCACTAAGGGTTGTGAAAAATGTAAGGCAGGACAACGGGTAGAGGATTATCTGGTGGATCGGCTTGATAAGAAATTCTATGTTCAGACCCATTGTTTGGGATGTTACAATACCATTTACAACGGTCAATGTTTATCCCTGCTTAAGCAGTCAGAGGAAATATACAACCTAAAACCTAGGAACCTTCGATTAGATTTTACCTTTGAGAGCATAGAAGAAGTACAATCGGTATTAAAGACATTTATCGATGTGTATTATCATGGAAGTAAAACATATCCGGACCTATCCGATTATACCACAGGTCACTTTAAACGAGGTGTGGAATAGTTGTAGGTTAAGAATTGGCAGGTGAGAGCATGCATCTAGTGGTAGAATTAATTCAATATCTGATGGTACTTCTGATAGGGGTTTATAGTTTTTACAGCTTTAGTGTAGTACGTTTTCGAAATAAGAGAATGCAGGATAAGTCCTATCGAAAGCTATCTGCTTCGATCTACTTATTGCACTTTATCGGATATTTTACCCTGTATTTTCAGACGATGAATGATAAGCTGTTATTTCTATATGCTGGAGAAGTGTTATTGATTATACTGGTTAATACATTCTATCAGACTTTTTATCCGAAACGATCTAAGCTTTTAGTAAGTAATATGCTTATGCTTCTGACGATAGGATTTATTATTCTTGCCAGATTATCCTATGACAAGGCGGTAAAACAGGTGTTGATTGTGGCAGTATCCTTCTTGGTATGCCTCATTGTCCCGGTTACGATTAAACGAATTACGTTTTTAAAACGTTTTGGATGGATCTATGGAATTCTGGGTATTGCAATCCTTTTCGTAGTATTGTTTGCAGGAACAACGAACTATGGAGCTACGAACTGGCTTACGATTGGAGGCTTTAGTTTTCAGCCCTCGGAGATCGTTAAGCTTATATTTGTATTCAGTATTGCAGCCATGCTTCAAGAAAGGATTAATTTAAAAAAGATATGCATTGTTACAGTAATAGCAGGAGTTCATGTGCTTATATTGGTAATTCAGAAGGATTTAGGCGGCGCCCTTATCTTCTTTGTTACCTTTGTATTTATGCTATATACAGCCACATCAAGGCCCTTATATCTGTTTTCGGGTCTTGCCGGTGGAAGTGTAGCAGCATTCATAGCCTATAAGCTGTTCTATCATGTCAGGGTAAGGGTTATGGCTTGGCAAAACCCTATGAGATATATAGAGAAGGAAGGTTATCAGATCTCTCAGTCCTTATTTGCCATAGGAACCGGAGGATGGTTTGGCATGGGACTTAACCGTGGGTTACCAACCAGTATACCTGTGGTGGAAAGCGATTTTGTTTTCTCGGCTATTGCAGAGGAGTTTGGAGCTTTATTTGCTCTGTGTATGATATTGATTTATATTAATTGCTTTATAATGCTCATAAATATTGCCTTAACGATGGAAGATGCGTTTTATCGTCTGATTTCTCTTGGGTTCTCTGTTATGTTTGGGTTTCAGGTGATTTTGTCTATTGGTGGCGTGATTAAATTTATACCTTCTACCGGAGTAACCCTACCTTTTATCAGTTCAGGGGGAAGCTCGGTGTTTGCAACTATTGTAATGTTTATGATACTTCAGGGCATTTATCTTAAGGTAAAATCCGATAAAGAGGAGCCGATAGAAGAGGGCGTACAAAAGGATCAGTAACTTCATCGCCTATGTGTAAGAGAAAGGCAGAAAGGCATGGGTATGTTTTTGAGTAATAACAGGGATTATAATCCGAAAAAATCAATCATGAAGGTATTATATATTTTTCTTGGACTATTTGTACTTACGATGGGTTATTTTATGTATTTTCTGATTTTTCGTAGTAATGAAGTAATTAATAGTACTTATAACAAACGACACGATGTATTAGCCGAGAGAGTAATCAGAGGCATGATTATATCGGCGGATCAGGAAATCCTTGCACATACGATAATCGATGAACAGGACAGGGAAATAAGAAGATATCCCTTTGAGGATCTTTTTGCCCATGTGGTAGGAAAGATGCAAAAAGGAATGTCAGGGCTGGAGGAGACAGAGAATATTCGGCTTATGACTTCAAACCGCAATTCCTTTGAGAATTTATATAACGAAATGGTGGGTCAGAAAAATCCCGGTAATAACATCTATATTACAATGGATACGAAGCTGCAACAGGTAGCCTATGATGCCCTTGGGGATCATAGGGGTGCGGTAGTCGTTATGGAGCCTGGTACAGGTAAAATTCTTACTATGGTCTCCAAGCCATCTTTTGATCCCAATGAGATTGATGTGCTTTGGCCGGAGATCATGGAAGACGTCGAGGAAGAATCACCTTTGATGAATCGGGCTACTCAGGGGCTTTATCCCCCAGGCTCTACTTTTAAGCTTTTAACTGCATTGGCTTTTATGAGGGATAATCCGGATTATATTACTTATGAATATGATTGTAACGGCAGCGTTGAATATGAGAATATGAAAATTCATTGTTATAAGGGCAAAGCCCATGGTGAGGTGGATTTAATAAAATCCTTCGCAAAATCCTGTAACACCTCCTTTGCAACCATTGGAAAGGATTTAAGTACCGATAGCCTATATTCTCTCAGTGAAACTTTTCTATTCAATCAGTATTTACCCATACGTATGGCAAACAGTCCCAGCAGCTTTGTATTAAAGACCGGCAGTTATAGCGTAAAAGAAGCGATGCAGACTGCAATCGGACAGGGTAGAACCTTAGTTACCCCCATTCACAATGTAATGATTGCGGCAGCAGTAGCCAACGGTGGAGTCATGATGAAGCCTTATGTGGTCGATCGAATTGTAAGTGCTGACGGATATACGGTGAAAGAATACGAACCGGAAGTATATGCAAATCCGATGACCAAGGAGGAAGCGGAATATCTGGGAGAAATGATGCAAAGTGTAGTGACTGTTGGTACGGCAGACGAGCTAAAGGATGGGAAAGTTACGGTGGCCGGCAAAACCGGTTCGGCAGATCAGGCAGGAAAACCGGCCCATGCATGGTTCATTGGATATGCACCGGCGGATAAGCCACAGATAGCTTTTAGCATTCTTGTGGAAAGTGTAGGAACCGGTGGTGATTATGCAGTACCTATCGCAAGACAAATTATAGATGCATATTTTAATTAGTGAGAAAGAAATGTTCTAAAACTGTTTTTGGTTTATAAATGTGTACATTTTAGATAATCGCATAATTTATGAAAGCCGAATATTGATTAGAAAAGCATGTCCTAAGGAAAAGAAAATGTTATTGCTTTGTCATATATTGATAAAAATAAGTTGAAAACTTATGCATATTGATGTATACTCTAGTGTAGATAAGACGGCACACCAAAAAACAGGAGGCATTGCGATGGTAGAAGCAACGAGCTGTGGTGGTGTAGTTATTTTCAGAGGGAAGATTTTATTACTGTATAAAAACTATAAGAACAAATATGAAGGGTGGGTGCTACCTAAAGGAACAGTGGAAGAAGGAGAGGAATATAAGGAAACGGCGATCCGAGAAGTGAAAGAGGAAGCAGGGACGAACGCTTCCATTATAAAATATATCGGGAAAAGCCAATATTCTTTCAGCACACCGCAAAATACAGTATTAAAGGATGTTCATTGGTATTTAATGATGTCTGATAGCTATTACAGTAAACCACAACGGGAAGAATATTTTATGGACTCCGGTTACTACAAGTTTCATGAAGCTTATCATATGCTTAAGTTTGCCAATGAGAAGCAGATACTAGAGAGAGCATACAATGAATACATTGACTTAAAGAAAAGTAACCTATGGGGAAGTAAAAAGTATTTTTAACAAAACGCATTGAAAGCAGGAACGAATCCAGGAAGGAGAGTTCCTGTTTTTTGTTGTGTGTTTTGTTAATAGCTCACTTAGAGAAAATATATTTGTGCTCTTAAAAATTATTTTTAATTTCATGTTTGAGTATGTAATAAAATGTACAGAATTATGATAGATTCATGAATTGTTGAAATTGAATCGCATAGTGGAATGGTGAAAGGAGAAAGTGTAATGGCGCATCATAGGGAAGAGGTAAAAGATGAATATGACTTTAGTGATGAAGACATGATGGGAATGTCCAATGATGAATACTCGGATGTTCTTGAAGCAGAAGATATTGACTATTATAATGATTTTTCGGACTATGATGAATAGGTTATGAGAATGATCTCCAGTGGGAAACTGCCGGAGATTTTTTCATAAAGGCAGAGAAACAGGTTCAAATTTAGTGCAGTGTATAAAGATAACTGCTAATACATAAGTAGCAACGAGTAGAAAAAAGTATATATTCAAAAAACAATGTGATATAATGGAAAAAACAAGCATACACGATGAAAGCGCATCTTGTACCCACGAGAAATTTTATTCTATTGATAAGCAAGTTTATAAAATACTCATTAACCAAAGCTAGGTTCAAAATTAATCGCTTTTTTAAAGGAGAGGTTTATGAAAATAAAACTGTGGTTGAAATACTTATGTTATATTGTTTTAATATTTGCCATCCTTTTTGTGGAAGCAAATATTACTAGAAAGCTATCTTATGTAATGAGTAGGACGTGGGACGGTAAATATGGTTTATATATTGTATTAGTTAGGATGGCTTTTAATGTTTTACTAGGATTGTTGCTAGGTATAGAAACTTTACTTAAGGAAGTAAAAAGAGAGGGAAAATGGAATATTAATTTACCTAAACTAATATTAATGGGAATACCTTTATTCTATTTTTCATTCTCATATTTATTTGGTTATATTAACATTCCGTTTGTACAAAACGTGATTGCTTATCCGGCATTTAAGCTAGTTCTTTTTGAAAACAATCTGATAACGATTTTACAACTAATACTCGGTTATGTAATTATCACGAGTTTATATAAAGAGGAAAAAAGGAAGGTATATGATGTTTAAATCAAGTGATTTAATGAGGGAGAATGCATGTCTTTTAAAATAAAAAGTAAATACATATTTATCTTAGTGATCTGTGGGTTAATTATTATTAATCTATTTCAGTATGCAGAAAATAAAAGTTATGAAAAGTACTTATCTCAAAAAGTAAAAGTTTCCGTTTCTAACATAGCAAGTAAAATATTGGAGAATAATTTTATTCTGAAAAACGCCATAAATGAAAGAAAAATCACAAATATTAAACTTAATATTCTAGGTAATAACTTTTACAATATTGCTTTAGAACACAATAAGCTATATGAGATATATAAAATGAAATCAAAGAAGAGTATCAAAGATTCATCTACCTTTATGATAGCCGATGATTGTTCCATGTTTATCAGCATGAAGATGCTCGGGAACTATGGTAATGAGTATATAATAATTCGAGATGAAGAGACAGTAGAACTTAATGATAAAACGGTTGAAATCTTAAAGATAATGCAGGAGGTAGTTAGTAATTGGTCTGAGATTGTTAAGGATAATGTGAAAGGTGCGACACCGGATGGAATGCAAGGGAGCTACTGGGATGATTACCATAATGGGATTAATGATAAATATTGGAGCAATATTCTCTGTGACCTAAATGACTATAACAAAGGGCTTGATTGGGATTATAAGAAACTTCAAATAGAAGATTAACTAGGGGTTAAGTATTTTCATCAATTTTTGTGTAATGCTCTGTTGTATTTATATGTCCCGGTATTATCCATGTGGGCTTTATATGTATTAATATTAACTGTTAATAATAGTATTGTTTTCACTATGAAATAAAGATGTTTTTATTTTGTCCTTTGAGTGTAATCTTAAGTATAGTAAATCTCTACCTATATTTTAGATTGAAGTAATGATATGGTATTATATGTCAGATGCGCAACTGAATAATCGAAATATAAAGGAGAAATTTATTATGAAGAAAGATAATAAAATTAAATCAATGCTTTCAAGTACACTCTGTATGACACCGAAGGGCATGAATGCAGATGAATTGAGTCCGGAGGAATTTGCAACTTGTTATGAATTATTTTTTGACAAAATATTCGAGATTAGTGCATCAGATATTACCGGAATAGAAGGATATGGCGAGTTTGATGATGAGTGTAAAACGAGGTATGTCTCCTGTAGAGATTTTCTTACCGGTACATTTGCAGAGGAAGAAGACGGGTATTGGTATCACTGGAGCGAAATGTTTGAAACCACTTTATTAGATCGTGATTTCTTTGAGAAATATTACAAGAAGATGGTAGATAAAATCAGTTATTGTGAAGAACAGCGCTTTTTAGTTAATAACAATACATTCTTTTGTAATATGAAAAGACAACTACTGCGCAAGAATTACAACAAAGAGAAACGAACTATATTGTGATGGATGCTGACATGTTTGGTATTATGGGAGATGACTATGGAACAAGAGCAGAGCAAGTATTACATTTCTCAAAGAATATAATGCAAGGCGGTAAACCACTATTGTGGACTATGGCCGGTGCTCTGGAAAAGTTAAGAGATACATATAACAAAAGATTTTTAAGTTATATATATTTCTTGGCATTAACCTGTAGTGAAGAAGAATTGCTCTTTCGCATGAAACATGGACGGGGTATTCATGATGAGAATTGGCTGCAAGCTTCGGTTGGTCATAATAATTACCTGAGGGAACATGATTCTATTGATGGGGTTAATTATGATAAGTATGATATTTCAGGAAAGAATGTACACGATGTAGCTACCTATGTAGATACTTGGATTAATTCAAAATTATGAAGGTTATGCGAGTAATGATTTACATAATATTTTGTTGATGAGTACATAGTGAAGTGCCAGGGGTAAAAACGTAGTAAAGTAAATTAAGGAACATTAAGAAACGCCTTTAAGGTGTATTCCCGTACTTCGATTCGCAAATACCTCATTATAAATGGTATTTGCGAATTGAGATTCGGGAATGCAGTAGTTAGGCAATAGAATAAACTAATTTAATTAACTGTTGACAGCTATTTATAAGGGGAAGATATTATGATATATGAGTTAAATGAGTTGGAATTTTATAGAATTAAGCCAATGCTTATAGGAAGCACGGTAAATCTTGAAATTAAAGCAGTCGCTAATAAATTTAATCCGGGATGGATTTTTGTAGATAATTACGAGAATCCTAAATCAGCGCTAGTGTGGTCTAAGGGAATAGAAGGTTTTTATTTTCTTGGACAAGAGACTAACATAGAATTTACTGAGTGTATTGATAAATACATTACTGAAGTAATAATAAATCGTGCAAAAAAAGTAGGGTTGGATAGATTTGAATTTAGTGGGACTGGTGTAGAATGGGATCAAACTTTAGAGAAAATATTTAGTAATAAAGAGTTATATAAATCTAAGCAGTTCGTCTATAAATATAATAATACTGAAAAAACGCTTATAAGGAAAAAGGATTTGCCAGATGGTATAGAAGTAAAAAAAGTCGATAAAGAGTTATTAAATAGTAATGTTACAAATATAGACTTTGTAAAGTCGGCAATTCTAGAATGGTGGAATAATGTCGAGGATTATATTAATAAAGGAATAGGTTTTTGCACTATATTTGATAACAATATTGTAAGTAGTTGTATATCAAGCTTTGTCACTGAAGAATCAATGGAATCTCATATAGTAACAGTAGAAAAATATAGAAAAAGAGGATTTGCTAAAATAGCAGTAGAAGAGTTTTTAAGGTATTGTATAAAATATAACTATGAGCCATATTGGGATTGTATGGAAAGTAATGCAGGTTCAAGAGCTTTGGCTGAAAGCTTAGGGTACTATAAAGATTATGAATACAAGCTATATAGCTTTAAAATATAGGCCGGCTTCCGTTTATTCCATCGCCTAACAGAGTGTTCCCAACATCCATAAGCATCTTGGGTCAAGCTTCGTGAGAGCTGACGGACGTCGTGAACACTCGGAACGATAGGCAGACATCGCTCGCTGCGCTCACTCTGTCCGCCTATCGCGCCACGTTATATGAAATACCGGACTTACTAATTCAACTATGACATACTGTTATCATAGTTAAGATGATAAAATAGAATAAAGTTACATAATTGGAGGGATATATTATGACTAAAAATGAAGTTGCTTTATCTGAATTGCCACACAACGGTAGGATTGGAAGGTTTGTGAAAATACTTGAAAAGGAAAGAGATAAGGATACTGTTTTAAAAGTTCTTGAGAATGCTATTCACTATAATTCATTGAATAAAGAGCAAAAATCAGCCTTGTTATGGCTTGAAATTTTGAATTTAGATGATATTTCTTCATTTGAAGAATTATTAGCATGCAAAAGAAAACCATTAAAAAAACAGTTAAATGAATGAAACCGTCGTAGGTTCAAAACTTCATATAACAGCGAATATGTAGTTCCTCTTCGTTTCACCCAAATTAGCCTTCGGCCAGTTTCGCATATTCGCGAAACGTTAACTGACATAGCATTATTCGGAATCGAATGGGGATTTAGGAGGGTATAATGAAGCTTAGTTATATAGACAATGGTAAAGAATTTGATTGGGGTAAAACATCGAAAGATTATGCAACTTATCGTGATATTTATTCAGAGCTTTTTTATGAGAAGCTACATTGTTTAGGAATAGGTAGAAAAGGTCAGCGCATATTAGATTTGGGAACGGGTACAGGAGTACTGCCACGTAACATGTATAAGTATGGAGCGGAATATGTAGGCACAGACATTTCAGCGAATCAGATAGAAGAGGCAATGCGTTTGTCAAAAGAGTTAGATTTGAGCATTAGTTGGAAAGTCTGCCCTGCAGAGAATACTGGATTAAGTGATAATAGTTTTGATGCAATAACAGCTATACAGTGTTGGTGGTATTTTGACACTTCAAGGATAATTCCAGAAGTTATAAGACTTTTAAAGCCTCAAGGAAGATTAGCAATTATAACAGTAAATTGGCTTCCGGAGGAAGATGAAATTGCAAAGAGAACTGAAGAATTAGTTTTGAAATATAACCCCGCATGGAAGGGTGCTAATTATCAGCGAGAAAAATTATCAGTACCAAAGTGGTTAGATAATCAGTTTAGTGTGACAACCCTACATACATATGATGACTATCTGACGTTTAGTAGAGAAAAATGGGCTGGAAGAATAAGAGCATGTAGAGGTATTGGAGCATCATTAAATAAAGAAACTGTGAACCAATTTAATGAGGAACATATGAATCTTCTGTTGAAAATTGCACCATCAGAATTTGAGATTTTACATCAAGTAATTATACAGATATTGAGAGTAGAGGGGTAAGAATATGGCTAGTGGAAGGGTGTCATTATGATTAAGAAGATAGAGCCTTATAAGGATATTGCACTGATTTATGAACAGGTAAGACCAAGCTATCCTGCACAACTAATTCAAGATATCATTGCAGCAACAAATATAGGATTAAATAGCAGACTTTTGGAAATTGGAGCAGGAACCGGAAAAGCAACAGTTCAATTAGCGGAAAAAGGGTTTAAGATACACGCTATTGAAGTGGGAAAAGACATGGGTGAGATATTAGTAGATAAATGTGTTATATATCCTAATGTTTCGGTTGAAATATCATCATTTGAAGAATGGACTCCAAAGCATAATGATAAATATGATATGATTTTCTGTGCTCAAGCATTTCATTGGCTTGATGCTACTATAAAATATAAAAAGTGCCACGATCTATTAAAAGAGAACGGTTACTTAATATTATTTTGGTATAATGCGAGTGCAGATATGACAAAAGAGACAGAAAAGATAAATCAAAAGGTTAATGAGATAGTTCGAAAATATGTTGATAGACATCCAGAAACAAGGAATAAGCCAGAAAGAAATACTCATTCTGGAGTGTTTGAGAATGATGAGAGGAAATCTGAAATAGAAACTTCAGGGTTATTTGAAATTCTAGATATACTTAATTACAAAGATGAAACAAAGAATAATGCAGAACAATTTATTAAAGCACAGAAATCAGTTCCGGCATTTGCTTCACTTCTTGATGAATTAGATGATAAAACTATTCAAGACATAGAAGAGGAAATAAAGAGTGAAATTAACAATAATGGAGGATATGTTGGAACATTATTTAACTATTCGCTTTACATAACAAAAAGGATTGCTAATAATATTAATTAAGGTGCCAACGTCCGTGAAAGAGGAACTCATGAACAAAAAATACGAATTTGAATCAGATAGATTAGGCTTTAGGCTTTGGTGTGATGAAGATAAAGTGCCATTTGCTAGAATGAATGCAGATAGCAAAGTAATGCAATATTTTCCTAACATACAGAACAAAGAAGAGTCAGACAAATTTATTGAAAGAATTATGGATCATTTTAAAGAACATGGGTATGGTTTGTGGGCTGTAGAGATAAAAGAAACTCAGGAATTTATTGGGTTCATAGGTTTTTATACAGCTACATTTGAGTCAGAATTTACTCCATGTGTTGAGATTGGCTGGAGACTAGATCATAGATTTTGGAACAAGGGATATGCAACTGAAGGGGCAATTAATTGCTTAGATTATGGATTTAGTATTTTGGGACTGAATGATATATACTCATTTACATCAAGAATTAACAGGCCATCGATTAATGTTATGAAAAAAATAGGATTAATCGAGCAAAGTACATTTCTGCATCCTAATATTAGTAAAGATAGTCCATTAAGGCCGCATGTATTATATAAAATTGATAAAAATACATATGTTAAGAATGCGAAGGATTAAGTTGTTGGGCTATTACTGTTAGCCACTCTCGAGAGAGAGGGGTATCGCTTAAGTTATTAATAAAAATATGAAAAGGAGATGCATCTATGGGATGGCCAACACATATAGTTGCAGCAGCCGGTTATGTGTTTGATAATAAAGGAAATATACTTATAGTAAAAACACATCATAGGGGATGGGATTCTACCGGAGGACAAATTGAAGAAGGGGAAAACATTGAAGAAGGTGTATTACGTGAAATTTTAGAAGAAAGTGGTGTTAAGGCCCAGATAAAATGCTTGTGCGGTATTTATTCAAACGTAGGGAAACATCTTTTTTATGATGGAGTAACGTCTGTTCCAACAAAAGTTATGATGGATTTTATATGTGAATATATAGATGGTGACTTAACCTGTTCGAATGAAACAAGTGAAGTTATTTGGGTTCCCAAAGAAGATGCTTTAAGTTATATCACATCGCCTGCACAAATATATAGATTTAAGAATGCCTTAGATTTTAATGGTAAAGTGGTCTATAGTTCCTATATTTCAAAACCTGAATTTAAAGTGCTATCTCAAAGATACATATAATCCATATTACATTGTTTTTATATGAATTTTGATCCCAGCGATTGTAGCTATGAAAGGAGCTGTTTAGTATTGAAACTATTTGAAAAAGAAGTACAAGAAGTCCTAAGTATAATTGATGAGTGGGAACAGAGGTTAATGAAATTAGATGAATTAGCGATAACCCAAAAGCAGAATAGGCAAAATAGAACAGTAAAGCAAATCGTAGGTCATATGGTAGACTCTGCGACTAATAATACGCATAGAATTATTCACCTACAATATCAAGAAAGCCCATGTCATTATCCGGATTATGCAAACTTAGGTAATAATGATAGATGGATTGCTATACAGAATTATAACAAAGAAGAGTGGTATAATTTGGTGCAACTATGGAAGTATAGTAATATACATCTCGTTCATGTAATCAATAATATCAAATCAGAATGTTTAGAGAATATATGGATTAGTGCCTTGGATACAAAGATATCATTAAAGGATATGATAATTGATTATCCTAGACATTTAAAATTACATATTTCTGAAATAAGCGAATTGATTGAAAAATAGCATAGGACTACATCCACAGAAAAACCATGCGTATGTCTATTTTAGTATTAAATACAGAATTAAATATAATTTCGTGCTTATATTAATAAATCGCCACAGTAACGATTATTAAGGAGAAGATTATGAATATAAATAAGAAAATTTTATTGCTTATATCGGTTGTAATACTGTTGATGGCTTATTTATTATTAAATAATACGCTGGGAAATAGGGAAGTTGGTAAAAGCTTAAAATTAAAAACATCTAATATAATTAAGGTGTGGGATGGTAGGATCGGTGAAACGTTCACCATAGATAAGGAGGATTACATTACCAGAATCAGAGCTGTAGTAGATGATATGAGATATCTTGAGGTAATAACTTCGTCGGAAGAAAAGGTTGGTAGTAGCTACCAGATTACATTTGAAGATGAAAATGGAACTGTTTTAACCAAAATTAGCTTTGAATGGCCGGAGAATTCTGTTGTAATAAATTCTAAGACTTATAAACTGGTAGATGATAAAAAATATCTATTATATGCATATATTGCAGATGCATTATACCTGGCCAAATATGATGAAACAGTAGAATAAAAGCCTATATGATTTATCTTTAAAGACAATTTGATTATATATTTTTGAGGTGATAATTATGCTGGAAATTAACAATGTAAGTGTTATGAACTTTGATAATGCGCTTCGCGGTGCAAGAAATCCTATGAACAGTTGGGAGAAAAGTGATAGCTATTATAATAGTAATGGTATATTTACAATAGGTGAAAATGATTTGAGTCTTGCTAAAAAACTATGTAGAGCAGGTAGTGACCATAGAAAATTCTTAAGACAGATATTTATATCTGCAGATATATATGCTCCATTATATTGGTGGAAGGAATTTGACACATATAAAATTGGAACTGTAGCTAACTCAACAAGTACTATGCATAAAATACATAGCCAAGAGATTAATATACAACAGTTTAGTCATGATAATATGACAGATAGATCAAAGGAACAGCTTGTCTTATTGATACAGAACTAAGAACATTATATAATGAAACAAAAGATAAAAGTTATTGGTATGATATAATACAACTACTACCTTCAAATTATAACCAGATGCGAACATGTTCATTTAATTATGAGACTATGATTAATATATATTATTCAAGAAAGAGTCATAAATTAAACGAATGGCATATTTTCTGTAATTGGATTAAATCCTTGCCATATGCAAAAGAACTAATTATGATAGAAGCGTAGTTAAGATTTCTCAATCAAATAGGGGGAGCAATATGAACATTGTAGTTTTAAATGGAACACCTGTTAAGGGAATAACTTATCATATGAAGGAAATGTTTCTGAGCCATATGCGCGACAAAAATCAAGTGACAGAGTTTTATCCGAAGGATTTTCCTCCATTTTGTGTGGGGTGTAAAGCGTGTTTCCTTCGTGGAGAGGAGAAATGTCCCCATTATAACTTGATGGAGCCGATTTGGAATGCTACTTTAAATGCTGATTTATTGGTATTCGCTTATCCAGTGTATGCTCTACGTGCACCGGCCTCCATCAAATCAGTACTTGACCATTATTGTGTTCATTGGATGGCGCATCGACCAGAGCCTGAAATGTTTGAAAAGACAGCTGTAATCATAACAAATAGTGTTGGAGCTCCTAATGGTTCTGCACAAAAAGATGTCAAAACCAGCATGTCGTGGATGGGAGTATCTAAAGTTTATACCTATGGGGTAGGTATGATGGGTGATATTTTCTGGAATGAGATAAAAGATAAGAATAGGATAATGCTAGAACGAAAAATGGAGAGTCTTGCTAATAAGGTAACGATTGTAAAGCCTCGCCGTCGAAAAAGCTTAAAAGTCAATATGTTCTTCCTTATGTGCAAGAAGATACATAAAAGCGCATTAAAATCTGAAACAGAACTTAGTCTTGATACAAAGCATTATATAAAACATGGATGGATAAAACCTAGAACTTTAAAATCATAACGAGTAATGATACTTGAAAGGACGGTATATGAGTTTAATAAAAGATGAATATCCAATATTAGAAAGAGACACAGAACAATTAGCAGTTATAATGCCCAATAGGCGAAATGAGTATAGTTTGCCCGAAAAGTGCGTATTTGCTTTTTTAGGTGATGTGACGGATCATTATGCATTACAGCATGAGTGTAAAGTAATTGCACAGTTTGAGTCCATTACAAAAACATATCCAATCTACAGCACGGTATATAAGGATGAAGAAATTTGCTTTTGCCAAGCGCCCTGTGGTGCGTCGGCTGCAACTCAAATATTAGATTTTCTAATAGCATATGGGGTCAAGTATGTGATAGCCTGTGGAAGTTGTGGTGCATTAGAAAATATAGATGAAAATGAAATCATAATTCCAAATGAAGCTTTACGGGATGAAGGAACTTCATATCACTACATCAAACCATCTAGAACAATCAAAATCTCCGATCGTGCTATCAATGCAATAAAGAGGGCAGCTGATATTTGGAAAGTCAGGTACATAGAGTGTAAAACCTGGACAACAGATGGGTTTTATAGAGAAACTAAGGATATGGTCGAATATAGGAGAGAAGAGGGATGTGTGGTTGTGGAGATGGAGTGTTCCGCTCTAGCAGCCTGCTCAGAGTTTAGAGGCATAGAATTTGGACAAATATTATTTACAGCGGATACTCTATTTAATCCGGAAGATTATGATGAAAGAGACTGGGGGACATCCTCCTATGATATTGCATTATTGTTATCGCTGGAAGCAGTAAGAATAATTTAGTAATGGTACTTTGATAAAAGACGACAATCTTAAATATTAAGTAGTAAATATTGTTTATAACAAATTTAAATTATTTATAGTAACACAATATGTCTGATGGGATTTTTTCAATCGGTTGAATGATTGATGAATCAAATAATTTTAATAAGGAACTTTAATTCATCTTTCCGGAAAGGTAGCTTAATGATATATAAAGGAAAAACTTATAATAAAATTATTCTGGTTGGAAGTGCAGGAAGCGGAAAAAGCTACTTATCAAAAATAATAGCTTATTATACGAAAAAGCCTCTAATACACCTGGACAATGAATATTGGAAACCGGATTGGACTGCCACGCCAAAACAAGAATGGATTGATAGACAGAAGGCATTAATAGCCGGTGAAAGCTGGATCATTGACGGTAACTATCATAGTACGTTGGAACTGCGGTTTGAGGCGGCAGATTGTGTTATTTTTTTAGATATCAATCGATTAATCTGTGTTTATGGAGCTTGGATAAGACATGGGAAGAAACGAACAGATCTTCCGGACTATCTGGAAGAAAAGAAGGATAAGGAATTTTTTGAATTTATCAAATGGATCTGGGATTTTCCTAAGAAAGGACGAAACAGGATATTACAGATGCATAATCTATATCCTGAGAAACTGTTTATTGTATTGAAGAATCGAAAAGATATAAAGAACTTCATAAAGGAACTGGAGAAGCAAAATAAAAGAGAGGTGAATATTCTGTGATAGAAGGAAATAAAGTGATCATTAGACAGCTGGAATTAGGTGATGAGGATTTTTTGCATAAATGGAGAAATGATGCTAAAGGGAATCTGTACTGTGGCTTTCAATACGGTTTCTTATTGAGTAAGGAAGCATTTCGACTAGAATTGAAAGATCAAATAGAAAATAGACAGGTGTTCACTAAAGATAAGCTGTTTATCATATGTAAGAAAGAAGACTTAACACCGATTGGAGATATATCTTATCGTAATTGGGACCATAGGAATAGAAGTGCAGAATTTGGAATTGAGATAGGCGAAGTTGATGAAAGATCTAAGGGTTATGGATTTGATGCACTTTATCATTTTATTGATTATATGTTTAACTCTCTTAATCTACATAGAATTGAGTTAACGACGTTCGCTGATAATCTAAAGGCCCAAAAGCTTTATGACAGGTTAGGATTTAAGACAATTGGTATCATGAGAGAAGCAAGCTTTGATAGTAGAACCGCCAGTTATATGAATATATTGTATATGGATTTGTTACGAAGAGAGTGGGATGAAATCAAAGCTAATATGGTAAATAATTAATGATTTACTTTTATATTCATCAGATATTGATGAATATAATGTATGACTATAATGAAATGGTATAAGGAGGTTGTATTTGAAAATGAATGAATTACATAAGTTAGAGAAAAAAGATATTGAACAATGTGCCGACCGTGTCGCAAAAGCATTTTATGACTATCCAATGTTTCAACATATCTTAGGAGACAGATTAAACCATGAAAATATTAAGAGTGTTCTTTCGTTTTTAATGAACTTTTCTTGTTTATATGCGAAAGCGTATACGGTAACCCAAGAATTAGAAGAAGTTATATTGTTTACTGATTATAAGAATTATAAATTTAGCTTAATCCGGTCCTTAAGATCAGGAGGTTTATCACTTATGAAGATGGGTTCGGATGTCGGACAAAGATTTAACTCGTTTGATCGTTTCACACAGGACATACATAAAAATTGCATGAAAGACAGAGAACATCAGTATATCATATTGCTCGGGGTAAATCCCGATAAACAGGGCCAAGGTTACGGGAGTAAATTAATTAAACATGCGCTTGCAGTTGCCAAAGAAAAAGGACAGCCAAGTTATCTGGAGACTCACGGTGAAAAGAATGTAGCTTACTATAAAAAGTTAGGCTTTAAGGTAATCTCCGAAGATATATTACCCGGAACGGATATACTTCAATATGCTATGTTATATGAATAAATAGATTGTATTATTGGTAGGATATCAGTCAATTGATATCAGCTAACTGATTTTATTACAGCACCTATAGAGAGTGATGCTATAGGTGCTTATTTTCTATAGATACTTTTGATATTTAATTCGATAAGGCTAAAGTCTAAGCTACTGTTATTATGAGCAGAAAAATTAGGTAGTTTTTGTCTTTGATTAATGGTACAATATTAATTGGTTAATTGTTGTAAAAAACAGCATGATAGATTTAAAATATTTTCTGGAGTATAAGAAAGGTATTCATTATGGGCAAGACGAATAATAAAAAGATGAGTAAAATAAAACAATTCATTCCTATCTTGTTTTTTATGTTAATAGGAGCTATGTGTGGAGTATTAATCGTTGAATTTATTGAGAATATGGACACGGCAGGAAAGTCCATAGGTCAAATGATACTCTCAGCTGCTTTACTATTCATAGGTATGTATGTAGCAATATTTCTACAGATTATCATCCACGAAGCGGGACATTTGATTTTCGGAATTATGACGGGATATCGTTTTTCCTCTTTTCGTATTGGAAGCCTTATGTGGGTAAGAGAAGGTGATAAGATTAAATTCAGTAGACTTTCAATTGCGGGAACCGGCGGACAATGCCTTCTCATTCCACCGGATATGAAGGATGGAAAATATCCATATATACTATATAATCTCGGTGGAGCAATGATTAACTTTTTATCAGCCCTGATATTCGCTGGTCTTGCATTTCTTAGCAGGGATACCGGAATTGTGTTTCCGCTTTTCATGATGCTGGCAGTGATCGGTGTTGTTTTTGCTTTTATGAATGGTATTCCTTTAAAATTGGGAACCGTGAATAATGACGGGCATAATATTATTTCTCTTGGGAAAGACAAGGAGGCTTTACGGTCTTTTTGGATTCAGATGAAAGCCAACGGGCTAATTGCCTCTGGACACCGACTGAAAGATATGCCGGATGAATGGTTCGAGATGCCTTCCCAAGAAGCTATGAAGAACAGTATGACTTCTGTAATGGGTGTATTGGCTTGTAATCGACTGATGGATGAAATGAAGTTTGAAGAGGCCGAACAAGCTTATGAAAAACTTCTTCATATGGACACGGGTATTATCGGACTTCATCGAAATCTAATGGTGGTGGACTTAATCTATTGCGAACTAATTGGAGAAAACAGACAGGACCGACTGGATGATATGTTAGATCAAGAACAAAAAAAGTTCATGAAAGTAATGAAAAAGTTCCCTTCGGTACTCCGGACTGAATGTGTTTACGCACTACTGGCAGAAAAAGATGATGCTAAGGCTTCACAAATCAAAGCGAGATTTGAAAAAATGGCAAAGAATTATCCTTATCCGAGTGAGATTGATGGGGAGCGCGAACTGATTACATATGCATATAACTTAGAAAAGAGTGAAAAGTTTTAGAATAAACTAGATTTCATAAGCTAAGAATACGAGTTTATACTTCGAGGATTAAATAAGATAGTGTGAAATATTTTTTCAAAGGTTATTAGTAATATGATAAAGACTATTAACAAAAAAAATTCCGAAAACCTTATTTCTAAAGCTTTCGGAAACTTCAAGATTTTTTAAATGCGGATGAAGGGACTCGAACCCCCACGAGTGTTAGCCCGGCAGATTTTGAGTCTGCTGCGTCTGCCATTCCGCCACATCCGCATTTGTGACGAGGATTATTCTAACACAATTAAATTTATATTTCAAGTATGAAAATAAAAAACAAACAGAAAATAACGTTGACCCCAAAGGAGCGGCTATTATGACATGTATGAGGGCACAGAGTTTAATCACTCCCTTCATTAACGACGAACTGAATATCAAGGAATTAGAGGAATTTATTGAACATGTTCGTTCCTGTAAAGAATGCAGGGAGGAGCTTGAGGTATATTATGCCCTTTTAACCGCCATGAAACAGTTGGATGAGGATAAGAATCTATCCGATGATTTCAGTATGGAGCTTTCCGCAAAGTTAGAGAAAGCACAGGAAAAAATCATTCATATTAAATTTGCTTATTATCGAAAGAAAGGTATCCTGATTTTTATTATTATAATGTTAGCATTTTTCATCAGTTTCCAGTATGCTTTCATAAGTCAGGAAAAGGAAAACCCCGTAACCGAGAGTACATTCAAACTTCGTACTGAGTTTCAGAAACGAAGGTATGAGTTGATTGACATAGAACTAAAAGAGAAGCTCGAAGATCAGGGATGGGACTATTAACCATAGTAAACCCGGTATAAACGATATAATTTAATAATGGAATATATTAAATTCGTATAAGATTTTAACAAAAGTGAATAAATTACGAACTCTAAGATTAGTATGAAAAATAATGGTATATCAGGGATATGCTATAAGCAATACAAGAAGCAGTACAAGCACATGATAGATTATGTAATATATATGGACAAGTATTTATAACAAAATGAATGATATTACGAACCGGATTTATTCGGATGGTTATATGAAAGATGGAAAGGAGGATTTCGTAGGTTATTTATACAGTCTCATTACCTACGAAGATATTTATGGATAAAAATAAAAAATTAGTTCTAATTGATGGCCACAGTATATTAAATCGTGCATTTTATGGATTACCGGATCTGACTACCTCAAAGGGAGAGCATACGAACGCAGTTCTTGGGTTTTTAAATATTATGTTTAAGATTTTAGAGGAAGAGAAGCCGGATTATCTGGCAGTGGCTTTTGACACCAGTCATCCTACCTTCCGCCATGAGATGTTTGCCGAGTATAAAGGTACCAGAAAAGGAATGCCGGATGAGCTTAGAGAACAGGTACCGGTGATGAAAGAGGTCTTAAAGGCCATGCATGTCAGCGTAATCGAAAAGCCCGGCTTTGAGGCGGATGATGTTCTGGGTACCTTAGCAACTAAGGCAGAGAAAGAAGGGAATCTTGTGTCCTTAGTATCAGGTGACCGGGATCTGTTACAGCTTGCCAGCGAGAAGATTAAAATCCGGATTCCTAAGACGAAGAGAACCGGCACGGAGATTGAAGATTATCTCGCTCAGGATGTATTGGATCGGTATCAGGTAACACCAAAGCAGTTTATTGATTTAAAAGGACTCATGGGAGATCCTTCCGATAATATTCCGGGGGTACCGGGGATTGGTGAAAAGACAGCAGGTAAATTGATTGGGACATATCAATCCATTGAAAATATATACGAGCATCTGAATGAGATGGCTCCCGGTAAGGTAACAAATTCCCTGAAAGAAAATCAAGACAAGGCATTCTTATCGAAGGAATTGGCTACGATCTGTACAGATTGTGAGCTGGACTTTAAGATGGAAGATGCTAAGATTGGCAACCTATATAATGAAGAGGTATATCTCTGGTTTAAAAAGTTGGAGTTTAAGAATCTGCTTTCCAAATTCCAGACGGAGGAGGTAACCCTTACAACCGGTATTGAAGAAGGCTTTACTACGGTTGAGGATTTGGCTGAGGCAGATAAAATATTTGGCATGATGGATGAAAAGGTAGCACACCCGGTGGGGCTTCATCTAATCGTAGAAGAGGACAGTATTATTGGTCTGTCCTTATGTAATAGTGAAGAAAACGTATATTATATCAGATGTACCGATTTTATTACACAGGATTATCTAAGGGAGAAAGCCAATAAGCTAGCGAAAGGATACCTGGTATCTGTGATTGGATTAAAGGAACTGTTACCGTATCTTGCATTTTCAGAGAAAGACAATGTATTTGATGCTTCAATAGCAGCTTATCTTTTAAACCCCGTTACCGATACCTATCATTATGATGATATTGCCAGAGATTATCTGGCTCTTACGCTTCCTTCTAGGGAGGATTTACTTGGTAAGGCTTATCTGTCAAAGGCAGCGCAGGAGAACCCTACAGCTTTTCTATCCTATGCCTGCTACAGTGCCTATGTGGCTTACCGGTCTGCAGAGAGACTTCGGGATCTGTTATATCGTTCGGAGATGCTGCATCTATTTGAGACAGTAGAGATGCCTCTGATTTATACCTTATATGATATGGAGGTTAGGGGAATTCGTGTAGATAAAGAGGATTTAAAGGTTTATGGGGATCATCTGGAAACCGGTATTTTATCCTTAGAAAAGCAGATCTATGAGCAGGTGGGAGAAAGCTTTAATATCAATTCTCCGAAACAGCTGGGAGTGATACTCTTTGAGAAGCTACGACTACCCTTTGCAAAAAAAACTAAAACCGGTTATTCCACGTCAGCGGATATTCTGGAAAAGTTACAGAGTGAGCACCCCGTGGTGGCAATGATTTTGGAGTACAGACAACTGACGAAATTAAAATCCACCTATGCGGATGGCCTTGCGGGTTATATCAGAGAGGATGGAAGAATTCATGGACGTTTCCATCAAACCATCACGGCAACAGGTAGGATCAGCAGCACTGACCCTAACCTTCAGAACATTCCAATCCGCATGGAACTGGGAAGACAAATTCGTAGGGTATTTATACCGGAAGAGGGATATGTGTTCTTGGATGCGGACTATTCTCAGATTGAACTGAGGGTGTTAGCTCATATGTCAGAGGATGAGAAATTAATAAATGCCTATAAGGAGGCGAAGGATATTCACCGTATCACGGCATCCGAGGTGTTCCATACTCCATTTGAGGAAGTGACTCCGGCACAGCGAAGTAGTGCGAAAGCCGTTAACTTCGGTATTGTCTATGGTATCAGTTCTTTTGGACTTGGTCAGGATTTAAATATTAGCAGAAAAGAAGCGCAAATGTATATTGAAAAGTATTTTGAAACCTATCCTAAGATCAAAGCTTATCTTGATAAATTAGTGGCAGATGCGAAAGAGGAAGGTTATTCTACAACCTTATTTGGACGCAGAAGGCCGATTCCTGAGCTTAGTTCCAGTAACTTTATGCAGCGCTCCTTTGGTGAGCGGGTTGCCATGAATTCTCCAATTCAAGGAACTGCAGCTGATATTATTAAGATTGCCATGATTCGGGTCAATCAAAAGCTTAAGGAGTTAAAGATGCGCTCCAGACTCATACTTCAGGTTCATGATGAGCTTTTGGTGGAGACGCATAAGGAGGAAGTAGCTGAAGTATCAAAAATCATGGTAGAGGAGATGCAGGGAGCTGCCGAGCTTATGGTTCCTTTAGAGGCTGAGGTAAAGGAAGGAAAGAACTGGTTGGAAGCTAAGTGATTTTCATAATATGTTATATTCATAGGTTGAAATCCTGATTAATTACTTTTATAAAGAAATTAGCCATGTAATTTATTCATAAATATAATTAATATCTTGAGTGCGGATGATATCAGGATAAAACCAGGATACAAATAGGATATGTCTATGCCGATGTAATATTAAAGGAGAATTTAATCATTGAAAATGAGATTATGAAATAAATGAAATAAGCTAATAGAATTGTCATAAAATAAACAGGATATAATCAATAAATAAATCGATAAATCAAACATTATATATGTTATGATTATTGAGTAATATAGCGAGGATAAGAAATTGATTTATGACCCGGCACATTCAGATAAGAAAGAGAATAATAATAAGATGAAAATCATTGGGATTACCGGTGGTATTGGTAGCGGTAAATCTTTGGTAGCTAAGCTTTTGGAGGATAAATACAATGCTTATGTCATCAATACCGATGAAATTGCCAGAAAGCAGATGGAACCGGATGGGATTAGTTATCCGGGAGTTGTTCGTTATTTTGGTGATGAAATCCTTCAAAAGGACGGCAAGATAGATAGAGTCCGTTTAGCACAAATTGTTTTTGCTGATAAGGATAAGCTCCTTAAAATAAATGAACTTACCCATCCTTTGGTTTTGGAAGAAGTGCAGCATAAAATCAGTGAAAAACGTAAGGAAGGGACTACGGATTATTTTGTAATAGAAACAGCCCTTATGATTGAATCCGGTTATGATACCGCCTGTGATGAGGTTTGGTATGTATATGCACCTGAAGAGGATAGAAGAAGTCGGTTAAAAAGAGACCGGAATTATACCGATGATAAGATCGATGCGATCTTTGCCAGTCAAAGCAAGGAGGAGGATTTTCGCAGAAAATTTTCCAAAGTGGTTGAAAATGACGGAAGTAAAGAAAATCTTGAGGAACAGATTAATAGATTAATCATGTCTATACAATAGAGTTACGTGTCAATCATTAATTCTTAAAAAGCAGTTATGATCGTTTGAATTGAATAAAGAACAATTTTATATAAAGTAATTTTACTTCAATACAGAAGTATTAGATTATTCATTTACTTATAGGTTCTTGACATTGTATATAAACATATCTGATATAGACAATGTCGAATCTTTCCTTGACAAAAGTCATGAAATGAGGGATACTCAGTTAGAATATTAAGTGAGGATAAGGAAGATTAACATGAAATTATGCAGTATAGCAAGCGGCAGCAGTGGCAATTGTATCTATGTCGGCAGTGAACAGACCAATTTATTAGTGGATGCCGGTATTAGTGCAAAGCGAATTGAAAACGGACTAAACGGCATTGATATCATGCCTGATACTATACAGGGAATACTGATAACCCACGAGCATTCGGATCATGTGTCAGGTCTAGGAATTCTGGCCAGACGTTATCATATACCAATTTATGCAACAGGGGAGACAATTAAAGCGCTAAAGCGGATAAAATCCCTTGGGAACATATCCGAGGATCTTTATTGTCCCGTAGAACCCAATAAGACATTTGAGATAAACGACATTAGTATAGAACCCTTTGCAACCTCCCATGATGCTTCTGATCCGGTCTGTTATACGATGCAGGCTAGTGGATATAAGGTGGGAATCGCTACGGACCTGGGTATGTATGATGATTATATTGTATCAAAGCTTAGTGATTCGGATCTTCTTATGGTAGAAGCAAATCATGATGTTAATATGCTAATGGTAGGTAAATATCCGTATTATCTGAAACAGAGAATACTTGGTAACAGAGGGCATCTTTCCAATGACACCTCTGCAGATTTAATCAGTAAATTAATGAATTATAAATTAAAACATATATTACTTGCACACTTAAGTAAAGAAAATAACTATGAAGAATTAGCTTACGAAACCGTATGTTGCGAACTTACAAACAGAGGATGCGATTTTGCATCTCTTCATTTGAGTGTAGCACATAGAGAAAGACCGTCAGAGATGGTACTTTTATAGATTATTAAATACGAAAGGCATGGTTGATATTATGAAGAGAACTGTAATTACAGTGGTAGGTAAGGATAGCGTAGGAATTATAGCAAAGGTTTGTACCTATCTGGCGAATAATAAAATTAATATTCTAGATATTTCCCAAACGATTGTACAAGGGTTTTTTAATATGATGATGATAGTGGATACTTCCGAAACGCCAAAGGCTTTTGATGTGATATTAGAAGAGTTAGAACAGATTGGCACAGAAATCGGTGTAATAATAAAAGCACAGCATGAGGATATTTTTGATAAAATGCACAGAATATAGATAGGAGACGGATAACATGATTAATATACATGAGGTCATCGAAACCAATAAGATGATAGAACAGGAAAACCTGGATGTCAGGACGATTACACTCGGCATCAGTCTCTTGGATTGTGCAGGGCCGGATTTGGCTGAGGTAAATGCTAAAATATATGATAAAATCACCACGACGGCTAAGGATTTAGTAGCTACCGGGAACAAAATACAAAGGGAATACGGTATTCCCATTGTGAATAAACGAATTTCTGTTACGCCAATTGCCTTGGTAGGTGCGGCGGCGTGTAAGACGGTGGAAGATTATGTATCAATAGCAAAAACTCTTGATCGGGCAGCTGCCACAGTAGGTGTTAATTTTCTCGGAGGTTATTCTGCTTTGGTGTCTAAGTCCATGACAGCAAGCGATGAACTGTTAATCAGATCCATTCCACAAGCGCTTTCTCAGACAGAGAGAGTCTGCAGTTCTGTGAATGTAGGTTCTACCAGAACCGGTATCGATATGAATGCAGTTAAGCTCTTAGGCGATATTATCCTTGAGACAGCACAGCTGACAAAAGAGAAGGATTCTATTGGTTGTGCCAAACTTGTGGTATTTTGTAATGCACCAGATGATAATCCGTTTATGGCCGGTGCTTTCCATGGTGTAACCGAAGGAGATGCGGTAGTTAATGTTGGAGTTAGTGGACCCGGAGTAGTGAAAAAGGCGCTGGAAAGTGTCCGGGGAGCAGATTTTGAAACCCTATGCGAGACGATTAAAAAAACTGCATTTAAGATAACCCGTGTTGGTCAATTGGTAGCACAAGAAGCATCTAAAATGTTAAATGTACCATTTGGCATTGTTGATCTTTCTTTGGCACCGACACCTGCGATAGGTGACAGTGTGGCAGAGATCTTAGAGGAAATCGGGTTAGAGTATGCAGGTGCACCGGGGACAACCGCTGCATTGGCACTTTTAAATGATCAGGTGAAAAAGGGTGGTGTTATGGCTTCCTCTTTTGTAGGAGGACTAAGCGGTGCCTTTATTCCGGTAAGCGAAGATCAGGGAATGATTAATGCTGTGGAAGCCGGAGCGTTAACCTTAGAGAAATTGGAAGCTATGACTTGTGTTTGTTCTGTAGGACTTGACATGATTGCTATCCCCGGAGATACCAAGGCTACTACAATTTCTGGAATTATTGCGGATGAGATGGCAATCGGTATGATTAATCAGAAGACAACTGCAGTTAGAATTATACCGGTAATCGGGAAAACAGTAGGAGACAGGGTTGAGTTTGGTGGGCTGCTGGGTTATTCACCAATTATGCCCGTAAATCAATTTTCCTGTGACAATTTTATTAACCGTGGCGGAAGAATACCGGCACCGATCCACAGCTTTAAAAACTAAGGAGTATGACTTTTTTCATCATTAGAATCTAACATATTAATGTATAGTAATTGTAGCATTATATTATATAAAATAATTAAAATGAACCGGACCAGGATGTATGTCGTCTAATCTATGCGATTTCCCGTCAAACAAGACGGCCTGGCCCCCGGTTCTATGTTGTGTAAGCAATAAAATATTTCATAGGAAAGGCAGTGTTAAGATGAATAAGAGCTTGGAACAACTGGACTATAAGGGGATTTTTAAATACTTTACAGAAATATCTAAAATTCCGAGAGGTTCGGGTAACGAAGGGGAAATTAGTAAATATCTGGTGACATTTGCAAAAACGCATAATTTGGAGTATACTCAAGATGAGGCGAAAAATGTAATTATGATTAAGGAAGCTTCTCCCGGTTATGAAGATGAACCTGCCATTTTACTTCAGGGACATATGGATATGGTATGTGAAAAGCTTAAGGATTCCACTCATGATTTTCTCAAGGATGAAATTAAGCTAATTGTCGATGGGGATTTTCTTCATGCAGACGGTACCACCCTGGGAGGAGACAATGGAATTGCAGTTGCTTATATCTTAGCATTGTTTTCAGATGAAACCTTACCTCATCCGAGGCTTGAGGCGGTAATAACAACCGATGAAGAAGTAGGAATGCTTGGAGCTAAAGAGTTAGATCTTTCTGGTCTAAAAGCAAAATATATGATTAATATGGACTCGGGAGAGGAAGGATATCTGCTTGCCAGCTGTGCAGGAGGTTTAACAGGAACCTGTTACTTACCGATTAATCGTATCACAGAATATGGTAAAAAAATCAAGGTAAGTATCGGTGGCTTAATTGGTGGTCATTCCGGTATGGATATCGTAAAAAACAGATCCAATGCCAATAAGGTAATGGGACGTTTGTTGTTTGATTTGAGAGAAAGTGAGCAATTCGGAATAATCCATATGGAGGGTGGCTTTAAGGATAATGTTATCCCCAGGGAGGCTTACGGCGAACTTTTAGTTACTGTAGATGAAACAACGAATAATTCGAAGGATGAAAAGGCATTAACTGAAGCGTATCTTAAGATAAAAAGTAGAATAGATGAACTTACTAAGGCATATCAGCACGAGCTGTCCGGTAGCGAACCGGATTTGAAAATAACAGTAGAAGATCTGGGTGACGGGGAATATCCTATGCTTCATCCTGTCTCCTTTGAAAAAGTGCTTTTTATGCTGGTAAATATGCCATATGGAGTACAGGTAATGAGTTCTCATATCGAAGGCTTAGTGGAAAGCTCTTTAAATCTGGGTATTTTCAGATTGGAAGAGGATAAGGCGATTTTTTGTAACTCAGTTAGAAGTTCAATTGGTAACTATAAACATTATATCAGTAACCGTTTAAATTATTTGGTTAGTTTTTTGGGGGGAGACTACGAAGTCAGGTCCGAATATCCGGCCTGGGAGTATAAAAAAGAATCTCCGCTCAGGAATCATTTAAATCGAATTTATAAGGAACTATACGGAAAAGAGATGAAGGTAGAAGCAATCCATGCAGGACTTGAATGTGGATTCTTCCATGAAAAGATGCCCGGTATTGATATTGTATCAATCGGACCGGAGTTATACCGTATTCATACCATCGAAGAAAGACTTAGCATATCTTCGGCAATACGGGTATATAAGTTCGTAGAAACCGTTCTTAAAGAAAAAATAGGGGATTTGTAGATAATCGATAAGCATGAGTCTTACTACACGGACCGGGGGAGTCACAGTGGAACGTGTAACGTTAGTTTGGATTTTAATACCAAAGTAACAATTCTCTGACACATTTACATGATATTCTTCAAAGATATGGAACTTTTCAGAAACTCACACTAGTAACTCTAACTCCTTCACTTGGATCTGATGCTAAGTAGGGTTGTTCGTATACAAAGGGGAAACAGGAATGAGGCATAGTGAGGATTTCGCCGATTAAAGAATATGTAGCTGATGAGCAATCCGGCAAGTAATGGAGCAAGTCATAAGGGTTACAGTAGGTTTTTTGTGGTTGAGCACAACGATATTAGGAGATGAAATTATGAATAAGGGAGATACAAATTCAAATTTTGATTTTGATATGGATCCGGAATTTAATGAAAATTTTTATAAAAACATTGATAAGGTTTTAAGTGATATAGATGAAGATGAAACCATTGATGACGAAAAAAACAATGATAGTAACTATGAATTAGAGGATGAAGATGACACTTTAGAGCGTATGGCTCTTACGGATGAGATGGATGAAGAAACCGAGGAAGAAGTGAATGATGAGTTGAACGATATTAATGCTTCCCTCGCGAAACAGATTTGTGAAGAACTTCAAAGTATTGATGCCGGAAAAGCAAGTATAAAGAAGAAGAAACTACCAAAATGGAAGAAGGTACAAGGTGCAATTATTGTAGGGCTTATTTGCCTCCTTGGGTTTGCGTTTTTCCTTGGATTTACGAAACCGGGAAACCAGTTGCTTATGCGGATGGGTATAGATTTAGGTGGTAAGATATGGGCCACCTGGACCAGAGATTTTGAGAAGGAACCGGAATTAGTTGAGGATACGGATCGTTTAGAGGAGGATCTTAAGTCAGATGCTGAGGAAATAGATCCAAATACGATACTATGGCCTGAGCTTCCGGGCCAAGGAAGGCATGAAGATTACGCTTATAATATACTCTTATTAGGGGAAGAAGCAATCGGTTCCGGATCAGCAAGAGGAAGAACAGACCTGATTATCATTGCTACCCTCAACACAAAAGAGAATTCAGTTAAGCTTACTTCACTGATGAGAGATATGCTGGTACAGATACCGGGATATCAGGATAATAAACTTAATTCTGCTTATGAAAAAGGCGGAATACCTCTGTTATATGAGACGATAGCATTAAACTTCGATATAAAGCTGGATGGCTGTGTCATGGTTAACTTCGAAAACTTTGAAAAGATCATTGATAGGCTGGGAGGCTTGGAGATAACCCTGACGAAGGGTGAAGCAAAATATCTAAATACAACGAATTATATCTCAAAACCGCAATACAGAACAGTGGTTGAGGGTAAACAGAAGTTAAACGGTAACCAGGTCTTAGGATATTCCCGTATCCGTAAAAGAGCAACAATCACTGGTGAGAATAATGATTACGGAAGAACAGACAGACATAGAATTATCTTAAATGCGATATTTGAAAAGTATAAAACCACCAGCAAGGTAGATCTGGCTTCTATTATGTTCAGTGTATTACCTATGATTACTACCGATATTAATGGACAGAATTTTGAAATGCTTTTAAATACTTTTATCGATATGGGAACTATGGAAATCGAACAATTAAGAATTCCTGCAGAAGGAACCTTTACCGATAATGTTAAAGTTCGAGGTATGGATGTTTTAATTCCTAATAAAGTTGAAAATATAGAGATATTACATGATTTTATTTTTGGAGAAGAGTAACAGCAGAAATGGATTTCGGTAAGTCATACCAAGTAAATTCATCTGCATGAAATGGCACATGAAACACAATGAATTATATATTCTGTTGTTTGAGCAAGTGCATGTATGCATTGGGAAAAGGGGGCATACATGCACTTGACTGATGCAATAGTGGGGCCTCTACAGGAAGAGGAAATCACCTATTGAATAAAATGAAATCCTACGAGGCACAATGCCAATAAAGATAAACAAAGCCCCTAGGATTTGTCTTGGATCTAATGTGGATACGTGTCTACAGTTATAAATCTATTATAACCATCATATAATGATGCATCATATAAGTTTAAATCTTAGTATGATAATTCCAATATTACAATTAAGCTTATAGGAGGGGTTTTAAGCAACAGCTGACTTAGGATTTGTAAGAAGTTGCATAAACCGAATGCACATCAATATCAGGTGGCGGTGGTAGATTGAAGAGACTGTTAAGAAAGGCAGAGAAGATTTATAATCATTTATTCCGTACAAGGAGGATCTTTTTTTTCTATCTTGTATTACTTATTTCGGTATTATTTATTACAGGATTTGAAATGAAACTCTTACATACGGAGATACTAGTGAAACAGATAAAGCAGGAAGGTATTGATTATGATGCTTTTCGTGATTTGCGGATAAATGAGAAAGTAATTAGAAAGATTGATAAGAAGGTAAAGCACATAGTTAAGCAGCATCCTAGGCTGAAAGGATATGCTTATATTGATAATATTGCATATTTGACCTTTTCCATGCTTGCGAAAGATTATAATCCGGTAGCCCACGGTGTATCGGACGTAGATACCTTCTTGAGGGGAATTGGCGATGTAGCAGGGACAGAAAGCTTTCAGGAGCTATATCGATATTATAAAGCGATTTTTTCTGACCTTATGTTTTTTCCGGTTCCGAGTAAAAATTCTAAGGAAGAGGATATTGAATATTGGGACACCTGGTATGATCTTCGTAAATACGGTGGAAACAGACGCCATGAGGGAACAGACCTTATGGCTATAGAAAATGTCCGGGGAATCTTACCGGTGGTTAGTATGACCGACGGCATTGTAGAGAATATGGGATGGTTGGAACAGGGCGGTTACCGTATCGGGATAAGATCGGAAGCTGGTGGTTATTTCTATTATGCCCACCTGGATACTTATGCACCGGAACTAAAGAAAGGTGATAAGGTGATTGCCGGACAGCTGTTAGGCTTTATGGGAGACTCTGGTTATGGAAGCGAAGGAACCATTGGCAAGTTTGATGTTCATCTTCATCTTGGTATCTATGTGGATTCAATCATGGGGGAGATGAGTATAAACCCATACTACATTTTAAAAATGCTCGAAGACAATCGATCCGGTTATCTCTATGAATAAAAATAATTTATAAATTAAGCATCTAAACTCTTTTGTAATCATCAGGGAGATTAATATACCGAGTCGTATTTGATATATCTGATTTGTTGCACAACAACGATAAAAAAGAAAATCTTTATATTTCATGGTGGTTTATGGTATAATTACAGGCATAAATGCGTCAATATAAGAATATGGACAATCCACCATACGGCAAAATTTTATTACTGCTCAAGTTTGCGGGCTAACAGCAGAATGGAGTGAATTCATGGAAGTTTATCTTGATAATTCAGCTACAACGAAAGTAACTGAGAAAGTCAGAGACAAAATGATACAAGTGTTATATGAGGACTATGGCAATCCATCCTCAAAACACATTATGGGAATGAAGGCTGAACAATATATGAAGGAAGCTGCCGATATAATTGCATCGACACTTAAGGTTGATTCGAAGGAACTTATCTTTACTTCCGGAGGTACGGAAGCTAATAATTTAGCACTTATTGGCACAGCCTTGGCTAATAAACGAAGAGGACGGCATATTATAACGACTAGAATTGAACATCCAAGTGTACATCAACCTCTAATATATCTAGAACAGCTAGGTTATGAAATCAGTTTCATCCCGGTGGACAAGAGTGGAAAAATTATAAAAGAAAAGCTGTATGAGTTGGTGAAAGAAGAGACGCTTCTGGTATCTATAATGTATGTAAATAATGAAATTGGAGCGGTACAGGATATTCCCGAAATTATTAGAGAGTTAAGGCAGAGAAAGAAAGATATTCTGATCCATATTGATGGAGTACAAGCGTTTGGAAAGTATCGGATACATCCCAAACGGGAAGGGATTGACCTCTTTACCTTTAGCGGTCATAAAATTCACGGTCCCAAGGGAAGCGGTGTCCTCTATGTAAGTGATAAGGTGAAGCTCAATCCTATGGTTTTTGGTGGTGGTCATCAAAGAGGTAGAAGATCCGGTACGGAAAACGTTCCTGCTATTGCCGGAATAGGACAAGCAGTCTCAGAGCTTTATGAAGACTTCGATCATAAAATTAATAAAATGTACGAGCTGAAACAAACCTTCCTGAGGGAGGTAAGTAGGCTGGAAGATGTTACAGTTAACGGGCTTGTGGCAGAATGTACGGATGATTTTGACATGGAACAGCTTAAGAAGACGGCGCCCCACATTATGAGTGTAAGTTTTCAAGGTGTGAAAAGTGAGGTTTTCTTACATGCTCTGGAAGATAGGGGGATCTATGTATCCTCCGGTTCAGCATGCAGCTCCCATCATCCACAGCCCAGTGTGACGTTAACAGCAATTGGATTGCCAAAGGACTTAATGGATGCTACGCTGCGGTTTTCCATGTCTGATAAGACAACTATGGAAGAGATACAATATACATTGGCGAATATCAAAGAATTATTACCGATACTAAGAAGATATACGCGGAAGTAGACGGATTATCATTAGTTTAATAGATTAAGCAACAGGAATAAGTAAGTTATTACTACGAATATAAAACAAGAAATAACAGATGAGTATTATTATTTTATATAACTGATTGCATGGTAGGTATTGGTACAGTTATAATGACGTAATCAATAAAAGAAAGAAGTAAAGTTTATTAATATAACTCCAGGAGGAAGTTAAATGTTTAAAGCATTTTTGATAAAATACGCTGAGATTGGTCTGAAAGGAAATAACCGCTATCTCTTCGAGAATGCATTACGGGATCGTATGAAGGATGCATTAAAACCGTTAGGTGACTATAATGTCAGCAAGGAACAGGGCAGGATATTCGTGGAATGTCCTGATGAATATGATTATGATGAGACGATCGATGCACTTAAGAAGGTATTTGGTATTTCCTCTATCTGTCCTGTTGTGGTGATTGAAAGCTCAGAGTGGGATGCCTTGACTAAGGGGGTTGGTGACTATGTGGAAGCAATGTACCCAGACCGTCACTTTACCTTTAAGGTAGAGGCAAAACGAGCAGATAAGAAGTATCCATACACCTCTCCGGAGATTTGTTCCCATATGGGTGCTTATCTTCTAAGGCGTTTTGGCGAACTAAAAGTAGATGTTCATCAGCCGGAAGTACGTATTACGGTTGAGGTTCGTTCAAAGGCGTATGTTTATTCCATTGTGATACCCGGCCTTGGAGGTATGCCGGTAGGGACCAACGGAAAAGCCATGCTGCTTTTATCAGGGGGGATTGATAGCCCTGTAGCTGGATATATGATTTCCAAAAGAGGAGTATCCATGGCCGCCACTTATTTTCATGCTCCTCCCTATACCAGTGAAAGAGCAAAACAAAAGGTGGTAGATTTGGCTAAGAAGATTGCGAAATATACCGGACAGATAAAACTGTTTGTAGTTAATTTTACGGACATACAATTGTATATCTATGATAAATGCCCTCATGATGAGCTTACAATTATCATGCGCAGATATATGATGAAGATAGCGGAAAAATTGGCAGAACAAGAGGAGTGCTTGGGTCTTGTAACCGGAGAAAGTATCGGACAGGTTGCAAGTCAAACCTTGCATAGTCTTGCGGCAACCAATGAAGTATGTACCTTACCGGTGTATCGTCCTTTGATTGCTCTGGATAAGAATGAGATAGTTGATATAGCACAAAGGATCGATACCTTTGAAACATCCATTCAGCCGTTTGAAGACTGTTGTACAATATTCGTAGCAAAACATCCGGTAACAAAACCAAATCGGAAAACGATCAGACATTCTGAGAAAAATCTGGAGGAGAAGATCGAAGATATGATAGAGACTGCGTTAAGTACCGTGGAAACCATTGTAGTAGAATAATGGCGATGGTGTATGAAAGATTAACTATGATAAGGCAAAAAAAGAGCTGTTAGAAAGGATTGTTCTATCCTTTCTAACAACTCCAGATAAGCGATTATAAATTAGCCAACAATATAAGGTTTTAATATAGCTAGGATTTCTTCCATGTTCTCCTCGCTGTGGATGTTTAAATCGATTACCTTAGATAAATCAAGACTAAAGATACCCATGATGGATTTTGCATCTATAACGTATCTGCCGGAAACTAAATCAAAATCGGAATCGAATTTAGTCACATCATTAACAAATGCTTTTACCTTATCAATTGAATTTAATGATATTTTAACTGTTTTCATAGGGCCATGTTCCTCCTTTATTCGAATATATGTATATACTATATTTTAACAAATCAAAAGTCAATATACAAAGTTCATAAAAAAAAGAGGAAAAGTTGTGTAGGTTCTTATAGCTAGAATAAAATTAATATAAAAAGGTTTGTTGTAAAATACGGCTTTCAGGAGTATTACGTTAGATTATTCTCCAAGCGATTCATGATACAATACAGCCTTCATACCGTAATATTCATGAAGTAATTAATTACTTCTAAGTGAGTTGAAACATGATAAAGGGGAAATCAGGGTTAGAAAGGATAAGTATAATAAATGAAAAAGACAGCAGCATTTTTGACCCTCGGATGTAAGGTGAATACCTATGAAACCGAGGCAATGCGTGGGATGTTTGAGGCAGCAGGCTATGAAATCGTAGATTTTAAAGAGTTAGCTGATGTATATGTTATAAATACCTGTACGGTTACCAACATTGCAGATCGTAAATCAAGACAGATGCTGCACCAGGCCAAAAAAAGAAATCCAAAAGCAATCATAGCAGCGGTAGGCTGTTATGTTCAGGCAGCTGAACAAGAGCTATTGGCTGACAGTGCAGTTGATATTGTTGTCGGTAATAATAAAAAATCTGATATTGTCACCATGGTCGAGCGTTTCTATATGAGTAAGCATAAGGAAGAGCTGGTTACGGATATTAACAGGGAAAATGAGTATGAAGAGCTGCATGTAATCACAACCATGGAAAAAACCAGAGCATTTATTAAAATCCAGGATGGATGTAATCGTTTCTGCTCTTATTGCATCATTCCTTATGTTAGGGGGAGAGTAAGAAGTAGAGGTATGGATGACATTCTTTCCGAAATAACATCACTGACAAAAAAAGGTTATAAGGAATTTGTACTAACAGGAATTCATATATCTTCCTATGGAACAGATTTTACGGAGTTTATTCATGAGAAAGATGGCAATGAAGATATTGACGATGATAAGACTAGGATACCATTGGCACAATTAATTCTTCTGATCAGCCAGATACCGGGAATTGAACGAATAAGACTGGGTTCATTAGAACCGGGAATAATAACAGAGGATTTTGTTAACGCTGTATCAGGAGTGGAACAGTTTTGCCCACATTTTCACTTATCGTTGCAAAGTGGAAGTGATACGGTATTAAAACGAATGAATCGAAAATACACTGCAAGAGAATATTTTGATAAGGTAGAGTTATTGAAAAAGTTCTTTGAACAGCCGGCATTTACTACCGATGTAATCGTGGGATTTCCGGGCGAAACCCATGAGGAGTTTGAAGAAACTTTAGATTTTGTTAAAAAAATAGGCTTCTCACAGATTCATGTATTTAAATATTCTAAGAGAGCCGGAACAAAGGCTGCGAATATGTCCGGTCAAATCTCAGAAGAGATAAAAGGCATTAGAAGTAATAAACTGATTACGATAGCAAATAAAATGTCAAAAGAATACAAATCATCCTTTATGGGAAAAATAGAGAAAATTCTTATCGAAGAAGACCTTATGATTGATGGGAGAACCTACCAGGTAGGTCATAATGAAAGATATCTAAAGATGGCCATAAATTGTGATGAAAATCTTTCAAATCAGATTGTAAATGCTAAGGTAACAAGTTATTTAAAGGATGATATCCTTCTTTGTGAAATAACTCATTGAATTTTTTGACTAAATATATTAATATAGAATAAATAGAAAACTAATCCTATAGATCGATTAACAACACAAGTGCCTAGTCGCAGTTCGGGAGAAACTTATAATAAAGTGTTTGTTCCGGTTTAGTCATCAGAATGATAAGGAAGTGAAATAATGCCAAAGCCTAATAATACACAATTTTTTAAAGTGCAGAAGGATACTGAGGTTGTTGTAAGTGAAGTGATACAGACAGTTTATTCTGCTTTAACGGAAAAGGGATATAACCCTGTAAATCAGATTGTCGGTTATGTTATGTCTGGAGACCCGACCTACATAACGAGCCATAAGGGTGCTCGAAGCTTAATTATGAAAGTAGAACGGGACGAGATTATAGAGGAGTTGTTGCGTTTCTTCATCGATCATAAAATAAGTCAGAAAAGCACCAGATAATTATAGAGGGAGAACACACAATGAGGATTATGGGACTGGATTTCGGTTCTGTCACTGTAGGGGTAGCAATTAGTGATCCACTTTTGCTTACTGCGCAGGGAATTGAGGTAATACGCAGAAAGCAGGAGAATAAGCTGAGGCAGACACTAGCTCGGATAGAACATTTAATTGCTGAATACGATGTAACCTCAATTGTTGTAGGATATCCGAAGCATTTGAACAATTCCATCGGAGAACGGGCAATAAAAGCAGAAGAGTTTGCGGGGAAGTTAAGAAACAGAACGAATTTAGAAGTGATTCTTTGGGATGAACGTCTAACAACGGTGGCGGCACATCAGGTGCTTTCAGAGAGTGGACTTAATATTAAGGAAAAGGCCATGGTTGTTGATAAACTGGCAGCAGTTTTCATATTACAGGGGTATTTGGACAAGTTAAATTTTATTAAGAATGGAGAAATTAGTGGGGATATAGGAAAGGATTAGGTTGGGATATATTATGGATCAAAAACCAGAAGAAATTATCTTTACATCAGAGGATGGGGAAGAAGTGGTTTTTCAAGTTTTGGAACAGACCCGTCTAGGCGGCGTTAATTACCTCTTAGTCAGTGTCCCTGAGGAGGATGACGATGAGGCAGAGGCTCTCATTCTAAAGGATATATCGAAGGATACGGATGAGGAAGCTATTTATGATATTGTGGAAGATGACCGAGAGCTTTACATGGTTGCCGCAATATTTAAGGAACTACTAGATGATATAGAATTCGATTAATTGCATGAATATATAATTAGATGAAATTAGGTGATGATATGCCTGAAAAGCAGGAGCAGTTTAAGTCATTATTAAAACGAAACGGACTGAAGGTAACCACCCAGAGGGTGGTAATTTTAGAGGAGTTAAGCAGTCGGCCGGGAAGACATCTGACAGCTGAGGAAATCTATGATTTAGTTAAGAAGAAGTACCCTGAGATTGGGTTGGCTACTGTTTATAGGACAATTCAGCTATTATCAGAGTTGAATTTAATTGATAAGCTTAATTTAGATGATGGATATGTCAGATATGAAATTGGGAGTAAAGGTCAGGAGGAATCCTGTCACCACCATCATCATTTGATATGTGTGGATTGTGGAAAGGTTTATGCTTTTCAGGACGATTTGCTGGAAACACTGGAAGAACGTATTAAACAAACCATGGGCTTTGAGGTTGTAGACCACGAGGTAAAACTATATGGTCACTGTAAAAAATGTTTAGAACAATCTAATGAATCTAATTCATAGTAAGTGATTTAACGAGGGATTTGTTTTGCGATTTCAATCTTAAATACACTTAAATATATCATGCACTTAGTTAATGGATAGAAATAAGTACATAATAACCATTGGAGGTGCAAATATTTGAAAGAAAACGAACAGAAAAAGAATAACAGGGAAGACTTACAGGGTGTTAAGATAATACCACTTGGTGGTTTGGAAAAGATAGGAATGAATATTACAGCAATTGAATACGAAGACAGTATTATCGTTGTTGATTGTGGTTTGTCTTTCCCGGATGATGAGATGTTAGGAATTGATTTGGTAATTCCTGATGTAACTTATTTAAAAGAAAATATTGATAAGGTAAAGGGTTTTGTAATTACTCATGGACATGAAGATCATATCGGTGCTCTCCCTTATATCTTAAAAGATATTAATGTACCAATTTATGCTACAAGATTGACGGTTGGTATTATTGAAAATAAATTAAAAGAACATAACTTATTAAAAAATACGAAGAGAAAAGTAATTAAATACGGTCAGTCGATTAATCTAGGATGTTTCCGTATTGAGTTTGTAAGAACCAACCACAGTATTGCAGATGCGGCGGCGTTAGCTATTTATACACCGGCAGGAGTAATCTTCCATACCGGTGACTTTAAGATTGATTATACGCCGGTCTTTGGGAGTCCCATTGATCTTCAAAGAATTGGTGAAATCGGTAAGAAGGGCGTATTAGCACTTTTATGTGACAGTACGAACTCCGAACGCCCGGGTTATACGATGTCCGAAAGTAGCGTTGGAAAAACCTTCGATAACATATTCGCTGACTATGCAAAGCAAAGAATTATTGTAGCAACCTTTGCATCGAATGTTGACCGTGTTCAGCAGATTATTAATTCCGCTGAGAAATTTGGCAGAAAAGTAGTCATCGAAGGCCGTAGCATGGTTAATATTATTACAACGGCAATTGATCTTGGATATATAAGAATGCCGGAAAATATGTTGATTGATGTAGAGATGATGAAAAACTATACGGATGATCAGTTGGTGTTAATTACTACCGGAAGTCAGGGGGAAGCCATGGCAGCCCTTTCCCGTATTGCAGCAGCCATTCACAGAAAAGTGTCAATAAAACCGGGTGATGTAGTTATACTTAGCTCAACACCGATTCCCGGCAATGAAAAAGCGGTATCTAAGGTGATTAACGAACTTTCCATGAGAGGTGCGAAAGTGATATATCAGGATACTCACGTATCCGGCCATGCCTGCCAGGAAGAAATCAAGCTGATGTATTCGCTGGTAAAACCCAAATATGCGATTCCGGTGCATGGTGAGTATCGTCATAAGATGAGACACGCTGAGATCGCGCAATTGATGGGTGTACCTAAAGATAACATATTTCTAATTAATTCCGGTGATGTTCTGACCTTATCTCAGGAGAAGGGTAAAGTAACAGGAGAAGTACCTGCCGGAGGTATTCTTGTAGATGGATTAGGTATTGGCGATGTAGGTAATATTGTACTACGTGACAGACAGCATCTGTCAGAGAATGGCTTAATCATAGTTGTGGTATCTCTGGAGAAATATACAAATAATATAATGGCAGGTCCTGATATTGTTTCCCGTGGATTCGTTTATGTGAAGGAATCCGAGAACCTGATGGAGGAAGCCAGGGTTGTAGTAGAAAAAGCCTTGGAAAAATGCTTGAGCAGAAACAACACTGAATGGGGCAAGATAAAGTCCGAAATTAAAGATTCCTTAAGTGATTATATTTGGAAGAAGACTAAGAGAAATCCTATGATCTTACCGATTATTATGGAAGTATAGATAAACTTATTGTTTTAATCCAACAAGGTAGATATTAGTTGTTGATAGAAGAAGCAGCGATGCCGGGTTGTGTGGATAAAAGGAGCGATTATATGGCGGCGAAATCTTCATCCGTTAAAGTAACATTAAAAATAACGAGCTTAATCCTGCGTTTGCTTATGAATATAATTTTTTATATTCTGGTTGTTATTCTGATTATAGATGTCAGTCGAAGGGCATTTGATTTTACTTATCAACTTTACGGACCTGTTACGGTGGATCCTGCACCCGGTCGAAAGATACTAATACAGATTAAACCGGGTGAAACGACGATGGATATTGCAAATAAGCTTGAACTTAACAGGGTGATTAAAAACAAATATTCCTTTTATTTAAAAGCAAGACTGCAAAATCTTATGATACAGACCGGAACCTATGAAGTGTATTCCTCTATGACTTATAAGGAAATATTAGATGAAATCACGAATTATAAAAATTCTATTATACAGGATCAGGAACAGCAGTCGGAAGAACAAACGGAATAGCACAGTTTTTATATGAATGATTAACAAGTTTGCAAGAGTGAATATTAATGTATGAAACTCTAGTTGAATAAACTTTAGCTAGCCAATATGATGGGGCTTAAGATAAAATGCGATGAATACATGGTGTACATGATGATTAATCGGAAAGGGCTTGGTAATTATATGATAGTTGACGAAAGAATTACAGCGTATATCAATTCCTTAGATAAAGAACTAAAGAAGGAGTTACTGGATCTGGAGAAGGAAGCGCTGGTAAATCATGTACCTATCATAAAAAAAGAAACACAAGGTTTTCTTCGGTTTTTACTTTGCATGAAACAACCAAAACGTATCTTAGAGGTCGGAACAGCCATTGGCTTTTCCGCCCTCTTTATGAGCGAATATACAGTAGATGATTGTAAAATTACAACGATTGAAAAGGTTAAAATGCGGCTTGTGGAAGCGGAGAAAAATTTTAGTAATCCAATATTTTCTCATAAAGATAAAATTAAACTACTAAAAGGGGATGCTTCGGAGGTTTTGAAAGAGCTGGTATCAAAGAATCTGAAATATGATTTTATTTTTTTAGATGCAGCGAAAGCACAATACATGAATTTTCTTCCGGATCTCATGAAACTTTTAGATAAACAGGGTGTGTTAATTACAGATAATGTATTGCAGGACGGAACAGTTACAAATTCCCGCTATAGTGTTACAAGAAGAGATCGGACCATACATGCTAGAATGAGAGAGTATCTATATGAGATTACCCATATGGAAGAATTGGAGACAACGATCTTGCCGGTCGGAGATGGTGTTTCTATCAGTTATAGAATATAAGAAGACAATTAGAGCAACGCAGTGAATGTAAATACGGTTAATGCCAATAGATTAGAAATAATACAAGTAAAAAACATAAAGTTCATTAAAAGAGTTGATAAAGAGACTTACTTTTTGTACTATGTACGGAGAGTAATGATCCATATGGATGAGTTGCCAACAAAGTGTTAAAAGTTTAGAAAGTGTGGTTTTATGATAGATGAGAGAAAGAAACCGGAGCTGTTAATTCCGGCAGGAAATTTAGAGACTCTTCGTACAGCCGTTATGTATGGAGCCGATGCCATCTATATTGGCGGAGATTTATATGGACTAAGAGCCAAGGCTAAGAACTTTTCCATTGACGATATGAGAGAGGGTATTGCTTTTGCTCATAGCCATGGAAAAAAGGTATATGTAACTGCCAATATTACCGCCCATAATCAAGATTTATCAGGGATTAGAAATTATTTTAGAGAATTAAAAGCCTTCGGTGAAGACAGACCGGATGCTTTCATTATATCAGATCCCGGTGTGTTCTCCATTGCATTGGAGGAGGTACCGGAAATAGAGGTGCATATCAGCACGCAAGCTAATAATACGAATTATGAAACCTACCGATTTTGGCATAAGCTAGGGGCAACTAGAGTGGTAACTGCCAGAGAATTATCTTTGGAGGAGATCGTGGAACTTAGGTCTAAAATTCCTCATGATATGGAGATAGAGACCTTCGTTCATGGAGCAATGTGTATTGCTTACTCCGGACGATGCCTACTCAGTAATTATTTTACCGGAAGGGATGCCAATCTTGGTGCCTGTACGCATTCCTGTCGTTGGAAGTATCATATCGTAGAAGAAAAAAGACCAGGAGAGTATCTACCGATAGAGGAGAATGAGAGAGGAACGTATATATTTAACTCTAAGGACTTATGTATGATAGAGTACATCCCCGAACTGGTGAAAGCAGGAATTGATAGCCTGAAGGTGGAGGGAAGAATGAAGACAGCACTTTATGTGGCTACGGTAGCAAGAACCTATCGAAAAGCGATTGATGACTATTTTAAAGATCCTAAGCTTTATGAAGAGAATAAATCGCTTTATTTGGAAGAGGTCCGTAAAGGAGTTAACAGGCAGTTTACAACAGGCTTCTTCTTTGGAAAACCTTCTGAAGAGGATCAAATCTACGATCACAATACTTACGAAAAAGCATATACTTATCTTGGAACCATATCTGGTGAAAAAGATGGGTTATATGAATTGGAGCAGAAGAATAAATTCTCGGTTGGAGAAACCATTGAAGTAATCAAGCCAAGTGGTGAGACAATCCAAACAGTGGTTAATACAATAACCGATGATCAGGGAAATGAGATGGATAGCTGTCCCCATCCTAGGCAGAGAATTTTTATCAATATAGGAACAAAGTTAAATCCCTATGATATTTTAAGGCGAAAGGAATAAAACTTATATATATCCTATCCTATTATCCTTTTTTGGAGCATAGGTAGTATAAGCGGTCTACTGTCCTTTTTTTGGAGGTAAAGAAAATTAAGCAGTCCTACTGTCCTTTTTTCGGTGGTAAAGAAAATTAAGCAGTCCTTCTGTCCTTTTTTAAGAGGGATAGGCACTTTATGTCAATAATGCGCATAGGATAATAATGAAACTTAAGCATTGAGGGTGCTTATCTTCGTGAAATCGTTTCCAAAGCCGTTAAGTACGAAAGAGGAATCGGACTATCTGATACGATGCAAAGAAGGTGACAAAGAAGCAAGAGATAAGTTGATTGAACATAACTTAAGATTAGTAGCGCATATCGTGAAAAAGTACAATATGGTAGATAAAGAAACAGATGATTTGATATCGATTGGAACTATCGGATTGATTAAAGCAATCGATACCTTTGATGATGAGAAAGGGATTCGCCTGGCAACCTATGCTTCCCGGTGTATCGACAATGAGCTCTTAATGATGCTCAGGAGCGGTAAACGTTTAGCCAAAGAAGTGTATTTATACGATCCTATCGGATCCGACCGGGAAGGCAATGAAATCAATCTGTTGGATATTATAGAAGAAGCAGAAGTTGATATTGTTGAAAATATCGTTCTGGAAAATGACATAAAAAAACTGTATGGTTTGCTCGGTAAAGTATTAACAGATCGGGAACGGGAGATTATCTGTTTGCGTTACGGATTGAGTAACCATAAAGAAGTAACACAACGGGAGATAGCCAATAAACTTGGTATATCGAGAAGCTACGTCAGCAGGATAGAAAAGAAAGCATTAAAGAAACTGCGTGAGTGCTTTGAAATATAGTAATCGCTGAAGCAGTTTCTTTGAGAAGAATTGCAAAATGCTACTTTTCCTGTCAGCGGATGCTTTAAATAAATAATGTGTTTTATCCACTATACTTATTAACAGACTGTTGCTGATTTGCATAAAAGGCAGATTGGCAGCAGTTTTATTATGCGTATATCACTGCATATCTTTTATATGTATATTTGTATGCATATATTTCTTGTAATAATTTAAGTTATGTGTAAAAATGGAAGTAATATGATAATGCAAAATAGAAGAAATGAGGGGTGGCGATTAGTATATACTATGGCATTCATCGCTACCATATAGTATGTTATTAGTGGGTAAATAAATATATGCCAATCTATATGCATAATAATAGTACATGTATTCACAAATGCATTCAGATATTAGATAGCGGGCATGTAAAAAGGAGGTAGAAAATGAATGTAGCAATTGAAGTAGAGAATCTGGTTAAAAAATACGGAAATAATACGGTACTCCATCAGCTTACCTTCACAGCTATGCAGGGAGAGATATTTGCTTTACTTGGGGCCAATGGTGCAGGTAAGACAACCACCTTAGAGTGCATAGAAGGCATCAGAAGTTATCAGGAGGGCAGTATACATGTGCACGGTAAGATAGGAGTTCAGTTACAATCTACGTCGTTACCCGGAAGTATTACAGCAATAGAGGTATATAAATTATTCAGTAAATGGAATAAGATCAAAGGAGATATGACATTATTAGAACGGTTTGGTGTTTCTGATTTTAAGAATAAACAGTATAAATCATTATTGACTGGCCAAAAGAGGCGCCTGCATCTGGCAATTGCGCTCGTACATAATCCCGATATTATTTTCCTGGATGAACCGACTGCAGGGCTTGATGTTGAAGGACGGGTTGCTTTACATAATGAAATCAGAGGATTAAAAGAAGCCGGTAAAACAATAATCATGGCAAGTCATGATATGGCTGAGGTAGAGAGCTTATGTGACAGAATCGCAATCTTAAGGGAAGGAAAATTGGCTTTCCTAGGCACTGCAATGGAGCTAACACAAACCTATTATGGAGAAAGCAGGATCATTATTCGAACCAGATATCCATTTCCTACCCGAAATTTAATAAACAGTAAACAAGTTAAGACAACGGAAAACGATCAGAATTATCTTGCGGTAATCACTGAAGACATCGGAGACGCTCTCCTTGAACTGTTGACTATACTAAAGGAGTTAGATAATGATGTGTTGGATATTAAAATAGAGAGGGCAACCTTAGAACAACGTTTTATGGAGATAGCAAAGGAGGGGAGATAAGTATGGGTGCATTTATCTATGGCGTAGCTCTTCAGTGGAAATTGGATTTAAGAAATAAAGGAGTATTAATTACCTATTATCTGGTTCCTTTACTTTTCTTTGCATTCATAGGAACGATATTTACCTCGATTAATCCGGAAGCTAAGGAAACCTTAATTCAGTCAATGACAATATTTGCAATTACAATGGGTGCTTTTCTCGGATCACCGATACCGCTGGTGGAATTGTATTCCAGTGAGATTAAAAAAGCATATAAGGTAGGTAAAATCCCATTGTGGACAGGAATTGTGAATAATTTAATCTCTGCCTTTGTTCATCTGTTTCTAACCAGTATCATTATTTTTTTAGTTGCACCGATTGCATTTGATGCAACCAGACCAGATAATATTTTGTTTTATTTTGTTTCCCTGGCTATTTTTCTTATTGTGTGTCTATCCGTTGGAACGGTTCTTGGACTGTATATAAAAAGTACTTCGAAGTTAACGATGTTTTCTCAGATCTTATTTTTACCGTCACTAATGCTCTCCGGAATTATGTTTCCGGTGGAATTACTACCAAAGGGATTACAAACAGCAGGCTTTCTCTTCCCTGCAACCTGGGGACTAAAAATTATGACAAGGTTGCAAGTGGATTTATTATTATACTTACCGTTGATTGGATTCTTTGTTTTGGCCTGTATCATTAACTTCATAAAATTAGCAAGGATTGGCATTGATTGATATAACATATGATAGAAAAAGATTAATAAGAGTATGAACGGTATGGATTCTACTTGAGTTATCGTCCGTATCATATTCTAATGAAAGGAGTCATATATGGCTTATAGAGAGATAAAACAGGTAATATCAGGTGTTACTCAGTTCGATGGAGCCGGAGTCAAGTTGGTACGTGTCATAGGGTATTCGAATGTGAAAGATTTTGATCCATTCTTAATGCTGGATGCATTTGACTCGAACGATCCCAAGGATTATATCAAAGGTTTTCCGTGGCATCCTCATCGGGGGATTGAAACAGTAACATATCTGATCCATGGGGAAATTGAGCACAAGGACAGTATTGGAAATCAAGGGAGCATCAGAGACGGCAGTTGCCAATGGATGACGGCAGGAAAAGCAATATTACATCAGGAGATGCCGCAGCCTTCAAATCGAATGTTAGGTATACAACTATGGGTGAATTTACCGAAGAAGGATAAAATGGTACCTCCTCAGTACCGAGATATCTTGCCGAATATGATACCTAGAATTGAAAAAAACGGTTGTAGGGTAGGAGTCTTGGCGGGGAATTATGAAGGGAAGGAAGGGGCTACCCAGGGTGATTATGTGAAAGCTATGTTTCTGGATGTAGAGATGAAACCGGATTCAAGCTGGACCCTAAGTACAGAACCACAAGATACTGTCTTTATCTACATTGTAGAGGGTGAAGGATATTTTGGTGGATCCATACCAATGCATATTACATCGAAAAAGGCGGTATTATTTCATGAAGGGAATGAACTTAAGGTAAGTACCTCTGATAAAAGTATAAGATTCTTTGTGTTTTCAGGAAAACCGTTACAGGAACCTATAGCATGGGGCGGACCAATTGTTATGAATACGGGAGAAGAGCTTGAAAAGGCTTTCCAAGAAATTAGAGAAGGTACCTTCGGGAAGAAATAGATCGGGAAATCCTTTGATCGTTGTTGAGCATTATTAACTATGAAGGTTAAAGTCGATATGAAATAATAAAAGAGAAGGAGAGACGTGAGGTAACCCCTGTCTTTCCCTCTCTTTTGTATACTGTATCAATACAACAGTATATTATTGAATTACATCTTTGTCGTCCACTTGGAGCAGTCCCAAACTTTTGTTACAAAATCCTCATAAAAATCAGGTTCGTGACAAATCAATAGAATGCTTCCTTTATAATCTTTTAATGCTCTTTTTAATTCTGCTTTTGCATCCACATCCAAATGATTCGTCGGCTCATCCAGTAATAGTATATTCGTTTCACGGTTAATTAACTTACATAGCCGAACCTTAGCTTGTTCACCACCACTTAAGACTCTGACCTGGCTCTCGATATGCTTTGTGGTTAGTCCGCATTTAGCTAAGGCAGATCGAACCTCATATTGAGTAAATCCGGGGAATTCCTTCCAGATCTCTTCGATACAGGTGGTAGTATTACCGGGTGCCATCTCTTGTTCAAAATAACCAATATGAAGATAATCACCTAGGGTTACAACTCCGCTTAAAGGCTTGATTAAACCAAGAATACTCTTTAACAAGGTGGTCTTTCCAATACCATTCGCACCAATCAAAGCTATCTTTTCGCCACGTTCCATGGATAAAGATAGGGCTGAAGAAAGAGGGTCATCATATCCGATTACCAGTTCCTCGGTTTGGAAGATGTATTTACCTGCAGCCCGGGCTTCCTTAAAATAGAACTCCGGTTTTGGTTTATCCTTTGCTAACTCTATGACATCCATTTTATCCAGCTTCTTCTGGCGGGACATTGCCATGTTTCTGGTAGATACCCTTGCTTTATTTCGGGCAACAAAGTCTTCCAGTTCCTCGATTTCTTTTTGCTGTTTTTTATAGGCGGCTTCTAATTGAGCTTTCTTCACCTCATATACTTCCAGGAATTTATCATAATTACCTACGTAACGGTTAAGCTCCTGATTTTCCATGTGGTAGATAATGTTAACTACACTGTTTAAAAAGGGAATATCATGAGAGATAAGGATAAAAGCATTCTCATAATCCAGTAGATATCTCTTCAGCCATTCGATATGCTGTGCATCCAGATAATTCGTAGGCTCATCCAGAAGAAGAATATCGGGCTTCTCAAGTAACAATTTACCAAGAAGGAGTTTAGTTCTTTGTCCGCCGCTAAGATCACTGACATCGCGGTCTAGACCGATTTCATCCAAGCCCAAAGCTCTGGCAATCTCATCAACCTTCGCATCAATAATATAAAAATCATGGATTGTCAGAAGGTCCTGTATCGTACCAAGTTCTTCAATCATATCGGGAAGTTCATCTTCTCCTGCATCACCCATGGCATCGCATATTTGGTTCATCCTTGTCTCTAATTCAAATAGTTTTGCAAAGGCAGACTGTAACACGCTTCGAAGAGTCATACCCTTGGTAAGCTCAGTATGCTGATCCAGATATCCGGCTTGAACATGTCTTGCCCATTCAACTTTACCTTCATCGGGCATAAGCTTTCCGGTAACGATATTCATAAAGGAAGATTTACCCTCACCGTTTGCACCAATTAAACCGATATGTTCTCCTTTTAACAAACGAAAGGAAACATCCTTAAAGATTGCTCGGTCACCAAAACCGTGACTTAAATTGGATACATTTAATATACTCATAATTTAAACTCCTTATCAAATCTATAAATTGAATGAATATTCATAATATTTTTTACACGCTTACGATGTTACATTCTACACTAAATCTAGACAATATTCAATAAAAATGTAGATATATTGTAAGTGTTGCTGTGAGAAAATTTCACGATATACAAAATTTAAGTTGAAATAATGGGATTAAAAGATAATCTATTGTAAAATAAGATAAAATAAAACCAATTATATCAATATTATTGAAAATCAAAGCATGTTTTGCACTATTTAGAAAATAAGTATGGACTAATGCTGAAAATTGCATTATAATGTAAATATTAATAATTTCCTCTATTACAATATTTTAGTATATATGGCCTACCGAATTTCGTAAGAATTATAAGATGGAGGATTAATTGTATAAACAATACGCTGATTATAATAGGTATAAACACCCAATATGTCTAAAAACAATTTAATAATTGCTAAATTGGCACAGAAATGTTGCAATTTTGTATATTAAGACATATAATGAAGATGCAAGTAGGCAGGAGAGAAGCTTATGGAGTTCAACAATAAGAAGAAAAGACTTGGCGATATACTAATCGATGCAGGTGTTATTGATGAGCAACAGTTAGCAACCGCATTAGCACAGCAGAAAGAAAAAGGACAAAAACTCGGGGAAACCCTTATTGATTTGGGTTATACAACGGAAGTGGAGATAGCTAATGCCTTACATAGGCAACTTAACTGTGATTTTGTTGTTTTATCTGAACGAAGAATTGAGCAGGACATTATTAAATTGGTCGGAGAAGAAATTCTTAGAAAGCATTCTGTAATTCCGTTTGAATTCAAGAAAGGATCTCCCAATGTATTAAGAATTGCGATGTCGAACCCTTTGGATTATATAGCAATTGATGACATTGCGATTGTAACAAATTTTCAAATAGAACCCGCTGTTGCAACCTCCCATGATATTGCTTCAGCGATTGATAAATATTACGGTAACATAGAAGCTCTTAAGGTTGCACAGCGATATACGCAGGAAAGAGATAATCTAATTAAAACAGAGCAGACAACCCAAGAACAGACATCGGATGAGATAGATAATGCACCTATCGTTGTGCTGGTTCGATCTATTATTGAGCAGGGAATCAGACAACGGGCCAGTGATGTACATATCGAACCCTTAGAAGATGATATTCGGGTTCGTTACAGAATTGACGGAGTACTAAGTAAAGGTAGAAGATACAGTTTAACCTTGATGCCGGCAATTATAGCCAGAGTAAAGATTATATCCGGAATGGATATATCCGAGAAAAGAAGACCTCAGGATGGCCGTATCTCCTTAACCGTTGGCCGTCTGGAATATGATATCCGTTCTTCCATACTTCCTACGGTATATGGAGAGAAGGTAGTGCTTCGTATCGCATCAAAGAACGGTTTTACCAGGGATAAAAGGGAACTGGGTTTTACAGAAGCTGAGCTGGTACGTTATGATAAGATGATTTCACAACCCCATGGTATCATATTAATAACCGGACCGACAGGAAGCGGTAAGTCAACGACACTTTATACCATTCTTACCTCATTAAATAAAGAGGGAGTTAATCTAATAACGATTGAAGATCCTGTAGAGGCACATATTCCCGGTGTAAACCAGGTTCAGGTGAATGACAAGGTAAATCTAACCTTTGCCAGTGCCTTACGTTCTATCCTAAGACAGGATCCGGATATTATTATGATCGGTGAAATTCGTGACCAGCAGACCGCGGAAATAGCAGTAAAAGCATCCATAACAGGTCACCTTGTAGCCAGCACGATACATACGAATTCAGCAGCAAGTACGGTTACCCGTATGACGGATATGGGAGTAGAGCCTTACCTTTTATCTGAGGCTTTAGCAGGAATTATAGCACAACGTCTTGTTAGAAAGTTGTGTCCGGATTGTAGAAAAAAAAGAGAAGCAACAGAGGTAGAAAAACATATCCTTGGTTATCCCGATACGAAATCATTACAGGTACATGAGGCAGTAGGATGCGTGAAATGCAATGACACCGGTTACATAGGACGAATCGGCGTATATGAGATTTTACAGACCTCGACCAGAATCAGAGAGGCAATCCGAAAGAAATGGCCGACCGATGCAATTGCAGAAATTGCGGAGTCAGAAGGAATGAAGCCTCTTCGAAAACGGGCCATTGAATTGGTTTATGAAGGAATAACCACGGTGGAAGAGTTGCTACGGATCTCTTTTGATGAGGAATATCTATAACTAATTTCCTATAACAAATCTTAAGATTTTCTTAATATTTAGTCGATAAACAATAGGAGAATGTAATGATGGAGGATGATATGAATCTTACGATAGATGATTTATTAAAAGACGCACAAAACAGAAAGGCATCGGATTTACATCTTACCGTAGGAGTATCCCCAAAATGCAGAGTTCATGGTGATTTGATTGACATGGGATATCAGCCGTTAACCCCTGCTGATACGGAAAACCTGATTATGCCGATTGTGCCACCACGGATGAAGGAGATATTAATATCGAAAGGTGAAGTAGACTTCTCTTATTCGATTACCGGAGTAGGAAGATATCGTGTTAACGTATTTAAACAAAGGGGCAGTTATGCTTTGGTTATAAGAATTATTAATACCACGATACCTAGGCCGGAGGCGTTAGGTTTGCCTTATTCTGTTGTTGAGTTGACAAAGAAGAAGAGAGGGTTGGTTTTGGTAACAGGACCAACAGGTAGTGGTAAATCCACGACTCTAGCCTCATTACTTGATATTATAAATACCTATTACAACAACCATATAATCACTTTGGAAGATCCGATCGAGTACTTGCACCATCATAAGAAATCTTTGGTGAACCAGAGAGAGATAGGGCTTGATACTACGTCCTTTGCCAGTGCCCTGCGTGTTGTACTTCGTGAAGATCCGGATGTTATATTAGTTGGTGAGATGCGTGATTTAGAAACCATAGAAATTGCCATAACCGCAGCGGAGACAGGTCATCTTGTGTTCTCCACCTTACATACATTAGGTGCAGTCAGTACAATAGACCGTATTATAGACGTATTTCCGCCGCACCAACAACAACAGATCAGGGTACAGCTGGCATCTGTATTGGAAGGCGTGATATCGCAACAATTAATTCCCACCTTAGACGGGACAAGCAGGGTTGCTTCCTTTGAAGTAATGTTGCCGACACCGGCAATCCGAAGTCTGATCAGAGAAGGAAAGAACCATCAGATTGCTTCTTTTATCCAAACCAGTAAAAAGATAGGTATGCAGACAATGGACGATGCAATTTTTGAATTATATCTTAAGGGAATGATCCATAAAGAACAGGCGTTATCATTTGCACAGGATCTAACAGCAATGGAACGTAAGGTTAATCAGTAATAAATAAATTCATAGCTTCTATTTATCATAAATTATTGGTACTACTACTTAGGTAAATCTTGATTGCTATGATTAGAATCTTGAGGTATATACTAAGATTAATATAGTATAGGAGGGAATTATCTTGGCCGGGTATGCCTATATTGCCATAGATATGAATGGAAAAGAGAGAAAAGGAAAGATGGAGGCACCGGATGAAGAGAAGGTGTTCCATAGTCTGAAAGCAGATGGGTATTTTCCGGTCTCGATTAAGGAGCTAGGTATACTCTCCAGAGATATTAATATTCAGATAACGAATCCGGTAAAACCTAGGGATTTAAGTGTATTTACCCGACAGTTTGTTAGTATCTTAAATGCCGGTGTGCCTATTGTAACTGCCTTGGACATGCTGGTAGAACAGACCGAGAATAAAACCCTGCGTAAAGCGATCAGCTCTACCTTATTATTGGTGGAAAAGGGCGAAAGACTTGCCGATGCAATGCGTAATCAGGGAAAGATCTTTCCACCGGTTTTTATCAACATGGTGGAAGCCGGAGAAACCTCCGGTAGCTTGGAAGTTGCCTTAGAACGGATGGCAGTGCACTTTGAAAAGGAAGCGAAGCTAAAAGCACTACTAAAGAAGGCCAGTGTTTATCCCGCATCACTTGGGATTATATCCTTGGCAGTTATAGTATTAATGTTAGCTTTTGTAATACCAACTTTTATGGATATGTTTGCTGATATGGATATGGAGATGCCGAAAGTCACTTTAGCTATTATGTCTGCCAGTAATTTTTTAATCAACAGATGGTATTTTGTCCTTGGAATTATTGTAATCATAAGTGTTGCTTTGATTATTTATAAGAATACATATAGCGGTAAAATGGTATTTGCAAAGATCGGACTAAAACTACCTCTAATAGGAAAGTTAAATATTAAGACGGCCAGTGCAAGATTTAGTAGAACTTTAAGTACTTTATTGGCAGCCGGGATACCTCTGATGGATGCAATTGATATCACTGCTAGGACAATGGATAATATTCTGATTAAAAAGATGCTGATGCAGTCCAAAGAAGAAGTGGCAAGAGGTGTACCGCTTTCTATACCGTTAATGTCATCCGGTATCTTTCCCCCTATGGTATACCATATGACAAAGATTGGTGAGGAAACCGGTAATATAGAAGTTATGTTGAATAAGATTGCTGATTATTATGATGAAGAAGTGGAAGTAGCAACCCAGGCATTGGTAGCTGCCATGGAACCACTAATCATTATCATAATGGCTGTAGTTGTCGGTGGTCTTATCTTAGCGATTTTACAACCTATGTTTTCTATGTATGAACAGATGGATTCTTCTCTGATGGGTGGTGATCCGGGGGCAGGTATTGCTCCTTAAGAAAAGTAGCTGGTTTTACGGACACAATATGTTAACTTGGTCCGAAGCGGAAGGCTTACCTACTAATCTCTCAAACTCTAATGCTAAATCCGTTTTGAACATAAATAACAAATGAATAGGAGAGAAAGAGAATGAAAAGTTTAAAGGAAAACAACAAAGGTTTTTCACTTGTTGAGTTAATCGTTGTTATCGCGATTATGGGGATACTTGCGGTTACCTTGGCACCAAGATTGACACAGTATATTGAAAGAGCTAGACTAGCTAGTGATCAGGAGGCTGTTAATACAATATTTACAGCTGCTAAATTAGCTAATGTGGAAAATCCAATCGGTGACGACCAAGAATTAGAATTAGGTTGGGCAGCACCAGGAGCAGGAGATCCTACTAGTATGTTTACTGTTTCAGCTGATGGAGATACTTGGACTTTAGTTCCAGAATATTTAGACCAAGATGCTACAGATGGTATTAGTCAGGCTTTCCTAGATGATATGAAGGCAGTTCTTGGTAATTTTGAGTTGAAATCAACTAATGTAGAGCCTTTTGATGCTACACCTGAAATTGTAACTCAGATAATACTATCAACTGATTCTAATGGAAATGTAAGTGTCTTATTGGATTATGATGGTGATGGTTCAGAAGACGGTGAGGACTATTCGGTGTCTGAATAATTTATTAGTAATAATTATTTTTCCATCAAACAGGGCTTTGCCCTGTTTGATGGTGTATCAAAAACAAAAGGCAGGATTATTATTATGAATGAATACATAGTGTATGTTTTTGTTTTAATCTACGGATTATTAATAGGAAGTTTTCTCAATGTATGTATCTATCGTATTCCGGAGGAATCCAGCATAGTTGTCGGAAGATCCCATTGTATGTATTGTAATACACAGTTAAAGTGGTATGAGTTAGTACCTGTATTCAGTTATATCTTTTTGTTGGGGAAATGTAGAACCTGTAAAGAAAAAATCTCAATTCAATACCCGATTATCGAAGCACTAAACGGAATGATGTATGTGCTGGTTTTTTATTTATATGGATGGGATACAATGTTGACCATTCTGTTAAACGTTATTTATTGTCTCGTTATTTCAGCTTTAATAGCACTCAGTGTAATAGATTTTAGGACGAATACTATACCGGTTGGTTTTAATATATTTATCATGGTTATGGGACTTATTGCAGTTTTTGTTAAGTATTTTTGGTACGGTAAGAATACGGATATGGTTCTTGATCATACCATTGGATTTTTCGCAATCAGTTTATTTTTACTGTTGATTTTCTATGCTACGAAGGGCAGAGGAATTGGTGGAGGGGATATTAAACTAATGGCGGCTGCAGGCTTATTACTAGGATGGGAGCTTATCGTTTTTGCCTTTTTTGGTGGATGTATCCTGGCTGCGTTTATCCATCCCATCCGAATGAGAATTAGCAACATCAGCAGGGTATTAGCCTTTGGACCGTATCTGTCTGTGGGGATCGTTATTGCGATGCTATTCGGAAATCAGATCATTGATTGGTATCTACAGACGTATATAGTTTAATTAGATTTGAAGGAATTTCATATTTTACATAGACGTAGATCAACTTATTGATAAACTCAAGATTTATAATCAAGTTACCATAGTGGGGGAACAGTATGGCTAAGAAAGTACTAAGTATAGTGATAGGAACTGAATGTACGAAAGTGTGTGAAGTTTCTTATAAAAAGAATTATAAGAATAAGGGCATCAAGGTATATCGAAGCATATCCTTTCCTACTCCGCCAGATACCATTGAGGATGGCTTTATCAAAGATAAGACAGCCTTTGGTGAAGTGTTGAAAAGTGAACTTCGTGAAGGGAAGTTAAAATCCGATAAGGTAATCTTCTCAGTAGCTTCCAGTAAGATTGCGAATCGGGAGGTTATTATTCCACCGGTGAAGGAAAAGCGAATTATGGATATCATAACGACCGGTGCTTCTGAGTATTTTCCGATCGAATTAAATGAGTATATCCTGTCTTATCTTATCTTAGAAAAAAATACCTCGAACAGGAAATTCAAGTCACTTAAGAAAAAGCAAAGCAAAGAGGAGAAAAAGCTTGCGAAAAAGTTAGAGAAAGAGAAGCGAAAAGCTCTAAAGAAAAAGAGCAAGACAGAAATAATTGCTGAAAATATGGAAATGATGGAGGCGCAAGAGAACGAGAAAACCTCCAACCCTAATGATATTGTAAATAATGATAAAGACAAAGGTACGGGTAATGCACAAAAACAAATGCGATTATCCGTATTTGCTGCGCCATCAACCCTTGTAAAGAATTACTACAGTTTTGCTAAGATGATGCATCTAGATATTGTAGCGATCGATTATATCGGTAACAGTAGTTATCAGACCATTAAACGACAAGTTAACCGAGGTACCAACGTTTTTGTACAGATGAATGAGCAGGATACTTTAATCAGTATCCTAAGGGATGATGTATTACTTCTTCAAAGAACGGTGGGGTATGGTGTATCGGCCCTTACAGAAACTGTTATGGAGCAAAATTATTTTAAGATAAATAATGCGAAAGAAGCATTTGAACTATTAAAAGAAAGAAACCTGTTATCCTTAGAGGCAGAAGTGAAGGAGCCGATTCGTTTTGACTCCTCCTGGACAGAGGGAGAAAGTGCAGCCGCCAGTGAATATGTGAATTCTATTGGTTTATCCAAACGAAGAAACAGAGAGAGTGATCTGGAAGTCATTCGAAACATTAGAGATTCACTACATTTTCTGGCTAACAGCATTGCCAGAATGCTTGATTATTATAAATCAAACCATAAACAGATCGATATTGAAGAGATTTATATTACCGGTCAAGGTGTTAATATACTTGGTATTGATGATTTCTTTACCGCAGAAATCGGAATTCCTCACAAGAAGATGGAGAAGCTTTATACAGTCAGTTCTAAGAAAAAAGCTAAAACATATCGAAGTAACCCCAGTGCTTTTATCTCCTGTATCGGTGCCGTTATTAAACCGGTAGATTTTATACCGAGGGAGTTTATCTTAAAGAAACAAAAACGTAGTGCGGTTATTGGCACAATTCTTTTCTCCTTAGTGTGCTTAGCCGGTGCCTCTGGTATTATCTATGTGTCTTATATTGATTACCGGGATGCGAAGGAAGTGTTACAGGATATTCAAGCTCAGTATGATGTCTTACCTCCTTTAAGCGGTGTCCATGAAGAACTTAACGCAGCCAATGCAGAGTTAGGGGAGTTGACAAAACTTAAGGATATGACACAAAGTAATAATGATTACATTAAGGAAATCATTGACGAGCTGGAAAGAAAGTTACCCTCCGGTACTGTCATTCATACGATGGTATTTCAAAATACGGCTGTTACCATGAATGTAACTGCCAATGATGATAGCGCCGGTCCTAATGCTTTGGTATATAAGACTTTAAAGCAACTAAAGACGATTAAGTATTTTAAGGAAAATATCGATGTATCAGGTATCTCTGTATCTGTGGAAAACGGTATATCGAAAGTTAACTTTACGATAACATGTAAATATGTTGATTAACCCGCCAAGGAGGACAGGGTATGAAAAAGAAGAAAATCACAGCAAATCAAATTAAGTTCATTATCAACATGATCAGTCTTACTATATTTGCTGTTGCGTATTTATATATTTTTGATAATTACACAGGTAAGACAGATGACATATATCAGGAAGTGGAACTTATAAAAGCCCAGATGAAAGAGAGGGAACAAAGGCTATCGGAAGAAGATGAAGTTCTCTCTGAAATACCTGAGGTAAAAGAGGAAGGTCAAAAGGTTATCGATAGTTTTCCTGTATATATAGCAAAAGAAGATAATTTTATGTTTATTGAGAAGATGGAAGAAGCACTTGATGTCCAGATATCCTCTGTCAATGTTACGGATAATGTGATATTTTACGAGACAAGCGTTCCTGCGAGATCAGAAGTGTTAATTTCCGAGAATCTTCTGCCGACCTTAGAGGAATCAGATGTTGGTAGTACCGACGATAATAAGGAAGAAAATGAACAAGTAATGACCGGTATACAAAACACAATCAGTATGAGCTTTGTAACAACGTATCAAGGATTTAAGGAATTGGTGGAATATATCCGAGAATATCCAGAACGAACCATCATTGAGAATGCATCCGTCAGTTATGACAGTACTACAGGGAATTTGACCGGAAGTTTAATGTTAAAACGCTTTGCATTGGCCGGCTCCGGTAAGGAATATAAAGCACCTGTCATTGATGGAATTAATATCGGTACAGATAATATCTTCGGTACGGATGATTAGTGAAAATGTGGACTGGAAGGTTAGGTAATATATGGAGAAATCTAGGATACACAAGAAACCACTGAAAATGAATAATAAAGGCTTCTCCCTGGTCGAATTGTTGATCAGTATTGTGGTTTTAGTCATTATCATGGTACCTTTAATGAATAATTTCTTCCGGTCTATGATAATGAACAAAAAAGCAGAGGCATATCAGGTTCAGAGTAATCTTGCAGCCAGTATTATGGAGGGGTTAAAAGACTTAACTATGGATGAAACCATAGCCCAGTTTAATGGAGGCTTTAGTATGCTAACGGAAATACCGGGAAGTTTATCCATAGGGGAAGCAGTCCAGCTAGAAGAGGTACCAGGGGGATATAATAAATCAGACATTCCATTATATGAGCAGTCAACTTACTATTTTGCAATTCATGATATTAAAGTAGGTGGTACTGCTTATGATGCTTTTATTAAGATGAATCCCCAGACCTATAAGAATGCGGCAGATACTATGAACAATTTTTCGATGCCAGATGTGATTAATCTTGATGAGAAGGCGAACGGTTTTTTGTTCTCCACCGGGGTATCGGAGACAGATACGGTTGATGCGAATGCTCTTGCGGCTTTCGTAGCTTTAGGACGGGATTATGCATATAAACTGTGGAAAGAGACGGTGTATCAGGCGTATCTTGATGCTAAGCTTTTATGGGATGAAGAACGGGAAATTGCCGAAATGGAAGGCAGTCCTCTCCCCACTCCATTGCCGATTCCATCCTTTGACATAAATGATCCGACCTATGAAGATTACTGTAAGGAAACTATCATTAAAACCTATATCACAAAGACGATGAAGATATCTGTCAGTGATGATGTAATCGATTATCAAATTAATTATCAATGCGAATGGCCGATTAGTACGACAGGATTGGATACGGTTATTAATTACCCGATTTGTACAAAATCCTATGCAGAGACATCCTTGCAAAACATTTATTTATTCTATACTCCGTCCGATTTTCAGGCATCAAAGGAGGATGTCATAGAGCTAGGTAATCCGGGAGGAGATTCGCTGCATTTTTTTGTGGCTCGGCAAAATGTCATGGCAATCCCCTTAGGTAAGGGTATTAAAATAAATCAACTAGCGGATGATGCAGTAGAGGTATATATCGATAATGAGCAATTCTCCGATCCAATTACCGGCAATTTATTAGCGGAGTCTGTGATTGCCGGTACTCCTATGGGAATGGGAGATATTACCCCGGATATGATGAAATCAGAAAAGAAAGACCGTATCTATGATGTAACAATAAGCATTTATCCATATGAGGATGGCGAACCGATGAACAAGTATCAACGAGAGCTTTATAGGTTACAATCTACCAGAGAGAAATAAATCAGAGGAGGTAAGCAGCTTGAGAAAACAGGGATTCAAACTTAATAATGAGGGTTCCACTCTGCTTACTGTTATTATCTGTCTGGCATTCATAGGAATTCTTGGTTCCATGATGTTATCGGTTACTATGACTAATCTGCAGATGAAGATTGTGGAGAGTAAATCCAAAGCAAATTTTTATAAGGCGGAAATAGCCATAGAGGAAATTAGGACAGGAATTCAAGAGGTCACGATTGAAAAAATCCGAGAGGTTTATGAACAGGTGGTATTGGTGGATTATGCCTCTTATGTTAATTTAAGCCAAAATGATAGAAACGCAGTGATGCAGGATATGGTTGCTGCCAGAGTTATAAAAAGTTTTGGGGATACCGGATCCATGACAGATTCACAGATACTTAGCGCAAGTTCAGTTCCACCTGTATTGGAGAGTTTCTCAGACTACCTATCTATAACCGGTGGATTATCTCTTAATATAGATTCTCTATATAGCTTAATCAGTGGAACAGAAAGATCGGTAGTGATCAAAGATATCCGGGTCGAGTATGAGAAGGACGACTATAAGACCTCCATTACATCGGATATTAAGATTGTTATACCGGAATTTACTTTTGAAGACGGTACGGAGATTATTACATACAGTATGGAAGATAGGCCGTTTCGAGATTATGTTTTGGTTGCCGATGGAGGTATCAGTTCAGTAAATAATTCTAATCAGACAATCATTAATGGCAGTATCTATGCAGGTAAAGATGGGATCACAATTCATAGCAACAGAACCCGTGGTCACTCGGTTGAGATCTATGGAGACAATATTGTTACCAAAGGAGATATCAGAGTTGTTGATACAGCACATTTAAAAATTGGTGATATAAGCAGCGTGGACAAACCGATTCTATGGGCTGACAATCTTGTGACTGTTACGACCCATGATTATAATCCTGCCTCCACATTACCAACCAGTATGGAGATTAACGCGATTAGTATCATTAAAGACGACCTTGCGTTGGAGGGAAAAAATAGTGATGTCAGCTTCCCCAGCGGTGCATATATCGGATACACAGGGTCTTTTACATCCGAAGGCAGTGCGATTATGATAAACGGATCGGGATCTTCCATGGATTTGTCAGGACTTAATTCACTTATCTTGGCAGGTCGGGCTAACGTATCGGTTGAAGATAAAGAGAATAACAAGGATTCTGACATCTTAACCGGAGAATCCCTAGCATTTAAAAGTAATCAAAGAATTTACCTGATTCCGGGAAGACATATTCCGCTGATACTTCATAACCCGGTAACGAAAGCGGATGTAGATGCCTATGGTTTGCCTAACGTAGATTTTACCGATTCGGACATTCCTTTTATGAATTATGTTGCTGCATCGAAACCCTATAAGATCGCTGCTATGCAGGCAGGAACAGGGGCGGGGGCATCAACCCTTCGATATTATTATCTGAATTTTGCCAGCGGGAAGCAGGCAGACGATTACACAAGATTATTCGCCGATTCTCCTTTGCTTGACAGCATGAATCCGTTTACTCTGGGCAATGTGAGAATTCCAACGGTAGACAAAATACAGAGTGTTGGTAACCTCATGACGTATGATAGTACAGACTTGGTTAAATTAACCTCCGGTCTAAGTGAAGATCATACCACTTATCCGGATGATACAACTTTAGATCAACACATCAAAGGAATTAACTTAACGAATCCGATATATACCAATTCGGGATTACCGCCGGTAACTGTAGGCGATCTACCGGAACTTTATGCAAAAATGAATAAATTTCTTACCCTAGATGAAGCAGGCAGTTATGATTCGGATTTGATTTTCGATTATTTTATTAAGGCTGGTAGTGTAAACCAGATTATTGCGAATGCGGCTAACTGGAACAGTACTCTGTTTGAATATCAGGTTGGGAATTATAATTATATCAATTCAGATCCGGACAAGCAGACCTTTCTTATGGTAGAAGGTGATGTTACTATCACGGATTCCTCAATCATGAAGGGTATATTGGTAGCCACCGGTGATATTATAGTATCAGAGAATGCTACAATTCATGGTATGGTGATTTCTACCGGAGAAACCGGTACCGGCGATGGAAATATTGATGTGCAGACGAATGTAGAAGTCATCGGACGTCTGGTAGCAGCAGGAGAGATCCGTCTAAGCTCGAGTTGCAGACTTACGGCAGATGAAGCATTAATTGAGACTTATCTTAAACCGATTTTCGATACGGAGGGTGAAATACTGAATAAATTCTTCAGTAATATGAAGGTGAAATTTAATTATTCCGAAACTTTACCGGCAGATAATTTAGTAGACCTTTCTAACATGATTTACTATGAAAATTGGCGTAAGAACTAAGTGTGAAAGGATTAGATCATTCATGAAGGACAATCGGGGCATAACTTTAATTGAATTGCTTGTTGTTATGATAATCATCGGAGTACTTGGCGGAGCATCGATATTTGGTGCAAGAATTCTGGGGCTGGGAACGGCTAAAAGCTCAACCGGTCGAATTAGCGCCTTTCTTGACTATGTCCAGGTTGAGAATATGACGAAAAACAAAATATACTATATGATAATAAAAAAAGGAAATGACAAAGATTATTATCTCATAGTGGAAACAGCGGATGGAACAGTGGTAAGAAGTGAAAAATTGGATCTTGTTCGGGGAGAAATCACATTTTATAAAAAGAATGATCCGACTAAATATTCTGTAAAAAACTTGACCCTAGATGGTGAAGAGGTGAATCTGGAGGTGAGCTTTCTTAAGGAAAGCGGAGGTATTAGAGAAAACAGAAGCCATGATAAGGTAACGCAGATAGGAATTTCTTCTGCAGGAAGGTCATATTCAATTCGGTTAGTGGAAGTAACGGGAAGACATTACATTGATTAACGAGGTGATAGGAATTGCACTTATGTAAAAACAATAAAGGAACATCTTTAATTGAGTTGATTATAGCTATGGCTATCGCTGCAATTGTCCTATCCTTGATTATGTTTTTTATCAAAGGTTCCACCCAAACCTTTCGTCGTACCAGTGATGAGGTTAATCTTCAACTGGAGGCTCAAACAACCATCAATCAATTAAGTAATATTGCCATGGAGGCTAAATCATTCACCCCAATATCTCTGACAGAGGAAAGATTTATTTTTAGGTATAATGATAACGAGTATTATTCTATCATTTTTAATAACGGTGAAAGACGAATTTATCTGGTGCAAACGACAACAAGATCAGATGCGGAGACAATAGCACCGAATATGCAGGAGCACTTTATGGCGGAGTATGTTGAGAGTCTTACTATGGTTAGCAGCATCAATGGTAAAATGATTACGATAAATCTACAATTATCCTTAGGTAATGAGGAACATGTAATCAGTAAAAAAGTGAAACTTAGAAATGCCAATTAAAGACATCTGAATAAAAAATAGTTTTCAGATTATTAAACTAAGTTAGTTAGTAGATTTATTAGAAATCACTTAGAAATAATCTTATTACAAGATTGAAAATACAGGGATTAGGAATATTAATTGGTAAATGAGGAGGTGTTACCATGAAGAATAAAATTAAGGGTATTCTATTAATTGGAATTATTATGACAATTTCATTTTTTATGCCCAGCTTCTTGGACAACTCCTATAATATACAAGCAGCAGATGAAGCAGAATGGTCAGAAGGTGACGATGGTACAGGGGAGTTTAACGGTTTTACCGTAGTTGAAATAGTTCCCTATAAAGGGATGGGGGAGATTGGTTACTTAATCGGCGGTCAAGAACCGATAGATCAGGAACTGATGACAATGAATAGTGCATCGGGACAACTGAATTTCCTAGGTGGCGCTATTACAGTTTACCCGTCCTATGAAGAGAGTGCGATGCCGGCCTCCGGTAATCCGGAAACCGGATGGTTTCGGGCCAGAACCTATGTTACACAGAACGGTTACTTTGAATATGTTAACGGTTCCGGACCGGAACTATATAGATTAAATACCAATCAAACCATCTATGAGAAAGTAGATGATGGTACCGGTACCCATAAAGCGGTATTGCCAAGCAATATTACTCTTGCGAATGTCTATGAAAATGTATATAACCCGTTAAATTATAAAAATGTGCAGGCATATTTTATTCATCAGGATGATACCGAGATCCCTCTTTATAGTACTTCAATTCGTTATAAGCCTTATAGTGTTACTGAAAATGTAAATCATACCGGTAATTACGATTATAATCCTGATACCCAGAGATTTATTCTTAATAAAGGGGCAGGTAAGTATGATGTATTATTTACAAGCTCCGGTAGCGGATCTTATTTTATGGCGGCTGATTATCAAATTGTAGATGATAACTCCGGGGACTATTCTTATGCTAATATAAACTATATCTTACAGTCCGGTGGTAATTATAGAGTGAATACCAATGGAATGACCTTTACTTATGAACAGTACTGGAATGGTTATTATCGCTGGGTTCAGGATGATACGGCATTATCAAAGCCTACAAATTTTTTTGAAGAGGATGGTAGGATCTGGGTCAAAGGGCAAAGGATATACCAGCCCTATCAGTATACTTATAATGTTCAACTAGTCAACAATGAATGGTTTAAGCGTCATAGCCTTGGTATCCAGGCAAATTATGCCCAGGATTATCCTGTTAGGGTTATTACCATAACTCCGAATGAATTAAATCTACCGGAAAATCAGCATTACATAGATGAGGCAAATTTGTTCTATATTAACGCCAATTACAATCATAACTGGGCTTATATATGGTTATATGAAAACTATAGCCACGAGGGGCAAAGTCTGCCTTACAACCAAAAATATTCCGATAATCAAAACTCTATGGTGGACAATTTGAATTTTGCTGTAAATGATTTAAGCTGGACCAGTGTCGATAAAATCTTTCGCAGAATTGCAGGTATTGGAAGTTATAAAGCATCGCTAATTATTGATTCTACTTTCTATTCACAGGCTATTAACGGTAGTGGAGAATATGATTCGTTATTGAGGCGTAATATCAATGTGGGATATGGCGGCAGTGATAATGGTACCTCCTGTAATGTGGCGAAACTTTATATTATGGTTTACCAAAGGAATATGATAGATTTTTATAATTCCTTTATGAACCCGGATACGACAAGTACTGCGAACCGCATAACCAATAGGACAGTAAATACGAATGTAAATCGTACCGGAAGTACCGGAAGTTTTAGACGGCCAAACAGTTCCTATTCAGCCGGTTCCAATGCTGCACTTTACTGGAATGAAAATACGTTCCTGCCTTACGGATTGAATGAAAATGGTGAGATGGTTGCATTTACAGACCTATATGCCAATGGAATATATAATGCCAATATGTTGGCAACAACGACGGATTTAACAGACAATGTACTCACTTTAAATGGACAGGATATATTCACAAGCAAGTTTTTAGAACCGATTAATTTACCTGACGATTCTCGTGATGATGCCAGTGATCACCTAAGTTCTCTTAATCCGGATGGTACACCGGTTACGTCATTTCGTCTTACGGACATAGTGAATGTTATTACCAATAACGGTACAGGATTTGAAGAAGTTGGAGGCATCTCTTATCCGGATGGTAGCGATGTGGAGGGAGTAGAGGAAGAAACCTCGGATGATACGGTTGATAATCCGGCAGATGATGGGACGGACGGCAGTAATCTAAGAACCTATAAGCGAGTTCTGAACATTCAGCCTACAGCGGATTTTACTGCCTCCGAGGAAGCCATCCGTACCATTTTATCGGAGCATAATGTACAGATTGTTAATATGACCAGTATCCAATTTAACAGCAGTATTGAAGATATCAATGCCCGTTATGATATGATTTATATGGGAAGCGGTGCCGGAAGATACAATTATGATAGATATGGTCGTGTTATTTATAATGATGGAGGGTTAGATCCTTATATCTATTATAATGACGGTGATACCATAGCCATATTAAATGATTTATCAAATGTATGGAATGTAACCACAGAACGATTTCAAGGAAATGATCTTACCTCTCAAAAAGTGGAGGAGTTATCTGAATTTCTTACAGCCGGTTATCCAATGGTACTGGATGCAAATCTGTATCAGAGAACAAATATAAGGACGAATACAGACATTTATGCTTTTATAACTCAGTATAGAAATAACTCATCCTATCCGAATTTCTTAAATACGGCTGACTTTTATAGTACGAATACGTCGATAAAAAGAACCTTTAACAACAGGTTAAGTTATGCACTAAATATTATACGTCCCAGAATAAGCTTGATTGAGCCTATTTTAGCTGAGGATACAGATGAAAGTTATATATATGTTGATCCCAATACGGATTTATTGTCAATAAAATTCAAGATACTACCAAAAAATGCTAATATAAGTCCAAATACTTATAATGCTTATCTTTATGTAGATAAAAATATGGATGGTGTCTTTGACGAAGCAACAGAACAATTATCTGTTGTGTCCGGTGATGGTTCGCTTTGGGAAGGATTACGAGAGAGTAACAGTCGAGTCTATTCCTATCAGTATGATATGTCCGATTTAAATGGAGTTTATCAATGGAAGTTGATTGTTACAAGGCAGAATAATTCAGAGATACGGGGAGCTGTGACAGGTTATGCCACGAACACCAATAAGGAAGATTTATATATTCTTCATATCAGAGATAATAATTCAACGTATAATCTGGAAACTAAGATGAATGATACATCCAGCCTGATGAATCAATACGGTGGGGAAGGAACCTTAAATGATTATAATCTGCATATAGAGTCCATGACCGTAGCAGAGTATGTTACGTATGCTAATGATCCGAATAAACCGGCTTATAACTCTGGTGATTTGTCCGGAACCAGTAGATTACTGCCATATCATTTGGTTATCCTAGATAACCCCAATACATCCATACCAAGTAACAATGTAGCTTTGACTAACTTAAAAGACGAGATAGCCAATGGGCTTCCGGTTATCTTCACGAAAAATGTCTTGGGCTATGATAGACAGGCTTCCTATTACAGTGGTACTCAGACCAGTTTTTTAAGTAGCCGTACCTATAACTATTTAAACCGTAGAAATTCCAACAACTATTGGCTTTGGGAATGGCTTGATAATCAGTTATACATTTATCGTAATATGATAGGAGATAACAGTAGTAACCTCGAAAGAGACAATGCATATACCACAAACTATCTTACAAAAACAAATGAAGGAAGTATCACCAGATATCCTTATCAGATTAATAAAGCGATTCGTATTGCTACTAATCATTATTCGAATGATGTTACGGTTGATTTTAATAAGTCACAAAACAGGATGTTAATCGGGTGGTATTCCTTATCCGATTCCCGAAGCCCTGTTGTAAAAGAAATATTTGGATTAGGAGGAACTAACTCCGAGCTGTATCATGGAACCTATAGCTCCTCACCAAACGATGTAAAAAACAATTATTATCTATTCAGTAATGGGTTATGCTTTTATTCGGGAATTAACTTGGCAGCATCGGATGTAGCCGGCAATGAGGAAGAAATCAAGCTATTTATTAATACAATCATTACAGCATATAAAGCCTCTGACAGGGTGATATCCAGTCCGCCTGTGATTACAATTACCAACCCGGTACCGGTGGTAGAGGGAACGAATAAAGTGATTACCATAAGACCGACCGATCTAGCAGAGGAGGAATTTATCCTTACCTTTGAGATTGCGGAGAGTTCTTCCGTCATGGAGCTGGATTTAACCTTTGATACGGGATTTGTCAGTGATTGGCATCAGATTGTTTATGAGGTGGATGTATCCGGTACCTTAGGAGATCCGATTGATATTATAAATAATAAAGTGAACAATGGCACTTATGCAGTTAAAATTCCTGCCACGCAGTTAGACGGTGAGAATACACTCACAATAGAGGTAACTAATTTACAATCCAACAATGCATCATGTGAGGTGATATTAAAATATATCAGCCCTCCCGTTGTTACCATTGAAGACCCTGTCCCGATTTCAAATTCTTCGGCTCAGTATATCTATGTGGATATTGATTTTTCGGAGGATGATATATCTCTTGAGGGTATGCAGGAGGTGATATTTAAGGTTGAAAAGGATATCGCTATGCCCGCTGTTAATATAAGTATAACTGCAGAGGGAGAGAATCTAATGGATGGCGGTGCCGATGATGTTACGGTTAATAAGTTAGTAGATGGAATAGAACAACCATTAATTTTACCGACGGACAGTGGCTTGTATAAACTTTATCTGCCTTTAACATTAATGAGAGATAAGAACAGTAGAGAAATCACAATAACGGCTGAAGATATCACCTATGGATACAACGGCAGTGCAACCGTTATCTTACTGAGACGTAGTTTATTCCCGCTTGACTGATTATTATTTATAAGATAAAGTAAAATGATCACATAGGGATTTCTTCTTTAATCTTAATGTTAAACATTACTATTAAGGAGAGATATAAAGCAGGTTATCTGTTTGTTTTAACTAAGTGGAAGTTTACAAAAGGATTAGAACCTAAATTATATAGGAGTTTTACTGTAAAATCAGGGTTCGGGAGGCTTAATGAACAAAGTAAAAGGGTATCATAAGATAAAAGATTTGGCAGGGAAGGTAATCAACAGAGAAACAATTACTTACGGCATAGTGGGTGTACTAACGACATTTGTCAACTTTGTAAGCTATGAACTGTTTTTTCGGCTGTTAAAATCCAATCTAATTGCCAATGGTTTTGCATGGGTAATTGCAGTAACCTTTGCTTATATTGTTAATAAGAGAAATGTGTTTCATTCAAAGAGTGAAGTGCTAAAAGATGAGCTCGTTAAGGTGTCGAAATTCTTTGGAGCAAGATTAGTTACTCTGGGTATAGAACAGATGGGTATCTATATATTCATAGAGAAACTAGGAATCTACCGATGGATTGTAAAGGCAGCTTTATCTGTAATAGTAATCGTTATTAACTATATTTTTAGTAAGTTTTATATTTTTAATAAAAAAAGAAAATCACATAACTGACTGGCAGAGTGGAGGAATTGCATTAATGATTAAAGAAAAAGCAATCGTAAAGATAAAAAAAGGCGAAGGGCGAAGCTTAAAGGGCGGTGGTCTGTGGATTTTTGATAATGAAATAGATAAAATCCTTGGGGATTATCAAAACGGTGATCTGGTATCTGTGCATGATTTTGATGACTATTATTTAGGATGCGGATTTATTAATACCAACTCTAAAATCACGGTTCGTATGATGTCAAGAATGAAAGGACAGGAGATAGATCAGGAGTTTCTTACCATGCGGGTAAGGGACGCATGGGAGTACAGAAAAGTCACCGTAGATACTTCCAGCTGCCGTATTATATTTGGTGAAGCGGATTTTCTGCCGGGGCTTGTTGTTGATAAATTCTCTGATGTGTTAGTCGTTCAGTCCCTTGCTTTGGGAATTGATCGAATGAAAATGGATATCTTAGATATTCTTCTAAAGGTTTTAGCAGAGGACGGAATCAAAATCAGAGGTATCTATGAAAGAAGTGATGCCAAAGTCCGAATTAATGAGGGAATGGACCGGATTAAGGGTTTTATTGGTGAAGAATTTGATACCAAGGTTGAAATTATTGAAAATGGAGTGAAATACCTGGTGGATGTGGCCGAAGGCCAAAAAACCGGTTTTTTTCTTGATCAAAAATACAATCGCGCAGCGATTGCTAAGTTATGCAAAGGTAAAAGAGTACTGGATTGTTTTACCCATACAGGTTCTTTTGCTTTAAATGCAGGTATCTGTGATGCTAAGGAAGTGATTGGGGTAGATGCTTCTGAATTAGGTGTTGCCCAAGCAACCGAGAATGCAGTCTTAAATGGCTTAAGTAATACGGTGAAGTTTATCTGTGCGGATGTATTTGACTTGTTACCGGAGCTTGAGAAAAAGGGTGAAAAATTCGATGTTGTAATCTTGGATCCGCCTGCCTTTACGAAATCCCGTAATTCAGTTAAGAATGCAATCAAGGGATATCGTGAGATTAACTTAAGGGCAATGAAGCTGGTGAAGGATGGGGGATATCTTGCGACCTGTTCCTGTTCGCATTTTATGACTCCGGATTTATTCTCAGAAACCATTGGACAGGCTGCAAAGAATGTAAGAAAACGGATACGTCAGGTGGAATACCGTACCCAGTCACCGGATCACCCGATTTTATGGGCAGCAGAGGAGTCCTATTATTTAAAGTTTTTTATTTTTCAAGTAATCAACGATAAGTAATATATAATTTTTCTTTAATTACTCATAGAGTAGAGGGATGTTTAGGAGTATGTTTATGACCTATGAAGAGGCAAGAAAGTATATAGACGAATCCAGTCAGTATGGAAGTAAGTTGGGACTGGAAACCATAACAGAGTTGTTACGAAGGCTAGACAATCCTCAGGAAAAGCTAAACATCGTTCATATTGCTGGGACGAACGGTAAGGGATCAGTAGCTGGTTTCATAGCAACGATACTTACTATGGCAGGGTATCGCGTGGGTAGATATATATCACCGGCGGTTTTTTCCTATCGAGAAAGGATTATAATCTCTTCTCCAAAGAAAGATTTATCTAAAGAGGTATCGATTAATAGAAGTGATGATATGAAACAAGCATGTTTCGATGGGAATAGTCACTTACAAGATGATTATATGGTAAGTGATTTCAATAGTGTGTCTCCTTTGACTATGAATAACTCAAACGATTCGATTGATATAGAATATATCTCAAAACAGGGTGTTAGTGATTCAATTGATAAGATTAAAACAGCTTGTAATGCTATGGTACAGGAGGGTTATGCACATCCTACCACCTTCGAAATCGAAACAGCTATGACCTTTCTATATCTTTCGTGGATGCAGGTGGACTTTGTAGTGCTGGAGGTTGGTCTTGGCGGAAGACTGGATGCAACCAATGTAATTACAAGGCCCATATGCAGCGTCATTACCTCCATAAGCTTTGATCATATGCAATATCTGGGAGATACCTTGGCTCAGATTGCTAAGGAGAAAGCGGGAATTATAAAGAAGGGAAGACCGGTTATAACCTGTGAACAGGAGCCGGAGGTAGTTAATGTAATAAAGAAAAAGGCAGAGGAAAGCGGCTCCCGATTTATTATCTCAGGTATGCATGAAGTTAGTGAAATCAATTATTCCATGGATGAAACTAAATTTTTACATCAAGCTGATGAAGAAGAAAAGCAGTATAAAATCAGACTTTTGGGTCAGCATCAGGTTAAGAATGCATTATTAGCAATACGGGCAGTTAAGACAATAGAGGAGCAGGGATATAGGATTGGCGAAGAGGCTATCAGGTCAGGTCTATATCATACCAGATGGAGCGGACGATTTGAAATCATAAGTAAAACTCCATATATCATAATGGATGGAGCTCATAATGAGGGGGCGGCAATTACACTTCGAAGTTCCATTGAAACTTATTTTTATGGAAAACGTATTATATTTATTATGGGAGTATTGGCGGATAAGGATTATAAAAGTATTATCAGGATTACGGCTCCCCTTGCGGATACAATTATAACCCTGACACCGGATAACCCAAGAGCCTTATCCTCCTCACAGTTGGCTAAGGAGGTACAAGCTTTCTGTAGCAGGGTGATTGATGGTAATGATACCAATAAAGCAGTTATGTTAGCACTTACCGAGGCGAAAAAAAATGATGTGATTGTAGCTTTTGGTTCGTTATCGTTTCTTAAGGATTTTGTAGTGGCATTAAATGAAAATAATAGATGTACAAACAATAAAGAACAAAGTAAATCAATGTGAGTATATATGAATTTTATGATATAAAGAAAGACTGTTATAATCCTTACCTGCCAGTATGCTGTCAGTATGGAATATAATAGTCTTTTAACTTGACAAGTAAAGCTACTTGTCGATTCATCTTGTTATCACTTATATAAAATGCTCATTTATGCGAGATGTGTTTACCTTGGGATTATGGTATGGGTAGAGGAGTTTAATTACTATTTACTTAAAACAGGTGGATCAAAGGTTCCCAGTTTAGAGCTTCCGTCTGCCGATAGAACGAAGGTACGGGTATTTTCAAATTCTTTAAAAAACACATAGTTTTCTGTTACGTGGATCTGCTTATAATAACCTTCCAGTAAAACTTCTGTCTCCATAGTTTGAAGGTTTAGTCTGCAGATTTTACTGTTTTCCATCTCATCAATCTGATAATAAAGATATTTACCGGTATTGGTTATATTATAAGTAGAACAACGTTCCTGAACCAGAACAGTAGGATTACTTCCATCTAAGTTCATTCTGTTAATTGTATAGTTATTGGATAAATCCATGTAATAGATATATTGGCCTTGGAAAATAGGAAAAGCAAAATTACCTGAAACATATGTATTTTCCGTAAAACTGGATAAATCCAAGGTGTTGATGTTATGATCCTTTGTGAATCCGGTATAATACAGTTTATTATTCATAACACCGGCAGGTACAACCGCTTCCTCTAATAAAAGCCGTTTCATTTCACCGTCTATTTTACTACGATAAAGGAATAAACCGTTCTCTACGTCGTAATTCTGATAATACACGTAGTTTCCATTTAAGGTAAGATAACTACCCGGATTATTGGAAATTACTTTAATGTTTTTACCATTCTGGTTGATACGATATACTCCTGTGTTATTAAAGGTAAAAATATGACCCGGATTATTCTCTCTGGTGTTATTTGCCCGGACATAATAGATATAATTATCATCCACATTAATATAAGCAGCTTTATCATCATGAACTTTCTTAACACTGGAACAATCAGAGTTCATGGAATAGAGACTGCCGTCGTCGTTGTCATTACTAAAATAAATCTTACCGTTTATCTCAGCAAAAAGGCCGCCATTATAGATATTACCGGAGGTGTTTCCAATTAACTCCTCATCATTATAAAAGGTCCGATTATGAGTATAAAAAAAGATACCAACAATCGCAAGGATAGTAATAATGACTAAAAAACTTAATACTTTCTTAACTGATTGAAACATAAAAACCTCCGAATATCTGTGTCATAGTATTAAATTTATTATATATCGACAGAAAAGATTATGCAATAATAAGATAACTCTTTCGGTTGCATCCGTGTAAGAGTAATAGTATAATGGGTCACAAAGATATGTAGTTATGGTAAATATGTCCGGATTTTTAACAAAGCTACTACAATAATAATATTTTGTCTCGAACAGGATAGATATTAATTCAGCTAAAGGCAAAGTAGCTGTTAGCATACCGTATGGAGGAAAATAAATAAATGGTGGATTTACAAGAAAGCAGGAAAAAAATTGATGAAGTGGATCGTAAGCTTTTAGAATTATTTGAGTACAGAATGCAGCTGGCGGAGGACATTGCGGAATATAAAAGCAGTGTTGGTCTGCCAGTATATGATCCGGTCAGAGAAGAAGAAAAGATAGCATCCATTAAAAACATGACAACGAATGAATTTAATCAGATTGCAATTGCAGATTTGTTTACACAGATTATGTCCATGAGCCGTAGATTACAATATACAATGCTTTATTCTTCTTTTAGTTTGGGGTTTACTGCATTGAATTCTATTGAGGCTGATCAGGATACAAGGGTAGTGTTTTATGGAGAGAAGGGTTCTTATACGGAACAGGCTATGATGGAATATTTCAAGACTGAAGTAATGGGAATTCCTATGGCTACCTTTGGAGATGTAATGCAGGAGGTAAAGGAAGGTAAGGCTGAGTTTGGAGTGTTACCGATTGAAAATTCCTCCACGGGAACCTTATCCGATATCTTTGATCTGCTGGCAGAATATGATAATTATATTGTTGGTGAGCATGTGATTAAGATAGAGCATAATTTATGGGGTCTACCGGGAGCTAAGATCTCTGATATTAAGACGGTATATTCCCATCGTCAGGGGTTATTGCAATGCTCCGGATTTTTGAAACAACATTCCATGATGAAACAGGTAGAAGGCGGCTCTACGGCTAGTTGCGCCAGAAAAGTCCTAGAAGACGGTGATATTTCTCAAGCTGCAATTGCCAGTAGGAGAGCTGGAGAGAACTTCGGATTAAGTCTATTAAAAGCCTCCATCCATAACGACGAAACGAATTCAACCAGATTTATCGTAATATCGAATAAAAAAATATATTATAATAAAGCTGAAAGAACCAGTATTTGTTTTGAATTACCTCATAAGAGCGGTGCGTTGTATCATATGCTTTCCCATTTTATTTATAATAAGATTAATATGACAAGGATTGAATCCAGACCGATTGCAGGAAAGGCATTTAAATACCGCTTCTTTGTTGATATTGAAGGTAGTATGGAGCATCCTGCAGTTAAGAATGCGCTTCATTGTATTCAGGAGGAGGCAATCGAGATGAAAATACTTGGCAGTTTTCTCCCGGTAAGATAATAATGTTCGTATATTTTCATATTTTCTTCAAAATCTAATCACAAAGTAAACATAATTTCCTGTTAGACTTATTCATAATAAGAAAATTCAAACATCGTGTGAAAGGAGATTGTGCAATGAATGAGTTAAATCATAATAAAGAGAACGAGCAAAACAATCAAGGTTTTAACAATAATCCAAATACAATCGGAATTCATTATTCCAATCATGATCAGAAGCTAGCCGGAAATTCTGACAACCATAGAAATACTAATTACTATACTTATGGTAATAACGGTAATTATATAAGTAATCAAAGCAGCTATCCTTCTTACAGTGAATATTCATCCCACGGTTTGGATGAAAAGAAGATAAAGAAAAAAGGAGCTTTTGTTAAAATTGTGAAATTTACTGTAGCGGCAATCCTGTTCGGTATCATAACAGGAGCTGTTTTTCAAGGATATAATTATTTTATTAAGTCTAAAGATGAAGTTGTTGAGGAAGATAATGATGTAACCGTGAAGGAAAGTGTTAGAGATGAAAGTGAGCTTTTATTAGAACAAGAGGATGACTCCGAAGTTATTGATATCCCTATCGCTCAAACGAATGCCATAGAAGATGGTATTATCTCTGACGTTTCTGATATTGTTGATAAGGTAATGCCATCCATCGTAGCAATCAATTCATCTGCAACAATTACCGGAAGAGATTTCTTTGGAAGGCAATTTAATCAGCCGGTGGAAGGAAGCGGTTCGGGAATTATCATTGGCCAAAGCGATTCTAAGGTTTTAATTGTTACGAATAACCATGTAATTGAAGGTGCTGATACAGTAGAAATTGTATTTGTTGATGACAGCACTGCTAATGCAAAAGTAAAAGGAGCAGAGCCAAGATCGGATCTTGCCGTGGTTGAAGTTGATTTGGATGATTTGTCAAAGGATACGATAAATACGATTAAGGTTGCGGCATTGGGTGATTCCGATGAAGTAAAAGCCGGTGAAATGGCAATTGCAATCGGTAATGCCCTAGGATACGGTCAATCCGTTACAGTCGGGTATATCAGTGCCATAAACCGTGAGATTAACATAGATAATATTAAAATGAAGCTTTTACAGACAGATGCAGCAATTAATCCTGGTAATAGCGGAGGGGCATTGATTAATACGGCCGGTGAAGTGATCGGAATTAATTCTGTAAAATATGCCTCCTATGAGGTAGAAGGTATGGGCTATTCAATCCCGATATCAGAAGCTGTTCCTATGATTAATAAGCTGATGAACAGAGAACTACAGGAAGTAGCAGAGCAAGGTTATCTTGGGATTAACAAAAACGCAGCACAGAATGTAACAGAAGAATTTGCTCTACGATTTAATATGCCGATTGGTGTCTATATCAATGAAGTTATTCCGAATTCACCGGCAGATAACGCCGGTTTGAAGGCAGGACATATTATAGTTGAAGCAGATGATATTAAAATAGAAACCGTAGAAGACTTACTCAACATATTGTCCTATACCAGAGCAGGAGACGAGTTAAAGCTTATCGTTAATGAATTTATTAATGGCAGCTATGAGGAGAAAGAGCTGACCGTTATTCTCGGAGAAAGACCAGAGGAATAAAAGATAGTTAACATTAAAGAGGCTGTTGCCTTAATATGTAGGGAATAAAACAATACTCCCAACATATTAAGAATGTAACAGCCTCAAGTGTTTCATAGAACCAAATACTATTATTAGATCAAAGCTGTCAATATGTAACAATGAAAAGTATGATATCATCAGCACTCTTAATGTTAATATGGAGCATCTGGCAAGATGTTTTTAGCATGGCGCCTTATGCTTCGTTATTAAATGTACTTATTACTTTTGATGATGGTTTAGAGTCAAAAAAGCGCACTGTTTGACGAGCGAAGTGAGGAGTGTTTGGCTCTGCTTTACCATCAGAAAAAGCGATTAGTGCATTATAACGAAAACATACGAAGCCAGGATAAATCATCATGCCAGAGGATCCTATAGTTACCTAGAAACTGATGATATCATACTTTTCATTTACATCTGCAAGTTAAACTTATAATATCATAACTGTAATTCAACTCATAATATAATTACTGTAGATCAGTTCGCTATATCATTACTATCATATTCCCCTATAATATCTTTATAAAGATCTAACCCGTAGCTGGTCCGTTCCGGTTCTTTCTCTATGATACGGAATGTTCTGGTACCGTCTGCAAGCCGTTCAGCGCTTAAGAACATGGACTTTTCAGGCCTTTTCTCATACATTGCTTTGGTGAATTCGAATAAGTGGGTTACCATCAGTACATTCGTTCCATTCTCATAAAGGGCGTTGACAACATCGGATGCAATCTGAGAACCCTCCCGTTCTGTGGTAGTTGCAAAGGATTCGTTCAGTAATAGCATGGAATTCGGCGTAATATTGTCCAGTATACGACTAATTCGATTAAGCTCCTCATCCAGCTTACCGCTATTCATTGCAGTATCCTCTCTTCTGGTGAAGTGGGTGAATATACCGTCATAGATACAATTACAATAATACTCAGCCGGGACAAACATTCCGCTTTGCATTAAAATCTGTGCGATGCCGATACTGCGAAGATAAGTAGATTTTCCTCCCTGGTTTGCTCCGGTTATGATAAATAGATGTAAATCCTGCGTATCCAGATCATTACTTACCGGTCTGTGCCTTTGATAGATTGCCATACTAAGATCATAAAGTCCTCGGAAACGAAAGATTCCCATCTCTCTTTTTACAACTTTTGGCATACTGGTAGGAATATTCATCTGGGTGAGGCGGTTTTGAAGATTCGCTGCACCAACATAAAATGACAGTTGGTAATGCAAATTTTCAAAAAAGGTGGTTAATTCTTTAATAAAGTTTTGATACATTTTTAAGATATGGGATAGCCCGGCTGCTTCCATTTCCCGCACATCGTTGGAGATTCTGGAATCATCCAAAAGCACTACACTGCGCTTAAAAAGCTTATAATACATTATGGAAGCAACACTTAAGGGTTTTCTTCTTCTAAACTCAAGTTTTTTCAAGTGGTTAACGATAATATCTTTGGCTTTAAGTCCCTGACCGATGGTACCGCTGAAGGTGATTTCGCCACCCTCGATTAAAAAATTCATCTCTCCAAGAGAGGACTTGATTTTTTCAACAAATTCATAATTGTAATCACTGATTAGGCGGTCATAGAAGGCTCTCATTCCCGGTGAGGTCAAATTTGTCTCAATAGAATCGACATACATCTTAAATTTTTCAAGATTTCTAACTAAGATCCCTAGAATTTCAAGTGAAAAAAGTACATTTTGGGAGTTGGTCAGTTTAAGCACTGAAACTTTTTTAACCGATTCTTTGTATAGTTCGATTTCTTCAAAAGCTTTTGAGGTCATCTCATACATTTCTGAAAAACAATTATAGTTTTTTATACAATCTGTAAGAATAGCCTGTCGATAAAGTACAGTATTTATGTCCGTGGCACAGTTAGTTATAACAGAACGGACTGTATTATAGATGAATTTATCATTTCTCGCCATGAATTTAAATATTATATCCAGATTTAAATCCTGAATTATCTCGCTTCTATTCAACAAGGCATTTCTTGGTAGGTTCTCACAATCTTCATATAGTAATCTTACATGCATCTTTTTATCCGCTCCTTTATCTCCCGATATGTCATATGATGTTTTTCAACAATTGTATTGGCATAGCTTTTTCCGTCCGCAGGCCTACGTGCAATTTTAAAAGTGCGGATATTGCTGTCTTTTGAAAGAAGTGATGCCACCAGACTGACAATTCGTTCATCGTTTTTCGTAAGCTCATAGATATGGGTTACATAGATTCCAAAACAGTTCCTATCCATAAAATAATTCAGTGCTTTTCTTCCCATGATATGGGCATCGTAGGAGGTGGCAGAGGTAAAGATTTCGTTAATTATGATAAAGCTGTTATTTGATGCACTACCCATTAACTCTCTTAAGCGAAGCAGCTCTTCTTTTAGCTTACCGGCACCGGTATCCATATTCTCTTCAACTGCAAAATGTGTATAGATTCCATCAAAAAACGGTAGAGTAGCAGATCGGCTCGGTACCATAAGACCTAGGGACGTGAAAAATACAATTTGTCCCAAAGCTCTGGCAAAGGTTGTCTTCCCCCCTTGGTTAGGACCGGTTATTACATAAAATTGCTCTCCGGGGTTAAAATAGCAGTCGTTAAAAATTACCTCTTTCTTTAACAATGCATTTTTCTTAGCTAATGCCAGATCGTATCCTTCTGTTATATTAAGATATCCATCTTTATGAAGCTGCGGGTAACAAAAATGAAAGTTCATCTCCAACATTTTATTTCGGTACGAACAAAAGGCTATATAGAATTGAACCTCTAATTCAAAGGTTTCAAGAATAGGATGGATGAAATCATGGTGAGTCTTGTCGTAAAAATCTAGGGCCTCAAAGGTATGTTTATAGTTCTTTTTAAGAACATCCAATATAGCTGTTTCTAAGGCTGACAACATGACACTGCTGAAGGGGTTATTCTGATAAAAATGCTTTTGTTCGGATTCTTCCCGAAAGGTATCCTGTAACTGCTTGCAATAATCATCCTCCAGATACCCCTCATTAATAATAATTTTGTCTCTCTTTATCTGAATATGGAATTTCATCTCTTCAAATTGATTTATAAGCTGGCGGGTTTCTTTTTGTAATAACAGAAATTCCTCACTATTTATGTAGGATGTAAGCCATTGATGAAACAATTGAAAGCCCTCGGAGATAAACTTAATCTGTTCCAGTTCCTTATGAAGCGTTACGACATTGTTGATATAAGCGAAGGCTGCATCCAAATTCCACTTTTGCTTCTGAATATCATGATCTGTATGATTTATGTTATTCAGATATTCCTTGGATTTCCTCATGATAATACAGAAATTATTTACACTTTTAAATATCGTTTCATTGTCCATATCTTTTAGGACACTTAAGCGATAATTGATATCATTTTCCCGCTCTGCTCCAAAAAAGTAAAATCTGCGTAGATCATAAACCTTCTGTTCATCCAATATATCCTGTACGATCTGGTCCAGATTAAGATCATAAAAGTATTTTGGCATTCTTACTTTATCCGGTTCAATCTCAGACAGTTTATGATACCCAAGTATACTTTGAAATACCATGTAATTTACCTCCGTTGTACAATATTATGAATAGTTTACTCTATTTTGTAAATATTGGCAATCATTGAATGTTAATTATTAGTAAATCAAGAAAATGTCTGTATTTTCATACAGGCACGAATCCTTCCTGTCTATGAATATATTAATAGAAGAAAAACCATTTTATCTGGGAGGGTTTCAATGAAGAGAAGATTTATTTGTGTACTTGCTATCATTACCATGACAGCGACTATGTTAGTCGGCTGTAAAGGGAAAGATGAACTAACAGAAATTACGTTGAATGAAGTAGCTCACTCTATCTTTTATGCACCGATGTATGTTGCATTTGAAGAGGACTATTTTAAAGAGGAAGGATTAAAGGTTAATTTAGTAAACGGTTTGGGTGCTGATAAAACAATGACAGCTGTGTTATCCGGTGAATGTGAAATCGGATTCATGGGGGCGGAGGCTACAATTTATGTGTACAATGAAGGTGCAGAAGATTATGTTGTGAACTTTGCCCAGCTTACCCAACGGGCAGGTAACTTCCTTGTATCCAGAAACAAAGAGGAAGACTTCTCTTGGAATAATGTAAAGGGAAAAACGGTAATTGGCGGAAGGCCGGGTGGTATGCCTCAAATGGTATTTGAGTACATTTTAAAGAAAAACGGAATTGATCCAAAGAAAGATGTAACGATCATACAAAATATTGATTTTGGAATTACGGCACAGGCTTTTGCATCAGGGCAGGCGGATTATACCTGTGAATTTGAACCGGCAGCAACTTCCTTAGAATTAGAGGGAGCAGGTGCAGTAGTAGCATCCCTTGGTGTTGAAAGCGGTAAGGTTCCTTACACGTCTTTCTCAGCAAAGAAAAGTTATATTGAAAAAAATCCTGAGATTATTCAGGGTTTTACGAACGCTATCCAAAGAGGTATGGATTATGTAGCTACCCATTCACCGGAAGAGATTGCTAAGGTAATAGCACCACAGTTTGATGAAATTCCAATGGATAAACTTGTGTTGATAGTAACCAGATATTATGACCAGGATACCTGGAAAGATAATCTGATTTTTGAAGAGGCTAGTTTAGACCTGCTACAGGATATTCTTGAAGAAGCAGGAGAGCTTTCAAAACGGGTTGACTATGAGGATTTAATTATAACCGAGTATGCGAAGGAAGCGCTTAAAGACTAATAAAAATAGTCTCTAAGAAAAAAGAAGGGGCTACTTAAAAATAGTTAATCTGGGAATATGATTTTACCGTAATGCACTATTTGACGGACATGTTGCTGATTTTGATATACTGGTGCGAACAAAAATGTTCGAACAAGGCATACAAAATCAGAATATGTCCTTCAATCTATGTGTGAGGTAAATCAAATTCCCATTGTGCTATTTTTAAGTAGCCCCTTTACTAGAAATTTAGTCTTCTGCAATGGTGGTTGGACCGGATTGAACCAGATCTTCACTGGGATCCGTTGGATCATCGTTATAATCCTCAAAATCATCTTCATAATCATCGAAGTCATCTTCAAAATCCTCAAGATAATCAGGATTCATGTATCTGTATACTGCATAAGCAATTGCAGCAACAGCAGCAACAGCACCTATAATTGCTAGCATACACATAATCGTGTGTCTTCTTTTTTCCATTGGATCTCTTCTGTGGAGTAGTTCACCAAGTCTCATAGCCTCCCAAAAATCCTCCAATTTATTCATCATAATAACACATCCTTTCTAGAGTAATTATATTATAAATTCCACTTATTATGTTACGGAACCAGTGGTTAGTATCTCAGAGCAAAAGCCCTAAATAAATCGAATCAAATCTATATATATAGTTTCAAATCAAGGTGAGTTTTATACCAATTTATATTTTAAACAAATAAAATTATTAATGACATATAGGACTGTCGCATAGTAATGTTGTATAAGAAAGTGTAATGCTGTCAAACAATAGAAAAAATTAAAAGAAAAAAAGGTTTATTAATTAACATCCTGAGTGACAGGGTATCTTGATTTCGTTTAAACATATTACGACAGTTAATTTAAATCTTTACCAGTTTAGCAAAAGAGGATAATAATTTCTTGACTCCGAAATTAGGAAACTCCACGGTTACTTCATAATCTTTTCCACCCATGACTATGTCAATTACCTCACCGGTTCCGAATTTTATGTGCTTAACCGTATCCCCTACGCCATAATCTAATGTACCCATATTATTTCCTGCAAACTGTTTCGGTTCAGGAGTAGAATATGGCTTATAAGCGATTTGGGTTTGTTTATAGGATCCGGTACCGGAGGATTTCTCAAACTCAATGGACTTCTCAAACGGGGTGTGGTTATTAAAGTCATAATCCGATGTTTGATAGCCGGATTGTATTTTTTTTGGAGAAGACGCATTCATTTTAAGCAGATATCTGGGTATTTCATTGATGAAGCGGGAAGGTCGGTTAAACTGTGTTTCACCTCGAAGCATTCGTTGTTTTGCAGCACTTAAGGATAAACCTTTCATTGCCCTGGTGATGCCTACGTAACAAAGTCGACGTTCTTCTTCAATTTCTTCCTCCGGATTTTCTGCATGGATGGCCATATATCCCGGGAAAATACCTTCTTCCATACCACTTAAATATACATAAGGGAATTCTAAACCCTTAGCACTGTGTAGTGTCATTAATACGATATGTTCATTAGTTTCATCCAAACTATCAATATCCGATACCAAAGCTACTTCTTCTAAAAAACCGCTTAAGGTTGGCTCCTCCTCCGCATTTTCTTCATAGGATACCAGTTTATTCACAAGTTCATCAATATTGGCAATTCTGTCCTTAGCTTCCTCTGAATTATCCTCCTCCAGTTCTCTAAGATAACCGGTAGCATCCAGAATATCATCAATTAATTCATTTAAGCTATAACCCTCCTTTGTTAGTCTGGATTTTAAACCTTCAATCAGACTGACAAACGGAGTAATCTTGGAAGCTGTACGTTCCAAACCCGGAATTGACTGTGCCCTGGTTAGTGCTTCATAGAAGCTGATATCGTTTCTTATGGCATAATCATTTACCTTATCTATGGTGGTCAATCCTATTCCTCGCCTTGGCACGTTAATAATTCTTTTTACGGCAATACTATCCATTCCGTTATCAATGGTTTTAAGGTAAGCCAAGATATCCTTGATTTCCCTTCTGGAATAGAAGTTCACTCCACCGACAATCTTATAGGGTATATTTCTCAGTATCAGTTTTTCTTCAAAGAGACGGGACTGGGCATTGGTGCGATAAAGTATGGCAAAATCATTATAACCTGCTTCCCCTGCTTCCACGTATCTTTTGATTTCAGATGTAATCTGGTCAGCTTCTTCAAAATCAGTAGCAAACTGCGTAAAGCAAACCGGTTGTCCTTCTTCATTGTCCGTCCATAAAGACTTGTCCTTACGTCCTTTATTGTTACATATTACCTCATTGGCTGTGTTTAGAATACTCTTCGTAGAACGGTAATTCTGCTCCAATTTTATAACCTTCGTATTCGGAAAAGCCTGTTCAAAATTCAGGATATTATGAATATTTGCACCGCGGAATTTATAGATCGATTGATCGTCATCACCTACCACGCACAGATTGTATTCCCGTTCACCGTATTCATTAAGACCCATGGACAAAAGATGAATCAGCCGAAACTGTGCGGTATTCGTATCCTGGTATTCATCTACCATAATATAACGGAAGCGGTTCTGATAGTAGTTTAGGGCTTCTTTATTCGTTTGAAACAGTTCTACTGTTTTGACAATCAGATCATCAAAATCCAGAGCATTGTTTAGCTTTAATCTTTTTTGATATTCCGTATAAGCCTGGGCATATTTTGATTGTTGATAATCGCCCTGAGCTCTTAATGCAAACTCCTCCGGTGAAACCAGTTCATCTTTGGCCTTAGAAATAACAGATAGAATGCCGCGTTCATTCATCTTTTTTGTATCTATCTCTAAATACTTACATACCTCACGCATTAAACTTTTCTGATCATCGGTATCATAGATGGTAAAGCTACGATCGTAGCCGAGGGTATCGATATAACGGCGGAGAATACGGACGCAGGTGGAATGGAAGGTACTTACCCAGATACTTTCAGAACCATACCCAACGATTTTATCAACTCTTTCCCGCATTTCTTTTGCAGCTTTATTGGTAAAAGTAATCGCAAGAATATTCCAAGGATTAACCTCTCTTTCTTCTATGAGATAAGCAATTCGATGAGTTAGTACTCTGGTTTTACCGGAACCGGCTCCGGCTAATATCAGAAGAGGACCTTTATCGTGAAACACGGCTCTTTGTTGCTCGGGGTTTAATGTATCATATATACTCATGTTTTCTACCTGCCTATTATATGTATTTGTGTAACTGATTTTATTATAGCTCCAAAGCATATAAATTATAATGGGACAGTTCGTTAAAACCGTACTGATAAAACAGTTACTTTGTATGATTATAACATTATAGATGTAGGGTTTCAAGGTTAGTATTCGGAGAGAAGGATTCTGCCAAGGACTAGCAGACAATACCTATCATGTAATCATTTTTGTTTTGACATCTAGTATCGGGTACTATATAATGGGATTTAGAGGTGATTTTATTGGATATGACGAAAGAAGAGTATATCAAAGGCCTGATTGACAGTCTGAAAGATGTTAAATATATCATGCCAGATGATATTCCTAATATAGATTTATATATGGATCAGGTTACTACCTTTATGGACAAGCACCTAAAGTCATCAAAAAGGTACAGTGAAGATAAGCTTCTAACCAAGACCATGATTAACAACTATACAAAAAATGAGTTATTACCACCACCGAATCGTAAAAAGTACACGAAGGAGCATATGTTTCTCCTTATCTTTATATATTATTTTAAGAATATCTTATCAATTAATGATATTCAAAATATCTTCAATCCACTAACCAGTCGTTATTATGGTGATGGCTCCAATGTTAAGCTGGAAGATATTTACGAGGAGATTTTTAGATTACAAAAGGAACAAACAGATGCCCTTACAAAAGATATGATTCGTAAGATGACGAAAGCGAAGGAATCTTTTGAGGATATTGAAAATAAAGAGGATCATGATTTTCTAACCATGTTTTCTTTCATTAGCATGCTTTGCTTTGATGTATATATGAGAAAGCATATGATTGAAAAAATTATAGATAATTCTTTAATGGGTGATAGGATTAAACCTGTGAAGGAAACGGTAAGAAAACCAGAGGTAAAAGCGGATATAAAAAAACAGGGAAGTAAAGCGGAAGCAGTGAAAGCGAATGGGAGTAAAACCGAAGCTAAGAAGGAAGTCGTAAAAAAAGATATCAATAAAAAAGAAGCACCGAAAAGAGAAGTAAATAAAAAAGAAACCATAAATAAGCAATATGTAAAAAAACAATAAAATAAAGAATATGAAATAATGAATAATATTATAAATAAGTAAGTAGATACCATAAGAGAAAAATTATTTTTTGCAATACTAGATGTAATATAATATTTAAACAACGAGTATAAAGGATATGGTATACTATTAAAATGAATATGAAACAGGCACAAAGATGAATAAGCCCATAACATGCGCCACATGTTATGGGCTTAACGTTGTTATTTATACAGTTTTTAAATATACATAATAATCATTTTAATATTAGGATTGTTTATTGGCTTTGGTAATTTGTCTGGCCGATGATTACTCCGGTTTACCGTCTTTCATACGGGAAAATACCATATCATAACCGTCATTACCGTAGTTCAAAGATCTGTTAACACGACTGATTGTAGCAGTAGATGCACCGGTTTTTTCAGCTATTTCAAGATAGGTTTTATGGCTGCGAAGCATTCTTGCCACTTCGAATCTCTGTGATAAGGATAATAATTCGTTAACAGTACAAATATCTTCAAAAAATGTATAACATTCCTCAGAATCCTTTAAACTTAAAATAGCTTCAAATAGATGATCAACAGCTGCTGTTCTGATGTTCTTACTCATTAATAGGACTCCTCCCTTTTATCCAATGTGTTTCACACACAGCACAATTTTAACACTATAGAGTGTTAAAGTAAAGTATTTTTTTACCTTTCTATATAAGCAGTAGGATTACCTAGAGATTATCATATAATATTAGAAAAGTCTAGGGAATCTCGGGAATATACATCCACGTCTGCATCCTGGTCCATATAGAGGGCCATAAGGTCCATAACCGGGTCTACAAGGACCACAACCGGGTCTAAAAGGACCATAGGGGCGTGGACAGCAGGGTCTGCGATGATAATCATAATAATCATATCCCATAATATCAACTCCTTTCAATATTATTCTATGCAAAACAAGAAAAAAGGTGAATTCTGTAGAATATTATTAGAAATTTAACGATTTTCACGAAACGAAAGATAAAAAAGATAATTATGTATGAAATGGTTGATAATGATATTAGTTTATATCTAAAAAGACACGATCCCATTGGTTTTATTAAACCAATGTACCGAGTCTTTTAAGTGTTGATTATTCAATGCCATGCATTCCTGGCACTTCCTTATTGTTTTGCTTTTTTGATACATAAAAATTACCGGAAGTATCCATTCCTGCGTAAAATACATCCTTAAAATCGTGGACTCCATAACTGACTAACTGTTTCTTTAACCAATGCTCATCCTTATTAATATATTTTAAGTTGTTTTCCATAACTTTACCATCAATAATAACGTCTCTGGTAAGACCCTTATATGCTGGCGTAAGGTATATATCGGAGGGAGTTAAGGGTTGTTTTTCTGCTTTTGCTTGTACAGATAGCTTACCGTTTGCTTCCAGTATGGCACTTTCAACATCAGCATGGTTAAAATAATTTTTTTCCCGAAGCATCATATTAAGCTCATCTAAGGAAAGCTGTATTTTTTTCATGTTTTTATCAACTATTTTACCTTTTTCAATAACAACTATAGGCTCGGAATCTACCAATTTCCTTAATCGTATACTTTTTAGATGGATAATATCAATAATAAAGGTTAACAGGCAGATTACAATCAGAATTATAAATGCAGATAAGGATGGATTCTTTTGAACAGTAGCTGCTTGCACAGCAGCGGAACCGATCATAATACCCACAATATAATCAAAAAAGGTCATCTGTGATACCAGTTTTCTTCCTAAAATCCTTGATAATACTAGAGTTAAAAAATAAACAATTACGGTAAGGTATAAAGCTTTTATTATAACTTCATTCATATGAAAACTCCTTTCTGTCTATATTTTTTGAAGTATATTATAGAAATATACTTATAATTGATAAGGATTTAAAAAAGCTGACTGTCATGAATGGAAAATTAAATTATAAAATCATATTAGAACGGAGGTAAACTATGGATAGGCATGAAAAAATAAGTACAGGTTTAAAAGGGTTTGATCAGGCGATTGATCATCTACGGCTAGGAGATAATGTTGTCTGGCAGGTGGATTCGATTGCATGCTATAAAAGGCTGGTGGATCCCTATGTTATACAGGCAAAATCAGATCAAAGGAGGTTGATTTATGTCCGTTTTGGCAATCATGATCCTATACTGGAAGAAGGGCAAGAGCTAACAATATACAACATAGATGCAAGAAAAGGTTTTGAAAGCTTTGCAACGCAAATTCATAATCTGGTGAAGCAAGAAGGAAAAAGGGCGTTTTATGTATTTGACTGTCTGACGGATTTGCTGGAATATTGGTATTCAGACCTTATGATCGGAAATTTTTTTAAGGTGACATGTCCCTACCTGTATGAGTTGGATACCATAGCTTATTTTGCTATAAAAAGAAATGTACATACCTATAGTACGATTGCAGGCATTCGTGAGACGACGCAGCTACTTCTAGACTTATATTCTGTAAATGATAAAATTTATATTCATCCTTTAAAGGTATGGCAGCGTTATTCGCCTACGATGTTCTTTCCTCATCTGATCTTGGGGCAGGAAGCGGTTTGTATAACAGCCAGTTCTGAAGCGGCTGAACTATTTTCCAGTATTCATAGGGGTGAAGAACGTCTTGATTTTTGGGATGTTGTATTTAGCAATGCCAGAGAGGTTCTACAAAAACCACTTCAAAAGCAGGAAGAAGTAAAAAAGATTCTGATGACATTACTGATTGGTAACGATTCAAAGATGTATGATTTATGTAATAAGTATTTTTCTTTATATGATATTTTGGAAATAGCCTCAAGAGAAATTGGAACCGGTTTTATCGGCGGCAAAAGTGTCGGTATGCTGTTGGCTAGAAAGATTTTAGTTACAGAAGGGGATGAAAGATTCTCTGCTTATCTGGAGCCCCATGATTCCTATTATTTAGGCTCAGATATCTTTTATACCTATATAGTGCAGAATGGTTGGTGGAGACTACGGACAAAACAAAAGACAGAAGAAGGATATTACCAGTATGCCAAGGAGCTAAAGGAAAAACTACTTCATGGTAAATTTCCGGAAAATATTCAGGAACAGTTTATCCAAATGCTTGAATACTTCGGTCAGTCCCCGATTATTGTAAGGTCCAGCTCACTTTTGGAGGACAATTTTGGTAATGCATTTGCCGGTAAATATGAAAGTGTTTTCTGTGTTAATCAGGGTACTCCAAAAGAACGATACGAAGCCTTTGAACAAGCAGTAAGAATTGTATATGCCAGTACGATGAATGAGGATGCTTTAAATTACAGGAAAAACAGAGGGCTTTCAGAAAAGGATGAGCAGATGGCGGTACTGGTTCAAAGAGTATCGGGAGATTATTATGAAGAGAACTTTTATCCTCATGTTGCGGGTGTAGGTAATTCCTCTAATCTGTATGTCTGGGATCAAAGTGTGGATATGGATGCAGGAATGCTTCGTTTGGTTTTTGGCCTTGGTACCCGGGCAGTTGACCGAACAGAAGGAGATTATGTTCGTATCGTAAGTCTTAATGATCCCTTAAGGGTACCGTTAGTTAATTTTGAGGATCAGAAGAAATTCTCACAACATTATGTAGACGTACTTTCTCTGAAGGACAATACATTGACGAATAAGTCCTTAGAAGATGTTTTAACCGGTGATATTAAGGTAAAGAAGACTCTATTCGCCAGTATCGATTATCAGACAGCTGAGCGGTTAAGAGAACTTGGATATACGAATAAGAAAACTCCTTATATCTTGGATTTTGCGAAACTTCTTAAGGATACGTCATTTGCAGTCCTAATGAAAGATATCTTAGGGACACTTTCCAAGGTCTATGATTATCCGGTAGATATTGAGTTTACAGCAAATTTTAAAAAGGATGGAAGCTTTAAGGTTAATTTATTACAATGTCGTCCATTACAGACAAAAGGGTTGGGAAAATCGATAGAGATGCCTAAGTTAAACAGCCTTAAGGATTGCTTTTTCCGTTCCAAGGGTAATTTTATGGGTGGAAATATAAGATTACCGATTGATTATGTCGTTTTTGTAAAAATGGAAGATTATTTGTCCTTAAGTGAGCAGGAGAAATACACGATAGCAAGATTGATTGGTAGGATTAATTCTGAACTAAAAGGGAAAAAAGTTATGCTTATGGGCCCTGGAAGATGGGGAACCACGACGCCATCCCTTGGAATACCGGTGAGCTTCACAGAGATCTGTAATATGTCAGTGATTTGTGAGATGGCTTCCGGCGAATTAGGATTTATGCCGGAATTATCATATGGAAGTCATTTTTTTCAGGATCTTGTTGAAACAGATATCTTCTATGTAGCTTTATTTGACGGTAAGAAGGATGTAGAGCTATATCCTGAGAAAGTATTAAACCTTAATAATCAATTGGAAGTATTGTTGCCGGAAGCTTCAACTTACTCAAGCGTAATTCATATCGCAAAGACAAAAGGAATGGAGATATTCTCAGACATATTAACACAAACTCTTTTATGTAGATAAAAATTCAAATTTTACCTGCATACATAATCATGGTTTTTTTACTTAAATATGCACATACTAAGCTAGAAACATGAAAGAATAGTAAGGAGATGGTTATATGTTTAAACATGAAAAACAATTATTACAGGAAGTTAAAGTAGACGCAATCAATCCGAATTATGCAGCACTTTTGCAGGAACAGTTAGGTGGACCCAATGGTGAGTTAAAAGCAGCACTACAATATTTATCACAAAGCTTTCGTATCAAGGACCCGGCGATTAAGGATCTGTTTCTTGATATTGCTTCAGAAGAGCTCAGTCACATGGAGATGGTAGCTACTACGGTAAATCTACTCAATGGCCATGAACTGGCAGCGAATAATGCTACCATCGGTAATGTGGAAGCCCATGTATTATCTGGTTTAGCACCAATGCTGGCCAATGCCTCCGGTTATTTGTGGACAGCTGCTTATGTGAATGAAACCGGAGATCTGGCGGCGGATTTATTATCAAATATTGCAGCAGAGCAAAGAGCGAAAGTCGTATACGAATATCTTCACAGGCAGATTAATGATAAGGGAGTTAGGGACACAATTGATTTCCTGTTGAATCGTGAGGAAGCTCATAATGCATTATTTAGAGAAGCCTTTAACAAGATACAGGATACCGGATCCTTAAAGGACTTTGGTGTAACAGAAGATTCCAGACTATACTTTGATTTGTCATCCCCAGGAAAACATTTTGATCTGAATAACCCTGAGGCTCCAAGCTTTAACACACCGGATAGAGAGTTGGTTCACAAATAATATATTTTTTTATTAAATACCTATTCCTTATAACGTCTGAACATAGTAATTACGAAAAAGTATAAGCTTTTTGTATTATCATGATACAGGTGTAGGAGTAGGTTTTTCCTTAGAAATAATAAAATTTTGCATTAAAAAATTTATAGTGAAATCCATATATGGATTGAGAGGCATGTAGATCTAAGTCGAGTTGTATTGACATTTATGTTGATAGAGATTATCATATACATAAATGTTTAAATGGAATATTATGCACTAAAAGGATATTAATTCATAAAGGGATCAATGTGCATCAGGAGGATGACATGAGAAAGACTAAGAGAGTCATGCAAGGGCTTCTAATATTATTGTCTATCTGCTTATTGATTGTAGCAGCAGGTGTTATATATCAGGAATTTAAACCTATGGTTGTTAAGGCGGTTACTATGGAAGCAGGTAGTCCTATGGCCTCAGTGAAAGAATTTTTGTTGGATAAAAAAAATAATGGAAGTTTTATTACTGAGTTAAATGAGTTGGATTTAAATCGTCCGGGAGAATATGAAATACGAATTAAAGTAAAGAATAAAATTCATACTTCTTCTTTAGAAGTAATTGACACGACTGCGCCTAAGGCTACAGTTGTTAACCAGATGGCGTTAAAGGGTGATGAGATCAAAGCAGATGCATTTGTAACTGATGTTGTGGATGCTACCGAGGTCAAGATATACTTTAAAGAAGAACCGGATGTTACTAATCCCGGAGCTCAGGAGGTTGGTATTGTTTTAGAAGATACGAGCCAAAATATCACCGAACTAAAAGCTATGCTCACTGTATTGGATGTTAAAAATAACATTCAAGTGGAAGCCGGATCCCTTATTAATATTATACCAGCGGATTTTATTAATGAAGGTAATTATAATGTTACATTTCTATCGGATCTGACAAAACTAGATACAAGTAAACCGACTGTTCATGAGATACAGATGGAAGTGAACGGAAGGGTTTTAACTTCTAATATAGAGGTCATAGATACGACTCCCCCAATAGGAAAGACCGTAGATTTGGAGATTTGGAAGGATGAGAAGGTAGAAGCATATTCCTTTATGTCACAAATCAATGATGTATCAACGGTAAACATATCTTATAAAGAAACTCCGGATTTTACTCATCTCGGAACACAGGAGGTTACAATTCTTTTAACAGATGAGTATCAAAACATCTCAGAAGTAACAGCAAACCTTATGATTAAAGAAGATACACAGGCCCCGGTTTTCACAGGCATCAGGGATAAGACAGTATATGAAGGGGAAACGGTGTCTTATAAAAAAGGAATCAACGTCAGTGATAATAAAGATAAAGATATATCATATAAAGTAGATAGCAGTAAGGTTAATCTAAAAAAACCCGGTACCTATCAAGTGACTTATAGTGCTACGGATTCCTCCGGTAATAAAGCGATCGAAACAGCTACGATTACCGTAAATGAGTTTATCGTAACAGAGGAAATGGTATTTGATCTAGCGGATAGTATCCTGGCTAAGATTACGAATAATAATATGACAAAACTAGAGAAGGCTTGGGAGATTTTTCGGTGGGTGAAGGGCCATGTGGGTTATACCGGAAGCTCAGATAAAAGCAGTTGGTTAAAAGAAGCTTATCGTGGTATGAGTAAAGGATTAGGTGATTGCTTTACCTATTATGCAGTTGCAGAAGCCTTACTGACCAGAGCAGGTATAGATAACATGCGGGTAACCAGAGTGGGTGGAAGAACACAGCATTTCTGGAATTTGGTTAATTACGGAGAGGGATGGTATCATTTTGATACTTGTCCTACGAAAGATAAATTTAGAGCTTTTATGCTTACTGATGCAGAGGTAGAGGCTTATACTAAATCAAGAGGCAATAAATATTATAATTTTGATAAGTCCTTATACCCGGCGACACCGGATGAAAAGGTAAATTGGCCATAAGAATACTAGTTAAATTTATGAAAAGAGCATACAAAATTTAATCGAATGTAATAAAAGGAATTATTAAATATTATTACTAAAGTAGTAAAGGTACATTAATGAGTGGAGGGGGAGCAGTTATTACGAAAAGATTAGGAATTATCGGAGGACTGGGTCCATTGGCTACCGTGTATTTTTATGAATTAGTTACGAAGATGACGGATGCCGCAGTTGACCAGGAACACCTTGAAATGATCATATTAAGTAAACCTTCCATACCGGATCGGACCGAATATATCCTTGGAAGAAGCATGAAAAATCCAGCAATACCAATTATTGAAGCAGGTAAGACTTTAGTTTCATTAGGAGTGGATTGTATTGCGATACCATGCATCACTGCTCATTATTTTCATGATATATTAGCGAATGGGATCGAGGTTCCAATCATCCATATTATTCAGGAGACAGCAAAGCATCTAAAAGAACATGGGATAAGGTGTGCAGGTATTATGGCTACCGAAGGGACCATATACAGTAACATATTTCAGGTGGAATTAGAAGAGCAGGGAATAAATACCGTAATACCCTCCGGTGAAAAACAGGATTATGTTACTGATTTGATATATCGCAATGTGAAAGCCAGCAGGCCGGTTGAAATGGAGCTCTTCCATCAAGTGTCTGAAGAGTTAAGAACAAAAGGTGCACAGGTAATCATACTAGGTTGTACCGAACTATCCTTAATTAAGAGAGATTATTCGATTGGAGCCGGTTATTTGGATGCCATGGAAGTACTGGCAATGAATTCGATATTATTGTGTGATGGGAAACTTAAAAATGAATATAAATCCTTGATTACATAGCGGTAGGCAAGATAACATTAGGGAGGATTAGGATGCAAAAGAATGTATTGGAATATTTAGAACAGACGGTACATAGGGTGCCGGATAAAATAGCATATGCAAATGAAGAGATAGGATTAACATTCAAAGAAGTATATGAGCAATCAAGGGCAATCGGAACCTGCTTAAATGACAAGGAATTATATAAGGAACCGATTGTCGTATTTATGGGTAAGCATCCAGCAACAATTGTCACCTTCTATGGGGTGATTTATAGCGGGAATTATTATGTTCCGATTGATGAAGAGATGCCAAGACATAGGATTGAACTGATATTTCAGAGTTTAAATCCAAAGGCTGTGATATGTAATTCTGATACATTGGATGTGATCAAGACATTTGATTATAAGGGACTTGTCTTTTCTTATGAAGATATGATAAAGACCTCTGTCAGAGATGATATTATTAGGGATATACGTAATAAGCAGATTGATACGGATCCTATCTATATTGTGTTTACCTCCGGATCCACCGGGGTACCAAAGGGTGTGATTGCCTGCCACAGATCGGTTATTGATTATATTGAAAGTCTGTCTGAGGTATTAAAGTTTAACGAAGAAACCGTATTCGGAAATCAAACTCCACTTTATGTGGATGCATGTTTGAAGGAGCTTTATCCTACTTTAAAGTTTGGTGCGACAACCTACCTTATTCCTAAAAATTTATTTATGTTTCCACTTCAGCTGGTAGAGTTTCTAAATAAGTATCAGATTAATACAGTTTGTTGGGTGGTATCAGCACTTACCATGATATCTGCTTTTGGAGCTCTTGACAAGGAAACTCCAAAGTATCTGCATACCATAGCCTTCGGAAGTGAAGTGTTCCCAATCAAGCAGTTTAAATTGTGGAAAAAACATCTGCCAAATGCCCGCTTTGTTAACTTATACGGACCGACAGAAGCTACCGGCATGTCCTGTTACTACGAGGTGAACAGGGATTTTGAACCCAATGAAGCAATTCCAATTGGAAGACCATTTAATAATACGGAAATCATTCTTTTGGATGAAAACAGACAGATACCAAAGCAGGGGGAAGCCGGCGAAATATGCATTCGGGGTACCTCTTTAACATTAGGCTATTATAAGAACTTTGAAAAAACCAATGAAGTATTTATACAAAATCCTCTGAATAATAAATATCCTGAGCTGATTTATTGCACAGGAGATTTGGGCAAATACAATGACCGGGGTGAACTAATCTTTATATCCCGTAAGGATAATCAGATAAAGCATATGGGGCATCGCATAGAACTGGGTGAAATCGAGGCGGCGGTTCATACGATCTCTGAAGTAAAAAGTGCCTGTTGTATCTTTGACGAAATTAAGAAGAAGATTGTACTATATTATGTTGGCGATATCACGACTGCAAATATCGCGTTGAAATTAAAGGAAAAGCTACCCAGGTACATGGTACCCAATGTAATCGAAGCCTTAGACACAATGCCACTTACTTCTAACGGTAAGGTAAATCGGGTACTTCTTAAGGAAAAATATAATAATAAGTAGATGGTAAATAATATTTAAGAAATAAAAAAGATAATCATTTAGAGTGATAGTTTATATAAATGTAATTTAAATATGTAATGTATGATAATTGATACGATAATATTGAGAAAAATAAAAAGGAGTAGAAAAGATGGAACAGATAATAAAAATATTAAGTGAGCTGCATCCGGATGTGGATTTTGAGACATGTGATACTTTGATTGATGATAAGATTATTGATTCCTTCGATATTGTAACCATTATTTCAGAGCTTTGTGATGAGTTTGATATCACCATACCGGTAGAAGAAATTATTCCAAAGAACTTCAATTCTGCTAAAGCATTACACGCGATGGTAGAGCGTCTCATTGAAGAAGAATAATAGGGGGTAGTATGCTTTTTACATCCTATCGATTTATATTTTTACTAATCATATTATTCATAACCTATTACTTAATTCCAAAAAAATATCAATGGATTTTATTATTGATAGTCAGCTATTTGTTCTACAGCCTAGCCGGAATTAAGTCCCTTGTCTACATAATGGCAACTACAGTTTCCACTTATATCATTAGTTGGAAGCTTAATGTTTTACAGACGAGGCAGACGGATTATCTTAAGCAGCATAAACAGGAATTGAGTAGAGAAGAGCGTAAATCCTACAAAGCCATGATGAAAGGAAAACAGAGAAAGTGGCTGGTACTTTGTCTGTTATTTAATTTTGGTATATTAGCTGTATTAAAATATACGAATTTCACCTTTGATAATATCAATTCAGTTTTGGATTTGTTAAATACAGATCGCAAGCTCCCTGTTCTTGGTTTGGTTCTTCCTTTGGGAATCAGTTTTTATACCTTTCAGACCATGGGGTATATCATTGATGTATACCGCGAAAAATACTCTTATGAGAAAAATATATTTAGATTAGCACTATTTGTATCATTTTTTCCCCAGCTGGTCCAAGGACCGATCAGCCGTTTTGATGATCTGAAGGAAACATTATTTGAAAAACATCCTTATATCGCAGAGAATATATCCTTTGGTTTACAGCGTATTTTATGGGGATTTTTTAAAAAATTGGTCGTTGCAGACCGAATGCTAATAGCTGTGAATACGATAGTTCGAAATCCAGATGAATTTCAGGGTATTTATGTAGTGTTAGGTATATTTTTCTATGCTATCACGCTATACGCAGACTTTACCGGAGGTATTGATATTGCAATCGGTATTGCACAGGTTCTGGGGATTCGTCTGAAAGAGAACTTTGAACGTCCATATTTTTCAAAGTCCACGACTGAATATTGGAGAAGATGGCATATCACCCTGGGAACCTGGTTTAAGGATTATATGTTTTACCCTATCTCTGTGAGTAAATCCATGCTAAACCTATCGAAAAAATGCAGAGCCAAATTCGGTGATGAGGTTGGTAAAAGAATACCTGTTTATATTGCATCGATTGTTGTTTGGTTTACTACAGGCATCTGGCATGGAGCAGCATGGAATTTTATCGTATGGGGATTACTCAACTGCCTAGTGATATTGGTATCACAGGAATTAACGCCCCTCTATACCAAATTTCATGAACGGTTTCATGTTGGACATACTTTTTGGTATCGACTGTTTCAGGTAGGACGAACTTTCTGGCTTATGGGTCTCATCAGAATATTGGATTGTTACCGGGATGTGGGGACCACATTTCGAATGTATGGTACCATCATTACGAAGATGAATATCGGTGAATTATTCAACGGCGGCTTTATGAAACTGGGATTAATGTTATCAGATTACATGGTACTTATGGTTAGCGTTATATTATTACTGATTGTGAGCCTGCTACAAAGAAAAGGAAGTGTGCGAAGACAGTTGGCCAGGAAACCTCTGATGATACGTTATGCCACTTATTTTATCATCTTTTTAGCGATATTAATCTTTGGAGCTTATGGAGTTGGATACGATTCCGGTCAGTTTATCTATAGTCAGTTTTAATGTGAAAAAAATTATCAAGTTTTAGAAAGGTATTTTATGATACGTAAGATTTTAATCAATATATCTGTGATTACGTTAGCAATAATAATCCTTGCCCTTCTTCAAGAACTTTTCATGCCAAAGTATATGTCATCTATTCACGAAGGGAATTTGGTGGAAGAGTATTATGATGAAGTAAAAGAACATGATGTCATTTTTATTGGTGACTGTGAAGTGTTTTCCAATGTATCTCCCATTACACTATGGGAGAATTACGGTATTACCAGTTATATCAGAGGTAGCGCGCAGCAGTTAATCTGGCAGTCTTATTATCTGTTAGAAGAGACACTTAACTACGAAAAGCCTAAGGCTGTCGTATTCAATGTTTTATCAATGAAATATAATGAGCCTCAGAAGGAGGCATATAACCGTTTAACACTGGATGGAATGAAGCTTTCAAAATCTAAAATTAGTGCAGTCAAAGCCTCTATGATGGAAGATGAACAGCTTATCACTTATCTCTTTCCGATACTTCGGTATCATTCCAGATGGAACGAGCTTTCCGGTGAGGACTTCAAATATCTGTTCGATAAAGATAAGCTCTCCCATAACGGATATCTTATGCGAATTGATGTGAAGCCGGTTAATGTAATACCAAAGGGAAGAAAGCTGGCAGACTATAGCTTTGGAGATAACAGCTATGATTACCTTGATAAGATGACTAAGCTGTGTAAGGAAAATGATATTGAGCTAATACTTATAAAGTCACCCAGTGTATATCCTTATTGGTATGAAGAATGGGATGAACAGATGGTTAATTACGCCAAAGAAAATAACTTAACCTATATCAACTTTTTGGATGAGGCTGAGGAAATAGGTATAGACTACAGTAAAGATACTTATGACGGAGGTTTGCATCTTAATCTGTCCGGTGCAGAGAAATTCACGGATTATTTTGGAAGCATCTTAAGTAATGAGTTTCACTTACCGGATCATAGAGAAGATGCCAGATTAAAAGAAATCTGGGATAAGAAGATAACGTTTTATTATTCCATGGAAGAACATCAAAGATCAGAGCTTGAAAAGTATGGGTACTTAAAAAGCTATGGTGCTCAGGCACAGGAAAAAGAGGATGAAAGGTAATCAAAAGGGTGAGAATAATGAATAAGATGAATTATCAATTACTTAAATTTCTTATGCTGTGTATGCTATTTCTACTTTTAACCGGTTGCGGAAAGAAGGAAGAGAAAGATGACACAGCAAAGAATAATACAAATGTTGAAGAAGCAGCAGACAACAATCAGAAGAATGAGGAAACAGATAAGGAAACCGAAGCCGCATCAGATGCATCTGTTTCAGATAATGAAGAACAAGAAGTTGTTGGATATCCCTTTGAATTTGGTGATGTCACAATTCATATGAACACGAATGCAGCATCGGTAATTGAAGCCTTAGGTGAGCCGGTGGAGTACTTTGAGGCTGAAAGCTGTGCCTTTAAAGGATTAGATAAGATTTATTATTACAATGGGTTTGAGTTATCCACATATCCAATGGAAAGCGAAGATTTTATCTCCTCTGTCAATTTTCTTGACGATTCCGTCAGTACTACAGAAGGCATTTACCTTGGATCAACTTTAGAGGAAATGCTGGCAGCCTATGGTAATGACTATACACAAGAGATGGGAATGTATATCTATACCTTAGGAGAAACAGAACTTAATTTTCTTGTTGAAGATGGGGTGATAACTGCTATCACATATCTGGCTATAGTGGAAGGTTTAGAATAATTAATATTTATATTATAAAGACAGAATGGATAAGTAAGTCATAACTCTTACTTATCCATTTTTTAGCCTTTTTCCGACCGCGATCGGCGCGAGAGTTTGCCAAGGTAAACTCTTTGTTCTAGGAATCCTTAGGGTATAATCTTTATATGTTGTTTTATCAAAGTTATCATGTTGAGTTGTATGCATTGTTTGAAACAAGGATTTTTTATATTCAAAATAGAATAAGTTAACTGTATTTGGAAACCATAACACTATCAAAATATAAGGAGGTTTGTTATGGGAGTTGTAACAAATACAATGAGAAATATGCAGTCTTGTATTGATGCTTGTGCAAAATGTTCTCAGGCCTGCTATGAATGCTTTCATGCCTGTTTGAATGAACCGGATCTAAATGCCAGAAAAAATTGTGTTAGTTCTTTGGTGGAATGTGCTATGATGTGCCAGATGTCAGTATCCATGATGTCAATGAACAGCCAATATTCAAAAGAACATTGTGAGGTATGCGCGCGGATTTGTGACAGCTGTGCTAAGGAATGTGCAATGTTTCAGGATGAACACTGTGTTAAATGTGCAGAAGTATGTCGTATCTGCGCAGACGAATGCAGGAGTATGGCAAAGATGTAATTGGATATCGAAAGGAAATGTCGCATAGATTGATAAGATGGGAGTAGGACTTACCTCACACACAGGTTAAAGGACACATAATTAACAATGTTTACGTCAAACAGTGTATTATGGTAAGGCACACTCCCATGCTATCCACTATGCGATATTTTCTTTCTTGTTATGAATAGAATGTCTTATAGGATATCAATGTATCCTATCGAGTTGGATTTGAGCTTAGATACGTATTAATTATTTAGTTTGATTTCAAATACGGCACCGTTCGTATCGTTAAAAGCGTTAATGCTACCCCCCATGTATTCAACAGCACTTTTTGCTATAGCAAGGCCTAGGCCAAAGCTTCCTTTCTTACCTTTGTAGAAGCGATCAAATATAAATGGTAGATCATCTGCCGCGATACCTGCTCCATCATCAGAAATTCGAATTATGGCCTGATTCTCCTGTGTAAATACTGTTACCCTTACATCCTGTCTGGCATACTTAATACAGTTAGATAAAATGTTACTGACAGCCTGTAAAAGAAGTACTTCGTCTATATATGCATATACCGGACTTTCACTTAACGAGACTGTTATGGTTTTATCTTCTTTTAAAGCATATCCTTCCACCTTCTGAATGCAATCTTTCACCATGTCGCAGAGATTTTCTTTCACCAATTTATTGTTATAGGTCTGATTTTCTATTCGGGATAGAGTTAGTAATTCATCCACCAAATTATTTAAGCGGCGACTCTCATCACAGATGATGTTAGCGGCTTTTTGTGTATCGGAGAATACACCGCCGGCAATTCCCTCTGCATAACCCTGAATGCTCATCAACGGTGTTCTTAGTTCATGAGATGCATTTTGAAGAAAAGCTTTTTGTGCGTTATCATAATTTTTAAGACGTTCACTCATTTCGTTCATACTTTTGGTTAGAGTATGGATTTCACGACTGCTATTATTGTTCTCCAGGGATAAAAACTCACCGTTACCAATCTTCTTCGCGTGGGTCGATAATTTTGTTATGGGGTCGGATATACTCCTTGAAATACCAAGAGCAATCGCTATACTTATTGTGGCAGAGAGCATTAGAATTGCTAATAGGGACAGATAAATGGTTTTCATTAATACATCTGCGGATTTATTATGGGATATAAAAAAGAGTTTTAAGGAATTTAGCCTCCCGCTCAAAGCTTTATAGGTGACATAATAACTATCTCCATTAAGAGTTAATTTCGTAAGCTCATTCTCTTCTATATGATCCAATTGTTTTATCGCATCTTTCAATAAGTTTTCTGTAAGAAAGCTGTCTTCATATATGGTCGGAAATAATATTTCATCTTCTGATAGAAGCAAAAATTCTGTATTGGATGTTAGATTAGATACCCTTAAAGCGGAGCGCAATGTCATTAAATTATTGTTGGTAGTCTCATGATCCTTTCCAAACATTTTACCGGTATAACCTCGTAATACCTGTTGTTTCACAAGCTGTTCAATTCCCGATATCGTATTTTGGAGTTCCTCCTTTGCTGTCCGGTCCACATAAACTCTTAAGGTAATATGAAACAAAATCATAGTTATGATGGGAATTAATAAAATAATTGTTATAAATGGCAAAGCGATTTTTTTCTTTATCGTCTTCATTTGCTTTCTCCTATTCCCAGCTTAAAGCCAAAACCCCAAACGGATTCAATCTTTACGGTACTTTGGGCGATCTTTTTCCTTAGTCTTTTAATTACATCATCGGTAGCTCTGGTATCTGCATCAAAGTCAAACTTCCATACATTTTTTAAAAGTTCATCCCGTGAAATAGCCCGATTGCTATTTTCAAAAAAATAAGTCATGAGTGCAAATTCTGTGGGGGTTAATTCCAATTTATCTTCGTTTCGTTTACTTTCTCTAGTTGCAAGATTTAATGTAATATCACCATATTTTAGTATGGTATCCAAGGAAGGCTCTCTATCAAGCTGCATCCGTCGAAAGATAGCTTTTACCCTGGCTACCAGTTCAATCGGAGAGAAAGGCTTCACAAGATAATCATCTCCTCCAAGCGTGATGCCGGTAATCCGATCAAGCTCACTGTCTCTGGCAGATACAATAATAATCGGTACATTGTGCTGTTGTCGAATTTTTGAACAGATCGTTAATCCGTCCGTACCTTCCATCATAATATCCAGTATGACCATATCACAGGGTGAAATTAAGAATTCATGATATAAATCGTCTCCGTTATCAAAGGCTTTTACATAAAAACCTTCATTTGTTAAAAAGCCACTGATTAATTCCCGTATATTTTTTTCATCATCAGCTAAATATATCATCTTTGCCATATCTATAACCTTCCTTAGCCATAATAATCCTTTGATTATAACTTCCATATTACTACTATAACACTTGACTTGTCCTCATTATACAACACCTGTTGTAGAAGATAAACAGTTGCCACTATTTTGCCACAGCTTATCCTTTGTTTTTCGGATACACATCATTTTATAATAAGGCTGTAACAAAAAAATATTAAAAAAGGAGACTGTATATGAAGAAGATAGTTTTTGTATTGAGTACATTAATTCTTACGTTGATGTTAGGGTCAACTGCATTGGCTACAACTACTACAGATACCGAGACACCATTCATGGGCAGATATGAAAGAAGACAAAACAGAAGAGAAATGAGACTGGGAATGCGAAGACAGGCTGACAGAGGAAATTGGATGTCGGACAGAGGTTTAGGAAACGGATGTTTCTTATTATCAGATGTTGATTTAAGTGATGAACTGATAGCCTCCTGCGAAAAAAACAGAGAAGTAGCGGATGAAAATCGTCAGCTTACCAAATCTTTAGTAACAAGTTATATGGAGATGAGAGAAAACGGCAATAGCTTAGATCCACAGCTTCTGGAGAAGTTTCAGGTTTATCAAAGTGATTTATCAGAAATTAGAGATCGTTTACAAGCAGCAAAGTTAGATATGATAGAGCTGATGAATGACTATAGAACCAGTCAGAATACAGAAGAAGATAAGTTACAAACTTTATCTGAGGCTTTAGCAGAAATTCAGGATACCAGATATTCTATATTAGTTGAAAAAAATGAGATACTGAAAAAGATATTAGAATTACAGATGAATTATTGAAAAGTTATTTTGAGAATATTGATATGACACAAGAAGGCTGGAGGGAATATGGAAATCGCAGTGAGAATGACTCATAGATCTAAAAGAAATTATTTGATATTAGGAAGCTTAATTGTATTATGTTTTATTTTGTATATCGGACTGAAGGTTATAGTCATTGGTAAGGGTTCCTTATTCCAGCGAAAATTTAATTTCGATGATAATGCTCATATTCAAATGTTAGAGGAATTGAATAAAGAATGGGAATTACCAGAGGGATATACGATTGATGATATTGAATACAATGGTCTTAATATGAATTGGGTTTATCCTAAGGATAATAGTTCAGATAACGTAATACTTCAGCTTCATGGAGGAGCTTATCAACGTTCCCTTGCCGAGAATGGTACTAACTATCAGCGATTCGCCGTTAAGTATGCACAAATCAGCGAGGCTAGGGTTCTGACCATTGATTATAGGGTAGCGCCGAAACACCCATATCCGGCTGCCCTGGAAGATGCTGTAATGGCCTACCAGTGGCTTCTTGATCAAGGGTATAAAGCAGAGAAAATTATAATTGTAGGTGATTCTGCAGGGGGAGGACTGACTCTTGCCACTGCATTATACCTCCGGGATAATGATTTACCCTTACCTGCTGCTTTAATTACAATGTCAGCATGGACAAAACTTGATTATAAACGTATGGATGTACCATATGTTGGCAGTAGTGATCCTAAGGATCCTTATATTTCACCATTCTATGGGGAATATTCCAGGTTTCCACCCATTTTGATGCAGGTCGGTGGCGAAGAGGCTTTACTTGGGGATACGCTGGAGGTGGCTGATAAGGCTTTAATTGCCGGAGTAGATATTACTCAGACCACCTACAAAGATATGTTTCACGTATTTCAGCTTTTATATCCGCTTTTACCTGAAGCCAACAATGCCTGGGTTGAAGTAGAAGAGTTTATCGACAGAATTTTTAACCATACAGATAAACAATAGATAAAGAGCTTTAGTATAGTTAATGATTTTACCTAAATAAAACGTGATTAAATTATTAGGTTAACAAAACCTTTCTTAACCAACTCATAACATTATATATTTTTTATAAAATATAGCAGTCCTACACATTGTAAATTGGATGAAGCATTTGTGTAGGGCTGTTTTTTTTATACATAATTCATTCATAGCAGGGAAAGATAATTTTACATATAAAAGTTTTTTCTATGAATTGATTATGAAAGGTTGGTTTTATGAAAGCGTTGGTTTATGAGGGGATTAAAAATGTGAAGGTAGCTGAAGTACCGGATTCAAAAATAGAAAAACCGGATGATATTGTAATAAAGGTAACTTCTACTGCTATTTGTGGTTCAGATTTACATCTTATTCATGGTATGGTTCCGAATATGCCAAAGGGATTTGTATTGGGTCATGAGACCATGGGAGTGGTGGAGGAAATAGGTCCTGAAGTTAATAAAGTAAAAAAAGGAGACCGGATTATTATTCCGTTTCCGGTATCCTGCGGGCATTGTTGGTTTTGTAAGCATGATTTGTGGAGTCAATGTGACAATTCTAATCCAAATGGTGAATGCGGTGGAATATTTGGTTACAGTAATACCTATGGAGGATATGATGGTGGACAGGCACAGTATTTAAGAGTACCCTATGCCAATGTAGGACCAACCATTGTGCCGGAGGAGCTTACAGATGAGCAGGCATTGTTTCTAACCGATGTACTTCCTACCTCTTACTGGGGCGTAGACATCGGGGGAGTGAAAAAGGACGATACCGTTGTTGTTCTTGGTTGCGGACCGATCGGGTTAACCGCAATCAAGTGGGCAACATTAGTCGGTGCTAAGAGAATTATAGCGGTTGATAATATTAATTACCGCTTAGCCCACGCTAAAAAGAATTATGGGGTGGAAGTAATCGATTTTGAAGAGCACGAGGATACCGGCGAATATATTCACGAAATAACCCATGGGGGAGCAGATGTAGTACTGGATTGTGTCGGAGTTGACGGTAAAATGACAGCTCTAGAAAAGATTGAAACTGTATTAAAGCTACAGGGAGGATCAAAGTCAGCCATCGAAATGGCATCTCAGGCAGTCAGAAAGGGAGGGACAGTTGTCTTGGTAGGTGTTTACGGTACTAGATATAATATGTTTCCCTTAGGTGATTTTTTTGCTAAAAATATTACGTTAAAAATGGGGCAGTGTCCGGCTCATAAGTATGTGGATCCGATTCTTACAATGATTAAACAAGGGAAATTTGATCCAACCGATATTATTACCCATAAACTTCCTCTGGACCAGGGTTCTCATGGCTATGAGATATTTGATAAAAAAGAGGACAATTGTATTAAAGTAATATTAAATCCTTAATTTTATGATTATATTTTAAGAATTCAATATTTAATAATAAAAATAAAGATAAGTATTTATATCTTATGAAAGAATTATTAGGATTATCTAGTAATCCTATTGAGAATATTTGGAGCGAATTCATATAAATTTTTTGCTAACGTAAAAACAGAAAAAGGAGGGATGATGAAATGATATATCAAATAGTGAAAGGGTTATCAAAAATTACTACACATACACAAAAAATCTTACCGGACATTACGATAATGAAGTTTACGATTGTAAATGCATTTATCGTAGGAGATGCTTATGGATGGGTCATGGTCGATACGGGATTGGAGAATTCTTATGATTCCATAATAAAGACTACCGAAGATCTTTTTGGTAAGGAAAGTAGACCCAGATTTATTATTTTGACCCATGGGCACTTTGATCATATCGGCTGTGTAAAAAAACTGTCTGACCATTGGAACGTAAAGATTTATGCTCATGAAAATGAGATACCCTATGTAACCGGAGAAAAGAATTATCCGGAACCAGATCCGAAAGTGGATGAAGGTTTGGTGGCAAAAATGTCACCGACCTTTCCAAGTGAAGGGATCAACCTTGGGGACAAAATCCTTATACTTCCCCCGGAAGGCAGAATTCCTGATATGCCGGAATGGGAATGGATACACACGCCCGGTCATACAAATGGACATATCTCTCTGTATCGATTCCGAGATAAGGTCTTAATTGTTGGAGATGCTTTTACTACGACAAAGCAGGAGTCATTTCTTTCAGTTTTAACGGAACAGGACAAAGTGAAAGGCCCACCAGCCTATCTAACACGGGACTGGAAGGCAGCTTTTCACTCGATAAAAAAGCTTAGCAACCTTAATCCTAAGATTGTTTTGCCTAGTCATGGTGCACCGATGCAGGGTGATGAGGTAAAGAAGCATTTGATTATGCTGACGGAGCATTTTAATGAAATTGCTGTTCCTAAAGTAAAACAACGAAAATGAGAACAGTATTCCCAATTTATATTAATAGTAAATCAACGGCAGGGAGGTTCGTATGGATTATAGTTGGATATGGAAAACAATTACAATATTCATATTAGGTCAATTAATCCTAAGATTTGGTGGAAGAAAGTCTATCTCACAGATGACTATTACGCAGACCATCGTGATGATTGGTATTGGTTCTTTGCTAATTCAACCGATTGCGGGAAATAATGTATTGCGAACTTTAGCAGCTGCTTTCTTATTTACTATTTTAATGATATTGACTGAATATCTGGAGGTTAAGGTGGATGCTCTGGAGACCTTCTTTTCCGGAAAATCGATATTGGTGATCGAGAATGGAAATGTGAATATGAAACAGTTAAAGAAGCTTCGCTTAACGGTTGACAGGCTGGAGACACGGTTAAGACAATCCGGGATTAACTCCATTGAAGATGTTAAGACAGCAACAATAGAAGTAAGTGGTCAATTAGGTTATGAACTAAAGGATAACAAAAAACCCATTACTAAAGAAGATTTTCTCATTATAATGTCCGAGATTACCGAGATGAAAAAATTGATAGCGGGTAATCAGAAAACAAAGGAAGTAAAAAGGAAAAGTAACAATATCTTTCAGGAAATCAAAGAGGAAAGCCATGAAGGTGAAAACGAACCCTAAGATACCTGTAATAATTATACCATTATATGATAAAGTGTCATAAGTTTATGGTAAGTATATATACAATATATTAATGTTTCTTACTTCTATATCATGTTGTTACTGATGCATTCACTTACAAAGGTAATTATAAATTGCACTCGTATTATATGAACTAACACAATATATATTTATAGTAAAAGGGTTTCTTTTGATTGACAAGGAAGGTTATCAATTATATAATGATAAAAAATAAATAGTCCGGGAGCTTGTGTGCAGGCTGAGAGGAAACAATAGTTTCGACCGTACCTGATTTGGATAATGCCAACGTAGGGAATCACATTCATGAATGTTTATGGGATGTATCTCGCTGGGATACATCCTTTTTTCATATAGGATAATAATCCAATTATGCGATTAAATGTATGTTAGGATGTTCATCACGTGAAAAGGAAGCATTATTTTATAACACGTTCGACATGAAGAATGAAAGACGCATATACTTATATAACATGATAATCAGTTAAGGTCGGGACGCATTTTTTAGAGTTTGTGACATAAGCAGGACTAAGATTAAAGGAGAATATGTACATATGTCAGTAAGAAAATTATCACTCGCAGGTATTATGGTAGCAATGGGAGTAACTTTATCAACCTTTTATATTCCGATTGGAGTATCAAAAGTTTTCCCGGTACAACACTTTATCAACGTATTGGCAGGAGTTACTTTAGGACCGCTTTATGCTGTCTGCATGGCTTTTGTCACCTCCCTTATCAGAAATATGTTAGGAACCGGAAGCCTTCTGGCATTTCCGGGAAGTATGATTGGTGCTTTGCTCTGTGGATTACTATATCGTTATACGAGAAAGACCGGGTTTGCTTTTGTTGGTGAGGTGATAGGAACCGGTGTTATCGGAGCTTTGGTGGCATATCCGGTTGCAGCCATGTTATTATCCAGTAAAGCGGCCTTTTATGGTTTTATTTTACCATTTAGCATTAGCTCCTTTGCAGGTGCTGCCATTTCCGTAACGTTTTTATTTGCTATGAAAAAAACAGGGGTATTAAGTGAAAATACATATCAAAAGCTAGAAAGTAAATAAAATGAATTGCGAAAAAGTATATTATTTTAGTTATAAACTAATAAAAGAAAGGTAATATGTGAAAATGAATTATAAGACACAGATGGAAGCAGCGAAGTTAGGAATTATTACAAAGGAAATACAGGTGGTTTCTGAAAAGGAAAACATGGATATAAATAAGCTGATGGACCTAGTAGCCTCAGGTAGGGTGGTTATACCGGCTAATATTAATCATACATCTTTAAGTCCGGAAGGAATAGGAGAAGGTTTAAAGACGAAAATAAATGTAAACCTAGGGGTTTCAGGGGATTGTGCTTATTATGATAAGGAATTTGAGAAAGTGAAATTATCCATTGAATTTGGTGTTGAATCCATCATGGATTTAAGTAACTACGGGAAAACAAATACCTTTAGAAAACAATTAATTGACTATAGTCCGGCTATGATTGGAACTGTACCGATGTATGATGCCATCGGTTATCTGGAAAAGGATCTAATGGACATTAGTGCGAAAGATTTTTTGAAAGTAGTAGAGGCCCATGCAAAGCAGGGGGTTGATTTTATGACCATTCATGCAGGAATTAATAAAAGGGCAGTAGAAAGCTTTAAAAACTCAAAAAGATTAACTAATATCGTTTCCAGAGGCGGCTCCTTACTGTTTGCATGGATGGAGATGACAGGGAATGAGAATCCATTTTATGAGTATTATGATGAACTGCTGGATATTCTATATGAATATGATGTAACGATTAGTTTAGGAGATGCCCTGCGTCCCGGCAGCATTCATGATAGTACAGATGCTGGACAGATATCAGAATTAATTGAGCTGGGAGCATTGACAAAAAGAGCATGGGATAAGCATGTGCAGGTTCTGGTGGAAGGTCCCGGACATATGGCTTTGAATGAAATTGCAGCCAATATGACTCTCCAAAAACGTCTGTGCCACGGAGCCCCCTTCTATGTATTAGGTCCATTGGTTACGGATATTGCTCCCGGATATGACCATATAACCTCTGCCATTGGAGGAGCTATTGCTGCAGCAAATGGTGCTGATTTTCTCTGTTATGTAACACCAGCCGAACATTTGCGTCTTCCGGATTTAAACGATGTAAAAGAAGGAATTGTAGCATCAAAAATTGCTGCCCATGCTGCGGATATCGCCAAAGGAGTAGCCGGTGCAAGAGAAATTGATAATAAGATGAGCGATGCCAGAAGAAGAATTGATTGGGAAGAGATGTTTTCTTATGCTATTGATAGTAAGAAAGCCAGAGAATATTTTGAGAGCACACCTCCTACTGACAAGCACAGCTGTTCCATGTGCGGTAAAATGTGTGCGATGAGAACAACGAATAAGATCTTAAACGGCGAGAAGGTTGAGATATTATAGATAGGGTAATTATATACCGAACACATTTTCAATCCCATACTGTACATACTTAAAATAATCGCTTATTAAGTGAGTGTTTATAAACGCTAAAAGGATAGTGTAAAGTGACATAGGATAACTAAAAGCAAGAAAGACATAGGAATCACATAATATTCATTAGGTTTGATTAACGGCTGTATGAGAATTTAGGCTAAAAGAAGGAAATAGTATGATAAAGAAAATATATGATAGTATAGGATTAAAATCACCCTTGGTCCATAATATTACGAATTATGTAACCGTAAATGATCAAGCTAATATTTTGCTTGCCTGCGGTGCATCTCCGATTATGGCAGATGATATGAAAGAAGTGGAAGAGATTACGTCAATTTGTGATGCTTTGATTATTAATATCGGCACTCTAAATGAACGAACGGTATCGTCAATGATAAAGGCTGGCAGGAAAGCCAATGAATTAAGACATCCTGTTGTATTGGATCCGGTAGGAGTAGGGGCTTCCAAGTTACGTACAGAAACTGCGATATTACTTATGAAGGAAGTCCATTTCTCGGTTATTCGAGGAAATATTTCAGAGATTAAGACAATCTATTATGGAAGCGGCAGTACAAAGGGTGTGGATGCTAATATATCCGACCGGGTAACCGAAGATAATATGAAAGATGTAATCGGCCTTTTAAAGGAGCTAAGTGATAGAACAGATTCGGTGATCGCTGTAACCGGTGCCATTGATATCATTGTCTATAAGGAAAAGGCATATATTATCCGTAACGGACATCCTATGATGAGTAAGGTTACCGGTACCGGCTGCATGCTATCTTCACTCATAGGAGCTTTTTGCGGGGCTAATCCACAGTTAATACCGGAGGCGGCAGCCGTAGGCATATGTACCATGGGTATCTGTGGAGAGCTGGCTTATGAGAAGATGAAAGAAATGGATGGTGGAACCTCCTCCTATAAGATGTATCTGATTGATTATGTCAGTAAGATGAACGCGGACCTTGTGATGGCAAGAGCGAAAGTAGAGCAGCTGTTATTAAGGTAAATGAAAGAAGGTATTCATATTAGAAACAATATTTCACAATAATGTATGATTACGTTTCGCAGATATTCTAATGAAGCCTAATACGCGTTGTACCGGTAGAATGGAGTTAAATATGAGAATAAAGAAAGAGGATTTATTACTATACGTAGTTACAGACCGAAGCTGGTTGGGAACGGGTAATCTTTATGAACAGGTAGAAAGCGTCATAAAAGCAGGGGCGACTATGGTACAGCTTAGGGAAAAAAATCTGCCCAAGGATGAATTTATAAAAGAAGCAATGCAAATGAAGAAAATAACTAGCAAATACCAAATTCCACTTATTATTAATGATAATATTGATGTTACCCTTGCTTCCGGAGCTGACGGGGTTCATTTGGGACAGGAAGATGAACAGATAGCATTGGCCAGAGCTAAGCTTGGTGCTGATAGAATTATCGGTTTGTCCGCTCATAATGTGTATGAAGCTATGAAAGCCGAAGAATACGGAGCGGATTATATTGGTGTAGGTGCCGTTTTTGGCACCACAACGAAGTCTGATGCGAATCATATCTCCATGGATACCATAAAAAAGATACGCGGTGCTGTACAATTACCTATGGTAGCAATCGGAGGAATTACAAAGGAGAACATATTACAGCTTAACGGTAGTGGAGTGGATGGTGTTGCTGTAATATCCGCGATATTTGCTCAACCGGACCCAGCCTGCGCTGCTAGAGAAATGATAGAATTATCAAAAACTATGGTACGTTCTAATCATATATTTACATAATGAAACAAAGTAAAGTACGTGCTAAAAACCTCAACTGGATAATAACGTGACTTATGCTGCAAGCCTCATAATTTTTTGATATCCATGATTGTATAAAGTAAGCCTTGATAATATAGCAATAAGTAATTATTGATCATTAGTTTTATGTAATGCAGAGATGGAAGATATGATAGACCTTAGAAAACCATTAGATAACCTAGGTAAATGAATCAATACTATCTTAATCATATAGTACTTATCTGTAGATATGTTAAGAAAAAATATAAATATATAGGACGAGGAGATTACAATGAAAAAAGTACTGAGTATCGCCGGATCGGATTGTAGCGGAGGAGCAGGAATCCAGGCAGATATTAAAACAATTACCATGCATAACATGTATGCAATGACTGTAATTACTGCTTTAACAGCCCAGAATACCACCGGAGTAAGCGGTGTATTGGAAGTCACACCTAAATTCGTGGCTAATCAGATGGATATGGTGTTTACAGATATTGTTCCGGATACGATAAAAATCGGAATGGTTTCAAATGAAGATATCATTGCGGTGATTTCTGAGAAATTAATCGAATATAAAGCAAAAAACATTGTACTCGACCCTGTTATGGTATCAACCAGCGGTAGTAAACTGTTAGAGGATGGAGCCGTGAATAAGCTTGTTACCGATCTCATACCTTTGGCTACAGTTATCACTCCCAATATCCCTGAAGCAGAGATACTTACCGGTTTTTCAATTAAAACAAAGGAAGACATGGAAAAGGCTGTTATTAAGCTTTCAAAAAACTATTCCGGAGCAATATTAATTAAAGGCGGACATTTGGATGACAGCAGTGATGATCTATTGTTAGCAGAAGATAAAATTCACTGGTTCCCACAGATCAATATTGATAATCCCAATACCCACGGAACCGGATGTACCTTATCCTCTGCCATTGCATGTAATCTGGCTGCCGATAAAAATATAAAAGAAAGTATAGAAATAGCAAAAGCCTATATTACCGGTGCTTTAAAAGCGAATTTAAACCTGGGAAAAGGAAGTGGGCCGTTAAACCATTGTTGGAATTTTATTAGTAAGTAAGTTAATAATAAACGGTTTCCTTAATTACCTGTGATTATAAGATGGAATATAGGGGTTGCCTAAATGCACTACTTGTTAACAACCTTCTGTGATATGTTTGTTTTATGTAGATATATATACAAAAACAAACAATAAAAACATAGAAGATATACTTCAACAAGTGATGCGGTGACTCCTATGTTCTGTCTTTTTTATGCTTAATTAGGAAATAAAAATGAAGTGGTAAGAATATACTAAGGAAACACAAGGAGTAAGAATTGACAATGTATATTGGGCATGGTACATTTGTAATAGAAATGGAAATATATGTAAATGATTATGTTTAGCATACCATTTCTTGAGAATTACATAACTTATTTTAGCGTTATTCTTCTGTTTATAGAAAGGGTGTGGAGTCATGGAAGTTAAGATTTATGATGTCATATATAACCCAAAGGGAGTTGATTTACCCGGGGAATATGTCATTATTGGTTCAAAGGAAGAAAAACCTGTGTGCTTACATCATTGGGTTTTAAAAGATTTGGCAGGACATATATATGTGTTTCCTGATACTATGATTAATCCCGGACAAGAGATAAAGATTTGGACAAAAGTAGGTACCAACGATCAAAACAATTTATATTGGAACAGAAGACATCCGGTATGGAATAACTTAAGTGATATCGTTTTTCTAAAGGATGAAAATGGACAAACCGTTGATCAATACAAATACACAACTAAATTTTTTAATATTGAATTGTGTATGGGTACTGACTGGACAAAGTTTGGGGTAGCAACTGAAGATGGCAGGGTCTGGCTTACCAATACGGATAGTGTTGGATATCTAGGGGATGAGATTAATATGAATGGGAGCGAAGTCAGCTTTTGGTTTGATGAGCCTCATATACCACAATACCAACCGTTTTAAAGAATAGATGCTTAGCATGGAAGGGAGTTCAGGATGGATACTAATGTACATAAATCAATTGTGAATGCTGCAGCTAAGTTACTACCTGCCGAAGTAAAATCATATCTTACAGGAGCCATAAATAGTGGACCTTATGAAGGAAAAACCAGACTGGAGTTATTGCTGCTTGGATCAGTAATCGAGGATGATATTCATAACCCCGGGCCTTTGCCGAGTCCTGATTTGCAGAGGATACCCAGTGATATTTTACCCGGAGCTTATTGGCCTTGGATGGAGCATTTTTGGAATCCTCATCTGGAAGAAGGAAAGGGACTTACGATTACAACTAAGCTACTTGGAGAGCTTTTTAACATACCATTAAAAGCTTTGACCTCCTTAATCCATGGAGATTTTGATATGAATGAAGTTTTGGGTCAATTCCGTTCAGCGGTTGATAGGGCTTTGGATTATTGGAATGACCATGTTTTACCGAATTACATTCAAGGTAATGAAGCGGATACATTCCTTTGTCTGGGAAGGATATGCCATCTGTTAACCGATGTGGGAACCCCTTGTCATATACATAACGATCCTCATCTTAATATTTTTGATTTTTATGATGATGATGACTATGAAAAATATACGAGTGTAAAAACAGATCTGGTGGGAGATGGACATCTACCCAAAGAATGGGATGTTCCCTCTTATACGAATATCGTATATAATCCGAATTGGGATTTACCAATGTATTTTCGTGAGCTAGGTAAAATATCCCGTCTATATGATTCGGACGATGTGGATGGTTGGGGTGAAGGGCATCCCTATCATTGGGATCACTATGATGATTCTTTCATTAATATACTACCAATTGATAGAGATATCTCAGGAGATCTTACGGATTTGGCATGTGATGCGATTGCAGCAGACCTGATACCGATTAATATTATGTTCGTGGCAGGTGTAATCTGCCATTTCTTCAAAACTATTGATTTTAAAATGTCCTTGGATGTCCTTGAGGTAACGATCAAACGATTAAATGTACATGAGGATACGGATCCATTTGGTAAAGGGGAAATATACTTAAGTGCCAGTTTAAATAATCAGTATCTGTATCCGGTAGGAGGAAAATATAGTCTTCATTCAGGAACATCAAAGAATATTATTGGTGCCCGTTATCCGATCGCTATATGTGACAGAGATATTCCAGTACATTTTTATGCCAAAGCTTATGACGATGATTCTACTTATTTTTGGAATGATAGTGAAAGTTTAGGAAGTATTGACTATGAAATCAATTTGAATGACTTAACTGATGGGACACCTCAGCTGGTCACTGCCTTTTCAAAGGGAGGAGAAGGAAGCTTTAGTCTGGTTCTGGAGATTTGCATCCATTTATGCCAAGGGGAGGAAAGACAATTTGATTCCATGATAAATCTTACTCCCTATATGGTGGATCCACAGCCATTACATGCGACTAGATTTGATCGTTCCAGATACGTTCCTGCAATTCTTAATCTTAAGTCTCTGGCCCTTCATGAATATGCCGATAAAGGGAGAAGGATCTGTGACCGTTGGAACCATCTAAAGGATGAGAAGAAATTGGCAATTTACATGTATAAAGAGGAAATATTTAAAGAAACTGAAGGAAAGACAAAATTACAACTCATCGTAGAGAGAGTTTTTGGTGAAGACAGCAAACAGGTAACATGGGTGAAGGATGTCAAGGATTATAAAGGCTACTGTGCCTGTGTTAGAAAAGGTAAATCGGATAAGCTGATTCATGAGTAATCTTGGTGTGATCTACATGTAGTGCTTTAAAATCTATTAAGAAACAGAATATATTCGTTTTTTTGTAATGTCCGTTATGGGATTCATCTATAACGGACATTCTTTATCGTATAAGTTCACCCTATACGATAATAAAGTCGCAGCATAACAATCGGTCGAAGTAAACATGGTTCATATATTAAGCAAGACTCAGCACGAAGTCCCACCATATTTGACATGGGTTTGTATGCATGTTACAGTTATATGTAGAGGAGGTAATAAATGGATACAAATTTATATAAGAATGTAACTGTATAAGAAAAATTCACTATATTACATAAAATTTTATTTGTAGAAAAGACTATGTAGAGAGTTGTTTTTCGTATTGATATTTATATAAGAAAGGACGTAATAATGGCAAATATTAATGAGATTACCTTAAAGGAATTATCAACCATGTATAAGAATAAAACTGTTTCTGTAAAAGAAGTAGTTCAAGAATATATCAAAGAAATTGAAGCAATAGATTCAGGAACAAACGGTTTAAACAGTGTTCTGGAATTAAATCCCGACGCTATTACCATAGCAGAGGAACTGGATGATCGGCACACTGAGAGGGGAAGCATGCTGTACGGAGTACCTGTATTATTAAAGGATAATATATGTACTGCCGACAAGATGCATACTTCAGCCGGTTCTTTGGCTTTGGCAGATTCTATAGCATCAGCGGACGCAGAACTGGTAAAAACTTTAAGAAAGAAGGGTGCTGTGATACTTGGTAAAACCAATATGACGGAGTTTGCCAATTATATGACAACAGGTATGCCTGCCGGTTATAGCTCAAGAGGCGGACAGGTCAAATCCCCCTATAAACCTGGTGAGGATCCCTCCGGATCAAGTACCGGATCAGCAGTTGCCGTTACAGCTAATTTATGTACCATCTCAATTGGAACAGATACTTCTAATTCCATAGTATCACCAGCAATTAAAAATGGTATTGTAGGATTAAGACCGTCGATGGGGGCAATTAGCCAAAAGGGCATCATTCCAATCAGTTTTACCTGTGATACGGCAGGACCAATGACGAGAACCATTGATGATGCAGCAAGTTTTTTCTCTGAAGTAACCGGATTTTCAATGGAGGCAGAGGAGACCGAATTTAGTAACTATACCATTGGTATTAATGAATTATCTTTGAAGAATTTAAAACAAGAAGAAGTTAAGAAAGCTGAGATAGTCATTAAGGATTTAGAAAAAGCCGGAGTTACGATAAAACGCTTGAATATAGAACCAATACCAACGGAGAATATAAAGGCAATTCAAAAATACGAATTTAAATTCACGATGGGCCGATATCTTGCAGACTTACCAAAGGATTATCCGATGAAATCTGTGAAAGATATTATTAATTTTAATAACGAGCATCCTCAGGAAACGTTGCAATATGGTCAGACTCTTTTAATTGATGCGCAGGAAAATACAAGAGGGGATTTAAGTGAAGAGGAGTATATTACACTCCTCAAGGATCGTGAAACGAAGAAAAAAGAAATTTTTGAAACTTTAAGAGGCATCAATATGTGTCTTATGTTCCAAGAAAATCTATTGCTACAATATGTCGGATTGCCGATACTGGCAATCCCCCACGGCCTATATAATGACGGTATGCCCTTTGGTTATATAGCAACTTCTCTTACAGATGTAGATTTGTTAAAGACTGCGAAAAGTCTGAGTAAGATGATTGAGCGTAGAGTACCACCCAAACTGTAATAGGAATGAAGGGGTGTTTCAAAATGTAATTAATATGCTACCTTCTAGGTAGACAAGTTAAATATAAAAACTTGCTTACCTGGAAGAGAGCATTTTTGTGTTTTTTGATGATTTATGGCATGGGAAGTGGGCGTGCAATTTATCATATACAGATCGAGGTATGTTTTGAATGAATATGATAGACTACCAATTCAAGATAAATACTTGATATTTACTTAATTTATGGTATTGTTAAACTGTAGTTTCACTATATGTGACATAATGTATCATACATATGCTTTATAAAAAAAATACAGAATTACATAAGAGATGAGGGTGTTATGTGGCAGGAGTTATTTGTTAATGCATGTATATTGATAACAATTATTTTCATTGTAAGTCAGTTATTTAAAAACAGTGGTATTTATAACACATCCCCATTAAAAATCCGATTAAAACTTGGCATTTTAGGTGGGATTTCAGCTATTATTTTAATTCATTTCAGTATAGAGGTATCACCGAATGTTATCATGGATTTACGGGATTTTAGCATTATATTAACAGCGTTTTTTGGAGGAATGTTGCCTGTAGTTATCACCGGTGTTATAACTACAATATACCGTCTTTTGTATAAGGGGATCAGTGAAACCTCATTCTTAGTACCGATTGGTATTATGGCTATCAGTATTGGCTGTGGAGCCTTATCTTTAACAAAGCTTAATTATATATGGAAGAGTGTATTAATGTTTTTCTACAGTCTAATCATCCGAAGTATCATTTACTTTTTTGTTATAGAGGATAAGGAGGCTGCTCTTAAAGTCGTATTAGTCACTTGGATTGCTTCCATTATGATTGGTATTGGCGTATATTATCTAGTTCTTTATCTTGTTGCTTCTCATAAAGTTTTAAAAAATCTGAAGAAGGAATCGACCTATGACTATTTAACAGGTCTAAATAATACAAGATCATTTAGTAGGAAGTTTAGTGAGATTAAGCAGGAAACTAACTTAAATCACAGAAAATTAACCCTAATGATTATAGATATTGATCATTTTAAACATGTAAATGATACTTATGGCCATGAAACAGGAGACCTTGTATTAAAACAACTTGGTAGATTACTTAGAAGCTATCGTAAGGAATATAGTCTCATATCAAGAATTGGTGGAGAAGAGTTTGCGATTATATTGCAAAATACAAGTAGGGAAGAAGCATACGATAAGGCAGAAACGTTAAGGAAAACTGTGATGACCCACAAATTTTATAATAAGGATGGGAAGAAGATTAAAATAACAATCTCCATTGGACTGGCTGTATATCCTGAAACCTTAAGCGAAATATCAAAGTTAAAAGAAACAGCTGATTTAAAGCTTTATGAGGCAAAAAGAACGGGAAGAAACAAAGTGTGTATATAAGGGATAGAAAATGGAACTTTTGGGATATTCATTTTGTTTATCACTTTTTTGTCGTATGAGATTGCGTCCTATATGACAAAAATGCATTATTATATGGTGTAAAATAATTGTAATGAGTAACGAGTAACGTTGTACTAATTTGAAAATTTATGTTATTACATTTTGAGTTATGTATTTGCCAGTATTACCTATATTTATATAATATAAAAAGAAGCACATGTTAAAATATAGAGAGGAGAAAAGATCCGATTCATTAGAATGGACAATAATTGTATATTATGTTTGAAGTAAGTAAAGACTGGAATCCCCTTCAGAAAAAATTAAAAGAAACTATACTTAAGAAAGAAAGATTTAATGAAGTGAAAGAACTTCTTTATCAAATGCATTCTATCGTACATGCATCAGAGGTATATCAAAGAAATACAATTAACTTCATGGATGAGATTTGGCAGGATTTAAGTGACAAAGCATTTCGCACCATGCCTTCAATAAAGGATGACACAGTAGCTTGGCATGTCTGGCACATCTCAAGAATAGAAGACTTAACTTCAAATTGTCTAATTAAAAACCAAAGCCAGGTTCTAAATGAAAATTGGTTAAAAAGATTAAATATTAAAGTTACGGATACCGGTAATGCGATGACAGATGATGAAATTATTAGCCTGAGTTGTGAAATTAATAGAGAAGCATTGTTCGAATATCGTAATGCAGTTGGAATAAGAACAAAATCAATCATTGATGCGCTACAACCGGAAGATATGAAGCGAAAAGTTACCAAAGATGGTCTTAATCGTATCTTAGAAGAGGGAGGGGTTACAAATCACCCTGTTTCAGCCGGGCTATTAGATTTTTGGGGTAAGAAAAATGTAGCAGGTATTTTCTTTATGCCGATTACCAGGCATCAGATTGTACATTTAAGTGATTGCCGCAGACTGAAGGGTGTTTGTAATAGGATGAAATAATTGTAGCTAGTATATCCTCTGGCTTTTTTACCGAATTTGAATGCACGCATAAATTCACAGATACTTTTTAAAATACAATACTATCTGCTGGAATGGCTGCTTTTGTTTTTGGGATTATCGTCTTTCAGTCCAAATACAGCTCGAGCACTTTCTGCTTGAGGATCATGATTTACATGTTTTGAATGAAATTTTCCATCTTCCCTTTTATGATTTTTCGTGCTTCTCATTTTATTACTGTCTTTCATAACATCCTCCTAATGACTTATGTTATATTGTTATCCTACTCTAAAAGTATGTCTTTTATATTATTTTATATTCAGATATAATTATTGTGATCTCTATATCAACTATACTTCATAATACTGTTTTGGATAGCTTTTTTTAGAGATACTTTTAACAATGAATGAAAATATTGATTTAAAAAGGAAAAAAGAGTTAAACAAATGGAAGGACATATCCTTCAATATGGTTCAATTACAGACAGCTTTAATTATTAAGCCAGATCAAAATAGGTTTCAAATAGATAAGATATAGGATTAGATTATAGAGTTTAATACGACTATATGTTAAATAATAGAAAAAAATCACAAAGTGATAAAAGACCTGTTGACAATATCCAACGTTGGGTATAAAATATACTAAACGTTGGATATTGATTTATGAGAGGTGAAAAAAATGATCCGGGCATTTATTCTATATTATCTTAATATGAAACCAACCCATGGATATGAGATACAGAAGTTCCTTCAGATATCGGGAACGGAACAATGGGCAAAGATACAGTCGGGCTCCATCTATTACGCTTTGACGAAATTAGAGAAGGAAAAATATATTCAGGTATTGCGGGAGGAGAGAACCGGATCGAGAGTTCGAAAAATATATACAATTACAGATAATGGAAAAACAGAACTTCATAAAGAGATGGCACAGGAGCTAGATAAGCCGATTTCAACTATCGGTTCCATTAAGTTTTTTACAGATCCTATGTTAAGTACACTTAGTAAGGATGAAATTATAAAGATAGTAAGTAACCATATTAATAAACTGATGGAGCAAAAGGAATTTTGGGAAAGATGGTATGCAGTTAAGGTGGATGAAACTACCCTTGCTCTTTCCAGGATTAGTTTTGAGATGACAATACAGAATATAGACAGTCAGATATTATGGCATCAAGAGCTATTAGAACATCTAGACATATATATCAAAAATAGCAAGGATACTGAACAGATCATAAAAAGTTTTGATTTTGATTGGATGGAAGAGGGGACTACAGGAGCCGGTGATGAAGAGAAGCTTCAGTATGCGCTAAAGCTTAAGAATGAGATCCTTAAGGATCCCCAAAATGCAGTCGCCAACTTAGATAAAATAATTAAGGAATTACAAAACCATGTAAAAAAAGGTTAGAAGAATGATTATAGAAACGGTGACCTGTATTCAATGTTACGATTAAAGTATTTAGATTTTATAAAGTCAAACAGAGATTTTAATGGAACAGAATTAGTGTTTTCCTTCCTTATCGTTTCGAAGATATAATATGTGATACGAGTATTTAAGCATTCAGGGGGTGTCTATGTTGATACTCTATGAAGATAAATGAAGGTTATATAAGTATCAGAATAATATTTAGAAAAAAGAGGAGGAAAACATTATATATATCACGATATCCAATGTTGGATAAACAACATGGAATATAGTAAAGGAGAGTTTATATGAGTGCTTTATTGGAGGTTAAAGATTTATCGAAGTCTTTTAGTGACAAAAAGGTTGTTGAAAAGCTTACACTTACCGTTTTAGAAGGAGAAATTCTTGGTTTTCTTGGTCCTAACGGGGCAGGAAAAAGCACTACTGTAAAAATGATTATTGATGTAGAACAGAGGGATGACGGAGAGATTTATTTTAACGGAGAGAAGACGGAAGATAAAATGAAGGTGTTTAAGAAAGCCTTAGGTGTCGTCCCTCAGGATATCTCAATTTATGATGACCTTAGTGCATATGATAACGTAAGATTTTTCTGCTCCCTCTATGGTTACAAAGGGCAGGAACTAAAGAACAGAGTTAAGGAGGCCTTAGAGTTTGTCGGTCTATGGGATAGAAGAAAAGAAATACCGTCTAAATTCTCCGGTGGCATGAAACGGAGATTGAATATTGCTTGTTCTATCGCCCATTCCCCCAAGCTGCTTATCATGGATGAACCCACAGTTGGCATAGATCCTCAATCCAGAAATCATATACTGGAGACGATAAAAACGTTAAATAAGCGGGGAACTACAATTGTCTATGTATCTCATTATATGGAGGAAATAGATGCAATCTGTAACCGGATCGTCATCATGGATCACGGTATCATTGTTGAGGACATGGAAAAAGAGCGTTTAAAAGAAAAATATAGACAGCAGGGATTTACCTCACTGGAGGAGATATTTCTTCATTTAACCGGAACAGATCTTAGGGATCAGGAGGCTTAATGCTATGAGAGAGTTAGGCGTATTATTAAGTTATGATATGAAGCGTCGGTATAAGGATGGATTTTTAATCGGATACAATATTATCTTTCCAATTCTTCTGACCTTGTTACTGGGGTATCTATTGGCCGGCAGTTATGGGAAGGAGTTTACAAGCTATCACTATTATTCTTTGGTTATCTTACCGTTTTGTATCGCTATGGCTATGATAACCGCAGCTTATGTAGGAAAGGAAGAGGCTTATAAAAAAACTGCAATGAGATTTCTATATGCACCAATATTTAAAACACAGATTGTACTTTCGAAGCTTCTATCTTGTACAGTTATTATCAGTGTATGTAATATCATTGTATTACTGTTTGTTAAACTGGTTTTTCAATTGCCGATATACGGTGAGTTTTGGGCAATTATATTTTTATTAACAGCCGAGGCATACTGTTTTTGTGCTATAGGTATGTTTATCGGACTTGGGATGAAGAATTTTATAGTCATTAAGAATATTATCAATCTTCCCTTGTGTGCGGCAGCTATTCTTGGTGGTGCATTTTATCCCATTGGGACTATGAATGACAAGCTGGAATTATTGCTTAAACTTTCACCCTTAACCTGGATTAATCAGAGTATGTTTCGCTACCTTTATGACGGTGATAGAGATTACTTATATAAGATTAGCCTTATATTAATACTCATTGGCACTGGTTTTACCTTACTGGCAATCGTTCGGTTTCGAAAGGAGGAATTTATCCATGGGGATTTACCTGGTTATGAAAAATAATCTAAGAAGAAGCTTACATCATAAATTACTGTTCGGGATCACCTTTTTGTTACCGGTAATCCTATGTCTAATTGCCGGATCCATTAAGCTAGGAGGGCCTTCCTTTCGAATAGGAATACTGGTTGGCAATCCGAATATAAAAGAAACTCTAAATGAAAAAGTATACCCTATTATTGAGATATCAAAGGGTATGAAAATCGAAGATGTTAAAGAGGCTTCCTTAAATACTGATTTGATATCAGGAAAATATCATGTAGTGATGGATTATCGGGAGAGTGATGCACCGGAGAATTTTGAACTTCTTTCCTTTCAAAATGAGAGCAAAAAAGCACTGCTTCATACCTCAATACAGGAGGCGATTAGAAATCATAAAGAGATAAATCTTAGTGGCCTGTCTCAGAAAACACTGACTGCGACACAAAGGTCTGTTGCCTTGTTAATCACATTATTTATGATTATATCTACCATCCATGCTGCCCCTATGATCTTAGATCGTAATAACGGAACCTATACCAGGTACCGATTTGCAAGTATAAAGTCCGGTGGTTATGTAATAGGGTATGGATTATATAATTTCATTATTACCTTTATTCAGATTAGTGCAAGCATTCTTATATTATCCCTTGTACAAAGTGGTTTTAGACTCAACTTTATGGCCTCAATAATAATGGCTGTAGCCGTGGCTTTGATTTCAGTTGTTTTCTCTATTTTAGTCAGTTTATTTAGTAAGAGTGAAGTACAGGCGAATATAACGGCATCTTCTCTGGCAGCAGTATTATCTCTTCTGGGGGGAGCCTTTGTTGCAATCGAGAGTATGCCAAAACTCTTACAGATATTAAGTACTATTAGTCCTGTGAGGTGGATGATAGAATTAACAAAACTCTTATAGGTGTGAGGTACCAAAAAAAATTAAGATATCGGTCACATGGTTTTTCTGGATGATAAAATAGCGAATATGGCGCAGAGCTGTATGGAACAAACTATCATTCAAAGCTTCCTCCCAATTGATTACTTTCCTATTGTATCAATTGGGAGGTTTTATATTCACTTATCCATATTTCAGCCATAATCGTCTTGTACAATAAGACTATAGTAACAAAACAACTTTATTAAAAAAGGAGGTTAATAATATGATGTTAAGAAAACTGATAATTGGAGCCGCATTAGTGCTTGCCCTAGGTACAACAACAATTGCCTTTGCTAGGGAAAGGGGGAGTCAGAGACAAAATTATCGGCCCTCAGTTAATTCCATGTATGATATGATGGAGCAATATGGATATGGCGAATTAGCTAAGGAGATTAAGGACGGTAATTATTCTGCAATGGATGATTTTATGAACAATCTATCCGATGAAGATTATCAAAAGATGATTGATCTTATGAGGGAATACGGATATGGTAATATGGCGTCAATGATGGAGAGAATTGATAAAGAAGATATGATTTCAATGCACAATGCTATGGGTGGTGGAGCTGGATGCTTTCGGTAATATTAAATCACCCTTATGATAAGGAGGTATCTATATGATGATATTCTTTTGGATTTTATTAATTATAATCCTGTATTATATATTTAATGACAATGAAAGAATAAATATAACACGAAGACAGGATACTTCGGCAGTGGACGTATTAAAAATGCGTTATGTAAACGGTGAAATAGATGAAGAGACATTTATAAGAATGAAAAAAACAATTAGATGATAAGGAGGTATTCCTATGATGTATCGATATTTCAATGATAGTTATGGCAATGGTTTTTGCTCCGGTTTTGGATTCTTCAATAATGGATGGGGCATTACGATTGGAGTAGGCTTATTAATAATAATTGCTTTACTTTTCTATCTTTTCGTTCATAATAATAAGAAGAAGAGGGCATCTTCAGAAACTTTGGAAAACCTTAAATTACTATATGTTAAGGGAGATATTACAGAGGATGAATATCTCAGAAGAAAAAGCGTAATAGAACGTTAGTTATTAGATAACTGATTTATCTTACTATAGCGAGTAAAGATAGAAGTCAAAGGACGAGGTTAAGGGAATGGTTTATCAAATTTTAGTCGTGGAAGACCAAAAAGAAATAAGCGATGTTTTAAAAAAATATATCGCGAAGGAGGGCTATGGTGTAGCTGTAGCCAATCATGGGTTTGAAGCTCTGGAGTTATTTGGTGACCGGGAATTTCACCTTATTCTTCTTGATATTATGATGCCGGGTATTAACGGATATGAAGTTTTGAAGGAAATTAGAAAAACTTCCGATGTGCCTGTAATTATGTTAACAGCAAAACAGGATGAAGTTGACCGCTTAAAAGGATTTGAAATCGGAGCAGATGATTATGTAATCAAGCCATTTAGTCCCAGAGAATTGATGAAGCGGATTCAAGTATTCCTAAAACGCGTTTACCAAGAAGCTGACGAAATCATATATAGTTTCAAAAATTTGAAACTATATACAAAGAGTATGAAGCTTATAAAAAATGACAATCAGATAGCGCTGACCGCAGCTGAATATAAGCTGTTGTTTGTTTTATTTAAGAATAAAGGACAGGTTCTCACCAGGGAACAATTAATTGAACTGGCCTATGGTAACGATTATGAAGGCTATGACAGAAACATAGATAGTTTTATAAAGAGAATCCGTCAAAAGATAGAAGACGATCCTAAAAACCCTAAAATTCTTATAACAAAATATGGAGCAGGTTATATATTTGGGGGTGATGAGGGGTGACAGTAAAAAGACAGTGGCTTATCGTATTAATTTTAATAGCAATCATATCTGTTATCATTAATACTCTGGTATTAAGTACGTTGACAAATAGGTATTTTAAAGATTATATAAAAGACAATTACAACCAACATTTTAATCAAATTATTGAATACTTATCTAATTCGTTAAAGATTGACAGCTATTCCCCACGTCAAATATCGGTTGATTTAGAGACTCATTTGGTTGACCCCATTACCCGGATTAAAGTCTATGATATAGATGGAAATCTGATATCTGATGTCAGTGCTGATGTAAGATCTTATATTGGTAATTCTACAATGCATGGGATGATGAACCATATGATGGGTAGAATGATGGATAGCAGGTTTGAAGAAGTAGATTACTCCAAAATAACGGATAACGGCAGAGTAATTGGTCAGGTTAATATAACAAAATATAGCTCTGCTGAAAATTCTGTTGCTATTTGGATGTTTCAATCCTCACTCATAAAAAACAGTATTATATCTATAGGTATTGTACTTACTGTGGCAATTGTGATAGGGATTTTAGTCAGTCGTAAAATGAGCAGAGATTTGATTCATACTTCAGAAATAGCACAAAATCTTGATATCGGAGAGGATATACCGGTACGTTATTCAAAGGTTAAAGAAATTAATGTTATACAACAGAGTTTGAAATCACTCCAGTCAAGGTTAAAAATCAGACATAAAAGCAGGAAAACCCTGATTGATGAATTGGTACACCAGACCAGAACACCGCTTACGATATTAAGAACTCATCTGGAAGGAATTGAAGATGGGATTATCGAATTTGTTCCGGAAGAAATAAAAATATGTGAAAATCAGATCGATAATATCACAGCGATTATTACCAACATGAGTAATATGATCGATGCAGAAAAAATCGAAAACTCATTGACAATTGAAGAATTTGAGCTGAGCCAGCTGATTAGACAGATTATGAATGGTCTCAAAGCACAGTTTGAAAAGAAAAATATTGAACTGAAAGTAAATGCGAAAGAAAAAGTAATGCTTAAAACAGATAAATATCGCTTAAGTCAAACGGTTTATAATATCCTGACCAATGCTTATAAATTTACTAACTCAAAGGGAAAAGTATTGGTATCTTACCAGATAAATCAGGATAATATTGTCTTAGTTATTGAAGACAATGGATCAGGAATTAGTAAACAAGATTTGGACAAGATTTTTAATGCATATTATAAAAATGAAAAATCAATGGGGCAATCAGGAGATGGCTTGGGGCTTTATATAGCGAAAGAGAATATGAAAAGTATTCATGGAACAATTTCTGTTGTATCGGAAATTAATCAAGGTAGTAGATTTGTTTTATCGTTTCCTCGAGTTATTTCATAAGATATGCAATTATCAGAATTACATGCAGAAAGAAAGTATAGATAGAAGGACAATTCTCCATTATATCTTCACATAGAAGCCTTATAATATAGTTCGGAAATAAGTTTTTAAATTAGGAGGTTTCTTATGAATACGGAAAATACGGATAACACAGATGTTACAGATAACAATGCAAAAGGATGTCATAACCATAATCATAGTCCCAAAAAACATATACTTCATATGATAATATGCTGCGGATTACCTATTTTAATTATATTAGCATTGCCCTTAATTGCTAGTATTAATTCGGGAGTTGCAGCAATCTTAGGGGTTATAGCCCCATTTATATGTCCTGTAATGATGGGCGGTATGATGTTTATGATGTTTAAGGGAAATAAACATGGTAAAGAAACAAATACTCAGAAGGAAATGATGCTTAGCGAAAAAGAAAGTAGAAGATTTTAATATGATATCTAAAAATGGGATTGATTCTTGCAATGAAGAAACAATCCCATTTTTATGTAATAGGATATTGCCTCTGCTAAGTATGTTCACTCAAGCGTAAGGAAAATTATAACTTCGTGAACACTTTAGGCGCGGATAATGTTCTAAGGACAATTCTTTTTATCTGTTTTTGTCTAATCTCCATTAATTCTTCAGATAATTATAGTATATTACTAAGCAAGTATATCAGTTGAGAGGAGATTTTGTTGTGGTAATAACAAAAAAGGTTAAAACATTTATATTACTTAGTATTTTCTTTATATCAGTATCATTATTTTTATATCAGGTAATTTTAACAAGAATCTATTCAGCTATATTGTCTTATCATTATGTTTTTCTTATCACATCTTTAGCAGTGTTTGGGCTAGGTATTGGTAGTATTATAGCATACTTATTAAGAAAAAATAAAAGGTATGCATTTGATGCTATTAAAACAGAAGCGTGGAAAGATAGTATAGGTATGCTATCGATCTCTTTATCATTAAGCTTTATATCCTCATTTCTATTGATTTATTTTTTATCCTTTACGAATAGTGTGATTATTTATATCTTTTTAGGTATTGCTTCTTTTATAATAGGAGGTTTTTTATATTCAATCTTATTTACTTCATTTACAGATATTAGTGGAAAGCTTTACTTTGTAGACCTGATTGGATCCGGTATAGGAAGTATGGTAATAATATTACTGTTGAATCAAACAGGAATGATACGGACAGTTTTAACGTTAAGTATTATCGTAATCATACCTGCTTTAATTTTACCATCGCTTAAGAAATTAAAGACTGCTGGTTTTATATTACTTTTCATTATGATTACAGGATTACTATTACCCGGTCAATATATTTATTCAATTGAAAAAAACTTCATGGGTATTACAAAAAATGAGCATAAAACATATGGTAACCTAAAAAGGAACGGAATGTCACCGGAAATCGTTTATACAAAGTGGAATGAGTTCTCCCGCACGGATGTGATTAAATATGATGATGAAGATTCGATGGTTGTAACCATCGATGGTTCAGCCAATGCACCTATGCATAAGTTTGATGGCAATGTGGAGAATCTGGAAAAGTATAAAAGTGAAATCAGTTATTTACCCTTTGCAATTGGGGAAAATAATAAAACACTACTGATCGGAACCGGTGGTGGTAGTGACGTTTTATATGCTCTGGCAGGTGGCAGTCAAGATATTACGGCAGTTGAAATAAATACATCCAGTATAGATGCTGTAAAAGCCTTTAGCGAATTCAATGGAAATATATATAACAGACCGGAAGTTAAAGTATTTGGTGAAGATGGTAGAAACTTTGTAAGAAAATCAAAGGAAACGTATGACTTGATATTTATGTCACTTGTTATGACCAACACAACGCAAGGAATGGGATATTCATTATCAGAAAACTATATTTATACCATGGAAGCAATGAATGATTATCTAGACAGCTTAAATAATAACGGAAAAATAGCATTTTTGGCTCATGGTATTAATGACTTTAGTAAGATTATAGCAACAGCACTTCAGACATTGAGTGAGAGAGGCATTCCTATGAATGAAATACCAAACTATATGGCGTTAATATCGAATGTCTCGGTAAGACATGGAGGAGTTGAGCTTCATTCCCCGACAGTAATCATAAAAAACAAACCATTTAGTATGGAAGAGAGTAATGAAATTAATAAACTAGCGACTGAAAATGGTATTTTAACAATATTTGTACCAAACGTATATGAGGAAGGTCCCTTCAAAAAAATAAAGCAAGGGCAAATGTCATTAAATGAATATATTGAAAGTTTTGAAATTAATGTAATTCCTGCCACGGATGATAAACCATACTTTTATAATTATTACAAAGGGGTACCAGGGATTCTATTATTCATTTTAATCATATTAATCATAGGAAGCTTTGTTATGTTTACACCATTTGTTATAAAGAATAGAGCGACCACACAAACGACGTATTTTGGACTTCTAGGTATGGGTTTTATGATGATTGAGGTACCACTTATTCAAAAATTTATTCTATATCTGGGACACCCAACCTTAGCATTTACCTTTGTTCTGGCAGGACTATTAGTTGGAAGTGGAATTGGCGGATACTTTAGTCATAAGATAATATTTAATAAATTAAAAGCCTTTTATTTACCTGCTGCTATGGTCGCATTCATTAACATAATATTACTACTGACACTTAACCTTATCTTTGAGAGTACATCAAATCTGGCTTTAATCGCAAGAGTTCTAATTGCGGTTATCTTGGTAATGATACAAGGGTTCTTTATGGGAATGCCATTCCCCAGGGGCATTAAGTTAATTGGTGAAAGCGGAAAGAAAGAAATAGTCCCTGTTATGTGGGGTGTCAATGGAATAACATCGGTGATTGGATCTGTATTATCAACTGTGCTTTCAATGTTAATCGGTTTTACAGGAGCCATGACAGTAGGTATCGTGGTTTATGTATTGGTTAGCTTTTTTAATGAAGTTAAATTTGATAACAAAACAGCTATGATTAATTCTTAAGAAAATAAAATAATAGAAGTATAGTTAGCATTTATTCGAGCTATAAATTGGATAAATATTGAAACTACAACTCCTAAACCTGGATATATATAGAATTGTTGCAAAATATGTGCAAATATGGTATAAATAGATGTTCTATGGTTTACAAAAATTTTAGTATTCAGGAGGAGTTATGAAAAAGATTCTATTATTTTTGACATTAATTGGGCTAGTTTTTACAAGCTTTGCAGGATGTGGTTCGAATAAAAAAACAGAAGAAGAATTAAGAGATGAAATCAGAGCAGAATTAGAAAAGGAATTGGAAGCAGAAGAGACGACTACCGACTCCACTGAGGATGAAAAGAAGCAAGTAGATAATCAATCCTCCAATCAAGACGTTGAAGTGAAAGAAGAAGGTACTGCTGATATCAGGAATAAAGATGCGATATATGAATTTGTGAAAGATAATATCGTAGATATTTCAAGAGATAGCTTTGACACCTGGGAAATGTATCATTTTGATATTACCGGCGACGGCAAAGAGGAAGCATTGCTAGTAAGTACTTATGGTGCTGACTGGTACAATAAAATGGAAATAATAAGTGCTGATACAGGAGTATATGAAAGAATAGATTCAGATATTATATTGGCAAAGAACGGTAATACCCCATCCTATCAGGATGGATTGTTAGTAGTTCAAAAAGATACAAGCGGATCAGGTATTCAAGAAACCTCAATGGATATTTATGAGTATAATGGTGTGTCTGTAATACATACTTTAAACATGGTAACCTATTACAGATACGCCGGCCCCGGAGCTGATATCGAGGATATAGGGGAGATAAATGGTGATTTAACTGAATTTACTTATACACTGACCCGTCATAATCTAACAGAAGGTACACAGGAGCTGTTGCAAGAAATTGATTATACCAAATATGATAGCGAGTTAGGGTTTGTTACTAATGTTATCTATGATGTCAATACTAGTGGGAACCAATTTCCAGATTTAACGGTATATCAATCTGAAACAATAAGAGGAGATAAAATTAGTTACGGAGATTATGCAGCCGTAATTGTTCCTCAATATCCTGAAGATGGTTCTAATTATAGGATGCTGGATCATATGCCTTTTGTTGATAATCCTGAGGGCTTTCCTCTTAATTTTGCAGTATTCGGTTTGTTGCAGAATACGAAAATAACATTATATCAGGGAATGGATGATACAGGAGACACAAGAGATATTGGTAATTTAGAAAATACAGTATTAGAAATACATGCTGATTTACAGACTGATATGTCATACTATCATATATCAGGTGAAGTATTTATAGGTGATGATACCTATATTCCGGTAGAATTTACTTTGGATAATATGCGTGATGCTTCTGAATATTCTGTTTATAAAGTTACTCCGGAATAAGTAGTAGATTTTACATGTATTATGAGGATTGAATAATATATATGAATAATTACCAGCAAAATAAATTAGAACTTAACAATTTCATAAAATACTAATAACAATATCCAACGTTGATAATGATAATGTATCGACGTTGGATATATATTTTTTTGTCCTTTTACATTAAACGATATATTGATAAAAAAATAGGTAATAACTATGGTTCACCAGATAAGGATTAATATATCTATGGTCATTTAAGCATACTTATAGGTAATCGTGGAAGATAGTTTTAATACTAAGGTAGACAAAAACAAGGAGAGACTTTATAATGGTAGCGGTACATGAATAAGTAAATATTTCTATCATATTTACTTATAAATGGAATAGTAGATTTAGAGTGTCGCACCTATATAGGTAAATTAGAGAATGCGCTATATAAAAACCTTAAGAATTATATTTGCTTATAAGGTGAATAGGACTCTAATCATATTAATAATAAGGACTTGGAAGGAGGAATGGGTGTTTCTGTTTGATTATGACATCTGAAGGAGTTGCCTGATAAATTATGAGATGCTAGCAGTAATTAATATGCTCTTTGATTATCTGATCGTCATAAATACGTAACACTCAGTTTGATATATGAAAAAAGGACAGATTTATGAAGGAAGAGTAGAAAGAGTTGATTTTCCGAATAAGGGAATCGTTAAGATAGAAGAAGATAAAGTTATTGTAAAAAACAGTATTCCGGGACAAAAAGTAAGTTTTGCAATCAACAAAATTCGTAGCGGAAGGGCGGAAGGCAAATTATTTGAAGTTATAGAAAAATCACCACTTGAGACAAGAGGACAGGAATGTACCAGCTTTTTTGATGGTTGTGGAGGTTGCAGCTATCAGACTATGTCCTATGATGATCAGCTTACAATGAAGAAAGACCAGGTGAAGCGATTACTTGACCAGGTATGTGAAGATTATACCTTTGAGGGTATACTGGGAAGCCCTAAGGAATGGGGCTATCGTAATAAGATGGAATTTTCCTTTGGGGATGAGTATAAGGACGGTCCCTTAGCCCTCGGACTTCATAAGAAGGGTAGCTTTCATGATATCCTTACGGTTAATCATTGTGCAATAGTGGATAAGGACTATAATAAAATCCTTACCTGTGTATTAGATTATTGTTCGGAGCAGGGGCTTGGTTACTACCGTAAGCTACGCCACGAAGGATATCTTAGACATCTTTTGGTTAGAAAGGGAGCTAAAACAGGGGAGATATTGATTAATATCGTAACCTCTTCGCAGGAACCGGAACATCAAGTAGATGTATTTGAACCCATGGTTGGGTTGCTTCAAAAACTCTCCTTAGAGGGTGAGATAGTCGGTATTCTTCATACCTATAATGACAGTCAGGCAGATGTGATTAAGAGTGACCATATGAGAATTTTATATGGAAGAGAGTATCTGTATGAGGAATTATTGGATCTGAAATTCAAGATATCCATCTTTTCTTTCTTCCAGACCAATTCCTTAGGAGCGGAAGTACTTTATACTAAGGCAAGGGATTACGTTGGAGAAACCAAAGATAAGAATATATTTGACTTATACAGCGGTACCGGAACGATTGCTCAGCTTCTGGCTCCGGTTGCAGGCAAAGTAACCGGTGTGGAGATTGTCGAGGAAGCAGTCGAAGCAGCCAGAGATAACGCTGCAATGAACGGACTGACTAACTGTGAGTTTATCTCCGGGGATGTGTTAAAGGTAATTGATGAACTAAAGGAGAATAAACCGGATATCATTGTTCTTGATCCACCACGAGAAGGAATACATCCAAAGGCGTTGGATAAAATCATCAATTTTGGAGTGGATCGAATTGTATATATCTCCTGCAAGCCTACCTCCCTTGTACGTGATCTTGAGTTACTACAGGCAAGGGGATATAAGGTGGTAAAAGCATGTGCGGTGGATATGTTTCCGCAGACGGTTCACGTTGAGACGGTTGTATTGATGTCAAGGGTTGAGAAATAAGAGTGTAATAGTGCTTGATATAAAGGGATTTCCGTGATTTTGAACTCATATTCAAGCTGGGTTCTAGGTCACGGATTTTTTATTGTAAGAACATATCCAAAATTGAAAAATCGTAGGGTTGTGTGGATAAAATTACTTTTTGCCTTGTGAGTTGACGGAATTACTGTAAAAAATGTGGCGAGTGGATAAAATTACTGTAAAAAATGTGGCGAGTGGATAAAATTACTGTAAAAATGGGGTTAAGTTGACAAAATTGCTGTAGCAAAAAAATTAGAAACAAAAATTATTTTCAACAAAAGGCGTCAAGTACTTGACGCCGAAAACGGAACATGATATACTTAGTTATGTTAAATTTGCACTATTTATTTGATGAAATGAGGCTACCCCATGATAGATTTAAGTAATTTTAAACTATGGCTTACAGAAAACAAAGATTATTCTGTAAAAACCATTAGTAATCATGTATCAAGATTTAAAAGAGCTGATAATATACTTCCTTGGTTCAATGACACGGTATATCAATTTCGTTTGGAACAATCTGAAGCCTACCAGGCACTCTCTGTTGATGTGCGTTCCCAAATTAAGAAAGCCGTGAAATTATATTTTGAGTTTGTAAATTCTCATGAGACGCTTTGTACCGAAAGACAAAGTGGCATGAAATTATTGTCTTTATTCGCCAATATAGGTGTTGCTGAGGCTTATTTAAAAGAAATAGGAATTGATGTGGTTATAGCTAATGAGCTGGTAGAAAGACGAGCAATTCTGTACTCAAAGATTTACCCAGAAACACATATGATCTGTGGTGATATTACCAACAGAGAGATTTTTGATAAAATTGTTAGGGAATCTGTCGACAGAGGTGTAAATATTATTATGGCTACACCCCCCTGTCAAGGAATGAGTACTGTAGGACAAAAGGTTGTTGATGATGAAAGAAATAGACTTGTTTGTCAAGTTATCGATGCTATAAAAGAAATTAAGCCTAAATATGCTCTAATTGAAAATGTACCTATGTTTTTTAATACTGAAATTAAGGTTGGGGATAAGAAAATTCTCATTCCTGAACTTCTCGAAAGCGAGTTGGGCAACGACTATATAATTAATGGCTCAGTTATAGATACTAAAGACTATTCTGTTCCACAATCAAGAGAACGAGCCATTGTGTTATTGACGCGCAAAGCTAAAAATAAAGAATGGATTATTCCAGAAAAAGATGAGAAAGTAATCACCATGAGAGATGCAATAGGTGATCTGCCCAAGTTAGATCCTTTTGTTACAGATGTAGACGAAAAAGAACTATTAAAAATATTCCCTCATTATTATGAACGACGCGATAGAGCATTACAGATTTCTAAATGGCATAAACCACCTCACCATATAAAGCGTCAGGTTGTAGCTATGCAACACACTCCTTCTGGAAAAACAGCTTTTGACAACCCTGTATTTTACCCGGTGAAATCTAATGGAGAAGCCGTTAAAGGTTTTCGCAACACATATAAACGTCAAAATTGGGATACACCGGCATATACAGTGACTATGGATAATAGGAAAATTTCTTCTCAAGACAATGTTCACCCTGGAAGAGAGGAATACATTGATGAAAATGGGGATGTTATATATTCTGACGCAAGAGCATTAACATTGTATGAACTCATGAAAATCATGAGCATCCCAAGTGATTGGCCAGTACCAGAAAATACTTCAGAAGCTTTTTTAAGAAGGATAATTGGAGAGGGAATACCTCCTTTATTTGTAAAAAAGGTCTTTGAGAAATTAATATAGGAGGTTATTATGGAAAAATTAAGAGGTCTTTCTCTTTTTTCAAATGTAGGTGTCGCTGAAGCCTATTTTGAGGAATTAGGGATAGATATTCGCATAGCAAATGAGATAGATGTAGATAGAGCAAAATTTTATCAGGATGTCTATAAAAACACAAATATGATTTGTGGTGATATAACAGTTGATTCCATTAGGGATAAAATCGTCAAATTATCTATAGATCAAAACGTAAATTTCATTATTGCTACCCCGCCGTGCCAGGGAATGAGTGAAGCGGGGTTAAGGCTAGAATACGATTCAAGAAATCAACTTATATCGTATGCCATTGATGTAATAAAAAGGATAAAGCCCAAATTTGTATTATTAGAAAATGTTCCAAAGCAGCTTACAACAAAAATTAAATATGGAGATAAGATTGTTTTAATCCCTGAATACATAAAGTCAGAATTAGGACAAGAGTACAATTTTAACAAGGAAACACTTGTGATGGCAAAAGATTATGGTGTTCCTCAATTAAGGGAACGTAACATATTCCTCTTAGTACGAAAAGATCAGCCATATGTTTGGGAATTCCCTGATAAACAAAAGGAAATAACTTTAAAAGAAGCGATTGGAGATTTACCTTCTCTTGATCCTTTCTTGAGGGAAGGATTAAATGAAACACACTGTAGATTTCCTCAGTATGAAGAAAAAAAAGAAGCCGCTCTTGCCGTATCGAAATGGCATTATCCGCCAACTCATTCTTGGAAACAGGTTGAATGGATGATGCACACACCAACTGGTAAATCGGCTATTTATAACGAAAAGTTCTATCCGCAGAAGGCTGATGGAGTACCTGTAAAAGCACATCATAATCACTATAGACGTTTAAAGTGGGATATGCCATGTAGAACAATAACACAAAACAATGGTGTTATTTCCTCATTAGCTTGCGTTCACCCAGGCAGACCGTACGAGAATGTTTCTGGCGAGATTCTGTACTCTGATGCTCGAGTGTTGACAATATACGAATTGCTAATTGTAATGTCACTACCCGTTAACTGGGCAATACCAGAATGGGCAAAAGATACTTTTATACGCAAGTGTATTGGTGAAGGTATCCCTTCTCGACTTGTTCGAGAAATCATGAATGCCTTACTTGTACAATTATAAGGAGGATATACAATATGGGGAAAATAGTAATGCCTAAAAATAGTGCCTTGTTGAACGAAATAGAATCCGTTCTACAAATATATTATGAGGCAGACGGATGGTTAAGCAATGATATCTATAAAGAAAGATTAAAAGCAATGATAGGAGATGACCAGTACTCTTCTTCCTATACAAAAAAAGCACAAATTACATCCTATTTTGGGTTTACCGAATGGGAAAACATCAATAACCCTCAATCTATGAGAAGAATCACAGGTTCGGGTAAGGAAATGTACATTGCTATTAAATCAGAGGATACGGGCAAAGTGCAGTCGGTTTTAATGAATGCACTTGAAACTGTAAAATTCGGTAGAAATAATTTCGGTTGTCCTGAAAGCGATTCTGATGTAGAGCCACCTGCACTTTTTATCAGAGCGAGTATGGATCTGGGATATCTGACTTACAAAGAATTTGCTTATCTGTTGTGGAAACTAGAAGATATAGGTGGAAACTACACAGATTCGTTATCAGAATTAAGGCAATTTAGGAGTAGCGGCAACCTTACACTTGGTGAAGAGGCAACTAAATATGTAGATTGTAAGCCAATCATGATTTTGGTACGATGGGGATTTTTGGCTGAGGATGATGATACAACGGGTGGTAAACATATAATTGTTGCACCTGAAGTTCTTGAAAAGTATCGTTCTCGTTTGTGTAATCTAAAAATTTATAATATTGATATGGATTGTGATGAGCCACTTATAGACGATGATAGGGAAAATGTCAACTATGATAAGGTTGATAGAACTCCTGGGGGAACTAATATACTTCTATATGGTGTTCCTGGTTCTGGAAAGAGTTGGACTATTGAGCATGAGTATTGCAATGAAGATAGCATTGTTGATCGTTTGGTTTTCCATCCGGATTATACAAATTCAGATTTCGTTGGACAGATTCTGCCTGTGGTAGATGAAGATAAACAAGTTACATACGAATTTACACCTGGACCATTTACTACGATTCTTTCTAATGCATATCACAATCCGATGAGCAAATACATCCTTATAATTGAGGAAATTAACCGTGGTAATGCACCCGCAATTTTTGGAGAGGTATTTCAACTACTTGATCGAAAAGTTGAGATGCAGGATGGCGATGATGGTTTTCTGGTAGGAACGAGTGAGTACGGTATTACCCATAAATATATGGCAGAATTTATTTATGGAAATCCGGCACATAAGGTTCGTATCCCTTCCAACCTTTCTATAATTGGCACAATGAATACATCTGACCAGAATGTATTCACACTTGATACTGCTTTCCAACGTAGATGGCAGATGAGACTTATTGAAAATAACTTTGACAATGTACGTCCATCGCTGGCCGATGCAGAAATTTTAGATACTGATGTTACTTGGAAACGCTTCTGTGAAACTGTAAATAATATTATCGTTGGAAATAAAGCCAAGATGGCATCTGCTGAGGATAAGCGGCTTGGTGTATATTTCGTGCATGAAAATGATCTTACATTTGACTCAAGAGCACTCCCTTCTGAAGGTCATGCTACTCTTCTGGTTGAGTATAATTCGTTACTTGGTTCTGAACGATTAGGCACAATCACAGCTGAGCAGAAATCTCGTTTGAAGGAAATTCGAGAGGCAGTTATGCACAATCGTTTATTCCCTGAAAAGGTAATCAAGTATTTGTGGGACGATGCCTTCAAGTTTAATCCAGAGGCTCTTTTTGATACGGATGGTATGGACAACCTTGAAAAAGTTATCCGCACGTTTATTTATTCAACGGGACATGATCGTTTCAAAATATTCAAACAGACTGTCCGTGATACTCTCTATACTGCACAGCAATAGTAATTTTGAAAACAAGTAAAGAGAGGCGGTGATTACCCATGGACTTACAAAAGAATATTAGAGACCGTTGCCATGTCAATACAAATGATGATGGTGATAGTTTTGTTGGTGTTAAAGCGGACACAGATGATGCCATTATTTATTTTCCTATAGGATATCAGCTACCAGCAAACGATGATGATCTCCGTGTCGACATTAATAACTTACTTGGAGTTTTGGCTGCGTTTATGAAAGAAGACCGTGTAATTGAAGTTTCAAAGTTTGAGGCACCAAGAACAGTGGACTTTCCAATGCACGCATACCTTAAGGTAATAAGGAGCTTTCTGAGAATGGGGCGCTACTATATTGAAACAGACCCTCAGTTTCGGACAGATACCAAAGGCAAAACATCCTGGCCACGTACTGTAAGAGAGCAGAGGGCTTTAGTTCAGAAAAATGGCTCCTTGGTTTTTACGAACATGACAGTTCGCTCTGTAACCCCAAATGCAAATAAGCAGATTACTCAGATACACCGTTTCTGTGTGTATGAGGCTTTTGAGAAGATGGGGTGGTTGTATGTTCCTTTTATGCCTGACAAGCCAGGTCCCCACCCGGGTATAAAAGAGTCAATTTATATTCTTGATAAAAAGCTTGTAGCAACAAATGATGATGTTGAACAAGAGTTGTTTAATGCTATGCGTGATATGCTCGTTTACATTGATGAAAGAAGTTCTGATAAGCAATACTTCTTTGGCACAGATTTCTTTGAAAATGTATGGGAACGCATGATAGATAAAGCATTTGGTGTTGAGGATAAAGAGCAGTACTTTCCTCGTACTCGTTGGCTTTTGGATTATGGTAGGGATAAAGAGAAAAGACCTCTTCAACCGGATACAATAATGATTTATGGGGATAGGTGCTATGTGCTTGATGCAAAATTGTATCGGTATGGTTGGGACCCAAAGCCTGAACACCTACCAAATAGTGCGGATATCAATAAGCAAATTACATACGGAGAGTATATTGAACAAACAAGATGCCTGCCCAATGAGAAACTATATAATGCTTTCATAATGCCTTATAATAAGGAAAACAACCTGTTCATGTTGAATAGCAACTTCGGCAATATAGGAGAAGCCGTTAGTGATTGGAAACCGAATGTAAAGAATTATGAACGTATTCAAGGTATCGTAGTTGATACTCGTTATCTCATGTATAATTACATTGGTACTTCAGACCAACAGAAAAAAGAAATGGCTGGGTGCATTGAAAAGGTCTTGACCAGAGGACCTGTCCCAGCATCATCAATATAAAAATGAAACAAGGCGCTACCTTAATTGGTAGAGCCTTGTTTTTTTGTCTTATTTATCAAGCTTTCGATTACGGAATCGTTGTGCTGCTGCGGCGCGAGAACATTGAACACAACAGTACTCCTTATTTGTGCGCGTTGCTTCAACCAAAAAGAACTTGTCACGTTTGCAGTTTGGATTTTTGCATTCTTTATAAATTTCTACTCCTGGTTTCATATAAAAAATTGAAAAATAAAGGGCTTGGAGTAGATTGCTCACTTGCCATGTTGGTGCAAGTTTATCAGCTTCATATTTTGGATGAATGCCTGCAATGTTATGGTTGATTTCTTCAGAAATAACAATACGCGCAATTTTAAGAAGGGCGGTTTTCATTTCATCTGTGAAATTGTCTCTTGTTGGAGCTACAAAATATGTAATTTTTTTAAAATGGATTTCCTTAAAAATTCCTACCTCTACTTGGTAATGATAAAAGAAATCTATGATTGTTCGAAGATTCTCATCTTCGCACGATAAACCGGTGTACATAGCAAACAGATGTTTAAACCACACACTTTTACTTCCGACAAGGTCAGTATCAGCACCGCTGCGGACAGCATTAAAAAATTCTATTTCAATAGGGTTATTGCAACCTGTCATGGTATCTGGAACGGAGAATTTCCCACTATTAAAGACTTCTTGGTTTCTGTTTAAATCCACGAATAGATTATAGTTTTCTATCAATTCCGTGAATCTGTGCCTGCAAGTTGAATACTCCACTTCTGACAGATTTAATGTAATTTGTGGCTTATAAAGTAGATATGCGGTGTAGATCAAAATGCGTTTATAGTCTTTCTGACCTGCGATTGCATTCATAAGGTATAAAGTAGCCTTGATTCTGTTCACTATTTCAATTAATACATCGGCATCTATAGATTCATACTCATTACTTTGTATAGGTAGTAAAAATCCATATGTCTCAAAAAATTCTATATGCTTATCTATATCCCCATCTGGAATAGCCAGTAACTTGCCAAGAATGTTTTTCTCTATAACACCGCCAGCAACACCGGTAAGATTTAATCCCGCTCTAGGAGCATAAGAAAAAAGCAGAGGCTTATCCAACTCACAATACAATTTCAGTGTGGTCTTAGGAGGAATTCCTGGGGCCATATTTTCTATATCTTTTTCGCAATGGCAGGTATAGCCATCACACTCAAACATATTATTCAAAAAAATTTCCGATATTTTTCCTGCCATAAGCCGGTTCTCCTACCTTTTCTTCAATTATAATCACTCAAAAAATTACATAACCCATTACTTTCTGTTTTGATTCTCATAAAAACTATTCATTAATGACCATATTATTCCTTATTATACACTGAAATAATATGTTTTTCAATATGAAACCATTATTCATTGCAGGAAATGAATGGGTATTTATCTGGAATTTTATTACTATTAAATATTTCGTACAATAAAGATACTACCGAGATACATCGATAGAAAATAAATCTCAATGTCCGAGATGCGCATTAGGACGGCGGGATGCATAAGAGTTCAGAACACAGTGATAAAGACTGTGTTTGGAATGAAGATGCACCCACCGTGATTTCGTGCGCCCATTTTAAGGACAAGCGGAGTCTGTGGTCATCTTCACCGCAGGCTCTTTTTGTATTCCGCCGCCCAATGCCGGGACGGAAAGGAATACTTAATGAAGATTCGAGTTTTGTACGAAGAAAACATCAAAAACGGCCACAAGTTCTACACCACAATTGATATTCCGGATGATGATTACAGTATCATGCTGGATATCGACTATGAGCAACGTCTTGCAGAGGCAAAGCCAGAAAAGAAGGCAGAAGTAAAGCGTTGTGAGACTGTACAGGAAATGTTAGACCTTATGAACAGTAAGGAATACAACAACTGGCGCAGATTTCATAGGCATCTTGGTAAACCAGATACCCCTTATCGTAAAGATGATGAGGCTGAAGATGAAACGGATGTAATGGATACCATCGCTGATGATTCACAGGAGGTTGAGCGTAATCGCCTCTACGAGTATGAAGATATTTGCCAATGGATACATAAGGCACTTGGTAAAAAGAAAGATTGGGCGGATATGTTCATCGCAGTACGCATTGATGGCATACCAATCCGTGAATATGCTCGCTCTATCGATGCTGACGAAAATAACATCAGCCAAAAGTTAAAGCGTTCAGAGAAAAAACTTAAAGAATTTTTTGAAAATCATCAGATTTGACCTTCTCCTGTGGCTACCAGGTAGGAGGTCAAGGCCTCCAAAAAATTATAAGGAGGTAATTCTAATGGAATTACAAATTTACAGAAATGCAGAGTTTGGCTCTGTACGTACTACAACTATTGGTGGGCAGCCGTATTTTGTCGGTAAGGATGTGACGGATATCCTCGGGTACCAAAACGGTAGTCGAGATATAAACCGCCATGTTGATGAAGAGGACAGGCAGAAAGCAATGTTTTTCGATGGAACGCAGGATAAGGAAACTATCATTATAAACGAATCCGGTCTTTACAGTCTTATCCTCTCAAGCAAAATGCCAAATGCTAAAAAGTTCAAGCGTTGGGTTACAAATGAGGTACTCCCCGCTATTCGCAAGCATGGTATCTATGCAACAGACGATTTACTTGCAAATCCCGACCTTGCTATTGCCGCCTTTACTGCTCTTAAAGAAGAACGTGAAAGAAATAAAGCTCTTACGGCAGCAGTTGCAGTACAACAGCAGCAGATTGCTGAGATGAAACCGAAAGCCACCTATTATGATGTGGTTCTAAAATGTAAGGATGCTGTAAACATCTCTGTTATTGCCAAGGACTATGGCTGGAGCGGCATTCGCATGAATGAGTATCTCCATGACAAGGGCATTCAATTTAAGCAAAGTGATACCTGGCTTTTATATCAGAAACACGCAGACAAAGGTTATACAAGAACCAATACCCATGTTTATGAGGACAGTAATGGTTTTGAACATACCAAGGTTCACACAAAGTGGACGCAAAAAGGCAGGCTCTTTATCTATGAACAGCTAAAGGCTGACGGTATCTATCCGCAGATTGAGCTGGAGGTGTGATATGGGAATTGATATGAAAAACTCTGAAGGCTACATGGACTTAGTGCCATATCAAGCACTTACCAATATTGAAAGAAAGGATAAGGCGGTATCAAAACCCGCCTTCCGTCCTTTGGTTTATATATGCGCACCATTTAATGGGGCTGTTAAGGAAAATGTATTAAAGGCTACTCAGTTTGCAGGATTTGCTTTTAATTGTGGATGTATCCCACTGACCCCACACCTTCTATTTCCGTTCATGGATGACAGCAACGAGAAAGAGCGTGACCTCGCTATTTTCATGGATATCATCCTTATGGGTAAATGCCAGGAAGTGTGGGTGCTTGGTGATGTTATTTCAAGGGGGATGAGTATTGAAATTGAAAAGGCAAGAAAACGCAGACAGCTGGTCAGATATTTCAATAGAAATTTTGAGGAGGTAGATGCTCTATGAAGATAGCATACGGCAACAGCCGAATGGATAAAAGGTGGAAGAACAGTGATATCAGTTGGGAGGATTTCTGCTCCCGTGTTAAGACCACACAGCGTACCACTGAAACCGTGGAAGAATACCGAAAGATGAAAAAGGGTGGGCAGGATTCAATCAAAGATGTCGGCGGTTTTGTCGGTGGTCACTTAAAAGACGGCAGACGGAAAAAAGGCAACGTGCTGTCACGCTCCATGCTAACCCTTGATATGGACTATGGCACAAGCGGTATATGGGGTGAACTCTGCACATTCTTTCCATATCAGTGCTGTATTTATTCTACCCATAAGCATACCCCAGAAAATCCAAGGCTTAGGCTGATCATTCCCCTATCCCGCGATGTGGGAGAGGAAGAATATGCTGCAGTCAGCCGTATGGTCGCAAAGGAGGTAGGCATTGACCTTTTTGATGACACTACCTATGAACCGGAAAGACTGATGTATTGGCCATCTACATCAAGAAACGGTGAGTTTATATATGAAGAAAAAGACGGCTCACTCCTTGACCCGGAAGTGTTTCTTAATAAATATGATGATTGGCATGACACAAGTACCTGGCCTGTATCCTCAAGGCAATCAGAGGTAATAGAACGTTCATTAAAAGAACAAGCTGACCCGCTTTCCAAGGAAGGTGTGGTCGGCACTTTCTGCCGTACCTATTCAGTAACAGATGCGATTGAAAAGTTTCTGGAGGATGTATATGAACCTTCAGCAATGACAGGCAGATATGATTATATGCCGGCTGACTCAAGTGCAGGTGTCATTATCTATGATGATAAGTTTGCTTATTCCCACCACGCGACAGATCCAGCAAGCGGGAGACTTCTTAATGCTTTTGATCTTGTCCGTATTCATAAGTTTGGCAATTTGGATGACAGAGCATCGGAGGCTACATCTCCGAGTAAGCTGCCATCCTATGTTGCTATGTGTGAATTTGCTATTAAGGACGATGAAGTAAAGGCTCAGTTTGCCAAAGAGCGTATGGATCAGGCAACGGCTGAATTTACTGAGGACACTTGGCAGACGGCACTTGAACTTGATAAACAAGGTAAGATTAAGGACACCCTCGACAACATCGTCCTTATTATCCGAAATGACCCGGAGCTTCAGTCCCTTGCCTTTAACAAACATCGTGACGGTATTGATGCAAGAAACGGTCTACCTTGGAGCCAGATGAAGGAAGGGTGGAATGACTCGGACAATGCCGCCCTAAAAGTGTATATATCTAATAAATATGGGGTCTACTCCCCAACTAAGACGAAAGATGCGATTCTTGCTGTGGCAGCAGAGCGAGCCTATCATCCTATAAAAGAATACCTCGATAACCTTTCGGATTGGGATGGTATTGACAGAGTTGAAACTCTGCTTGTTGATTATTTCGGAGCAACGGACAATTCCTATACAAAAGCCGTTACAAGAAAGACAATGGTTGCTGCGGTAGCACGCATTTATCATCCAGGCACAAAGTTTGATAGTGTACTTATCCTTAATGGTCCACAGGGAATCGGCAAATCAACCTTCTTTGCGAAACTTGCAGGAGATTGGTTTTCTGATAGCTTGACCCTAACGGATATGAAGGATAAAGCCGGTCCCGAAAAACTGCAGGGATATTGGATGCTGGAACTTGGGGAACTTGCCGGAATGCGTAAGACCGATGTGGAAGTTGTGAAATCCTTTATATCAAGGTGTGATGACAAATACCGTGCCAGCTACGGTGTCAATGTAGAAAGCCATCCCCGTCAGTGTGTAATTGTAGGTTCTACCAATGCAGAGAGTGGATTTCTTCGAGATATTACGGGCAACAGACGGTTCTGGCCAGTTCGTATCAGTGGTAACGGTAAGAAGAAAGCCTGGCAGATGTCTGTTTATGATGTTGAGCAGATATGGGCAGAAACACTGGTGCTTTATGAGAAGGGCGAAAAACTCTACCTTGAAGGTGATGATGTGCATTTAGCTACCAGTGAGCAGGATGATGCCATGGAAAGTGATGAGCGTGAAGGGCTGGTCCGTACTTATCTCGATACGCTTTTGCCGGAGGATTGGGATACCATGTCAGCTTACGAGCGTAGAAACTTCCTAAACGGTAGTGAATTTGGTGGAGAATCTCATGTTGGTACGGTAGAACGTACCCTTGTTTGTAATATGGAAATCTGGTGCGAATGCTTCGGTAAAGAGGCGGCAGCCATGAAACCTGCAGACTCTTATGCCATCGCAGGCATTATGAAGAAGATCGGTGATTGGAACAAGTACACCGGGAACAAGAACGGAACAAGCAATTTTCCGATTTACGGCAAGCAACGTTGTTACGAGCGAAAAAGGTAAAGGTAGTTCCTTGTTCTTTAGTTGTTTCCTATAGTTGTTTTCTTAAAACCGTAGCAAATATCGATACTTCGGCTTAATGGGAATAACAGGAACAAGACTTTTACTACTTAGTAATAAATAAAAAAGTAATAGTAGAAATGTTGTGTGTGCGCGCATATAGGAAAAATCGTTCAAAGTTGTGCCTGTTGTTCCCCAATAAGAAATGGAGGACATTATGCAAGAAAAATATATAGAGCAAAAATTGATAGCAGCAGTTAAAAACATGGGAGGCATTGCCCCGAAGTTTGTAAGTCCAGGATTTAATGGTATGCCAGACCGCCTTGTGCTACTTCCTATGGGTAGAATCGCATTTATTGAATTAAAAGCACCGGGCAAAATGATGCGTCCTCTGCAAGTAAGGCGAAAAAGACAACTGGAAGCGTTAGGTTTTTCAGTTTACTGCATTGATAGCGTAGAGCAGATTGATGAAGTGTTACGAACGATGGGAGGTGATGCCGAATGAAGTTCATACCACATGATTATCAGCAGTATACAATTGATTTTATCGAGAGCAAGCCAATATCTGCAATATTCCTTGATATGGGCTTAGGTTAGGAAAAACGGCAATCACTCTTACTGCATTGTTTGACCTATGTCTTGATAAATTTGAAATAAGAAAGGTTCTTGTGATTGCGCCATTAAGAGTTGCATCTCAAACATGGCCTGCGGAAATAAAAAAGTGGAATCACCTCAAAGGCTTATCTTACTCTGTGGCTGTAGGAACGGAAAAAGATAGAATCAATGCCCTTTTGAAAAGAGCCACCATTTATATCATTAATCGTGAAAATGTAGACTGGCTTGTCAACAAAAGCGGTATTCCCTTTGACTTCGATATGGTTGTCATCGATGAGTTATCTTCTTTTAAGTCCTATGGTGCAAAGCGATTTAAAAGCCTTCTGAAAGTAAGACCATCTGTAAGAAGAATTGTAGGTTTGACGGGAACACCTTCAAGTAACGGACTTATGGATTTATGGGCAGAGTTTCGTGTCCTTGATTTAGGTCAAAGACTTGGAAGGTACATAACCCACTACCGTAGCGCCTACTTTGTACCAGATAAGCGAAATGCTGAGATTATCTTTTCATATAAGCCACTACCGGGTGCTGAAGAAAAGATATACAGCCAAATATCTGATATTACGATATCCATGAAGTCTGATGATTATCTTAAAATGCCTGAATGCGTCATAAATGAAGTACCTGTTTATCTCAGTGAAAAAGAATGGAGCATTTATTCGGATTTCCGAGATGAGATGGTTGCAAATTTAGGTAACGAGGAAATCGATGCAGTAAATGCTGCAGTGCTTTCCGGCAAACTCCTGCAGATGGCCAACGGTGCCGTCTATGATGATAAAAACAAGGCGCATTTGATTCATGACAGAAAGCTTGATGCACTGGAGGACTTGATTGAAGGAGCAAACGGAAAACCGGTGCTTGTTGCCTACTGGTATAAGCATGACCTGGAGCGAATCCAGAAGAGATTTCCCGTTAGGCAGATAAAGACATCGAAGGATATTGAAGATTGGAATAACGGCAGTATCCCTATCGCTGTTATTCACCCGGCAAGTGCAGGACACGGTCTCAATCTTCAAAGTGGCGGTTCTACCCTTATATGGTTTGGACTTACCTGGTCTTTAGAGTTGTATCAGCAAACCAATGCCCGCCTTTATAGGCAAGGTCAAAATGAAACGGTTGTGATTCACCACATTATTGCCAAAGACACCATAGATGAAGATGTTATGGCCGCACTTACAAGAAAAGAAAAAACACAAGCCTCTTTAATTGAAGCTGTAAAAGCAAAATTGGAGGTGTTGCGATGACCGACCCTTATGAGCAACTTGCAAATGCTATTATCCTGCAAGCTGTCAAGGATTATAGGGATGCACTAAAGAAACTGAAAAAACGTCGCCGCTATGATTCTGCGAAGGACATGATATCCGAGGTGGAGAGGTTCTTCCATTCTGATTGGTATAGAGAACTTACCTCTGTTGATGGGAATTTCCTAATCAAAAATTTAAGATTGGAGGTAAGTAAAGGATGAAAGTAAAGGAATATTTACACCAAGCATATCGGCTTGATAAAAGAATACAATCTGACATTGAGGAAATGGAGTGCCTTAGAGAAATGGCAACAAGTGTATCATCACCAAGCTGGGATGAGAAGGTGCAAACTTCACGAAGTACAGATGCAAAGTTTGTAAGATGTTTAGAGCGGATTATAGATTTAGAAAGTAAAATAAATGCTGAGGTGGATAACCTTGTAGCACTCAAAGAGCAGATAAGGTGTGTTATAAACGAGGTTGCAGACACGGATGAACGCATGGTCTTACGCTATCGGTATGTGCATAACTTCACCTGGGAGCAAATCGGTGATGAACTCAATGCCGATAGAACAACAGTTTATAGGTGGCACAATGCAGCACTTAACCATGTAACTCTTCCTGAAAATCCTATTAAAATATAGTTTGCACATTCTGCAACACTTTGCAACAAGATACCACTATTGCATCTATGTTATTATATAATCAGCAAAATAGATTCCAAGCCTTGTGGGTTCGCCCTGCAGGGCTTTTTCTATGCCCAAAAGCGAGGTGAAATGATGCCCTATAAACCAAAGCGTCCTTGTGCTTATCCCGGCTGCGGTCGGCTTGCTGAACGTGAGCAATACTGTGCCGAGCATCAAAAGGCAATGGACAAACATTACAACCAGTATGAACGTGACCCTTTCTCCAATAAAAGATACGGTCGTGCTTGGAAACGCATTCGTGACCGCTACATCAAATCGCATCCTCTTTGTGAGGAGTGCGAGAAACAAGGCAGTCTCACTCCAGCCGAAGAGGTACACCACATCCTCCCCTTATCCAAAGGCGGAGGTAATGAGAAGAGTAATCTCATGGCTCTTTGTAAATCCTGTCACTCTCGAATCACTGTCGAAAGCGGTGACCGGTGGGGGCGGTAAAATCTCTAAAACTTTTTAAAGCGGACAGCGGCGTGGGGCTTCGTGTGAAAAAATGCGGTTTCAAACGAGGGAATAGCCTGGGCCCTGCAAAGTGAGGTGATTATATGGCAAAAGACGGTACAAATCGAGGTGGCGCTCGTGTTGGTGCAGGTGCAAAAAAGAAACCACTGGCTGACAAAATCGCCGAAGGCAATCCGGGAGGCAGGAAACTGACCGTGATGGAATTTAATGATACTGCAGACCTTAAAGGCCTTGAGATGCCCGAGCCAAATAAAATGCTTGAAGCTATACAAAAAGATGGCAAGGCTCTGGTTGCAGGTGAAATATACAGAAATACATGGCAGTGGTTAAATGAACGTGGGTGTGCCGTTCTCGTCTCGCCACAGCTATTGGAGCGATATGCCATGAGCGTGGCACGTTGGATTCAATGTGAGGAAGCGGTAACTGAATATGGCTTTTTAGCAAAACACCCAACTACGGGTAATGCCATTCAAAGTCCTTATGTGGCGATGGGTCAAAATTACATGAACCAAACAAACCGGTTGTGGATGGAGATATTCCAGATCGTCAAAGAAAACTGCACCGGTGAATATAGCGGCACTAATCCACAGGACGATGTAATGGAGCGTCTGCTCACAGCAAGGCGAGGAAAATAAATAAGATAGGAGAAAAATATGATTACTTATAAAACAGCAGAAAGTGTTTGTGCTGGGCATCCGGATAAGCTTTGTGACCTCATTGCTGATAATATTCTGGATGCTTGTATGCGTAAAGATAAAGCTTCTCGTGTGGCCTGTGAGGTCATGGCTACTAAAGGAAAAATTATCGTGGCGGGCGAAATCACCTGCAGCGGTAAAGTGGATATCCGTTTCATCGCAAAAAATGTACTTCGAGAGGTCGGATATAATCCCTGGAAGTTCACAGTATTTGTGTTCGTACATCAGCAAAGTGCTGATATTGCAGCGGGTGTAGATACTGCACTTGAAGTGCGAAATGGTATTACTGACCCGTATGGTTCAATAGGAGCCGGTGATCAAGGTACGGTTTACGGTTATGCAACAAACGAAACCAATAAGAACCTTCCCCTCCCAGTTGTGCTTTCTCATCGTATCGTAAAGCGTATTGATGATTGCCGTAAAGGAAAACTCATTAAAGGAATTCTACCGGATGGCAAAGCGCAGGTTACTGTGGAATATGAGGACGGTAAGCCAAGACGTGTAAAAACGATTGTAGTTTCAGTCCAGCATGATAAAGACAAAACCCAGGAAGAACTGAGTTCGGATATCCGAAATAATGTACTTTGGCAGTGCTTTGAAGATTTTCCATTTGATAATGGTACCGAAATTCTTATTAACCCCTCCGGAAGATTTGTCGAGGGTGGTCCTGCTGCCGACACAGGATTGACTGGCAGAAAAATCATGGTCGATACCTATGGTGGCCTTGCATCCCACGGCGGAGGTGCCCTTTGTGGCAAGGACCCGACTAAGGTTGACCGAAGTGGTGCCTACATGGCACGGTATATTGCGAAGAATATTGTTTGGAGCGGTCTTGCAGAAAAATGTGAGGTCGCTCTTTCTTATGCCATAGGAAAGGCAAACCCTGTGGCTGTTGATGTGACTTCCTTTGGTACAGGTAAGATCACAGATGATCAGCTTTCTAATATTGTGCAGGAAGTGTTTAACCTCAGACCTGCTGCAATCATTGAAAAACTACACTTAAGAAATGCCGTCTATTCCGATACAGCGGTTTACGGACATTTTAACTCCAGTCTGTTCCCCTGGGAGAATGTCAATATGTACACAAATTTGAGAAAGGCGGCTGAATTATATGCAGATAGAAAAATTGAAAACTGAGCTATTGATTCCAGCCGACTATAATCCTCGTAAAGACTTGAAACCAGGTGACCCGGAATACGAAAAGCTAAAACGCTCCATCGAACAATTCGGTTATGTTGAACCCGTTATATGGAATAAAACCACATCTCATGTTGTCGGTGGACATCAGCGTTTGAAGGTGCTACTTGATATGGGTATCACTGAAGTTGAGTGTGTGGTTATCGAGATGAACGAGGAAAAAGAAAAGGCACTCAATATCGCCCTTAATAAAATAAGCGGTGACTGGGATAAAGACAAATTGATGCTTTTAATTGCTGACCTGCAAGGAGCCGACTTTGATGTTTCCCTTACCGGATTTGAGCCTGCTGAACTGGATGCGTTGTTTAAGGATTCGCTTAAGGATGGCATTCATGAAGATGACTTCGATGTAGATGCAGAACTGCAAAAGCCTGCAGTCACCAAGCAAGGTGATGTTTGGAGGCTCGGACAGCACAGGCTTGTTTGCGGTGATTCCACTAAGACTGACACTTTCAATCTTCTAATGGATGGCAAACTTGCAAACCTTGTTGTAACCGACCCTCCGTACAACGTCAACTATGAAGGATCAGCGGGCAAAATCAAAAACGATAACTTGGGCAATGAAGCGTTCTATACATTCCTGCTCTCAGCTTTTCAAAACACTGAAGTAGCAATGGCGAAGGATGCTTCTATTTATGTATTTCATGCGGATACTGAAGGTTTGAATTTCAGAAAGGCATTCTCAGATGCTGGTTTCTATCTTTCCGGTACTTGCATATGGAAAAAGCAGTCGCTTGTTCTTGGCCGCTCCCCTTATCAATGGCAGCATGAGCCTGTTCTTTTTGGTTGGAAGAAGTCCGGCAAGCACAACTGGTATGCCGATAGAAAGCAGACCACTATATGGGAATTTGAAAAGCCAAAGAAAAATGCTGACCATCCGACAATGAAACCGGTAGCATTGGTAGCGTATCCAATTTTAAATAGCAGTTTGTCTAATTGTATTGTACTCGATCCATTCGGCGGAAGTGGTTCTACCCTTATCGCTTGTGAGCAAACGGACAGGATATGCTATACCATCGAACTGGATGAAAAATACTGCGACGTCATTGTGAAGAGATATATTGAGCAAGTCGGAAACCCCGATGGTGTATTTCTTTTGAGAGATGGATCTGAAATCAGATATAGTGATCTGCCGGAGGTGAGTGCAGATGAGGCCTAAACTAACCCTCGGCTCGCTTTTCGATGGCAGTGGCGGTTTTCCCTTGGGCGGTTTGCTTTGTGGCATCGAGCCGTTATGGGCATCCGAAATTGAGCCGTTTCCTTTACGGGTTACAACAAAAAGGCTGCCTTTTATGAAACACTACGGTGATGTCTCTTGCCTGGATGGCAGCAATATAGAACCGGTTGATATAATTACATTTGGCTCACCTTGTCAGGATATGTCTGTGGCGGGTAAGCGTGATGGCTTGGACGGAGAGCGTTCAAGTCTTTTTTATGATGCCATTCGAATTGTAAAAGAAATGAGGTGTGCAACAGATGGTAAATATCCAAGATACATCGTCTGGGAAAACGTGCCGGGTGCTTTCTCCTCAAACAAAGGAGAGGACTTCAGATGTGTCCTTGAAAGCATCTGTCACATCAAAGATGAAACCTTATCAGTTCCTAAAGCTGATAAATGGAGGCAAGCAGGAAATGTCATGGGAGATGATTTCTCCATTGCCTGGCGAGTACTTGACGCTCAATACTGGGGAGTTCCCCAACGAAGAAAACGCATCTTCCTTGTCGCAGATTTTGCAGGTGGGAGTGCCGGAGAAATACTATTTAAGTCAGAAGGCTTGTCTGGGTATTCTAAGGAGAGCTTCCGCTCGTGGCAAGGAACTGCCGGTTGTTTTGAAAACGGCATTAGAGAAACAGGCACAAGCAGTGTGATCTTAAATGACCAAGGTGGCAATCGGATGGATATCACGGAAGATGTCACTTGCACTCTTCGAGCTGAGGCTCATCACCCACCTTGTGTTGTGGATGCGGCGGTATTTGATAATCACGGAAGAGATACTCGCTTTACGGGACCGATTGATGTGGCACCAACAATATCTGCTACTTATGGAACAGGCGGTAATAATCAGCCTTTTGTGGTAGGTGATACACCTAAAACTCTTAAAATCCGATGTGGCTGTGAGGGCGGTGGCAAAGGTGCTCTTATCCAGAATAATAAATCGGCAACACTATCCTGCAATAATGACCAGACGTTATTTGTCCCGAAAGCTTATGGTATCTGCTCTAAGGACAGCAATGCCATGAAATCATCCAATCCCAGCAGCGGAGTATATGAGGCCGATACTTCACGAACCATTGATGGAAATGGAGGAAATCCTTCCTGCAATCAAGGTGGTATTGCTATTGTAGAAAGTTATGCTCTGCAAGGCTCCATGATTGGAAGAAAAGATAAGAACGGCCCACAGGGTGACGGGGTTAATGAAAATATAAGTTTTACATTAAATACTGTAGATAAGCACGCTGTTGTTTTCGCTATTGATAGAGAATCTTTCAACTGTGGTCAAAATTATGCCAGAAATCTTGGGATTACAGAAGACGGAATATCATCGACACTAAATGCACAAGGGCCAAGTGCTGTGGCAACTCCTACCTACTCTTCAAGCAAGGCATCATTTTTTACTGCCGCTGAAGAAGAACTAGCAAATACGCTAGTTGCTACTGACTACAAAGACCCTCCGCTTATTAATGATACAGACGGCACCCTATACACGGTCAGAAGATTAACTCCGACCGAATGTGCAAGACTTCAAGGTTTCCCGGATTGGTGGTGCAGTAATCTTGCAACAGAAAATCCAACAATGGATGACTTACGCACTTGGTATAACATATTTGAAACTCACCGTAAGGTTACGGGAAGTTCAACTAAGCCAAAAACCTTAAAGCAGATATCTAAGTGGCTTAAAGACCCACATTCTGATTCTGCAGAATATAAGATGTGGGGCAATGGAGTGGCACTTCCGTGTGTATATTTTGTTTTATCGGGCATTGTGTTTTCCATACAAGATACCGCCGAATAAAAGAACGTTATTCTCTACATAAAATGCTCGAAATTACTTGCTATTTACAGCGTTCAGAGTGATATATGTAGTACCGAAAAATGAAAGGCGGTATGAAAAATGAAGATAAATTATAACATTACAGGTCCAAAACGAAAATCGCTGGTAGGAGCTATCAGCCTGGAACTAAATGCTCCGACGATATACCTTGGTGCACCTACCTTTGCTTACGAAGTAGGAGGCTACCACATCGATAAGAATGGAATGCTCGAGGGTGAGGACAATCCCAACTTGGTTGCTGACCTTCAGGGATTGCATGACTTCAAAGCAATTACAGAAGAATATGACACCCCACTTCCTGAACCAGAACCAGTGCCGGAGGATATCCAAATTCCTTACGAAGCAGCTCTTGGCGGAAGGGTCAGCCCTTGCCATGATTATGAGGAGCCACCCGTATATGTAGAACCTGAGCAAAGTGACGAGGTCGAAACTAACCGGTTGACCATTGATTTGCCAAGGTCGTCTTTCACAGATATGGCTCTTGAAAACCTCAAGCGATTAGTAGAAAGCAAAGCGTCCTTAATAAAAAAGGCTTTAGCTACTGATTGCATCCCTATAATGACAACCGAAGAAAGTATCAGTTTCCCTTGGTTTCAAGGAGAGCTTACCTCGGATGAGGTCAAAGCCTACACTCATTTTGTAACAGCACTATGTGAGACGGCAAAAACTCAGCAGAGAGTCAATGCTACCGAAAAGCAAGTAGAAAATGAAAAGTACGCTTTTCGCTGTTTCCTAATCCGTCTCGGTTTCGTAGGCTTCGAATACAAAGCGGAACGCAAAATCCTGCTAAAAAACTTGACCGGCAACAGTGCCTTTAAAAATGGTGCTCCGAGTAAAGCTGAGGAGGTAATGGCTGATGAATAACTTTCCTTCAAGAGAAACTGTTGAGCGCATCCGCAAGCAATACCCAGCGGGCTGCCGAGTAGAACTTGTTCGTATGGACGATTTTCAAGCACCTCCTATGGGAACGAAAGGAATTGTCACTGGAGTAGATGACACAGGTAGTATTATGGTTCGCTGGGAGAATGGTTCTTCTTTAAATGTGGTTTACGGAGAGGATTTGTGCAGGAGAATCGAAGATTAATATGCACACTTTTCGCTTGAAAAAGCGGAGTAAGATTGTGTAAAAAATGACTGTATTTATCGAATAATTGTCTTGATATATAAGCCTTTTAGAGTGATATATGTATATGCCGAAAGGACAAATACACTTTAAAAGGAGCAAGAATCAATGTTAAATAAGAATTTTGGAATTGAAATTGAGTTCACAGGAATAACAAGAAACGAAGCCGCCAAGGTTGCTGCCGAATACCTAAACGGAACGGTCACTGACACAGGCGACTATTACGATACCAAGAAGATTACTACTGCTGACGGGCGGGTTTGGAAGATTATGAGCGACGGAAGCATTTCTTGCCAGAAGAAACAAGGACGGCAGAAAGTTGCAGCAACAAGAGAATACAGCGTAGAGCTGGTAAGCCCCATCCTAACCTACCAGGGAGACATTGAAACACTGCAGGAATTGGTACGCAGGCTACGCAAGGTAGGAGCTTTCACCAACAACTCCTGCGGAATACACATCCACTTGGACGGAGCAGACCACACAGCAAGGAGTATACGAAACTTTGTAAACATCATCGCAAGCAAGAACGACCTTTTCTACAAGGCATTGCAGATTGAACCTTCACGAATAGGATATTGCAAAAAGATGGATGAGATTCTGGTGGAAAAAATCAACCGCAAGAAACCAAAAACGCTGGCACAGATTGAGAGCCTTTGGTATGAGGGTTATAGCGAAAGTACCAATCGACATTACCATTCAAGCCGATACCATTTTCTTAATCTGCACAGCTTTTTCAACGGAAACCACACGGTCGAACTCAGAGGATTTAACAGCGAACTTCATGCAGGCAAGATTAGAAGCTACATTGTTCTCGCCCTTGCACTGAACAACCAAGCACTGACACAAAAGTGTGCCTCTGCAAAGAAACCACAGGTCGAGAATGAAAAGTTTGCAATGCGAACCTACCTCAACCGCATCGGTTTTATCGGCGAGGAATTCGCAAACTGCCGTGAACATTTAACCACCCACTTGGACGGCTCAGCGGCTTGGCGATTTCGGGCAGCCTGAGCGGTTGCCTTGCAAAAATAAGGAGGACAAAGACTATGAATAAAACATTTTATCTTGCCTATGGCTCAAATCTTAATCTTGAGCAAATGGCGCACCGTTGCCCCACAGCTAAACCGGTTGGGCCGGTTGTTTTAAAGGACTACCAGTTATTGTTTCGAGGCGGACACGGCGGCTCTGTGGCGACCGTGGAGCCTTTAAAGGGCAAGACAGTGCCATGCCTTCTGTGGGAGATTACCCCCACTGATGAAGCGGCACTTGACCGCTATGAGGGTTTCCCGTTCCTATACCGAAAAGAAATAGTCAAAGTGAAACTTGGGAAAAGAAACGTAGAAACTATGGTGTACATCATGAACGATGGCAGACCACTTGGCACTCCCAGTTGCTATTACTACAGCGTTATCTTAGAGGGTTATAAGAGTGCAGATTTTGATATCGGCATTCTAAAACAGGCAGTAGAGGATTCAAAGGAGGTCGAAAATGGATAAGAAGATAAAGGAACAGATACTCGCCATTCGAGACACGGGCGAAACAAATATGTTTGATGTGCGGAAGGTGCAGGAAATTGCTCTGCGGGAAGGATATGATGAGCTGCTTGATTACCTTGCTGATAACACAAGTGCCTATTCCCGGTTCATTCTGACCGGTGAGGAGAATTAATTAACTAAACATTAACAAGGGAACAGTGCCAAAATGGCTCTGTTTCTCGTACAGATAGATTTGAAGGCTTGCGTGATGCAGGTCTATTTTTATGTGCAAAAGGAGGCGGCGGATATACGAAAACTTAAGAAATACACACCTACAATATTTAAAGCGGCAGATTCTGTCTACGATAAGTCCACCGCTGATTATGCCGTAGCCTTTATCGAGGCACTTTCTCATACCAAAGGGACATGGGCGGGTAAGCCATTTGAACTAATCGACTGGCAAGAGCGAATCATCCGTGATGTATTTGGAATTTTAAAGCCTAACGGTTATCGACAGTTCAATACTGCTTATGTGGAAATACCGAAAAAGATGGGAAAAAGTGAGCTTGCGGCGGCTGTTGCCCTGTTGCTCACCTGTGGAGATAACGAGGAACGTGCCGAGGTTTATGGTTGTGCTGCAGACCGAAACCAGGCATCTATCGTTTTTAATGTTGCGGCGGATATGGTGCGGATGTGTCCGGCTTTAGCAAAACGAGTGAAGATTCTTGACTCTACAAAGCGACTCATCTATCAACCGACGGGCAGTATTTATCAAGTGCTGTCAGCCGATGTCAGTAACAAGCATGGTTTCAATACCCACGGTGTGGTGTTTGACGAACTTCACACCCAACCGAACAGAAAGCTCTTCGATGTTATGACCAAAGGCAGTGGTGATGCAAGGATGCAGCCACTGTATTTCCTTATAACCACTGCTGGAGACAATCAGAATAGTATCTGCTGGGAAGTACATCAGAAGGCTTTGGATATCATAGATGGAAGAAAAAATGATCCTACTTTCTACCCTGTAATATACGGTGCTGCTTTAGAGGATGACTGGACTGATCCAAAGGTGTGGAAGAAAGCAAACCCATCGCTGGGAATCACGGTCAGCATGGATAAAGTTAAAGCTGCCTTTGAATCAGCAAGACAGAATCCTGCTGAAGAGAACAGTTTTAGGCAACTTAGGCTCAATCAATGGGTCAAACAGGCAGTGAGGTGGATGCCTATGGAAAAATGGGATGCTTGTGCATTTGCTGTTAACCCGGAATCACTACGTGGGCGAGTCTGCTACGGAGGTCTTGACCTATCGAGCAGTACGGATATTACGGCTTTCGTGCTGGTCTTTCCGCCATTGGATGAGGATGATAAATACACTGTTATGCCGTTCTTCTGGATACCGGAGGATAACATTGATTTACGTGTTCGGCATGACCATGTAAATTACGATGTATGGAAAAAGCAAGGGTTTCTTAAAACCACGGAAGGCAATGTGGTGCATTACGGTTTCATTGAAACTTTTATTGAGGAGCTTGGTACAAAATATAACATTAGAGAAATTGCCTTCGATCGATGGGGTGCTGTGCAAATGACGCAGAATCTTGAAAACCTTGGTTTCACTGTAGTTCCGTTCGGTCAAGGTTTTAAAGATATGTCTCCGCCGACCAAAGAACTGATGAAACTAACCTTGGAACAAAAGATTGCCCACGGTGGGCATCCAATTCTTCGTTGGATGATGGATAACATCTATATAAGAACTGATCCTGCTGGTAATATCAAGGCAGACAAGGAAAAATCAACTGAGAAAATTGACGGTGCCGTAGCAACTATTATGGCACTCGACCGCGCAATTCGTTGTGGCGGAGGTACGGGTTCTTCTGTTTATGATGAAAGGGGTTTATTAATATTTTGATTTGCAGCCATCCTTTGATTCTTTAAAATCATACGCCGGCTGCACTTTTCCATGCTATAATTAAGGAAAGGTGGAGGTGTAAAAGATGGAAAAAGAACATAGGAGCATTGAAAAAATTAATGATGATATAAAATCTGCGGGTCAGTCCTTTTTAGGATTAAACATGGCTGATTTGTTAACAAGGATTAAAGAACTTGATGATAAGATACTAAAAAGCAAGTTAATAGATGAATACCATTCAAACCAACACGGGTATTACGATAAAGACACAGGTGGCACAAGAACAAGGGTGAATTCAGCTATCCGAATTATAAAATCAGAAAAAGTAGTATACGCTATGGAGCAAATAGACGGATCGGACCCAAGAGTTCTACCGGAAGCAGTTGCTAAAGCAAAAGAAACAGTAGCAAAAATTAAGACGGGAGAACTAAAGCTGCCTAATCTTAATTAATAAGACACATAAGAGCATCTATTGCTGAATAGGTGCTTTTTTCTTGCCCATTTTTAAGGAGAGTGATGTCAATGGGAATATTACAAGGAATATTTAAGGCTCGTGATAAGCCTATGGATAGTCTGAGCGGTAGTCGGTATAGTTTCTTTTTCGGAGGAACTACTGCTGGAAAACCTGTCAATGAAAATACGGCAATGCAGATGACGGCGGTCTACTCATGCGTGAGAATACTGGCTGAAACATTAGCCGGACTACCGCTTCATGTTTATAAATACAACGATAGTGGTGGCAAAGAGAAACATTTACAACATCCGTTATATAGGTTGCTCCACGATGAGCCAAATCCAGAGATGACTTCCTTCACGTTCCGAGAAACGCTGATGAGTCATCTTTTATTATGGGGCAATGCTTATGCACAGATTATCCGAAATGCCCGTGGTGAGGTTATTGCTCTCTATCCGCTTATGCCAAACAAAATGACAGTCGACCGTGACAAAAGTGGACGGCTTTTTTATTTGTACCAGCGAAGTGTAGATGACGCACCCACTCTTGGAAAAGACAGCCTGGTCTATCTCGACCCATCCGATGTGCTTCATATCCCCGGTTTGGGTTTTGATGGATTGGTGGGATATTCACCGATTGCTATGGCCAAAAATGCTATTGGACTTGCGATGGCTACGGAAGAATATGGAGCGAAGTTCTTCGCTAATGGAGCGGCACCCGGTGGTGTGCTGGAGCATCCAGGAACAATCAAGGACCCACAAAAGGTAAAAGACAGCTGGAATGCTGCCTATCAAGGTTCAACAAACTCCCATAGGGTGGCAGTACTGGAAGAAGGCATGAAATATCAGCAAATAGGTATACCTCCGGAGCAAGCACAGTTTCTTGAAACACGGAAATTTCAGATTAATGAAATTGCCCGTATTTTTAGAGTGCCACCACATATGCTGGCTGACCTTGAGAAAAGTAGCTTTTCAAATATTGAGCAGCAGTCTTTAGAGTTTGTGAAATATACACTTGACCCATGGGTAGTTCGTTGGGAACAAAATATGTGCCGTTCTCTTCTCATGGCAAGTGAAAAACCTACGGTCTTCATCAAATTTAATGTGGACGGCTTACTTCGAGGTGATTATGTAAGCCGTATGAATGGTTACGCAACTGCTAGACAGAATGGTTGGATGAGTGCTAATGACATTCGTGAGCTTGAGAACCTTGACCGAATACCAGTGGAACTTGGAGGTGATCTCTACCTTATTAATGGAGCGATGACCAAGTTGCAGGACGCTGGTGCATTCGCAAATACAACAAGATTGGAGGAAACCCAATGAAAAAATTTTGGAACTGGGTCAAGGATGAAAAATCCGACACCCGAACGCTCTACCTCGACGGCGTGATTGCCGAGGAATCATGGTTTGATGATGATGTCACCCCTAAGGCATTCAAAGCAGATTTGTTTGCCAGTGAGGGTGACATTGTTATTTGGCTGAATTCACCGGGTGGTGATTGCATTGCAGCAAGCCAGATTTACACCATGCTTATGGACTACAAAGGAAAAGTGACCATCAAAATTGACGGCATCGCAGCATCTGCCGCCTCCGTAATCGCTATGGCAGGAACAACTGTGTTTATGGCACCTACTGCACTGATGATGGTGCATAACCCCTTGACCGTAGCAATCGGTGACAGCGAAGAAATGCAAAAAGCCATAGCCATGCTTTCAGAGGTAAAGGAAAGTATCATCAATGCCTATGAAATTAAGACTGGCTTATCAAGGACCAAGCTTTCTCATCTCATGGATGCGGAAACCTGGCTAAACGCTAATAAGGCAATTGAACTCGGCTTTGCAGATGAAATTTTGGAGGATGAGAAAAAGCATATTCAACAAGACGACTTCACCTATGCGTTTAGCCGAAGAGCAGTCACAAATTCGTTACTTGATAAAGTATGCCCCAAGAAAACACCTGCCCAAAAAGGTACACCCGCTGATTCACTGGAAAAGCGGCTCAACAACATCATTCATTAATAGGAGGAAGAGATTATGAACAAGATTTTAGAACTGCGCGAGAAACGCGCCAAAGCATGGGACGCTACCAAAGCGTTCTTAGATACCAAGCGTGGCACAGATGGTTTAATTTCTGCTGAGGATGAGGCAAATTACAACAAAATGGAAGCCGATGTAATTGCCCTTGGTAAGGAAATAGACCGTTTGGAAAAACAAGCTATATTGGATGCGGAACTTAACGCTCCTATGGCTAATCCATTGACAGGCAAGCCAGCTAATCCCAAACTGGAAGGCAAAACCGGCAGAGCAACCGATGAATACAGGAAAGCATTCTGGAATGCTATGCGTACACGTGCTGGTGAGGGCCTTGATCCCACCGTAAAAAATGCTCTTAAAATCGGCACAGATTCGGAAGGTGGATACTTAGTTCCTGACGAATTCGAGAGAACTCTTGTCGAGGCTTTAGAGGATGAGAACATCTTCCGTAGACTGGCTAAAGTTATCACAACCGCTTCCGGCGATAGAAAAATTCCGGTGGTTGCATCCAAGGGCACAGCCTCATGGATTGATGAGGAAGGTACAATTCCAGAAAGTGACGATAGCTTCGGTCAAGTATCTATTGGAGCCTATAAGCTGGGTACGATGATTAAGGTTTCTGAGGAACTTCTAAACGATAGTGTATTTCAGCTTGAACCTTATATTTCAAGGGAATTTGCAAGACGTATCGGTAACAAGGAAGAGGAGGCTTTCTTCATTGGCGATGGCTCTGGTAAACCGACCGGTATCCTGGCAGCCACAGGAGGAGCACAACTCGGTGTAACTACTGCGGGTGCAACAGCTATCACTCTCGATGAAGTGCTTGACCTTTTCTATTCACTAAAAGCACCTTATCGTAATAAGTCTGTATTTATCATGAACGATTCTACAGTAAAGGCAATTCGTAAGCTAAAAGACGGTCAAGGTCAGTACCTATGGCAGCCATCTATCCAGGCTGGAACTCCGGATACTATTCTTAACCGTCCGCTTTTTACATCTTCTTATGTGCCTGCTATTGCAGCTGGAGCGAAGACAATAGCATTCGGTGATTTCAGTTATTACTGGGTAGCCGACCGTCAAGGTAGAGTATTTAAAAGACTAAATGAACTCTTTGCTGTTACTGGCCAGGTAGGCTTTGTTGCTACTCAGCGTGTAGACGGAAAACTGATTCTGCCTGAAGCCATTAAGGTACTTCAGCAGAAAGCATAACGGAGGTGCATTATGAGCTATAACACAAAGAATTACACCGAACAGGGCGGCGATAAAACCGTCATCGGCGGTATTTTAGAAATTAAACAGGAGGCCTCGGTAACGGGGCTTCCTATTGCAGAGAATCAAGCAGATAGCACTGCTACAGATGTAGCAGGTCTTGTCACAGATTTCAATGATCTGCTTACCAAGCTAAAAGCGGCTGGTTTGATGGCGGCCGACGAATAATCATCGGAAGGAGGCAGTCAGTATGACAACGGATAATCTTCTGCCTAAAGTAAAAGCAAACTTAATTATGTCGCATGATGCAGATGACGGCCTTCTGTTACATTACATCAAAGCGGCTGTCTCCTATGCGGAGAGTTACCAACACGTCACTGAGGGATATTACACTGAAAACACTATGCCACCCACCACGGAACAGGCAGTAATCATGCTGTCGAGTCATTTCTTTGAGTCTAGAGATGGCTCGACGGCTGGTTTCTTTGCTGATAGTGTTCAGGCTGGTCAGCAGGTATGGAACACGGTGAACCTACTTCTACGGCTTGACCGGGATTGGAAGGTGTGACATGAGCTTTGGAAAAATGAATACTTTCATCGATATCATCAGTACAGTACCTGTTAAGGACACGGAAGGTTTCGTTAAAAAGGGTGACAACATACTCGCCAGTGTAAGAGCCTACAAGGAAGATAGGCATGGCAGTGAGCGATGGACGAATATGGCGTCATTTTCCAATGCATCGTCACTATTTCGGTTTAGGAAAATCTCGGGAATTAAGGTTACAACCAAAATGGTCATAGTATGCGAATATGGAAGATACCAGATTTTAAGTGTTGAAGATGTAAGAGGCCGTGGAATGTATATTGAGGTTTTGGCAGAAAAGCTGGAATCATCAACTGTGAGGTGATGGATGTGGCAAAAGTTAATATAAAGATGCCGGAGGAATTTCTTTTAAAGGTATCCCGGTTAGCTGACCAGACGGATGTAATTCTTCCTAAGGTATTGGAAGCCGGTGGTGAGGTTGTGTTGGATAAAGTCAAAGGAAACCTGAACGATGTGGTCGGTAAGGGTACGAAATACCCATCCAGAAGTACTGGTGAGCTTATATCTTCATTAGGACTTTCAGACGCAAAGCAGGATAGAGACGGTAACTTCAATGTGAAAGTCGGCTTTGTGGAGCCACGGTCTGATGGAGAGAGCAATGCTAAAATTGCTGGCATCATTGAATATGGAAAGCATGGCCAGCCTGCAAAACCTTTCTTGAAACCGGCGAGAACTGCATCCAGGAAATCTTGTGCCAATGCAATGATAGCCAAGCTGGAGGAGGAGATCAGTAAGATATGAATATTTTAGAAGAACTGAATACCCTCATAACCACTATATCGCTCCCCGTGGAAACCGGAGTTTTTTCTGATTTGGCACCGGATGAGTATGCCGTAATAATCCCACTTTCAGATATCTTTGAAGTCCATGCAGATAATCGCCCTGGGTTTGATGTACAAGAGGCACGGATATCGCTGTTCTCAAAGAATAATTACTTGGAGCGGAAAAGGCAGCTCACACAGACTTTATTGAATGCCGATTTTACAGTGACTGAGCGTCGGTATATCGGTCACGAGGACGATACTGGATATCATCATTACGCCATTGATGTGGCGAAAAACTATAGATTGGAGGAATAACACATGGCAACTATTGGTCTAGATAGACTGTACTACTCAAAAATAACTGAAGACGTTAACGGTGAAGAAACATACGCCGTGCCTTCGGTGCTCGCAAAAGCCATCACCGCCGAACTCTCAGTAGAGCTGGTGGAAGCAATTCTGTATGCGGATGACGGTGCTGCAGAAGTTGTGAAGGATTTTAACAGCGGCACACTAACCCTCGGCGTGGATGACATTGGCCCGACAGTCGCTGCGGATTTAACAGGTGCATCAACCGATGACAACGGTGTGCTGATCTCTGCAAGCGAGAATGTGGGTACACCTGTTGCGGTAGGCTTTCGTGCACAGAAGGCAAACGGAACATATCGATATTTTTGGCTGTACCGTGTAAAATTCGGACTACCCGCAACGAACCTACAGACAAAAGCTGACTCTATTACCTTTTCAACACCTACTATTGAAGGAACCGTTATGCGCAGAAATAAGCTGGATGGCATGGGTAAACACCCTTGGAAAGCAGAGGTCACAGAAGGCGATCCCGGTGTTTCATCGACCACCATCACCGGTTGGTTTACTGAAGTTTACGAACCGGTTTACACACCGGAACCATAGGAGGAAAAAAGATGGATAATGAGAGAAGCTCCGCTATCAACATTGGCGGCAAAGAGTATGAACTTGTTCTAACCACACGTGCGACAAAAGCGATTGCCGGTCGATATGGTGGTCTTGAAAACCTTGGAGAAAAACTGATGAAGTCAGAGAACTTCGAGATGGCACTGGACGAGATTGTTTGGCTAATCACGCTACTTGCAAATCAATCCATTTTGATTCGCAACCTTAAGAATAAGAACGCACCTGAGGAATTGCTTACCGAGGAAGAGGTAGAACTTCTCACTTCACCTCTTGACTTGGCTGCATATAAAAATGCAATTACCGAAGCAATGTTTAAAGGTACAAAGCGCGACGTTGAAAGTGAGGAAGAAACTCCAAAAAACGTGGAAGTCGGGTAACGGACTCAGAAGTCTTTACCCGGCTTTTTTACTATGGAACAGTTCAGATGGGCATGGATGCAGAGGATTTCTGGCTTATGCCTATCGGACTGTTTTTTGATTTATGGGCCTGCCATAAACAATGGCATGGAATTGAAAAGCCGAAGAAAACCCGGACTATTGACGATATTATCCCGCCAGGTATTTAGGAGGAGGTGAAGGCATGGCAGACAATTTTGGTTTAAAAATAGGTGTTGAGGGCGAGCGTGAATTTAAGAAAGCTCTTTCCGAAATCAATCAGTCCTTTAAGGTACTGGGCAGTGAAATGACCCTTGTAACCAGTCAGTTTGATAAAAACGATAAATCCATACAATCAGTTACCGCTCGAAATGCAGTTCTGAATAAAGAAATCGACGCACAGAAAGAGAAGATTTCCACACTCAAGGCTGCTCTTGACAATGCCTCCTCCTCTTTTGGTGAAAATGACCGCCGCACTCAAAACTGGCAGATCCAGCTGAATAAGGCACAAGCGGAACTTAATGGCATGGAACGTGAACTTGAGCAGTCAGCAGTGGAGGCAGATGATCTCGGTGATGAATTGGACGATTCCGGTAAAAGTGCCGAAGATGTTGGCGGCAGGTTTGAAAAACTTGGAGGTGTACTCAAGGGCATTGGTGTGGCGATGGGAGCTGTTGCCGTTGCTGCTGGAGCCGCTGCTATAAAGTTAGGCAAAGAGGTTGTTCAGCAGTTCGGGGAGTTGGAACAGAACCTTGGTGGCTCAGAGGCGGTTTTCGGTAAATACGCTGCGTCGATTCAGAAAACCGGTGAAGAGGCCTATAAAAATCTCGGAGTCTCCCAAAGCGAGTATCTCGCTACTGCCAACAAAATGGGTGCGTTGTTCCAAGGTTCAGGTATACAGCAACAGAAAAGCCTTGAACTTACCGAAAAAGCCATGCAACGTGCAGCAGACATGGCATCCGTTATGGGAATAGATATGTCTACTGCGATGGAGGCTGTCACAGGTGCTGCAAAGGGCAACTTCACCATGATGGATAACCTCGGTGTTGCTATGAACGCTACCAACATCCAAGCCTACGCTCTCGCAAAGGGTCTGGATTTCACCTGGAATACCGCTACACAAGCGGAAAAAGCCGAAGTTGCAATGCAGATGTTTTTCGAGAACACCGAGCAGTATGCTGGCAACTTTGCAAAAGAATCAACTCAGACCATTTCTGGTTCGATTGGATTGTTACAAGCTGCAGTTGGCTCTTTTACAGCAGGACTTGGTAATGCCAATGCGGATATGACAAATCTGACAGAGAATCTTGTTGATGCTTTCCAAGCGGTTGTCACTAATATCGTACCGGTTTTAGAGAATATAGTAGAAGCACTACCGACAGCGACGGGCGCAATTTTAGCAGCGGTGGCAGACTTGCTTCCAATGCTTCTTGAATTAGTGACAAATATATTCAAGCAGGTACTGGAGGCTATTTTGAACCTTTTACCTGAACTTATCCCGGCGGCGGTTAGTGCTCTAATGACAATTGTCGGAGCGCTGATTGATAATCTTCCATTGCTCATAAATGCAGCTATAGAACTGGTCACAGCACTTGTGGAGGGTATCGGCATAGCTTTACCTAAGCTCATACCAGCAGCAGTTTCAGCGGTCACGAAGATTGTTCAAGGTTTGATTGAAAACCTGCCAATGCTGCTGGATGCGGCTTTGCAGTTGATTATAGGGTTAGCACAAGGATTGGTTGATGCAATACCTCAACTTGTTTCTGCCTTGCCTGCCATCATCGAAGCCGTTGTGGATTTTCTTATTGAATCCATTCCAGAGATTATCGATGCGGGTATTCAATTGCTGACTTCACTGGTGACAGCACTGCCTACCATCATTACGGCAGTTGTAGAAGCAATTCCGCAAATTATCGACAGCATTATCAGTGCAGTCATTGGGTCGATTCCCCTGATTATTGATGCAGGCATCAGGCTTTTAATATCGCTGATTCAGGCACTTCCTCAGATTATTACTACTGTAGTAGCCGCGATTCCGAAGATTATAACCTCACTGGTAAACGCTATTGTAGGCAATATCGATAAAATCATCCTGGCCGGTGTTCAGCTGTTTGTGGCATTGATTGCAAACCTGCCAAGGATAATTGTGGAGGTTGTAAAAGCCGTTCCGCAGATTATTTCTGGATTGGTAAGAGCTTTTACCGGTTATATCGGTCAAATGGCTCAAGTTGGTGGAAATTTAATTAAAGGGTTGTGGAATGGTATCTCAGATGCAGGTGCATGGCTATGGAATAAGATTTCTGGTTTCTTTGGGAATGTAGTATCAAAGATTAAGAACTTCTTCGGTATCAATTCTCCATCAACTCTATTTGCCGGAATTGGCCGCAACATGGGCGAAGGTATCGGTGTAGGTTTTGAGGATGCAATGACGGCAGTTACAAGGGATATGCAAAATGCAGTACCCACAAACTTCGATTTGAATTACAGAGGTTCATCAGGACAAGGCAGTGCTACAGGCACAAGCATCACGCAAAATCTCTCAGTGGTGACACCAAAGGCTCTGTCTGAAAAAGAACTGGCAAGGGAGTTTAAAAACCTCTCCCGCAAGCTGGCACTTGAATATTAGAGGGGGTCTGACTATGGAACTTACTTATATTAATGCAAATGGCAGGAGCATCACACTCAAACAAAGCCGCCCGTATTTTATTACCAAGATTGATGGCACAGGCAACGTAAGTCAGACCGTTAACACCTTCAAAGCGCCAGACCAGGATGGCGCTTTTTATATTTCTTCTACTTTAGATATGCGAAACATCATACTGGAGGGTACGATCGTAGCTGATACACCTGACGATGCCTATGCACGGAGACAGCATTTCCTTCAAATATTTAGCCCTAAGCTGAATGGAACACTCGTATACCGTGAGCGGCAAATTGCCTGCGTTGTAGAGGAAGCGGGTTTTACCGTTTCCACCAGGCAGCGTGTACCCAACTTTTTTGTCAGTCTGCTTTGCCCGTCTCCCTTCTTCGAGACATTGGATGAGGTAAGAGAGGAACTGGCATCATGGATACCTCTGCTAGAATTCCAACTGGAGATACCTATGAGTGGTATGGAATTTGGAATGCGTCAGCCAAGTCAAATTATTACGGTGGAAAATATCGGTGATGTGTCCTGCGGATGTGAAATTGTATTTCGAGCTCTGGGTACGGTCACAAACCCTGAACTCCTAAAGATAGATACTGGTGAATACATTCGACTTCTCACAACAATGGATGCCGGAGATGAACTTCGTGTATATACTCATTTCGCCGGTAAGCGTGTCATAAGAGTGGAGGGTTCTTCGATTACAAATGCTTTTTCGTTATTAGATACCAATTCGGTGTTCTTTCAGCTTTCCGCAGGTCTTAACACACTGCGCTACGATGCTTCAGTCAATATGGATCTGTTGGAGGTTAGTATTTATTTTCGTCCGCAGTTTCTGGGGGTGTAAAGATGGAGTTATATATCTACAATTCAAATCGTGAGCTTGCGGGTATCGTGGAATCCTTCGAATACCTACGATGGACCAGGCGGTACTCACAGTATGGCTCATTTGAGTTAAAAGCCATAGCAACACAGGAGAATACAGCACTATTAAAAGAAGGAAACATCATTTGGAAGAACGATGATGAGGAAGCTGGGATTATTGAGCATCTGGAATTGTCTCAAACTGAGCAGGAAATCATCACTGCAAGCGGACGATTTGCTACATCATTTCTTGCCCGACGTATTGTATGGCAAACGGAGAAACTGTCCGGAGACATTTCAATTTGCGTGGAGCAACTGATTAATAATAATCTTATCAATCCTACTGATACAGCAAGGAAAATTAGTGGGATATCATTTTTATCTCCGAACTTAAATGTGCCCATCAGCACACAGGTATCGTATCGGAACTTGATGGATGTGATAACAGAATTATGTGAGGTTTCAGAGGTTGGAATTAAGACCGTATTTACACCTTCAAATGGAATTTTAACCGTAATGTTATATATGGGGATAGAGTCACAGGCAGTGTTCTCAAAGGAGTACGAGAACCTAACTGAACAAATTTACACTATAAGTGCTGCTGATTATGCTAATACCGCACTTGTCGGCGGCGAAGGTGAAGGTGCAGACCGGACATTTGTAGCCATTGCAAGTGGTTCTGGAGAGGCACGGCATGAAATCTTTATAGATGCAAAAGACCTGCGGAAGGATGATTTCGGAGCAGATTACATTGATACTCTGATTTTCCGAGGCCAAAGTAAGCTGAATGAGCAGGCGATTCGTTATTCGTTCGATACTTCCGTTAACCCTCACGGTAATTTGTCATATAAGACAGACTATGATCTTGGGCATACTGTCAAAGTCATTTCCAAGGCATGGGGTGTATCAATGACAACACGTATCACTGAAATAGTAGAAACTTATGATGCGAATGGCCAGAGTGTAAGCGTAGTATTTGGAAAAGCTGAATTAACAATAGCACAGAAAATTCGTTCCGATATGAGCCAAGTTAAAACAGCAATATCTGCTCCAACCGGTATTTCTGAGGTAGCTGAGGCAATAGGAAATGTGACAGAAACTATTGGTGATTTAAATGAATTAGACCCTAAAATCCAAGGAGATAGCGTTACCGATAGTATTAACAATCTGTTTGGAAAACTACCTGCACTCGAGAATTTTGTAGGTGCGGGTACAACATCGGTCGGCCAATATGCTTTGCATAACATGGTACCTGGAGATGCCTTTTACTTTACCTCGTACAGTGGTAACAAGTTCAGTGACCAGCCAAGTGAGAACGGACACATCTTTTTGATAAAGCATAATGGAAACAACACAGGAAACGGTTACCAAAGGGCGATGGGTTTCTTTATCAGTAGGGATACTATGACGTTCTATGTTATTTCTGTTTTCGTATTCAATAACCCATCCGGGCAGGCGAACTGGCTAAGCTTTCCGCTCGGTGCACTTACGGATATAGCTGCTGCCGTTCGAGGAAGCACCTTTGCATCCAGCATTAACAATGTCTATAATGCGCCTGTATCAGGGACCAGGATTGCGAATGGTGCTGTCACTACCGCAAAGATTGCTCAGGAAGCTGATACCTCAATAACCTACTCACTTGGAAGTGGTGTGACAATGGGTTTTAATATGTCATTTGTAAATAAGGGTGTTGTTTCAATCGGAATGCAGATTAACGTGGGGGCTTCAGGAGTTGCTTCCGGCGGCACGATTCTAACAATAACAAATGCGAATTTTTACCCTTACTCGACGGTACGCGCTGTAGCAACTACTGTGGGAGGTAGCGGAACAAGTATGCCAATTACAATTAACACAAGCGGTGTGGTAGCAAACGCGGCTTCTTCCACACTGCCTACGGGTTTTTACCTTATATCTTGCTCTTACGCGAGAGCTTAAAGGGAGGAGAGCAATATGGAGAAAAGCGGATTTTTCAACTCATCTGATGGAGATAGAGTCTATGATGCAACTGACTTTGCTGAATATTTCGGAAGTCTTGTATCTAACGGTGTATTTTATGCTACACCAACAAACCTACAAGTTTCTCCTGCAATTGGATTAGCAGTGAGTGTTGCAGCAGGAAGTGCATGGATTAAAGGATATAGATATGAAAACACGGATGCTCTGAATATGCCACTTACTACGGCAAATGGAAGCAATCCTCGTATTGACCGGATTGTGGTTCGTTTAAATCAAATCAACCGAAGCATTAAGATTGCAGTTGTTGACGGAACCCCTGCTGCAACACCAGTGGCTCCTGAATTGACAAGAACCAGCGATATCTATGAACTTGGAATCGCAGACGTGCTTGTACCGACGGCAGCCACATCGATAGTTACAAATAACATCATGGATACCCGTTTGAATACCAATCTTTGTGGTTTGGTGAATTCGTTAGTATCGGCAGTCTATGAATAGGAGGTGAGATTCGATGGCGGATATTAATGGCATAACACTGCAGGCGGGTTCTAGCCCGACCGTTTATTACACGATTACTTATACTAAAAGCCGGCCTAATAATAGCCAGATGACCTATAACTTCACTATATCCGCTGCATTGGGTTCATCTGGGTCTTTTATCCACAACGGTTATGCTTTACTTTGTACCATGACCGTAAATGGCTCTTCCTCGCAGGTACGAATAAAGGCAGAGGACGGCGATAACTGGGATGGAACCACACCAAGACTTAGGTACGTTTCAGTGACCTGTGCTTCAACTATTGGTAATACTGCACAGGGTGTGCGCTTTCGAGTAGTCTCAGATGGGAGACTTACGCTCTCTTCAGGTGTGATTGACAATTCAAGCTACACGGTGCTGAGTTCACCACTCCTAACGACAGCCTGCGGAGCACCGACTTCTTGTTCTGTCAGCTCTACACTCGCGGAAGGCAGTGTAACCCTTTCATGGAGCGGAGCATCTGGCGGTATAAATAACGCAATTTCGAGTTATGAGATACAATACAGTGATTCCTCTGATAACTTAACATGGGGAGCATGGACAGCACTGACCACAGTTACCACCACGGCCACAAGCGGTAGTGTGGATACATCGCCGCCAACCATAAGAGGCAATTACCGAAGATTTCAGGTACGGACTCGTGGTACAGCAGGAGCGAGTTATTACTCCGGATGGAAAGTATCAACTAACTCCGTTCGAAGAAATACAGCACCTAAGTCAGCTACAACAGCCGTTGCATCTCCTGCAGCATATAGCGATGAGATTATTACACTGACTTGGAGTGGTGCATCAAGCGGTACCAGTCCAATAAAGGGATACCAAATTGCCAGTCGTACATCCACGGATAATTTCACATGGAGTACATGGAATGTGCTGACCACTCTGATTATAGCGGCAAGTGGAGGTAGCTATAATCCAACTGTATCGAGAACACCTGGAACATATACTCAATTTGGCATTTGGACAATCGACACATTTGATGTTTACTCGGTGGAGAAGATAAGTAACAGTATCTATTGCAATATAACGGCTTGTGGAACACCTATATCGTGCTCAGTAAGTGCAACTTTAGCTGAAGGAAACGTCTCGCTCTCCTGGAGTGGTGCATCTGACGGTGCAGGTAATGTCATCACTTCTTATGAGATACAATATAGTGACTCAGTAGATAACAGTAACTGGGGTGCTTGGACGGCTCTGACGATTGTGAACACTTCTGCAACAAGCAGCATCTTAAGCGTCAGCCCACCAACTACGCGCGGAAATTATCGTCGATTCCGAGTAAGAACGCGAGGAACAGCCGGAGAAAGTTTCTATTCTGACTGGACGATATCTAGCAACAATGTCCGTAGAAATACATTGCCGATACCACCGACAACCTTTACTGCTTCTCCTCCGATATATGAGGTCACAAAAATAGCACTTTCATGGAGCGGAACAATACCTGGAACCAGTGCTATTAAGCAGTATGTTATTCAACAGGCAACATCGACAGACGGAGTAAATTGGTCGGCATATGAAGCACTGACTATTATCGTTTCAAGCGCTACTTCTGGTATCCTCGAGGTGAATGGTTCACAGATAGCTGGTATGTATACTCGTTATCGTATCAGTGTAACCGATACATTGGATGCAGTCTCTGCTTATGTAGTCAGCAGCACAGTAAAGAAAAATAGTCCGCCTGCCTCACCGACAATCTTCTGCCCGATATCTGGTAAGTTTACTTATAACACTACACCGCGTTTTATGATTATAACGGGCATAGAACCGGATGGTCAGACACAAATAGTGGAGGTCAAGATTGATTCTGGTCCATGGCATAACAGTGTGGATAATCCGGAGAGATTCTCCATGAGTGGTTATCTCGGTAACGGTATTAAGACAGTTTACCAAGCGGAATCTCTTTCTGTAGGAAATCATACAGCTACCTTCCGTTGCCTTGATAGTGATATCGAGTCAGCAAGCACAGAAGTTGTTCGTACCTTCACGGTATTGGAATTACCTTTTGAAACTATCACTGTTAATGTGTCACATGTAAAGGCAACACATATTCAGACGCTCAGAACCGCTGTAAATAGAGTGCGTAGCTATTACAATCTTTCCCCCGTAACTTGGAAAGAAGAGATCATTGCGGGAAAGACCACTATCAAGAATTGGCCGTCCCACATTACTGAAATTCGTAAAGCTATTGATATTGCTATTGCGGTAATAAATGATGTTGACTCTTCAACGACATTCGACATACCAGCCTTTACATGGCTACCTATTGGAATGGGGCGGCCAAAGGCAGATGTCATGGAACAAATACACAATCTTCTTCTGATGTTATAAGGGTTGATAAAATACAATTCAGCGCTCTTGCGATTTGCAGGGGCGCTTTTCAATACACAAATTCAACTTAACGGAGGTGTTTTTTAATGAAAGAAATATGGAACTGGGTACAGTTAGCCTTTGCAGCTGTTGGTGGATTTCTCGGATGGTTTCTCGGTGGCTATGACGGTTTTCTCTATGCACTGATAGCTTTTGTTGTTATAGATTATCTGACAGGTGTTCTATGTGCAATTATTGATAAAAAGCTGTCTAGTGAAATTGGGGCTAAAGGGATTTTCAAAAAGGTACTTATCTTTGTAATGGTGGGTGTTGCTCATATTCTTGATACACAGATAATAGGTAGCGCTGGTGAAAGTGGTGGTGTACTTCGCACGGCAGTAATCTTCTTCTATCTAAGTAATGAAGGTGTTTCCATTTTAGAGAATGCCGGACATATCGGACTACCCATCCCAGAAAAATTAAAAGAGGTACTAAAACAGCTACATGGGCATAATGACGAGCCTCCTAAGACAGGTGATGGAATATGATTGATTTAACAAAAGCAGCAACCGTGTTCATTGGCCGACGCGGGGAACACTACTTTCGTCACCTTGAGTTTGACGTTTCCAATTTATTGGAAGGCACTTATCCAGGAGCAGCACTTAATGCTATATACAAAAGACCAGATGGCATTGCTTATCCGGTGGTTACTACCTATGCTGATGACGTTCTAACATGGTCTCCCAGTGCAACGGACACACAGCTCGTCGGTGTCGGTCAGCTGGAAATAAGAGTTACTCATGGTGATGTGGTAGGTAAAAGCGTTCGGATACTAACCGTTGTCGAGGAGGCACTCGCAGATGGTATAGTCGAACCACCCGAACCCCCTGCCCAGGAATGGCTCAATCGGGTGCTTTCTACCTTAGCCGAACTGGATATTGAAGAAATAAATAGTCTGTTAAATCTCATTTATAACCTGCTAAATAACAACTATGATTTGCTAAACACCACACACAACCGGTTGAACGATACCTACGGCTTAGTCGGTGATAACCATGAATTGTTAAACACCACAAATAGCCTGTTAAATGATAACTACAATCTGCTAAACACCACGCACGATCTAATTGAAGACATGCGTGACACATTATACATGAGGACTGGAATTATTCTCAACCATTTGCATCCCATAGAAACGGCTACTGCTCCAGATATGGTAAGCCGAAGAGGGGCCATCACATTTACTGGCATAAATAGTGGCAATAACGTTATCCTCGGCCCGGTAACCTACACATTTGTTACATCCTTGGGCAGTCCGACCGCAAACAATGTGCAAGTGTTAATCCAAGGCACCCTTCGCAATTCTGTCAAGAAACTTGCAGAAGCTATAAGGGGTATTCAAGATGTAGCGAATATCGCTTATGGGGTAGGAACAACACCAAATCTGGTAAGCACAGCCTATTGGACGAGTCGGATTTTTTCCATTGGTGATGTTATCATTCCTTCCGGTGAGAGCCTATTCTTATTGGAAAGAGCCGAAAATGCTACAACACCATTGAATCTTACCTCTACAGCATCAGCTACTATCAACGCATTCACCAGAGCAAGCTATTTAAAATATGTCCTTAGCGGTAATGCTACCGGAGCAGGCGGTGTTAATAGTGTTCGAGGACCTTTGCAAACATTATTTCCTATAGGTAGTGTGGTCATAGGCGGACAGGGCGGATTACTTTATCCCACGGCTTATGATTGTCATTTGGTTACTCTTTGCCGTCAATCGGATACAAGTGAAAAAGAACTAGACCTATATATATCAAACGATGAAGTGAACTTTACCAGAATATCACGCAGTACGCCTATCGGTGCTGATAGTTCAAATGCGGGCTTGCATATTGATATTCAAATGCGTCAAAGCCGAGTGCCTTCTGGTTATGGGCTGTATATCAGCATGGGAAGTGATGGCACATCGGCGAGTGCTTTTTGTGATTTGAAGTTTACCTACCACTTATACCCTGTCAATCTTGCGACAAACAACATATAATTGGAGGTGATTATAATGAATTTACGCAAGTTAATACTTACGAATAATGCTTGCTTTAAAGCAGGTAAAACGATAACTCCCAAAGGCATCATGGTTCATTCTACCGGGGCAAATAATCCATGGCTGAAACGCTATATTGGCCCAGATGACGGTTTTCTCGGAAAGAACCAATACAATAATCATTGGAACCAAGATAAACCGGGTGGTCGACAAGTATGTGTTCATGCCTTTATCGGCAAACTTGTGGATGGAACAATTGCCACATACCAGACTCTTCCGTGGAACCATCGCGGTTGGCACGCTGGAGGAAAAGCAAATGACACCCATATAGGCTTTGAGGTTTGCGAGGACGGTCTTTCGGATAGCACCTATTTTGGCAAGGTGTACCGAGAGGCCGTTGACCTTTGCGTATATCTTTGCAAACTCTATGATTTAACCGAAAAAAACATCGTCTGCCACAGCGAAGGCTATAAACAAGGCATAGCCAGCAATCATGCCGATGTGATGCACTGGTTTCCCAAGCATGGAAAGTCAATGGATACTTTCCGTGCTGAGGTCAAAAAGGCGCTGACTCCCATTAACCCATATAAAATATACACCGTAGTTAAGGGTGACTCCCTTTGGAAGATTGCTAAAGAAAAGCTTGGTAATGGCGAAAGATATTCGGAGATTAAAGCGCTCAATGGTCTAACTACTAATATCATCTATACCGGACAGAAATTAAAAATTCCTAATTAAGCGCGATGCCCTTGGAGGTCAAAAAAACTTCCGAGGGCATTATTTTTTTCTAAACCGTCAGATTTCATTTCCTCCCGTGGCTACCAGGTAGAGGGCAACAAATTAAATCGCCCTTTGGAAAGAGGTGAAGGACATGAAACACAACCTTAAAATCAGTGTTTCAAAAGAGCCACAGAAAGGCGGAATCGTTACTTGTCGTAATGTCACCATAAGGGAGCGCATCCTACGTTTCCTCCTTGGAGATAAACAGCATGTAACCATTCTGATTCCAGGAGACAGTGTTGAGGAACTCTCCATCTGTGAGACTACGAAAGGAGGAAATGACCTTGAGCAAAGTAAAGTTACTGCTTGATGTGGCAAATGATATGCGAAGTCTTGCAGACAGCATACAGGCGGTTTGTAATGCAATGACAGAAAGTGATTCTGCTCCCAAAGAAGTGCCTGCCACAAAGACAGAAACAGCAAAAGAGCCGGATATCCCACTTGAGAAAGTGCGTATGGTGCTTGCCGAAAAGAGCCAGCTTGGATTTACCGCCGAAGTGCGAGGAATCATTCAAAAGTATGGTGCCGACAAGTTAAGTGCCGTTGACAAGGCTTACTATGCCGACATCTTGAAAGATGCGGAGGTTCTTGGCAATGGGTAATCATGCAATATTATCTGCATCATCTTCACACAGATGGCTTCATTGTTTACCATCAGCAAGGCTTGAACTTGAGTTTGCAGATATAAGTGGTACTGCAGCAGAGGAAGGATCAGCGGCACATGCACTCTCAGAACACAAACTAAAAAAGGCACTTCATATAAGGAGTAAGCGCCCTATATCAGACTATGACTCAGATGAGATGGAAGAATGCACGGATGCTTATGTTGATTTCGTTATGGAACAGGTGGAGCTTGCAAAGCAAATCTGCAACGATCCAATCGTCCTTATCGAAAAACGCCTTGATTTTTCATGCTATGTGCCAGACGGCTTTGGTACTGGAGATTGTTTAATCATCTCAGATGACAGACTTCACATAGTGGATTTTAAATATGGCATGGGTGTGCTTGTAGATGCAGTGGACAATCCTCAGATGAAACTTTATGCCTTGGGTGCTCTTGAAATCTATGACAGCCTTTATGATATCAACGAAGTATCGATGACGATTTTCCAGCCAAGAAGAGAAAATGTCAGCACATGGACTGTACCGGTAGATGAACTTAAAGTTTGGGCAGAAGAGGAACTGAGGCCAAAGGCAGTAAAAGCTTATAACGGCGAAGGTGAATATATTCCCGGTGAATGGTGTACTTTCTGCAAAGCCGCAGTCAGATGCCGTGCAAGAGCCCAAGAAAAATTAAAACTCGCACAGACAGAGTTTAAGATGCCACCGTTACTTACAGACAATGAGATAGAAGAGATTCTATTCATTCTTCCCGACCTTACTAAATGGGCAAACGAAATAACTGCCTACGCCACAGATGCCGCTGTGAATCACGGCAAAGAGTGGAACGGTTTTAAGGTTGTGGAAGGTCGCTCTGTTCGCAAATACAAAAATGAAGATGCCATAGCAGAAAAAGCTGTGGCAAGCGGATTTAAGGACATTTACCGTAAGAGCCTTATTCCTATGACAGAGATGCAGAAATTGATGGGTAAAACCAAATTTGAGGAAATTCTCGGTGGCCTCATATATAAACCACCGGGCAAGCCGATTCTTGTTCCAAGCTCGGATAAAAGACCGGCTATGAACGTAGCAGATGCAAAAAACGAATTTAACGAAATTATGGAGGATTAAATATTATGGCAAATAACACTAATAAAACTAAGGTTATCACAGGTGCAAACACAAGACTCTCTTACTTCCACGGTTGGGAGCCGGTATCTATTAACGGCGGTGCTGAGAAATACAGTGTGTCCGTTCTCATTCCAAAGGATGATAAGGAAACCATAGATGCAGTAAACGCTGCTATCGATGCAGCTATTGAAGAAGGAATTGCAAAGTTTGGTGGTAAGAAACCGAATAAAGCTACCATCAAACTTCCTCTCCGTGATGGAGATGTAGAGCGCGATGATGAGGCATATAAGGGGCATTATTTTATCAATGCCAACAGCGTAACCGCTCCACAGATTGTAGACAAAAGAGTTAAACCTATTATTGACCGCAGTGAAGTGTATAGCGGTTGTTACGGTAGAGTTTCTCTTAGCTTTTATGCTTTCAACTCCAACGGCAATAAGGGTGTAGCTTGTGGTCTTGGTAATATTCAAAAGATTAAGGACGGCGAACCTCTTGGTGGAAAAACCTCTGCAGCAGATGACTTTACTACTCTTGTGGATGATGACTTCCTTGCCTAATGGAAGCGGTGACTTTACGGTGGTGGAGGCTTTCCCTCTGCCACCTTTTTCTTTTAGGAATGGAGGCATGTTATGAAGAACTTGGAAATTGATATTGAAACATACTCATCTGTTAATTTGCAAAAGAGCGGAGTTTACCGTTATGTAGAGGCAGATGACTTTGAAATATTACTGTTTGGATATTCTGTCGATGGCGGAGAGGTTATGGTGGTTGACCTCGTGAGTGGAGAAAAGATACCGAAGAAGATACTCGATGCCTTAACCGATGAAAATATAACCAAATGGGCATTCAATGCTCAGTTTGAGCGTGTCTGCCTTTCCCGTTATCTTGGTTATCCCTTTGGATATTATTTAAATCCTTCATCATGGAAATGTTCAATGGTATGGTCGGCATATATGGGACTTCCCCTTTCCTTGGAAGGTGTGGGTGCCGTTCTTGGCCTTGAAAAGCAAAAGCTGACCGAAGGTAAAGACCTTATAAGATACTTCTGTGTTCCGTGTGCTCCTACCAAATCCAATGGTGGAAGAACTCGTAATATGCCAAGCGATGATGAAGAGAAATGGCAGAGGTTTAAGGCTTACAACAAGCGTGATGTTGAAACAGAAATACAGATACAGCAAAGGCTTATAAAGTTTCCTGTGCCAGAAGACATATGGGATGAATACCATCTCGACCAGGAAATTAATGACTGTGGCATAAAGGTAGATATGGAATTTGTAAAACAGGCTATTGCTGTGGATGAGGTTTCTCACCAAAAACTGATGTCAGCAATACAGCAAATGACAGAACTTGATAACCCTAATTCAGTACAGCAGATGAAAGGCTGGCTTTCTGAAAATGGTCTTGAAACAGAAACGCTCGGTAAAAAGGCTGTGGCGGAGCTATTGAAGGATGCACCGGAGCATTTGGCTGAAGTACTTAAGCTCCGTCAGCAGCTTGCAAAATCGTCTGTGAAAAAATATACGGCAATGGAAAATGCTATTTGTGCAGATTCTCGTGCCAGAGGTATGTTCCAATTTTATGGCGCAAACAGAACCGGCCGCTTTGCAGGTCGGCTTGTGCAATTACAGAACCTACCTCAAAATCATATGCCGGATTTAAAAGAGGCACGAGGTATAGTAAAAAGTGGTGATTATGAAACTCTTGAAATGCTCTATGACGATATACCGGACACCCTCTCACAGCTTATCCGCACAGCTTTTGTGCCAAAGGACGGCAATAAGTTTATTGTTGCAGACTTTTCTGCAATTGAGGCTCGTGTGCTTTCATGGCTTGCAGGTGAAGAATGGAGAACTGAAGTATTCACAAGCGGCGGTGATATTTATTGTGCATCTGCATCTCAGATGTTTAAAGTTCCTGTTGAAAAGCATGGTGTGAATGGTCATCTAAGGCAAAAAGGAAAAATAGCAGAATTAGCACTTGGATATGGCGGATCAGTCGGTGCATTAAAGGCTATGGGTGCATTGGAGATGGGACTTGCAGAGGAAGAATTGAAACCCCTTGTAAATGCCTGGAGAACATCCAATCCAAACATCGTAAAGTTCTGGTGGGATGTTGACTCTGTTGTTAAGAAATGCATCAAGGAAAATAAGTCACAGAAAACTGATAATATTGAGTTTCATTGCATGAGTGGAATGTTATTCATAGTTCTTCCTTCTGGCAGACAACTTGCCTATGTAAAACCTCGTATCGGTGAAAATATCTTCGGTGGTGAGTCTGTGACTTATGAAGGTGTAGGTGGAACGAAGAAATGGGAAAGAATCGAAAGTTATGGACCCAAATTTGTAGAGAATATTGTTCAAGCAATCTCCCGTGATATTTTGATGTACGCCATGAAAACACTCCGAACTTGTAGCATAGTGGCTCATGTGCATGATGAAGTAATTATTGAGGCAGACCCTCGAATGTCACTTGACGCAGTGTGTGAACAGATGGGCAGAGTCCCTCCCTGGGCAAAGGGGCTGCTCCTTAATGCCGATGGTTATGAATGCGATTTTTATAAAAAAGATTAGTTAAAACATCAGATTTCACCTCCCGCCGTGGCTACCAGGTAGGAGGTGTTTTTTTATGAATGTTATTGAAGTGAAAGATGGCTGCCCTATCAAGGGTGAGATTGAACAGATGACAGATGAGCAATTACAAAATGAATATGACTTTTATATAGCAGAGAGCATTGTCGCTATGCTGCATAGAGAAGGCAAAATTACAGATGATGAAATCCACAAAATATCAGCATTAAACCGTCAGAAGTTCTCTCCAAAGTTAGCTGGAATTATGCCATAAAACCCTTGATATTAGTGGCCTTTTGAGTGATATATGTAATGACAAAAAGTGAGGTGAGACGATGAAAAAGATAACAAGAATAAATGAATTGGAGAGACCGCTATTATCTAAAACGAAGCTTCGAGTTGCAGCCTATGCTAGAGTTTCAACGGATAGTGATGAACAGCTTGTAAGTCTTAAAGCACAGCGAGAGCACTATGAAACTTATATTAAATCCAACTCAGAATGGGAGTTTGCAGGTCTCTATTATGACGAAGGTATATCAGGAACCAAAAAGGAAAAACGACCAGAACTTCTTCGCATGATACGTGATTGTGAGAACGGGAAGATAGACTTTATTGTTACTAAATCAATTAGTCGATTTGCCCGTAACACAATGGACTGTCTAGAATTGGTAAGAAGTTTGATGGATATCGGTGTTTATATTTATTTTGAGAAAGAAAATTTAAACACAGGTGACATGGAGAGCGAACTAATGCTTTCTATCCTCTCTGGTTTTGCAGAAGAAGAGTCTGCTTCAATATCACAAAATACCTCATGGTCAATCAATAAGAAATTTCAAAATGGTAGTTACATTATTGGCAGTCCTCCTTATGGTTATGCCAATGTAAATGGTGAGATGGTTATTGTTCCAGAGGAAGCTGAAGTAATAAAACGCATTTTTGCAGAATGCCTTTCAGGTAAAGGTGGAAGTATCATAGCAAAAGGTCTAAACAGGGATAAGATTCCTGCAAGAAGAGGCAACCATTGGAGTCCGGGTACGGTGATTGAAATGCTCCGGAACGAAAAATACAAAGGTGATGTCCTTTTCCAGAAGACATATACGGACAGCAACTTCAACCGTCATATTAACAATGGCGAGAAGGATCAGTTTTACTGTAAGAATCACCACGAACCTATTATCAGTAGAGAAGTATTTTCTAAAGCTCAAAAGCTGATAGCAGAAAGAGCAAAGAATCGTAATAAATCCATTGCTAAGAATACTTATCAAAACAGATATGTATTGAGTGGAAGAATAATCTGTGGGGAGTGCGGTTCCAAGTTTAGGAGAAAAACAAATTACTCTGTTGGCAGAAGTTATGTAGCCTGGAGTTGCATAGGACACATTGAAGACAAAAACAGTTGCTCCATGTTATTTTTACGTGATGGAGAGATAAAAGCAACATTCGCAACGATGATGAATAAGCTCGCATTTAGCAGAAAGATAATACTGGAGCCACTTTACGAAGCAATAAACAAAATTGACGAAGAATGCGACCTTGAAAGAATTGATGCCATAGATAAGCGCATGGAACAATTAAACGAAGAACGCAATACTCTTATTGGTCTTATGACAAAAGGGTTTCTCGAACCAGCACTTTTTAACAAGGAACGAAATGTCCTGGATATAGAGATAAAAAATCTTACTGCTGAGAAGACGAACTTAGTAATGTCATTTACCAATGGCACTTCACAGTCAGACGAGGTAAAGGCTCTTCTTGATTATTTGTCAGTAGAAAAGTTTGATGGTAATTATACGGATGAAGCGTTTGAAACGTTTGTTGAAAATATAATTGTAGATTCAAGGGATGAACTGATATTTAAAATGAAATGCGGTTTTTCCCTTAAAGAAAAGGTGGTGAGATAAATGGCCTATGTACCATACGGATATACAATTACGGATGGAGTTGTTACTGTCGATGAAAAGGCAGCAGGTCAAGTAAAGGAGTTCTTTGAAAAATACATATCAGGACTTTCCCTTACAGTGGCTGGCGAACAGGCAGGTATTGAAAAGACTCATTCAGTAATGGGACGTATCTTGAAAAATGTCCTTTATCTCGGAGATGATGTATATCCAGCAATCATAGATAAGGAGACATTTGATAAGGCGGAGGAAGTTAGAAATAAACGTGCAAAAGACTTAGGAAGAATTGTGGAACTCGCAGCTTTTACCTCTCCCCCTCCTATGGAACGATTCAAGATGGGAAAAGTAGGAGGAAAACTTCCAGCGGAGCCTATCGCACGAGCAGAGTACTTATATAATCTGATAGAAAGCGAGTGATAAAGTGACTGAAAAAAGTATAACTGTAATTCCAGCACGAAAAAGATTTGGAAACACAGTTGCAAAAGAAAAAATAAAGAAACTGCGTGTCGCTGCCTATTGCCGTGTTTCTACAGAAACAGAAGAGCAGAATTCAAGCTATGAGGTGCAGGTAGCTCATTACACAGAGTTTATAAAGAAAAATAATGAATGGGAGTTTGCAGGTATATTTGCAGACGATGGCATTTCTGGTACTAACACTAAAAAACGAGAAGAGTTCAACCGAATGATAGACGAGTGCATGGAGGGCAAAATAGATTTGGTTATTACCAAGTCCATTAGTCGATTTGCTCGTAATACTCTAGATTGCCTAAAATACATTAGACAGCTCAAGGGAAAGAACATAGCAGTATTTTTTGAGAAAGAGAACATCAATACAATGGATGCTAAGGGTGAAGTATTGCTTACCATCATGGCATCCCTTGCACAGCAAGAAAGTCAGAGCCTTTCACAAAACGTTAAACTCGGACTTCAGTACCGATACCAACAAGGCAAAGTGCAGGTCAACCACAAGCGTTTTATGGGTTACACAAAAGATGAAGATGGCAACTTGATAATAGTTCCTGAAGAGGCTAAAATCATTAAGCGAATTTATAGAGAATACCTTGAGGGCAAGAGCCTGGCGGGTATTGGCAGGGATCTTGAAAAGGATGGGATTTTAACAGCTGCCGGAAAACCAAAATGGAGACCAGAAACCATAAAGAAGATTCTTAATAACGAGAAATACATCGGTGATGCACTTTTGCAGAAGACTACTACAGTTGATTTTCTTACAAAGAAAAGGGTCAAGAATGAAGGGCATCTACCGCAGTATTATGTTGAAAATAGCCATGAGGCTATCATTCCAAAAGAACTCTTTTTACAAGCACAGGAAGAACTTTATCGCCGGAATAACATTTACACAGGCACAGACAAGAATAAAAGAATTTACAGCAGTAAATACGCTTTGAGTACCATAACCTTCTGTGGTGATTGCGGTGATATTTATAGACGAACATATTGGAATGTTCACAGTAGAAAAGAAATTGTTTGGCGATGCGTAACAAGAATCGAGCAAGGCCCCGAAGTATGTAAGAGCCGAACAGTAAAGGAAGGCGATTTATATGATGCTGTTATGACTGCCATTAATAGATTACTTGCTGGCGGTGATAACATGATAAAAACACTGGAAGAAAACATCCATGCGGTAATCGGTGACACCACAGAGTATCAAATTTCAGAGATTAACATCTTGCTTGAAGAAAAGCAGAAAGAATTAATTAGCCTTGCGAATAAAGGGATAGACTATGAACCTCTTGCAGATGAGATTGATAACCTGCGTGAAAAACGTCAGACCCTTCTCGTGGAGGATGCATCATTAAGTGGTGAAAATGAGAGGATCAACGAGCTGATAGAATTTATCCACAACAATAAATACCGTACCCAAAGATATGATGGTGCACTTGTAAGAAAGTTAATACAGAATGTTACTGTTTACGATGACCACTTTGTAATATGCTTTAAATCTGGCATCGAAGTTGAAGTATGAAAAAAGGAACTTAGATGGCCCATGACTCAGGAGTAGAGTTGTGGGCTTTTCTTTTGGTTTATAATTGTGGCAATATTAAAAAAACTATTGTTATTATCAACCAAATGGTTTATAATGTAATTTAGTGTAAATTGGAGGTGCTGTATGACTACGGCAGATATGATAAAGCAACTATGTGAACAAATGAATATAAGCGTTGCGGAACTTGCTAGACGTATTGGTCAGACTCCGCAGAATTTCAATAAGAAATTAAAACGTGAAACGGTAACCTTGGATGAATTGAAAGCCATAGCTGATGTTCTGGATATTAAATTTGAGCAGACTTTCATTCTGCCCGATGGTAATGAAATAAAGACAGGAAATGAGTAAAGGAGGCGGCCTAACATGATGATTAGCCCGGAAGGATACTATGAAGAGCATCTTAAAGGAAAAAATAAAGAACAGATTATGACCGTTATACGTGGGCTTAAGCAAGAAATAGGTCGTCTTAAAAATGCAATGGAAAGCCCCGACTATGGCGTAAAACCTATTATGCATCCGAGTGAAGATACGCGCCTTCACTGGACTCGTGAATATTTGGAAAGAGCCAAGCAAGCCTTTGCTGAAGCTGGTGGAACTTATACCTTATCAAAGTCAGAAGAAAAGGTTGCTGACTTTGATGCAAATATGGATGCCATCTGCAAGATTACCTTTAGCATTGGCGGTTTCTTTGGTGGCTACCGTAGCTATGTTGTAGAGCTATCAGATAGATTGAAAGCCTATACAAAATTATGGGAGGATGAAGAACCACTCTCATTGTTGGATGGTGATAACGAGGAGCCATTTACAAAGGACACTTTTATAGCCGCACTTAGAGATCTTCGCATCGGTGAATGGCTCAGACGATATTCAACTAAGCGTTTTGGATACACAGTGTGTGATGGTACACAGTGGGAGTTGGAATTTGAATATAGCAATGGCCATAAACCGGTAAGATTTGATGGCGATAACTCATACCCGTATAACTTCGATAAGTTGCAGATGTTATTTGGTATTGATGAAACTGAGGAGGACGAGGATGAGTAGATTTGATATTTTGGTGAAATACATTCCCATGATCCAGGCAGATAGTATTGGCGAATGGGTTATTGATAAAGAAAACGATGGAACACCGGAACATCCGATACAGATGCCTTTTGTAGATTATTCCGAAATGGTACATAACTTTATCGATGATGTTTATACCTTTGAAGAAAGCAATAAAGATATGGAGCTTACCCGTTATGGAGATATTCTCAAAGATATCGGCCTTGACTGGGATACGGAATCTATGAAGAATGCTGACGTTTCAAATTTGAATGCACAGTGTTTGCTTGCGCTTATAATGGGTGCTGTTAGAGCCGAGCGTTTTTGCGATGGTAAGTTATTAGATTTCTTCAAAAGTGGCTGCATATTGAAGTGGCTTGAAAGATTAAAAAGTTTTGAATAAAGGGGGTTTGACTTTGGATATTAACAAAATGAAAGCTCTACCGTATGATGAGCTGCGTGCTTTATATATGAACTTCCTACATAGCCAAAACATTTCAAAAGCAACAATCAATACTGCTTATGCGGACACCTTCTACCTTTGGAGGAAAGGAAACAAAGATCTGTTCTGGAATGCGGTGAACGCTACTGATTTTGAGACTGAAGCAAAGAATGCATTGATAAAAGTTCTTTCTGAGAACTCGAACGGTAATGTCAATTCACTTTTTAGTGGTTACTTGTCTCATCTAAGAAGGTTCCGTTTGTTTCTATCGTCGGATGAAACCATAGCTCCGGTTGAATATAAACAAAAAACCACAGTAAAAGTAAAGCCAACACATATGAGCCGTGAAATAATAATTAACAAAATGTATGTTGGAGCATATTTGTCAGAGGGCGATAATATAGGACATGAAATTATTAATCTCTATAAGGCAGATGATGGGAAAAACTATATTTATCTCAATTCACAAGGAACAATAGAATTATCTCATGGAGAAAATAGAATAACTATTCTGTTGGTACGAAAATTTGCCTCGAAAACATATAAAGTACTGGCCAAAGCGGAGGGTGTTACGATTCTTGATTTTGCAGATAGCAAACTTCCACGAGAAGAGAGATATAGAGGACAAGTTGCATTAGGACTGACCTATGGCGGAATAAGTCTTGTAGATTTATTTAATGAAAACTTGTATCACGGCAGTCTTCAAGAAGAAAAGAATGCTTATACTACCTTTGTTGCAGATAAGGTTATCAAGCCCAAAAATCAGATATATATTACAGACGATGCATCTGTAAGTGGGGACAACACTTTTTTCATCCATACTAATAAAGGATTTGGCAAACAAACATTAAGGGAATTCTACAACGAAAATGAAAAGCCGGATTCTTTCGCTGATTTGAATCAGATAATTGAGAACAGAGAGTTATGGGAAGAGGCTAATACGACACAAGCAATTTCTGAATTGCCGGAACTTCAAAAAGATCCATATTTCAATTTCCTAAAAATAATCAGGCAGGAAGACAATGAACTCGCTTTTTCAAATATGTTTGCTTATTTTTTCGATATAAATAGAGAAGCTTTTTCTCGTTTTGCAAGAGAGGTTCTACATATCGAGGTACAAACAGATTTTACTATTGAGAGAGAAAAGAGAAACATTGACCTACTTATTTCTGACAAAAATAATGCCGTTGTAATAGAAAATAAAATCAAATCGAGCATCAACGGTATTGATGACCGACATGATATTTACAGCGGCCAAGTACAGTCACAGCTAAAAAAATACTATCAATTTGTTACATCTGATGATGAATATCGTAAGAAAACTCCGAGCTGTTTTATTTTTTCACCGAATTACAATCGCATTGACCTAAGTAAGTTTTCGTGCGGTGAAAAATATACTATTGTTTATTACAGAGAAATCTATAATTTCTTTGTTGAAAAAAGAAGCCTGTATGATGGGGTGCCTTACTTTGATGATTTTATTAATGCAATGTATAAGCACACTAAGGACTACGATAATGAGTTAGAGGAAGAAATGCAAAGAAGATTTCAAAATACTATTTACAAAGCAAAAATGCGTTAAGGATATGGAGTTAACTTAAGGAGGGAATGAATATGGATTTGGGTTCATTGGAAGACCGTCGAACTAGAGGCAATGAAATAAAACTTGTAACTGCTGCTTTTTGTATGAAGCAAAAGTTAAGGACGAAGAAATCCTGGGAGTATTGATGAAGGTATGTGATGCAGATAGAGAGGAAGCAACTAATGCTTTTCGTAATGAAAAACGACACTTGCAAATCGGCAGGAAAAGTTATATAATTAATATAATTTTTGGTGGAGAAATAAACGACTTACCTCACCGTGCTTTGTAGTGTATCCGCTCCAACGAAGACCATTATATAGCAGGATCAGGGGACGAGGTTGTTTCATCCTATTTGTATTGTAGCATTGTTGCGAGAAAGAGGTTAAAATGAAAAAATTTAGAATGACAATCATGTGCAGAGATATTGAAGCATCGAAGAAGTTTTATCAGGATTTCGTTGGGTTGAAACCATTCAGAGAATTTACGGCCGGCGAAGAGACTCTGGGAGGGGCATCACTCTGTTTCATGGAAGATGAGAGTGGTGAGATTGAAGTGGAACTTGTATGCGCATCCAGAGGTGACAAGTGCACATCAAAAGGTTTGGTAGCCTGTTTCTTCACAGATGAAGAAGGCATCGTTGCGAAACAGCAGCTGGCACTCGACATGGGATACAATGCTACAGAGATCAGGAAACCCGACGAGAACAGCACATATTTCTACGTATATGACCCAGACATGATATCAATTGAATTCAGAGTCAGGTAACAGCAGGCCAGGTCTTCATTAGATAATCAAAGTTTTTTGGAGTTTGCCGAAGTTTGTTGAGGTCTGAAATTGGGGTCTGACTTTGGGGTCAGTCGAAATAGAAGTAGCAGAGGCAGAATTTGATATTCTGTCTCTGCTTAATTGTAGCAAATTTTTAACAATCTTCTTCATCAAGATAGATTATTGGATATTCTTTTGCTCACACTGGGATTTGTAAATGCACGTACATTGTTCCAACAAGTCATCGAGGGATACCTAGATGCTGCTGTAGGTATTGAAGAATACTAAAAAAGCATAGATTTTTTATATAATCGTATTACACAGTTTGGATATACCTGTGTTAAGCCATAGGGTGCATTTTATCTTTTTCCGAAGGCTTTTATTAATGATGATGTCAAATTTGTAAAACTTGATTTAAAATATAACCTTCTTTTAGTGCCGAGCAGTGGATATGGGTTCCTGTGTTATTTTCGTATTTATTACTGTGTCGGCTTTAAAACCATTCAAAATTCGTTGCCAGCCTTTGAAAAATTAGCTGGCGATTTTAAGAGGTGATATTGTGCATTTACCGATTTATCTATTACCTGTGGCAGGACTTGTCATAGGGCTTTTAATTTCTTTAATGGGTGGAGGTGGAGGAATATTTTATGTTGGAATGCTGACAGGATTGTTTGCTGTTTCAATGGATCAGGCTGTGTCTGTATCTCTTGCAACAATTATCCCGACAACCCTGGCTGCTTCAATAAGTCACTACAGGGCAGGAAATGTAAAACCCAAAACAGGATTTCTACTTGTGGCAGGCGGAATTGTCGGAGTAGTCGCCGGTTCCTATCTTGTCACAATTATTCCTATAAAAGTTCTTAAAATAATATTTGGGATTTTTCTTCTAATCATGGGAAGCGGAATGGTGATTTCAAGAAAGAAAAAGCAAGTCAAAGAAGAAATATCAGAAAATAGACAACTCGAAGAACCTAATGCTAATGAAAGTAAGCCTATTTCAAAGCTCCTTATATTAAAAGGTTTGGTATTTGGGTTACTTGGCGGGCTAATGTCAGGTATGCTCGGTGCAAGCGGCACGCCTCCAATCCTTGCAGGACTGTACAGCATGGGGCTTTCCTCTTTGGAGGTAGTTGGTACATCAGTTATGGTGCTATTTTTTATAGCTATTACAGGAGTGGTAACCCATAGTGCATTTGGAACTCTGAATTGGCTACTGGTGATTCTGCTTGCAACCGGCACTATAACCGGTGCAATCCTCGGGCCTTTACTTGGTAAACGGATAAACAAAAAAGCTTTGGAAAAATTCTATGGTCCGTTTTTTATTGTATTTATTATATTAATGGCAATTTCAATGTTCTTCTAATATTTTTCACACCGGTAGGGAACGAATAACCTGACAATAGTATGTCAAGTTATTCATTAAATTTGCCAGCAGAAAAAATGTTTGTAGACTTAAAGAGATATTGGAAATATGAGTAAAGGAAAAATGCCAAAATGAGCAAAAGAAGGTGCATGAAGCTTTAGAAAACTAAGGCTGATTTATTTTTCAATGTTAGGTGTGATTAAGAAATAAAAGTTTTTTAATCTACTTATATAAAAAATCACGTAAGGGAGGTGTCTATATGCCATTTATTCAATTTGACGGTGGTCAGATGTCAAAAGAGAAAAAGGCTGAATTAGTAGCTAAATTAACTGAAACAGCACAAGAAGTTTTGGGAATACCTTCACAGGCTTTTTCCGTACTTATAAGAGAAAACAGTATGGATAATATAGGTCAAGGTGGAAAGCTTTTGTCAGAACTTCACAAGTAGAGTTTAAAAAGTACCTGCTTTTATTCAGGTACTTTTTAGTAAGCGTACATAGAATAAATACACATAGAACATAAGAAAAACACCTTTCTGCTATCTTCAATAAATGGAAAGAGCTTGTTAGAAATGAATTGAAACGTTGAAAATATAAAGGCGGTCAGCAAAACCCATTGATATATTCCCTCTTACCGATAATTACAAAAATTACCATGGATGTGTTTCCGAGAACTGACAGGTCGAAAGACATTAAATAATCTACTATACGTTTGATTAACTGAAAATGTATTAGTGATTGATTTGTTCCCCCATACGACGGTTTCTCAAAAATTAGCATAAATACGATTGATATGTTCCCTAAAACGACCCTTGATAAAAAACAAAATGAACATAAATAAGAAAAATAAAAAGTAATTGATAAAATAAAAAACTAAAGCACATGGGTAAATAACCCAATGTGCTTTAGTTTGCATTATTCAACATCAATCGTAATACTATTGTTTGGCTTTTCTTCTTTAGGAATTACAATTTTAAGTAAGCCATTTTCAAGTTTTGCTTTAATGCCATCTGACTTGGCATCTTCCAAATAAATTGAACGACTCATAGAACTATAACGTCTCTCTCTATGGATGAAATTCTTTTTCTTTGATTCATTACGTTCATCCATTGTAATAGAAATCATAAGCTTTCCATCGTTAAGTTCAACATTGATGTCTTTTTTGTCTATACCTGGCACTTCAGCCTCAACAAAGTATTCGTTGCCGTTATCTTCGACATCAACTTTGAAAGTGTCATGAGTGAGGGATCTTCTAAAAGGCCAGTCGTTGGAAAAAAAGTCATCAAGTACGTTGTAGAAGTCCTCAAAGCCAGTGTTTGTAGAGATTTCTTTGTTTTTTCTGTTAAAAGGTACTAATCCAGCCATAAATAACAACTCCTTTTCAATTTATTTTTGTTAGCACTCCGGCTTGTTGAGTGCTAATTATTATATAACATAAAACTCTTTATATGTCAATATTTTTTGAAAAATATTTCTAAATTTGCATTAAGAAACTTTGTGAAATGGATATGTTCCCTCCTTCCTTCCGACATCGCAAAAATGCTATGGATATATTCTTACAAACGAAAAGCAATACTGGATATGTTTCCAAATACGAGTGTGGATATCTTCCCGACAACAACAGGGGGTTGAAAACGCAGTTATGATAGCTATCCCCTCATCTCAAAACATGTTGAGACGGTAGTTTTGTTATCCCACAAAGATGCGGGCTTATTTTAGTAATCTATTTTATAATAATTGAATTATTATGGTAATTATGATATTATTGAATTAAATACAATATAAATACTAAAATTATTAGTAGTAGTTATTGGAGGTGTTTTTATGAAAGATATATTGAGGAAGAGAGAGTTACTCAGATTACTCTGTGCAAAGTCTGTAGTTATGACTTTAGGCGACGTTTTGCACAGAGGTTAATTTATTTGTCGCTTTAATAAAATATTCATAGGAATACAGGCTTTGCTTTCTTAGTTTATAAACAAATTAAGGAGCTGAGCTTATGAAGTATGTAAGAGTTGATACAATTCTACCAGAGAGATTAATAAAAGAAATTCAAAGTTATATTCAAGGAGAATATATATACATACCTTGTTCTCCTGAGACGAAGAAAAGATGGGGAGAAAAATCAAAAAATCGAGAAAAGATACAAAAGAGAAATGCAGAGATACACAAAAAATATTGGGATGGTCATTCAATTAGTAGTCTCGCAAAAGATTTTTTTCTTTCTGAAAGTAGTATTAAAAAAATTATTTATAAAAAACAATAAAAATTATATATTAAAGCTACTACTTTTTATTAAGTAGTAGCTTTTTTTATAAAGAACAATATAGAATTAAATATTATCTTGTTTATTGGTAAAAGCATCTTATAAAATAATATTGTCTGGACAATTAGAAATTTTATCTAAGATTTAACATTTAAGTGTAAGGAGAGAATGAAGTATGAAAATAAAATTAAGAAACTATGAAAATAATGATCGTTTTGGTACTGATTATCAAAACATATATGACTTTCTAAGAAGAATCAATCAAAATCAATATGATACACCTAATTTTTTATGGGCAAGATGGTCTTGGATGATCAGTAGACCAGTGGATAATGAAAATCTTAAAAATAAAATAGGAATATGGGAAGATGAAGGAAAAATCGTTGCATTGGTAACATTTGAACTGACCTTCGGAGAGGTTTTTATTTGTGTTGATCATAATTATGATTTCTTAAAAGAGGATATACTCAATTATGCAAAAGAATATCTTTCAAATGAAGGGAAATTAAAAGTTATTATATCTGATAGTGACAGACAACTTCAAGAATTAGCGTTAAATAGTGGTTTTAGGCCGACACAGTATAAGCAATATGTCTCAGTATTAGATATAAATGATAAACTAAAATACAATTTACCTAGCGGGTTTAAAGTTGTGAGTATGGCCGATAGTTGGGATTATTACAAATATAATAGAGTAATGTGGCGGGGGTCTAATCATGAAGGAGAACCTAGTCAAGAAGATGAGGATATTCAATGGAGAAAGACTATGTTAAGTAGCCCTCATATAAATCCTAAATTAATAATAGCAATCGCTGCGCCAGATGGTAACTATGCATCTCATTGTGGGTTGTGGTATATACCAGGAGATAAATATGCATACGTTGAGCCAGTAGCCACAGACCCTGAATATCGAAAAATGGGACTTGGTAAGGCTGCTGTTTATGAATCTATTTTAAGAGCAAAGGAATTAGGAGCAAAAGAGGCAATTGTTATTTCATCTCAGCAATTCTACTATAATTTGGGGTTTAAACCATTTAAAACAGAAACATGGTGGGAATAATAACATATAAGACGACAAGAATCATCTAACTCATGTTGAGGATTCACTGTTTAAAGCAATTTTAAGTGAAGATGTAGGTGTGTATAGAAGAGATTAAAGGTGGAATTCCTTACTTTCCTGGGATAGGGAGTAAGGAATTTTCTACGTTATTAATCCATCCGCTTATATGTTAATTGAAAATTCCTGCATCTTTTCTGTAATATAATTATGAATAACATTATGCATACATTTGCATAGGTAAACGAATTACAGGACTATTGGTTGGATAAGAGGTGTCCGCAGGTTTGATAAGAGGATTGAACAAATACGAAAAGTGTCATATATATTATATAGGAATATGAAGCTGAACCAGATAATTATGGGATGATGATATATTCGTAGCTGATTCTAATGAGCTACTCTAGGGTAAAATTAGTAGAAAATCTTGGATTCAAATGATATTGGAGCTAAAGATTGAATGATTGATAAGGGTGGTGAATTGAGATAATGGAAGTGGAAAGGACTTTGTTTAGAAAATATGTAGTTCATTCGCTAAACGACCTTAAGTCAAGGTGTAATTATTTGTTCTCTCATTGCTTAAATGTAAGTAATATTACAGTTTCAATTGGGAAAAGATTGGATAATGGTCAAGTGGAATTAAATGCTTTAGAGTTAGCTGGAATATTGCATGATATAGGTAAAACTCGAATATGTTCAGAAATTTTGAACAAAACAGGGGAGTTGACCTCTGACGAATGGCAGACTATAAAAAGACACCCAGAGATTGGATATGTGATGCTTGTAAATATAGAAGGAATGTCTAAGATTGCTGAGGGAATTCTTTTCCATCATGAGCAATATGATGGAAGTGGATATCCTTTAGGACTTAAGGGGGGACAAATTCCTTTGTTTTCTAGAATTATAGCAGTTGCTGATGCTTATGATGCGATGACAGCAAATAGGCCTTATAGAAAGAAGATGACGTCAAAAGCTGCTATTGAGGAACTAATCAGGTGTTCGGGTAGACAATTTGACCCTGAAATTGTAAAAGTTTTTTTACAGGCTTATAATAATCATGAAATCATGTATACAATGTAGGAGGAATGGATATGCGAAGTATAACAAAAAGAGTATTGAATGATAATCAAATACGGCAATTAGTGGCTGCAGGGTTTGGAGAACAAATTGAAGTGCGAGAGGTTAAGGAATTAACAGATGGCTATTTCAATAATAGCTACCTGATTGAGTTTTCAAATAGAAGGAAAGTTGTATTAAAAGTAGCGCCCAAAGATGATGTCCAAGTGTTAACGTACGAAAAGAATTTAATGAGTATCGAAGTGGTTGTACTAGATAAGCTTTCAAAAGTGGGAATTCCAGTGCCTGATATACTGTTCCATGATAATTCCAGATTAATTATAGATGGAGAATACTTTTTCATGTCTTATCTGCCCGGTGTACCAATGAATAAGGTAAAGGAGAAGATAACTAAGAGTCAACTTGACATGATTAGCAGTACACTGGGACAATATGCCAGAAAGATCGGAAAAATTGATAGCAATTATTTCGGAGTTATTGGCAATGATAGAAGACAATTTCAAAGTTGGTACAGTTGTTTCAAAAAGATGATCATGGACTTGATGGATGATGCAAATCGTATTCATATGGCTTTACCGATTAAAAAAAATGAAGCTATGTCTATGATAGACAAGTATAAAGAGGTGTTAGATATGATAAAGACACCGACCTTGGTTCATAAAGACTTATGGGAAGGAAATATATTTCTTGATGAAAACAGCTATGAAATTACAGGAGTGATTGACTGCGAAAGAGCAATTTATGCGGAACCCTTGATGGAAGCTGTCTGTGGATTTTTAGATGATAATGAAAAGTTTATGATTTCCTTCTATGGGAGAAGTAATCTTGATAAAAATGAAAGGATTCGGGTTAAATTATATAAACTTTATTTGTTTTTGTTATTGGTGGTTGAGTGTCCGTATCGCCAATATGAGGATAAAGGTATCGAAAAATGGGCACGTGATATGCTACAAAATGTTGTGTTGGAATTGATTTATAAAGATCAAAACAAATTATGAGTAGCCAGAGAAGTAAAGTAAATATCGAATTGGATTCAGAACCGATTCGTAAACTAATAGTTAAACTTTCTTTACCATCTATGATTGGCATTATCAGTTATAACCTGTATAATATAATTGATACTATTTATGTGTCGAAGCTGATAGGAGTTGACGCCGCAGGAGGCTTAGCAGTATCATTTCCATTATTTGTTTTATTGTCTGCTGTTAGTACAACATTGGGCTCAGGAGCATCATCATTAATATCCAGAGCTATCGGGAATAAAGATTATCAAAAGGCAAATATCATTGCGGCCAACACATTTGTTGTATTTTGGTTGTTTGCATTACTTATGACAGTTACTGGCCTGTTATTCTTAAAGCCAATGCTTTTTTTGATGGGTGTAACAGAGCATACATTATCCTATGCTATGGACTACTGCAGGATTATATTAATCGGAGCTGTGACAAGTACAGGATTTTCCAGTCTAATGAGGGCTGAAGGAGCAAGTAGATATGCGATGTACCAGTGGGTTATACCGATTTTGGTTAATATCATTTTAGATCCGATCTTTATATTCGGGTTTAAGCTAGGTATAACAGGAGCCGCACTTGCCACCATAATATCGCAATGTGCTTCAGTCATGATGTTTGTATATTTTTATTTTATTAGTAAGAAATCGTTGTTATCCATTCGAATGAAACATTTTCATCCTAATTTTGTTAAAATTAAAGAAATTCTTATCATTGGTTTTCCTTCATTAATACAGATGTCGAGTTATGCGATCTCAGTGATTATCATTAATCATATTCTGGGTAATAACGGAGATACAATCAGCATTGGTACTTATGGTATATCTAATAAAATTTTTGGCTTTTTTTTGATTCCAATACACGGCTTGGTTCAAGGTATACAACCAATAATCGGATATAATTATGGGGCAGGTAAGTATGAAAGGGCAAAAACAACTCTTATGACATCGATTTATTATGTTGGTGTTTATGGAATTATTATTGCTGTTTTATTTATGCTCTTATCAAACCAATTGATGAAGCTGTTTTCCGATCAGAATGAAGTAATAGAATTAGGAAGCTTTATTCTTAAAATTATAGGAGTTGGTATAGCGTTTTTCGGAATGTATACCATTCAATCGATCTACTTTACTGCAATAGGAAAAGCTAAGATAGCCCTGTTTTTTGCTGTGTGTCACAATTTACTGTGTTTTGTGCCGATGGTAATAATTCTAAATCAATATATGGGTTCATTCGGTGTGTGGATATCATTTCCGGCATCAAATATACTGACATGGATAATTACAACGGTTATAATGTTGCATAGTCGATATAGAGCATAATTATCAAGAATATTTTGAAGAAGGTGAGCCAGTGAAATCAACCAGTTTGATGGATTTAGTCAACAAGCAGGAAGAAATTAATCAGAAGAGAGCCATTAATAATTTTATAGAGATGCTTGATGAGGAGTTTGTTCTTGGTAAAGTGTTTTTAAAGTACCTGGAATTTTTAGAACGTGAAAAAGGGGAAGATTATCAAGATTGGGTGTTTTACGAGCTACTGCAAAACGATGGTCCGCCAACCAAAAAGCTTAAGGAATTTGATATTAGTAGACAAATGAAAGGTCAAGGGATGTATCTGCATAAGCATACATATATTGAAGTTGATTATGTGCTGAAGGGATATTGTGAATATCATATTGCAAATGACAATCAATTGATTGTTCGTTTGGAAGAAAAACAATTGTGTATTGTGAATCAATCAATTGTCCATGGTATCGATATACCGGATGAAGACAGTATTGTAATTAAATGCATGATTCCTTTTCGATATTTGGATATCCGCGAATTTTCTGATTTTGATGATGAAAATCCTGTTATTCTATTGTTGAAACAGTCACTGGATGAGGCAATGGTGAAACCTGGATACATCATTTATAGTATTAAGGAATTTCAGCTTTTTGAAGATATCATCTATGATTTATTTTTTGAATTTATTGAACGAGAGGGTGGTTGGAGACAGAAAATTAAGAATCGTATATCGGATCTTTTTCTTATGTTGTTACGAGATCAACCGTTAAAATCCTACGATTTCGAAAGTATTCATAAGGATGAATTAAATATTACTAAGGTACTGGAATATATTCGCTGTCATTATCAGGACGTCACATTGCAGTCGTTATCGCGAGACTTACACTTTCATCAGAATTATATTAGTCGTAAGATTAAAGATACGATATCGATGAGTTTTCAGGAATTTTTATTGGATGTACGTATGAAAGAAGCTGAACGTTTGCTAAGCGAAACAGAAATGACTGTAAAGGATATATCGAACCAATTAGGCTATAAGAAACCTAGTTTTTTATATAAGTATTTTAAAGCAAAACATGGGATAACACCTAAAAAGTTCCGTGAATATAAAAAGTGTTTCTGAAATCCGTTCCTGGGAGATATGGGCGTTAGCCTTTAATTAAATAGCGAGACTTGCTAAACAAAAACTACATATATCGTGTTTTTTTTACAGGTTTTAATATTGTGTTTGGCTATATTTGACTTGACAGGTCGAATATGAATAATGTATCATTATTCCGATAATTCATATAGAAATACTATGATTGGAGGGAATATGATATGACGTTAGAAGAAAAGTATCAGCAACTAAAAAGCTATATAAAGAATCTTGAGAGTTTAGCTATTGCATATTCTGGAGGCGTAGACAGTACTTTTTTATTAAAAGTAGCCTACGATGTGTTGGGGGAAAAAGTAATTGCTGTAACGGCTACTTCCTCCACCTATCCTAAAAGAGAATTTGAGGAAGCAAAAAGATGGATTGAAGATATAGGTGCAAAGCATATCATAATCGAATCTGAAGAGTTGGATATAGATGGCTTCTCGGAAAATCCAACGAACCGTTGCTATTACTGTAAAAAAGAGTTGTTCGAAAAGGTGAAAGAAGTTGCTGAAAATAATGGTATTGTATTTGTGGCAGATGGTTCCAATTATGATGATTTAGGTGATTTTCGCCCAGGAATGCAAGCTGCAGCTGAACTTAAGGTCGTTTCGCCATTAAAGGAAGTTAAGATGACCAAAGAAGATATTCGTATCATTTCCAAGGATTTGCAATTACCCACTTGGAGCAAACCGGCGTTTGCTTGTTTGTCATCTCGTTTTCCTTATGGACATAAAATTACGAAAGAAAAACTATCCATGGTTGAACAAGCAGAAGATTATCTATATCAATTGGGATTTAGACAGTTACGGGTAAGACACCATGAAGACACCGCTAGAATTGAGCTGGGCAATGATGAATTTGATCGTTTTATCAATAAGAATTTAATGAGGCAAGTAGGAAGTGAACTAAAGAGACTTGGCTTTACCTATGTGACTTTAGATTTAAATGGTTATAGAACAGGAAGTATGAATGAAGTTTTAAAGAATGGTGATCTTTAATTTACGAGAAGGGTATACTTATTGCATTATATTAGATGTAATCAAGGTGAGTAAGAAAAAGAAGGGGATGTATCTAAAATAGTTAAACTGGGAATGTTTTTTCCAAATTTAACTATTTTGATACATCCCCCGTTCTTTGGCTTAGGGAATATTAAAAATTCTATTTTTAACTGGATTTTTATGATTAAAGACAATGGGAACGCCTTCACCTTTAAGCCAATCTCCTTTTGATGCATATATATGTAGATGGGGTGTTGAACTATGTCCTGAATTACCTATTTTAGCAATCGGCTGACCTGCTTTAACGTAATCTCCAATACTAACCAGATGACTATCTTTTTTAGTATGCCATAATACAATAAAAACATCTTCTTGTTTGATAACAATACCATTGCCGAAATTATTGAATCGCTTTTTATCATCCGGAAGTTCGTCATTATATCGATCAATAGCGTATGTAACAATTCCATCGCAAGGGCTATATAAAATTTCATCAAATATATGATAGGCAGACAGTTCCTCTGGCATAATGATGCCTTTTCGTATTTCTAATTTATTAGAATCAAAACCCAAGTTGTTGATTTTTCTTATATCAACCGCATATTGCATTGAACCAGAAAAGTTAAATTTATTGTTAGCGGAATCATTATAATGAGAATTTACAAGAAAACTTCTCTTACCATCGCCGCCTTCATTGACGATATATTTACCATTCTTGAATGGAAAGGCTAGATTTATAGGTTCTGTTTCATAAGAATAAGCTCTAATAATTGAGATAGATAAGAAAATTAGGAAAGATAGTAGTAAGCTTGAAAAGGAATATAAAATGATGTTTTTTATGTCCTTTTTTATAAATGTAAGTTGCTTTGTCCGTTTGAGTGATAGGAATACGCCTATGAAATAGAAGGCTAATATAATAAAAAATGTATAGTATCCAATGGATATATGAAAGCTTGCACTATATCTAACGATTAATAAATAGAAACCGGTAATAGCGACTTTTAATAGCCAACTCATTTTCGACGATGAGTTTCTTATAATCCATATAATTAGAACAATAGGAATTATTAAGTATTGAATAAATAAAGGAATATGCCCGATTAATTTTAGCAACCATGAAATCATGTTGTACCTCCCTGACTAATTAGGAAACAATTTTGTAACGCTTATTATAGCATATTATGGGAGGTTGACAACCTGAATAATAATGTATAAAACTTATATAAATATATGAATCGCGTATTACAAGATATGTTTTTCCTTTCAAACTTATAAAAAATTCATAGGTTTCAGAGGATAGATTAGTTCCTTTATCCATAAAACTATAATTTGTAATATTTTTCTCATAGGTTTTTAGTAGATGCACAATAGCATAACTGATATAATAAATTAGACGTGTGAATAAGGAAGATGAAACAAATTAAATAATCTAAAAGAATTTAGAAGACTAGTTAAAAATATATGTTATAATAAAAGCAACCGAGGACATGAAGTCCTTGAAATAAATTGTAACATTAATTAAAATAAGAGAAATTAATATAGTATTGAAGAACAAACCACGAAGGTTGAATTATTCTAAGAAGGGAATGATTTGATTTTTTGTGGTTTTTATTTGCACGTAAGCAAAGTCAGCATTTATAAGCTTGTTTATTAAAATGCGAACGCGAACCGGAGAAACTCTTGTAGTGTGTTTCTTCCGGGTTATAGTCAGAAAGCTTGGAATGATATTTCTTGGGTTTCTATAATCAAGTTGGGAGCGAGATACATATGTTAAGAAAAAGAGTTTCGATCATTATAATATTCGTTATATCAATGGTTCTATTATACGGATGTACTAAACCGAATGATGATAAAGAACTTGCGGACAAAGAGCTGAAAAAGGATGAATTGATTTTAGCAGTAGGAAGTGAACCGGAGGATGGTTTTGATCCTACTACGGGCTGGGGAAGATATGGTTCGCCATTATTTCAAAGCACATTACTAGCTAGAGATGAAGAATTAAAAATAGTATATGACCTAGCAACAAATTATGAAATAAGCGAAGATGGTCTCGTATGGACTGTATACCTTCGGAAAGATGCGAGATTTTCTGATGGAGAACCTGTTACATCAGAGGACGTGAAATATACATATGAGATGGCAGCAAACAGTGGATCAGTGATTGATTTAAATATATTGGATAAAGTGGAAGCATTGGATGAATATACCGTAGAATTCACATTGAAGAATCCACAATCAACCTTTATACATTCACTTTTAACCCTTGGTATTGTACCTAAGCATTTCCACAGTAAGAATTACGCTGAGAATCCGATTGGTTCCGGGCCCTTTAAATTGGTACAATGGGATAAGGGGCAACAGATCATAGTGGAATATAATAACGAATATTATGGAGAAGAATCCTTCTTCAAGAAAATAACATTTTTATTTTTAAGTGAAGATGCCGCATTTGCCGCGGCGAAAGCCGGTTCTGTGGATTTAGCCTATGTTCCACCTACATTTGCTAAGCAAGAGATTGAAGGTATGAAAGTAGTTAAAATCAATAGTATTGATAACAGAGGGATCGCATTTCCCTATGTAGAGGCCGGTGGTAAAAATGAAAAAGGATATCCGGTTGGCAATGATGTGACGTCAGATTTAGCAATTCGTAAAGCGATTAATATAGCGATTGATCGTCAAGCATTGGTAGATGGTGTTTTGGAAGGGTTCGGATCACCGGCCTATACGATATGCGATGGTATGCCCTGGTGGAATCCGAATTCTGTGATTGACGATGCTGATATGGAAGGGGCAAAAAGACTGTTATCGGAAAGTGGGTGGAAGGATTCGGATGACGATGGAATTCTGGAAAAGGGAGATGTAGAAGCAGAATTTACTTTGCTTTATCCAGCGAGTGATCAAACCCGTCAGTATCTGGCAATCTCAGTAGCTGAGATGATAAAGCCCCTAGGAATTAATATTATAGTGGAAGGAGCGAGTTGGGATAACATCGAGATGATGATGCATTCCAATGCAGTTCTTCTTGGTTGGGGAAGTCATGATGCAATGGAAATGTATAATGTTTATAGTGGTAAAGCGGCTGGAAACGGTTGGTATAATACAGGGTTTTATCAAAATGCCAGAGTAGATGAGTATTTGGAGCAAGCACTGGCTGCTACCAGTGAAGAAGAAGCAATAGGGTATTGGAAAAAGTCACAGTGGGATGGAGAGACAGGAATGAGTGCTCATGGTGATGCGCCCTGGGCTTGGCTTGTAAATCTGGATCATATTTATATGGCGAAGGAAAACCTTGACATGGGAACAATAAAGATGCAACCTCATGGTCATGGTTGGCCTATCACAGATAATATCCTTAAGTGGCACTGGAGTGATTAGTAAATATAGGAGGGTGGCTGATTATGCGAATAAAAAGAATAAGTACATTTATTATGAATAAGAGTATCAGAATGGCTACACTCCTAATCGCAGTATGTTTTATATCCTTTGTATTGATTAGCGCTTCTCCAATCGATCCGGTTCAATCGTATGTTGGTGCAGATATGACCAGAGTAGGAAGTGAACAACGGGAAAAGATTGCTGAGCACTGGGGTTTGGATAAATCACCTGCTGAACAATTTATAAACTGGGGTTCGTCACTAATCAGAGGAGATTTAGGTACATCTATGATTTTTCGGCGTCCAGTCATCGAAGTGATAAAAACTCGATTTATAAGTTCTTTGGCACTTATGGGAACCGCCTGGCTGCTTTCGGGAGTTATAGGATTTCTATTAGGCAATGTTGCGGCGATGAAACAAGGAACTTGGATTGATAAGCTTATAAAAGGCTATTGTCTAACCTTAGCTTCTACACCTACCTTTTGGATAGGACTTTTTCTTCTAATCGTTTTTGCTGTATGGTTAGGATGGTTTCCAATCGGACTAGGTGTTCCGGCCGGAGTCTTATCTCAAGATGTAACATTGATTGAACATATAAAACATCTGATTTTACCGGCAATTACATTAAGCTTAGTTGGTGTATCCAATGTTGCCTTACATACAAGACAAAAACTTTTGGAAGTGTTATCCAGTGATTATATATTATTTGCACGGGCAAGAGGAGAAAAAGGGTTTCAGTTATTTTGGAGACATGGTCTGCGAAATGTAGCCTTACCGGCAATTACTCTTCAATTCACATCTTTTAGTGAATTGTTTGGGGGAGCAGTACTTGCGGAACAGGTATTTTCCTATCCTGGCTTGGGGCAGATAACAGTACAAGCAGGCCTAAGGGGAGATGTTCCGTTATTATTGGGTATCGTTATCTTCAGTGCTATCTTTGTTTTTATCGGAAACCTTATTGCTGATGCAATATATTATTTTGTGGATCCCCGTACCAGGGGAGGTAGAGCTATATGAACTTAGGCAGGAAGAATATAAGTATGATAAAAATTAATAATATAAAACTATCAATACAAAAAAAACTCAACCGCAGACAGCGAACCTTAGTTATAACAATAGTTGCTGCTATTGTTTTAACAAGTATTCTAGTGGGTGGATTGCTGATTAGTGATCAAAGAATTGCCACTAATTTTGAACAGAAAAATTTGTCTCCATCGATAGAACATCCCTTTGGAACTGACTGGCTTGGAAGAGATATGTTTGTACGTACAATCAAAGGATTAACATTAAGCATAGGAGTTGGAACTCTCTCAGCTGTTATTAGTGCAGGGATTGCCTTAACCCTAGGTTTATTATCTGCAACTATGGGAAAATGGATGGATCGTTTTATCACATGGCTTGTAGACTTATTCCTTAGTGTCCCTCATTTGATAACCCTAATTCTGATCTCCTTTGTTCTTGGAGGAGGTATGAAAGGAGTTATAGTAGGAGTATCTCTTACTCATTGGCCTAGTCTTACTCGGATCATACGTGCTGAGGTAATGCAAATTCGCTCAGCCGAATACGTACAGATATCCAGGAAATTAGGAAGAACTCGAAAGTGGGTTGCTATACATCATATATTACCCCATCTAATACCACAGTTTTTTGTAGGACTTATGTTGCTATTTCCCCATGCTATTTTACATGAAGCAGCGATCACATTCTTAGGGTTTGGTTTGTCGCCTCATAAACCGGCGATTGGTATTATACTCTCAGAATCAATGAGATACTTATCTACCGGGATGTGGTGGCTAGCATTTTTTCCGGGAATATTCTTAATTATGATAATTAGAGGCTTTGACATTTTGGGGGAGAATTTACGACTGCTTGTTGACCCTCACAATGCCCATAATTAAGACTTTAGCTAACCATGATACATGGAAGGGGAATGAAAAGTGTTATCTATACAAAAATGTAATGAAAAAACAATAAGGATGAATAACCGAGCAGTTAATAATGATGCTAAATCCTCAAATACCGATAGGAAAACAGTTGATAATTCTACAACTCCGTTACTCAATGTTCATGATTTATCCGTATCCTTTACACAGTATACAAGAGGTTTAAATCAAAAGGAGCTTAAAGTAATCACTAATCTGAATGTTTCAATCAATCACGGAGAAATACTTGCGATAGTTGGTTCGAGTGGTTCAGGAAAAAGTTTACTTGCCCATGCAATTCTCGGAATATTACCCGCTAATGTGATCATCAGCGGAAATATGGACTATAAAGGAGTAAGTCTTATACCGAAAATTCAAGCCGAGTTAAGGGGAAAGGAGATAGCCTTAATTCCCCAATCAGTTAACTTTTTAGATCCTTTGATGAAGGTTGGAAAACAGGTACGTTCATCAGTTAATAATGGAAATGCAACTAAAATACAAAGAAATATATTTCAAAGATATAACTTAGAAGATAAAGTAGATCATATGTATCCGTTCCAATTATCGGGAGGAATGACTCGAAGGATACTAGTTTCTACTGCAATTGCAAATGAGGCACAATTAATTATCGCGGATGAGCCCACTCCCGGTTTAGATACAGGGATTGTCAATGAAACAATAAGAACGTTTCGTGAATTGGCAGACAAAGGATGCGGGATTATGCTGATTACTCATGATATAGAAACCGCATTAAAGATTGCTGATAGGATAGCAGTATTTTATGCGGGAACAACAGTGGAGATCGCACCGGTTGAAGACTTTTCAGGAAATGGAAATAATCTGCGACATCCCTATAGCAAAGCACTTTGGAAGGCATTACCGCATAATGATTTTAGACCAATTATGGGACATCAACCTCCTCCAAATCGATTACCGAAAGGGTGCTTATTTGCTCCTAGATGCGATAAAGCGACTGTAGAGTGTCACGATATACTTCCTAAGGCGAGTAGCTTAAGGGGAGGGATGGTGAGGTGTATTCATGCATCTTGAAGGACGTAATATAGGGTTTCGCTATAACAAAAGCGATTGGATATTAAGAAATTTTAATATCTCATTAAAGGAAGGTGAAGTCATTGGACTTATCGGACCAAGTGGTTGTGGTAAAACAACTCTTGGGCGTATCTTGGCTGGCTATGAAATTCCTCAGGAAGGAAAAGTTACACTTGATAATATACCCCTTCCAACAACAGGAATTCATCCGGTACAGCTTATCAATCAACATCCAGAAAAAGCAGTGAATCCCAGATGGAAAATGAAAAAAGTATTAGATGAGGTTAAGGAACTGGATGAGGATATACTTATTGCTTTAGGAATTGAAAAGGAATGGCTTAACCGATGGCCAAATGAGCTCTCAGGGGGAGAACTACAACGGTTCTGTGTTGCTAGAGCTCTTAGTGTACATACGAAGTTTATAATAGCAGATGAGATGACTACAATGTTGGATGCGATTACCCAAGCACAAATCTGGAATTCAGTACAAGAAATTGCAAAGAAGCGTAATATGGGGATTTTAGTGATAAGTCATGAACATAATCTTTTAAAGCGCCTTTGCTGTAGAGTAATTGATTTATCGATATAGAGAACAACATATTAGGTCTTAATTTTGCCGGTTATAGTCATAGTTATAAATGGCTTGTTTCATGTAAATACAAAATAATAAAATCTTATAAATATGTAGAATGTTTTAGGGTGATTTTGTTATAATGTAAGAAATCTTTTGAAGAAGCGAGGGATAATTATGCGAATAGCAGTTATAGATGGACAAGGCGGCGGAATGGGAAAATTAATTGTAGAAAAACTTAGAGATGAATTCAATGATACGATTGAAATTATTGCACTTGGAACCAATGCTCTAGCAACAACTTTAATGTTAAAGGCCGGAGCGGATGAAGGAGCATCGGGAGAGAATGCGATTATCTTTAACTCATCGAAAGTAGATGCTATTATGGGTCCTATTGGAATTGTTGCAGCAAATTCAATGTTGGGAGAGCTTACACCGTTAATGGCGAAGGCCATTGCTGAAAGTCCGGCTAAAAAAGTATTAATACCATTGAATCGATGCAATATACAGGTTGCAGGTGTAAGAAGTGAGCCGCTACCAAGTCAGGTTGATAATGCAATAGAGTTGTTGAAGGAACGATAGTTATTTATTATGTGGTTCAAAGATAAGATTGACGAACTGGTACACGTAAAATTCAAAATTATATTTAAAAGAAGTTAAAGAAAGGAAATTATTATGAAGGCACTTTATTATGATTGCTTTGCCGGCATTAGCGGGGATATGAATTTAGGAGCATTGTTGGATCTGGGTGTAGATAGAGAATATCTGATACAGGAATTAAATAAGCTTTTGATTGTAGATGAGTTTTCTTTGACAATAAAAACAGATAAGAAGATGGGCATCACCGGTACTAAAGTGGATGTCCTCTTAAAAGAGCATTTTTATGAGCATATTGAGGGACATACCCATGAGCATTCTCATGAACACACCCATGGACATAATCATGAGCATAGCCATGAGCATATTCAAGGACATACCCATGAACATTCTCATGAACACACCCATGGACATAATCACGAGCATAGCAATGAACATTCTCATGAGCATACTCAAAATTATTCCCATGAACATGCTCATAAACATATCTATGATCATAGCCAAGAAGATACTCATTCGAGAAACTCTGAACAGGAACATGCCCATGTTGGGAATGCCCATACCCATAAGCATTCTCATGAACATAGAAATTTAAGAATGATAAATGAGTTGATCGATAAAAGTCAATTAAACAGTAATGTAAAAAAAATAAGTAAGGATATCTTCCTATGTATAGCTAAAGCAGAAGCGAAAGTACATGGTATGCCGGTAGAAGAGGTTCATTTTCATGAGGTAGGAGCGGTTGATTCTATTGTAGATATAGTTGGAGCTGCGATCTGTTTGGATTTTTTAAATGTGGATAGAATATTATCCTCAACAGTTGAATTAGGCAGCGGATTTGTTCGTTGTGCCCATGGTATGATTCCGGTTCCTGCTCCTGCAACAGTTGAAATATTACATGAGGTACCCACCCATATAGGTAGAGTAACTTCGGAAGCAACAACTCCAACCGGAGCAGCCATCTTAAAAACCATGGTAGATGCTTTTGTGGATAATATTGAATTTAAAATAGTAAAAACCGGTTATGGTCTGGGAACAAAAGACTTTAGTATTCCAAATGTATTAAGAGTATTTCTCCTTGAAATCGACGAAGAGGAGAAAGATTATATCAATGAAGATAATTTTATCCTGGAAACGAATATTGATGACATGAATCCCGAAATTATTAGTTACATTGAAGATAAGTTATTTCAACAAGGAGCGTTGGATGTCTATAAGACCCCTATTACCATGAAAAAAGGGCGCATGGCAACTAAAATCAGTGTATTGACGGACAGTTCAAATGTAGCGAAAGTGGAAAGAATTCTATTACATGAAACCTCAACCTTTGGGATTAGAAAATATCGTGTACAGAAAAAAATGTTTCAACGAAGCATTCAAAATATCAATACCAAATATGGGGATATACCTGTAAAATTGGCCTTATATAAGGGAGAAACTATTAAATATAAGATTGAGTATGAGGCAGCTAAGAAATTGTCGATAGAACATAATGTTCCGATACAGGAGGTTTATTGTGAGGCACAAAAGATCTGCAATAGGGAGGGAATTATAAATCTTGATTCAAACCAATAAGAATACAGATAATAAGTATGAGGAATTAACGAAATATCTAAAGGAATTAGGGAATGCGGTCATAGCTTTCTCAGGTGGAGTAGACAGTACCTTCCTTTTAAAGGTATTAAAAGATTGTCTTGGAGATCGCGTGTTGGCTATTACGGTAATATCACCCTATATACCCAAATGGGAATTAGAGGAAGCAGTTAATTATGCAAAAGAGCTTGGAGTCAGACATGAATTCGTAGAAGTGGGTATTCCAAAAGATATTCTAACGAATCCCATTGATAGGTGTTATTTGTGCAAAAGCTTTATCTTTAATAAGATTATTCAAAAGGCTTCGATGGAAGGCTTCGATTATGTATTGGATGGAACTAACTTTGATGATTTGGATGATTATCGTCCCGGTTTAAAGGCTTTAAAAGAGCTCGAGATAAAAAGTCCGCTACTGGAATGTGGTCTCGGTAAGAAAGAGATAAGAGAACTCTCTAATAGAATGCAGTTAAGTACATGGAACAAACCTCCTTATGCATGTTTGTTGACTCGAATACCTCATGACACTGTAATCGAGGAGAAGGTGCTTGAAAAAATAGAAAAAGCCGAGAGAATACTAATGAAACGGGGAATACCTGAGATAAGAGTACGAGCCCATGGTAATTTAGCACGGATTGAAGTTGCTCCGGAAAAAAGATTGAAGTTTTTTGACATGGATTTTATGGATGAAATATCCAGAGAATTAAAAAAGATAGGATTTCAATACGTTACTTTAGACTTAGAAGGTTATCGGACAGGAAGTTTAACAGGAAAAACATATCTGGAGGAAGATAGCAATGAATAAACAAGAATTAACAAATATACTGGAAGAGGTAAAAAAAGGAACCGTTAGCATTGATTATGCATTAAAGACGTTAGAAGAGCTTCCGTTTAAAGATTTAGGTTTTGCTGTTATCGATAATCATCGTGAGATGAGAGTTGGATATCCGGAAGTTATCTATTGTGAAGGTAAAACGTTAGAACAGGTAACAGAGATAATTAGATACATGCTTTCCAAGAATAATAATATCTTGGCTACTAGGGCGACCCGTCAAATGTACGAGGCTGTTAAGGAATTGCAACCTAACATGCAATATAATGAATTAGCCAGAACCATAACCTATAGAATAAAAGATATAGAACAAACCGATGATTACATAGCAATAGTATCTGCCGGAACCTCTGATTTATCTGTTGTGGAGGAGGCAAAAGAAACTGCTGAAATATTGGGCAATAAAGTTAAGGTTATCACAGATGTTGGGGTCGCAGGAATTCATAGATTATTTAATCGATTAGATGATATTCGAGGTGCTAATGTCGTGATTGTTGTAGCCGGTATGGAAGGTGCTCTTTCAAGTGTGGTAGGAGGATTAGTCTCTGCACCTGTAATTGCAGTTCCAACCAGTGTTGGGTATGGTGCTAACTTTAATGGATTGTCAGCATTGCTGACGATGTTAAACAGCTGTGCCAGTGGTGTATCCGTTGTCAACATTGATAATGGCTTTGGAGCTGCCTATAATGCCAGCATTATAAATCATATGATAATAGGCAAGAAATAATAAGTACGCAAGGTATAATATCGAGATATCAATAAGAATGTTATTGATACCAAAGACTCATATAAATGACAGTCTTTTTATTGAATTTAGGGAGTACACATTGAAAAAAAAGAGGATAAAGGGAATTATATTTATAGTGATTTTTCTAGTATTAACAGCCTGTGTTAAAAAAGATATAGTGCATCAAGAATTATTTGAGACAGATGCAACGGATGATCTGATAAACGAGTTAGATGATGTAAAACATTCAAATAACTCTTATGAAAAGCAAGAGCATGATACTAATTCAGAAACAGTATTTGCGAAAAACAAAACAGCTAACTCTGAGATAATCGAGCAAATAATACAGGAATTAATAAAAAATGGAAGTAGGAAATGGAATACAGAGAGTGAGCGCCTTGCAGCAGACTATATAATGAAACTAATGGAGGGTTATGGTTATCATTGTATCATTCAAGAATTTCCGGCATATGAATATGATTTAAAAGCATCTGTTAAGAATGATTATTTTGACTTGAATCCTTACAATAGTGAAGTTGTTGGCACAGGACATAACGTCATAGCAGAGAAAGATGTTGGTACACACAAGGATAAAGTACTTGTAATCAGTGCTCATTATGATACGGTAGCGAATGAACTGGGTATTATAGATAATACATCGGGAGTGGTAACTTTGTTGGAGGTTGCCCGCTTAACTGCTAATCTTGATCTTCCATACACCTTAAGATTTATATTTTTCAGTTCGGAAGAAAGATATTTAATGGGATCAAGATATTATGTTTCATCCTTGAATTCAGAGGAGTTAAGTAAGATAGTAGGCTGTATTAATATTGATATGGTAGGATATAGAGATGGAGAAGAGATTGTAGTTGCAACACCATATTTTGCAGAGGATATCAATATAAATCCATCATCAAAGAAAGGAGTAAATAATTCCCTGACAAAAGAATGGCATAAAATTTTTCCTGAGCTTAATACCTTTGTAAAGGTGGAGGGCTCAAGCGACCATTATCCATTTGATAAAGTGAAAATACCTAATATGATGATTACACAAGAACATTTTGATCTGGAAACAAGCAGAAAGCAGGATTCTGATATAGAAAATCTATCTATTGATGAATTAGAAAATACCATACATCTTGTAATGGAATATTTGAAGAGAATTGATATAACAAACGTAAAATATGAAAATATACCGTATCATCCAAAGGATTCCGGTAATTAGAAGAATTAAAAAATTTACTACACTTATTAAGTATTCATCAAAGTAATGAAACAGATGGAGATAAAAAGCATCTAATAGTCAAAATATAAGGCTGTTGCCATAGAAAACTCTTAAAGGTCCCTATGGCAACAGCCCTGTTTACTGCGATAAATACTTATTAATTTATGTATTATTCTTTAACAAGTTTTTTCTTAGATACAACGATACCTACAGCTGCAAGTCCCATGAGTGCCATATATAAAACAGCATTAGAGGTTTCGCCTGTTTTAGGTAATTCAGTTGCTTCAGCTTCAACTACATCTGCTTCAACAGCATCAGCTTCTTCAGCTTCATCGTCAGCAACTACTTCTTCACCTTCTTTACTAGTAACTGTAAGCTCAGAAATTGTTAAATTATTAATTTTTGCATCCCAAGATGGTGCTTTAAAGAAGATTTCGGTTGCTTCTGCTGTAGCAGTAAGATCGAAGGTCTTATCAAAGTCGCCTGATGTAAAATCATTTTGTGACATTTGATAAATGTTTGAGTTTGTAACTTCATTTACATCGATAAGCCATACTCTGAAGTCTCCATCACTGGAACCCTTCATAGTAACAGTAACGGTTTCGCCGGCTTTTACTGCTTCCGGAAGATAGAAAGAGATGTTAGAAGTTGCTGTTGTAATGGAACCATCATCGTTTGCTACTACTGTAGAGTCCCCGGCACCACGACCAAGGTTATCTGTAGCAAGTGAGATTTCAGCTGCGGATGCAGCTAAACTACTGCCAAATACAACGATAGAAAGAGCTAAAGCCAACGATAATACTTTCTTCATAAATAATACCTCCCATAAATTGTTATTAATGTTAATATTATACAAAATTTATAAAATAATTGTCAATAAATATTTATCAGGATAAGCGTTCAACCGTTGATCATTTATTATTTGATCTATCTATATCCCGTATTAAAATGATACAGTTCTGATTCTACGCAATATTATTCTGATTTAAAGCAAGACAATTTTATGAAATGATGCTATAATATAGGTATTACACACGTAGGTAAATAGGCGTGAATATCGAATTCTAAGGAGGAAGACATGGGTTTTACTATTAATCAGAGAATATTAACTGAAAACGCATTTTTTCTTAAGGAAAAGGAAGGTTATAGTGGAGTTCACAAAATCGCTGAGAAGGTACTGCACGATATAGACTTGGTTTTTGGTGTAACTCCTAAACAAGCAGAAGGAATCGAACAATTGGCCTCCTGTCCGGTTATCTATGGAACAATAGATCGGAGTCCTATTTTGGATCGTATGTCAGAACAGAGATTGATTGATCTGGAGGAAATCAGAGGAAAGAACGAAGTATTTTTATTTCAAAGTATAGATGCTCCTTGGGAAGGAGTAGATAAAGCGCTTATTATTGCAGGAAGTGATAAACGAGGAACCATTTACGGTCTGTTCCATTTATCAGAGCTTTTGGGGGTTTCACCTTATGTAGACTGGAATGATGTGAAACCAATGCATCAAGATGAATTTGTTTTAGAGGACGGTTACAGGTATGTATCAAAAGAGCCCTCGGTCCGTTATAGAGGATTTTTCATTAATGATGAGTGGCCTGCTTTTGGAAACTGGTGTCATAAAAATTTCGGTGGCTTTAATGCGAAAGCATATGAGCATGTATTTGAGCTGTTACTTCGTTTAAAAGGAAATTATCTATGGCCGGCCATGTGGTCCGCCAGATTTTATGATGATGGCCCGGGACTTCTAAATGCTGAACTGGCAGATGAACTGGGTGTAGTAATCGGTAAGTCCCATCACGAACCCTGTCTTCGTCAGGGAGAGGAGTACAAGTACTTAAGAGGAAAAGACTCTATTTATGGTGATGCATGGAATTTCAGAACCAATGAAGAAGGCATTACTCGCTTTTGGGCAGATGGTCTGAAACGAAGCGGAAAGTTTGAGAATGTAATTACAGTCGGGATGCGTGGAGAGGCTGATACGGCTATTATGGGTAAAGAATTTACATTTGCAGACAATATTGAACTGCTTCGTGATGTATTGCGAACACAAAATCGTTTAATTAAAGAACATGTTAACCCTGATCTTGAAAAAGTACCCAGAATGTTAGCTCTGTATAAAGAGGTAGAACCATTTTTCTATGGGGATGAAACGACACAGGGATTGATTGGTTGTGAAGAATTAGAAGATGTAATATTAATGCTTTGTGATGATAACTTTGGTAATTTACGTACTTTACCAACAGAAGAAATGCGTTCTCATAAGGGCGGCTATGGTATGTACTATCATTTTGATTATCATGGCGGGCCGATATCTTGGGAATGGATTAACAGTTCCTATTTGCCCAAGGTATGGGAACAGATGAGTATGGCCTATGATTTTGGAATTCGTGATCTTTGGGTGGTAAATGTTGGTGACCTTTGTACGCAGGAATTTCCTTTAGCATATTTTCTTGATTTAGCTTATGATTTTGATCAATGGGGAACAAATGCCATTAATAAGACAGAGGAATATACCAGAGCTTGGATTAAGAAGCAATTCGGAGGTATCTTAGAAGAGGCTGATCTAGAAAAAATATATGATATTATAAACGGTTATACAAAAATTGCTCATAATCGTAAACCGGAGGCAATGAATGCAGATGTTTACCATCCGGTGAATTATCAGGAAACCGATAAACTTCTGGCACAGATTGAACAGTTAATGAAGAAAGCAGATGAATTATATAAGAAGATGAGTGATGAGGCGATGCCCGGCTTCTTCTCCTTAGTATATTATCCGGCAATGGGTAACTTAAATCTACAGAAGATGCAGCTTTTAGCCGGCAAGAATCATTACGCAGCAAAACTTAACAGTATGGAAGCGAATCAGCTGTCTGAGCAAATCAAAGCTTGTATGAAGAGAGATCAGGAGCTTGTTGATGAATACCACACCATGGATAACGGTAAATGGTATGGCATGGGGTTATCGGAGCATATTGGTTTTGTTCGTTGGAATGAGGATGAATGTAAGTACCCTATCTTAATGCAAGTAATGCCTACCAGAAAGAACAGGTTAATTGTGTCTTTGGATGGCACCGAGCAACGTACGGAGGGCAGCCCATGGCTTCCGAATAAACTTTATCTGAATGACTTTAAACAGCCGAATATTACGGAGGCTTCTTTTACTATTACCAGTGTAAGTGATTTAGATGCTTCCTATGAGATTACCTGCCAGGTTCCTTGGTTATCATGTTCCCGTGATAAGGGAGTTTTGGATGGTAAAAACAAAGCGGCAGAAAAGATCATGGTTCAAATTGATCGAGCTAAAATGAACAATGAGACCCAAGCTAATATCGTGGTAAAGATTCCAAGCGGAACCTGTACGATTATTGTGGATGCCGAGCAGCCAAAAGTTAGTGGTTTGCCGGAAAAAACATTTATAGAAACCAGCGGTTATATATCCATTGAAGCAGAACACTATGTTGCAAAGCAGGATAGCACACAAGTGCAAACAGAAAAAGCAGCCGGTTTTGAGGTAATCAAAGGCTTCGGTAAAACCTTATCTGCAATGAAGGTATTTCCGACTACTTCGTATTTTACAGCCGGTCAGGATGCACCGTACTTAGAGTATCAGCTTGTGGTAAGCGAAGCCGGAACCTATGAAGTAGAACTTTATATGCAGCCTTCTAATCCGGTAACGAAGGAAAATACAATCTATTATGGCGTTCAGGCAAATGACGGACAGATTGATTTAATCAATACCATTCCCAAGGGACAGATCGTAGGAGATCATAATCGTTATTGGGAATCCGGAGTACTGAATAATATTAGACGTAATAGCAGTGAAGTGATCTTAAGTGCAGGGCAGAATAAATTAAGAATATATGCAGTGAGTCCCGGATTTGTATTGGAAAAACTGGTGATTTATCCTGTTGGTAAGAAGCCTGCAGAGAGCTATTTAGGACCGACTGAGACCTATTATGTAGGCAAAAAGTAATATAATTTTTGAAGGAGCTGTTTCAAAATAGTTAAACGGGGAATATGATTTTACCGGAGGTAAATTATATTCCCATTGTTTATTTTGAAACAGCCCCTTTGATATCTGACAACTGTATTAGCTTGCCGGTTCGTTTTGTTTGAGATACTCCTTTGAGGTATCAAGATTGGAAGTGTAATGAATTTTCTTATATTTTCCGGGAGAGATTCCTTCTGCTTTTGAAAAGCTACGAATAAAATTGGCATAATCATTAAAGCCGGATAAATAACAAGTCTCCGTAACGTTTTTTCCTTCTGACAAAAGGGATTTAGCCCGAGAAAGCTTACGGTCAAGTAAAAAAGCGCGTAGAGTAATTCCTGTATGTTTTTTGAATTCCTGACTTAAATAGTTGCCGTTTAGGTGAAACTGCTTCTCTAAAAGAGCAAGATTAATCGGTTCATCTAGGCGTTGTTCAATAAATTGCATGGTTTCATATATGTAATCAGGCATGATGTTGGTATAAGAATTCGTTGTTTGGCAAAACAGATTGTGTATCAATAATAGAAGGAGAGAAGCATAGGCATCTCTTTTAATCGGATAACCAAATTCATGATTGTTTATGGTATTTTGTAAGCAATGCGCCAAGTGAATAAATTCCTGCGCTTGTTCTGTAGTCATAGGTATAATATTATTCTTTCCGAGAGGGCGTTGATAAAAACTAGTAGATAGATTAATACCTGCTTGTGACAGGTGCTCCATGTAGCCTTTTGTAATGTTAATTGTTATGCGTTCATAGCAGGAGTTATCGTCACAAACCAGACGGTGCATTTCATCCGGATTTAAAATAAACAAATCATTTGGAGATAGTCTAAAGCATGATTTTTCTATATAAAAACGAACATTTCCCTGTAGGAAAAGAAAAATTTCACAGGCATTATGACGGTGATAAGGATAACTGGCATTACCGGTTGTCTTTTTATGGGCAATATATGGAACAGTATCAATATAATCTACATAAGATCTTTTGTTCGTCATAGAAACCTCCTTGTGAAATATATTTCAAATATGTTATCATAATCGTAACTGAGCGTCAAGGCACGTGGCGATATAAAGATAATATACGAAATGTGAATATTAAAGGAGCCATAATCATGAAATTTTACTTTGCACCGATGGAAGGATTAACCGGATACATCTATAGAAATGCTCACAATATCTATTTTAATCATGTTGATAAATACTTTTCACCATTTATTGTAGCGAGCCAGAGAAGCTTTAAAACAAGAGAATGGAAGGATATTATGCCTGAGAATAATCAAGGTATCTCAATAATTCCGCAACTGTTAACCAATCATGCCGACGACTTTATTCATATGTCGAAGAATCTGAAGCAATTGGGATATGATGAGATTAATTTAAATCTGGGATGCCCTTCGGGAACCGTCGTAGCAAAGAAAAGGGGAGCCGGCTTTTTATCATTTAGAGATGAGCTTGATGTGTTTTTAGATGAAGTTTTTACTGCATCCGTTACGAAAATATCAATAAAAACCAGAATCGGTGTTGATCAATCGGAGGAATTCTATAAGATTATAAAGATATTTAATAAATATCCATTGAAAGAGCTTATTATTCATCCAAGAATACAAAAAGACTTTTATAAAAATAAACCCAATCTGGAGATTTTTAAAGACGCCTTAACTTTAAGTAAAAATCCGATTTGCTATAACGGTGATATTTTCACATTTAAAGATTACCGGACGTTTATCAATAATTTCCCTGAGGTAGATACTATAATGATAGGCAGAGGATTAATTATTAATCCTGGTCTCGTCAGAGATATTAAAAATAATGTAAAACTCGATAAAAATGAACTAAAAGCATTTCATAATCAGATTTATGAAGAATATAAGAATACTTTATTTGGAGATAGAAATATTTTGTTTAAAATGAAAGAAATATGGGTCTTTATGATTTCTGTATTTTCGAATAATGAAAAATATGCCAAGAAAATTAAAAAAGCAACAAAATTAACAGATTACGAGGAAGCGGTTGCAAGTTTGTTTGAAGAACAGACCTTATTAGAAGAATAAAAAATATTAGAGAAGCAGATGCTGTAGTTCATCTTGCGGCAATTCCTATGGCATACAGCCATCCAAATGAAGAGAACTTTCAAAATAATATGATAATCACCTATAATATTCTGGAAGCGGCAGCCGGCTTTATTAAAAAGGCATTTGTCGCTTCCAGTGAATTCTCCAATGGAATAGTGTTCTCCAAACAAAATCTTAATCCAAGGTATGTTCCACACTACTTAGCAATGAGAAGGTGAAAATGGTCTTGAACTGGTAGTCTGTTCATTGATGGCGTACCATCATTCATTGATCTGATCTTGGAAAGCTATCCGTGCAAAGTTATAAAATCCAAGATACCATACGTCAAAGGCATGACCTCCGCTGACTTTCTGCCATGTGAAGTTTTTATCTTCTGTTATTTTTTCAGTTAAAGAGTCAAGAGAATCAACGGCTGAAGATGCGCTGGCGATTGCTATACTGTCTTCGGTTCCACATATATTATAAAAGTAACGAATGTCATAATCCGAAAATTCTTTCAGTTTTGTTGCAATCTCTGAAGCGGGATAGGAAGTTGGAGCGGCAGAAAAAGCTCCAAAGTAACTGATAATATCCAGACTTTCGCATATACCAATATTGATGGTCTGCATTCCACCCATGGAAAGGCCTGCCATGGCTCTATGATCACGGGCTGCGGTTAAGTCATAGCCGTTTTCATCGTATTCTGCATAGGTAGCATAATTACTGTCTATATAAGGAATTAAATCATTGCGCAGTTCCTTACCAAACAAATAAAAGGAATTATAATCGGAGCCTGCGTTGGCAAATTCAGCACTGGAACGTCCATTCGGAGTAACTATGATAAAGGGATTAATTTCACCATTGTAGATCAGATTATCCATCATAATTTTTACCTGGGAAGAGTCATTATACATACCCCATTCCCTTTCAGTTCCACCAATACCATGCATTAGATAAAGCACATTATACTGCTTGCTTTCATCGTAATTATATGGCAGATATACATAAGCATTTTTCGTGATTTCAGAACCGTCACCGAAATAGTCATAAGTCTTATAGGAGATTTCTTCAATCGTTCCATATTCTGCTTTTCTCATAGTAAGATATTCGGAAGGAATCGTATCACTGATTGATACAGTAAACTCAATTGCTTCCTCCTCTAAAACGTCATCCGTAGGAGTTTCGACAGTTGTATTTTCTTGAAGAGGTGTTTCCTTAATATCTTCTTCATCATTTTTCATTTCTTGTGTGGACTCTTCTTCCAAGGTGATGTTCTCCTTATTATCATTTTGATTTGTAGTCGTAGAATCTTCTGTAGAACTATCTTTTTTCGTACATGCAGCTAATAAAATTGAGAATGCTATTAGCATAATAAAAAAAGTTTTTTTCATATGATTGATCTCCCTTTATATGTTTTCTTCCAGATTCGTTTGGATACGGTTCAATAAATCAATTAATAGCTGCTTCTCATAATCATGAAAGCCTTTAAAACTGATATTTTCCATATCGTCAACTATTTTGATAACTTTTGTAGCCATTTCTCGTCCCTCTTCGGTCAGATAAATAGCATATGCTCTTTTTCCACCGGATACCGATACTGTTTTTTTGTATATTAGTCCTTTTTCCGCCATTTTGTTAAGGATGGAAGTCATCGTAGCAGGCTCTACATGGCTTCGTAGGGCTAATTCTTTTTGTAGATATCCCTCATTCTGATACAATATGGACAGGACCTTTGGCTGTCCGGTGGTTAAGTTTAACTTTTGGAATTCATGCATACTACATTTTTTATGTGCTGCAGAACTACCGATTAAAGCAGTATGTAAGCGCTTGTTTTCTGTCATAATTAATCTCCTTGTTGACATTAATTAGAATGCTAATTAGAATATAAACTAATAACATTTTATTGTCAAGCCGATCCGGTAAATGTATACTTTTATATATATTATTTCATAAGATATGATCGGTAAATAGGTGCAATTTATCTGGGTTTATATGTAAAATGAATGAATATTACTTAGGGAGGTTGGTATGAGCATCTTTTTTGATGAGAAACAAAAGGTTTTTAAACTGGATACACCAAATACCAGTTACTGTATGGGGGTAGCAGATCATTTTGGTTATTTGATTCACATTTATTATGGAAAAAAATTAAAGGGATCGGATATTACTTTTAACTTACCTATGTTATCGGCGAAAAATAAAACATGGTTCATGGATAGTGTTTGGATGGAGTACCCCACAGGCGGCATTGGAGATTTCAGGGAGCATTGTCTGGAGATACGAACCGAGGAGGGCTACAATTCATTAGAAATAGGTTATATATCTCATGTAATATATGAAGGAAAACCAAAACTAGAAGGTCTTCCTGCCACTTATGCAGATGAGAAGAGTTGTAAAACACTTGAGATAACAATGCACGACCCTATTATAAAACTGGATATTATATTAATTTATACCGTATTTAATGATATTGATATCATAACTAGAAGCGTGAAAATAAAAAATACTTCAGAAAAACCGGTTTACCTAACGAAGGTTCTCTCGGCTTGCCTTGATATGCCTTATAAGGAGTTTGAGATGTTAACCCTTCATGGATCTTGGGCAAGAGAACGTCATATACAGACAAAGAAGATTGGTTATGGAAGACAGGGTGTGTTTTCCGAAAGGGGTGAAACAGGACAACAGGATCATCCTTTTCTGGCACTAACGACCCCGGGAACCTCACAGACCATGGGTGAAGTATATGCAATGCACTTTGTATATTCCGGTAATTTTGAGACGCAATGTGAAGTTACTCAACTTAATTCAGTACGTATGGTTATGGGAATTAATCCTTATCATTTCTGCTGGAAACTAAATGAAAATGAAGTGTTTACAGCTCCTGAGGTTGTTATGGTTTATTCCGGTGAAGGTCTTGGAGGAATGACTAGGAATCTGCATAATCTATATCGGAAACATCTAATCAGAGGTAAGTATAAGAATAAGAAGCGCCCGATATTGATTAATAATTGGGAAGCGACCTATTTTGATTTTGATACGGATAAACTTCTTAGTATAGCCAAACAGGCTTCTGAACTTGGAATTGAGATGTTGGTTGTTGATGATGGATGGTTTGGTAATCGATTTGATGATAATCGTTCCCTGGGTGATTGGTTTGTAAATGAAGAAAAAATTAAAGGGGGACTCAAATATCTGGTTGATGAAGTGAATAAACTTGGCATGAAGTTTGGTATGTGGTTTGAACCGGAGATGGTTTCACCTGATTCGGATTTATATCGGGAACATCCGGACTGGGCAATTCAGGTACCGGATAGAGCTCCGGGACTTGTAAGAAACCAGCTTGTTCTTGATCTTACCAGAAGAGAGGTACTGGAACATACCTATGAAAGCATTGCCAAGGTACTTCGAAGTGCCAATGTAGAATATGTAAAATGGGATATGAACAGACCGCTTACAGATCTGGGAAGTCTGGGACTTCCATCAGACAGGCAAGGCGAGTTATACCACAGATATATGCTTGCAGTTTATGAGTTACAGGAAAGATTAATGAATGAATTTCCAAACCTGTTACTGGAGAACTGTTCAAGCGGCGGAGCTAGATTTGATCCGGGTATGCTATATTATAGCCCACAGATTTGGTGTTCTGATGATACCGATGCTATTGAAAGACTTGCTATATTAGAAGGTACTGCTTTGATTTATCCATTGTCTACGATTGGAGCGCATGTTTCTGACTGTCCCAATCATGTAACCGGACGAACAACTCCTTTTGATACCCGCGGAATAGTTGCTCTGGCCGGTACCTTTGGTTATGAATTGGATGTAACAAAAATATCTGAAGATGATAGAAAGGCTATTCCAAAACAAGTAGAAATGTATCATAAATACAATGATTTAGTTAGAGAAGGAGATTATTATAGAATCGCTTCCTTTAAAAGTAATCATTATTATGATTGTTATGAAGTTGTTTCAAAAGATAAAAAAGAAGCCATAGTTACATTTGTACAGGTATTAACACGGGCAAGCTATCCTATGCCATCTATTTTATTACAGGGTCTGGACCCTGATACAAAATATAGAATTGATGCCAGTGATATGGCTGTTTCCGGAGATGTATTAATGTATATGGGATTTCCAATTGAAATGGAGAGAGGAGATTATCAAGCAAGAATATATCATCTTACAGCTGTAGAATGATACAAAGAGTCTCCAATATAAGACAATAGGAAGGAGGTATGGTTATTTGCTGTAAACTATACCTTCTTTCTGTATCATGTTCTGTATGCGATACAGAACATAACTGAGATATAAATGCATGTCAGAATATATTGAAAGTGGAGCTAGTAGGTTGCTAGGACGTTGAAGCAAGAAGCCAGTAAGCTTTAGCTTAGTGGCAGTTTAAAATTTTAGAGTGGGATTTATTGAAATAAAAAAGTAATATAATAGAAAATTGCTTGACAATAGTTTGATATAAAACTATAATGAGCTCATGAAAACAAGAGATGTAATATCATTAATATCGAGAATAAGACAGAAGGTGAATGGGTTTATAGTATCGGAACTCTCTCATAGTGGGATCGATGGAATCGTAGTTTCACATGGAGATATTATTTATGCTCTTTTTCAAAACCAGAAAATGACGATGGCTGAGATAGCAGACAAAATATCTAAGGATAAGTCAACAGTTACTGCGTTAATTAACAAATTAGTAAGGCTTGGATATGTTACAAAGGAGAGAGATACAGGAGATTCCAGAGTTGTATACGTAACCTTGACATCAAATGGGTATGAATTAAAGCCGATATTTGAAGCGATATCACATAAGGTTTTGGAGGTCTTTTACTTAAACATCTCACAAGAAGAGAAAGAGGAACTAATCCGAATTTTAAGTAAGATTGATCAGAACTTATAAAATTTTTACATATATAGTTTGACATCAAACTAAAATCAATAGAAAGGATGGGAATACCGTATGAAAGATTACACTAAATTATTACCGCCTCACACTGAAAAACATATTGGAGAGAATGATTTGTTTTTAGAGATATATGAGGGTAAACTTAATAAGAAGGAAACGATAAAAAGGCCTCCTCTTCTTTTTGTGCATGGTGCTTACACCGGGAGTTGGATGTGGAGTAAATACATTCCCCTTTTCATCGAAGCAGGATGGAGATGCTATGTAATGAATCTTCGAAGTCATTATAAAAGCAGAGTAATGGACATGACAAGGATATCCTTTGGAGATTATATCGAGGATATCAAAGAGATTAGTACCTTAGTAAGAGAAGAGTGTGGTAAAGCCCCGATTGTTATAGGCTTTAGCCTGGGCGGAATACTTTGCCAAAAACTAGCAGAAACGGAGAGGTTCTCAGGTATGGTTCTAATTGATTCCTGTATAAGTAGAGAAGTCAATAAGATATGTCCCTATGAAGACCTATACGATAATACACTAGGAGACATCGTACCTGCTCCGGAGCGCTCAGAATGCAGCAGTATGGACGAAACAGAGGAGGATATCATTTTTCAAAGAAAATACCTTTCTATAGAATCGTCAAAAGCATTTTTAAGTTGTGGTTGTTGGATTAAAGGAATTGATGGGATTTCTGTTGACAGTAGATTGATTGCATGTCCAGCGTTGGTTATAAAATCTGTAAACAGTACTGAAGATGACAGACGGGGATTGGTAGAAGCAAAGCACCTTAATGGTGAATATACGGGATTTTGGAATACAACACATACAGGGTTGCTAGTAGGACAAAGATATATGGAGATAGTGAATCGAATATTGGAGTGGCTTAATAGAAATTAAATTACTCACAGGTACAATGTTAGTAGTTTTATAAAGAGATGATTTTAGATTGTTATTAAGAACATATGCAATATTATTTCATACTATTTGCTTTAAGTATTTAAAACAATATATACTTAATGGAATTTTATTGTAATTTTAAAATTATGTGGAAACAAAAGTTGTGTTATGATATGATTGATATAGAGTCAATTTACACTACATAAGCAATCGTATATCGGTTTTCATGGCTATGTGTCTGGTGAGACTCTATAAATTGTATGAGCTTTTTTAATGGCTTATATTTTTATAGAGTCTCTTATTATTTGCTTAGCCTGATACATTAATACAATCATACAGTAGGAGGAATTGTTTGGTTTGGATGCATTTATTTATAATTATCTAATTTCGTTTCCAATCATAGTATTGTTACTGGTTATCGCAGTAATGTTGTTTACATTAAGTAAAGGTTCAGATGTTCTTGTAGATCAGGCGGTCAGTCTCTCTTTACACTGGGGTGTTTCTAAAATGATTATCGGAGCTACAATTGTCTCTCTAGGTACTACGCTTCCGGAGACTACAATATCAGTTATGGCTGCAATTAATGGAAACCCTGACCTTGCATTAGGTAATGCAATTGGATCGATCATTGCTAATACGGGTCTTATCATTGGACTAGCTTCCCTGATGGGACACCTTCCGGTAGATAAGCTTGTCTACAAACGACAGGGTAAAATTCAGATATGGGCGGGTCTTTTACTTGCATTTATGTGTCTGCCCTTTCTATCAGGAGGGAGAGGAGTTATAAGCCAATGGGTTGGATGCCTGTTTCTGGTACTTTTAGCTTTCTATGTGTATCTATCTGTGCAATGGTCGAAAGCTTCTTCAAAAGTAAACATAGCAATTGAGAAAAATAATGGAACAGATACTTTATTAGTCGAAGAAAAAAGTCCGTTAATTCTACAATTAATAAAATTATTATTCGGAATTATATTAGTGATCGGTTCATCGAAAATACTAATTCCAGCCGTTGAAATAACTGCGATTCGTATCGGCATCCCTCAAAGTGTAATTGCGGCTACTTTAATCGCATTAGGTACTAGTTTGCCTGAATTGGTTACTGCTATAACCGCAGTGAAAAAAGGACATGGAGAACTTGCTATCGGTAACGTTGTAGGAGCGAATATCTTAAATGCGCTATTTGTAGTAGGTAGTTCGGCGGCAGTGACTCGAGCCGGACTAGCTGTTCCTATAAATTTTTATAAGCTTCAAATTCCTACGATGGTAGTTGCATTAGTTTTTTTTCACATCTTTTTAGGGGGGAAAAAGGTAGAGATTACAAAAAAAGAGGGTAGTACATTATTAGCAATTTATTTGATATACTTGTTATTAAATTATACATGAATCTAGCTTTTATAAAAGAAAAGTCAAGGTCTTTAGAGTACTGTAATAATTAAATTGAATTTGATATATGATAACATATGCTGAAACAAATATTCGTAACCATTAATATGATAGTTCTCCCTTTCTATATCGATATATATTTATGAATATATAGAATTTACTATGAAATTTTGGAAAAGAGTATGTTTGTATTTTATAATCAATAGATGACCTATTTTGCTAAGTTTATACAACAAGGAAATATTTATATAAAAGTATGATAACATGGAGGCTTAATATGAATGATGAACAAAGAAAAGAACGTTTGACAAAACAGGAACTGGCCAAAAAATTAAAAAAGGCTGAAAAAGAAGCGAGAAAGAAAGCAATTAAGGAAAGGCCGCCGTTTAAAGGACTGCAGATACGACCGACAGTATCGCTATTTGACAAGAATGGTAAGCAAGAACCCGGAGAAAACAACTGGGCAGGATACGGATTCGATTTACACCCACAGGTTACGATTTTTTCTGTTTTGTTTCTGGTGTTGTTTATCAGTCTTACCTTAATATTTCCTAACAGAGCGGAAAGCTTTTTTGCAGGAGTTATGGAAAGCATTACACTTAATACCGGATGGTTTTTTATAGTAGCTGCTAATATTTTTGTAATTGCTGCCTTAGTTTTAGCATTTGGTAAATATGGGAATATTAAGATTGGAGGCAGTGATGCACAACCTGAATTCAGCAAATTTGGTTGGTTTGCGATGCTTTTAAGTGCCGGGATGGGTATAGGTCTTTTATTCTGGAGTGTAGCAGAACCGATTACACATCTTGGGGCTCCTTCCCCTATGTTTGGAGATATAGCTTCACAACCTGCACAAGCAGCACAAGCAGCTATGGCAACCACCTTTTTCCATTGGGGCTTACATCCATGGGCAATCTATGCCATAGTTGGATTAGCTTTGGCATTCTTTGCATATAATGAAGGATTGCCTCTGACGATCCGTTCTATATTCTACCCGATTATCGGAAACAAGATATATGGTTTGTGGGGGAACGTAATTGATGTTTTATCCGTTCTTGCAACACTTACCGGTCTTGCAACATCCTTGGGACTCGGTGTTGCCCAGGTAAATGCAGGATTGAATTATCTTTTTGGAATTAATATCAGTACGACCGTACAGGTTATTCTGGTTGTTGTCATCACAGGATTTGCAACAACTTCTGTTGTTCTGGGACTGGATGGCGGTGTGAAGCGATTAAGTGAAATCAATATGGTGTTAGCAGGCATATTCCTGATATTTATACTTATAGCCGGTCCTACGGTATATATCTTGAGTGGTTTTTCACAGAATCTAGGGTTTTATCTATCCAATCTTATCGAGATGAGCATGTGGACAGAAACCTTTAAGGGAACGAATTGGCAGGGGGGATGGACTGTTTTCTACTGGGCTTGGTGGATCTCCTGGTCACCCTTCGTAGGAATGTTTATCGCGCGTATCTCCAAGGGAAGAACCGTACGTGAATTTATCCTTAGTGTAATGCTGATACCTACATTACTTTCTTTTCTATGGATGGCTACATTCGGAGGAACAGCTATCTTTCAACAGATGAATGGAATTTCAGACCTTGTAACGGTCGTTAAAGACGATGTCTCATTGGCGCTTTTTGCTATGTTGAAAAATTTACCGTGGACCCAGATGCTTTCGAGTGTCGGAATCATTTTAGTCACTGTTTTCTTTGTGACCTCTTCCGATTCCGGTTCGTTAGTTGTGGATCATCTGACATCAGGTGGTAAACTGGATTCGCCAATACCTCAAAGAATCTTTTGGGCTGTTATGGAGGGCGTTGTAGCGGCAACACTTCTGATTGGTGGTGGTTTGAATGCATTACAAACGGCATCTATTATTACAGGGCTTCCATTTGCACTAATTGTTTTAATGATGATCTATTCTCTAGGGGCAGGTCTTAAGAAGGAATTTGAGATTGAAGAGATTGTCAGAAAGAAAGTGAAGCAGGTAAAGAACGAACATTTGATCAACGAAGTGATTGAACAGGCAGTGCATGATGATGCCTTGATTGATGAAAAAGAGAGAAACAATTAAATAGATATAAGACAAGGGTCTGTTTCAAAAGGAAGCTTGGGAAGCTTATCCATTTTGCAACAGACCCTAACTTATATCAATTCAACATTATATTTACCTTAGATTATATGTAAGAATTTCAATGGTTCTAATAAATTATTGATATTGTTCTCCATAGCTATAATGTTCTACCACATAATCTATATCTTTGTCTCCACGTCCGCTTAAGTTAACTAGAATAGATCCTTGTTTCATTTCTTTTGCTTTCTTCATTGCATAGGCAACCGCATGTGAGCTTTCCAGAGCAGGAATAATACCTTCTTGTCTTGAAAGTAGGAAGAAAGCTTCCACGGCTTCGTCATCGGTTGCAGATTGGTACTCGATTCTACCTAAGTCTCGTAAGAAGGCATGTTCCGGTCCAACGGATGGATAATCCAGACCACTGGCAATGGAATAAACCGGAGCCGGCTCACCTTTATCATCCTTTAGCATAATACTTTCAAATCCGTGCATGACTCCTTTTTCACCGTATGACATCGAAGCTGCATGATCTCCCAAGTTAGAGCCTCTACCTAAAGGCTCAACACCAATAATATCGACAGGTTCCTCAAGGAACGGAATAAACATACCTGCTGCATTACTTCCGCCCCCGACACAAGCACAGACAACATCCGGCAATAAACCGGTCATTTCCTTAAATTGATCCTTAGCTTCATAGCCTATCACGGATTGAAAGTCCCGTACCATCAAAGGGAAGGGATGAGGTCCTAGGGCAGAGCCTATACAATAGATGGATTCTTTATAATTTTTGGCATAGGATTCAAATGCAGAATCCACAGCTTCTTTGAGGGTTTTTAAACCATGAGAAACCGGAACAACTTTTGCTCCGAGAATCTTCATACGGGTAACATTCGGTGCCTGTTTAGCGATATCAACTTCTCCCATATGGATCTCACACTCCAAGCCAAAGAAGGCAGCAGCAGTTGCTAGGGCAACACCATGTTGACCGGCTCCGGTTTCTGCAATCAGCCGTTTCTTACCCATGAATTTAGCTAAAAGTCCTTCACCCATGCAATGGTTTAATTTGTGTGCTCCGGTATGATTCAGATCTTCTCGTTTTAAGTAAATTTGAGCACCGCCAACTCTAGATGATAAACGTTCGCAGTGATAGACAGGGGTAGGACGCCCTTGGAATTCTTTTCGAATTCTTCGCAGTTCACTAATAAATTGTGAAGAATGACATATAGTCTGATATGCCTCTGAGATTTCCTCAAATGCCGGTATAAGCTCATCCGGAAGATAGGAACCTCCATAGGTACCAAATCGACCATTAGTATCCGGATAGTTTCTTAAGTAGGTTCTGTAGTCCATAAATTCCTCCTTAGTGGTTTGACGATTTAATGTTTTAACAATTTAATATAGTATAGCAAGATTACGAGGAGATTACAATAGCACTTAACAGTAAAACCTGAAACCATAGAGATAATGAATAACATGGGATTAAAAGAGACAATCGCTTCATTGTCAAACGGATTTGATACCCATCTATCGAAAGAATTTGATATAAATGGAACACTTTTGTCGGGAGGAGAAGCACAAAAAGTTTGTATTGCAAGAGTCCTGAATAAAGAAACCGGTTTATATATATTTGATGAACCATCCAGTGCTCTTGACCCGGTTTCCGAATATAGAATGAATATTGTAATGAAAAGTGCTACGGACAAAACCGTTATAATTATATCCCATCGTTTATCTACAACGGTTATGGCTGATCGTATTATTATGTTCAAAGAACTAGTAGAGCAGGGGATCATAATGAATTAATGGAGTTAAACGGTGAATATGCAAAGTTATTTCATATGCAGGTGGAGGGTTACATACAAAAGACAAGCAAAAAAGTATAAATCAAAATATTATTATTTTTTTTTAAGGAACAATCAATATCATATAATTTCAATGCCAAGGCTCAGATCCCAGTAGTTCTAATATGAAATCCAGGATATCGGATAAAAATCCTATATAATCCCAAATAATGTATTGACGGCTATTACGGATAGTGATATATTATTATTACGAATAGTGTAATAAATAGGTGGTGATAAAATTCATGCGTGAATATGCAAAAGGTGGAGCTTTGACGGAAGTCTCACTCTATATCCTTATCTCGGTATGTAAACCGAATCATGGCTATGGAATTATGAAATTTATTGAGAAAGAAACAAATGGCCGTGTGACGTTAGGTGCAGGGTCATTATATGGAGCAATTAATAATCTTCTGGCTAAGGATCTGATCACTTTGCTTGAAGAAACAGACGATAATCGAAAGATTTATCTGATTAATGATGCAGGCAGACAGATTCTTACTTCAGAATATGAGCGTTTGGCAAGTTTGTTAAATTCAATTCAGAGAGTGGTAAAGGAGGATGAATTATGATAAAAGTTATGAAAGTTTTCTTTAGTGATCTTGATAATCAGGAAGTGTGGTTAAATGAAAAAGCGAGTCAAGGCTTAAGATTAGTGAAATCAACAAGATTATTTTATTATTTTGAAGAGTGTAAACCGGGTGAATATGTCTATAAAGTTGAGTATGTTTATGACAAGTCTTTTAAAAACCTGGAAAAATATATAGATTTTTTAAAGGAGCTTAACATACGAGCTATAAAGAAGAACTTTTCAATGGGAGTATTTGCTCATCATAAAGTCTCAGTTAGCATCACAGGGCAGGTAAGAACGACATCCAGAAACATAAACGCAGAGATTCTTATCCTTGAAAAGAAGAATGACGGTAAGCCCTTCGAAATCTATACCACAAAATCGGATAAAATTGATTATTATAAAAAAGTAAAAAGACTTAATTTATCAACTATGATTTTTATGTCGATCATTATGATAGCTATGCTTGTGTTAGTCATAGGAGAAGTTATAAATTCAGGATTTTCCTTAGAACAAGATACGATGTATGTTATCGGATTTTTCTCAAGAATAGGAGTTAGTATTTTATCACTAGCAATCATGATACCATGTTATTTAAGTTTGATAAAAATATCAAAAAGACTGACGGTCTTAAAGAAGCTTAATGAAAATTAAGTAAAAGTGTGATAAGAATAATATATATAAATGCCTTATTCTACCTTGATCACCCAAAAGCCTATGGAAATTGCTTGATTACGACATTTCCATAGGCTTTTTTGTCGAGATATTTATCTAATAAATAATGCATGAATTATTCTATATGTAAAATAAATTGGTATAAAATAAGATGCAAAGAATATTATTATACTGGGACAAGTTTCCAAAAATTATCAAATTAAAGGGGGTTTAATGTTATGCCCGGACCGGCAATACATCACATTGTTGCAAATGAGTATCTTGAAAAGGTTTTAAAGGCAAAAATGAATGATCCTGTAAGTTATGCATTTTGGAAGGAAATGAGTGACGGAAAATATGCTTCGGTGTATAGATTAGGAGCACAAGGTGCCGATTACCTATTGTTTAATACCAATGACTGGCCAATGGGTGGTGTAATTAAGCCAATGGCAAAATTATATTTAGAAGTTGAGGATTTTATTGAAGATTTTATCAATCAGCTAAAGGAACTCATCCCCGATAAGGTCTGGGTTCTCATTTCTGATTTAGAAAACGCAGCGTTAACTGCGGTGGAACGCTCAGCACTCTTATCGGAAATCAGTGATATATTAAATGATGTGAATAATAACATTGAATCCTTATCAAAAATTGTAGAGAATAAACTAGAAGAGTATGTTGTAAAGTCATATGATTTTTTTGGTTTGTTAAAAGATCCTCAACAGGTGGGAGAGAATTTTAAAGAATGGTGGTGGTTTGATACTCTTCATAAGCGAAGAACCGGCAGATTCTTAAAAGAGTTATTTAAAGAATCGAAAGATAATTCTATGGAAAGAGCATTTGCTTTAGGATATCTCACTCATTATACAGCAGACACGGTGGGACATCCGTTTGTGAATGCTATATCCGGAGGACCGTTTCGTACCCACTCCCAACGTCATAAGGTTGCGGAAAACCATCAGGATGTTTGGGCATTTCATAAATATTATGGAAAAGAATTCATAAAGAGTAACCTCGCCGGTGAATATGTTGTTGACAATAATAAATTTAAATTGCCGGATGATCTTAAAAAATTTATCCTCCAATGTATCCAGAATACATATTATGATAAGACAGATTCCCTCTATGGTCGTGACATCAAAGAGGATGACCTAGATATTTCATACAGTCTATGGCTAAAATGGTTTGATAAAGCTACCAATGAATTGGATATACCTGAACCGAAACCATATGTGCTTACGGATGAAATAATTGAAACATGGGAGAAATTTAAAGAGAATATCAAAGATATCTTTAACCCTGTGGGGAATGCAGGAAATGGAGGAATCACAGGACTTTTACTTGCTCTAGCCGCACTTATAGCAGGACCATTTCTTGCAGCTACGGCTGCCATAGATTTTATTTTAGGTACAATAACAACCCTTGGGGCTGCACCAATGCGTTTTTTATTATCTCTTTCCTACGAGTACTTGTATGATGCCTTTATGAATTTCAGACGTGGGGTAGCTTTGAACGGATTGAAATTCCCAGCTGTCAGGGATCTGAATTTCTATATGACCAAACATATGTTAAATACCGGAGAAAATGATAAAAACGGACACAATGCTAATTATCTTCCTAACGTAAACGCCTATCCTTCAAATAAGTTTATTCTTAGGGGGGCGGAAGCGGAAAGCCACCTTATTTATCCTATACTTCCCGCAGCCAGGCTCGAAAATGACCGCACAACAGGTTTTCCGATATCCTATAGTAGTAAAACTCCGTCATGGTATATAGATGATCCTAAGAATAGATTTGACTTAAACTCCTATCAGTATTATAGAGACTTTGAAGAGACGAAGAGTATCATAGACCCAAAAGAAATCGAATATAACTTTAAAAAACTATCAAATATGGCATTAGACGGAGGCCTAGGAAATGCACTTGTATTAGGAGATTTCTTGTATTCAGAATATATGAAGTTGGGAAATGATCATATTTTCCCGGAATTCAACCTTGATTCTGACCGTGGATATGCTTTTAAATGTTGGAGAAAGGTAAACGATATATCCTTAATCAATAGCCATATAAATGATTATAAGACAACGAATGTTACGATTGAAATCGATCAAGAGGTACCGAATATCAAAACCGATATTATATATCCTTATGGAGGTGCGTTGTAATGGATAGAGAATACTTAGATAAGTTGAAGAAGATAAGGGATGATAAACTAAGACTTTTTTACAAAGATGAGATGAATCGAAAAATGATGAAATGTGGAGATTTGAATGAAGAACCTTATAATCCAACCACTTTTCTTTATATCCGTGCTTTTCTTGGTGATAACGGTAATAGGCCGATTCCCTCGGGTAAATGTTATTGTTTAAGTCCGGATATAGAACTATATCTCAATGGATCGGTTTTTGATACAGTCAATCCATTACTACCGGAATCAAATTATACGGTACAAGTAACTGTAACGAATGATGGTGATCAAGCCTGTAACAGCTGTACGGTTGATTTATATCTTTGCAAGCCATCCTTAGGTTTCAGTACCCAGGGTGGGACAATGATTGGTATTACAAATACACGTATTGAGGCCCATTCGAGTGCTACCGTTGAGTTTCCTTTTACAACGACCAAAGATATGGAGGGACACCGTTGTATGTTTGCAAGAGCCTATAGTCTTACATCGAATGATTATCCTGAAGATATGGTTAACTTTAATTCATATACAGACAGACACATCGGGCAGCAGAACCTAAATATTGTCCATCAGGGGAAAACCCTTGAATTTGATGTGAATCGTATCATAAAAGAGAAAGGGAAAAATGTTTATATTGTCTTTAAACGTGACAATGTTCTTTTTGAAAATCAGCTAATCAGTAAGAGATTTGCATTATCGAATAAGCGTGTTTTTACGGATAAGATCAAGCTTTATGAAAAAAATAATTTGATGACAAAACCGGAGATAATAACGAAAAGGTCTAAAGTATTAAATTTATTAAAATCAAGTAATCAGAAAAACAAATTAAAGTTGAGCAATGAAAACCAATATAATATTAAATTGCCGTATATTCCTGGTACTAAGGAACTAGAGCAGGGGAAGTGGAGTTATCAGATTAGATCAGAACTTAGTAATATAAAAATGGAGATTCCGATGTTAGGACTTGAAAAGAACGAAGCGATACCCATGAGGCTTGCGGTAATTGATCCGGCCACCGGGGAATCGATGGGTGAAATCACCGTAATTGTCGTTGCATGAGAGTTGTAAGTACATATAACGAAATGTTTCATAAGGAAATTAACTTCCTTATGAAACATTTCAACCCCAATTAATTATTTTTACAATCACACTTAGTCTGTAAAGATAAATTCTCTATGAGTGATTAATTTCTAAATAAATATGGGAGCTATTTATCATTTTGATTGTTAATAATTATATTAACGAATATCAATCGAAAAACTCTAGAATAATTAATATAATAGTTAGTAATTTAATTTATTATAAGAATTATGATAAAAAAAGTCACAAGAAACACTATATTATAATATAAGACATTGCAAAATCATGAAAAATCAATTATATTAAAGTAATGAGCTATTAAAACAACTTATAATATATCTAGGAACACGTGAATGCTGTTATTAACTGCTTCTTGTGATAGGGAGTAATATGAATCCGGAACAATTTGAAAAATATCAATACTTTACTGAAAAAACGATTAATGATTTATCTCATAAGATTACATTGTTGGAGAATAAATTAAATATGTTTACGAATTTACTGGAGATCAGTAAATATATAAATCAATATATTAAAGATCCGAATTTATTAACAATCATTAATGATATGTTGATCGGTGTTTTTGGTGCAAAATATTCTACCATTTATATTAAACTAAATGATGAATATGAAGAAGCAGGTGCATCGAAGTTATCTTATACCTTCATTGAGGCAGGTAAGAAATTGATTTATGAACATAAGGAAGAAAAGTTCATTATTAATAGTGATACTCCAATCTATGGAGAAGATATGGAAGAAGAAAGCATACATTCGAGCCTTGGTATTCCAATCTATGTAGAAAATCGCTTATTGGGCTTTATTCTGATACAACATATCAATATAAATTATTTTGTTGAGGATCATGCAATATTTCTGTCTTCCATAGGTAATCATATTGGTGTCGCATTAGAAAACAATCTGTTATATAGACAAATCAAGGACAGCGCCAATCTGGATGGCCTGACGGAGCTATATAATAAACGGTATTTCTTTAAAACTCTAAATTCTATGGTGGATTTGAAGGAAGAGGATTATTCTATCGTTATGATTGACTTGGATAATTTTAAAACCATCAATGATAATTATGGGCATCCATGTGGCGATATGGCTTTGATCAATGTTGCTAATATAATGAAAGAGATGACTCGTTCCAATGATATCGTAGCAAGATATGGTGGAGATGAATTTATAATCTATTTTAATAATTTTACGGATAGAGAAAAAGTAATGCACAGATTAGAAATGATTCGTCGGGAAATTGAAAGTTATCAAATTCAGGGTGAAGAAGAATCCTTTACAGTGACTGCAAGTTTTGGAGTATACTGTAAGCAAAATGAGATATTATCTTTGGAAGAAGTGATAAAGAAAGCAGATAAAAATTTATATCTTAGTAAAGCGACTGGTAAAAATATTGTTTCCATGAATCAGAACAAAAATGATTAAATCAAATTATTAATAATTATAACCTCTGCCTATTACGCAGAGGTTTTTTATATTTCGTTGACTTATCAATAAAGGGTTGCTAAAATATAGTTAGCTAGACTAACTATATGGAGGTACAAGATGGATCATTATCTTATTACTAGCGCAGACGCAGTAGGGTTGTTCTGTCGCATGTATATGAATTTGAAAAGAGACTTGCCTATAAGGCCGAGTGAAATGGGAGTGCTTATATTCACTCAAAAACAGAACATACCGGTTACTCCTTTGATGCTTAGTAATTTTTTTAGAATTGCTAAGCCCTCGGTAACTTCTATAATTAATTCTTTAATCAGAAAGGAATACTTAATAAAAATACCTTCAACCACAGATGGTAGAAGTTATACTGTTTCCACTACAGATAAGGGAAAGAAACTGGTTAAGAATACCTTTGATGAGTACTTTAAAATTATGCAAGTACTCAAAAGTAAGATGGGACGTAAGGACTTTGCTTTATTTGTTGACTTAATACAGAAGGCTAATAATATATTAAGCGAGGAGAAAAGATCATGAAGGTACTAGTGACAGGGGCCTCAGGGAATGTAGGCAGATATGTTGTGAAAGAATTATTAAAAATGGGTGAAAACGTCGTAGTTGCAGGAACGGATATAAAAAAATTAAAAACCATGTTTGGTGATAAAGTGGATGCAGTAGAGTTTGACTTTACTAACCGACAGACATTTATGGAGGCTTTGCATGAAGTAGATCGAGTGTTTCTAATGAGGCCTCCTCATCTAGGTAAACCACAAGATTTATATCCTTTTATCGATATCATGAAATCAAGTAATATAAAACTGGTTTCTTTTTTATCATTAATGGGAGTTGAACACAACACAATTCCTCCTCATCATAAAATTGAAAAATACATCGAAAACATCGGTATTCCCTATGCGCATATAAGGCCAGGATTTTTTATGCAAAATGTATCCGGTATACATGCAAAAGAAATTAAGGAACAGGATAAAATTTTAGTACCGGCAGGCAAGAGCAAAGCCAGCTTTATAGATGCAAAAGACATTGGACTGTCCATAGCAGTCTTGCTGCATGAGCCTGAGAGATATAAAAATACAGCACATACTATTACCGGTCCACAAGCTTTAGATTATTACCAGGTTGCCGATATCTTAAGTACAGTATTAGGAAGAAAAATCACTTATGACAAGCCGGGTTATCTAAAATATAGACAATATTATATAAATAACCGTGGCTTGGATAAGAAATATGTAAATGTGACTGTAGCTCTTTATTTTATGACAAGAATGGGTACGGCTAAGGAAGTAACGGATGGGTTTTATAGATTGACGGGAAGGCAACCAAGAACTTTTAAGGATTTTGCGAAAGAAAATAAAGAAGTCTTTCTAAAGTAAACACTGCTTTTAAGTATTCCCTTGCATAAATGATATATATATTTTATGATTAATCTTGTTTATTAATAAGAAATTTGAATTGTAAAATATGTTAGATTATACGTATATTTAATAGAAATTAAATTGACATTTTGATTAAGATACAGGAGATAAGTAATGAAAAAGATGGTAATCGGAATTTTGGCCCATGTGGATGCAGGGAAGACAACTCTGGCGGAAAGCATGTTGTATCTGACCGGAAGTATCAGAAAACTAGGCAGGGTAGATCATAAAGATGCATTTTTAGATACCTATGAGTTGGAGCGTGCTAGGGGTATTACCATATTTTCGAAACAGGCGGTATTCACATACAATGATATGGAAATAACGCTATTGGATACGCCGGGTCACGTGGATTTTTCTGCTGAAATGGAACGTACATTACAGGTTTTAGATTATGCTATCTTAGTGGTTAGCGGAAGTGATGGTGTACAAGGGCATACAGAAACTTTGTGGAGACTGCTTGCAAGATATCGGATACCGACATTTCTATTTGTTAATAAAATGGATATGAACGGAACAGATCGCAATATACTTATTAATCAATTAAAAAAGCGGCTTCAGGACGGATGTATGGATTTTATGGAGGATATTAACTCGAAGGAGTTTATGGAGAATCTGGCAATGAGTGATGAAGCATTGTTAGAGAAATATATAGAAACCGGATTAATTGAAACACAAGATATTAACGCTTTAATTTCAGAGCGAAAGATATTTCCCTGTTATTTTGGTTCTGCCCTCAAACTGGAGGGTATTCATGATTTTCTTGGGGGATTGGAACAATTTACGAAGAATCCGAAATATTCTAATGATTTCGGTGCAAAGGTATATAAGATAGCGAGAGATGAACAGGGTAATCGACTGACCTACATGAAGATTACCGGTGGAAGCTTAAAAGTAAAAATGCTGTTAACAAACCTCAAAGAAAAGCAGAAAGCCCAAAATTTTCAACGAATGGATGACAACGACAATATAGATAAAAACAAGGAAATGATATTCCGGAACAGCAATGGATTAGCCACAGAGGAGACTGCTGTTTGGGAAGAAAAAGTGGATCAGATACGGATTTATTCAGGAAATAAATATGAAACGGTAGATGAAGTGAAAGCAGGAGCTGTCTGTGCGGTTACAGGACTAAGTAAGACTTATCCCGGGGAAGGGCTTGGAATAGAGTCAGTGTCAGATATGCCAATTCTTGAACCTGTTTTAAATTATCAGATTATATTACCTCCGAATAGTAATCCCCATAATATCTTGACAAAGTTGCGTCATTTAGAGGAAGAGGACCCACAGTTGCATATCGTGTGGTCTGAACAATTAAAAGAGATTCATGTACAACTGATGGGTGAGGTTCAGATTGAAGTTTTAAAAAGTGTAATCTTAGAGCGATTTGGTTATAACATAGAATTTGGTCCCGGCAATATCGTTTATAAAGAAACAATAGAGGAACCGGTGGTAGGTGTAGGACATTTTGAGCCATTACGTCATTATGCGGAAGTGCATCTATTGTTGGAGCCGGAAGAATCGGGAAGCGGGCTAACCTTTGTCAGTCACTGTAGTGAGGATATGTTGGATCGTAACTGGCAGAGGCTGATTTTGACCCATTTAGAAGAGAAAGAACATGTAGGAGTGCTCACCGGTTCACCGATTACGGATATGAGGATAACCCTGATTGCCGGACGGGCACACCTAAAGCATACAGAAGGTGGCGATTTCAGGCAGGCAACATACAGGGCGGTTCGCCAAGGCCTAAAAAGAGCTAAAAATGTTCTTTTAGAACCTTATTATAATTTTAAGCTTGAAATACCTTTTGAAACAGTAGGAAGAGCCATGTCAGATATTCAACGGATGAGTGGAAGCTTCCAACCCCCCGAAACCGATGGAGAGATATCGGTTCTAACGGGATATGCACCGGTTGCAACTATGCGTGGTTATCAATCGGAGTTGGCAGATTATACCGGTGGTAGAGGAAGACTGTTCTGTACACTGAAGGGATATCTACCCTGTCATAATACGGAGGAAGTAATAGAAGCCTTAGGTTATGACAGTGAAAGGGATATTAATAATCCAACCGGTTCTATCTTTTGCTCTCATGGTACGGGATTTGTAGTGGAATGGGATAAAGTTAAGGATTACATGCATATAGAAAATCAATGGCAGCAGTCGGAAACGAAAGTTATGAATTATGAGTCGGTTTCACCACCGGTTAATTCCAGTACCTATAGCAGAGGCTCCTTGCAGGAGGATAAAGAACTGGAAGAGATATTTATCCGAACCTTTGGACCGATCAAACAGAAATTAAGCTATTCCCAGAATAGATTCGGATATGAAAAAAAGGTTTCTTTAGAAAAAGACCAGATAAAACAACAGACTAATTCGAAGGAACAAGAGCCGAATAAAGAGCCGATGGATGAATATCTTTTGGTAGATGGCTATAATATTATATTTTCCTGGGAGGAGTTAAATAAACTGGCGAAAGTGAATATGGATGCGGCAAGAACCAAGCTTATGGATATTCTCTGCAATTATCAGGGCTTCAAAAGATGTATTGTAATCTTGGTTTTTGATGCCTATAAAGTGAAGGGCGGAGTAGGTGCGGTACTGGATTATCATAACATTCATGTGGTTTATACGAAAGAGGCAGAAACAGCTGACGAATATATTGAGAAAGTCACCCATGAAATTTCGCGAAAGCATCATGTTACGGTTGCAACCAGTGATGCCTTGGAACAGTTGATTATTATGGGAAAGGGAGCTGTCAGAATTTCAGCCAATGATTTAAAAGACGAAATCATTCGGACAAGAGATCAGATTCGAAGAGATTATCTGGATAGGCTACCAACCGGTCGTGCTTATCTGAGAGATCAATTTAGTGATAATATCTGGGATCTTTTAGAAGAAGATAGTACCATGGATGAAATATAGTACTGAGACATACCGCATATTATAGTTAAAGTAATGCAGTTGCATAACGTTAAATAAGATGAATCGGCAAGCCGCTTCACTTGTCATGAATGAAAAGAGACAGGACCAATGGGTGTATTCCTATACACCATTGGTCCTGTATTTTAATACGGCTTTAGCCTGTTGAGCATAAAGCGAGTTTCTCAAAAGAGAAATGAGCTATGCGAAGCATAAATCCACCTGCTATGCGGGTGGTTGGCCATTTGCTTATAGCAAAAAATCACCTTTCAGTTATAATAGAGTTGTTCAGGCTACTACTATAACAAAGGAAAGGTGATTTCATGGCAAACAAAACGAATGACTTAGCACATACAAAATGGATGTGCAAGTACCACATTGTGTTCTCTCCTAAGTATAGACGAAAAATAATATACAATCAATACAAAGAAAGTATTCGAGATATATTAAAGCAATTATGTTCTTACAAGGGAGTGGAAATTATAGAAGGGCATCTAATGCCCGATCACATCCATATGTTGGTGAGTATACCACCTAAATATAGTGTTTCAAGTTTTATGGGATACTTAAAAAGAAAAAGCGCACTAATGATTTTTGACAAGCATGCAAACTTGAAATATAAGTTTGGAAATAGACATTTTTGGTCAGAAGGTTACTATGTCAGCACAGTAGGACTAAATGAGGCAACCATTAAAAAGTATATACAAGACCAAGAAAAGCAAGATATATTACGTGATAAATTAAGTGTAAAAGAATATGAGGACCCCTTTAAGGGGTAGCCGGTAGTCAGTTCGTCCCTTCAGGGGCGGCAAAGGAGACAATGGCGTAGTGGCTTGAACAAAGTGAAAGCCAGCGTCTTTAGGCGCTGGCCGGTAACAGAGGCTTATAGCCTCAGAGCATACCACCCGTTTGACGGGTGGTGCTGATTCATCACTCAGTATCCGAATCAAAGCTTTCTTTCATTGCACCTCTTTCACCAATTTTATATCTATATATATTTTTACCATTAAAGGTAGTAATATAGATGCTTTCTTCATCAAATCCTTTACCGCCAAATGCTATGATGTGATTGGATATTATATTCCCAAGCTTTAAAAATTCAATACCCCCCTCATTGTCAATCTTCATAATCTGTGCCATACCATCAATGGAAACATACATATGGTCTTTATCCGAAAAAGTTATATTAAGTGGTGCGCCGAATACACCAGAATTCTTGATCGGATTTTTAATAATAACTTCCGGATTATCTTGGACATTCCCCTCAGTATCTATTGAATATTTTAATAAGCTCTTACTATTAAAGTCGGTGACATATAAATTGTTATAGTCAGGATCAAATTCCAAGGAGAAAAAAGAACTATATGATGTCTCACCCTTACTACTATCAATAAAGGTCGTTTTTGCTAAATCAGGTGTATATTTGTCAATGGTACTTCCATTGGTTATATAGAAGTTTCCTTGTTTGTCGAACTCAATTCCGCTTGCGCCTAAAAATCCTTTAAAGTCCTCTCTTATCAAAGTAGATACCGTACCTTCTGGAGTGATATGGAGAATTCTGTCTTGAGCAGCAGCAAGAATATTACCTTGTTGATCAAATGTCATATCCCATATTAATGGGCTATTAAAGTAGTAATCCTTACCCTTGGGAAGTTCCTGTAAGCTACAGAAAGTTCTAACTTCTCCACTCGGAGTGACTTTAACCAACTCTCCATCTTTAGCAACAAACATGTTCTCATCATTATCAAAGATGATTCCTGCACCTACTTTACCGTTTAAGTCTGCAAATATTTCAGCTTTGATCTCATCCTTATTCTCACCGTTTTCAGAAGGAGCCTCTGTCGCTGTAGAAAGATCATTATCTTGTTCCGGCGTAGGTGTTATTGTTACTCCTTCATCATTGTTAACTTCTTGTTTTTGCATGGTAATCACTTCTTCCTTTTTCTGTTCTTGTTTTGAACTACATCCATTAAGCATAACGAAAAAGATGCATAATAAAATTATTAAATGTTTTTTTCTTATCATTCTATACCTCCTTTTTTTGGATTATAAACCCTATAGTAGCTATAGGGTCAATATACAGATATAGTGATTTATTGCTTAAGACTGTACTTTTTCATATAAAAACTGTACTTAAGTGATATAGACGGTAATCGTTGAATAATTTATCATTTAATTTAGAAATTTCATTGATTGTGTCAAAAAAATAGGAGTTATGAAATTATGGTAGATGAGAATAATGATTATAAGAATATTTGGGATAGGGTGGAGAATGCCCTAAGCATCGGCAAAAGCAATACAGAATTCGACCTATGGAATAGTATTGATGAACATTATAATCCATACAAATATAAACCAAAGAGAAAAGAGAATGTCGAAATAGCACAAATTGATAGTAAAGGCGGGGCTATCACATATATGCTGCGCAATACGGCAAACGACAAGTATATTATACTAGGAGATAAAGAACTGTATCTATGGAAACAGATGGATGGCAGTAATACCGTGAAAAACTTATATCTTGAGTTAATCATGGAATATGGACTTACCGCTCAATCAACCTTATTTTCATTTCTACAAATATTAAAAGCCAACAATTTTCTTCATGATAGTAGTACTTCGGTTTATCTGGAAATCGATAAAACCCTTAGCAGACATAAGATTTTATACCGGGTTAAGAGCGTAATTAATTTTCTCATGAGTGCTCGCCTGACAACTAAAAAAGCGGATCAATTCTTTGCTTGGCTTTATAAGAGATTGAAAGTTGTTTACCATAAAATCTCCTTTTTTCTCATGCTGGTAATGTTAATTATTAATCTTGGTCTCACATCCTATTTTCTGTTTTATAAACATGAAACCATATTATTAACACCGCATACGGGACCCGGCTCCCATGATGTTATATACTTAATGGTGATTACATATTTTAGCGTATTTATACATGAAATTGCCCATGGGTTAACGGTAAAGCATTATGATAGAAAGGTACTTCGGGCAGGTTTTATGCTGCTGTTTGGTTCTCCGATTGCTTATGTAGATACCACGGATATTTTAATGAAAGGTCGATATCGTCGCATTGGTGTATCTTTTTCCGGTCCCTGTATCAATGGTGTGATTGGTGGAATCCTGCTATTTATAGCATTAATTCATCCGGAAAGTATACATGAGAATCTAATGCTTCATGCAGGTCTGGTCAATAGTATGTTATTCGTTCTTAACCTGATACCCTTTACAGAAACAGATGGACATTATATCATTCAGGATTGGCTGATGATGCCTCAATTACGACAAGAGTCTCTAAGATTTCTTAAGCTGGACATCTGGAAAATACTGATTGGAAAGGAAAAATGGCAGAAGAAACATTTTGGCTTTCTCTTCTATGGATCAATCTCGGTATTGGGGATTTATTATCTACTGATGAAAGGAATACACTTATGGGCCCACTCCGGGCAACATTTACTAGAAGAAGCATTATCAAATCCTCGTATGGTAATAGAAGTTATATTATTTTGGGTATTCTTAGTTTTATTGATTGTGTTCTTACGTAGAATTGCCCGTTATAGAAGTAAGAAAAACAGTATTACAAATTTATTAGAGTTTCGACTTATGACAAGGTCCTATGATAATTAATGACTTCAGGACGAATCGAATTAAATTGGCAAGCATAAAGGGTCTTATGTACAACCTAAATGCTAGGTTCATGAAAGATGCCGTCGAAAGCATCATGGAGGTTAATATGACAATACAACTTGGTCTTCTAATCACTGAACGCTGTAATATAGCCTGTAATCACTGTATTTTCAGCGCCACCGGAGAGAGTAGGGATGAGGCTAAAACGATGTTAATTGATGATATTTGCCAATATATCGATCGAATAGCGAATATTACTGTAAGAGAAAATACGCAGTTTTCGGTTGGTTTTACTGGTGGGGAACCTTTCCTTTGCTTTCAGGAACTTTTAGAAGGTATTCAGCATGCCAAACGAATGGGTGCGTATAAAATTTCTACCGTTACCAACGGATTTTGGGGATCAAATAAAGAGGATGCTTTTCGTAAGATAGCTATATTAAAGCAGGCAGGTCTTACAGATATCTCATTCAGTATGGATGATTTTCATCAGGTACATATTCCGATCAGTTCACTTATTAACGCTGTTTCAATATGCAAAGAACTGGACATAGTAATTACGATTAAGACAGTCGTTACAAAAAGGAGCCGTAGACTTGCCGAGGTTTTACATGATCTGGGAGATTTGCTTTTGGGTCAGAAGGTCATGGTGGAAGAGATACCTTGTGTACCGGAAGGAAGAGCTAAATTTTTAATTCCTCCGAAAGATCTTCTTTATTATCCGGGTATGCCGGCAAAACCCTGTTTTATGGGTATGATGTTAATCATTCTTCCGAACGGAGATACATATCCCTGCTGTGGTACAGGATGGAGTCAACAACTATTATTAGGTAATACAAAGGAAACAAATTTTGATACATTGTACGATAAGATGAAAGAACAACCATTATTCATGCTTCTTCGGGAGAAAGGACCTCATTATTTTGCTCCATATTTGGAAGCGAACGGTTATTCGATCGATCATAATCAATATATTAATAACTGTGATTTATGTCATAAGGTATTGACACATCAAGAATTTGATAAAGTACTACCAAGCGTTCTACATGATTGGAGAGTTGAACGTGTGAATAAAATGCTAGGTTCCTGCTGAAAGACGGATAGTGTAATGGAAAGGAGGTGTAAGAATGGCAACGAAAGAAGAAACCAAAAAAATCGCCCTCAAAGCTATCGAAGATGACGCATTTCGCGCTGAGTTGGAAAAGGATCCTGCTAAGGCAGCCAGCTCCATAGGCATAACCTTGAGCGCTGAAGACGTAGAAGCTATTAAAAATCAAGTTGAAAGTGCAAAAAGTGCGGGATCAAGAGAATCCAAGAGTATTTTCTTTATCTAAATGTAATATATGCAAAATAAACAAATGATACATCAGTCTTTCAGCAGACTTAATAAATTTTTTTTGAATGAGGTGATGACCTTGAAGGTATTACTGATAAGTATGCCTTTTGCCGGGGTTTCATTTGCTTCCATGGGTTTGAGCTCCTTACGCCCGGTACTGGAACAAGAAGGAATCGCTTGTGAAATTCTATATTATAATATGTATTTCCGACACTTTGTTGGTGATACGTTAGACTACGATGAACTTGCGAGACGAAGTCTGATGGGTGAGTGGGTTTTCGGATGTGAACTATACGGTGAGAACTGGGCTAATTCCCCAAGAGGAAGTATTGAGGAAATTTCGAAGGTCATAAACTCCGGAGCCGATAAGAAACAATGTGAAATTTTAAATTTGATTTTAAAGTATCGCAAAGTTGCCGGAGCCTTTTTAGAGCAGTGTATAGCAGAAGTTGATTGGGATAGATACGATATCATCGGGTTTACATCTGTCTATGACCAGCAGATAGCATCATTGGCTTTGGCCAAACGAATAAAAAGTAAATATTCCGAAAAAATAATTGTATTCGGAGGAGCCAATTGCCAAGGGGAAATGGGACTGGCTATGATGGAACATTTTCCATTTGTAGATTGGGTATTTAGCGGAGAGGCTGAACAATCTTTTCTGCAGGCCATAAAACGATGGGTGAATCAAGAGAGTTTAGAAGGTATAAAAGGATTAGCTTATCGTAGAGATAATAAAGTGATAGAGCAGGGTACCGGACTGGTAACGGACTTAGATAAATTACCTTACCCTAATTTCAAGGACTACTATCAAGCGATTGAGAAGTGGGCACCGGATATGAAAGGAAAAGTGCCTCTGTCCTTAGAATTGTCCAGAGGATGCTGGTGGTCTGCTAAATCTCAATGTATTTTTTGCGGTATCCAGAATCAGATCCACACATTTCGATACAAAAGTCCGGAAAGAGCTTTAAGTGAGATTAACGATCTAATAACAATGTATGGTATTAATAATGTATTCGTTATCGATTCTAATTTACCACTTCCATATTATAAGACTGTTTTACCGGCCCTTAGTACCGGTGCCATAAAGCTCAGCGATTTTTTTGTAGAAACAAAAGCTAATATTAAATATAAAAACCTACAGGTATTAAGACAGGCAGGTTCGAATACTTTTCAACCAGGGATTGAGAGTTTAGATACCGAAATGCTTCAGTATATGCATAAAGGAACAACTATGCTACATAATATTAGGATTTTAAAATGGGCAAGAGAGTGTGGATTATATACCGGTTGGAATTTTCTACACAGCTTTCCGGGAGAACCCCCTAAGGCCTATGATCGTATGGCGTCTATCGTTTCCTATCTAGTTCACTTACAGCCTCCATCCAATGTAGGACCCGTATTATTGCAGCGGTTCAGCCCAATGTTTGACTATTTAAATAAGTGGAACATAACCAATATCAGGGCCGGTAAACTTTATGAGTTTATCTATCCCTTTGATTTAAAAGCTTTAAATCAACTGGCCTATACTTTTGATTTTGAAACCAGCGAAGATTCTGAACGTAATTATCTTAAGGGTGTAGTTCATGAAATTATGTTATGGAAAGGCATGTGGGAAAAAAAAGAACCTCCGCTACTAGCTTATGAAGAGACTTCGCAAGGAGGCGTGGTTGTTTATGACACCCGACCTATGCGTAAATGTTACAGCATTACCTTAGAAAAGCCTTTGGCTATTATTTTACTTGCATGTGACGCCGGAGCTGCTTTTGATGAAATAAGGCGCAATGTAATTAACGAGATGGGTGAGGCAAAGTATCCCGGTGATATTTATCTTATGGAAGGAATAAAGATGTTGGAAAGCTATGGTTTTTTACTTAGGGAGGATAAACATTACCTCACACTTGCATATTCACTAAAAACGTATAGACAAAATAATGAATCGCTACTGGCTTATCTGCTGGATGTTGATGAATAAATATGATAATAGGAGGAATGTTAAATGCAATGTTTTACATGTGGAAATAGCGCAGTAGGAGTTTGCTCGTTTTGTGGACGAGGTGTTTGTAAAGAGCATATATCTGAAAAACCTAATATTATTGCTGTATATGTTGGAAAAAATCAAACTCCGAAAGCAATCGCAGTCTCAAAGGCTCTTTATTGCGGTATTTGTCAACCTCAGGCAGAGCCAATAGAAATGCCGGAAATTTACTAAAACATACAAAATAATGTTAAAATATACATTTTATAGTATGTATACTTGACATGCATATAGTTTATAAAATATAGTGTATGTAAGGCTTGTATCTGAAACAAGTTCTCCAAGATATAAGAAACGTATTGATATCATAGATAAGTTCACATTGAACGAATGAAGTGATTTTTTCAGGAGGAGATACAATGGCCTATCAGTTCATACCATACAGTATCTTGTTAGTACTATCCGCCTTAACTACTATGGCGCTTGGCATTTATGGTTGTAGACATAAAGAATGCCCGGGTACAAAAGCATTCGTAGTCAGTATGTTTATTGGAACGCTGTGGTCGGTATCAAATGCCCTGGAGATTTCGGCACTTACTCTGGAACACAAACTTATTTGGGCTAATATTCAATACATAGCCTACTCACTGGCTCCGGTTGCATGGAGTATTATGGTACATCAATTTTTGGATAAAGCTCATTATGTAAAGAAAAAGTATCTAATATTACTTCTGATAATTCCTATTATTACGATTTTCTCAGTTTGGGCGGATCAAATCTATGGAATTGTTCGATATGATATTCATCTGGACACTACCGGTTCGCTACCGGTGATTGCTAAGAAATATAGTCCTTGGTTTTGGGTTCATTTTTTGCAGGCTTATTTTCTTAATTTTTATTCTGTCTTATTATTACTGAAGAGTGTAGGCACAAAAAATACCATATACCGTAAGCAATCTTTTCCGTTACTCATTGGTACCGGGTTGATTTTTAGTTTTAATCTAGCATATATACTGGGGATACGAATCCTGCCCCATGATATTTCACCGCTTATTTTTTCGATTTCCGGAGCAATCATTGCTTGGGGGATTTTTCGTTTTCGACTATTTCGTCTGGTGCCGATTGCCAGAAATAAAGTAATTGAAGCTATGAATCATATCGTTATAGTGACAGATGCCGCAGATATCGTTGTGGATGTTAATCCAGCCGCTGCAAAATTATTAGCATTACATAAAGATCAAAACTTGATTGGAAAACCACTCAGCGCAATATCAGAAGAAATTGCTGCTTTATTGGATCATAATGACATACTGACCCGACGGGAAATGCAATTGAAACACGCATTTGAAAATAAATCCCGTAACTATGAAATACAGATATCCCCCATTATGAATAATAAAGGTACATTGATGGGCAACGTCATTGTTATGAATGATATAACAGAATTAAAGCAAGCAGAGGAAGAGTTATACCGAGAGCAAAGGGAGTTGGCTGTCATGGCCGAAAGAGATCGCTTAGCCAAAGATCTCCATGATAATTTAGGACAGATATTCAGCTTTGCCGGTATCCAAATTCAAGTTGCTCAGTTGGAACAACGACGCGGAAATCAAGAATTAGCCGATCAATATTTGGAACGTTTAGGTGAAATTATTGAAGAAGCTCATCAAGAAATGCGAAATTATGTCTATAGTACCCGTATAGATGAATATAGGAATAACAGTATTGAAAATTTAATTCTTAATCAAATTAGTATATTTATTAATAACAGCGGTTATTTTTCCAGAAATGACATAGAATTGAATCTGGCCGGTTACGAATTTCCTGTAGAAGTTAAGATGCATATAGTAAACATAATTAAAGAAGCTTTAAATAATATATTAAAACATGCTTGTGCTACTTGTGTGAAGATCAGCCTTGGAAAAGATATAGACAATTATAAGCTCGTAATTGAAGATAATGGAATCGGATTTTTAAGCAAAAGCATAATGAACTCCCAAGGAAGTGGTTCGGGACTATGCATTATGGACGAAAGAACCCGATTACTGGGAGGCACTTTAAAAATTGATTCTTCGCTAGGGAAATACACCAAAATTATTGTTGAATTTCCGGAGCGCGTAGGAGGATACCAAGATGAAAATAATGATAGCGGATGATCATCCGCTTTATGTTGAAGCATTGGTGAATTTATTGCACACAGATTTTGAGATTGTTAGCAAAGTGGATAATGGGAGTAAAGCAGTGATGGAGGCCCGTGAAAAACATCCCGATGTTATTTTAATGGATATTAATATGCCGGGAATGAATGGTATTGATGCTACGAAAAAGATTCTGTCCGAATTCCCTAATATAAAAATAATTATTCTGACCTGTTTTGAGGAAAGGGAAAGCTTATTCAGAGCTATTAAGGCCGGGGCTGACGGATACTTACTAAAAAATCTGGATGGTAAGGAAATTATTAATGGTCTTATAGAATTGGAAAAAGGAAAAAATCCATTCGCTCCTGGTTTGGAAGCCTGTATTTTGCAGGAATTTCAACATAAATTCACTGAGGAAACAAACAATGTTAAGGAACTGACGGATAAGTTAAGTGATAGGCAAATTGAAGTTCTTCAGCTGGTAGCCCAAGGGTTAACATATCGAGAGATTGGGAAAAGATTATTCATAAGTGAAAGGACCATAAAATATCACATGGAGAAAATAAAGGAGAACTTAAACTTAAAAACACAGGACCAGGTAATTGCATTAGCCTGGCAAATGGGATTACATAATACGATATAAATAAACGTCGTTTATAGTTTTAACTATAACTTGAAGGCACTCATATTGTTATGTATATGGGTGTGTTTTTTGTTGGAAATTATCATAAAACATTGAAATTTCTATCGAAATAGTATATATTAGAAACAGATACAATAATTATTAAAAAATGAAATATTTCTTATAGATTTAGGAGGCGATGGGACAGACTTAAAATGAAAGAAATATTTAATGCCAAATTTTTGTAATAATTAACTTTCCTGTTAATACATACCAGTTAGACAGAATGAAAAATGAAATGGGGGTTACATATGAAAGAACAAAAGAAAAGCAAAACAAAAAAGTCAGTAAATTTTCTAAGCAAGATTAAAAACATAAGGTTTATAAAAAAACGTTATACTGTCTCACAAGGCGCATCAGATGGAACGGTAATGAATGAGGTGGATAAGAAGAAAACAGCAAAGAAAATGATGTTTTGGAAAAAAATACAAAGTATTAAAATTCAGCTTGCGATTGGTCTTTTAGTTCCGGTTGTTATGTTGGCAGTGTATGGTGTAGTTTCTTATAAAAAATCAGAAGACGCCATAATTGATAATTATGAAGCCAGTGCATTAGACACCATAGATGCAGTGAGTAAATATATGAATTTAGGCTTTAGTATGGTGGAAAAGTCATCTTTGGAATTAACATTGGATACGAATTTTGATGATTTTTTTGAATTAACCTTGGAAGAGGCCTTAAGCAGTACGAGATCCTATGATGATATTATGGATCGTATTGCCCTTGCTGTAATGAGTAATCATCTGATTTCTGAGATTCATTTGATTGGCAAGAATGGATTAGGTATGTCGACCTTCGGTGATATTCCTAATAACCTATTTGACCAGGTAACACAATCCGAAATCGGAGAGAAATTAAAAGAAAACAAGCTTCTTCCCTATGTATGGATGGGAGAGCATTCAGAATTTGATCAAATTATTTCAGACGGTGCAAAAACTTACACCAAAGAAAGCTATGCAACATCGATTGCCAGAAGAATGACTGCTACTAAGGGTTATATTATCGTCGATGTATCAACAAAGCATATATTGGATATGTTCGCAGATTATGATATGGGAGAAGGCAGCATTCTTGGATATATAGCAGCGGATGGAAGAGAAACATTAACGAATACAGAAGAGACAAGTGTATTTAGTAATTTACCATATTTTAAAGAAGCGTTAGAAGCAGAAGAGCTTAGCGGTTATTCCTATGAAACATTTAAAGGAGAAGAGTATCTGTTCGTATATGGAAAATTTAAAGATGTAAAAGGAACTGTTTGTGCTCTGGTACCCAAAAGTACAATTTTAAATGAAGTAGGTAGTATTAAAGGGTTAAGTGTTTGGTTCGTAACCATAGCATGTATTATTGCAATCTTTGTAGTATTATTAATTGCCGGAGGTATTATTAGGACAATAAATGGTCTGAACAAATCAATCTTCCAGATAGCGAAGGGAGATTTAACGGTAAAAATCAATACAAAAAGAAAAGATGAATTCCGAGCTTTAACAACTGGAATATCTGATATGACGGGACATATGCGTAACTTAATCGGAGAAGTGAATGAGGTAGGTACAACCGTCAGCAATTCGGCAGTTAGTTTGGCCAGTACTTCAAGTGAATTATTGGATGCAACCAAAGGGATTTCAAGAACAATTGATGAAATCGGACAAGGAATTGTACAGCAGGCAGAAGATACAGAGCGTTGTCTTATACAAATGTCCGGTCTTTCCGAACAGATTAGTCAGGTATATCATAATACGAACGAAATCGAGCAGATTGCAAATAATACGCAGACGGTTGCAAATGAAGGTATAGATATCATTGGTGAATTAAGCGAGAAATCAAAGGCAACCTCAGAGATTACACAGGATGTAATCCGAAAAATACAGGAATTTGAGGTTCAGTCTAAGAAAATTGAAGGTTTTGTTAATATTATTAATGATATTGCATCTCAAACAAATCTGCTGTCGTTAAATGCTTCTATTGAAGCTGCAAGAGCAGGTGAAGCCGGCCGTGGATTTGCAGTGGTAGCGGAAGAAATCAGAAAATTAGCTGACCAAAGTTTGGACGCAGCCAAAAAGATTCAAATAACCGTACAAGATATTGACGTACAAAACAAAGAAACCGTGAGTACGGCAGAGCAAGCAGAAAGTATCGTAGCTTCTCAAACAGAAGCTTTAACGAAAACGGTAAGTGTATTTGATAATATCAGCAATCACGTTAATGATCTAGCCAACAACTTGGATGATATTCTTACACGGATTAAAGCAATTGAAACAGCAAAAGACGATACAATGAATGCTATTCAAAATATTTCTGCTGTTACAGAACAAACAGCCGCATCTTCTCAGGAAGTGAATGCAACCGTGCTTAATCAGATTGATTCAGTGGAACGATTACGGGAATCAGCGATTGTGCTTGAGAATGATGCTAAGAAGTTAGAGGATGCAATCAAGATATTTAAGATAAGTTAGAGTATTCATTTGAACTGATAAATAAGATATTTTGCATAGTCTTTGATCCATCTTAAACATGAATACAAATATATATTAACTGAAAAGGACGTATTATATAACCAACATTTTGATGGTTTACAATACGTCCCTACAGATTCAAAAAATGACCTAAAAAAGCGACTCGTTCCTATAAAAGGAACAAGTCGCTCTTGATGTTTAGTTGGAATGTTTATTGTCTAATCATTGTATATAAGGAATAAGTGGACATATTCACCATCTGATAGCCCTCAGTATCGTCGCTTTTATCAAAGGATATTAAATAATCGTTTTTATAACTGGTGGTTTCTTCGGTTACGCCATTAATAATAAGACTATTAGGAAAGAGCACAAGATATATGCCATCTCCCTCTTTAAGCCCCATGGTAGCGCTTTCTACATCACAGCCATAGGTACCATAGTGCATGTTGTTTTCGTCTTTTGTGTTATCCTTATACCATTCATAGGTACCATCATCATACATAACCAGATAACCTCTGCTATCAAGACTCCATTCACCAACTAAAAACTCTCGGGCTTTACCTTCATTTATATCATTTGTTACATCCGTTGCATTAATATCTGACATTATTTTCAAAGCTACTTCGTAACCGTCTTCATAGTTTTCTTCTGTAGAAGTAAGAGATATGGAAGCAGCATTATAATACTTTCCATAATAACGCTGATAAACCTTACGTCTTATATTTCCTTCTTTATAGGTATAACCAAATTCGTACCATGTCGTATCATTTACTATTATCTTTGTTGGTTCCAAAAAGACTTCATAATCTTCATAGGAAGATATCATGGTTTTAACAAAAGCAATCATATCTAGTGGATGCTGGTAAGTACTTTCCTGTGTAACGTATATACTGACTATATTACCGCTTTTATCTTTGAATTCAAGGGGAGCTCCCTCATCCGTATTATTCCTATGTGCCCATGTGTTAGCATCATAGTTGAATGCAAGATTTCCAATACTAACCGGACGAAGATCTTCTTTTTTGTTATTACATCCTGTTAGAACTACAATAGTAGTCAAAATTAAAAACGTTTGAATTATTTTCTTCATAATATAATTCCTTCTCTTTCTGTTCTTTTGTAAACTGAATTCATGTCATTTATAATATTTTATGTTACACCGATTATGGAAAAAATACAAGGTTTTTGATCATTTTGATAAATGTTACTATAATTGGAGAAATTGTAACTAATATGATTGATTAAAAAAAGTATATCATATAATGAAACGGGTCAAACTATAACTAGAATAAATAGTACTGGTATATTTATTAATAAATATTAGAAGATGAAGAATTTAGACATTTGATATATAATGCTTTAGTTATATGATTTATTCATATTCTATATATCAAACATTAACAATTCTGAAAAATCGGATTAAAAAGTATAATAAAATGGGTCATATTTATTGATTAGATGTATTCTCATATCAATATAATGTTAAGAAAGTTATTAATTATTACTAATATAATAGTGGTGGAATGGAAGCACTATGTGCAACACATCTATTAATCTAAGCGTATAATCCTCAAAAAATAGATAATATATACAATAAAAGCAATATATGAGCAGAAAATCGCAATATATGAGCAGCTTGTCTGGATTATAATGTGTATAATGGTAAAGTACTTTATGTATAATATACAAAATTAGAGGAGGGTATAACATGAAGCGTATTATTGCTTTAATTCTCGCTTGCATGCTCGTAATGTCATTGGCATTAACGGGATGCGGCAAAAAGGATGACAACAAGGAAGATGACAAAAAACCTGCTGGCGAAACCACTCAAGAGGAAGATAATAGTGAACCGGCAACAGACGTAACTGATGACCCTAACGTAAAGACCATCAATGTATGGGCATTTACAGATGAAGTTCCTAACATGCTTGAAAGATATAAGGAATTAAATCCTGATTTCCCTTATGATTTCAACACAACTATTATCGCTACCACAGATGGTGCGTACCAACCGGCTCTTGACCAGGCACTTGCTGGCGGCGGTTCAGATGCACCTGATCTCTACTGTGCAGAGGCAGCATTCGTATTGAAATATACACAGGGTGATGCTTCTCAGTATGCAGCAGCTTATAAAGATCTTGGTATCGACGTAGATACACTTCTTGACGAAGCTCAAATCGCACAGTATACAGTTGACATCGGAACTAATCCTGATGGTAAACTTGTAGGTCTTGGTTACCAGGCAACCGGTGGTGCATTCATCTATCGTCGTTCCATCGCGAAGGATGTATGGGGCACTGATGATCCTGCAACAATCAAAGATAAAGTTGGTCCTGGCTGGGATAAATTCTTCGCTGCAGCTGAAGAGTTAAAAGCTAAGGGTTACGGTATCGTATCCGGTGACGGTGATATCTGGCACGCTATCGAAAATGCAGCTGAACAAGGCTGGATTGACGCAGATGGTAAGCTCTATATCGATCCTGCAAGAGAAGAGTTTTTAGATCTTTCCATGAAGCTTAAGGAAAACAACTATCACAATGATACTCAGGACTGGAATGATGCTTGGTTTGCAGATATGCAAGGTACCGGCGAGAAGGAAGTATTAGGTTTCTTCGGTCCTGCTTGGTTAATCAACTACGTTATGGCTGGTAACTCCGGCGGTGAAAAACCGGGCGAAGGCACATACGGTGACTGGGCTGTATGTGAGTCTCCTGTAGGTTTCTTCTGGGGCGGTACTTGGGTACTTGCTAACAAAGATACTAAGGTTCCTGCTGCAGTTGGTGAACTTATTCAATGGATTACCCTTGATAGTTCTGATACCGGTCTTCAGTATTACTGGGCTAATGGTACTCTTTACGGTGAAGGCGGAACCAAGGATACAGTTGCTTCCGGTACTGTAATGAAGAAATCCAATGGTGAGCTTGATTTCTTAGGCGGACAGAATATGTTTGATGTATTCGTTCCTGCAGGCGAGATGGCAACCGGTAAAAACAAAACTCAATATGACGAGACAATTAACTCCTACTGGCGTGGACAGGTACGTGAGTACACCGCTGGTAACAAGAGTCGTGAGCAAGCTATCGCTGATTTCAAACAGCAAGTTGCTGATAACCTTGATGTTATTGTAGAATAGTTTTTACTGTACTTAGGGGCGGGCGAAGGCCTTTTCGTCCGCCCCTATATTTGTGCGAAGACAAATGTGAGTAACTTGAGCAATCTCACATAAATCAAGCTAGCTGAAATGGATACAAGCACGCACAACGAATTATGTATAAGAAATTCTAATTGCAGATTTCTTTCGGTTGTATGAACAAGTGACTGATTTAGATTAAATATGGATTTAATCTGTTCATGATGAATATAATATTCTATAATGAATGCTAGCATTTCTGATTTTTGCTCCGATTGCATACTGCAAGCGAGCTTGCATATGCTTAAGACTTTCATTATGTTACTAACAAACTAAAATTTAACGGAGGTGAATGCTTATGCGACGTAAGGGCGTTAGCTACGCGAAATATGGTTATTTCTTTTGTATACCCTTTGTGCTTGCGTACCTTATATTTTCATTTTATCCAACCATATATACCACGGTAATCGGATTTACTGATTTAAAAGGTATTGGTAGAACGGATTTTAATATTCTTGATAATCCGTTCCGTAATTTTGAAATTATATTAAAAAACCCATCTTTTCAGAAGTCCTTAGGCAATACGGCTATGATTTGGATAGCTAACTTTATTCCACAGATTGGGCTTGCACTTTTACTTACAGCATGGTTTACCAGCCATCGTCGTAAGATTAAAGGACAGGGTTTTTTCAAGGTACTGTTCTATATGCCTAATATCATAACAGCGGCCACGATCGCTATCTTATTTGCTACATTGTTCGGATACCCTACAGGACCGGTTAATTCCTTATTCCAAGACCTTGGTTGGTCTGATGGACCGATTTATTTCCTTATGAATAAATGGACGGCAAGAGGTGTTATTGCATTTATTCAGTTTTGGATGTGGTATGGATATACAATGATTGTTCTTATTGCAGGTGTATTGGGTATTAATCCCGAACTTTTTGAAGCTTCGGAGATTGATGGTGCTACAGGCGCACAGACCTTCTTCCATGTTACACTGCCAAATTTGAGGACGATTATGCTCTTTACCTTAGTTACAAGCTTAATCGGTGGTTTACAGATGTTCGATATTCCGAAGTTATTCCAAAATGGTGGACCGGACAGTTCGACGCTTACAACAAGTGCGTTTATCTATAACCAGGCGTTTAGTGGAAGTTATTTATATAACCGTGCGGCAGCTGCAAGTATGATTATGTTTATTATTATAGCGGCATGTTCCTCTATCTTGTTCTATATACTACGTGATAGAGACGCTATAAAACTTAATAAACAGATCAAACAACAGCAAAAAGAACTTAGAAAAGCTGAGAAGGCGGCAAGGAGGGAAGAATAATGAGACATGAAACGAAAATTTCCGGACGCCTATTAAAAATCATTATTTATATTGTTTGTATTTTCTTGGCGATTCTAAGCATAATTCCTTTTTGGATTATGATAATGAACGCTACCAGAAGTACTTTTGAAATTCAGCAGAATGCTATTTCACTGTTACCTTCTAAGTTTTTACAAAGCAATATAGATGTTTTATTGGGTAAGAGTTTTAATCCAATCGTTGGTTTTATAAACTCGATGATAATATCTACAGGTACAACGCTTTGTGCGGTATATTTTTCTTCTCTTACTGCATATGGAATTGTTGCGTACAACTGGAGATTACGCCAACCTTTTTTCACGTTTATTTTAGCGATTATGATGATACCTTCTCAGGTTACGGCAATCGGTTTTTACCAATTTGTATATAAATTGGATATGACCAATAACTTCTTACCATTGATATTACCGGCGATTGCTGCTCCTCCTATGGTGTTCTTTATGAGACAGTATCTGCTTGGTATGTTACAGATTGATATTGTAAATTCAGGACGAATTGACGGCGCCGGTGAATTCTATATCTTTAATAGAATTATCTTACCAATTATGAAACCTGCTATTGCAACACAGGCAATCTTCACATTTGTATCTAGTTGGAATAACCTGTTTATGCCAATGGTATTACTTACAAATAGTGATAAGTATACAATGCCTATTATGGTAAGCCTTCTTAGGGGTGATATCTATAGAACTGAGTATGGTGCAATTTATTTAGGTCTAACTGTAACAGTGTTACCGTTATTTATCGTATATTTCCTGTTATCCAAGTACATCATAGCAGGTGTTGCGTTAGGTGGCGTAAAGGAATAAATCAAGGCCTATATTTCATGACAAGTGAATGGGTCTGTAAGTTAGTCCTTTATTAAAATAAAAGTGTCTATTACGATGACAGATAAATTTGACTTTGAAATGAATAGCAAATTATAACATAAATAAGTCTCTCCACACCTCTCTCTATGTGATGTGTCCATGGAGAGACTTTTTATATAAAAAACCCTAGTTAGTAGGGTTGAATGACAGATTTAACTTATGAATAGTGTATGAAAAATGTAGTTGAATCAATTCTTCAAAGCTGATAACATAATAGAAGTAAAATGTATTACTGAATATAGCAATAATAATGTAATATGATATCAGTACGAAAAGTGAGGATACCACCAGTGAGTAAAGCAGATAATCAGAAAAAAAATATAAGATATCCATTCTAGGTGACAGTATCACCTACGGATATGGTGTTGATCATGAGGAAGCTTATGCTTCTTTGTTAATGCAAGAATCTTATATAGAATCTATACAAAATCTCGGTATTAATGGCTCTACCTTAGGTAAGGGTCAGGATCCCATTTCAGAACGTTATACGTCAGTTGAGGATGATGCGGATATAATTATGATATATGCAGGAACGAATGACTATGGGAGTACATTTAATCCTGTTCCCATTGGTGATAAAGGTGACAAGAATAATGGAACCTTTTACGGAGCGTTACATGTTTTGTACGAAGGATTAATGACACAATATCCAAATACGAAACCGATATTTGTCACAATGCTAAAGCGTAATGATGTAGTATGGGGAAGACCGGAAACCACCCCTTATAATTCTCTTGGTTTTACAATGGATGAATATTATCATGTTCTAATTGATTTTTATAAATCCCATCGTATCGATTATATTGATATTTATCAACACGAAGAATTGAATGCATTAAACTTGGATTTATGCAATCAATACTTTATGGATGGACTTCATCCAAATAAACAAGGACATGCTGTGTTAAAAGATGCAATTGCTGATGGACTTAAGAAAATAATAGGACTTGACTAGCACCTTGGGGGATACCTTATGTTCATATCAGGAGGTGTTTGTTATGCAGATACATGAGATGTGTCATAAAACAGGTTTGACAAAGAAAGCAATTGAATATTATCAGGTAAAGGGACTCATATCACCTAAAATATATGAGAACGGGTATAGGGAGTTCTCGGATAAGGATCTTAGTATATTAAATGAAGTAGCAATGCTTCGTAAGCTGGATCTGGGAATTGAAGAAATAAAACAGGTATTAGATAGTAATGATAGAAAGCGGACGCTTACTTTCATAAAGCATAGGAAGGAGATGGAAGTAAAAGCCAAATCAAATCGTCTTGATCTGTTAGAACAGTTGATTAACGGTGCAGATAATAAGGAAATTAGTGATAAGTTAGATTTACTAGATCATCAGTCAACGATGAAAGAAAGACTTCTTGCTGTATTTCCTGGGTATTATGGCAGATATCTCAGTTTACATTTTGGATATTTTCTCAATGAACCCTTAAGAACAAATGAGAAAAAAAGGCTATTCAATAGGGTGGTTGAAGTTCTTGATAATATGGAATCCATTGAAATTCCGAAAGATCTACAAACGATTCTAGATGAAATAAATATGGATATGAATGATGAAAACATAAATCAAATAATAAATTATATGCAGAATGCTTATGATGATATAGAAACATATATGGATAAGAATAATGAACAAATTCTTAAATATGAAGAGTTTAAGAAATCGAATGAATATGAATCCTCTATCATGTCTCGACTCTTAAACTTATATCGTAAGTTTGGAGAAACGAGTGGATATTATGATGAATTCATACCAATAATGAGGAAATTAAGTCCGGCATATGATGATTATTATAGAAAGATGCTAGAAGCAAACGAGAAATTTAAGACAGTACTAATTGATAAAACAGTAATTGAGATAAATGATAATTAGAATTTTTTGAGCGGAGTGAAGCTATGGTAGAAGTAGGACAGGTAATGAATGCTATGATTGATTATTATAGGGGCGACATAAAGCGTATCAATCACTTTCTAAAAGTATATGGCTTTGCTAAAGCGATTGGTGAAGCAGAAGACTTAGATCAGGAAACTCAGACGATACTTGAAGTCGCAGCCTTAACCCATGATATAGGAATAAAAAACAGCGAATTAAAATACAACAGTTCTGCCGGAAAATATCAGGAACTGGAAGGACCCTTGGAAGCGGAATTATTACTTAATAATCTAAGTATTCAACAAAATATTATTGATCGGGTATGCTGGTTAATAGCACATCATCATACCTACAATAACATTAACGGAATAGATCATCAAATATTAATAGAAGCTGACTTTTTGGTTAATGCATACGAGGATAATTTATCTAGGGATGCAATCTATAGAATATATAGTAAAATATTCACTACAAATCGTGGAAAAGCTTTCATAAATTTAATGTACGATGAGTAATTTAGAAATTTTGAAGCTGAAACAAGTGGTTGGGTAATTACAGAAGTTGCTATAAATATTCAATAATATTATGGCTTTTAGTTTTGAGTTTAGATTTTGATAAACGAAAAAATAACATTTTTATACGTACTCGAATATGATAAAGAGAGAAAACTCCTAAATGAGATATATATGTTTAACAATTCAAATTATATGAATTCAAATGATAATAGAAATTATAATAACAATGCTTATATTGCCGCTATTGTAAACGGAGGACCTTTAGCACCTGAAATCAATGGAATTGTGATGTTTGAACATTTTGAAGGCGGTACCATAGTCACTGCAAATATTTATGGATTGCCGGAATTTAAGCCGGCAAAGAATGGGCAGGCTCCTATAGGCCCTTTTGGTTTTCATATTCACGAGAATGGAGACTGTACGGTAGGTAACACCGAGTCACCCTTTGAAGCAGCGGGAGATCATTGGAATCCGGATAATCAGCCCCATGGGAATCATGCCGGAGACTTACCTGTTCTCTTTTCTAACAATGGATACAGCTATATGTCGTTTTATACGAACCGATTTCAACCCGAAGAGGTTATAGGAAAAGCGGTTATTATTCATCAAAATCCTGATGACTATAGAACACAACCGGCCGGAGATGCCGGTAGCAGGCTTGCATGCGGAGTAATAGACTATGTAGAAGAGATGTATCAATGATTTGTATAATATATTTAAAAGACTAGACATACATCAGGTTTTTGATATCATAATTCCCAGATAAAGGTGTCTGACCATTAAATCAGGCACCTTTTTTTAAAAATCTAGTCTATGAGAAAACTAAGGTAATTCATAATTGAAAAGGTAAAAAAGAGGTGAACTTATTTTTATATTATAGACTAACTATGTCAAGTAGTTAGTCTATACCATAAAAGGCCTTCCAGGTAGGATGTGCAATCAAGCGTAAGGAATTTTGTCAGTTTTACCGATTGCACTTGGCGCGAGAGTTTGCTAAGGCAAATTCTTTGTACTATCTAAATTAGTGATAGGGATCATGATGATCTTCCATAGCATCAGCTTTTGTCTTATGAACCGTACCAAACGGATGCTCCGGTGGAGCATAGATGGAATAAAGCTTAAGCGGTTTATTACCTGTGTTTATAAGATTATGCCATTTTCCTGCCGGAATTAATATTGCATAATCATCATATACTTCTGCTTGAAAATTAAGCCTGTCTCTATGATCTCCCATTAATGTTACACCGTGGCCTTCTTCGACTCGAATAAACTGGTCGACATCAGGATGTATCTCTAATCCGATTTCTCCCCCTACATCGATACTCATTAAGGTAAGCTGCAGATGTTTCCCCGTCCACAAAGCAGTTCGGAAGGTATCATTTTCTTTCGTTACTTCATCAATATTCACAACATAGGGCCTTGAACCATAGTCTTTAAATCTTGAATAATCAAACCTTGGTCCATGATCCATGTTTTTATAGGGAGGATAGTATCTATCGTACCTATTATAATCTCCATGATATCTCACTCTTTTACCGCAGTAAGGACATGTATGCATATTGTCATCACCTGAGGGGCTTAGCATCAGTCTTCTGCCGCAATATGGACATGGATATGATTGATACATAATATCATTCCTTTCAAAGTACTTTACAACAATATCATATGCTATCAAAGATTTAATGTGAAATTATACACCAAGGATAAAACGGATTATAAGTAGTGAATGATAACATAAGCTTACGAAACTTACATGAAATAGCTATAATAAACCTTATATGGAATTTACATTCAAAAGAAATTATGTTACATTACTATAGATAAGAAAACACAGATACCATTGACGGCAAGATAAAGGGGCACATATAGATGAGACTCGTTGAAATTGATATGAACCATAAGATAATACTTAAATTCATATATAAGGAAAAACTCTTTCGCATAAATCTAGATGTTATTAATAAAAATATGACCCATATCATAATACCGTCTTTATTGGAAGATAATCAGGTATTAGATCCAAGTAAGATGCAAGATGTTGAAATCATATATACCCTACAGGAGGGAATCTTTACATTTACTTCTCTTACTTTTGAAGTGGCTGAATATCAGGGGATGCGGGTATATTATGTTAGTTCACAAGAGAACATAGAAAGGCTTAATCGTAGAGAGGCTTATCGATTATTTATAGGAGAGATACTTAAAGTTACAATTGTTAATAAACAGGGCAAAAGGAAGATTGTAGAAGGCGTATTAAAAAATGTTAGTGTAACAGGTATGTGTATTGTGTTAAAGAATGAACTTGAAACAGGAGATACCTTAAAATGTTTATATAATTTTGAAGGATTAAACATCTATCTTTCCGGGAAAATAATCAGAAAAGAAAAAATGCAACGATACCATGCTTTTTCTTATGGCTGTGTATTTAAAGATCATAATAGCGGAGTAAGCAGAATGATTGCATTGAAACATTTGAGAAGAAAAAATAGTAAGCAGTAGCCAGTGAAAAACGATGTATTAGGCAATGGAAATGGATCTAGTTAACAGTTACTATAGAATAAAATCACTTAATTAAACATAGAAAGAGAGACAGGAGATTATGAATAAAAAACAGCTGTTTAACAATGGGTGGGAGTTTGCAAAAAGCGAGTTAGAAGCGTTAGATAGCAATGCTTTAATGTTTGAACCGGTTGATTTGCCCCATGATTGGCTTATCTATAATACATTGGATCTATATGAGAGTAGCATAGGTTGGTATCGCAAAAGATTTACCTGGAAAAAGGATGAGAGAAACCTTTTGTTATGCTTTGACGGTGTTTATATGAATTCGTCTCTTTATGTAAATGGTCTTTTGATCGGTGACTGGAAATATGGCTATTCCTCCTTTGAATATGACATTACGGATGCTTTAAGAGAAGGGGAGAACGAAATTCTCGTAAAAGTCGTTCATGAGAGTCCTAACAGCAGATGGTATTCAGGTGCAGGAATTTATCGTAATGTATGGCTTAAGACAAGAGATAAAAATCACATAAGGACGGACGGAATTTATGTATCCATTGAACAAAAAGAGGATGATTTTAACGTAGAGGTGGATACTGATGTATGTCTTATGCAGGAAGCAGTGATTTGTCATACAATCAGATACAAGGATCAAGAGATTGCGACGGTATCAATGGCAGTTAACCCTAGTGTCTCTCCTGTCACAAACCAACAGACATTATTGATTGAAAATCCAAAGCTTTGGAGTATAGAGGAACCTAATTTATATCAGTTGGTTACAAAGTTACAGTTGAAAACAAATAAGCAGGATACTGCTCCTGAATACGATCTTATCGAAACTGTTAACCAAAATATCGGATTTCGTACTATTACCATGGATCCAAATCAAGGACTATTATTAAATGGCAAGAAACTTAAGCTAAACGGTGTATGCGAACATCATGATCTGGGCGCATTAGGAGCAGCATTTAATAAGATAGCATTAAAAAGAAGATTTCATCTATTAAAAGAAATGGGAGTGAATGCTATACGAACAGCCCATAATATGCCTGCTCCGGAATTGATGGACTTGGCAGATGAAATGGGATTACTGGTTGTATCAGAAGCCTTTGACGTGTGGGAAAGACCAAAGACAAAATACGATTATGCCAGATTTTTTAAAGAATGGGCCGAAAAGGATGTAAAAAGTTGGGTAATGAGAGACCGTAATCATCCGAGTCTATTACTGTGGAGTATAGGAAATGAAATCTATGACACCCATGCAGGTGAGAGAGGTCAAGAAATTACACGATTACTCCTTAACTATGTTAAGCAATATGATCCGAAGGAGAATGCGAAAGTAACCATTGGGTCTAATTACATGCCTTGGGAAAATGCGCAGAAATGCGCCGATATTGTAAAAATAGCGGGTTATAATTACGCAGAGAAATATTATCAGAAACATCATGAGGAGCATCCGGACTGGGTGATCTATGGTAGTGAGACGGCATCTGTTGTACAGAGCCGAGGGGTCTACCATTTTCCTTATGAAAAAGCAATTTTGGCAGATGATGACGAACAATGTTCTGCTCTTGGAAACAGCTCTACCAGTTGGGGAGCGAAGTCCCCGGAAGCATGTATTTTGGCTGAACGGGATATGCCTTTTTCGATGGGACAGTTTTTATGGACCGGCTTTGATTATATCGGTGAACCAACCCCTTATCATACGAAAAATTCATACTTTGGACAGCTGGATACGGCAACCTTTACAAAAGATCCTTATTTTGTATATCAGTCTGCTTGGACTGATTATAGAATAAAACCTATGGTTCACATCATACCTTATTGGGATTTTAACAAAGGACAATTAATTGACGTCCGTATCTGTTCCAATGCACCAAAGGTGGAACTACAATTAAACGGTGTCACAATCGGAACCTATGATATTGATCATAAGCACGGTACACAGCTGGCAGGCTGGTGGAAGCTACCCTATGAAGAGGGTGAATTAAAAGCAATTGCCTATGATGAAAATGGTAATGTGATTGCTACCGAAATTAAGAAATCCTTTGGTGATGCGAAAAAGATATGCCTTGAGGCTGATAAAAATGTGCTAATAGCAAATGGGACGGATTTAAGCTTTGTCGAGATATCCATGGAGGATGAGTGGGGTAATAAAGTAGAGAATGCGAATAACCGTGTACAGGTTAACGTATCCGGGGCAGGTCGCTTGATTGGTTTGGATAATGGTGACAGCACGGATTATGATCCATATAAAGGCTTAAGCAGAAGGTTGTTTAGCGGAAGATTGATGGCAATAATAGGCTCAACTCTTGATTGCGGAGATATTTTCATAGAAGTATCATCCAAAGGGATGGAAAAAAGAGTCCTTGTTTTGAATAGTATAACAGCAAAGGACGGAAATACAGATGGGATTTCAGCCTATACCGCCAATAAGGAGCTACCCTGTATCATGGGAAGTATGGATGAAATACCAGTGCGAAAGATTGAAATAGTTAGTGAATCCGGGCAAGAGTTTGATGAAAGCAAAAAAGAAATAGCAGTAATGGCGAAACTGTATCCTGTAAATACTTCCTACCGGGAGGTTGAATGGAGTGTGGTGAATGAAACCGGTGTTATATCCAACTTAGCTAAGGTGGAAGGCTCCGGTCTTAGAGCTAAACTAACTGCAATTGGTGACGGGGAATTCCGGCTTCGTTGTACCAGTAAGAATGGTACGGATAAAACAAAACTAATCTCTGAGCTGGAATTTAGAGCTGTTGGTTTAGGTACAGCTTATAAGGATCCCTATGGATTTATCTCTGCCGGACTCTATGACTACAGTAAGGGTGAGGTTACGAATGGAAATGAAAAAGGTATAGCCACCAGTAGAGACGGGGAGACCCAGGTGGGCTTTCATGATATTGATTTCGGATCCTATGGTTCTGATATCATTACAATTCCTATCTTTGCTTTATCAAGCGATGAATACACGTTACAGATATGGGAGGGTATGCCGGGAGAGGAAGGTAGCGAGCTTCTGGCAGATGTAATCTATCAAAAAGAATCTAAGTGGAATGTTTATCAGGAGGAAACCTACCGACTATCAAAAAGACTTAAGGGAATTACATCTTTATGCTTTGTTCTGAGGCAGAAGGTTCATATCAAAGGTTTCTCATTTGAAAAGAAAAATAGGGCCTTTGAACAAAACATGGCGGTAGAATGCGATCACATCTATGGTGATACTTATCGTTTGACGAATCAGGGTGTGGAAGGTATCGGTAATAATGTTTCCTTGTTATTTGATGACATGGATTTCAACGATAATGGGATATCCAGAATTATCATCTATGGAAGGTCTCCGATTGATAAGAATACCATTCATGTTCGTTTCTCGAATTCTGACGGGGAAATCAACCAATTGGTTGATTTTACACACTCAAATGAATATGAAGAACGGATATTTGAACTGGATAATGTAACCGGAATTACAAATGTAGCTTTCATATTCCTTCCGGGATCTAATTTTGATTTTGGTTGGTTTCGGTTTGAGTAACTTGGGAATTAATGAAAGTCAATCATAAACAAAATGATTGGATGAAACATGAGATCGGTTTGTTAAAAGGATGGAACCATCTTATAAGTTATCACGTCTAATGGATGTAAAACAATAAAACATAACTTTGAGAGGTGGAAAATATGAAAAAAATGATAAGTATAAAATTTTTGATGGTTATTTTTATAATATCACTCTTGGCGGGTTGCGCAAACACCAATGGTGCTATGAATGATTCGGATGAGTTACCCAGGGTTGAAGAGGATAGTAATACATCTGACGATCTGCCTAAGGCTGATGATGTTGAAGCCGATAAAGATGGTGAAGAAGTATCCGATGAAGTGGCTGATTCAGAAGAAGGAGTGAAAGAGCCTTCAAACCAAGGTATCACAGTAAACTTAATAGATTTTGATGTCGTAGATGTAAGTACTCTTTCGGAAGAGATTATGAATGAAATTGAAGTCTTGAAAGTTAACAAAGGGTATGAATTCTGGGAACAGGAAGATGGATCTTACATCATCTTAATTAGCTCCGGTGAAAAAACTACCGGTGGCTATACGATAGAAGTAGAAGCCATGGAAGATAACGAAGGAAAAACCGCAATCTCTGTAATTGAAACTGAGCCGGCTAAAGATTCCATGAACATTATGGTAATGTCTTATCCTTATGTGGTAGTGAAAGCTTCCGGTATCACCGATAATTTTATTATACGTAATCAGGATCAAGAAGAGTTTACAAGATTATCTTTAGAAGATATCGGTATGGATGCTCCTACCAATGACCAATTAGGTGGGACCATGCTAAGATTTGATGAAAACCCGATTGATTACAGCAAGCCGATTATTGGAATTTATAAAGGTCAGATGGATAACCATACCATTGAAGTTTTAGTTGGAGATATGTATGTACCCTTTGTAGCCGATGAGATAGACCGGTTCTTAGAAGGAATAGATGTGGAGGATACGATAGAGATTACGGTATCCATATCACCCAGTGATCAGGTAATCGTTGAAAACATTGAGAAAGTAAAGTAAAAATCCAATAAAAAAGCTGATAAACTATAATAAGTGATAAAATTAAGGGCTTGTACAAAATGAAACTCGTGTGTATTACTAAATAACGCCTTAAGCTTAGATTTAAAAACATAGGAAATGCCCCTCTTGTAGACAGTATATGATAAAACTGTTTCTCACAAGAAGGGGCATTTTTCTTGGGTAATCCCAGGGTCCGTTATATACTTTTTGATTTAAACAATAGTATATTAAGCACTTTTTGTAGGTTTATTACTAATGTTATTGATTGATATTTTTAAGAAAATCTTCTGTATAGTCTACAATTTCAAGAGCTTTATCCTGATAAAGAAAGTGCGATGAATCTATGATTTGATAGGTTGTATGTTCTCCCAGTCTATGTAAATGCTTATTCTGATACCCCATACCATCGTCTTTATTTTTCTTTGCCATATATTTTATTGTCTGGCTGGAAATCAACTTTAAGACTGGTACGTTTTTGGGAAACGCAAGGTTATATACTTCTTTAATATTGTCCACTATGTTAACAGACTGATTGATAAATGTGTCATTAATATTGTGTAATATACGTGTTTTATAATCATTGATTTCTTTTTGTGTATATCCGTTTTCTATTCGTTTTTTCTCAGGTATTAAACCGATTGTTAAACGGGTCAAACCAATGGCCTGCTGGAATTTAGCGATTGAGTATACAAATCGGGGCACGTTCGGTAGCTTGGTTTCTGCAGTGGAAGTCGTATCAAGCATAACGATACCCTTTATTTCATCGGGGTACCTACTTGCGTAATACTCACAATAAATACCGGAAGCAGAATGAGGCATTAAGATATAGGGAGGAGCAAAGCCTGTTTTTTGTAAAGCAGTACGAATTTCCTGTGTATAGTTTTCATTTGTTCTTGGTACGGAAGAACCTTCACTAAAGCCAACACCAAAATATTCAAGAGTTACAACGGTATAATATTTGCTTAATTCCCGCATTAAAGGGGCAAAATCGGCACTGGGAAGAGGTACACCAAGACCGGGTAGCAATACGATTGTTTCATTTCCTTCACCCATGGAATAAACATGCATTTTGTTGCCACCGACATCTACCAATTGACCATAGGGTTTGATTTTTTTCAGTTCACCCTTTGATTTAATGCTATTAATAATAAATCCAATCAACATTAGAGTAGCTATAATTGTAGCTATAATTCCTAGGATATACATAATTTTCTTACCTCGTCTTTTCTTAGTTTTTTTTCGTGGGTTTTTTAATTATTTCGTTATATTTTTATGTGATTTCATTTTTATGTTTTTCCTTATTTATAATTCGTATGATTAACATAAATCATTGATTGGATGAATGCAATCATCTTAAAGAACAGGTCAGTCCTTATTCATCAGACGGAGAGGATATAACCGAAAAGCTTCTACTCCTTCTTAAATTAGAGGCTTCTTTATTCATATATTTAATAATAAGTTGTTTTAGTTCCTTAAGAAAATCATCATACTCATCATCACTTAGGAGTAATACGGAATTATTGAGAAATACCCGATCTTTCTGTGGATCCGCGTCTTTGGTGCTAAAATATCTGTCAAAGTCAGCATATATCTTCATTAAAAATCCAAAGGCATTTCTCGTAGCATTTTCCAAAGTGTTCTCAGAGGATAGCACATTGATATTTAAGGCATATACATTTTCTACGGTACCACGAATTTTGTTCTCGCTAACAACGGTAAGAATTCCTGACTTCACCAAGGTATTAATATGACGGTAAAGAGTTGTTCTTGGCACATCATCCATTACAGAGATGAGTTCTCCCGCTGTTATCGTCTTATGTGTTGCCAGATGTTGTATAATTCGCATCCTGATAGGATTAAGTAATATTTGATTTAGATCGTTCATAATAATCTCCATTCCGCCGATATACCTCAAATTGGGCATCAGCACAAAGTTGTAATTTGAAAATTTTGATTTTTCATATGAATTCTCATTTCATTGTTTCCACTAATGATTATAATACCAAAAATGGAAAGGTCAAGAGGTTTTATATTATTATTTACTAAATATATAAGGCAAATCTAAATATCAACAGATTTAGTCAAGTCTTGAATAAAAGCAAAACTAAGTCTAGTCCTCATATTACAGGGCTTGACTTGGTTTCTTACAAGAAGTATACTTTCGTTATATGCCATGATTGGCAAGTAGATAAGGACTACTGAGAATGATATCATTCGCTATTGCATTAATTGGAGGATAGGAAAATGAATGAAAGTAATATAACGCGATTAGAGTATAACGATAAAGAGATTATACTGATTGCGACTGCCCATGTGTCTAAGGAAAGTGCGGAGTTAGTAAAGAAGGTTGTCGAGGAGGAGCATCCGGATAGTGTGTGTATTGAACTGGATGAAGACCGGTATAAGAACATCATGAATCCGAAAGCTTGGGAGAACACAGATATCGTTAAGGTAATTAAGGAAAAAAGAGTTGGTTTTCTGGTTGCGAATCTTTTACTTAGTTCCTATCAGAAAAAGATGGCAAAGAAGCTGAATACTACGGTTGGCGGCGAAATGCTGCAAGGGATAGAGAGTGCTAAAGAAGTCGGTGCAAAACTGGTATTGGCCGACAGAAAAGTACAGACAACCTTTCTTCGTATCTGGCGTAAATTGGGATTCTGGGAAAAGATGAAACTGTTCGTTAGTTTGATTATCTCATCGGATGAAGATACAGATATTTCGAATCTGGATTTACAGGAGTTGTTACAGGAGGACATGCTGGAGTCAGCTATGGCCGGTATGCGAAAGCAATTTCCTAAAATCGGAGAGATATTAATTAGTGAGAGAGATCAATACCTGGCTGCTAAGATAAAAGAAGCACCCGGTAAGAAAATTGTGGCTGTTCTGGGAGGAGCTCATGTTCCCGGTATCAAACAAGAGATTTACAAAACCCAGGACATCGAAAGTATTTCAGTAGTACCGCCAAAAAGCACTTGGTCAAAAGTTGCCGGTTGGATTATCCCTGCTTTAATTACGGGACTTATAATTTATTCCTTTGTGTTAAATATACAAACAGGGATAGAACAGTTGTCAACTTGGGTATTATGGACCGGAGCTTTGGCAGCTATATTTACTGCGATATCTCTAGGTCATCCTCTTAGCATTCTGACAGCCTTTGTTGCAGCTCCTCTGACTACATTACATCCGTTGTTTGCTTGCGGTTGGTTTGCCGGACTGACAGAGGCTACGATAAAGAAACCTACAGTACAAGATGTATTGAATGTCCAGACGGATATATTAAGCTTAAAAGGAATCTTAAGAAACCGTTTTTTAAAGATTATTCTGGTCATTGCAATGGCAAATATCGGTGCAACCATTGGAACCATAGTTGCTGGAACAGATATGGTGAAGAATCTATTATAAGTTATTCAATATAGTTAAATGGTGATGTTGTGTAATATGGGTTCTTAAGATAAGAAGCGACAGGATGCACTATACACAAAAAATTATATTGTTTTATATACTATTAATGGACTGTTTCAAAATAAACAATAGGAATATAATTTACCCACACACAGATTGAAGGACAGATTCAAAATTAGCAACATGTCCTTCAAACAGTGCATTACGGTAATTTATATTCCCAGTTTAACTATTTTGAAACAGCCCCTACGAACTATATATCTGAAACAGCGCCATTTTAATACGACATTATTATATTATATTATATTATATTATATTATATAAGGAGAGCCTTGACCACGTTCTCTAGCCCCATTCCGTGGGAGGCTTTTACGAGAATGGTATCACCTTCTTTTGTTATAGATGGAAGTTCCTTAATAAGTTCTTCGCGGTTCTCATAATACAACAAGGTTCCTTGAAAGGATTTAGAAGCTTCATCATAAAGATAAGAGGCTAATTTACCTACACATATCAAGGTGTCTATAGCCTTAGCTGACACATAAGCTCCAATCTCTTCATGAAGTTCTTTTTCTTCCTTTCCCAATTCAAACATATCACCTAGTATGGCTACTTTTCGGGTATCTGCCTTGGTTAAGAGATCAATGGCTGCTTTCATGGATACCGGATTAGCGTTATAGCAATCATCTATGATAGTCCGTTTTTCTTGACGAATAATATTACTTCTTCCGCCAAGGGGTTTTACCATCTCTATTCCTGATGAAATATCTTCATAAGTCATATCAAGTGTGATACCTACCAGGGTAGCTGCTAAGGCATTTAAAATCATGTGTTCGCCGGGAAGCGGTATGTTGGCCTGAATTAAACAATTCTTTGCATGAATGTCACAGGTACTGCCATATAAACCGTCAGCTTTTATATTAGTCGCATAAATGTCGTTGTTTTTTCCAAACCCGAAAGTGATAGGTATTATTCCCTTAAATTTTTTTATTGTTGCTAACATATCATCATCACCGTTTAGGATGATTTTACCGTCTTCCTTCATAAAATCAAAGATTTCTGATTTTGCTTTTAATATACCCTGTCGGGTTCCCAGGTTTTCTAAGTGACAGTAGCCGATATTAGTAAGTACACAGATATCGGGTTTCGCTATTTCACTTAATCGGTGCATTTCTCCAAAATCGCTAATTCCCATTTCCAGGACGGCAATATGATGATTATCTCTGATTTTTAATATGGTTAGAGGTAGACCGATTTCATTATTGTAGTTTCCTTCTGTTTTCAAGACATTATATTTCATAGATAAAACCGCACTAATGAATTCCTTTGTGCTGGTTTTACCTACGCTGCCGGTAATACCTACAACTTTAATATCAAGCTGCATGCGATACCATATAGCGATATTTTTAAGGGCAATTAAGCTATTCTCAACCAGTATGTAGGGACCTTTTGGATTCCTAGGAGCTTTTTCACAGATTACGGCAATCGCTCCTTTATCAAAAACCTCATTGATGAAACTATGGCCATCCACCCGTTCCCCTACAGTAGCAATAAAGATATAATCCTTCTCTACCAATCGAGAATCCATAACAACCCCGGATATTTCCCGACCATCATAATCCTTATCAAAAAACAGGTTCCCATTACAAGCTTTTGCAATCTGTGTTAAAGTCATATTCTTCATCATTTTTATTCTCCTGCTTCGTATTTTTTCAAAGAACTTTCTATTATCTTTTCACACAAAGCCTCAAAATCCATACCGATAGCCTTAGCTTCCTGAGGTAAGAGTGAAGTAGGAGTCATACCGGGTAATGTATTAGCCTCGAGACAGAAGATTTCATTCTTTTCATTCATGATAAAGTCCATACGAGCATAGGTTTTTATTCTTAAAGCGTTAAACACAGCCTCCGCTATTCTTTGCATCTGCATGGCCAGTTCAATACTAACATTCGCAGGGCAGGTTTCTATGGCACTTCCTGGTTGGTATTTGTTTTTATAATCATAGAAGCTGACTAAAGGAGTGATTTCTATGATGGGTAAGGCCTTACCGTCAATTACTCCAACAGAAAATTCACGGCCTTTAATATATTGCTCAATGATTACCTCGTTACCGTAAGCAAATGCGTTGGATAGAGCAGCATCCAGCTCCTCCGCAACATTAACAATAGAAACGCCTACACTGGAACCACCATTATTCACCTTAACGACACAAGGATAAACACTCCAGGTAAATTTCTCGCCTTTTTTCATATGTATTCCGGCGGGTGTCGGTATTTTGTAATAGGAGAAGATCTCTTTCGAGATAGACTTATCCATAGCTATGGCACTGCTTGTATAATCCGTACCGGTGTATTTGATTCCCATTAAATCAAAAGCAGCTTGTATCTTACCGTCTTCACCGTTCTCACCGTGTAATGCAATAAATACAATATCAGCCTGTGTGCATACCTCTATTACACCGGGTCCGAATAAGCTATCAGGATTATCCTTTCTTAAAGCTTTAATCATACGGATATCGGGGTTCGTTTCTTTGACAACACCTATGTTTTCCGACCAGTCTTTCTCTAGATCAAATAGATTCGTTAACGAACCCTCATATCCTAAGTATACATCCATAAGCACAACCTGATGTCCTCTGTTTTTTAAAGCCCTATAAATCATGGCGCCTGTTGATAAGGATACATCTCTTTCTGAGCTGATACCTCCTGCCAAAACAACAATTTTCATGTTTATACCCCACTTTCTACTTTAATCTTTACGAATTAATATATGTTGCAATAAAAAATTGGTAAATAACTCTATATTTTCTATATGCTGTTAAAAACCCGAATATACACTGTGGATGATCAGGCAGCAAGTATAGGATTGTTAATCTGAGATATATTATAGCGATGATTGAAATCAGTGTCCATCATTTCTTTTTATAAAATCTCAATAAGATATCAAGGATTTATTTACAACGATATAGGAATGTTTATTAACGAATTTTTTCGTAAAAAGTATTAATGAAATGTTTTGAATTAAAAAATTGATAGGTGACGTTATGCTTAAGATTATTGTATTTATACACAATAAGGTTAAATCGGATAACAACTATAATAAAATATCATGTGAGAATCAATAAGTACGAAAAACTACGAATATATGAGTTGAGTATGGTGTAAAAGATAGATTTATGGTACTATAAATGTATATCAATAATCTGACAAAACACCTATAAATAATACTACAAAGGACAAATTGGATGAGAGAAAAGATGAAAAAATCAAAACAGGAACAATCGGTAATGAATGAAATGACTTATAACAGAAAAATCAAATATTATCATTGGATTGGTTTGGTTTTAAGTTCTATTATATATTTATGGTTTATTAATTTAATTGTTTATTTTTCGTCACCTGAATTAGCATATTGGGTTCATATAGGGGATAGTATCATCTCCAAAACAAGTATCGTAGGTATTATAGCACAGACGCAGGTTGTTTTAATTATATTAATGGTTTTAAACCCGATTAAAATCAGTAATATGGTCGCAATTATACTTAATATGATACTGGCCTCCGGGGCAATCTATGCTACTTTTATTAAAGGAAATATGGATGCATTACCTGGAGTTGTGATTCCTGTTAGTACTATAATCATGGTTATTATTATATCACGTTACGGGAATAACTTAAATAAACAAATCAAGAAAGTAATTCATTTCAATCAAATTATTAAAAAAAATGAAGAAATGTTGCATAATATGGCATACTATGATTCGCTTACACAACTTCCGAATCGTACCATGATGTTGGAGAAGATGGGAAGCTTAACGGATCCATACGCGAAAGAGAATAATAGTTTTATATTCGTTTTTATAGATTTAGATAACTTTAAAAAAATTAATGACTCCATGGGACACAGCGTTGGTGATGAAATCTTAAAGCAGATTTCCATGCGATGGAAGGAGAGTGTCCATGCGCAGGATCTACTGGGACGCCTTGGGGGAGATGAGTTTGCTCTTATCATCTGCAGAGATTTAACACAGACGGAGCTTTTGGAGTATGTAGAAAGTTTTCGTTTTGTACTTTCCAAAGCATTCACAATTGAGCATAAAGATTTCTATATCAATGCCAGTTTTGGTATTACAAGATATCCGGAGGATGGCAGTAATACCACAGAGCTTCTTAAAAATGCAGATATTGCATTATACAATGCGAAAAACGCCGGCAAGAATGAAATTCAATTTTTTAATAAAGAAATGCAAAAGGATGTATTAAAGCGGATTCAACTGGAGAATGGTTTGTTTACTGCAGTTCGAAATAATGAGTTGTATATGGTTTTTCAACCACAATACACCAGTGACTCAAAGAAATTAAGAGGTTATGAAGCATTAGCCAGATGGGAATATTCTGAACTAGGGTTTATCAGTCCGGGTCAGTTCATCCCGATCGCTGAAGAGACGGGAATTATTATTGAGATGGGTAAATGGATTTTCCGAACGGTCTTAGAGAAATTCATGGAGTTCCAAAAAAGATTTGATAAAAAACCTATGGTTTCCATTAATATATCCGTTGTACAGATGATAGAGCCGAACTTTGTTACTATGGTTAAGGAAATTTTGAATGAGACAGGTTTTGACAGCAGATATCTGGAGTTAGAAATAACGGAATCTGTTTTTATATCCTATCCGGATCATATCATAAATGTAATTAAACAACTAAGGGAATTCGGAATCAGAATAGCGATTGATGATTTTGGTACAGGTTATGCCTCCCTAAGCTATCTACATCTGCTTCCTATTAATGTGTTAAAAATTGACAAAGCCTTTATTGATCTGATTACAACACAGAAAGCTATCAGCCAGATCGTTAGCAATATAATAAATCTATCCCATCAGCTTGGTATAGAAGTGGTAGCGGAAGGCGTAGAAGATGAGGAGCAGTTAAATGCTCTTATACAATTTAATTGTGATTATATACAGGGATATTTGTTCAGCAAGCCAATTAGTGAAGAACAGTTATTTCAAATGCATGATTGATAAATGATGCAAGATTTTTAGAATATTAATATTTGTTTGATACTATCGTTATATCAATTATTATCATGGTGATTACAATAACAATTGACACAGTTGCTGCACGAAGTATTATTAAGTCCATTGTAAGGATGACGGATAACTAAAAATACTTGCAGACGGTAATTCTACGTTTCATTTAATGCATAAGAGTAAAGATGAAATTGGTAAAATGAGTGAGTTATTAAGTCATATGCAATCAGAGTTGAAAACAATCAACAGCATCCACTGAAGAAATCGCTGCTTCGCTTGAGGAACAGCTGTCCAGTATGGAGCATGTATCCGGTTCTGCTAAAAATCTGCAGAAAATTGCTGTTGAACTTGAAGAATTGGTAGGACAGTTTAAATTATAGAATAATTAATCGATATAAAAAGCGAATGTATGAAGAGAGTGATTTTAACTTAAATTACTCTCTTTTTTGCGTAAACATAGTGTTCATAGCTAACTCACTTTTATGAGAAGCGGTCACGAACTTTAAATCTGGTTAGTGTGTTTTTAGTTGAGTACTAGATGTATGGATAAGCCTATGAACGGATATATGTTAAATTCATATAATATGGTATAAGTGGTAGTGTAAAGTTTGGTATGAAAAACTGATATAAAAAAATATGTCCCTTTGAACATTGAAAAAGCAAATATTTTAACCCTGAATTTATGCATTGGCAGGTTACGCCAACCTTGAGTGCAACAAAAA
>NZ_JAEAGR010000020.1 GCF_015999265.1 Mobilitalea sibirica
GTTGTGTGGTAACTCCAATTATAACTGAAAATAGGGGGTCATTGTTTTTTTTATTTTAAAAAGCTCTGTAACCCTTGAAAAATAAAGGGATCAAATAAAAATCAGTGTAAAATACTTTACACTAACTCGAATTGTAAGGAGGAATGATAAATGGAATATACAGTTCAAAAGCTTGGAAATCTTGCGGGGATCAGTACAAGAACGCTTCGGTATTATGATGAAATAGGTATCCTAAAGCCGGCTAGGATAAATTCATCAGGATATCGAATTTATGGTCAGAAGGAAGTAGACCTGTTACAGCAGATTATGTTTTTTCGGGAACTTGGAATAAGCCTTGATGAAATTAAGGGAATTATATTTTCTGCTTCCTATGATAAATCCCAAGCACTCAAAGAACATCATGAAAAACTCCTTGCAAAAAGACAGCAATTAGATCTTTTAATTGCTAATGTTGAAAAGACGATCTTATATCAAGAAGGGAGATTCAAGATGAGTGATAAAGAAAAATTCGAAGGCTTTAAGAAGAGTTTGATTGATGAAAATGAAAAGAAATACGGCAAGGAAATTAGAGAAAAGTATGGAGAGGATAAGGTAAAAGCATCGAATCAGAGGATGATGAACATGACGAAGGAGCAGTACGAAGAATTTGAGATACTGGGAAAAAAGGTCATGGAATCACTGGAGGCTGCATTTGCTACCGGAGATCCCGGCGGTGAGTTGGGTCAAGAAACAGCCGAGCTACATCGTGAATGGTTATCATTTACCTGGGAAAACTATAGCAAAGAAGCACATTTCGGTTTAGCAACAATGTATGTAGAGGATGAGCGATTTAGAGCATTTTATGATAAAGATCAACCCGGAAGGGCAGAATTTTTAAGGGATGCAATTTCAATATATACAGGTATAAAGGCATAAATATATAGTAGAGCTTTTATTTATATCAGAAGAATGCAATCTATTCTATTCGTTTTCTTTCATGATTTCATAACATAATCATTGTATTGATATTAGCTAAAAAATGTAATATAATATAAGCTGTAGTTTTAATAAAACTACAGCTTTTTATAGTTAGTATGAATGTAATGGCGAGAAATGTGAGTAGACGCACATATAGTAAATAAGTTTGATCTAATATCAAGCTTACATGAATGGATACGAACACGCCCAGGAATCATGTTCACACTGTGGATGGTTGATAGGAAAAATTAGCTTATCAATTTTTTTATGAAGATAAATATAAGTTCTAAAGAGTAGGAATATGCTATGAAGAGTATGAAGAGAAGTTCGATTAGAAAAAGAAGAAATAGGATAAAAGAGAATAAAAGTAAAAATGTATATATTGTTTTAACACAAACGCAGACATATCCGGCGAGGGCAATACATCTATATACCAATGAACCCTATGCCCATGCATCCATAGCGTTTGACGAGGATCTTGAAGAGATGTACAGCTTTGCCCGCAGAGGCATATGGAATCCTTTTAATGCCGGATTTATTGAAGAAGATATTAACCATGGGATTTTCGGCAAATTCAGATCTACTACCTGCAGTATCTACCAATTAAAAATCACAGACAAACAATACATAAAATTACGCAATGAAATTGAAGTTTTTAAACAGAATAAAGATGATTACTCCTATAATTTTCTTGGTCTTTTAGCTGCAGCTGTTAATATCCCTGTAAGAATGAAACAGCGATACTTTTGTTCACAATTTGTGGCATATGTATTAGAACGTAGTGATATAAAAATATTTAATAAAAATTATGCTTTGGTAAAACCAAGAGATATACGATTGAATCCGAGACTAAAATCAATTTATCGAGGTAAATTGGCAGAATATCGGTTGACAAAAGAGAAGAGCTTAGTGATTCAATGATATAAATAAAATAAAATAAAAAGTGGCGCTTAATAAATCGATCGTTAATGAGAAGGTGGATTATGGAATTCTCTAAATACACTATTTGGTGAACACTTTCATAGATATGATGTCTGATGAAAACATTTATGTATGAATTAGGCAATCGTAACAGGAAAGTGTATCCAACGGGTGTGTTGGGAATCTCACAATTCACCTTTTTTTGTCAGAAGATAGTGTCATAGCTTTATATAAAACTTATAAAAATATTTAAAATAACCTCTTGACTCTCCTGTTACGGCAGGTTTTATACTGACAAAGTCCTAGGAAGATAATGCCTTGTAAAAGGTGTACCAAACTTAATCAGTAATCATATGGAAGTAGGAGGTAAAAGAATGAATCCGGTTGTAAAAGTTGAAGGATTAAGAAAGCGTTACGGTGATAAGACAGCTGTAGAAGACTTAAATATTGAAATTGCAAAAGGTGAAATATTCGGTTTATTAGGCCACAACGGTGCAGGAAAAACAACTACGATTGAATGCATCCTGGGTACTAAATCAATGAATGCAGGAACAGTAGAAATACTGGGATTGGATCCAAGAAAGCAGCGAAAACAATTATTTGAAAGAGTGGGTGTTCAATTTCAACAATCGAATTACCAGGATAAGATAAAGGTTAAGGAAGTTTGTGAGATTACCCATTCCTTATACAAAAAAGCTGTAGACTTTCGTGAACTATTAGTTACCTTTGGGATGGCTGAATTGGAAAACAGCATGGTTTCCGAATTATCCGGTGGAGAACGGCAAAAGCTTTCTGTTATACAGGCGCTAATTCCGGATCCTGAGCTGGTATTCCTAGATGAATTAACTACCGGACTTGATTCAAAAGCCCGTAGAGAGGTATGGAAGTATCTTTCAAAACTTAAGGAAAAGGGGCTGACTATTTTATTGACTTCCCATTACATGGATGAGGTAAAAGCTTTATGTGACAGAGTCTGTATTTTGAAAAACGGTAAAGTTATTGCAATGGATACGATAGAAGCTTTAACAAAGCAAAGTCCCTATGAGGATTTTGAAGAGGTGTATTTATGGTTAACAGGAGAGGAGGATGAGTAACATGAAAGTGTTTCGAACTTTAGTTAAGACAGAGAGTAAATTGGCTTTACGTAATATGGATAGTATTTTATTTGGGATTTTATTTCCGATGGCCCTTGCACTAATTTTAGGGGTGATTTATGGTGAAAAACCGGCTTTTGAAGGTGCCGGATATACCTTCCTACAACAATCTTTCGGTGCGGTTGCTGCAATTGGGATTTGTGCAACCGGGCTTATGGGAATACCCTTAAGCATAGCAGATTATCGCCATAGAAAAATACTGAAAAGGTTTAAGGTTACACCGGTTAGCCCCGGACTTCTGTTGTTTGTACAGGTAGCGGTGCAATTTGCGATCGCTTTAACATCCTATCTGGCCGTTTATCTGGTATTAAAACTGTTTTTTGGATACAAGATGATTGGTTCTACTTTTTACTTCCTGTTGTCGTACCTACTTGTAGCAATCGCAATTTATGGGATAGGAATGTTATTGGCCAGTATTTCGCCCAATCTGAAAACAGCAAATTTACTTTGTAGCCTGATATATTTTCCGATGTTATTTTTATCGGGAGCAACAGTTCCCTACGAAATTATGCCAAAAGCTCTACAAGGAGCTTCTGATATTATGCCACTAACACAGGGAATAAAGCTACTTAAAGGATTTTCTTTGGGGCTGGATCTTAACAATCTCATGTTTCCCATAATTTTATTATCTGTTTTGGCAATCATTAGTTTTCTGGTATCAATTAAATTCTTTCAGTGGGAATAATAGCACTTGACTCTCCTGTTACAGGAGATGGTACAATAGAACTAACTTAAATTCTATTATACGTTATCAAAATCAAGAACGGACGGAGGGATAATATCTATAAAATCGGAATGTTTTCGAAAATGAATAGGGTAACAGTAAAGGCATTGCGTTATTATGATGAAATCGGACTTTTAAAACCGGCACACATTGATGATTTTACGGGATATCGGTATTATACTTCTGAACAACTGCCAGAATTATATCAGATTCTGGCACTAAGACAGATGGGTTTTACCTTGGATGAGATTGCAAAAGTAAAGACCGGTAAATCAGTACATAATCTGTTACATTTGAAGAAAGAGCAGCTTCTTAAGGAAATAGCAGAGAGCACTATGAAGCTTGCTCAGGTAGAGCATTATCTTAATTTGAATGAAGGAGGTTTTACTATGGATTACAATGTTATTATAAAAGAGTTACCGGAAGTGGTGGTAGCCTCAATGCGTAGAGTTGTAAACAGTTATAACGATTTTTTTGCTGTTATTCCTCCGATGGGAGAAGAGATGGAACGTCTCGGATGTGAGTGTGCAGTTCCTGAGTATTGTTTTAATATCTACCATGATGGTGAATATAAAGAAGAAAATATTGATGTTGAAGTCTGTGAAGCGGTAGTCGAAGCCAAACAGGATAGTGAAATGGTTAAATTTAAAAAGATAGATCGTGTACCGGAAGCTGCTTGTACCCTGCATAAAGGGCCCTATGATACACTACGTAATGCCTATGGCGCTATCTTAAAGTGGATGGAGGACAATGGATATGAGCCTGCAGATAATCCTAGGGAATCCTATATTGACGGAATATGGAATAAAGACACAGAAGAGGATTGGTTAACTGAAATTCAGTTTCCCATTAAAAAGAAAGACATTTAATTTTTTGGATATTCTTATCTAAAAATCTTATTAAAATACAATCAAATATATTGAAATATTATCGATATATTAACAGTGAGTATGGGCTGTTTCATAACATAGTTATACATGATAAGACGGAACTCTGGGTTTATCTTAATAATTAAGTAAACAAAGCAAGGATTTGTACCCCAACGAGTTTGTAAAATGACCCAAATGCTCCGTCTTATTTTAAACCTTCAATTATCAACATTACCATCATTAATAAAATGTAAGATTAAGATAAAAATGTTTATGATTTCGATGGATATGATATGCAAATGGTATATGCAAGGCATTCCGTAGATGCTTTTTTTATTATTTTTAGAGGTTTTTTTGTTCCGGGACTTATTCTTACCAAGACCGGTTTCTCTTGATCCGTAGCCCAGACCAGCATTGGATACAAGTACTTATCATTAATTTTTAACCAGTCGGTATGATTTTTTAGATCACTAAGTGAAACAATATGATACATGTTATTTGAATATGTTTCGCAGCTTAGGCAAGGGTCCGGAGGATATTTCGTCAATTGGTTAAGAAACGTATAGGCTGTACCTTCATCACTGATATAGATATTACCGGACATAATGTTTCTAAGTTCACCGGCTATCGGAGGTTCATCATCAGATACCGGATGTGGGCACTTTTTACACCTTTTAAAACAACAGGAATGCATGATAACTTCCTTTTTGTGATGTATCTGAAATACTTTCATAATATCAGTCCTTTCTATGTTGTATAGTATAAAATATGAGTATTTGTAGAAATAAGTTCTTGTAATGGTTAGATAATATGTTATAATAGCATCAGATTAGCTGATTTATCATTTAACAAGTTATAATAATGTCGAATTATACGATAAAAGAGACTACATAAATTTCTATTACAAATGAATATTTCTAACATATCATATTAATAGTATATGAAATATGTATAAAATGGGAATGAGGATCTCCCTTGGTACGCCTAAACTGCTAAATTTAGCTGATGACTTCTGTGTATTACACAGAAATTATCAGCGTTTTTTATGATAAAGAAATTTTATCCGAATTTCCTTTATCATAAAAAACCTTCCAGGCAGGATAAACATTGACGCGTAAATTTTGTCGGCTGTACCGACCGCGCTCGGTACGAGAATTTGCCAAGGCAAACTCTTTGTTCTTGAATAGGAAATTGCGTTCTAAATAGTAAAAAATAAGAACATTACGGAGGTTAAATTATGCTGACCAGTTTAGCACTGATTTTATTAGTAGGATTATTATTGGGATCAATATTCAATAAATTGAAGCTTCCCGGTTTACTTGGAATGCTTATTACAGGGATTATGTTAAGTCCCCATGCATTCAATCTTTTGGATCAAAAGATTTTGACCGTGTCCTCTGATCTGCGGCAATTGGCTTTAGTCATTATTCTAACAAGAGCCGGTTTGTCCCTAGATATTAAAGATTTAATTAAGGTTGGTAGACCGGCAGTACTTATGAGTTTTCTCCCTGCCACTTTGGAGATATTAGCTGTGATAATAATTGCACCCAAATTATTGGAGGTTACCATGATAGAAGCGGCCATCATGGGGTCTGTTATAGCTGCTGTATCGCCGGCTGTAATCGTACCAAGGATGATTAAACTGATAGAAGAGGGGTATGGAAAACGAAAAAGTATACCCGGATTAATACTGGCCTCTGCATCGGTTGATGATGTTTATGTAATTGTCTTATTTAGTTCGTTTATTTCTCTAGCCACAGGTGATATTGTTACTTATGGTAAATTCATTCAGATACCGGTAGCGATTATACTTGGTGTAATCATAGGTATTATCACCGGTCTATTTTTATCAATGTTATTTAAGAAGCTTCATATGAGAGATTCAGCAAAGGTTGTTATGGTACTTGGGGTATCCTTCCTGTTAATAGAACTCGAAAACCAATTAAATGGTGTCCTTCCGATATCTGGATTACTGGCAATTATGAGTATGGGAATTACCTTATATAAAGCTTATCATATTCTGGCAAAGCGGTTAGCTTTAAAATATAATAAGTTATGGGTGGCGGCAGAGATTATTCTCTTTGTACTCGTTGGGGCAACACTGGATTTAAAGTATGCAATAGCAGCAGGAACTATGTCATTGTTGGTCATAGTAGTTGCACTATTGTTTCGAATGTTGGGGGTATATCTATGCCTTATAAATACGACCTTTACCTGGAAGGAGAGACTTTTTTGCATGCTATCTTATATACCGAAAGCAACCGTTCAGGCGGCAATCGGTGCAATTCCACTTTCCATGGGATTAGCCTGTGGACAAAAGGTAGTAACAGTTGCAGTGTTATCAATTGTACTAACTGCTCCCTTAGGAGCACTTGGTATCGATCATACGTATAAAAAACTACTGGATAAGGAATAAATAGCCAATAAGTACTGGTTACACTTTATTGAAATACAGTTATAATGTATTATAGTAAGAAATCGTTTTCATAAGACCGAAAGATATAATTAGTATGTTACCAAGGATGATATGTATGAAATTCTTTAAAAAAGATGATATGTAGAATACAAATTACAGGAGGGACGTACGAATGAAGATAACTGTAATCAATGGGAATACCAGACACGGTAATACCTGGAGTTGTATGAAACTGTTTCTTAAGGAATTATCTAATTACGATGAAACAGAGATAAAAGAATATTATTTACCTAAGGATATGCCCTATTTTTGCATAGGTTGTTACTCCTGTTTTTCACTGGGAGAAAACTCCTGTCCTCACCATGAAGTGGTTAGTCCGATCGTCAATTCAATCATAGAGGCAGATCTGATTATAATGACTTCACCTGTTTATAGTTTGGATGTCTCAGGACACCTAAAAGCTTTGCTGGATCATTTATGCTTTCTATGGATCAGCCATAGGCCAATTCCAGCCATGTTTCATAAAGCGTCACTGGCCATCGTAACAACAGCCGGAGTAGGTCTTGGTCATACGGTTAAAACGATGACAAATAGTCTTAGTTTTTGGGGAGTAAAGAGAATATTTACATACAAAGCGGTGATACCCGTAAGCAGTTGGGAACAAATGTCGGAACAAAAAAGATATAAGATGGGAAAGAAAATCAGAAAAAAAGCAGGAAAAATTGCCAGAAGCATAAAAAAAATGGATCATTTACATTATCCGATGATAAGAAAAATGTTATTTTATATGATGAGAAATATGATGAAATCTAATACATGGAATCCCTTTGAACGAAATTATTGGGAGAAACAAGGATGGCTGGGAAAAAAGCGTCCATTTTAATTAATAGAGGCAATTCTTACCTTGATGACTATATAATATAGATATAAGAGAAACCTGAAGGAAAACTAGTGGCTCGTACTATGTTTGTATCATGGTAGTAATTAAAGTAAAGTAGAAAATGATATTAAGATGCCAATAAAATGATGTTAAGTGATCGAAGTATTTATAATAAAAATTTAATTCCGGAGGTTATCGCTGTATGACGAATAAGAACTGGAAGAAGAGACTGAGAATAAATTTGATTGTCCTGGGTGTCATTATTCTCTTAATATTATTAGCTATATTATCTTCCGGAAAACAACTGGATGCTTGGAATAAAGATGGCACTGAGGAATATTTTTCTTTTACCTTGGATTATATGAATGAATAACGATAAGGTAAGTTTTATAGTCATGAAGTAACGGAGGAGAACATATGGGTAGCAAGCTAGAAGAAATGAGTCTTTCACAACTGGGAGAGCTTTTTCCGATTATCATTAGTGATCATGAGCCAATCTGGAAGAAGCGGTATCAGACTGAAGTTATAGCCCTGAATAATATAATCGGTCAGGAAAATATAATTAGGATTAATCATTATGGAAGTACTTCCATACCAGGCTTAAAAGCGAAACCAACGATTGATATTCTCCTTGAAATTGATAACAATACAGATTTAGAACAATTAATTGCTTCCATAAAATCAATTGGATACCATTATAGTCACCAGCCAAGTAATCCGCCTCCTCATATGATGTTTATGAAAGGTTATACGGAACATGGCTTTGAAGGGCAGGCCTATCATCTTCATGTTCGTTACTTTGGAGACTGGGATGAACTATACTTTCGTGAGTATCTTCTTCAGTATCCTGAAGTAGCAAAAGAATATGAAAATCTTAAATTAAAATTGATGGAACAACATAGGAATGACAGAGAGGCATATACCAGAGGAAAGACTGATTTTATAAAAGAAGCTACGAAAAAAGCCAGGGAGGAAATAGGAAACCGATACGCTATCCCTCTTTCCTAATCCATGGAAAAGGGTTGACAGATACCCAGATAACAGTTATTATAATAAAGGATTGGAAATTTTTTTCCAAATATCAGAAGTACGAAGGATATATCATGAAGTAGATAATATGAGTAGCGGATTAATAAGCTTTCTTACGTATTTGTAAATCAAAATGTGGAAGGAAGTAAATTAATCAAACAATGCGAAAATATGATTGAAAAATGAAATGTCATAGAACTGGGGTCGGTTTAGGATCAAATGGTCATGAACTATACTATGAAAGTGGTATAAAGTGAGCCTTGTAAGGTGAAGCTTAGGCACTCTAACTCTATATTTATAGAGTTAGGGTGCATTTTTTTATCTCGGTTCTGGAAACATATGGATAATGTAAAAAGGAGGAGATATTCGCTATAAAAGAAACATTATTTTGATAACTATTGTTGAAAATTAAGGAGGAATTTATGTTTAAGAAATTGATAGCAGTTACATTAATTATGACATTAATGATTGCGGCAACAGCCTGTGGTAAGAAGGATATGACAACCTTTGATAAAATTAAAGATAAGAAAGAAGTCACCTTTGCCATGTCAGGAGCTTATCCACCATTTAATTACATAGACGAAGACGGTGAAGTAACCGGATTTGATATAGAGATTGCCAATGCAATTGCGGATAAGATGGGAGTAAAAGCGGTTCCGATTACCACAGCTTGGGATGGTATCATCGGTGGACTTAAGGGTAACCGATTTGATATGATTATCGGTAGTATGGCTATTACAGAAGATAGATTAAAAGAGGTTAATTTCTCTGACCCTTATTATTATGACGGCGCTCAATTCTTCGCGAAAACCGATTCCGGACTGAATAGTATTGAAGATTTGGATAATGGTAAAGTCGGAGTTGTAACAGGAACTACATTCCATGAATATCTGGAAGGCCTGGATAATATTGATGAAATTCTTCAGTTTGAAAGTGATGTAGACAACATGAAGAGTGTAGAGCAAGGAAGAATTGATGGTTTAGTAACCGGTAAATTTGTAGGTCTTATGGGTCCAGAAAAATATGGCGTAGAGATAGAACCGGTTGGTAGTCTTTTATATGCTGAAGATATAGCAATCGCGATTCGTAAGGAAGATACAAAGCTTCTGGAAGAAGTTAATAAAGCATTGAAGGCAATTATAGAAGACGGAACCTATGAAGAAATCAGCAACAGATACTTTGGACAGAATATATTAGAGAAATAGGTAACGGAAGTGATGGTGAATAGATGACATTTTTTGAAGGAATACAGCAATTTTTTACGGCATTATTTAAGTTTATGCCAAAATTTCTACCGGGGGTAGGCAATACCTTATTATTATCTGTATTATCCATTTTGTTAGGTACTGTAATCGGACTTTTTGCAGTTATGTTGCGGTTATCTAAGAAGAAACCCTTGGTTATGATATCGAATTTTTATATAACTATCATCAGAGGAACGCCGCTTTTGTTACAGCTTTATTTTATATTTTTTGGATTGCCGGATATGGGAATTATGATTGATCGTTTTCCCTCTGCAGTTTTAGGTCTGGCGATACATAGTGGTGCTTATATTAGTGAAATATTTCGCGGTTCCATAGAATCAATCGATTACGGTCAAAGAGAAGCGGCAAAAGCTCTTGGTATGACTAATTTTCAAGCAATGAAAAGAATTATACTGCCACAGGCTTTTAAAAGATCGGTACCGGCCCTTGGTAATCAGTTTATCATATCAATCAAGGATTCTTCTCTTGCCAGTGTTATTACCATTACTGAGACGATACTATTGGCAAGACAGTTTGCAGCTGCAACCTTTAACGTATTCCCGATTTACACGTTGGCAGGTGCATATTATCTGTTGATTACTTTAGGACTTTCCAAGGTACTTAATAAAGTTGAACTGAGATTGAAGGTAAATGAGAGGTGAGTGTATGATACAAATTAGAAACCTGCATAAATATTTCGGTGAACTGGAGGTCTTAAAGGGAGTCGATGTTAATATCGAGGAAGGCGAAGTTGTTTGCATCATCGGAGCCAGCGGCTCCGGTAAAAGTACCCTGCTTCGATGTCTAAACTTTCTAGAAACGAAGGATAAAGGCGAAATCTATGTGGATGGTAAACTAATCGAAAAAAAATGTCGCCAAGACGTCATTGATTTAAGAAAAAAAGTTGGTATGGTATTTCAACGTTTTAATCTGTTTCCTCATATGACAGTCATACAAAATGTTATGGAGGGTCCAATTACAGTTAGAAAGATGCCGAAAGAGGAGGCACAGGAGTTAGCTATGGAATTGCTTGCAAAAGTTGGATTAGAGGATAAGAAAGACCAATATCCTGCTATGTTATCCGGCGGACAGCAACAGAGAGTTGCAATTGCCAGAACCCTGGCAATGCAGCCGAAGGTGGTTCTGTTTGACGAACCTACCTCAGCCCTAGATCCTGAGCTAGTGGGTGAAGTTTTAACCGTTATGAAAGAACTGGCAAAAGAGGGTATGACCATGGCAGTTGTAACCCATGAGATGGGATTTGCCAAGGAAGTATCCGACCGCGTGATTTTTCTACACGAAGGAGTCATAACGGAAGAAGGAACACCGGAGGATATCTTTGAGCATCCAAAGAACGAGAGACTTCAAGGCTTCTTAAGTAAAATTCTCGTGTAAATTATCATGATAATATCTTTTTAATATTTTTTTTTAATAGAGATTGTTCTGATGATATAATTAATCAATTAAAACAGGACTGAAATGGGTTCCCACACACACTCGTTGGAGTACACCTTCATGATTCGTATGCTTGATTCGTACATAAATGTTCGTATCAAGCATACGAATCAAAGAATGTGTTCTCCAAATAGTGTATTAAGGGAATCCCATGTCAGTCCTTTTCCTTTGGTATTAATGTATATATCATCAGAACAATCTCTTTTTACGCTATATAACTTAGATGCTACGTTTTATCATATTTAAGAAGCTTTACATCTTATATGAATGGTAGAATAAATTGTATGAGTTAATGGGTTTTTATTCTTTCGCAAGCTTTGCTTGTTCGAATTTCTCTTTTCCGATATGGCAATAGCCGTTTGGATTCTTATCCAGGTATTTTTGGTGGTATTCTTCAGCTAAGTAATAATTCTTTAGAGGTAACACCTCGATAGCAATCGGTTTTTCATATTTTTTTTGTAACTCCGATATTGAGTTACGGATGACATCTAAGTCTTTTGTATCCACATAATAGATTCCGGTCCGGTATTGTGTTCCGGTATCGCCACCTTGACGGTTCAAGGAGGTAGGATCTATTACATCATAATATAAAGTCAGTATAAATTCCAAACGAATCTGTGTTGGATCATAGAAAACCCGAACTGTCTCAGCATGTCCTGTATTATTATGACATACTTCTTGGTATGTGGGATTTTCAGTATTTCCATTCGCATAGCCCACGTCAGTTTTCACAATTCCATGTATTTCGGATAGATACTTCTCGGTTCCCCAAAAGCATCCACCGGCTAGATATATTTCTTTTAAGTTATTAGTTTGGCTCATATTATGCACCCTCTCTGTATTGATAGTTTCATATTATAATGTTTTCCATTAAAATTCAATTAGTTTATTATTTTATATATCCTATTAATTTATAACCACATACCATGTTTAGCTTATTAAAAAATTAAATTCAATATTTAATATATATGGGCTTTGTTAACGGCTAATAATAATCTAAATGCTTTTTCTCCTATGTTATAGCTGTTTTCCGAGTGTTTTATAACTGTTTTCGAAGTTATTATTGACATTAAACAACCATAATCATATAATGACTAAAAACACAAAAACAGTCAAATAGTTATTAAAGAGGTGATTAATTTGCCGAAGAAATTTACTGAAGCAGAGAAGGAATACATTGTAAAGCGCTTGAAAGAAGAAGCGATGAAATGCCTAGTCACATACGGGGTAAAGAAAACGACGGTAGATGAGCTGGTGAAGCGGGTCAATATTCCCAAAGGAACATTTTATCTGTTTTATCCTTCCAAAGAGCTACTATTGTATGACGCAATCAATGATTTGCACGAAGAAATGCATGAGCAGTTTTTAAATGAAATATCTAAATTTAAGAATGGTTTTCATGCAGAGGATTTGGCAGAGTTATTATTTCGACTGTATAAACAGTTTGATGAAACAGGGCTTATGCCGATTGTCATGAATGGAGATCTGGATTACTTAATAAGGAAACTGCCGGAGGATGTGGTGAAAGAACATTTATCCTACGATGATTTCAGTGTAAAACAACTTTTTTCCTTTCTTTCTTTGGAGGAAAAGGATATCACTTTAATCAGCGGTGGATTAAGGGCTGTGTTTCTAACATTATTATTTAAGAGAGAGATAGGAGAACAGATTTATGACGACGTAATCCGTATGATGATAAAGGGTATTGTTCTTCAATTTCTGGATTAAGCTGTATTAATCGACTCGCAGATGTCAATATATGATCCAAAATTAGAAGGATTAAGTGATTTTGATTTATCAAATTTGATTATACGATTTTTGATTAATTATACGAATAAATATTTCATTACTTTATAATTGTGGAGGAATTAGATATGATTAAAGTTGAAAATCTCGAATTCAGCTATACGAAAAAGCCATTTATCAAGGACATTAACTTCGAGGTGAAAAAGGGGGAAATCTTTGGTTTTTTAGGGCCATCCGGTGCGGGTAAAAGTACACTGCAAAAGATTTTAACAGGTCTGATTACGAATTATTCGGGAAGTGCTATTGTAAATCATACAGAAAGTAAAAATCATGACGACAGATTCTATGAAAATATCGGATTGGATTTTGAATTTCCCAGCTTGTATGAAAAACTTACGGCCAGACAAAATCTTAAATTCTTTGGTTCACTCTATAATAAAAAACTTAGAGATACGGAGGAATTGTTTCATAAGGTAGGCCTTGGGTATGATATGGATAAGAAGGTATTCGAATATTCCAAGGGAATGAAGTCCAGGTTGAATTTTATCAAGGCATTGTTACATGATCCTGATATTTTGTTTTTAGATGAACCTACCTCCGGATTGGATCCTTCTAACAGCAGAGATATGAAAAATATTATTCTTGAGGAGAAGCATAAGGGAAAGACAATTATTTTAACAACCCATAATATGAACGATGCAGCTGAACTTTGTGACCGGGTAGCCTTTATAGTTGACGGTAGGGTGAAAGCCCTGGATACTCCGCATAATCTGATTATGAGTAAGGGCGCTACCAAGCTAAAGTATTCTTATTATGATAAGAAGGAAATAATTCGCCAATGTCCCTTGAATAAGACAGTGGAGGATAGTAAGCTTTTAGATTTAATACAACAGAATAAGCTTTTATCCATCCATAGCAGTGAACCAACCTTAAATGATATCTTTATCGAAGTGACGGGGAGAGGATTGCAATGAGAACAAGATTAAGAAGTTTAATAATTGGCGATATCCAATTTCAATTTAAATATGGATTTTATTTTGTATATACTGTTTTTACGTTTTTTTATATCTGCTTACTCTTTGCCTTCCCTGCTACAATTCGGGAGAAAGCAGCTATTCTTATGATATACAGTGATCCGGCTGCCATGGGACTCTTTTTTATGGGTTCCATTGTATTGTTTGAGAAGAGTCAGAGAGTACTCAATTCCATTGCAGTATCTCCGGTTAAGGTATCCGAATATATTCTATCCAAGGTGGTATCTCTCGGTTTGATCGGAACAGTAGTGGGAGTATTGATCGCTTTCGCAGCCGGTAACAGAAATATTATCCTTGTAATAATTGCAACCTTTATGGGATCTGTGATATTTTCCTTATTTGGCTTGATGATTGCTTCTAAGATTCAGACTTTAAATCAGTTTATGGTTGCTACCATACCATTTGAGATACTTTGTTTGGTTCCTTCGATCTTTTATCTGTTCGGATACCAAAAGCCGTTTATGCTGTTGCATCCCGGCATCATCGTAATCCGTATGATGGAAGGAAAGAACATAGAAAATATCGCATTCGAGTTATTGATGTTAGGTATATGGATTTTAATGATCTATATGGTTACTTATAGGATTGTAAAGAAGATGTTTCAGAGTGTGGGAGGTGTGAAGCTATGATGGTATCAAAAAAAGCATTGCTGAATTCTTTTAAACAATTTATGGTACAGATTTATAAGGATGCCATGCTGATTTTATTATGCATTGCACCATTACTTGCCGGATCTGTCTTTAAGTTTGGTATTCCTTTTGCTCAGGAGTTAATTTATGAATACTTTGGATTAACGAAACTTTTTGTTCCATATTATTTACTGTTTGATTTATTACTTGGTAGCCTGACACCTTTGTTATATTGCTTTGCAGCCGCTTATGTGGTACTTGGTGAAATTGATGATGGTATATCCGGATATCTATCGGTTACCCCTCTTGGAAAAAGAGGATATTTAATATCCAGACTGGGTTTTCCTGCAGTGATATCATTCGTAGTATCTATAGTTTTGATGATGGTATTTTCCTTAAGCGATTTCGCGTTGCCATATATTGTAGGTATTGCACTTTCTTCTAACCTACTTGGTATCATCGAAGCCTTACTGGTAGTATCCCTATCAAGCAATCGGGTGGAGGGCATGGCGGTATCCAAGCTTACGGGCCTTTTCTTTCTGGGATTGCCGGTGCCGTTCTTTGTTGAGGGAAGTATTCAATACCTGGTGTTTTTCCTACCCTCCTTCTGGCTGGCTAAATTTGCGATTGAAAAAGAACTGCTTTTCTTACTGACAGGAGTATTGGTATCCTTAGTTTGGATCTTTATGCTGAATAAAAAATTCAATCGAAAAATTAATAAATAATGGAATAGACAGACAAGATTTTGTGTTTTGACTTTTATGATCATATGTATCAAAAAGCCAGATGAAACTATATGTAAATTATGTAAAATATAAGTAATCGATACAGAGGGCATTATAGAGATAAAAATGATTAAAAGTCAGAAGCAGTCAGATGCGTACGGGGAGGATTTAAGATGTTCTTTCAAAGGGTTATATCTTGGATAAGAAAAATACCAAAGATAAAGTTTTTCTTTTGGTTGATTTACTTATCTTCAATTTTTGTTATAACATGTATCATCATAATATCTAAAACATTTCATAACCCAAAAATGGATACTACTTTTGAGGATAGTAGCGTTAATCTAATACAAAATCAGGATGATGGGTTACGAGATATTCCTGAAAAGGACGATCAAAAAAATATTGGCCTAATTACAGACAGTACGATAGCAATTAGTGAGCTCTTAAACCTTTTTGAACAAATACCTTGGAGGAATGATAGTAGCTTGAATTCAGGGGATCCATCGGCTGAGAAAATAATTGTTAGCTCACCGGATGCAAAATATGATGCAGAGACTTATGGGGTTAATACTAATATTACAGCCGGAGGCATGTTCCCGGTTGAGAAGATACGTATCCGAGAAATAAGTACGAATAAAGTACTATGGGAGATGCCGGGTTATTATAGTAATCGTTTTTTATGGTCCTCAGACAGCCGCTACGTAGCAGTATCCGGTACTACAAGAATAAGTGGCGAGATAATTATCGTTGATACTGTAGATTTCTTATCAATTCCGGTTCCGGTTCCGGAGGAGTTGAGTAATAATATGCGTGAGTTTCGTCCTGACCCGTATTTTAGTGCACACAAATGGATTGATAATGATAGCTTGCTCATTACATTCGAATACACGGGAACGGATGAACTTATTTATAACGGAAGTTACATTTATCATTTACCTTCTAGAGAGGTATCAAATCTGGATTTCTCGGAATTACATGAAGTGATATATCTGAGTTTAAGATTCCTAAATGGTTCAATAAATAAATTATTAGGATTAAACATTTTTGTTTAAATCAATAATAATCTTACTACATGCTGGTCAATAAAAAGCTTCTTTACTTGCTGATTGGATAAGAAAATATTTAGCTATTAATAAACCATTTTTCGCGATAGAATGTTTTGTATGACCTTTTCGAGTTTCTCCATCTGGAGACCAACTTAAAGTGTCATATACATCAATTGCTCCTAGTTTCATTTGTGATTTATAATAGGGACATTCCATTTCTTTCACCTCCCGATATAATAAAGTAATAGCTAGGCTATGTTTTAGTTACAACGCCACACAACCGGATGATTAGTTGTGTGGCGTTTTTCTTTAGAGTTTGCATAAGTTATATGTTATATTGTACGTACTTATTATTTCTTTTTCATTCTCAGAACCATCTTAATGATTTCATTCACCACTAAAGGTATCAGAGCAAATCCAAAGACGATTCCCCAATCCTGTAAGCTTAGATTGTGTACCTGGAAGGCTCCGGCTAGGAAAGGAACCGAGATAACGACCAGCTGAAGGAATAATCCCAAAGCGATTGCGAGAATTAATAACTTATTCTTTAATAATCCAACACTAAGGATGGACTTGATACTATGACGCATGGACAGGGAATAGAAAAGCTGGGAGGCCGCAATTACAACGAAGGACATCGTTCTTGCATAGGTCATTACCTCCTTTGGTATATCAGGATCGCTGATACGATAGCCATGTTCCCATATTCCGTAGTAAAAAGCTAACAAGGTGATGATACCAATCAGTACGCCGCCAAGGATTGCTCTAATACCGGCTCCTCCGGCAAAGAAGCTTTCTTTTGGACTTCTGGGTTTTTGTTTCATAACATCCTTATCACCGGGGTCAACACCCAAAGAGATCGCCGGTAGTGAGTCGGTTACCAGATTAATCCACAGGATCTGTGTCGGCAACAGCGGAATCGGCCAGGAAAATAGGATGGAAACTAATATAGTTACTACCTCACCTAAATTACAGGAGAGTAAGAAGATTACCGCTTTTTTAATATTGTTATAGATATTTCTGCCTTCCTCGATTGCCTTTACTATGGTAGTGAAATTATCGTCGGTCAATATCATATCACTGGCACCCTTGGAAACATCGGTACCGGTAATACCCATAGCAACACCAATATCTGCATATTTTAATGAAGGAGCATCGTTAACGCCGTCTCCGGTCATGGAAACGATATTACCCTGAGCCTTAAAAGCCCTTACGATTTTTACCTTATGTTCCGGTGAGACTCTGGCAAATACCCGGTAATTATTAATGTTATCACTAAAAGCCTTTTCGTCCATGGCATCGATTTCAGCTCCGGTAAGACTCTGTTCTATAGAATCCGCAATACCCAGTTCCTTAGCGATAGCAACAGCCGTATTTTTATGGTCACCGGTAATCATAATCGGAGTAATACCGGCGCTTTTGGCTTCTGCAATTGAGGCTTTAACCTCGAGTCTTGGAGGATCAATCATACCCACCAATCCAATCAAAGTGAGGTCTTTTTCCATCTCTTCGGGCTCTAACATTTGCTCTGTATCTTTAAAGGCAGCACCCAATACCCTCAAAGCAGAATCGGACATTTCCTCGGTTGTTTTAAGGAAATCCTCTTTTAACTGTTCAGTTAAAGGAACAATTCTCCCATCTACCAAGGCAGTGCTGGCTATTTTTAATATACTATCAATAGCCCCCTTCGTATGAACGCGATAGCCATTGCCTTCCTTATTAAGTGTGGACATAAGTTTACGATCGGAATCAAAAGGGAATTCGGACACTCTTTCATGCTTTTCATTCAAAGCTTCCTTCGTTAAGTTGTATTTATCTCCAAGAGCAATTAGAGCGATCTCGGTAGGATCTCCGGTTCCCTGACCTTCTTCATAAGTGGCATCATTACAAAGAACAAGGGACTTTATTAACTCTGCTTCATCTTCATTCGCAGTAAGATTACTTGCTGTCTGAGCTACATCGGATAAGACACCTTGAGTATAATGTTTTACTACGGTCATCTTATTCTGGGTCAAAGTTCCGGTTTTATCGGAACAGATGATATTTACCGAACCTAAGGTTTCTACCGATGGTAGTTTTTTCACGATAGCATTAATTTTAGACATTCTGGTTACGCCTAGGGCCAGTACGATAGCAACAATAGCAGCCAGACCCTCCGGTATAGCAGCTACCGCTAAGCTGATGGCGGTTAAAAACATATCCATCAAATCTCTTTTTTGAATAAAGGCGATAGCAAAAATCAATATACAGACACCGATTGCTAGAAAGCCTAGTATTTTACCTAATTCTTCAAGTCTTTTTTGGAGAGGTGTCATCTCTGTATGGTCCTCATCAAGTATTTTAGCTATCTTACCTATCTCCGTATCCATTGCCGTTGCCACTACGACGCCTTCTCCTCTACCATAAGTAGTAAGAGTGGACATAAAAGCCATATTTACTTTATCGCCAATCGGTGTTTTTGGATCTGTAAGTAAGGATGTTGCATTTTTCTCACTGGGTACAGATTCACCGGTCAGGGCGGATTCTTCAATCTGAAGGTTGGCACTTTCTATTAATCTTAAATCGGCAGGAACATACCTTCCGGCATCCAGTATCACTATGTCACCGGGAACAACTTCTTCTGAATTGATTTCAACAGTTTCACCATCCCGTCTTACTAAGGATTTCGGGGTGGTCATTTTCTGTAATGCTTCAACTGCCTTCTCGGCCTTATATTCCTGGGCTACACCGATGATTGCATTCAGAAAAACTACCATAAGGATAATAACCGCATCGGTATATTCCTCAATCACGATAGTAATCACTGCAGCACCCAGTAATACATAAATCAACATATCCTTTAGCTGTGAAAGGAATAAGGAGATTAAACTCTTTTTCGGCTTTCCCTTTAACTTATTCCTTCCGTATTGCTCAAGTCGCTTTTTAGCTTCTTCTTCACTCAGCCCTGTGGCCGGACTGACCTGTAATTCTTTGAATACATCTTCTTGTGACTTTGAAAACCACATAGTAACACCTCTTTCATAGTTTCTGCCGGCATATACTGCCTTTAATATGAATTATTCCTTATAAAGTGAATGCATTATATTTGATTTATAAGGCAACGGATTGATTATACCATAATATGGGTAATTTGGCATTAAAATTATATTAAATCTGCTAAATGAACCGTGAGATAGAAATTACCATACACTCGGTAATATAGATAGGTATATGATAAAAATTTCAGTGAAAAGAGTATTTTTTATATTCAAAATAGTATTTCTATTGAATAATAAGGCTATTTCTAAATAGTGATTGGAGGTATTTTTAATTATAGTATTTTATTTGATGCAAATTAATGGTATAATTGTTATGTTTATGTCAATGTTCCTGTATTTGGATTAGTAAATCTAAATTGTACATATACATAAGCTAATCCGCAGCTGATTATATCAGTAGAACGGATAAGAGCTGATAAATTGACAAGTCGATAACACATCGATAAATCGCTTAACATATCGATAAGTAGAAAACATCAGTTATCGGATAATACATTATTAAACTTATATCACATTAAAAGGAAAACATATCAGATTACAGAGATATAGCAGCTATGTTGATATCACACAGACTTTTGATATGGAGTAGAAAGAGGGGTAATATGTCTTTAAGTGTACAGAATTTAACGAAAAAGTATGGAGATAAGGTTGTTGTTGATAACTTAAGCTTTGAGATCAACCAACCTGGTGTTTATGCACTTTTAGGAACCAACGGCGCCGGTAAGACGACATCAATACGTATCATATTAGGTATGCTGGCTAATAATGGCGGTAAGGTTTTATGGAAAGGAAAGCCGCTTGATCCTGTTAAGTCGAACGTTGGTTATCTGGCAGAGGAAAGGGGTCTATATCCGAAATATTCATTACTTGATCAGTTGATGTATTTCGCAAAGCTTCGTAATGTTCCTAAAAAAACAGCTATGGACCGTATTAAATATTGGGCTGAGCGTTTGGCGGTGGAGGAGTATATATTTCCTCCTAAAGTAAAAGGAAAGAGAACATCAAAAGCGAATCGTGCAGATCAATTATCCAAGGGTAACCAACAAAAGATACAGCTGATGGCAGCCTTAATATCGGATCCTGAATTGCTTATTCTGGATGAGCCACTCAGTGGTCTTGACCCGATTAATACCGATTTGTTTAAATCCATTATCCGGGAAGAGATTGCAAGAAATAAATATCTGATTATGTCCAGCCATCAGATGCCGACAATAGAGGAATTCTGTTCAGATATTACAATCTTAAACCGTGGTAAAGCTGTCTTACAGGGTAATCTGAATGAAGTGAAAAAGAGTTACGGTCGTATCAATTTATTCGTAAAGAGTGATGTAGATATAGCATCCTATATCTCATCCTTTGATTTGACTATTGTCAATAAAACTCCCAGTGAATATCATCTGAGAGTTAAGGATGAAAAACAGGCTATGGAGTTTTTAGCAAAACTGATAAACGATCAAATTCCGGTGGTTAAGTTTGAACTTCGTGAACCGTCACTTCATGAAATCTTTGTAGAAAAGGTGGGGGTTGTACATGAAGAAAAGTAGTATTAGCGGTTGGAAGAATGTCTATATCTTTACTCTAATACAGACGTTAAAGAATAAGGCTTTCATCATCACCTACCTTTTACTCATAATATTGATGATGGTTTCTATGCCGATTATTAGTATGATTACTTCTTCCGAACGTCAAGAATTTGATGAGCCAATTCCGGTAAAAAAGGTTTATGTTAACAATGAAACCAGCTTTCCGGATATGGATTTTACAGGGGTACACTCAGATGATAGATTAAGTCACATTTCCTTTGAAACGATGAAGGAAGCATATGATACGGTAGCAGACAGAATTGAAAAGAAGGAACAAGAATCTGTTATCTTAACACTTACTGAAAAGGAAGGCATGTATGCATTGAACTTACTTAATGCAAATGAGAGTCCGATTAAGGACATCCATATGCAGCTTCTGGGAGAGACAATTGCCAAAGAGTTTGATATTTATAAAATTAATGTTCTTGGAATTAAGCAAGAACAACTTGCTATGCTACATGCAGAGGTTGAAACGAAGGTTACGCTAACTGATGTTAACGGTGCTCCTATCCTTGAAGAAGATACATCCATAACGAATAGTGAGTACTGGTTTATCTATGGTATTCTTATAGTTATATTATTTGTTAATAGTTTTGCCAGCGGTCAGATAGCTACTTCCATTGTAACTGAGAAATCAACAAGAGTTGTTGAATATCTATTAACTTCAGTAAAGCCGCTAGCAATAATAATCGGTAAGATTTTAGCAATGTTATCCGCAGTTTTATTACAAATGATATCAATGGTAGTCATACTGTATGCTTCCAATAAGATATCTACCGTTTTATCCGGAGATACCAAAGAGAGTGTACTTTCTCGTTATCTTCCGGAAAATATCTTTCAGAATTTAAATCTGATGAATATTATAGTTTGCTTTGTATTAATTCTGCTTGGATTGATTTTCTATGGTACCTTAGCCGCCCTTACAGGGGCTACTATCAGTAAACTGGAGGAGATTAGTGAAGGACTGACATTATTTACAGTAACCAATATCGTTGGTGCTTATCTTGGACTTGGTGCTGCAAATGTATTGATGGCAAGCGGAGTGAATGGTTTTGTTACCTTTACGTTTTTATTTCCGCTTTCAGCGCCTTTTTTATTGCCGGGTGCAATTCTAACCGGAAAGGTTAGTCTGGGTCTGGCAGTCGGTGCAATTGCATTGCAGATAATATTTATTATATTGCTCTTTTGGTTTGTTGCAAAGGTTTATGAAACTCTCATTCTTCATACGGGGAATAAGATTAAGGTAAAGGAATTGATAAAACTTTCAAAGACAGTATAAGATTATTAAAAATGAAAGGCACGGGATAAATTATGAAAGATAATTTTAGAGGTTGGAAATCAGTTTTTGGATTTACCTTCCGGCAGGCGACCAAGGGAGTAGGCTTTAAATTGGTAACTTTATTGGTAGCTTTCCTAATCTTAGGTGTATTTGTTCTGGTCAATATAATAGTGGCTAAACCGGATAAAGTAGATCAGGTAGAGACATCTCCTATTAACAGGGTTATTATATTAGATAACAGTGGATTACAACCTACGAACTTTAAAGAGATTAATCCGCAGTTGAATACACAGCAGTTTGGACATATTGATTTTGCTTGGGAAGAGAACACATCGAAAGATGCAGTAATAAAATCTGCAATAGCTGATTCTGATAAAACGCTTGCTGTCATAATATCGGCAAAGGAAAGTGGATATGAATTAGAGGGCGTGATACCTGCGGGTTCTATCATTACAAAAAGGCATGCAATCGAACTCTTGGAACAGATATCCTCAGCTTTTAGCACCGGTAAATTAATACAATCTGGCTTAACTACCAGCCAGCTAACATCTGTTTTGAAACCGGTTGTAACATCCTACGCTAAGATTGGAGAAAGTATAAGTGAGATAGCAATCGTTATTAAGATAGTCGCACCTATGCTATTTGGGTTTATGTTATATATGATGCTGCTATTATATGGGCAGACAATCAGCAAGTCAGTTTCTACAGAGAAAACTTCGAAGCTGATGGAAACTCTTTTGACCTCAGTCCATCCGTATGCATTAATTACCGGTAAGGTTTTGGCAATTACATCCATGGCATTACTACAATTCGTGACATGGATTGCAGCGGTATTTGCAGGGTTATTTGGAGGTAATGCAGTAGCCCGTGCATTCTATCCAGAATATGAGAATACTGCAATCACTGCGATAAATTTTTTGAAAGATAATATTGGAGAAACAGCAATGACGATTCCGGCTGTAGTGTTGGCAATCATCTTCTTCTGCATTGGTTTCTTATTCTATAGTGTGCTAGCAGGTCTTGCGGGCTGTTTGGTATCAAAACCGGAGGATGTAGCGTCAACACAGACCATCTTTATGTTCCCGGTAATCATCAGCTTTCTTATAGTTTATCTTGCACCGCTCATGAAAAATGAGGCATTGATAACTATATCAAGATATATACCGTTTACGGCACCCTTTAGCGTACCGGTAGAGGTTATTACCGGTACAATCGGTCTTTTCGAAGGAATGATAGCATTGACACTACTCTTGGTATTTACCGTGTTTATCATCTTGCTTTCTGCCAGAATCTATAAGGGTCTGATATTATATACCGGTCAGAAGCTTAGCCTTAAGACAATCGGTAATGTAATTAAAGCAAAATAAGTGAGTTTATTAATAATAGGGTGTAATTATCATCCATCAGAGACACGTTTCCACTCGAATGCCGCTCATAGTGGTACATAAGATTGTGACAGGTAGGAATGCCACAACCTATGTACTGATGGCGGCAAACGGTCTCCTTATGGATGATAGTTACACCCTATTCGATACGTTATTGATCTGTTAAATATATTACGAGATCGCCATCCTGTATATACCAAAATATAATTCCAGACTTCGAAAAAGATGTCCTGTATTTGACATAGAAGGGATTGAATAGTAGAATAATTAGTAAGAAGATAGGAACTGGAATAGGTAAGGCATGTTACAAAATCCTTTACTAGTAATTACAGAAAGAGAAGGGTTGGATCACAGAATGAACTTTTTTAAACAATTATTGGTGGATAACGGTGTATCGGAAAAACCGGCCGGTTATTTATCTTATGGAATTATTATTATAATTATTATCCTTATATGTTTTATTGCGAATCTATTAATGAAAAAAATTGTATTAAAATTACTGACAAGGTTTATTCGTAATAACAAATATGAATGGGATAATGTATTGCTGGAGCGCGGTGTATTTAATCGGGTTGTACATCTCACTCCTGCAATTATTATATATATGTCAGCACCCTTATTTAAAAACATACAGCTTATGATCTTTGATGATCTTCAAGAGGTGATTTTAAGGCTGGCATCCACCTATATACTAATCGCTTCAGTATTTGTCTTTAGTGCGCTCATCGATTCCATTAATGACATATATCGAACCCGTCCGATATCCAAAGTAAGACCAATCAAAGGGCTCTTACAGGTTGTGAAATTAGTTGTTTATATTATCCTTAGTATTGTAATCATCGCAAATCTCATGGGACAAAGCCCCTTGATTTTACTTAGTGGTATTGGAGCCTTGGCTGCAGTATTTTCCTTTGTGTTCAAGGATTCCATTCTTGGCTTTATTGCGGGAATACAATTAACCTCCAATGATATGCTTCGAATCGGGGATTGGATTGAGATGCCGAAATACGGAGCCGACGGAGATGTCATTGATATTACCTTAAATACAGTAAAAGTTCAGAATTTTGATAAAACGATTGTAACCATACCGGCTTATTCATTGATTTCGGATTCCTTTAAAAACTGGAGAGGCATGGCACAATTTGGTGGAAGACGTATCAAACGGCCCATATATATCGATATGAACAGTATCGGCTTTTGTAGTGATGAAATGATAGAAAAGTTCAAAAAAATTCATTATCTTAATGATTATATCACGGAAAAAGAAGCTGAACTTAAGAAATATAATCAAGATAATAATATTAATACTAATTTATTAATTAATGGTCGCCATATGACCAATATCGGAACCTTTCGAGCTTATGTATCCAATTACCTTAAAAATCATCCCAAACTGAATAAAGATATGATCCAAATGGTTCGTCAGCTCCCTCCGACAGAACATGGACTTCCCATTGAAATATATTGTTTTTCCTCTGATACGAAATGGGAAAACTACGAAGGAATTCAGGCCGATATTTTTGATCATATTCTTTCTGTAGTAGAAGAGTTTGGATTAAGAATTTTCCAAGAGCCCACCGGTTATGATTTAAAACAGATTAATTCCGGTGTCTCAAAAGCTTCTATAGAGTGAACTTAAGTATACCGGTACTTGATCGCAGAATAAAAGATGATTAAATTTACAATCACCGTGATCAGCATACATCCATAATTGATCGGTATTTGATATGCATAATTTAAACAGTAGATGGAAAGCATGGAATAAGCAACGACGCAAAGAAACTGTTTGGTATAAAGAGATTGAAATTGCTTTATGCCATTACATTTATAGATAGAAAGGATAGGAATAATTATGGATTTTTTATCAGAAAGTAATGTTTTAATTTATTTTTTTATATTTTTCGGTAAAATATTGGAGGTAACGATATCAACCCTCCGTTTGGTTTTGATTAACCGTGGTGAAAAAATCAAAGGGTCTATTATCGCAGTTTTTGATATTATCATATGGCTTTTTATAACAGGGACGGTATTGGAAGGTTTTCAGGATGACATATTAAGGGTAATCGTATTTGCCCTTGCTTTTGCAGTAGGTAATTATATGGGATCTTGGTTGGAGGAAAAACTGGCCTTTGGCATGTGTTCCATACAGGTAATTGTCTCTGACGGAGAGAAGAGTGCAGGTTTAGCCGGTATATTAAGAGAAAACAACTTTGCAGTTACCATACTTGAAGGGAAGGGAAAGGATGGTCCCAGACAGATTATGTATCTGCATTTGACTAGAAAAAGAATACCCCAGGCAATTGAAATTATAAAATCCCGAATTGAAAATGCAGTCATTGTCGTGAACGATGTTAAGGCTGTCAGAGGTGGGTTTATAAAGAAGTAAAATTTATTTATATTTATCTCTTTTATCTTTAATTAATTATGACGTAAAATAGCTTTGTGTTTTATTAATACTCAATTGACGTAAAAAGCTATTAGCTTTATCTTATCTTTTAATAATGATAAAGGCAGGAATTATTCATCCCTGCCTTTACCATCTGGTGTCTCATTCATTCAGTTGTTAGTAGCTGGAATTTAAGCCTTGAACACTGAGATTTCTACAAGAACTTTTACCAATTCAGGTTAGTATTCTTGTCAATCTGATTGAAAACATAATTCCTCGATTGAAAGAATTAAACTGTCCAACACAATCACCTCATATCTTAGTTAAACCCATGCCTGTTTGCAATTCTGAGACGAAATTACAAACTTTAAACTCTATCTATTGAGATACGACTTGGAACAAATTCAAGTTACTCATGATGTCAAGTTCCTGCGTCGTATCTGATATTTATTATATCTAATTTAAAAAATAATATACTCCATCAATAAAAATTTATTTTTTTCTACGCTTTATCACCTTTAGTCGGGTGAATTCTTCTCGTTCTTTTTCCTCCAATGAATTTTGTATCGAAACAGCCAAAGATGAATAGTAGGGTATCGTAATGTTTTGTAATGCATTGGCCCGTTTTTGAGTCTTTTTAATATTAGTAGCCAACCGATAAGCAGAGTTTTCTATCATGGAGAGGCGTATCGTAAGCTCCTTAACTTTATTAAAATGTTTTGTTGCTTTATCTAAGGAAAGCATTGTCTGAAAAAAAGCATAGGTAGGTTTATTTACCGTATTATCAAATTCCACTAAGGGAATTTCTGTTCCCATAATACTTCTTTGCTTAATTCGAATCGAATTTTCTTCCGGTATCGTACTGCTAAGATCGGATACATTACGAATTCCCATCTCAATATTAGCCTGTTGCAGGGCGAGATAAGCAGCAGAAAACGTACTATCAATTTCGGATTGAATATCCTTAGCCATGTCGATTAGTTCCATTAATTCTCGGATTAAGATATTACGCTTCTTATCCATCAGTTCATAGCCTTGCTTTGCAAGGCTTAATGATTTTTTTGCCAATATTAAATTACCCTTGGTAGGAAAGGTATTAGGATTCATAGGTTCACCTCCGGTTTGTATTGGCTGCTACGATGTTTTATAATAAGTATTTAATATCTTAGTATCAACTCGGTCTAATTCATCCTTAGGAAGTATGGATAGAAGAGACCAGCCCTTATCCAGAGTTTGGAGAATAGAACGGTTTTCTGCCTTGCCCTGGGCAATGAACTCGTTTTCCAATGCAGTACCGAATAATAGATATTTTTTATCAGTCGGAGATAGCTCATCCTCACCGATAACACTGGCTAAAGCTCTGGCCTCACCGACCCTTGCATAGGAAGAGAAGAGTTGGTTCGCAAGATCCTGATGGTCCTCCCTTGTATAGCCTTTTCCGATGCCATCCTTCATTAATCGGGATAAGGAGGGTAGTATGTTAATTGGAGGATAAATTGCCTTTTGGTGAAGGGTACGATCAAGAACGATTTGTCCTTCCGTAATATATCCTGTTAAATCGGGAATTGGATGGGTAATATCATCATTAGGCATAGTAAGGATTGGTATCTGTGTAACAGAACCGCTACAACCCTTTACAATACCGGCTCTTTCATATAAGGTTGCTAATTCACTGTATAGATAACCTGGGTATCCCTTTCTGCTTGGTATTTCACCTTTGGAGGAGGATACCTCACGCATGGCTTCTGCATAAGAGGTCATATCGGTCAACACTACCAGAATATGCATGCCCTTATCAAAGGCTAGATATTCTGCTGCGGTTAGTGCTACTTTAGGGGTTATTAATCTTTCAACAACGGGGTCATTCGCTAAGTTCAGGTACATGACAACGTGGGAGCTGGCACCACTTTCTGCAAAGGTACGACGGAAGAATTCTGCTACATCATGTTTGACGCCCATTGCTGCAAATACGATCGCAAATTCTTCATCCGAGTCCTCAGCCAAGGAAGCCTGTTTTACAATTTGAGCTGCTAGCTGATCGTGAGGAAGACCATTACCGGAGAAGATTGGCAGTTTTTGCCCACGTATTAAGGTAGTCAGGCAATCAATCGATGAGATACCGGTTTTTATATAATTTCTTGGGTATTCTCTGGAGCATGGATTTAAAGGCTGGCCGTTGATATCTCGATTTAATTCGGACACGATATTATGAAGTCCGTCAATCGGTTGACCAATCCCGTTGAATACCCGTCCCAGTATATCCTCGGACAAGGACAGTTCCATCGGATGCCCGGTTAATTTGGTATGGGTATTGTAAAGGGACATTTCCTCTGTCCCCTGGAATACCTGGATTACCGCTTTATCTTCATAGAGTTCAATAATTTTGCCAAGTTTCTTTCGCTTGCCTTCTATAGTGAATTCAACAATTTCATCAAAGGAAGCATCACGAATACCCTCAAGGGCAATTAAAGGTCCATTAATTTCGCTCAAGCCTAAATATTCAATCGACATATATATAAGTACTCCTTCCTAAGCGTTCTTTGCCATGATACGGTTATAGAAGGTATCAATCAATTCTTTGTAATCTTCGAATTTATCTAACTCATCATTGGCCACGTCATATTTTATGGAGATGATTTTTTCAAAAATATCTTCTTCCCGAAGCAAAGACATAGGCATATTCATATCAACCAGTTGCTTTGCTCTGGAATAGAGATAGAGGATGACTTGCATCATTTTTAATTGTTTTTCCATTGGTACATAGGTATCGGAAGGATGATAGGCATTTTGTTGAACAAAGCCCAGCCTTATTACTCTAGCAATTTCAAGTATTAATTTCTGGTCATCCGGAAGAACATCACTACCGATTAATTTGACAATTTCATTTAAATGGCTTTCCTCAGTAAGTAAGCTAAGAATTTGATTTCTGCATTCAACGAAATCTTCTCCGACATTGGTAATATACCAGGGCGCCAGGTCGGATAGATATTCACTATAGCTGGTAAGCCATTGTATCGCGGGAAAATGTCTTGCATATGCAAGGGATTTATCCAGCGCCCAAAAGCAACGGACAAAACGCTTCGTATTCTGCGTTACCGGTTCTGAAAAATCGCCGCCCTGAGGGGATACTGCACCAATAATGGTTACACTGCCTTCCGTATGGTTCAGATTTTGCATAAAGCCGGCTCTTTCATAAAAAGCAGACAGTTTTGATGCTAGATAGGCAGGAAAGCCTTCCTCTGCCGGCATTTCCTCCAGACGTCCGGATAATTCTCTTAAGGCTTCAGCCCAACGGGAGGTAGAATCAGCCATAATAGCTACATGATAACCCATATCTCTATAATACTCCGCTAAGGTAATTCCGGTATAGATACTAGCTTCACGAGCTGCTACCGGCATATTCGAGGTATTTGCAATCAGGGTTGTTCGATCAAGTAAAGGATTACCGGTTTTGGGATCTACCAGCTTGGAGAAATCTTCTAGTACCTCCGTCATTTCATTCCCCCGTTCACCGCAACCGATATAAACGATAATATCAGCATCACTCCATTTGGCAAACTGATGCTGCGTCATGGTCTTACCGGTTCCAAAACCTCCGGGGATAGCAGCGGTACCTCCCTTCGCAATGGGAAACAAAGTATCAATGATCCTTTGTCCTGTAATGAGCGGTCTGTCAGAGGAAAACCTTTTATCTACAGGTCTTGGCACGCGGATGGGCCAGCGTTGGGTTAGGGTTAGTTCTTTAATGTTACCGTCTTTATCTTTAATGGTTACAATCGTGTCATTAATGGTGTATTTACCATCTTCAGCCACATCAGTAACAACACCGCATACATTTGGGGGGACCATGGATTTATGCATAATAGAAGTGGTTTCAGGTACTTCTGCGATGATAGACCCACCATATAGCATATCACCCGGCTTCACTGTGATATGTACATCCCACAGCTTCTGGGTATCCAGTGAGTCAACACTGATACCTCTTGAAATAAATGCACCAAAATGCTTCGCAACCTCTTTTAAAGGTCGTTCAATGCCATCGAATATATTACCGATGATTCCCGGTGCTAGAGTGACTGAAACGGCAGAACCGGTTCCGATTACTTCATCACCAGGTCGTAAACCCGTAGTCTCTTCGTATACCTGAATCGTAGTTTTGTCTTTAGTTAAACCGATTACTTCTCCAACCAGTTTCATATTGCCAACCAAAACCATTTCACCCATTTTGAAGCCATGGTTTCCTGCTAAATAAATAATCGGTCCGTTAATACCATATATTTTACCTGTAAAACAACTTAACATAGAGATGACTCCCTTTCTGTAAGTAATACATAATTTGCTACCTTAAAAAGTATTAATTAACGAATATTTGATAAAATACAAAACATTGAAATTATGAAAATCAAAAAAACATAAAATCAACAAATAGAAATAATATATAACGAAATAATGAAATAATGAAATCACAGCTAGGGTGTTTTATTTCACTTTAAAGTAAAACACCGTATAAACTAAAAGATGATTAATGCAGCCGAAAGGTTTCTTTTTGTTCAGAAAGTTTTGTAGTAAAGCTATGGTCTATCAATATCGTTCGAGAAGGGATTACAGCCCGTATGCCTCCCATAAAATCTCTGTTGCTTATAGTTAAATTAACACCGGTTATCTTTTCTAACACGGATTTTAAGGCTTCATCACTGGGGTTGATATAAATTATGATTTCTTCTCCCCGTGCAAATTCATAAGCTTCGGCTATTTTATTACTTAGATACTTAACATAAGCAGGGGATTTCATATAGGCATCCAATTTTTTTCTCACATCTTTAAAAATTTTATCCGTAAGTAACGAGGTTTTTTCTAATACTTTACGCTTTGATTCAAGAATATCACCGGACAATCTACGGTTTTTCTCACGAATAATATTATCTGTTTCAATCTGATATGTGTTCTGTGCTTTTTTCTGTGCCGCCTGCTTTCTCTCATTATAAATTTTTTGAAGAGTTTTTTTATAATCTTCTATAATTTCTATACTTTGTGCAGTAGCACTGTCGATAACTGCGGTATAAAAATTATCTAACTTTTCGTTTGGATCCATAACTTATCTCCTTACTATGAAATACGCCTTAGTTTCTTATTTGACCAATTTCATATCATGTTCTAAAAAATTAAATTACTATAATTTAAGGCCGATTGCCTCATTTACATAAGAAGTAATAAAATCCGGCTTACGACCGGTTCCATGCCTATCAGGAATTTCTACAATTAAGGGAAGCTTTCTATTTAATTTTATATCATCGATAATATCGGGAAATTCTCGGCTGAATTTTTCTGTAATCAGCAGTATTCCAATGGTTTTATCAGCAATTGCTTTATCCAGTTGTTCCTTTAAGTGCTTTCTGGAATGGATTACAACTCCGTCTACGCCGGCCAGTCGCATTCCAGTATAAGTATCAACATTGTCGCTGATCAAAAACATGCGCATATGGAAACTCCTTTCATTATCCAAGTATCGTAAAGGATACAATTAAACCATAAAGAGCAATACCTTCAGCCAAGGCAACGAAGATTAAAGCTTTACCCATAATAGAGGAATCCTCGCTAATTGCTCCTAAAGCAGCAGAAGCAGCATTCGCTACTGCAATACCGCCACCAATGCAGGATAATCCGGTAGCAAGTGCAGCCGCCATATATCTCCAGCCTTCTACAGAAGCTTCGGCTACCGCCTCTGCTTCAGCGGCTGAAACTTTTCCGGTAAAAAGTAAAATATCTGCAATGATTAAGGTACTAAAGAATAGAAAACTATTAAAGGCCAAGGTTGCTTTAAAGCCACCTTTTGTTTTTTTACGACGAAATAAAAATGAGCCAAACGGAATTACAATACTTAAGATTAAAGCAGCGATGATAGTAACTTTCAATAACATGATTTTATCCTCCTGATAGATGATTATTTATTTTTGTAAGGTTTAAATTCTTTACCGGTTCCTTTGTAGAAACGGCTAAACATCTCATAAAACTCTAAACGCAGAACCTGTATACCAACAATCAGACCCTCCATAGCAGCAACAAAGAGATTACCTAATATAATTACGATAATATTCGGATCACCTGTTTCTACTCCTGCCAACAGCATAACAACTCCCATAATAGCTGCATGGCTTAATGCAAAAGCACCGATACGAAGGAATGAAATCGTGTTGGTTACATAACTAAGTAATACTTCAAAAAGTTCAAAGAATGATTCAACAAAAAACATGCCTTTATGCTCAGGAAAGAAATGAGCTTTTTTTTCGATAAAACGTTCTAACGGTTCCCTAAAAAAGATTAATAGTAAGGGAATACCGAAGAAGATGATTAATAGTATAGTGGCTGGTAAGGTCCGTCCGGTCATAAGAAGAGCAACACAGGTGATGGCAGCGATGTAAAAAACGAGACCGGAAACACCGTTTGTATCAAATAAAACCTTACTAATTCTTCGCTCTTTTATACCATTAATAATATTTAAAATCATAGCAATCATGATTAATGCAACTCCAAAGCCTACGGAAGTTAATAATACAGTCATGACATTATGCATTGGAGAAAGCCAGATCGGTTCGATCAAGTCTTCAAAACCGAATATACTTCCATACAAAAAACCGAATACAATGGAGAAAACTCCGGCCATGGATATGATTGCGGCGATTGCCATTTTTTTGTACTTATAGAGAAGAGCACCGCCCAGTGCCAATAGCAAACCTTGACCGGCATCTCCGAACATGATACCGAAGATCAGGGAATACGTAATTGCTACGAAGGAGGTAGGATCAATTTCGTTGTATGCAGGTAAACCGTACATTTTTACGAACATCTCAAAAGGTTTAAACACCTTCTTGTTTTTTAGTTTGGTAGGAGGCTTAGTCGTTTCGCTTTCCTGTCCCTCCTCAATAATGATATTAATATTCGGATCTGTTTCTGTGTCTTTTATGATCAAATCAGCATCCTTTTGTGTAATCCATCCGCAAAGAATATAAAAGACTTGTTTTTTTCCTTCCTTCGTACAGGCAGCAAGTTTACGTAAATCAAAATTATTGTTGTAAGTGATTAAGGTACTATGTGCCGTTAACAGTTCATCCGCCCTTTGATTTAATATATCCTGTATGTTTTTCGATACAGCAGAGAGTTTGTGACTTATCTCATTTCTTTTCGCAAGTACCTTACGATAGGCTTGTTCAGGTGTTCCCTCATATTCGTCTGAAAGTATAATTCTTTCAAAATGAAGGGAAGCATAGATTGCATCAATTTTCACGGAATGAGCGGCAGGAACAAAATATATTCCCCATACATAATCCCTGTCACTGTCACACTCAAAAAAGAGGGAATTTAGGTTATCATATACATAGCGGGAAAACTTATTAAAAAATTCATGCGAAATCTTTCCGAAGCGGAACTTTATGAATTTTAAATTGAGGATTTTATTGATATCATAATCAAAATGCCTGAAAGGCTCAATCTGATTAACCAAATCGGTATAATGGGATTGTTGTTCTTTTAAATCTTTCATTTGCTGATCTAAATCCTTTAGCATCTCAAGAGTATGATTAATAATCTCGGATGCTTGGGAAGGGGTCATAGAGAATTCTTTGGATGGCTTGTGGACTTTAATCTGCTTCACCAGATCCTCGGATTTTAACAATAAATCCTTGTAAGGGTTTATTTCAACAAAAGGCTTTAAGTCGTGCACAGCACTTAGTTCTGATAAAGCATTTTCTAAATGAATATCATATTTATTCAAGTAAATATTTACTACGCGATCAAAATCACTTTTGGGTCCGGTAATACTAAGGAACTTCATTTTTTCTATCAATTGTTTCACCTCCGATTATATTATTGTAATATATATTTAAGTTTGACCTGTGGATCTAAGCCATATCGGATACATTCTAAAGCTGTGGTCAATCGGTTAATCTCTGCTTCCTTTTCATGAATATAATTGTTCACGGTAGCCATAGAAGAAGGATAATTAATCTTATTATTTCTATATATCTTAGTGATTATATTTCTATAAACGTGTTCCATGGTGCCATCATGAAGGGATCCTGCAAATGAGTTATAATGTGTGGTTTTTAAAATATTCATGAATTCATCCAGGGTAGCCGATTCGACTAATCGATGCAGTTGCTCCTTTGTCAGCCTGTAATTTACAGGTATAATAAATGAATATATATCAGATGAGGGCATATGATACATTGATTTGGAACGAAAAACCCACATAATGTTAAGCAGGTCTATCTCGGTTCCTAATCTGTGAGTAAAAGCTTTATGGCTTTGATCCTCTAATTCCCTGTCTTTTAATTTCCATGTCTTTTTAAAAAAGTAGATATCCAGATGCATTTCATAATCAAAGGTTGTAACATTACCGGAGTTTTGCAGCTTCACAAGCAATGGATAGTACTGTGTTCCTCTTAGATGGTTAATATATTCATCCATCGATTGGGAAGCGGCAAGAGCCGTAACATTTAAATCAGAATGTTTGTTAAAAAACGCTTCAAACAACGATAAATCAAAGGAACGATTGGAACTGTATATATTATGAATGCAATTTTTCAGTATCGTCACTTCATAGCGGAAAAAGAATAATTCCAGATCCTTACGTTGCATATCATTGGCAAAACGATATAGTTTAGCATAATCCAGATATAAACCAACAGAGATAATTCGCTCAGCATCTGCCCTGTGAAGCTCATGCTCATCATAGCGTTCAAAAATTTCCCGGTATCCGGGATGATTTTTAAGGAAAGCTATTAGATCCGAAACAGCTTCGAGATTAGCTATTGTTTTAAATTCCTCCGGACTGATTAATTTTGCACCCATAGCTTTTACTTTGGTATTAATACCACTAAAGGATAAAAAGTGTTTCATAACAACCTCCACGCTGCACATTCAACAGCTTAATAACAACAAGTGAATCACTTTGATTACGATGAAAACTCGAAATAAACGGGTTGATCATGACATGATTATATTCTCAAAAACCTTATCTACGAAATCTTTGTGATGTTCTTTGTATATGTCATCCAGTTCGATTAGGTGTTTTTCGCTCTTTTCTGTTATTGATTTCTTTTCTTTGGTCAGTTCTTTGTCCGTCTGTAGTTGAAAATTGCGTATCTTATTATAATTGTCAGCAGCAACTTTTTCTTCCATGCGTTTGATATCCTGTTCAAAGGCATCGTGTAACCTGATTTTTTCTTCGTTAGCCCTCTTGATGATTAGATTGGCTTTTTCTTCTATTTCAAACAACTTAACAATTGTATTTTCCATAAAACATTCTCCTTTCTCTCAATATATTAGGTTTATCGTTTTGAAAATCTATAGGATTTTTGTTGATTATCCTAGGATTACTTAAGTTTCGGCATAATACCGTAACATCGTAATACTGATTGATTGTTACGGTACTTTTACATTTGCGAAAAGTCAGCACAGAGGCTGACCTTATCGTCACGATATTAGTTATTTATAAATATTACAAGAGAAGATGGCTAGCTTTACATAACACGAGTTTTATTGACATATATAATCTTACCCCTTTTATGAAAAAAAGCTATAGTTATTTTGTACAAAATTTTCATGCAATATAAAAAAAATACAGTGAAAATTATTCTATAGGGTTATTATATGAATGGATCAATAATTATTTAATATGAATTTAAAACTAAAACGATTAAGTTAAAAATATAAATTAAATTAAAAAATACTTGCAATAATTACCGAAAAGGTTTAAGATTGAATTGTGACATATCACAGATAATTGAGCTTTAAGTAAAGAGGTAGTAACTTCTCCATAGAGATTTCTATAGGAAAGTTTATAAGATTTAGTTATAAGTAGTAATAATGGCAGAAAAATCATTAACAAATTGTATAATATGCTGTGCCGTATACGAAAGAAAACGATTAAGTAAATATTATTTGAAATAACATAGATTAAGGAGTTAAGTGTGGTTTCTATTAAAGATATTTCAATCAGATGTGGCGTTTCGGTTGCAACCGTAAGTAAGGCTTTAAATGATCATAGTGATATTGGGCAGATAACAAAAGAAAATATTAGAAAAGTTGCAAAGGAGATGGGGTATTTACCGAATTCTTTTGCAAGAGCATTAAAAACAAACCGGACGTATAACCTGGGAGTTTTATTTATGGATGAGGCTCAAAGCGGTTTAACCCATGAATATTTTAATAATGTTCTTAACAGTTTTAAAGTTGAAGCAGAAAAAAAAGGTTATGATATAACATTTATTAATAAATATATGGGACAGAAGACTATGTCTTATTATGAGCATAGTAAATATCGTGGTGTGGATGGCGTAGTAATTGCTTGTATCGATTTCTCTGACCCCGATGTAATAGAATTAATTCGGGGAGATCTTCCTGTCGTAACCATTGATCATGTCTTTGATAACAGAACAGCAATTACCTCAGACAATGTTAAGGGTATGCGAGATCTGATTACTTATATCTACGAGATGGGTCATACAAAAATTGCTTACATTCATGGAGCAGATTCTTCCGTTACACAGAATCGTGTTGGTAGTTATTATAAAACCTTAGGGGAGTTAGGAATTGAAGTACCTGATGAATATGTGGTCAGCGGAATCTATCATGACCCGGATACTACTGTTAAGTTGACTAAGAAGTTACTGGCCTTAAAGGATAGACCGACTTGTATTATTTTCCCTGATGATTTTTCCTGTATAGGAGGAATTAATGCAATAAAAGAGAATGGTCTTCGGATCCCGGAGGATATATCTGTAGCAGGATACGACGGAATTTTGTTGTCTCAGGTACTCGATCCCAAAATTACAACCTTGCAACAGAATACGAAAGCTTTGGGACGAAGTGCAGCCGAAAAATTGATTGCTTTAATTGAAAATCCGAAAGCAACAATTATAGAAAGGGTGGTTGTGGAAGGTAAAGTTCTTGCTGGGAATTCAGTTAAGAATTTAAATCATAAGTAAATACAAATATTATTTGATATAGAAAAGAGAGAGGTAATACGTGGTTATAATGGTCAGACATGTTATGTGATTATTCAGTCACAGCGGCTCAGGTGAGCTGATATACGCAATATATGCAAACTAGATATATTTAATACCCGCTAGCCAGAAATTTCAGCGATTTTTCGAGGCAACTGAATATCTGCAATAATGATAGAATAAACCTCTCATTGGACTAGGATATAGATACATAATTTAGAAGGTATAAGGTAACCGAAAGGTTCCATATTAATATCATATATAAATAAATTTAGGGTTCTGACATATGCACCCGTAGCAATATTACTGGGGAGCTAATATTGTTTGATAAAACGGGAACATAATACTCCAAGCTTATAATCTACGTGTTTTTAAACCTATTATTTCATAATTTTCATTAGATGACGGGGAGTTATTCTATAAAAACGAAATAATACGGTTTGACGAGATAAAAGAGCAGGGAAGAAAACGTTAAGCGTAAAGTAAATAAAGCAATATTCGATTTACGATATCCATGTGTCAACAGATTATTATATGATATTAATGTTATACTGAAATCAACTGACCATGTTATAACCATAGAAAAAAGTTGTTTATTCCTTAATGCCTATTTTCTTTGCGGCGTGAACTCCTCAAAGAGATTACAATGATATAATTATATGAATGATTTGGCAGTGGAATAAAATAATGTAAAAGACCGATCTATCTTCCGTTAAGGAATTGAGGTCGGTTTTTTTCATTTTATATTGAGAGCTGATTCGAGTATTTCAATAGAATTAGATTAATCATTGAGTTTTAGATAAAAATCACAAGGTTTATTTATTGATTGTATGAAATGTTTGTACAAAAGTATAACAAACTCCCAAATAAAAGAAATGTATAGAATATTATTATCAAACATTCCAAAGAATCGTAAATGAAATTAGATAAGTTGTTGAATAATATAATATAATGAGATATAATATGTTAGGCGTGCAATTTGGCAATATCATGAATCCCGGAGGTGAGTAAATGGCAAAAGAAACAGTACAAGCTGTCCGCCAGGCTGAACTTAATGCAGCTCAAATTGAAAAGGATGCTAACCTTAAGAAAGATGCCATTCTTATGGAAGCACAGCAAAAAGCGACAAATTTAATTTCTTCCATGACTAAGGAAGCCCAGGATAAAGCGGCAAAAGCTCTAAAAGACGCAGAACTTAGGGGAGCAGAGATGGTAGAAGCGGCGAAATTAAAAGCCGAGAAAGAAATAATGTTAATGAATGAAATGTTAAAAGACAAAGAAAAGGCTGCAATTAAGCTGGTTATTTCCGAGGTCATTTAACCGACTTAGATTTTTGACTAAATTACGGCAAAGGAGGTGTACTTGTTATGGCAGTGCTGCAAATGCAGCGTATCTTTTTATGTGCGCTCAAGAAGGAGCGAAAACAGATCCTTGAATTATTACAGCGACGCGGCGTAATTGAAATAGAGGATATGGACAATACGGACAATGTATTTCAAAAAATGGATGTATCGGTAGCAAAGAATGGTTTTGAAAAAACAATTTCTGTAGCCAGAGATGCAGTCTCTATTTTAGATACTTATGTTCCTGAAAAGAAATCCATGCTTGCTTCCTTAAACGGACGACATGAGGTTTCAACAGATGTGTATGATGATTTTTTTGATAAACATGATGACACATTAAGAATTGCCCATCGCATTATTGCTTTGTCAAAGGAAATTGCTGAACAAAAAGGCGAAATCCTGAAACTAGATACTCAAGTTGAGATGTTAACTCCTTGGATTACCTTTGATATACCAATGAATTTTAGTGGTACAAGGTATACAAAAGCATTCATCGGTACTTTACCGGATCTTTGGACGATGGATGCTATCTATGAGAGGTTGGCTGATTTTACACCACTTAATGTAGATATTGTAAGTGCAACAAAAGATCAGACCTGTATTTTTGTGCTTAGTCCTAAGGATAAAGCCGATGCAGTGTATGATGTATTAAGAGGGATGGAATTTACCCATCCAAGTTCCACTTTTAATAAAGCTCCGGCGGAACAGCTAGAGATATTAAAAGACAGGATAAAAAAAGCCAATGAAGCCATTAACAAGGCGAAGGATGAAATAATATCCTATGCAGATAAGAAGGAAGATTTACTCTTCTTACAAGACTATGATACGATGAGAGCTGAAAAATATGAGGTTATCGGTCATGTACTGCAATCGAAAAATGTATTTGTTCTACAAGGCTATATTCCGAAGCGAGATGCTCTTAAGGTTTCAGAGGAATTAAGTGCAAAATTCTTGGTTTCGGTAGAGCTTGAAGATCCCTCTGAGGATGACGAGGTTCCGGTGCTTCTTGATAATATCGGATTCTCCAAACCTCTGGAAGGAGTCGTAGCGGCTTATAGTCCCCCGGGTAAGGGAGAAGTTGACCCAACCATGGTAATGTCCTTATTCTATTATTTATTGTTTGGATTGATGCTCTCTGATGTGGGATATGGCGGTATCATTACATTGGCTTGTGCCATCTTACTAATAAAGTTTAAAGACACGATGGAAACCTCCAACAAGGGTTCTCTTAAGATGTTTTTATACTGCGGTATTTCAACAATGTTCTGGGGTGCTATGTTTGGCAGTTATTTCAGTGATATTGTTACCGTAATAGCGGAGACCTATTTTGGCAGAACCGTGGTGATTGAACCCCTCTGGTTTACACCTATGAGTCAGCCGATGCGAATGTTGGCATTTTCTTTGGTTTTTGGTATCATTCATTTATTTGCCGGTATCGGAATGAAATTTTATCAATTAATTCTTATTAAAGATTATAAATCAATATTATATGATGTAGTAACTTGGTTCGTACTATTAATCAGTGCCATCATAGTTTTACTATCAATGGATATGATTAAGAACATCTTTAGCTTAAATATTAATATGCCTACCGGACTGGTTAATGGTGCAAGTATTACGGCTCTATTAGCTTCTTTAGGAATTATATTGACCGGTGGTCGTGCCTCAAAGAATCCGGTCAAAAGGATACTAAAAGGTATCTTTGAGTTATATGGTATCTCGGGTTATTTGAGTGATGTATTATCTTATTCCCGTCTTTTAGCACTTGGTCTAGCTACCGGAGTTATTGGTATGGTTATCAATCAGATGGCCGGTATGGCCGGTGGAGGACCTTTAGGACCGGTGATATTCTTAATTATATTTGTCGTAGGACATACGGTGAATTTAGGAATTAATGCTCTGGGAGCCTATGTGCATACGAATCGTTTACAATATGTTGAATTTTTTGGTAAGTTTTATGAAGGCGGAGGAAGAGAGTTTAAGCCTTTTAGTGTAAAAACAAAATATTACAAATTCAAGGAGAAGATGAAAAATGAAGTTTGATATTAATACGTTAGGAATAGTATTAGCTTTGCTAGGTGCAGTTTTAGCTGCTTTAATGGCAGGTATTGGTTCCGCTATTGCGGTTGGTATGGGTGGTCAGGCGGCTGCCGGTGTTGTAACAGAGGATCCGGGTAAATTCGGTAAGGTTTTAATTTTACAGCTTCTTCCCGGTACTCAGGGTATCTATGGTCTGTTAATTGCGTTCATTACCTTAACTCAAATTGGTGTTATTGGTGGTGGCGGCGCTGAAGTAACATTTGCTAAGGGTCTTTTATACTTTGCTGCTTGTCTGCCAATGGCTATTGTTGGTTATTATTCCGCAGTAAGCCAGGCAAAGGCATCTGTAGGAAGTATCGGTGTTGTTGCGAAAAGACCGGAGCAGTTCGGTAAGGCAATGCTTTTCCCTATCATGGTTGAGACCTATGCGATTTTTGCGTTACTGATTTCAATTTTAGCAATTACAGGAGTAGGTAATTTAAACATTTAACAGTTGGGAGAGTTTAACAATGACTGGATTAGAAAAGATTTTAAAGGCTATTGAGGAGGATGCGAAGGCTGCTGCAGCAAAAGTAATTTCCGAAGCTGAAAAGGAAGCGACAGAAATTATGAATGAGGCAAAAGCACAAGCGGATAAAAACAGCGCCGAAATAGCGAGAAAATCCGATGCTGATGTTAAAGAACTCCTGAAACGGGCAGATTCTGCGGCTAAACTGCAGGAGAAGAAGCTAATTCTGGATGCGAAACAGCAGAACATCGGTAAAGTGATAGAAAGTGCCAGGACCTCATTATTAAACCTGCCGGATAAAGAGTATTTTGATGTGATTATTCGTATGGTACAAAAATTTGCTTTGGGCGGTCAATCCGGTGAGATATTATTCTCATCTAAGGATTATAAGCGTATTCCTAAGAATTTTGATACCATGATTAAAGAAGCATTGACTGATAAAAAGGGAGCATCCCTGACCGTATCAAAAGAAGTAAGAAGCTTGGACGGTGGTTTTGTATTGGTTTATGGTGATATAGAAGAGAACTGTTCCTTTGATGCTTTATTTAGTGCAGCGAAGGAAGATCTGCAGGATAAAGTAAATGCATTTTTATATGAATAATAGACCAGAGAAAGGGTGAAGACATGACTGAACAGCAATACACATATGCCGTTGCGAGAATCCGTTCCAAAGAGCTTTCGCTGCTTAGTAAATCGGATATTGAACAGCTTATGAACTGTAAAAGCGAAAAAGAATGTTTGCGTCTGTTAACCGATAAAGGCTGGGGTAAATCTGAGGATGAAAATGCAGAGCAACTTTTGAATGCAGAACATGAGAAAACCTGGGAACTGATGCATGAACTGGTTGAGGATATGTCCGTATTCCATACTTTCCTTATCGGCAATGATTTTCATAATCTGAAGGCAGCCATTAAGCAGGTTTACATGGATTCGGAAATTACAGATATCTACATCTCCCATGGTACCATAAAACCGGAGCTTATCTATCGGGCAGTGAAGGAACATGAATTTTCACAGCTGCCACCCCATTTGAGCGCCTGTGCTGAGGAAGCATATCAGATACAGCTGCATACGGGTGACAGCCAATTATGTGATATTATTTTAGATAAAGTTGCCCTGGAAACGATCTATCAAGAGGGAAAAGCTTCGGGCAATGAGCTCCTTTCCCTATATGCGGAGCTAAAGGTTGCTTCTTCTGATATTAAGATAGCACTACGCAGTGTAAAAACAGGTAAAGACAAAAACTTTATTGAGCGAGCCCTTGCTGAATGCGAAAGCCTGGATATCAGGAAACTAACTGTGGCAGCTCTGGGTGGAGAAGAGGAAATCTGTAATTATCTCAGTACAACGGATTATGCAGATGCAGTTTCAGCCTTAAAGGAATCTCCCTCCGCCTTTGAACGTTGGTGTGACAACCTGATTATAAAACATATCCGTCCTCAAAAATCAAATCCGTTTACTATATCCCCTCTGGCAGCCTATATTCTGGCTCGCGAGAATGAGATAAAAACGGTTCGAATCCTACTTTCCGGTAAGCGTAACGATATTTCGGATGATTCGATCCGGGAAAGATTGAGGGAAATGTATGTATAAGATAGCGGTATTAGGAGACAGAGACAGTATTTACGGTTTTGCAGCCTTAGGTTTGGATACCTTCCCGGTTAAAAATGCCGAAGAAGCAGCAAAGACTTTGAAAACATTGGATGACGGACAATACGGCGTTATCTATATCACAGAGGCATTGCAGCTAGCGTTGGAAGAAGAAATTGATCGCTATACAAGCGAATATCTTCCGGCAATCATTCCAATACCGGGAGTTTCGGGTAATACGGGTCTTGGAATGCGTAACGTAAAGAAGTCAGTGGAACGAGCAGTAGGCTCTGATATTATATTTAATAACGATAATTAAAAAAAGCAGGTGAATGAAAATGAGCAAAGGCACCATAAAGAAAGTTGCCGGTCCGTTGGTAGTTGCAGAGGGTATGCGCGATGCCAATATGTTCGATGTGGTTCGTGTAAGTTCCCATCGTCTGATCGGTGAAATCATTGAAATGCATGGCGACCAGGCTTCCATCCAGGTTTATGAAGAAACCTCCGGACTCGGACCGGGAGAACCGGTAGAATCTACCGGTGCACCCTTAAGCGTTGAATTAGGACCCGGATTAATCGGAAGCATCTTTGACGGTATTCAACGTCCTCTGGTCGATATCATGGAAGCTACTGGAACGAATCTTAAGAGGGGTGTAGAGATACCCTCCTTAAGCAGAGATAAAAAATGGAAGTTTGTACCGACTGCAAAAAAAGGCGATGCAGTAGAAGCCGGTGATATTATCGGTACGGTTGCAGAAACCGATATTGTAACCCAGAAAATTATGATTCCTAACGGTATCCAAGGTACCTTAAAATCCATCGAATCCGGTGAGTTTACCGTAACCGATACCGTCGCAGTCGTTGAAAAAGAAGATGGTACGACAGAGAATATTACTTTAATGCAGAAGTGGCCTGTTCGTGTCGGTAGACCTTATAAGCAGAAATTATCTCCGGATAAACCTCTGGTAACCGGTCAAAGGGTTATTGATACCTTATTCCCGATTGCAAAAGGTGGTGTTGCAGCGGTTCCTGGTCCTTTCGGAAGCGGTAAGACCGTAGTTCAGCATCAGCTGGCTAAATGGGCAGAGGCTGATATCGTGGTATATATCGGCTGCGGTGAACGAGGTAACGAGATGACTGACGTTTTAAACGAGTTCCCGGAACTTAAGGATCCTAAGACAGGAAAATCTTTGATGGAACGAACAGTACTAATTGCAAACACCTCTGATATGCCCGTTGCGGCCCGTGAGGCTTCCATCTATGTAGGTATTACGATTGCAGAATACTTCCGTGATATGGGCTTTTCTGTAGCCTTAATGGCAGACTCCACCTCCCGTTGGGCAGAGGCTCTTCGTGAGATGTCAGGACGTCTTGAGGAAATGCCTGGTGAAGAAGGTTATCCTGCATATCTTGCCAGCCGTCTGGCACAGTTTTATGAAAGAGCAGGAAGGGTTATCTCCCTTGGTAAGGACGGAAGAGAAGGTGCGTTATCAGCCATTGGTGCGGTTTCTCCTCCCGGTGGTGATATCTCTGAGCCGGTATCTCAGGCAACTCTTCGTATCGTTAAGGTGTTCTGGAGTCTTGATGCAAACTTAGCTTACAGAAGACATTTCCCGGCGATTAACTGGTTGACCAGTTACTCTTTATATAATATGGGCAAATGGTTTAATGCAAATGTCAGTGAGAAATGGATGGATTTAAGAACAAGACTGATGCGTATGCTAAATGATGAGGCAGAACTGGATGAAATCGTTAAACTGGTCGGTATGGATGCTTTATCCGCTCCGGACCGTTTAAAGTTGGAAGCGGCAAGATCCATCCGTGAGGACTTTTTACATCAGGATGCCTTCCATGAGATCGATACCTATACAGATCTTAAAAAGCAGTATCTGATGATGGAGCTGGTTCTCGCATATTATGACATCTCGCTTAGTTACCTTAACAAGGGTGTTAATATCGAGGATCTGGTAAATCTTCCAATTAGAGAGAGAATCGGACGGTTTAAATATATTAGTATAGATAAGATTGAACAAGAATATGATGATATTATTCTTAATTTAAATAAAGAGATTGATGCTCTGTTAGTAAAGGAGGAAGCCTAATGCCTAAGGAGTATAGAACCATACAAGAGGTAGCAGGTCCTCTTATGTTAGTACAAGGTGTTGAAAATGTAGCCTTTGACGAGCTGGCTGAAATTGAGCTGGCGAACGGCGAAAAACGCCGCTGTAGAGTTCTTGAAATTGACGGTAGCAATGCTCTGGTTCAGTTATTCGAAAGCTCAGCCGGTATTAATATGTCCAACAGTAAAGTTCGTTTTCTCGGAAGAAGCATGGAGCTGGGTGTATCGGAAGATATGCTAAGCCGTGTATTCGACGGTCTTGGACGTCCAATGGATAATGGTCCCGAGATTTTACCGGAGAAGCGTCTTGATATTGCCGGTCTTCCTATGAACCCAGCGGCAAGAAACTATCCCCAGGAGTTTATCCAGACCGGTGTATCTGCCATTGACGGTCTGAATACCCTGGTTCGTGGACAGAAGCTTCCGATCTTCTCAGCCAGCGGTCTACCTCATGCGGAACTGGCAGCTCAGATTGCCCGTCAGGCTAAGGTTAGAGGAACGACAGAACCCTTCGCGGTTGTTTTTGCCGCTATGGGTATTACCTTCGAGGAAGCGAACTTCTTCACGGAATCCTTTAGAGAAACCGGTGCGATTGACCGTACCGTTATGTTCATTAACTTAGCAAATGACCCGGCGGTAGAGCGTATCTCTACACCTCGTATGGCTCTTACCGCAGCAGAATATTTAGCCTTTGAAAAGGATATGCATGTTCTGGTAATTTTAACGGATATTACAAACTATGCAGACTCCTTACGGGAGGTATCCGCAGCCCGTAAAGAGGTTCCCGGACGTCGTGGTTATCCGGGATATATGTATACCGACTTGGCATCTCTATATGAAAGAGCGGGACGTAAGAAGGGCAGAGCAGGAAGTATCACCTTAATTCCTATCTTAACTATGCCCGAGGATGATAAGACCCATCCGATCCCTGACTTAACCGGTTATATTACCGAAGGGCAGATTATCTTAAGCCGTGAACTTTACCGTCAGGGAGCGCAGCCACCGATTGATGTATTACCTTCCCTGTCCCGTCTAAAGGATAAGGGTATCGGTAAAGGCAAGACCAGAGAGGATCATGCTAATACCATGAACCAGATCTTTGCAGCCTATGCCCGTGGTAAGGAAGCGAAGGAGCTTATGGTAGTACTTGGTGAAGCAGCCTTAACGGATATTGATAAATTATATGCGAAATTTGCGGATGCCTTTGAACATGAATATGTATCCCAGGGCTATAATACAAATCGTGATATAGAGGATACCCTAAACCTTGGCTGGAAGCTGTTATCCATTCTGCCGAGAACTGAGCTTAAGAGAATAAAGGACGAGTTTCTTGATCAGTATTACGGCAAGTTTTAAAGGAGGTGCTACACTTTGGCTAAGGCACATATAAATCCGACCCGAATGGAATTGACCAGATTAAAGAAGAAGCTGGCAACAGCTACCCGTGGACACAAGCTTTTAAAGGATAAACGGGATGAACTGATGCGGCAATTCCTTGATATGGTTAGAGAGAACAAAACTCTCAGGGAAAAGGTCGAGAAAGGGATTAACGCTGCGAACAAAAATTTTGTTCTGGCCAGATCCGCGATGCCGGAGGAGATACTAAACGTAGCTTTGATGGCACCGAGACAGGAGGTTTTCTTAGAAAGCCAGAGACGTAATGTAATGAGTGTTGAGATACCGGAATTTGAGTATAAGACAAAGACACCGGATGCCAATGATATCTATCCTTACGGTTTTGCCTTTACCTCCAGTGACCTTGATGATGCGGTAAAATCCCTGCAGGATATCCTCCCGGATATGCTTCGTCTGGCTGAGATTGAAAAATCCTGTCAACTGATGGCCGCTGAAATCGAGAAGACGAGAAGGCGTGTAAATGCCTTAGAGCATGTTATGATTCCGGAAATGAAGGAGAAAATTAAGTTTATTAAAATGAAGCTGGATGAGAATGAGCGTAGTACTCAGATCCGTCTGATGAAGGTGAAGGATATGATGCTGGAACAGGCTCATCATTATAGTGAGAAATATCATCAGGCTTAAAGTTAATAAGATAAATGTATGTTTCATTCATTAATTACAGTTATTTCTTATGAAAGTTATGAATAGGGACTGGAATAAAAATACTGCATTTTATGAAAGGTACAAAATAATACAATGACAATAAAAAACCATATTACTCTTAGATTAAAGAACTAACCCCTATAAGATTATAGGCCTGATATGTCTCCTGTCAAGTTAAGAGGGATCATATCAGCCTAACTCATGAGGGCCAGTTCATATAGGAAAGAGAATGTGGTTTTTTATTGTATTGAGCCTATATTAGTCTATTTTTTAATATATAGAAAAGGTAAAGATGGGCTGCAAAAAATGGATAAGCAGGGGTTATGATTTTACCGTAATATGCTGTTTGAAGGACATGTTATTGATTTTGGTATGTCTAAATCGAACAAACATGTTCGATTGGGGACATAAAAAATCAATAACATGTCCTTCAACCTGTGTGTGAGGTAAGCCATAATCTCTGCTAGATACATTTTTTACAGCCCCATAAAAAATTTGCTTCACTTAAGTATAATTTAAAAAGCAGGTACTTGACGATAAATATTTTTTTTGACATACTAGACTATGTGTGGATACATTATAATTGTTGTTTTTCTTATAATGTTATTAAATATTGATTGTGGCTTGACACAAATCACTGATACCATACAATAAATTAATAATGAACATACATAAAATTTTGAAAGAACGAGTTGTTAATCCTATTTACTTAGAATATACTTATACTCTTAAAGAGGAGGTACTTTAGTGACAGAGACATGCAACTGCAATAACTGTAGAAACGAATTATGTATTCGTAAGGTTCCGATATTTTCAACATTAAATCAAGAGGATGTTGGAAAAATTGCGAGTTTAATCAATCATCGGGATTATAAAAAAGGTGAAACGATACTCTTTGATGGAGATTATACTGATTCAGTTGTTATTATCAATGAAGGTAGTGCCAAGGCTTATAAAAACACACCGGATGGAAGAGAACAAATATTATATGTCTTTTCGGAAGGTGACTTTTTTGGAGAACAGAATTTACTTGGTAATAAGACAGCTACTTTTTCAGTGGAAGCATTACAACCGGTTAATACCTGTATCCTATCCAGGGGACAATTTCAGAAACTATTATACAGTTATCCTGAAATAGCCGTTAAGATTATTGAGGAGCTTTCTGGAAGGATGGCAAGACTGGAGACAGCCTTACAAAGTATGGGTGTAAGGAATGTAGATACCAGGGTGGGAGGAATCCTTTTGGAATTTGCAACGAAATATTCCACAAAGACAAATGAGGGTACATTAATCCATCTGCCACTTAGCAGAGAAGGGATAGCAAATTACCTTGGAGTAGCCAGAGAAACCTTAAGTAGAAAACTAGGACAGTTAGAAAACGAAGGACTGATACGTTCGGTTAATAATAAGGAGATTCTTATTCCGAATATGCAAGCCATTGAACTACTTGCCGGAGCAGGCTATTAAAGAATTTGCCGTAAAAGATGAATTGGGGAACCAATTTGTCTTTTTTTTGATTGCAATCACAGAAACTTGCTTTTGATGCATTTATACTAACATCATAACAAGAAAACGTATTACAGATTTAAGGAGGAAGATTTATGATGAATTTACTTGATCGAAATGCAACAATCGGAAGTGTGGTAGCTGAACTTCCACAGGCAACTGATATTTTTAAAGACTTTAACATTGATTTTTGCTGTGGAGGCCATAGAAAACTGGCAGATGTTATTGCAGAGCAAGGAATTAATGAAACAGAGATTTATGAGAGAATAAGACTAGCACAGGAGGTTCGTAAGAGTGAATATGAAAGCAACAAAAACTTTAATGAGATGAATTCCCTGGCTTTATCCTCCTATATTGAAGATACCCATCACAGCTATCTACGTAGAGCGCTACCGGATATTGCAGAAATTCTTAATACCATTCTAAGAGTTCATGGAAAAAATCATATGGAGCTTTTTGAGGTATATCGTCTGTTTGGAGGTCTAAAAACAGATTTAGAGCAGCATCTATTAAAAGAAGAGACCATGTTGTTCCCTGCACTCTATCAGGATTATAAAAACCAGCATGAAATACTCCATTTGTCGTCAGATATTATTGGCGAGCATGAAGCGGCTGGAAAAATCCTGGAAAAACTCCGTACAGCAACCAATGATTACAAGGTCCCTGATGATGCATGTGGAACCTATGAAAGAGCCTATGCAATGCTGGAGGAATTGGAGAAGGATCTACACCAGCATATTCATCTGGAGAATAATATATTGCTGAAAGACTATGATCCCAGATAACAAGTAACGAGCACGAAGAATTTTTGGGCATCAGATAATGTCGTATATCTTATTTTCATTATCTGAAGAAATTAATGGTGTTTTTCTATAAATATGTATATTTAACCTCCTCTAAAAACAAAATAATATTTGATTAATATTGGATTCATATAAATATAATGAATTTAATGTGAGTTTGTACCATATTTGGGTATACTTAAAATACATTATTATTTGGAGGTTATGAATTATGGCAACGGATTTTAAGAAAAGTCAAACAAAGGATAATCTTATGAGGGCTTTTGCCGGAGAAAGTCAAGCCAGAAACCGTTATACCTTTGCAGCATCTCAGGCTAAGAAAGAAAAGCTATATGTGATTTCCGAAATATTTCGGTTTACAGCCAATCAAGAGAAGGAACATGCAGAGATATTTTATGATCATCTAAAGGAATTAGCCGGTGAAAACATTCTTGTAGACGGAGCATATCCCGTAGATATTGCAGATGATGTGGCAAAACTTTTACGAATGGCACAGCACAATGAATATGAGGAATATGATCCGGTTTACAAAAGTTTTGGAGATATAGCAAAAGAAGAGGGCTTTAACAAGGTAGCCGCATCCTTTCATCAAATTGCTGCAATAGAAAAAACTCATGGTGACCGTTTTGCCAGATTTGCGGAAATGTTAGAGGAAAACAAGCTTTTTATTTCCGATGTTGAAGTTGGTTGGATGTGTTTAAACTGTGGTCATGTTCATTGGGGGAAAGAAGTGCCTAAAGAGTGCCCGGTCTGTCATCATGACCGAGGATATTTTATCCGATTGGATTTGGCACCTTTCCAAAATTCCTAAGCAATAGATAAGATACAAGCTTGCAATCCTCACTCTACTTTTATCAATTAAATGTCTTAGATATAAGTTGTAAAACTTAATCTGAGACATTACATACTAATTATCAATAAATATAAAGTATTGTCTTTATTCAATCAGTTCATTAATTCCCAACTTTGTAAAGATTTGTATTGATATAGTAATTGAAACTACATTACATAGAAAAATATACTATAATATATTGACAACATCACCCTATAAGCTTATAATTAATATCATACCGGTGGAGACACCGGATATTATAGAAAGAATAGTTTGATAATCAAAGTAATTAGATTGAAACAGTACGCAATGTTGAAACATAGACATAAGGAGTGAGGAAATATGATGATGAAGCCATTAGTTATAGGGGATTTGATAGCCAAAGTTCCAATTATTCAAGGAGGTATGGGAGTAGGTGTTAGCAGATCAGGATTAGCAGGAGCGGTTGCCGCCGAAGGTGGAATTGGAATAATATCAACAGCCCAAATAGGATATGATGAACCAGATTTTAACAAGCGTCAAATACCAACCAATCTGGTTGCTATTAAAAAACATATTGATCTAGCAAGAGAAAAAGCGAATGGTGGTCTCATAGGAGTTAATATTATGGTTGCCACCAAGCAATATGAGAAGTATATTAAGGCAGCCTGTGAGGCAGGAGCAGATCTTATTATATCTGGTGCAGGACTTCCGATAACATTACCGGAACTTGTGAGGGGATTTAAAACTAAAATAGCGCCTATTGTCTCCAGCCTAAGGGCAGCTTCTGTCATACTTAAGATGTGGGATAAGAAATATCAATCCACTGCAGATCTAATTGTCATAGAGGGTCCCCGTGCCGGAGGACACTTAGGTTTTTCGAAAGATCAATTAGATCATATTGATGAACTTGATTATGATTCTGAAATTAGAAGTATTATAGAATATAAGAAAGAATTTGAAGATAAATATCAGAAGAAGATACCGGTAGTTGTTGCCGGAGGTATCTTTGATAAAGAAGACATAAAGCATGCCTTATCTTTAGGGGCAGATGGCGTTCAGATATCATCCAGATTCGTTGTAACAAAAGAGTGTGATGCCAGTGATGAATTTAAGCAAGCTTACATTAATGCAAAGAAAGAAGATATTAAAATAGTAATCAGTCCGGTAGGGATGCCGGGTAGAGCTATTATGACATCGTTTATGGAAGATGTAGGATGTGCAAAAATACCGGTTGATAAGTGCTTTCATTGTCTGGAACATTGTAATCCGAGAGAAACACCCTATTGTATAACCAAAGCCCTGATTGAGGCCGTAAAAGGGAATATTAAAGGTGGTTTAGTGTTTTGCGGAGATAATGTCCATCGTTTAAAAGAAATGACAACAGTGAAGGAAATCTTTGATGAACTAGTATTCTAGGTTAAGACAACAAGGAAATACTAACATTTAGTTAAATCAGTACTTACGAAACGGTAATGCAAGTTATCGTTGAAAATAGCAATCATAATAAATTATATTGGCTGGATTATTAATTGTTCCTTACATTTAAAGTATAATTAATAATCCGGTTTTTTATGATATAAAAATAAACTATGTTTGCATCACTCTGAATAAAGAAAATGTATGTGCAAATCTATGAATCCAAGTTTAGAGAAAGACTTTTCATACCCAAATCGATAGAAAAGCTACGAGTTCCATAAAAACCAGGCAGGATTCACACTCGCTGGATCTATAGTATGGAAATAAATTCTGGAAATGTGATTTAAGTCACAGAAAAATCACCATAATAAGATAATAATATGATAAAACGATAACTATATTATCTTTTCGGTTATTAGAACGAAAGAATGAAAAGGATGATATTATGAAAAGTAATGATAATACACAAAAGGCAGTAATCGATTTAAAAAAATCAATTTATGAATTATGCAATGAGTATCCGGGGCTTCCGGATGTTTTAACAAAATTGGGTTTTACGGATATAACGAAACCGGGGATGTTACAAACAGTAGGAAGATTTATGACCCTTCCTAAGGGCTCTGTTTTAAAAAAGATACCTATGGATAAGATAAAAGAAACCTTATGTAATGAGGGATATGACATTATTTGAGTGTATATAATATAAGATAATTGAGTTGTATTTGGGAGAGTTATATAACAAATTCGGTTAAAATGGAAAATTAAGAAATATATGTTATAATAATTATATAAATTATAAATTAATTCAAATTATGATTCGAAATTTTACAAATCTCTGTTTGTTAATTACAATCGAAACAAGGCATAAGACAAATGTTTGACTTATATCCCCCTCTTAACGTATATATTACGACAATCCACAGGGGACCCTACAAATGAATAATAACATCTGGAAGAAAAAACGTATCTGGAAAGAATGGAGGAAAGCAATATGATAAAACAACAGGTTGGTGTGATTGGTTTAGCGGTCATGGGAAAAAATTTGGCGCTTAATATAGCAGATCATGGTTATTCAGTATCGGTATATAACCGTTCTGCTCAAAAAACGGATGAATTATTAAAGGAAGCACAAGGCAAAAATCTGATAGGAACTTATTCGTTGGAGGAATTTGTTGAGTCCCTTGAAACACCAAGGAAAATCATAATGATGGTGAAAGCAGGGGATGCTGTTGATGCTACAATAAAGAATTTGTTGCCATTAATTTCAAAAGGTGACATTTTGATGGATGGCGGCAATTCCTACTATAAAGATACCATAAGAAGAAGTAGAGAGCTGGAAGAGAAGGGATATCATTTTTTAGGAACAGGAATATCCGGCGGAGAAGAAGGTGCCAGAAGAGGTCCGGCGATTATGCCTGGCGGTGAAGAAGAGGCATATCGGATGCTGGAGCCTGTATTAACAGACATTTCTGCAAAAGTGGATAACGAACCCTGCTGTACGTATATCGGTAAAAACGGAGCAGGACATTTCGTAAAAATGGTTCACAACGGAATTGAATATGCCGATATGCAGCTGATCTGTGAAGCATACCTGATCATGAAGAAGGTAATTGGTTTGACACCCCCTGAATTTCATGAAGTATTTAAAGAGTGGAATAAGGGAGAGTTAAACAGCTATCTGATTGATATTACCGCTGATATATTTACAAAACAAGACCCCAACACAGGGCAATATCTGGTGGATTTAATTCTTGATGTGGCTGGTCAGAAAGGAACCGGTAAATGGACCGGTCAAATATCGCTTGATTTAGGCGTGCCTACTCCTACTATCACCACAGCTGTGTATGAACGTTATCTTTCTTCCATGAAAGAGGAAAGGGTGAACGCAAGTAAAGTATTGAAAGGACCTGAAAACCTTGATAAAAAATCAAAGGATTTTACAGAGGCAGTACGTCGGGCATTATATGCTAGCAAAATATGCTCCTATGCCCAGGGCTTTGGATTGATGAGGGAGGCCTCTGAACAATTTGGATGGGATTTAAAACTTGGAGATATCGCCAAGATATTCCGGGGAGGATGTATTATTCGAGCACAATTTTTAAATCATATTATGAGTGCTTATGATAAAAATCACAAACTAGTTAATCTATTGTTGGAGGACTATTTTAAAGATATTGTTGGCCAGTATCAGATGGAATGGAGAGAAGTTGTTAAACAAGCAATCTCCGCAGGAATACCGACGCCCGCTTTTTCCAGTGCTTTAGCTTATTATGACAGTTACCGGTCAAAGGAGCTTCCGATGAATTTATTGCAGGCACAGAGAGATTATTTTGGTGCACATACTTATCAGAGGATAGATATGGACGGAATTTATCATACCAAGTGGTAGATAGGAATTTAAGCAATGGATAAGGAGGAAATTCGCTTATGATAGACAATGATAATTTAAAAAATGGAGATGGTAATTTGTCTGCTATACTGGTAATATTTGGTGGTACTGGGGATCTAACCCATAGAAAGCTGATGCCTGCCTTATATAATCTGGTTTTAGACGGTCTCTTACCTGAACAGTTTTCTATTGTATCGGTAGGAAGAAGAGATAAAACAGAGGAAGAGTATCGCAGTGAAATACATGAAGCAATTCAGAAGCATTCCAGAAATAAAGTTGATGATAAACTATGGGAAAAACTCAATAAAATGATTCATTATTATAGATTTGATTTTACGAATTTAGAAGGATTTACTGCTCTAAATGAGTATTTAGACAGACTAGATGAAACTGCACATACCGGCGGAAACAGAGTTTTTTATCTGGCAGTTGCACCAGAGTATTTTGAAACCATCGTACAGGGATTGCAACAAAGTAATATGGGCAAGAAAAAGGATGCCTGGAGCAGACTTATCATCGAAAAACCCTTCGGAAAAGATTTAAAGACTGCCAGGCAGCTTAATAATAAGTTGTTGGAGGTTTTTGATGAAAGCAGTATCTATCGTATCGATCATTATTTAGGCAAGGAAATGATTCAGAATATTATGGTTCTTCGTTTTTGTAATTCAATATTTGAATCAATCTGGAATAATAAATTTATCGATAATATTCAGATATCCCTCACAGAAAAACTGGGGGTAGGCACCAGAGGAGGGTATTATGAGCATTCGGGAGCCATGAGGGATATGCTGCAAAATCATATCATGCAAATTTTATCCATGGTTGCAATGGAACCACCGGTGAATCTAAAAACCGATTCCATTCGTACGGAGAAACAAAAAGTAATTGAAGCGATTGAGGAAATCACACCGGAATTTTTACGAGATAACGTAGTGTTTGGTCAATATGGTAAGGGTGTTATTGACGGTACACCGGTGGTTGGTTACCGGGAAGAAGAAAATGTACCGGCGAATTCTAATACCGAAACCTTTGTTGCGCTCAAACTTCATATTAATAACTTTCGTTGGGCAGGAACTCCGTTCTATATCCGCACCGGTAAACGTATGGGAACCAAATCTGCAGAGATCGTAGTTCAATTTAAAGACTTACCAAATATTCTGTATTTTAAGGATCGCAATATTCAGGAACCTAATCTGCTGGTCCTTAGAATTCAACCGAGTGTAGGTGTTTTCTTTCAATTTAATACCAAGAATTTTAGTACCCACAATGATATCGTAGCAACTAAGATGGACACAAGTTATGAAAGCCCAACACAGGGTAATACACCGGAGGCTTATGAAAGACTAATATATGATATCCTTAGAGGAGATGCAACTTTATTCTCCCGGTGGGATGAGGTGGAAGCGGCCTGGTCAGTGGCAGATCAGATAATAAAATATCGCGAGCAAAAGAAAGTTAATTTTCCAAATTATGATTCCGGGTCCATGGGACCGGTACGAGCTTTTGAATTACTGGCAAAGGACGGAAGAAAATGGTGGAATGTATAAAAAATGATAAGGGGATGAATATGGACTTCAAGAATAGTTTTAAAAAAATATATGATATCTCTATGCCGATTACTCATGAAATGCCGGTTTATAAAGGAAAGGAAGCAAAGAGACCAATTATAAAAACAGAAAGTGATTTTACTAACGGATCGGCATTTGAAAGTAAGATTGAAATGAATCTTCATACCGGAACTCATCTTGATCGCAATCTGCATATGATTCCCGATGGAAATACGATTGAAAGTCTTAATCTTAATCAGGTAATAACTGGATGTAAAGTTCTCGATTTAACGAATGCAGATGAAAAGATAACGAAGGAACACCTGATAACCAAGGAGATAGAAGCAGATGATTTCATAATTCTAAAAACCAAAAACTCTTTTGAAGATATTCTAGAGAAGGATTTTATCTATTTAGATAAGACTGGGGCAAATTACTTGGTTGAAAAAAGGATAACAGGTGTGGGAATAGATTCCCTTGGTATCGAACGTAACCAATCGGAGCATGAAACACATATCAATCTTATGGAAGCCGGAATTGTTATCCTAGAGGGGCTATGTTTGAAGGATATCCCGGAGGGAGATTACTTTTTATTTGCTGCACCCATATTAATTCCCGGTGTGGAAGCAGCACCTGTCAGGGCAATATTATTAGCATAGGCGAACAATCCGTCTGTAGGGAAGCTTGATGGGATGGCTTCTCTGCAGTGCTAAAAAAGTTACATAACAACATAATATTCTGACTCGCGAAATAATAGTAAAGTCAAATACATAAACGTCGTATTTCAGTACAGGCAAATAGCAATAAAATGCTTTATATTTAAATTGACGTTATGGCTATAAACGGTGTAATATAGCAGAGTTGGATAAAAATCCGACGTATTTTATCAGGAATTATATTTTCTGACCAGACTAATATTATGACGTGTGAAAGGATAATCTTACAGAATGAACAAGAGAATTTATGGACTATTTACAGCAGTAACCATGATAACCGGTATTGTCATCGGTTCCGGTATCTTCTTTAAATCAGATGACATATTAAGCTATACCGGAGGCAACATATTATTGGGTATCATCGTATTTTTTGTAGCTGCTGTGGCGATTGTGTTCGGCTGCTTAGCCATCTCACAGCTGGCTACGAGAACGGATAAGCCCGGAGGGTTGATTGCTTATGCACAGGAGTTCGTAAGTATGGGAATATCCAGTGCTTTCGGATGGTTTCAAACATTTTTATATCTGCCAACCTTAGCGGCAGTTGTATCCTGGGTAATTGGAATTTTTACATGCCAGTTATTTGGCATAAATGCTTCCCTGGAAATTCAGATTTTTATCGGTATTGTTAGCTTAACCCTTTTATTTGTAATTAATATACTATCCGCCAGATTGGGTGGTCATGTTCAAAATGCTTCTATGATCATTAAGTTAATACCGCTAATCATAATAGCAGTAGCAGGACTAATCTTTGGAAATCCACAGGAGTTTATAGCACAGGATATTAATAATTTCGGTGAGGCAACCACCTCCTTTGGCTGGCTCGCTGCTTTTGCACCGATTGCATTTTCTTTTGACGGATGGATTGTATCAACGTCGATCTGTCATGAAATCAAGAACAGTAAACGTAATCTTCCGCTTGCTCTGACCGTATCACCTTTTATTATTCTGCTGGCTTACGCGGCATATTTTGTCGGTATTGTATCTATGGTTGGTCCGGAAACCATATTGGAACAAAAGGATTCCTCTGTGTTTTTAGTTTCTGAGATGATATTTGGTCGGATCGGAGCAAAAATCCTCTTGATTTTTGTAATTATATCCGTCATCGGTACGGTTAATGGTATTGTATTAGGCTTTATCCGAATGCCATATTCTTTGGCTCTCAGAAATATGATTCCGGGCAGTAAGATTTTAGCGAAAGAACATAAAAACTTAGGTGGTATGCCTCTGAATTCAGCTTTGTTCGCATATGTTCTGTCTATCGGATGGATGTTAGTCCACTACTTATCACAAAAATTAGGTATGCGGGGTGACGTATCTGAGATTGCAATTGGAATAAGCTATTTAAATTATATCCTACTATATTATGCTGTAATTCGTCTGGCAAGAAAAGGATCTATTCAAAGTATATTTAAGGGATACATCATTCCGATCCTTGCTATGGGAGGTTCCTTGGTTATTATATCAGGAAGTATAACCCATCCGTTATTCGTCTATTACGCTGGAATCTGTTTTATCATCATGTTGGCCGGTGTTTTATATTATGAAAAAAATAAAGATAAGATTGACTTGCCCCGGTAAGAGATAGTTGGATTTTGTTTTTAAATATTGCTTATTCCTAGGATGTATAGTATCATAAATCAGATCCAAATAAAGTAAACATAAAAAATACAAGGTATGATCAATATTAAGATTCGAATGGAGGTATGAAAATGAGTGAATATATTAATAATCGGGAATATAGACAAAAGGTGTTAAAAGAATTAATTCTGGAGCTCCATGACGGTAAAAGCGTGGAGGAAGTAAAGGAAAGATTTTCAAAGTTAATCGAAGGAATATCACCAACAGAGATATCTGTGATGGAAAATGCTTTGATTAAAGAAGGTATGCCCGTAGAAGAGGTGCAAAGACTTTGTGATGTTCATGCAGCCGTTTTTAAGGGCTCAATAGAGGAGATTCATCAGCCAACAAATCAGAGCGAAATTATTGGTCACCCGGTTCATACCTTTAAGATGGAAAACAGAGCCTTGGAAAGATTGATGAGCAAGACAATCGAACCACTACTTAGGGATTTGGAAGAGGATGATAATGAAAATACCCGTAAGAAGCTCTTAGATGGATTGAGTCAGCTGTGGGAAATTGATAAGCATTATCTGAGAAAAGAGAATCTTTTGTTTCCCTATATGGAGAAGTATGGAATTACAGCACCGCCAAAGGTTATGTGGGGTGTAGATGATGAAATCAGAGCTGATATTAAAGATACCATAAAATTGTTAAAGAAAGCAGATGCCAAAAAGGAAACGATACTGAGTAAAGTACAAGCATCTGTTGACAGGGTCAATGAAATGATTTTCAAAGAAGAGAACATTCTGTTTCCTATGGTTTTAGATACACTGGATGAAGACGAATGGTTGAAAATCGCTGCAGAAAGCGGTGAAATTGGCTATTGTATCTACGAACCTATAAAGGAATGGAAACCGGCTAGGGTGAATGTGGAAGAAAAAGTACAAAAGCAGGGAGAAGAGCCGGCCGGTGATGGATATATCCGTTTTGATACTGGAATTATGTCGCAACCGGAGATAGAGGCCATGCTTAATACGCTTCCTGTTGATGTAACATTCGTAGATAAGGATGGTGTGGTAAAATACTTTACCCAAGGAAAAGAACGAATTTTTCCTAGGACAAAAGCAATTATTGGAAGAAAGGTTCAGAACTGCCATCCACCAGCAAGTGTCCATGTGGTAGAGAAGATAGTGGAAGATCTTCAATCGGGGAAAAAAGATCATGAGGACTTTTGGATCCGAATGGGAGAGAAATACATTCTCATCCGCTATTTTGCGGTCCGAGATAAAGAAGGTAACTTCCTTGGAACTTTAGAGTTTACGCAGGATATTGGTCCTATTAAAATGATAGAAGGCGAAAAGCGTCTGATGGATGAATAAATAAGAAGAAACCTAACAGGGGTTGATGCATAATAGTTTGAATGAGAACAATTAATTCTCGAAAAGCTGTATTTTGCATTAACCCTTTTTATAATGCATGGAATATATTGAAAAAGGCATAGAAGAATACTACGAAGAAATATGGAACGGGTACTTTGCAAATAGGTACTTGACACAAACTATGGATAAAACTTATTGACAAAGAGTTACTTAATAATTATCATGAAATTAAATATATATTGGTATACAAGTTTAATGGGTGATCAATAAAGTTTTTTACATAGTATAAAATAATTTATAATAGTATTAGGTTTGTTGTATTAAGGTTGATAACTGAACTACACTAATGGTAACCACTTGTTTGGAAAAAGGAGAATGGTAGAATGAGTAGCATAAAAATATTAGCAGACAGCACCTGTGATTTAACAAAAGAATTAATTGAAGCATATGATATCAGTATTCTTCCGTTAATGATTTCCTTAGGGGCTAATTCCTTGAAGGATGGGGTGGAAATAACGCCGGATGAAATCTATCAATGGTCCAATGCTAATGGTGAGACACCAAAAACAGCGGCCCCTACCATAGGAGATGCAGTTGATTTTATGAAACCTTTTGTTGAAAAAGAAATGGATCTTATCTTTTTTGGGATTTCAGAGGCAATGTCTGCTACCTGTAATGTACTACGGTTAGCTGCAGAAGAATTAGGGTATAAACAGTTGTATGTCGTAGACTCTAAGAATTTATCGACCGGAATTGGTTTACAGATACTAAGAGCAGCTGAATTGGCAACGAAAGGCTATAGCACAGAAGAAATCCTGACTGATAACCATAGAATTAATGAAAAGGTTCGATCCAGCTTTGTAGTTGATACATTAACTTTTTTATATCGGGGAGGAAGATGCTCCGGTATCACAGCTCTTCTTGCAAATACTTTGAAATTAAAGCCGGAAATTGTAGTTATAAATGGCAAAATGGAAGTGGCAAAGAAGTATAGAGGAAACCAAAAATCAGTTATTATGAAATATGTTAAAGAGAAAGAAAAAGAGCTTATGGATGCAGATACTTCCAGAGTTTTTATTACTCATTCCGGATGCCCTGAAGATGTGATTAAGGATGTTAAAGACTATTTACATAACTTACAGATATTTAAGGAAGTAATTGTTACCAGAGCCGGTGGTGTCATATCAAGCCACTGTGGTCCGAATACATTGGGTATTTTATATATTAGCAACTAATAGCATGGATGAATAAAGTTATTCGACAGCAAGAGTAAGCTTGATTTTTTAGAATTCATAGTATAATGATGGAAAAGAAAGTACAGATTGAATAAAGCTTTGAATGCATCAACCATAATTTATTAGAATAAACGGGATCTAGGGTTACCTTAATCCTATTTGGAGCAATATAAAACATTCTTCAAATAGCGAGTGAAAGGAAACTCCAGGTCCCGTTTTCTATGGGCGGTCTCTTAATATATCTTTATTATAATCTTAATGTTTCTTTATTCTATGTAGGAAAAGTGCATCTAGGGTACTTTCTACATATATCTGTTAATTTTTGATACAATAACCCCTTATAAATAATTATATTAAAAAAATATGAATCATAAGGAAAGATAGTAATAGATAAGTAGAAAAAAGGAAACAATGTAACATAGCAGATGCAACAAGAAAGATTACAAAGGAGAAAATCCGTATCAAATTCAGATACACAGCTGATTGATTAAATCTATGAATGGAGGTTTTTAAATGATAGTAAAAGGTAAAGATGATAATTTTCAAGGAAGAAACAATAAACGGCTACATTCGTGTGACCCAACGAATAATGAAGGTACAGCTGCATGGCAAAATTCTGAGAAGAATTACAAAGTCGATTTGGTTAATAAACCGTCCTTAGACAGAGTAATGGATGCTAAGGATTGGGTAGATAACGGAAGTAAGTTATAGAAGGAGAGGTTTTTAAGATGGCTAAAATTCAAATGTCAGTCGACGGTAATACGGCTGCCGCATATGCAGCTTATGCTTTTACGGAGGTTGCTACGATATATCCCATTACTCCGTCCTCAGGTATGGCAGAATCAACGGATGAATGGTCTGCGAATGGTAGAAAGAATATATTTGGACAGGAAGTTAATGTCGTGGAAATGCAATCCGAAGCCGGTGCTGCCGGATCTTTTCATGGATCCTTACAAGGAGGAGCTCTTACAACTACCTTCACTGCATCTCAGGGGCTACTATTAATGATACCCAATATATATCGCTGTGCAGGTGAACTTTTACCCGGTGTAATTCATGTAAGTGCGAGAGCGATAGCAACCCACGCGTTATCTATCTTTGGTGATCACCAGGACGTTATGGCAACAAGACAGACAGGTTGTGCCTTGATTGCTTCCGGTTCGGTTCAGGAAGTAATGGATCTGGCTCCAATCGCCCACTTATCCGCGATTAAAGGCAGATTGCCCTTTGTACACTTTTTTGACGGATTTCGAACTTCCCATGAGGTACAGAAGGTAGAAGCTTTAGAATATCGGGATTATGCACAGATGGTGGACATGAAAGCGATAAGAGAATTCAGGGATAATGCACTTTCACCAAATCACCCGGTAATCCGCGGTGCGGCACAGAATCCGGATATCTATTTCCAAGAGAGAGAAGCAATTAATCCTTATTATGAGAACCTGGTACCAATTGTTGAAGAATATATGGTAAAGATGTCGGAATATACGGGCAGAAAATACAATTTATTCGATTATTACGGAGCAGAGGATGCAGAGTATGTAATCATTGCAATGGGTTCTGTAACCGAAACCATTGAGCAGACAATTGATTATTATAACTGTAAAGGTGAAAAATTTGGTCTGATTAAGGTTCGTCTTTATAGGCCTTTTTCTGTGGAGCATTATCTTAGAAGTGTGCCAAGTACAGTAAAAGGAATAGCAGTGCTTGACAGAACGAAGGAACCCGGTGCTGTTGGAGAACCTTTGTATGTGGATGTATGTACCTGTTACAAGGATAAGAAAGATGCTCCTTATATTATCGGAGGTAGATACGGTCTGGCATCTAAGGATACCACTCCAAATCATATCGCTGCTGTGTATGAGAATTTAAAATCCGAACAGCCGAAAAATAACTTTACAATCGGAATAGAAGACGATCTAACAAAGACCTCCTTAAGTCCGGTAAAAGGTCTTAATGTTGAACCGGAAGGAATGATTTCCTGTCAGATTTGGGGTCTTGGATCTGACGGTACGGTTGGTGCCAACAAACAGGCGATAAAAATCATTGGAGATAATTCGGATCTTAATGTTCAGGCTTATTTCGATTATGACTCCAAGAAGTCCGGTGGTTTAACCGTATCACATCTACGGTTTGGCAAAGAAAAGATACGATCCACCTATCTGGTTAACAGCGCTGATTATGTGGCCTGTCATAATCAGTCTTATGTGAATAAATATGATTTACTTCAAAATATAAAACCCGGGGGGATATTTGTTTTAAATACCCTTTGGACAGATGAAGAATTGTCGGACAATCTTCCCGGTTATATGAAAAAGAAGCTGGCAGAAGAGAATATTGATTTTTATACAATCAATGCGATCGGTATAGCGGAAGAAATAGGGCTAGGTAACCGAATAAACATGGTTATGCAGGGAGCTTTCTTTAAATTAACCAAAGTATTACCGGAAGATATCTATATACGGGAGCTAAAAGATGTTGTAGATAAAATGTATGGCAAAAAGGGTGAAAAAGTTGTAAAGATGAATCACGATGCCATTGATCAGGGTGTGAATGCAATACACAAGGTTAATGTCCCACAGGATTGGCTGAGTGGAGAAGGTAAAAAAGATGAAGAGGTAGAAGAACCTGAATTTATCAAAAAAATCATGAGACCTATGACACAGATGAAAGGTACCGATTTACCGGTAAGTGCTTTCGTAGGTAGGGAAGACGGAACCATGCCTTCCGGTACAACAGCTTATGAAAAACGTGGTATAGCGGTTAATGTTCCTGAATGGGTGGAGGAGCGTTGTATTCAATGTAATCAATGTGCATATGTATGTCCCCATGCCGTAATAAGACCGTTTTTACTGGATGATGAAGAGAAGAAGAAGGCACCGGAAACCTTTGTCACCTTAGAAGCAAGCGGTAAGGCATTTAGCGGATACCATTATAAAATTCAGATCAGTCCGATGGATTGTACCGGCTGTGGTAACTGTGCCGATGTATGTCCTGCTAAGGGTAAGGCTTTGATTATGCAACCTATCGAGACTCAACTTCCGACCCAGGTGATAAACTGGGAGTTTGCCGTAGAGCATGTCAGCTTTAAGGAGAATTTAGCTTACGGTGCATCCTTTAAAGACAGTCAATTTAAAGCTCCTTTATATGAATTTTCCGGAGCGTGCGCAGGTTGTGGTGAAACACCTTATGTAAAACTTCTTACACAATTATTCGGCGAACGAATGATGATTGCCAATGCTACCGGATGTTCTTCTATTTGGGGTGCCTCAGCGCCAGCTACGGCTTATACAGTAAATCGTGAAGGAAAAGGACCCTCCTGGGCAAATTCCTTGTTTGAGGATAATGCAGAATACGGTTTTGGTATGTATCTGGCAGCAAAGCAGATTCGTAATAAACTGGAAGACAATATGCGTAAACTGAACGGAATGAATGTAGAAGAAAAAGTTAAAGAGGCATTTCATGATTGGATTCATTATAAAGAGGATGGGAAAGCTTCCGAAGAGACCAGTAGGAAGGTAAGCGATGTACTGGAGCACTTTGTATCGACAGATGTAGAGATTGCCGATTTGGTGGATGAAATTAAACAAAACAGAGATTTTCTTACAAAAAGATCTGTTTGGCTGGTCGGAGGTGATGGCTGGGCCTATGATATCGGTTATGGTGGTCTGGATCACGTTATGGCATCGGGAGAGGATGTGAATGTTCTTGTATTTGATACAGAGGTTTACTCTAACACAGGCGGACAGGCTTCGAAATCAACACCGACGGCTGCGATAGCGAAGTTTGCAGCATCCGGTAAAAAACAGGGTAAAAAGGACCTTGGCAGAATGATGATGACCTATGGTAATGTATATGTAGCTCAGGTTGGTATCCATGCGGATAACACGCAATTGATTAGGGCTTTTAGAGAAGCAGAGGAGTATCATGGACCTTCCATTATCATAGCTTATGCCCCTTGTATTAGTCAGTTAGTGTAAAGTATTTTACACTGATTTTTATTTGATCCCTTTATTTTTCAAGGGTTACAGAGCTTTTTAAAATAAAAAAAACAATGACCCCCTATTTTCAGTTATAATTGGAGTTACCACACAAC
>NZ_JAEAGR010000021.1 GCF_015999265.1 Mobilitalea sibirica
GTTTGTGTTATTATTCGTCATAGAGAAACTCCTTTGTATTGGTGATTGATTGGCTTGGTCGTTAATTATTTTACCATAAGCCTTGGAGTTTCTCTATTTTATTTACACAAGATATTTTACACTATCATGAGATACAATTATGTAAGGTGGATAATAGATGGGTTATATATTTTATGACTTGTGATATTCATTGGAATATATTAGAATAGATAATATGTGATTGTATGAATTAAATGGACAAAATATAGAATAGGAGTGAAAAATAGATGACTGTAATAATTGATGGAAAAAAAACATCCTCTGAGATAAAGGATGAATTAAAAGAGAAAGTTGCTAAGCTTAATAAACAAGGCACTCAAATCACCTTAGCGGTTATTCAGGTGGGTAATGATCCTGCCTCAACTGTATATGTAGGAAATAAGAAAAAAGCCTGTGAATATATCGGAATTAAATCCTTAGCCCATGAGTTACCGGAAAACACCTCCCAGGAGGAACTTCTACAATTAGTTGGAAAGTTAAATCAAGACCCAACTGTTCATGGTATTCTGGTACAGCTTCCTTTACCAAAACACATTGATGAAGACCTCGTTATCCGAACAATAGCAGCAGAAAAGGATGTGGATGGTTTCCATCCGGAAAGCGTTGGAAAACTAAGTATTGGGCAAAAAGGATTCCTTTCCTGTACTCCTGCCGGTATTATTCAACTTTTTAAGCGTTATGACATCCCGATGGAAGGAAAAGAATGTGTAATTGTAGGTAGAAGTAATATTGTTGGAAAACCAATGGCACTTTTGATGTTACGGGAGAATGCAACAGTTACGATATGTCATTCCAGAACCAAGGATTTAGCCGAGGTTACCAAAAGAGCAGATATACTTATCGTGGCGATCGGGAAACCCCGTTTCATTACGAAGGATTTTGTAAAAGAGGGTGCTGTCGTCATTGATGTAGGCATTCACAGAGATGAGAATAACAAGCTTTGCGGAGATGTGGATTATGAGGATGTTTTTCCAATTGCCAGTGCTATCACACCGGTCCCCGGGGGTGTCGGACCTATGACGATTGCAATGCTTATGAACAACTGCGTGGAAGCTGCATTATAAAGTTATTCAAAAAATCACTCAAATGAACAGACTAAGGAGAAGGTATCATGCTTAAGAAAAAAAAATATTTAACACTTTTTATAATGTTGAGCTTAATATTTTTATTACCGGTAAAGGTTGGAGCAGAGACTATCATCAGCGAGCCTACATTTTCTGTACCGGCCGGCCTTTATACCGAAGAATTTGATTTAACAATTACATCGGATGTAGAAGACGCTTCCATCTATTATACCATTGACGGTAGCGTTCCTTCGGTTGGGAATGCAACCACTTATCCCTATGCGAATCCAATTAAGATTAGTAATACGCCTTTGAGAGAGAAACCATCCCCGTTTTTTAGCGGTACGGTTATCAGGGCCATCGTAGTAGGCCCTGAAGGTAGCATAAGTAAGACTGCAACTGCCTCCTATTTTGTAGATAATAATATATTCAATCGTTACTCCATGCCTATAATATCCATTACCACAGACAATGCGAATCTTTATGATAATAGCATTGGAATCATGGCCCCATCCAATACAAAAAACAGAGGAAAAGAGTGGGAACGTCCGATTCATTTTGAGTATTTTGATAAAGACGGTAACCTTCAGTTATCCCAAGATGCCGGAATTAGACTTCATGGGGGTGCTTCAAGAGACTGGGCATTTAAATCTCTTCGTATCTATGCCCGTTCGGAATATGATGAACAAACTCAGTTTGAATATGATTTTTTTTCCAGTAGTGTAATACCTGCATTGGTAAATAGCGGTGAGAAACAGGATGATATAATAACAAAATTTAAGCGCCTTTTACTCCGGGCCGGGGGAAATGAAGGTACTGCCGGTGATGCTACTTTCTTTCGTGATGCACTATCCCAGGCTCTTATGACCAATACAAAACTGGATTTACAGGCATATTCACCGGCTGTAACTTTTATTAACGGAGAATTTTACGGTATTCACAACATTAGAGAACGTCAGGATGATAAATATATTGAAGATCATTATGACATAGATGAGAATGAAGTTGTTATCTATGAATTTACATACGAAGAAGGAACCGGAAAACAGCAACCTGTTATATCATCAGGCTCTGAATCTGATCTTGAATTCTATAATACTCTTTTAGAATTCATCACTAAGAATGACTTATCTAAGAAAGAAAACTATGAACAGGTACAACAGTGGTTAGATATTGAAAACTTTGTGGATTATCAAATTATCAATATCTACGGAGCCAACAGGGACTGGCCCGGCAATAATTGCAAGGCCTGGCGTGTTCGTACAGAATATAACCCGGAGGCAGCTTATGGCTTGGACGGAAGGCTTCGTTATCTTGTTTATGATATGGATTTTAATTTCGGTTTATATAATATGCGTGCCGTGAATATGAATTCTTTGGCGGATGCAACGAAGGCGGGAGGAACAGAATGGCCAAACCAGGATGGTTCAACATTATTCCTTCGAAAGCTTCTGGAGAATGAAGAGTTTCAAACCTATTTCAATCAAAGATTTTTAGATCTTTTAAACACAAATTTTGATAAAGATTCTGTGATTACTTTAATTGATCAAATTTCCGGTTATTATAGTAATGGAGCAATCGAGGAGCAGAAAACCAGATATTTCCTACTACATGATTGGCATAGAAATATTGAAGCAGTCAAAATGTTTATCGACAAAAGACCTGCCATAGTCAAATCTCATTTGGCCGGTAAATTCAAACTGGGCAAAATGTATTTTCTATCCATAGGTGTTGCCAATGAAACGAATCCCTTAGGAGGAAAGATTCAGATTAATACAATAACCATTGATGGAAACTCTAAAGGAGTCATTAACGGTGTTTGGAAAAAGTCCTATTATGAAAAACTTCCTACCTTGTTAACTGCTATACCTGATGAGGGTTATGAATTCGTCTCCTGGAGTGGAGCGTCAGACAGTACCGAACCTACGATTGATGCTTCTATGCTTTATAATGACAGTGGTGATGTTAATCTTACTCCGATATTTAGGTTGATTTCAGCTAATGGGGAAGAAACAAAGGAAAGCGCAACAACAGATTATGAGAATGATAATATAGATGAAGCTCTTGATACTAAGGATGAACAAAAGCAGTCAAATCAGAATAATAATTCTACGTTTTATATCATCAGCCTAATTATTATAACTGCACTTTTTATTCTTGTCGTTGTTTCCTACGTTCGACAAAACAGAAAGAACAATCATTCATAGAGAATTTTAAAAGATAAGGATAAATAGGTATGAATATAGAACAGTATATTTTATTTCGAGAGAAAAAATATAAAATACTAGACGTCACACAGGATTTTATTATACATCCTTCGGTTTTAAGCGCTGAGTCGATAACAAAAGATTCGTTACAACTATCTTTTGCTGCCGGATATCATTTTGTGAATCAGGCATTGTATCTGGACTATATGACTGTACTTAACGATTCTAATACTATGATCAAGGATGGATACCATAACAGACCTGTATATTATACCGGAGCAATCCTGATAGGCTCTGACCTAATTAACGATTATGATGTCAAAGAGGAAACAGCTTGTTTTTCTTATAAAAATGTATATGAGCTCATCTTAAAGCAGGGTTTTTTGGAAATTACCGCAGATCATAGTAAATCCATGCTTAGAATTAGAAAAAATCTGGAATTAGGTTTGAGAGACCTATCTAAGAAAAGAGACCTGCGATGTATCGAACACTTTCTTGAGGATATCTTTCTGGGGGAATACAGCAGTAACCACTCATTGAAACAGAAACTTAAGATACTTAGGGATATGAAAAAGAAATACTATTCTAATAATTGTTTTCATGAAATCCAGGGATTTTAAAAATTAGTTTCCTTTTTGAAAAAAAACTGTTAAAATGATGTTTGCATAAAGAACATAAAACAATAAAACGTAAATGACTTCGTTTGACAAGAAATAAAGGAGACCGATAATGAATATATTTTTTGTTTCACTCGGATGTGATAAGAATTTAGTAGACAGCGAGACTATGCTTGGTATTCTTCATGAGAACGGATATCGTATCACGAATGAAGAAACATCAGCAGATATTATAATTGTAAACACCTGTTGCTTTATACAGGATGCAAAGCAGGAGAGTGTTAATGTAATCCTTGAGATGGCGCAATATAAAAAAACCGGTAAGTTAAAAGCATTAATCGTAACCGGTTGTATGGCAGAGCGTTACAAAGAAGAAATCACGAAGGAAATACCAGAAGTGGATGCTTTACTTGGCACATCCAGCTTTACCGAGATATTGAAAGTGATTGATGAAATAGTAGATGGTAAGCGGCCTACCCATTTTAATGATTTGGACAGGCTACCTACCACCAGTGCAAAACGAATACTCACCTCCGGTAGCCATTACGCTTATTTAAAGATAGCGGAAGGCTGTGATAAGCATTGTACGTATTGCGTAATCCCACAGGTCAGAGGAAATTACAGAAGTGTACCGATGGAAAATTTGATCAGTGAGGCTAAATATCTTGCTTCACAGGGAATTAAAGAATTAATTTTAGTAGCACAGGAGACAACCCTTTATGGTGTTGATTTATATGGTGAAAAAACTCTTCCTAAGTTATTGAAAGAACTATGTAAGGTAGAAGGAATCGCTTGGATTAGAATATTATACTGTTACCCGGAGGAGATCACTCCTGAATTGATACAGGTTATGAAAGAAGAAGAAAAAATCTGCAATTACTTAGATATTCCGATTCAACATGCCTGTGACCGTATCTTAAAACTCATGGGGAGAAAAACCAATCAGGAAGATTTAATTCGTATCGTTACAGAGCTTAGAAACAATATTCCTGATATTGTTTTACGTACTACTTTGATCACAGGCTTTCCTACAGAAACGGAGGATGAGCATAAGGAGTTATTAGAATTTGTTCAAAAACTAAAATTCGAACGTTTAGGTGTGTTCACCTATTCTAAAGAGGAAAATACTGCTGCAGCAAAACTTAGGCCACAGATAACAGCCAAGGTGAAAAAGCTTAGACAAAAAGAATTAATGAAACAACAGCAAACCATAGTATTTCATCATACGGAAGCATTTATCGGTAAAACTGTAGATGTATTAATCGAAGGAAAGATAACAGAAGAAGAACAGGTTTATATCGGTAGGACCTATATGGATGCACCGCAGGTTGACGGTTTCATCTTTTTATCCTCCGAACAAGAGCTGATGTCCGGTGATATGGTTAAGGCTTTGATTACCGGAGCAAAGAATTACGATCTCATAGGAGATATAGTGAAAGGAAGTGTAAATGAATGAATTTACCAAATAAAATAACGATTGTCCGAATATTAATGATACCAATTTTTTTGATTTTTATGTTGGTACCCGGCATCACCTATGGGCAATATATTGCTGCGGCTATTTTTATCCTGGCAGCCTTAACGGATGCTTTGGACGGATATTTAGCTAGGAAGAACAATCTAATTACTAATTTCGGAAAATTCATGGATCCTCTTGCCGATAAGCTGTTGGTTTCCAGTGCGTTAATTAGTTTTGTTGAGCTTAAGCTGGTACCGGCCTGGATCGTAATCTTAATCATAGCCAGGGAGTTTATCATCAGTGGTTTTCGACTGATAGCTTCTGATAACGGAGTAGTAATTGCTGCCAGTTGGTGGGGTAAATTAAAAACCAATGTCCAAATCGTTATGAGTGTAATGTTAATCATTAATTTGGACTATACTATCATTGATATTCTCGAACAAATCGCGATTTATTTGGCATTAGCACTAACTATCATTTCTATGGTGGATTATATTTGGAAAAACATAAAGGTATTAAGTGAAAACAACAGTAAATAATTCATGGAAGGAAGTCTCCCAATGACCGTTGAATTAATCAGTGTCGGAACCGAACTGCTGTTAGGTAATATCGTCAATACCAATGCAAACTACTTATCAAAAAAATGTGCTGAATTAGGCCTTTCTCTGTTTTATCAAATTACTGTTGGTGATAATGAAAACAGATTAATTGATACAGTGAAAACCGCAATGTCCAGGTCCGATATCATTATACTAACCGGGGGATTAGGACCCACCCAGGATGACCTGACGAAAGAAGCAGTAGCAAAGGCTTTGGGACGTAAACTTGTTATGGATGAGCATAGCAGGGAACGGATTTTAAAATATTTTGACCGAATTAGTTACGATAAGCAGGATAACCAAATACAGAAAGCTTCAGCAATTGCGTCGAAAGCTTTGTCAAAAATAACGGATAACAATTGGAAACAGGCATTAAAGATTGATGACTGTTTCGTGATTGATAATGACAACGGAACCGCTCCGGGCTATATTATTAAAGAGAATCATAAGATCATATTTCTACTTCCCGGTCCACCTTCTGAGATGATTCCGATGTTTGAACAGAAAATGTTTCCTTACCTAAAAGAAACACAGCAGAAAGTATTTATCTCAAAGATGGTGAAAATATGTGGTATCGGTGAAAGCAGGGCTGAAACTCGGATACTGGATTTGATCGAAAAGCAAACCAATCCTACCATTGCCCCTTATGCCAAAAGCGGCGAAGTACATTTTCGTATTACTGCATCTGCAGATAATGAAAATACGGCTGAAAGTATGATACAACCTCTGCTGAAAGAACTTATGAATCGATTTGGTGATAACATCTATACGACAAGCGAAGAGGAAACTCTAGAAGATGTTGTAGTAAAACTGCTTCAGAAGCAAGGTTTAAAACTTGTGACTGCAGAATCATGTACAGGGGGATTGTTAACCGGTCGTATTGTAAACATACCCGGTGCCTCATCTGTTTTTACAGAGGGTTTTATTACTTATTCGAATGAATCTAAGATGAAATATCTTGGAGTAGATAAAAAGACCCTGGATCAATATGGTGCGGTTAGTGAAGAGACAGCTACCCAGATGGTTAAGGGTGCAGCTGATACCACAGGATGCGAGGCTGCCTTAGCAATTACCGGTATTGCCGGTCCGGATGGTGGTACAAAAGAAAAGCCGATTGGTTTAGTCTATATAGGGTGTTATTTGAAAGGAATAGTAACAGTCAGAGAATACCGATTACGGGGTAACCGTGAAAAGATCAGGGAACAGAGTGTCATACACGCTCTAGATCTTTTAAGAAGATGTCTGATGAATATGTCATAAACATTACCTAATAATGGTTTATTGTACCATTATTAGGTAATTATTTTGTAAAAATGGAATAACAAGGAATAATGAGTGAATAATTTTCTATTTATTTTGGATAAGTTTAGAATAATACCATAGAAATGACACAGTTGTATTATATTGTAGTATCAAGAAATAGTTTTTATACAACAAGAATTTTCTCTGTTGCATAAAAATACTCCGTGAGGATGCGTACTAACACGAAAGGTAATGATTACTTCGTGATGTGTTTTACGCGGTGATTGCGTAAGCAATCTTTCTTATTTGCGCGATGTGATGTAAGGAATGCATCTGTTTTCATTTAATACATTTTTTATTAGGTATTATCGTTACCGAAAGCGGCAGTATGGAGGGATTTTATGAAAAGTAACCAGAAGAAAATAATATTGACTACTATATTAATCTTTACTATTTTATTATACGGCTGTGACAAAATACGTGTTAACACATATAAGGAAGCGGGAGAACCCGGAGTTGAATCCGCTCAGAAGAAGGCAAAGAATTCGGATTCAGAATCAATTGAAGACGATAGTGAAGACATTTCCGACATAACAATGGCTACACAGGAGGAAGATGATAATAAGGATGAACCAACACCTACCGGAATTCAACCGGTAGATAATGTTGAATTACTAGTATACACGATTAATGGAGCCGCTAATTTAGAAGCAGTTACCGCCTTAATTCCTGAGGGCAAGGAAATTACTCCTCAATTAATTGTGGATACAGTAAAATCTTCTATGGCAGATAATTCATTGTCTATAGGTATTGAAAGTGTAACAACAGAGGATGATGCTGTTATTGTTAGCTTTTATTCGGATCAACCGCCGCTCATGAACGTAGGCGCCGGAATGGAAGCCGCTATTCTTGATGCGATAGCACAAAGCCTTATTGATAATCTGGATGATTACAATAAAGTTATTTATAGGGTAGAAGGTAATGCATATTCCAGTGGTCACATAGAACTTGATATAAATGAAGTTTATTTGGGCAATTAATTATATTTATCGTAATTTCATCTTAATGAAACTTGAACATTTGATATATATATAACGATCAATAACAAATAAAGGATTCGTTTATTCTTTGATAATGTAGATATAATATGTAATATCAATATTAGGTAATTGCGATACAGAATATGTATTCGACAATTACCTAATATTATGATTCTAGTAAATATTTGTTAATAAATGATGAAAGTATAAAAAGGTGGAAAAATGAGCAAGGTTTTAGTGGTAGGTGGCGGCGCTTCCGGTATGATGGCTGCGATATTTGCCGCCCGTAACGGACATACGGTTACATTATTTGAAAAAAATGAAAAGCTGGGTAAAAAGCTGTTTATAACCGGAAAGGGCAGATGTAATCTTACAAATGCCTGCGATAGAGATACTTTTTTTGATAATGTTGTCTCAAATTCAAAATTTTTATTTGGTTCCTTTAATAAATTTAATAATTATGATGTCATTGATTTTTTTGAACAACTGGGTATGCCTGTTAAGATAGAACGAGGAAACCGGGTTTTTCCTGTTTCGGATAAATCCTCCGATGTTATTGCAGCTTTAAGGCAAGAGTTGGACCGGTTGGGAGTGATGATTTGCTATCGAAGCGAAGTAACCAAAATATTAATCCGTAATAATGAATTCTATGGTTTAATACTAAAGGATCAAAAGGAAGAATATTACGGAGACTCCGTTATTATTGCAACCGGTGGTTTATCTTATCCCCTGACCGGTTCTACCGGAGACGGTTATACTTTTGCGAAAAATATAGGGCATAGAATAACCGAATTATCCCCTTCCTTGGTTCCTATCCATGTAAAAGAAGCTTATATTAAGGATTTAATGGGTCTTTCCTTAAAGAACATAGAAGTAACGGTTACAAATGAACAGAAAGTTATATATCGTGATTTTGGCGAGCTATTATTTACTCATTTTGGTGTTAGCGGGCCTGTGGTTTTAAGCGCCAGCAGCTTTATCATTCCTTATTTAAAGAGTAGTAAAAAGCTTATACTCAATATAGATTTAAAACCGGCATTGTCACCGGAACAGTTGGATGCCCGAATCTTACGGGATTTTGAAGAATTTAAAAACAAACAATTTAAGAATTCCCTTGACCACCTATTGCCAAATAAGCTAATTGATGTTATTATTCGTCTAAGCCACATTGATTCAGAAAAGAAAGTAAACTCTATTACCAAAGAAGAACGCCTTCGCCTTGTGACGTTATTAAAGAATTTAACCTTTCAAATCACGAAGCTAAGTGATTATAGCCAGGCTGTCATAACAAAAGGTGGAATTCATGTTAAGGAAATCCACCCTTCAACAATGGAATCAAAATTGACGAAGAATGTCTATTTTGTGGGAGAACTGCTTGATTTAGATGCATTAACAGGAGGATATAACCTTCAGATTGCATGGTCAACCGCTTTTGCGGCAGGTAGCAGCATAAACTAGGTTATATAAAAATATATAATAAGACTATTGAACTAAATTATCTAAAAAGATATGAATAACGAAGAATTTCGTGAATAGATGAAAGAAATTAAATCACGGAGGAAAAATAGAATGAAGCATATTAGTATTGCAATTGATGGACCTGCAGGAGCCGGAAAGAGTACCATAGCGAGACAAATTGCCAAAGAACTTGGTTTTATTTACGTTGATACCGGCGCCATGTATCGGGCTATGGCACTATATTTTATTCGTAACGACATTGACTCCTCTGACAGTAAAAAGATTGAAGAAGCTTGTCCCTATGTGAATGTATCAATTGAATATAAGGACGGTGAACAGTTAGTCATATTAAACGGAGAGAATGTTAACGGTCTTATTAGAACAGAAGCAGTAGGTAATATGGCAAGTGCAGCTTCCATTAATAAGTCGGTTCGTCTTAAACTGGTTGAACTGCAGCAAGACCTTGCTAAAAAAGCGAATGTCGTAATGGATGGCCGAGATATTGGAACCTATGTACTTCCAGGTGCAGACCTAAAAATATATTTAACTGCAAGTACAAAAGAAAGGGCCAGAAGAAGATGGGCTGAGCTGAAGGAAAAAGGCATTGATGCTGACATGAACGAAATAGAGAAAGACATTGAAAGCCGTGATTTTCGGGATATGAACCGGGAGTTTGCTCCTTTAAAGCAGGCGGAGGATGCTATTTATGTTGATACCTCCAATCTTACGATTGATGAAGTGATTCAAAAAATCTTATTATATTATCAAAAAATTAATCAGAAAAGGAAGTAGATAATTTGAAGATAGAAACTGCATTAAGTGCAGGATTTTGTTTTGGTGTAAAACGGGCGGTCGATCTGGTATATAAAGAGACGGCCGAATCTGAACTTGTATATACTTATGGTCCTATTATTCACAATGAAGAGGTCACGAATGATTTATCTAAAAAAGGGGTTAAAGTGATCAATTCTATGGAAGAATTAAAAGAGTTGCCCGCGGGTACAATAATTATAAGATCCCATGGTGTTTCAAAAGCAATTTATGATGAACTTGTTTCTTACGGTCATAAAATTATTGATGCAACCTGTCCCTATGTCTTAAAAATACATAGGATTGTTATGGAACAAAGCGAAGCCGGTCGGTATATTATAATCATTGGCAACAGAAATCATCCTGAAGTGCAAGGAATTATCGGTTGGTGTAAAAACACCAATCCCAATAAGGATGATAACACCACTGTACAGAAGGAAAGCCTTCCCAATTATATCGTAATGGAAGATATATGTGAAGCGGAACAATTTGATCTACCAACAGATACAAAAATATGTATCGTTTCGCAGACGACATATAATTACAATAAATTTCAAGAATTAGTTGAAATTATATCAAAAAAGGGTTATGATATATTTGTTTTAAATACGATTTGCAACGCTACTGAAAAGCGGCAATCTGAGGCCTATGAATTGGCAAAAAAATCCGATGCCATGATCGTCATAGGTTCAAAACAAAGCTCTAATACAAGAAAGCTTTATGAAATCTGTAAAAAAGAATGTGAAAATACTTACTATATACAGAAACTTGATGACCTGGATTTAAATCTTTTTAAATCTTATCGAAACGTAGGTATTACAGCAGGGGCTTCGACCCCAAACAATATTATCAAGGAGGTTCTTACCGCTATGTCAGAAAAGAGTTTTGAACAATTATTGGAGGAAGAGAAAGTAGTAGAAATAAACAACGGTGATGTTGTAGAAGGAATTGTCTTGGGTGTCAAAGAAGATGAAATCATCTTAAATATAGGCTACAAGTCGGAAGGTATCATTACAAGAAATGAGTATACGAATACACCTAATCTAGATCTTACAACTGTTGTAAAGGTCGGAGATAAGATGCAGGCGAAAGTACTTAAAGTAAATGATGGTGAAGGACAAGTAGCATTGACCTACAAGAGACTCGCTGCTGAGAAAGGAAACAAGAGACTGGAAGAAGCTTTTAATAACCATGAGGTATTATCCGCTAAGGTTGCTGCTGTATTAAACGGCGGTTTAAGCGTAATCATTGACGAAGCAAGAGTATTCATTCCCGCTAGCTTAATTTCAGATTCCTATGAGAAAGATTTAACTAAATATGCCGGTGAAAAGATTGAATTTGTGATTACCGAATTTAATCCGAAGAAAAGAAGAATTATCGGTGATCGTAAGCAGTTAATTGTTGCAAAGAAAGAAGTTTTAAAGAAAGCTTTATTTGAAAAAATTCAGGTTGGTATGACAGTAGAAGGTACTGTGAAGAACATCACTGATTTTGGTGCTTTTATCGATTTAGGTGGAGCTGATGGTCTGCTTCATATTTCTGAAATGTCTTGGGGAAGAGTTGAAAATCCTAAGAAAGTATTTAAAGTGGGCGATACCGTGAAAGCCTATATTAAAGATATTCAGGGTGAAAAAATTGCTCTCAGCTTAAAATTTGAGAATGAAAATCCATGGATTGATGCAGAAACCAAATATGCAGTTGGTAACACTGTTACCGGTGTGGTAGCTCGTATGACTGATTTTGGTGCATTTGTTGAACTTGAACCGGGCATTGATGCATTACTTCATGTATCTCAGATATCAAGAGAACATGTTGAAAAACCTGCGGATGCGTTAAAAATCGGACAGGAAATCACTGCAAAGGTAGTAGAGCTTAATAAAGAAGAAAAGAAAATCAGCTTAAGTATTAAAGCTTTGGAAGCTCCTGATAAAGAAGAGACAGCAGAAACCGCATCAGATGATGTATCTGAAGCTGATCCCGAGACACAGGCTTAAGTATATTGACTTGAATACACTACGATACGGATGATAAAGGAGATTAAAACGTGCTGGGTAGTTATGAGGTATTTAAACAATCCATCTATGGATTGACCAAAATTGACTTGAATTCTTATAAAGAGCGTCAGATGAAAAGGCGGATCGAGGCCTTGATTTCAAAGCATGGAATTACCTCTTTTAGTGAGTATTTTGAAAAGTTGAAAACTGACAAAGCTGCCTTTGAGGAATTTATTAACTATATAACGATTAATGTATCAGAGTTCTATCGAAATCCAGAGCAATGGACTTTATTGGAACAAGAAATATTACCATATTTATTTGATAACTTTGGAAGAAATCTCAAGATATGGAGCGCTGCATGTTCCACCGGTGATGAACCATATTCTTTAGCTATGCTGCTATTGAAAATGTTACCGCACAATAAAATCAAGATATATGCTACTGATATCGATAAATTAGTTATGGAAAAGGCTAAAATTGGTCTTTATCACGAAAAAAGCCTTAAGTCTTTACCCGAAGAATTTCTAAAGAAATATTTCACGAAGGTAAATGATAGAACATATCAGATATCCGATGTTGTTAAGGATTGCGTAGAATTTAACCAGCATGATTTATTAAAGGATTCCTATCCAAAGGATTGTGACATCATCATTTGCCGTAATGTATTGATTTATTTTACGGATGATGCAAAAAATCAGATATATAAAAAATTTAATCAGTCCTTAAAAAACGGTGGATTATTATTTGTTGGTAGTACAGAACAGATTATTCAGGCCCAACAACTAAATTTTCATAATTTTAAATCATTCTTTTATAAAAAAATATAATATAATGAAGTTATTTATGATTACAATAGATTACTTCTTAACCTTATAATTGTAGGGGTATCCTCTCATTTTGATAAAATGAAGGGATATCCCTACAATTTTTTACTTGATTAATACATTTATTTTACTGCTATATTAAGCTTTTGTTGAGGGATAATAATTTCATAAAATAGTTTTTAGTGACTGCTCGTAAACAAAATCACATTAGGAGGAACAGTTTCATATGGAGTTATCACCAAAACTGTATCGTATTATTGTAAGACCGAAATGGTTTAATCACAGCTTATTAAATCATACTTTTTTAACATGTTTTGATTTTTCTGATAAAACCGTACTTGATTTTGGATGTGGAATTGGTACCAGTTCAATCATTTTCCCAAAGGATAATTATATTGGTGTCGATTGTGATAGTTCAAGAATTAAATACGCCAGAAGATTATATCCGAATAATAAATTTATAACCATGTCAGCGGATAATATTCCAATTCCGAACAGATCCATAGATTATATATTGGTAATGTCCGTATTGCATCACATCTCAAACAATCAACTGCGTCAAGTTTTAAATGAATTCAGCAGAATATTAAATAATAATGGTAAAATCATTATTGTGGAGCCTTGTCTATATCAAAATTGTAATCTATGTAATTGGTTTATGACACACATAGATAAGGGTAAGTATATCCGACAGGAAAGTGAATATACACGAATACTACATCAGGCAGATTATTATACACATACATTAAAGAGATTCCATCAATTGGGACTTTATAATAAAATTATGATGATAGCTTCACCACATAGAAAAGAATAATATAGTAGGCCTAAGGGTTGTCGCACTTAATGTGCTGCACCCTTTTTATGTAACAGTTGTTTATCAAACATTAGGTCTTAAAAATAGGGTATAAGTGTCATGGTAAATTAATACAAAGGCAGGTTGCTGACAAGTCAGAAGGTGTTGGGATGCCATTTTGAAAGCATTTGTAGTTTACGTACAGTTATTGGGTACCTGAGGAACGATGAAATCAGACGTGCGACAAATCGCACGAGCGCAAACTGTTTGACGAGGGAAATAGTGAGAAAAGCTATTGAATTGGTTTTCTCACTATTTTGTGAGGAGTTTTTGCGCCGTCTGATAGTTTCAAGTGTGCGAAGGTGCCTTAGAACTGCTAGTAAACTGGAACTAGCTTTTCAAAATAGCTTCCCACTACCTGGAGTTTTTTCAGCAACCGTCCCTAGAATAAACAGCGAAAATATTTCGTGATAAATTTTGGTTGATTTTTAGTATGATATCGAGTATATTGATTAATAGATTAGCTTTTACTTGCAAATATACAATCTGTAGTAAGCTGATTATGGAATAAACGCATGATAAAGTATATGACGTGAATGTATTTTTGCGTTAACTAAGGATATGTCCCCTAGGGGCAGTTGGAGGTTGATATGCAGAAAATGATTACGGTTGCAGTTGATGCAATGGGTGGTGACAATGCGCCGGGCGAAATCATAAAAGGTGCAGTACTTGCTGTGCAAGACAAAGCTGATATCAAAGTGATATTAGTCGGTAAAGAAGATGTCATTAAGAAAGGGCTTGCTGAGTATAATTATGATAAAAAGCGAATCGATGTGGTACATGCCGACGATATCATAACAAACTGTGAAGCACCTGTTTTGGCAATCCGCCGTAAAAAAACTTCTTCTATTGTTGTTGCGCTTAATCTGGTTAAAAACGGTGAAGCAGATGCTTTTGTTTCTGCCGGAAGCACCGGAGCAGTGCTAGCGGGAGGACAATTAATTGTAGGTAGAATTAAAGGAGTGGAAAGACCTCCGCTGACACCGGTGATACCTACGATTAACGGTATAACCTTATTGGCAGACTGTGGCGCTAATGTGGATGCACGAGCGACCCACTTAGTTCAGTTTGCGAGAATGGGTTCCATTTATATGGAGAATGTGATCGGTATAAAGAATCCAAGGGTAGCTATCGTAAATATTGGAGCGGAAGAAGAAAAAGGCAATGCTTTGGTTAAAGAAACTTTTCCTTTACTTAAAAACTGTACCGATATTAATTTTATTGGTAGTATTGAAGCAAGAAATATACCGTATGGAGAAGCAGATGTTATTGTATGTGAAGCTTTTGTAGGTAATGTAATACTGAAGCTTTATGAAGGACTGGGATCAGCACTTCTGAAAAAAATTAAAGAAGGATTAATGAGCACTACGAAAAGCAAAATTGGTGCCTTATTAAGTAAATCTGCACTGAAAGAAACCTTGAAGGATTTTGATTTTTCAAGATATGGAGGAGCACCGTTATTAGGACTGAACGGATTAGTAGTAAAAACTCACGGAAGTTCTAAAAGCAATGAGATACGCAATTCAATCCTCCAATGTGTAACATTTACAGAGCAGAAAATAAATGAAAAGATTGAAAAAAATCTTAATAATAATGAAGCATAAGTGTCATAGTATTACATGAACATCTAAGTAAATATGATACCAAATAAAAGAACAATAAATTGATTAAAGAAGGGTGAATGGTTATGGAATTTGAAAAGCTGCAAAAAATCATTAGTGAAGTATTAAACGTGGAACAGGATGAGATTACAATGGATACGACCTTTGTTGACGATTTGGGAGCTGATTCTTTGGATTTATTTCAAATTATCATGGGAATAGAAGAAGAATTTGATATCGAAATCGCTAATGAAGAAGCTGAAAACATTGTAACAGTTGGAGATGCTGTAGAACAGATTAAAAATGCTTTAAGCTAATGTAAAATAATGCACCATATGATTTCTCACAGTTATCTTTTTTAATGTGGCACCAAGAAACTATAATGAGTTTCTTTCGGTTTGTTTATGTTAAGAGGTATGGAAAAGCCCTATGAATAAGGCTAGCCTTATTTAATTGGGCTTTTCATATAGAATTAGATAGGAAAGCTATAAATATGAAATCTAATCGAAGGGAGGACGATATAAGATATATGAGATCACATAAGAAGTCTGATATTTTACAAGCCATGGAAAATAAAATTAATTACCGCTTTAAAACACCTTCTCTGTTATATCATGCATTAACTCATAGCTCCTATGCAAACGAGATGAGACTTTCCAAGGACAAGAACAATGAACGTCTGGAGTTTTTGGGAGATGCAGTACTAGAGCTGGTAACTAGCGAATATGTCTTTCTGGAATATAAGGATCTTCCCGAGGGTGATTTAACAAAACTACGTGCCAGTATAGTCTGTGAGCAGACACTTTCTTCCTGTGCCCGCGATCTAAATATTGGTGAGTATTTATTACTTGGTAAAGGGGAGGACGCTTCCGGTGGAAGGGAGAGAGAATCTATCTTATCAGATGCCTTAGAAGCGATGATAGGGGCAATCTATCTCGACGGTGGTTTTACTAATGCAAAAGAGTTTATATGGAACTTTGTGTTATCTAATATACAGAATAAAGAGCTCTTTTTCGATAGCAAGACTATCTTACAGGAAATTATTCAAAATGAGGATAATAAGCAAAAGATACGTTATAAATTAATCTCTGAGGATGGACCTGACCATAACAAGACCTTCACCATTGCTGTGTATGTCGGTAACACGGAAATCGGTTGTGGTACAGGCCGGACAAAGAAGGCAGCGGAACAGGAAGCAGCCAATCAGGCAATACAAAAGCTTCAAGATAATGTGAAAATACAAAAGTAACAGATGGGGGACTATAAATGTATCTAAAAAGTATTGAAGTCCATGGCTTTAAATCCTTTGCAAATAAAATCGTATTGGAATTTCATGATGGAATTACCGGAATTGTCGGGCCGAACGGTAGTGGAAAAAGTAATGTTGCCGACGCCGTACGCTGGGTTTTAGGTGAACAAAGTGCAAAACAACTTAGAGGTTCAAGGATGGAGGATGTTATCTTCTCCGGTACGCAAACAAGAAAACCTTTAGGTTATGCTTATGTTGCCCTCACTATGGATAATTCTGATCATAAGCTTCCGATTGAATTTGATGAGGTGATTGTTGCCAGAAGAGTATATCGGTCGGGAGAAAGCGAATATTTAATCAATGGTGCTACCTGCCGTCTTAGGGATGTGCAGGAATTATTTCTGGATACCGGTATCGGTAAAGAAGGCTATTCCATTATCGGGCAGGGACAGATTGATAAAATTTTATCCGGAAAACCGGAGGATCGAAGGGAATTATTTGATGAAGCTGCGGGAATTGTAAAATTCAAACGTCGTAAATATGCTGCTGAAAAGAATCTAGAGGAAGAAAAGCTTAATTTAGCACGTATTACAGATATAACAAAAGAAATAGAAAAACAATTGGATCCTCTTGAGAAACAATCCGCAACAGCTAAGATATATCTTAAATTGAAGGAAGAATTAAAAGGCTTAGAGGTTAACCAATTTTTAAAAGAATATGATAAATTAAGAAGCTCTAAAGAGCAAGTTGAAGAAAAATTAAGTATTGCCAGTGCTGATCTGGCACAAGCGACCAAAGAATATGAAAATACCAAGGAAGAATATGTCCGCTTAGAAGGGCAATTAGAAGAATGTGATCAGCGTATTGAAGAGGATAAGAATACATATAATGAACTAAAACTTGAAAAAGAAAAAGCAGAAGGTGAAATTAAGGTACTGAAAGAACAAATCAGTTCCATGCTGAAAAATGATGAATATTATCAAGGAAGAATCCGCTCTAACGAGCAAGATATAGAATCAAAAAAAGCAGAGGAGCAGAGATATCTGTCCGAAAAAGCATCCATCGACAGTAAAATCTCTGACATGGATGACCTTCTTACAGCGGCGATGGAGGACCTTAACCGCATTAAGGCGAATATTATTCGGTTTACGAAGGAAATTGAGGAATGTAATAACGGTATATTTGAATTTCTAAATGCTAATTCCGGTATTAAGAGTAGTATGCAAAGGTATGAAACTATGCTGGAACAGAATACCCTTCGTAAGTCTGAGCTTAATCAAAGAATATTAAAGAATAAAAGTGAAGAAAGTCTTTATAATGAATCTATTGAAAAATGTAAGGAAGAATTAAAGAGGATTTCCGAAGATATCTTAAAACAGACGGAGGAAAATAAATCCCTTGAAAAAGCCGTATCTGATACACAGGCAGTCATAGACTCGCTCACTATGGAAGCGAATGAAGTGCAGGGACGATTTCTTAGTGAAAGATCCCGGCTGGAATCGTTAGTTAACCTTACGGAACGTTATGAAGGTTATGGGAACAGTATTAAAAAAGTAATGGAGCGTAAACCAAATCTGCCCGGTATCATAGGTGTTGTGGCTGATATTATAAAGACGGAAAAAACATATGAAACAGCAATCGAAACCGCTTTGGGCGGGACAATTCAAAATATAGTAACAGATAATGAAACTACCGCCAAAGAATTAATCTCTTACTTGAAAACAAATAAATACGGTAGGGCAACGTTCCTTCCCTTAACCAATATAAAATCAGGCTCTAATTATCACAATGATAAGGTATTGAAGGAAGAAGGAGTCATCGGTGTAGCCAGTTCCCTTGTAGAAAACGATTCGAAATTCAACAACTTAATGGATTACCTCTTAGGAAGAATCTATGTTGTTGACCATATCGATCATGCAACTTCCATTGCGAAAAAATATAATTATACACTACGTATTGTTACTTTAGAAGGAGAACTTTTAACCCCCGGTGGTTCTATTTCCGGTGGTGCATATAAAAACGCCAGCAATCTGCTCGGTAGAAGACGAGAAATTGAGGAGATGGAAGAGCAGGTGGCTGCCCTTGAGAAGAGGTCGAAAGATTTACTTCGTCGTAAAGAAGAAGCCAGGGAAAAAAGAGCGAACCTGCGTCAAAGCATCGAAGAAATTAAACTGATTCTTCAAAATCTGTTCCTTGGGCAAAACACAGCTAAGATGAATCTTGACCGAGAAACTGCGAAAAAAGCAGAAGCAGAAGCAATCTACCAGGAATATACCAAAGAATTACAGGAAATTGAGATCCAAGCAAAGGATCTAAAAGAAAATTTATTAAATTTAAATATTAACTTAACAGAGAATTTAGAAAAGAATAAAGAAAAAGAAGAAAGCATCGAAATACTTAATAAAGCTCTGGAAGAAGAAAGAGAAAAAGAGCGTCTGGCAGGTGAAAAGGCTTCTACCTTAAAGTTGGAGTTATCCTCATTAGAACAAAGTAATCAATTTCTTCTGGAGAATGTAAAGCGTATTAAGAGAGATATTGAAAGACTCTATGAAGAAGAGGCAGCATTAAAAGCTGACATACAAAGGACGAATCAAATTGTTGCAGAAAAGAAACTTATCATTACAAATAAGGAAGAGGATATTAGAGCCTTCAACAAATCTATTACGGAACTGGACGAAAAAATTAAGGCGCAGGTAGAAAACAGGGAACAGATTACTAAAATTCATAAAAATTTCTTTACGAAACGAGAAGAATTATCTAACCGTATGAATGAATTAGATAAAGAAGCTTTTCGCTTAAACAGTCAGAGAGATAAACTGCTTGAACAGGCAGATCAACAGATGAACTATATGTGGGAGGAGTATGAGCTTACCTATACTACTGCCTTAACTTATCCGATTGATACAGAAATCAGCCTGACACAGATCAAAAAGAGCATCTCAGAAATTAAGGTTAAAATCAAAGAACTGGGTGATGTTAACGTTAATGCGATTGAGGATTATAAAAACTTATCTGAAAGGTATGAGTTTTTAACGAATCAAAGAGAGGATTTAATAAGAGCTGAGGAAGCCCTGCTTCAAATTATCCATGAACTTGATACAGAGATGCGCCGTCAGTTCGAAGAAAAATTTGCTGCTATCAAAGAACAGTTTGACATTGTATTTAAGGAATTGTTTGGCGGAGGTAAGGCCGATCTGGAATTAACCGAGGTGGAGGACATCCTGGAAGCAGGAATTAGGATCAATGCACAGCCGCCTGGTAAAAAGCTTCAAAATATGATGCAATTGTCCGGTGGTGAGAAGGCCTTAACTGCAATATCACTTTTATTTGCAATCCAGAATTTAAAGCCGTCCCCTTTCTGTTTGTTGGATGAGATTGAAGCTGCACTTGATGATTCTAACGTGAAAAGATTCGCAAAATATTTGAATAAATTAACGAAGGATACGCAATTTATAATTATTACCCATCGTAGAGGTACAATGGCTGCCGCTGATATTTTATATGGTATCACCATGCAGGAAAAGGGTATTTCTACTTTAGTAAGCGTAAGCCTGATTGAAAATGAACTGGATAAATAATATTGATTGACTGCTTTGTCAATATTGATTTTACTATGTATAATGGAGGTTTCTATGGGAGAGAACAAAACAGGATTTTTTGGCAGATTAGTGCAGGGATTATCAAAAACAAGAAATAGTATAGCGAATGGAATTGACGCCATCTTCAGTGGCTTCTCCAGTATAGACGAAGATTTTTATGAAGAACTAGAAGAAACACTGATTATGGCAGATTTGGGTATTAATACAACAACTGCTATTCTTGATAATCTAAGACAGAAAGTAAAAGATAATAAAATTAAAGACCCTTCCGAATGCAGGCAGTTACTGATAAACAGTATGATGGAGCAAATGAAGGTTGGTGAAACCGCCTATGAATTCGAACACAAAAAATCCGTTGTTTTACTCATTGGTGTTAATGGCGTTGGAAAGACCACCTCAGTCGGAAAGTTGGCAGGCCAATTAAAGGATCAGGGTAAGAAAGTAATGGTAGCCGCCGCCGATACTTTCAGGGCAGCGGCAATAGAACAATTGACGGAATGGGCTCATCGTGCTAATGTAGATATCATAGCACAAAAAGAGGGATCCGATCCGGCAGCTGTAATTTATGATGCGGTTGTGGCTGCTAAATCAAGAAACGTAGATGTTCTGATTTGTGATACCGCGGGCAGACTTCATAATAAAAAGAATCTGATGGAAGAGCTGAAAAAAGTGAACCGGGTGATTGAAAGAGAGTACCCGCAAGCATATCGGGAAACTCTTGTGGTATTAGATGGTACCACAGGACAGAATGCTTTGGCTCAGGCCAAAGAATTTAATGAAGTTGCCGATTTAACCGGTATTATTCTGACGAAACTAGATGGTACGGCTAAAGGTGGAATTGCGATTGCTATACAGTCTGAGCTAAATATACCTGTAAAATATATTGGTATCGGTGAGAAAATTGATGACCTTCAAAAATTTAATGCCAAAGATTTTGTAAATGCATTATTCCAAAAAAACGAATAGGAGAGATAAGATGATGACCTTAGATAAGTTCGAAGAAGCAACGGAAGCAGTGAAAAAAGTAATTCTACGAACCAAATTGATTTATAGTGATTACTTTTCAGATATCAGCGGTAATAAAGTTTATCTTAAACCGGAGAATATGCAATTCACCGGAGCTTATAAGGTACGGGGTGCTTATTATAAGATAAGTACATTATCGCCAAAGGAAAGAGAGAAGGGCTTGATTACTGCTTCAGCGGGAAATCATGCCCAGGGAGTTGCCTATGCAGCGAAGCTCTACCATGCTAAGGCCATTATTGTAATGCCTAGCACAACCCCGTTAATTAAGGTTAACAGGACCAAGAGCTATGGTGCAGAGGTAATTCTTCATGGAAATGTCTATGATGAAGCCTGTCAATATGCTTATCAGCTGGCAGAGGAAAAGGGTTACACCTTTATTCATCCCTTTAATGATGAAGTGATCGCAACCGGTCAAGGAACAATCGCTATGGAAATCTTTAAAGATCTTCCTACGGTTGATATGATATTAGTCCCGGTTGGTGGCGGAGGACTTCTTGCAGGCGTAGCAGCCCTGGCGAAACAATTAAATCCGAATATCAAAATAATCGGTGTGGAACCCGCTGGTGCAGCTTGCATGAAGGAATCCTTAAAAGCCGGACATGTTTTAACATTGCCTCACGTAGATACAATTGCAGACGGTACAGCGGTTAAAACTCCCGGGGATGTGGTATTTCCGATTATCCAAAAATATGTAGATGAGATTATCACAGTAGAGGACCATGAGTTGATAGTTAATTTCTTGGATATGATGGAAAATCATAAAATGGTGGTAGAAAATTCAGGACTTTTAACAGTAGCTGCATTAAAACACTTAAAGTGTAAGGACAAAAAAATTGTCTCCGTCTTAAGTGGTGGAAATATGGATATTATTACTGTCAGCTCCATAGTACAGCATGGATTAATTCAAAGAGGACGTGTATTTACCGTATCCGTATTATTACCTGACCGTCCGGGAGAATTAGTGAATGTAGCATCGATTATTGCGAAAGCTCAAGGTAATGTAATCCGTTTGGATCATAATCAGTTTGTCAGCATTAACCGTAACAGTGCTGTAGAGCTTACGATCACGATGGAAACCTTCGGGCACGAACATAAGGAACAAATTGTACAGGCATTAATTGATCACGGATATAGTCCAAAGATATGCCAGCCGAATAAATTATATTAGAAGACAAGTATGCTTTAACATATAGGATAATCGTGTTTTTACATAAATAACGGAAGAAAGTTTAGGAATTATCACGAGGAAACATTTATTTACATTTAATGCCGATGTTGTTATAATATGAATATCTTTATATTCTGTTATTCTGCAAGCCCTGAGATTCACCTGTTTCTTCTGTTATATAACACACTTTCTGTTTATCATGTTGCAATAATGTGAACAGTCCGCACAAAGCAAACAATTATACTGATATAAACGTTTCTCGTCTTTATTATAATAAATTATTTTTATAAAAATAAAAAAAACAAATAAGACATGGTATGTCCGTATCTTATGCTATGATATAAAAAGTATAAACAATATTTAGTACGATTATGGAACTATTACTGTTCACTCCCTAGTCAAAGTAGAGGATATGATTTCGACAAAGGATTCCGACGCGGAGCCGCTTTCGCTTAGTTGCATTACGTAGCAGTACATAAGGTTCTAAAATACAGAACCTAAGTACTGACGAATGCAAATACTCCTTTTCGGAATCATTTATCGAAATCATTGTCCTAATTATTATGTGAGAGTGAACAGTAACCTATTCTTTACTGTCAGCTAACTGTTTATCAATAAAAATATTGACATTGTAATTAAAATACGTTATGCTTATTAAAAGAACATAAGTTCGTATTAAATGAACATGGAGGAGAAATCCTCCAAAAACCATGGAGGATTGGGAATATGGCAAAAGATGATAAAATAAGGGCATTGGAATCTGCCTTAGCACAAATCGAAAAACAGTATGGTAAAGGTTCCGTAATGAAACTTGGTAATACCAGTACCAATATGAATATTGAAACAATCCCTACCGGATCGATTAGTCTGGATATCGCATTAGGACTTGGTGGTGTTCCTAAGGGAAGAATCATGGAGATTTATGGTCCGGAATCATCCGGTAAGACAACCGTAGCCTTACATATGGTTGCTGAAGTTCAAAAGAACGGGGGAATTGCCGGATTTATCGATGCAGAGCATGCCCTTGATCCTGTATATGCAAAGAACATTGGAGTTGATATCGATAATCTGTACATCTCGCAGCCGGATAACGGAGAACAGGCTCTGGAGATAACAGAGACCATGGTCCGTTCCGGAGCAGTTGATATCATCATCGTTGACTCAGTTGCTGCATTAGTACCAAAAGCAGAAATTGACGGAGAGATGGGTGATTCTCATGTCGGCCTTCAGGCAAGATTAATGTCACAGGCTCTACGAAAGCTTACAGCCGTTATTAGTAAATCTAATTGTATTGTAATCTTTATTAACCAGCTTCGTGAAAAAGTAGGTGTTATGTTTGGTAGCCCTGAAACCACTACTGGAGGACGTGCCCTTAAGTTCTATTCCTCCATCCGTTTGGATGTAAGAAGAATTGAATCTTTAAAACAGGGTGGAGATATTGTAGGTAACAGAACACGTATTAAGGTTGTTAAGAATAAAGTTGCTCCTCCCTTCAAGGAGGCAGAATTCGATATCATGTTTGGAAAAGGTATCTCCAAAGAAGGTGATGTATTAGATCTTGCAGCGAATACGGATATTGTCAATAAAAGCGGTGCATGGTATGCTTATAACGATTCAAAAATCGGTCAAGGTCGCGAGAATGCAAAGCAGTATTTGGCAGATAATCCCGAAATATTTGCTGAAATCGAAGCAAAAGTTAGAGAAAAATTCACACTGAAACCGGCTAAAAAGTATAACGAAGTTTTAGAATAATTAGAGTTAGATTTTTTTGTTTTATAATTATTTAGGCTGTCCGAAGGGGAATAGTCACATACGGAGCAGGGATATCCTGATACCGGGTGATATACTAAGGACAGCCTTTTCTTTAGGATAACATCTGTTCTTGCAGAAATAAGTTATTAGGAGAGATTTATATGATAATAACCCGGTTAGAAGAAATAGATAAATCAAAGGTCAAGGTATATATTGATGATGAATATGCATTTTTATTATACCAAAAGGATTTACGACGTTTTTGTATTGATGAAGGTAATGAAATTACCGTAACTTTATATCATGACTTAATGGAGGATGTAATTTTTCGCAGGGCAAAACAAAAGGCATTGGCATTATTAAAATTCATGGACCGTTCTGAAGCTGAACTGCGAAAGAAGTTAGAGGATGCTTTCTATCCTTCCCAAATTATTGAAAGAACCATAGCTTATGTCTATGAATATGGTTATATTAATGATGAACGATATACATCAATTTATATAAGAAACAGAAAACATACGAAAAGCAAACGTATCATTAAATCCGAACTGTTGACAAAAGGTATAAACAAGGAAATTATAGATAATATAATGATGGAAGAATATCAATCTGAAACTGAAGATCCTGAAGAAACAGCTATTAAAAAAGCTATTTATAAAAAAAAGAAAGCTCCTGAGGAGTTAGAGTATGAAGAAAAGCAGAAACTGATAGCATCCTTGTACAGAAAAGGTTTTGATATTGAGAAAATCAGACGTGTTTTGTCTGTATAACTATTTATAATGTATTAAATTGTCGTGAAAATAGGCTATTATAATATGTAAAATGGTAATTTCAGAACCGGTTTTAATTAATATTTTATATTATGTTAAAGTTATAACGGATCTAGAAATACACCTTGCCTTTTTAAGGTAAATATAATACAATTATAATCGGCAGAAAATTGGATTTTCAAACTACTATAGAAAAATGGAGGACTGAAAATGAGTAATACAGCACAACTGTCAGCAAGAGATAGAATCACTTCTTTGCTAGACGACAATAGTTTTGTTGAAGTCGGCGCTCACGTCACAAAAAGAAGTACAGACTTTAATTTAGCTCAGAAGGAAGTTCCTGCTGATGGTGTTATTACCGGTTACGGAGTGATTGACGGTAATCTCGTCTATGTATTTAGTCAGGATTCGGATGCACTTGGTGGTTCAATCGGTGAGATGCATGCAAAAAAAATTGCACATATTTATGATTTGGCACTTAAAGTTGGAGCTCCTGTTATCGGACTGATTGACTCATCAGGTATGAGATTGCAGGAAGCACAAGATGCCCTAAACGGCTTTGGAGAGATATACAAGAAGCAGACGTTAGCTTCCGGTGTAATTCCTCAGATTACCGCGATATTCGGTACTTGTGGCGGTGGCTTGGCGGTGATGGCTTCTTTAAGTGACTTTTCTTTTATGGAAGAGAAAAAGGCCAGATTGTTCGTGAACTCCCCTAACACGTTACTTAATAATTATAAAGAAAAAAATGATACTGCAAAAGCTGAATTTCATGCATCGGCGGGAACTGTTGACTATGTTGGAAAAGATGAATTAGAAGTTTTGTCTAAAATTCGTGAATTAGTTAGCATATTGCCATCTAATAATCAGGATGATGCTTCCTATGATGAATGCACCGATGATTTAAATAGAGTTCTACCCGGTTTCGAATCTGAAATAAATGATGCAAAAAGAGCTATTATATCCCTATCGGATAATCATTATTTCTTTGAAATAAAAACTGATTATGCAAAGGAAATGGTAATCGGCTTCATACGGCTTAATGGTATGACGGTCGGAGCCGTTGCTAACAGAACTGAGATATTAAATAATAATGGTAAAGTAGAGGAGCAATTTGACGGTTCATTAACTTCCAACGGCTGTTATAAAGCAGCTTCTTTTGTGAATTTCTGTGATGCATTCGAAATACCGGTATTAACACTGACGAATGTATGCGGCTACAAATCTACCATGGAAGAAGAGAGACTGATTGCAGATGCCAGTGCAAAATTGACTTATGCTTTTGCCAATGCAACCGTTCCTAAGGTAAATGTTATTGTAGGTAAGGCTTATGGCAGTGCTTATATAACAATGAATTCAAAGCATATTGGAGCGGATATGGTATTTGCGCTTCCAAATAGTGAAATAGGTATGATGGACGCCGAACTTGCAGCCCAGATAATGTATGAGGGTGATACTAAAGCTGTTATTAAAGAAAAAGCAGAAGAGTATGCCAAGCTTCAATCCAGTGCTTTATCAGCTGCAAAGAGAGGATATATTGACAACATCATTGAACCGGAAGAAGTCAGAAAGCATGTGATTTATGCATTCGAGATGTTGTTTACAAAAACTGAGAGCCGCCCGGATAAAAAGCATGGTTCAATATAGAATGAGGTGAATTTATGGAAACCCTACAATACGGTTTATTTAACCAAGTTGTTTTACTCTCGGAAAAGTCAATGGAAGAACGGTTGGAATCAGCCTCATTAAATACATTACTTGGTATGGGCATTGTCTTTTCTGTTTTGATTTTAATTAGTATATTAATTTCTTTCTTTAAAATCATCCCTTATCTGCAGCAAAAAAAAGCGAATGACAAGGTTGATACCGGCAGTTTGGTTGATCAGGTCATTGAGCAGATATCTAGGCAAGAAGAAGAGGAATTAATGGATGATTATGAGTTGGTAGCTGTTATTACAGCAGCAATTCAAGCTTCCATGGCTGAAGCCCTACCGGCCAATGGTTTTGTTGTCCGTTCCATTCGTAAGACCAATTACGGAAGAAAGGCCAATGCATAACAATGTACTATACCTACAGATGTGAATGAACAAGGAGGATTTTATCATGAAATATTATACAATTACCGTAAACGGTAATACCTATGAAGTTTCCGTGGAAGAAAACACCGGTGTAGCAGTATCGCAAGCAACTCCTTTAGCAGCACCTACTCCCGTGAAAACTTCAGCCCCCAAGGCAGAAGTAAAACAACCGACCCCTGCTAAACCTGCAGCTGCCCCCACAACAAGTGCAGCCGGTGGTGTAAAAGTGAGCTCTCCGATGCCCGGTAAGATATTATCTCTTAAGGCTAATGCCGGTCAGACGGTTAAAAAAGGTGAAGTTATTTTAATTCTGGAAGCCATGAAGATGGAAAATGAAATTGTAGCGCCTCAGGACGGTACAGTTGCCAGCATAAATGTTACAGTCGGACAATCCGTTGAAGCCGGAGATTTGCTCGCTACATTAAACTAAAGGATTTTCATAAGTTAATTATTTTAATTACTTCTATGTAAATCCCTGAAATTTCTAAGGGAGGTTTTCAGATATGGACTATATAATTAATACTTTATCCAATCTAGTCGAGAAGTCCGGTTTCGCTAATATAACCTATAAGAACGGTATTATGATACTCGTTGCCTGTATCTTTTTGTATCTGGCAATCAGAAAGCAATATGAGCCACTTTTACTTGTACCGATAGCCTTCGGTATGCTTTTAGTAAACTTATTCCCCGGCATTATGGCTGCACCGTATATTGATGCCAATGGCCATGAAGTGGCAGGCGGATTATTATATTATTTTTATATTGGTGATCATTTAGGTATCTTTCCTTCGCTCATATTCCTGGGTGTAGGAGCTATGACAGATTTTGGACCCTTGATTGCTAATCCATCAAGCTTTTTGTTGGGAGCTGCAGCACAGTTTGGTATCTATATGGCATACTTTGGAGCTATCTTATTTGGCTTTGAAGACGGAGCAGCGGCCGCCATATCTATTATCGGAGGAGCCGATGGTCCAACTTCCATCTTTTTGGCAGGTAAACTGGCTCCGGATATGATGGGACCGATTGCAGTCGCTGCATACTCCTATATGGCTTTAGTACCTATTATACAGCCTCCAATTATGAAGCTATTTACTACAAAAAAGGAACGTCTTATAAGAATGGATCAGCTAAGACCGGTTACTAAGTTAGAAAAAATTCTGTTTCCAGTTATCGTTACGATCGTGGTTGTACTTATTTTACCGGATACCGCTCCATTGGTCGGAATGCTGATGCTCGGTAACTTATTCCGGGAGAGCGGCGTTGTACGTAATTTGACCGAAGTTTCATCCAATGCCTTGATGTATATTGTTGTTATTTTACTCGGAACCTCGGTAGGTGCTACTACCAGTGCAGAAGCGTTCTTAACAACAAGTACTTTAAAAATAGTAGCTTTAGGTCTAGTAGCATTTATCTTTGGTACAGCATCAGGTGTTTTATTAGGTAAATTAATGTGTAAAGTTACCGGCGGAAAGGTAAATCCTTTAATCGGTTCTGCAGGAGTATCCGCTGTTCCTATGGCAGCTCGTGTATCTCAAAAGATGGGTGCAAAAGAGGACCCGAATAACTTCTTATTAATGCATGCCATGGGGCCGAATGTGGCAGGTGTTATCGGTACCGCGGTTGCAGCCGGAACATTTTTAGCTATATTTGGTAGATAACTATGAAACATTGAACATACAGACGTTCTCATATAGAACAGGAGGTTTTGCAATGACTGAACAAATAAAAAACCCGGTTAAAATAACCGAAACCATACTACGAGATGCACACCAATCACTGATTGCAACAAGGATGACAACGCAACATATGCTTCCCATTCTTGAAAAAATGGATCAAGTGGGCTACCATGCTGTTGAATGCTGGGGTGGGGCTACCTTTGACGCATCTTTGCGCTTTTTAAAAGAAGATCCTTGGGATAGGTTAAGGAATCTCAGAGATGGATTTAAAAATACAAAACTACAGATGTTATTACGGGGACAAAATCTCTTAGGTTACCGTCATTATGCCGATGATGTGGTTGAATATTTTGTACAAAAATCCATAGCAAATGGCATTGATATTATTCGTATTTTTGATGCTTTAAATGATATTCGTAATTTAGAATGCGCTGTCAAAGCAGCGAACAAAGAAAAAGGCCATGCTCAGATTGCTATTGCCTATACCCTAGGTGATGCATATACAACAGAATATTATGTAAATATGGCCAGAAAGATCGAAGATCTTGGCGCTTCATCTATTTGTATTAAAGACATGGCAGGTTTATTATTACCCTATGAGGCTACTACTTTAGTCAGTGCATTAAAATCAGCAGTAAACATTCCGATCAATGTGCATACGCATTATACCAGTGGTGTAGGCAGTATGACATATCTTAAGGCGGTAGAAGCAGGTTGTGATATCGTTGATACAGCTATATCACCCTTTGCACTTGGTACCAGCCAGCCAGCTACAGAAGTTATGGTTGAAACCTTTAAGGGAACTCCTTATGATACAGGCTTTGATCAGCAGCTACTGGCAGAAATTGCAGATTATTTCCGTCCGATTCGAGATGAATCCCTTGATACAGGATTATTAAATCCTAAGGTTATGGGTGTAAACATCAAAACTTTATTATATCAGGTACCGGGCGGAATGTTATCCAATCTTATTTCTCAATTAAAGGACCAGAAAGCGGAAGATAAATATTATGAAGTATTACAGGAGATCCCCAGAGTGCGTAAAGACTTTGGCGAACCTCCCTTGGTTACCCCATCCAGCCAGATCGTCGGAACTCAAGCTGTTTTAAATGTATTAGCCGGTGAACGGTACAAAATGGTTACCAAAGAAACAAAAGCATTATTATCAGGCGAATATGGTCAGACTGTGAAACCGTTTAATCAAGAGGTACAAAAGAAGGTTATTGGAGATAAAAAACCGATTACCTGCCGTCCTGCAGATCTGATTGAGTCTGAACTTAAAAAAATTGAAGCAGAGATTTCCGATTGGAAAGAACAGGACGAAGATGTATTATCCTATGCTTTATTTCCACAGGTTACAATGGATTTCTTCCGTTATCGTCAGGCCCAAAGAACAAAAGTGGATGTCACGGAGGCAGATACTGTGAATCAATCCTACCCAGTATAGGGAATAATATTTAGATATATTCAATCAGTCAATATATAAAACCGAAAAAACACACATAATGTGTTTTTTCGGTTTTTTTTACTATTAAACATATTATCACTCCACCATCCAGTACACTGTAATATTATCAATAACTAATATAAAAGAAATTATAAAATATCTTTTTTAAAATTTTCTAATTTGCCTAGCCACTATATGGATTAATGATAATTCTTAAGAAATCAATACAGTTATTGCAATCATACATTACTATATTAATATTACAAGATTAACACATTTACGAATTATATTTGACAACCGATAATTCCTCTGCTATATTAAAGTCATAAAATGTAAAATTATGATATATTTCGCAAATTTTTGTTTATAATGTTTCATGAAATGCGGTGATCAATATAAGTAACATATCTAATATGGTATTTCATTTATTTGTTGGTAAGGCTTTTGCCGGTTCTATCTCAATGGTATTAATTATCTTATCCTTATCTTTGTTCATTTTAGCTATTTATCTTGAAAAAAAATTTGCGAAAATGAACCGTAATATTTATTACAGAGAAGAGCTTTTTAATTCCCTTTGTTCCAATATTGATGACATTTTTCTTATTTATCATATAGGAAACCATAAAATAGAATATATTTCTCCTAACACAGATCGAACTCTTGGTATCAGTAGTAATAATATTAAAAAGAATCCGTTCATTATTTTTAATTATTCAGAAAACGATTTAAAAACTGAGATAAATCGAATTTTTACCAAAGACATCCTTTTAGAAAATTATGAAACAGAATGTAAATTGCTCAATCCAAAGACACATCAGCTTGTTTGGCTAATTCTACGGATTTATCCCGTCTTAGATCGACAAACTGTAATTCGATATATTATATGTATCTCAGATTTGACGAAGGAAAAGCAATCTCAGCAAATACTAAAAGATGCTCTTTTAAATGCACAGAAAGCCAATGAAGCCAAAAAAGAATTTTTGTCCCATATGAGTCATGAAATCAGAACACCGATCAATACAGTTCTTGGAATGGCACAGATCGCTTCAAACTATTTGGATAACAAAGAAAAGGTTTCTGATTGTTTAAATAAAATTTCGGTGGCTTCAAAGAATCTTCTTACCTTAGTAAATAACATTTTAGATATGTCAAAAAAAGACAGTAGCTCATTGCAGTTAACAAAAGAACCTTTCCATATATGCGAATTTTTATTTACATTTTCTTCAATAATAAAGACACAGGCAGAGCTTAATCAACAAGTGTTTGAATTAACCATAGACCAAATCCAGAATGATTTCTTGTTGGGAGATACATTGCGTCTTAATCAGATTTTATTAAACTGTGTATCGAATGCGCTAAAGTTCACTCCTACAGGCGGTAATATAAAACTAGAGGTTAGTGAAATTGAGAAACATGGGAATAAGGCATTATTTCGTTTCACTATCTCTGATAACGGTATAGGAATGAGTAAAGAATTTATTGAGAAAATATTCATCCCTTTTGAACAGGAGGAATTTATTGCTAAAAAATATGGTGGAAGCGGTCTTGGAATGCCTATTACAAAAAATCTCGTTACCTTAATGGGTGGAAATATATATGTAACCAGTAAACTTAATTTCGGAACTACGATCACAATCGATATTGTATTTGAAATCGCTAAACCGGATACAGAAATTGATGAGGATGCAAAAAATATTTCAAAGAAGCTGAAATATGATTTTAGTGAATACCGTATCTTAATTGTGGAGGATAATGATATAAATCTTGAAATCATATGCGAGATATTAAAACCTTCAAAAATTACAATTGATACCGCTTCAGATGGGCTTGAAGCTTTAGAGAAATTCAAGAACTGTAATGCATCCTATTATAATATTATTCTCATGGACTTACAAATGCCTAAAATGAACGGATATGAAACAGCAAAAGCAATTCGGGAATTAAATCATCCTGATTCTAAAAAAATATGTATCGTAGCAATGTCAGCAGATTCATTTGCAAAAGAAGCTGATATTGCTATAGAAAGTAATATCAATTACCATATAACAAAGCCGGTAGAGACAGAAGATTTATTTTCCTTATTATATAAAATAATAATAGATCCGGCATACCCAATTATATAACTTCTTCATTTTATACTTTATTGTTTTGATACATAACCTATAACTTAATTTTACGATGAATGTCTATATACCCTTACGGGAAGTTTTCGATAAAATCGAACATTTACTGTATCCAATTTATCTTTCTGAATATTGGTGACACTTACATATTTACACTATCTGGATACATATTTGACTGATATTATACTAGAACGATTAAAGGATGTGATTTTTTGGATATTAGAACAGAAAAGCTGATTGAGATTGGAGTTGATGTTCAGATAGTTGTAAATCGACTTGGCGGGAATGAAGCATTGTACCTATCTTTATGTAAAAAATTTTTATATGATAATAACTTTAAATTACTTCAGAATGCTCTTATATCGCAAAATTTTACAGCAGCAGAGGGTTTTGCCCATACATTGAAAGGTATCGCTGCTAATCTGGGGTTTACCTCTCTTGAGATTTTAAGTAGGTCTTTGTTACAGGATATTCGATTACAGGACTTTCGTTCTTTAGAGTATCATAATACATATTTAACGGAAGAATATTTCCGTATTAATACTGTATTAATGGAGATTTCAAACCCTGAATGCTGATATCTCAAGAAATACAATGCTTACGGTAAGTCATACTCTCAGCGAGACAGTCGTTTTCATTGTCTGGTTCAAAGTATCATGTATCATCTAATCCAAAGAAAAAGCCCTTGACAAAACATCATAAATTCGATATACTACCACCTGTAAAGAAAATTCCTTTACAGGTGGTGCATTTTATGAATCAGACCGGTCCACAGATAGACAAATTGGATGAAATACTTCAGCTATCCATATTATTTGATTTTTATGGTGATCTGTTAAATGACCATAAAAGGCAAATCTTTGAGGATTATGTGTTAAATGATTTATCTCTTAGTGAGATTGCCGTAGAAAAAGGTATCAGTAGACAGGGTGTCTATGATATCGTAAAAAGATGCAGTCAAGAACTTAAAGATTATGAAAGTAAATTAGCACTGGTTAAAAAGTTTAAATCGATAAAAGAGAAACTAAATAAGATAAAAGAAATTTCGGTACACTCAAAGTTAAATAATAATTTTACCGAAATAGAAGAAATAGAAACATTGGCAGACGATATTTTAAAGGAGCTGTAATTCGATATGGCATTTGAGAACCTATCAGATAAGCTACAAAATATATTTAAAAATTTAAAGGGCAAAGGCAGATTATCTGAAGCTGACGTTAAAACTGCCTTGAAAGAAGTTAAAATGGCTTTGTTAGAAGCCGATGTTAACTTCAAAGTGGTTAAATCTTTCGTAGCATCCGTCCAAGAAAGAGCGGTAGGACAGGACGTATTAACCAGTCTTACTCCCGGGCAGATGGTAATAAAAATTGTAAATGAGGAAATGGTTAAGTTATTAGGGGAACAAACAGTAGAACTTAGCCTAAAACCTTCCGGAGAAATCACTGTCATTATGATGTGTGGTCTTCAGGGTGCCGGTAAAACCACAACAACAGCAAAACTTGCCGGTAAATTGAAATCCAAGGGTAGAAAGCCTTTATTAGTTGCCTGCGATATCTATAGACCTGCGGCTATTGACCAATTACAGATTAATGGCGAAAAACAAGGGGTTAGTGTATTCTCTATGGGAGATAAGCACAAACCGGTCAACATAGCCAAAGCAGCCTTGGAGCATGCAGAAAAAAATGGTTATAATGTTGTTATTATAGATACTGCAGGTCGTCTTCATATTGATGAGGCCATGATGGATGAACTTAAGGAAATAAAAAATAGCCTTACGGTGCATCAGACCGTACTTGTAGTTGATGCAATGACAGGACAGGATGCTGTTAATGTATCTGAAATGTTTAATGAAAAATTAACCATAGATGGTGTTATCCTAACGAAACTGGATGGTGATACCAGAGGCGGTGCTGCATTATCAATTCGTGCAGTAACCGGCCGTCCTATTCTATATGCAGGAATGGGTGAGAAATTATCTGATTTGGAGCAGTTTTATCCTGATCGTATGGCTTCCCGAATCTTAGGAATGGGTGATATCTTAACTCTGATTGATAAAGCACAAGCAGAGTTTGATGAAACTAAGGCCAAAGAAATGGAACGGAAGTTTAAAAAAGCTGAATTTGATTTCAATGACTTTTTAGAACAGATGCAACAGGTTAAAAAAATGGGTGGACTTAATGATTTACTCGGTATGCTACCCGGCATGGGAAAACAGTTAAAAGACGTAGAAATTGATGAAAATGCCTTGTCCTCTACAGAAGCAATTATTTATTCTATGACAAAGAAGGAAAGAGCTAATCCGGATATTTTAAATCCATCCCGCAAAAAAAGAATTGCTGCTGGTGCCGGTGTTAGTATTAATGAAGTGAATGCTCTGGTAAAACAATTTGAACAATCCAAGAAAATGATGAAACAGTTTTCTGGAATGATGGGTGGTAAAGGTAAACGGGGTAAATTTAAAATGCCCTTTGGATTTTAGTTATTTGTTATGTTATGAATGAATAGAAATTGGCCTGCCAATGAACTTGTTCAATAACATTTACAATATATACGGTTCCTGAAAGAACCAAAGAAGAAATTAAGGAGGTGAAACAAATGGCAGTTAAAATCAGATTAAAGAGAATGGGACAGAAGAAAGCTCCTTTTTATAGAATCGTTGTTTCTGATTCCAGAACACCAAGAGATGGTAGATTCATCGAAGAGATCGGTACCTATGATCCTACAAAGAATCCCAGTGCTTTCAATGTTAATGAGGAAGCAGCTAAAAAATGGTTAGCAAACGGTGCAAAACCTACAGATACCGTTGGTAAAATATTCAAAAATGCAGGTATTCTGTAATCATTTTGAATATGCACTCATATGGAGGTAGTGATATGAAGGAGTTAGTTGAAGTAATCGCTAAATCACTCGTTGATCATCCCGATGAGGTTGTAGTTACGGAAAAAGAAACCGATAAGGCAATTGTAGTAGAATTAAAGGTCGCTTCTGACGATATGGGTAAGGTGATCGGCAAACAGGGCCGTATCGCAAAATCCATACGTACCGTAGTAAAAGCAGCCGCAACGAAGGATGACAAAAAAGTAGTAGTTGAGATTCTGCAGTAATCAAAATTGACTACATCAATCATTCATTGATGTAATTGTCTTTTAAGTTTGCCGTAGCCTGACCAAATTGCTGCATAGAAAGTTCAAGGAGGCTGTCTGTTATGTCCTTACGACATAGTAGTTCAGCTTCTTTTTGTGCATACTAGTTAGTGATTAAGCAGTCACGAATAAAAAATAAAGGATCGATATAATATATGGAAAATTATCTTAGAGTCGGAGTTATAAGCAATACCCATGGGGTCCATGGAGAAGTCAAGGTATATCCCACTACAGACGACCCAAATCGTTTTCAAGAATTAAAGCAGGTTATTTTGGATACAGGAAAAGAAATGATCACTTTGGAGATTACAGGTGTAAGATTCTTCAAACAATTTGTATTATTAAAATTCAAAGGCATTAACAATATCAATGATATCGAAAAATATAAAGGAAAAGATCTGCTCATTACCAGAGACAAGGCAGTGAAGCTTCAAAAAGATGAATACTTTATCTTTGACCTGATTGATTCTGAAGTATATACAGATGAAGGCAATAAACTCGGTGTACTGACTGAAATCTTAACCTCATCGGCCAATGATGTATATGTGGTGAAAACTATGGATAACAAAGAGATTTTATTACCTTCAATCAAAGAATGTATCCTTGACATAGATGTTGAAAACAAAAGAATAACCGTTCATTTAATGAAAGGTCTTATATAACGCTACAAAGAATATATGGTAAAAATGTTTACCTATTTTCATATTTATAGATCTATAAATTATCTTCATTTATGGCGTATCACATACGCAGATGGGAGCTAAAATGAATTTTCATGTACTAACGCTGTTTCCTGATATGGTACAAAACGGTTTAAACACCAGCATTACAGGAAGAGCAATCGAAAAAGGTTTGATATCGGTGAATACCGTTAATATTCGGGATTTTTCCGATGATAAACATAAGAGAGTTGACGATTATCCTTACGGCGGAGGGGCTGGTATGGTGATGCAGGCCGAACCGATATATAAGGCCTATGGTTATCTGGCAAATCATATTAAAATGTCAAAAGATGACCAGACTGCATACAAAAAACCTCGAGTTGTCTACGTTACACCTCAAGGTGAAATTTTCAACCAAAGTATGGCGCAGGAGTTAGCAGCAGAAGAGGATCTGATCCTATTATGCGGCCATTATGAAGGCATTGATGAACGGGTATTAGAGATGATTGTATCGGATTATGTATCCATCGGAGATTATGTTCTAACCGGCGGAGAATTACCTGCCATGGTAATGATTGATTGTATCTCCAGATTGATACCGGGCGTTTTAAATAACGAAACCTCCTCCGAATTCGAATCCTTACAGGACAACCTTTTAGAATATCCTCAATATACCCGTCCGGAAGTGTTTATGGGCCGAAAAGTACCTGAAGTGTTATTATCGGGTCATCATGCCAATATTGAAGCCTGGAGAAGACAAGAATCCATTATCCGGACGTATGAGCGTCGTCCCGATCTGTTGGAACAGGCTGAGTTAACTGAAGAAGAGCGAGAATTCTTAACCCGACTTATATTCCAAAAGAATTACGATGTATATTAGATTGATGTATTATTCATTGTTTAAAGTAAGAGAGCCAGTGTAGAAAGGGTAAATAGAAGACTTGATCGGGATTATGGCTTTGAAAAGCATACGATTCGTGGTAAAGACAAGATAAAACTATTTATCGGAGTAACCTTTCTTGTAGGACTTACCATGTCGAAAGCAAAGATAGAGAAGGGTATAAAAGAACATTTGGCATCATTAGTATCGTAAAACCATTGAAAGACAGGTTGCTGACGAGGACGGACGGTAATGGGATACTATTTTGAAAGCATTTGCAGTTTACGTGCAATTCTTATGATATCAAAGCGAACAAAGTTCGCTTGAGCGAACGATAAAATCAGACGTGCGATAATTCTCACGAGCGAAAACTGTCTAACGAGGGAAATGCAGAGGAAAGCTACTGTGTAGGTTTTCTCTGTATTTGCGGAGGAGTTTTTTCGCGGTCTGATTGCTTCAAGTGAGCGAAGATATCTTAGAAGTACAAGTAAACTGGAACCGGCTTTTCAAAATGGTACCCATTTACCGGTAGTCCTGTTAACAACCGTGACTAAAATCGTTACAGCGACAAAGATTCTTACTAAAAAACACTTGCAATCTCCCATATTCTATGCTAAAGTAAGATGTTGTGAGAATGGATGGTCCTCTGGTACATGGTAAAACCAAATCGTATTAAGAACGTCTAAATAAATAGGAGGTCACAAAATGAACGATATTATTAAAAGTATTGAAGCTGAGCAATTAAAATCAGATGTTACTGCATTTAATGTTGGTGATACAGTACAGGTATACGCTAAGGTAAAAGAAGGTAACCGTGAAAGATTGCAGGTATTCGAAGGAACTGTTATCAAAAGACAGAACGGTGGAGCTAGAGAAACCTTCACAGTAAGAAAAACATCCAATGGTATTGGTGTTGAAAAAACCTGGCCTTTACACAGTCCAAGCATTGACCGTATCGAAGTAACCAGACGCGGTAAAGCAAGAAGAGCGAAATTGTTCTATCTTCGTGAAAGAGTTGGTAAGAAGGCTAAAGTAAAAGAATTATTAAGATAGTAACGTAAAAGGGACAATTACATATGTATTGTCCCTTTTTATAACACTAAAATTAGTTATCGAAGAGTATCAAATTATATAAAAGAAACAAGAAATGATAAAAACATCCCGGAAATGGAAAGACTTACATATAATCGCATCTTATATTCATAAAAATTAAGATTAAATACTATAAATAAATTTTTACTACCTGTATTGATACAAACCTAAGTATTGTCTATGAATACATAGAATCTCAATATAGGGTATCAAATAAGTCACCTACGAGTGCCAATTAAGGGTATCGGAGAAATCACATATGTATATGTTTTTCCGTCTTTTCATAAACGAAGGAGAAGGACGTTGTTATGGAATTTGATTTTGAAAAAGAAAGTAAAAAACCGGTAATAATGAAAATACTGATTGATGTCTTCATCTGGATAGCACAAATTGCAGCTGTTATATTTTTGGCATATTTTATCATATATTATGCCTTGGAAAAAACAAATATGATAGGTATCTCAATGGAAAGTACCCTATATGATGATGATCCGATTATTATTAATAAATTCTCATATCGTTTCAACGATCCAAAACGATTTGATGTAGTTGTTTTTAAGCAAAGCGGTAAAGAACATAGCTATTATAATATAAAGAGAATTTATGGACTACCCGGTGAGACAATACAGATTATTGATGATAATATCTATATTAACGGTGAAATAATTGAAGATATCGTCAAGGCAGAACCAATGGCTAATTATGGTCTGGCTGGCGAAGCAATTACTTTGGAAGAAAATGAGTATTTTGTACTGGGTGATAATCGAAATAACAGTGAAGATAGCAGATTTGCCAGCCTTGGTAATATTACAAAGGATGAAATTATCGGTAAAGCTTTTCTGCGTTTATCCCCATTCAATTTTGTCAATAAACTTAATTTAAAACAAGAAAATCAGGAAGAGGATTAAACTAACGCTATCTTTAGAATAAGCTACTTTATTAAAATATAGATAGAATGTTATAAGAATTAAGGAAATATGATATATCCCTTATAAAACTGTACCTGATTGCCTGATTAAGACAGAAAGAGGTAGAAATATGAATTTACAATGGTATCCCGGTCATATGGCCAAAGCAAAGAGAATGATGCAGGAAAACATAAAATTGGTGGACGTTATTATCGAGTTGGTGGACGCACGAATTCCATTGTCCAGTAAAAACCCTGATATTGACTCCCTTGCCGGCAATAAATCCAGGGTTATTCTGCTAAACAAATATGATATGGCAGATATGCGGTATACCAATGCGTGGAAAGCATATTTTGAAACAAAGGGTTATTATGTTACACTGGTAAATTCAAGAAACGGTAATGGTGTGAAACAGGTGAAAGATGTCGTTAATAAAGCCTGTGAAGCTAAAATCGAACGGGACAGAAAAAGAGGAATATTAAATCGTCCTGTCCGCGCTATGGTTGTTGGTATACCAAATGTAGGAAAATCCACCTTCATTAACAGCTTTGTCGGAAAAGCCACTGCAAAAACCGGTAATAAACCCGGTGTAACAAAGGGAAAGCAATGGATTCGCCTCAATAAAAACATAGAGTTATTAGATACCCCTGGAATTCTATGGCCTAAATTCGAAGATCAAGCGGTAGGACTGCGTCTTGCTATGATTGGTTCTATCAATGATAATATTATTAATACCACCGAGCTGGCTTGTGAATTGATTTTATTCTTGAGCAATTACTATAAGGATTCTTTAAAGGACCGTTACGGACTGGAAACACTTGAGGTTTTAGAGAATTTAGAGAGCGCTGAGCATGTACTTAAACAGATTGCAATAAAGCGTGCCAGCTTGCTAAAAGGTGGAGAACCTGATATAGATAAGGCAGCCAATTATGTAATTGATGATTTTAGAAATGTCAGACTCGGTAACATAACTTTGGAATTTCCTGAAAGCTTAGAAGAATTAAAAGAGTAATATAAATAATAATAGTACCATAAGGTATTTACAAAATTTGCTTAGCACAAGAGACCATTCGATATTATATTCATAAAGAACGATAATAGGACTATGATTGAAAATACAGGAAATTTATATACTGAAGATTTTTATTAAAGATTTAAGTCTTTTTAGACTAACCACACGGAAGGAAAAAGTTATTATGGACCAACCAATGAACGAAGTTACTACTAGAAAGATGTCGTTTAAGAATAAAATCAGTGAAATAAAGCTGGAATTCATGCAGGCAATGATAACAGATATTCCGGCTTTATTAGAAAAATATGAAGAGGATGACAGAAGCGGGGTAATCACCTTGTGTCAGCAAAATAAGGTTCGTTTGGAAGCCTACTACAAAGAGCTGAAACGAACCGAGGCAATGAAAGAATATGAACGCAGTCATGCGAATTGTACATATATATGTGGAATAGATGAAGTAGGCAGAGGCCCCTTCGCCGGACCTGTGATTGCCTGTGCTGTGATTTTACCTAAGGATTGTAACATACTATATATTAATGATTCAAAAAAACTGACTGAAAAAAAACGGGAAGAATTGTATGATGAAATAATCACAACGGCAATTTCTTATGGTATCGGCAGTGTTCCGCCATCTAGAATTGATGAAATCAATATATTACAGGCAACCTATGAAGCAATGCGTAAAGCCATTGAGAATCTATCTGTGAAACCCGATATATTATTAAATGATGCTGTAACAATTCCAGGAGTGAATATAAAGCAGGTCCCGATTGTGAAGGGCGATTCAAAAAGCATCTCCATCGCTGCAGCCAGTATCATTGCGAAAGTGACCCGTGATCGACTTATGGTGGAATATGATAAGGTATTTCCTGAATATGATTTTGCAAGTAACAAAGGCTATGGCTCCGGAAAGCATATTGATGCAATTAAAAAAAATGGACTAACACCCATTCACAGAAAAAGCTTTTTAAAAAATTTCATTTAACATAATAATTGGATTCACAACACAAACATTTTATAATATGATTAATTAATAATTCTAAATACTTTTATTTGGTAATAAAATGATCAACAGTTTCGTGTACTCTTAGATTTACTGATATATTGAAGATATCGGTTGGTAAATTACATCTTCAATCGACGTATGAATCATATGCTACTATATTGATTTAACTTCTGATAGAATAGTATGGAGAGAAATTATGAAAAGACCGGAAGATATTAAGAAACCAAAGACTGCGGTTGCTGTTTCCTATAATCCGAAGGATGATGCACCTAAAGTAATTGCTGCAGGACGAGGCTATCTGGCGGAACGAATCATCGAAAGAGCAGGAGAAGCCAACATACCGCTTCATAAGAATGAAGGCTTAGCTGAAACCTTATCAAAAGTTGAGATTGGATCCTATATTCCTCCCGAGCTTTATGATGTGGTGGCTGAAATCCTTGTGTTTGTCGATCATATGGACCGTATTAAAGGTAAGGTTGATAATACGAATGAATAAAAGAGAAGTAGGAACACAATATGAATATAGAGCAGCGGATTTTTTAAGAAAGCATGGTTACGAAATAATTCATCGAAATTTTCGGTGCAGAATCGGCGAGATCGATCTGATAGCAAAATCCGAAGGATATTTATGTTTTATTGAAGTAAAATATCGTTCCAATACCTATCATGGTTTTCCTGCTGAAGCTGTGAACATCAGAAAAATAATGAAGATTCATAGAACCGCCCAATATTATATGCTGATAAACCAAATTCCGCAACATACCCCTTGTCGCTTTGATGTAGTTGTCATCTTAAATGGTGAATTCACATTATTAAAGAATGCTTTTGAAGGTGTTTAAAGAAGCTGATGTATATAAGCTTTACGGAATATGGCGTAAGTGCATCTAATATTTGGTATAAAATCTTCTGAAGAAGCACTTCTCACAAACACAGGTTGACGGACTTATTATCGATAATGTATGCCTTAATCTATAATATATGTTCGCTCTAGTCATACATAATCAACAATATGTTTGTCAACCTGATTATTAAACTATTCGAAACCTCATAAATTTAATCTTATAACAGCTTATCCGATTTTTACATTATTACAATCAATATAAAGAAAGGCTTGATTTCCATGATTTTTGAAAACAATCCTTCGGCTTGCCTGAATCAAAGTGCCGAAGTTCCCTATATCACTTTTCCTGCATTGTCAGATATATCCTTTGTGATACACGGTTTTTCTACCAGACTGGGTGGTGTTAGTAAGGATATCTTTTCCTCCATGAATCTTGCTTCCGGTTCCTTACCCTATAAGGATGATTTCTCCAATGTATTAGAAAATTTTGAAAGAATAGCCGCCAGTATCGGAATTGATCCCCATTCCATTGTAATGTCCGATCAAGTCCATAAAACCAATATTCGATTGGTGGATGAGTTTGACCTTGGTAAGGGTTTATATCATGCCAGGGACTATAAAGAAATTGACGGACTGATCACCAATAAACCGGGTATCACTCTAGTAACAAAATATGCAGATTGTGTTCCTCTCTTTTTTGTGGATATAAAGAAAAAAGCAATTGGATTGACCCATTCCGGATGGCGAGGAACCGTACAAAAGATTGGACTGCTAACGGTATTAAAGATGAAAGAAGCTTTTAACAGTAGTCCGGAGGATATGATTGCAGTGATTGGTCCCTCCATCTGTCATAACTGCTATGAAGTAGGAGAGGAAGTTGCAAAGGAATTCATAAATTCGTTTTCCAAAACAGATATCGACAAAATTATCGTAAGTAATGCAAACGGAGGATATCAATGTAACCTATGGGAAGCAAACAAAGCGATATTAATCGAAGCAGGACTAAAACAGGAAAACATTCATATGTCCGGTGTCTGTACCTCCTGTCGCAGTGATTTGCTATTTTCTCATCGAAAAACCGGTGGAAAAAGAGGAAGTCTTGCTGCTTTTTTAGCTATTAGGAATACATGATTTTAATAATAAGCATAACAAATAAAAGTGAAGTAAATGCAGAAAATAATGATACAAAAGTAATGAAAGGTACTACCAATAAAACGATATCTGAAAAAACCTATCATGGAGTGTATCATTTATTATTGCATGTATTAGAGAGATAAGGTGTATATATGAAGAAAAAAGCACACATTATAAAAGAGATAGAAACAGGTAGTATTGCAGAAGAAATGGAGCTTACACCTGGTGATGAATTATTGTCAATTAACGGCAAAGAGATTAAAGATGTATTGGATTATCATTATCTAATAAAGGATGATTTTCTTACCGTTATTATTAAAAAGCCTGACGGTGAAGAATGGGAGCTGGAGATCGATAAGGATTATGATGAGGATTTAGGTATTGTATTTGAAGAAGGTTTGATGGATGAGTATAGGTCCTGCAGAAATAAATGTATCTTTTGTTTTATTGATCAAATGCCCCCAGGCATGAGAGATACCCTTTATTTTAAAGATGATGATGCCAGATTATCCTTTCTTCAGGGCAATTACATTACCTTAACTAACCTAAGCGAGGAAGAGATTGACCGCATCCTGTTTTATAAGCTTTCCCCGATTAATATTTCAATTCATACTACGAATGAAGAACTTCGTAAGAAAATGCTCCATAACCGTTTTGCTGGAAGCGCCCTTGATAAAATAAAGCGACTAAAAGATGGTGGCATCACTATGAATGGTCAGATTGTATTATGTAAGGGCTGGAATGATGGGGAAGAGTTAGAACGTACTATCCATGATTTATCCGCTTATCTGCCTGAGATGGAAAGTGTATCCATTGTTCCGGTTGGCCTTACGAAATTTCGTGAAGGTTTAGAGCAACTGGAAAAGTTCACAAAAGAAGACGCAATAAAAGTATTAGAGACAATTCATAAGTGGCAGTGTATATTTTTACAGCATTATAAAACCCGTTTTATCTATGCCGGAGATGAATGGTATTTAAAAGCTGGTTTGCCTATACCGGATGAAGAAGCCTATGAAGGCTATCCACAGCTGGAAAATGGTGTCGGGATGTTAAGATCCTTTCAAAACGAATTTGAACTATATTTTAACAGCCTAACCGGTGATGATCGAACAAAAAATATTTCTATGGCTACCGGTGAACTGGCGGCTCCTTATTTTTATGAGGCTGCGAAACAATTAAAAATAAAATTTCCTAACATCCAGGTCAATGTATATACGATTAAAAATCAGTATTTCGGACCGGAAATCACTGTGGCCGGATTGATAACCGGAGGCGATTTAATAGAACAATTGAAGGGACTTTCCTTAGGAGATTATCTGATGCTTCCGGATGTTTTACTGCGAAATGGAGAAACTATACTACTAGATGATCTTACAGTAGATGAGATTGAAAATGCTTTACAAACAAGTATCCATATTGTACAATCAGATGGAAAGTCTTTCATTGATACCATTATTATGTAAGATGAAATAAAAACATATATAAAGTACAGCTTACTTTTGTACTTATATTAAAGAATGTTTATTAAGTTTCATTCATTATTTTATGTTATGTTTTTGAAGGAATTCAGTTTTTCTTTCTGATGTATCATTGCTTGAAACGAATAAACGAAATAGGAGAGTACTATGAGCAGACCAATTGTAGCTATCATCGGAAGACCGAATGTTGGTAAATCAACCCTGTTTAATGCTTTGGCAGGAGATCGTATTTCTATTGTTAAAGACTACCCGGGTGTAACCAGAGATCGGATCTATGCCGATGTTACATGGCTTAATACACAATTTACTATGATAGATACCGGAGGAATTGAACCGGATAGTAAGGATGAGATGTTGTCCTATATGAGACTGCAGGCTGAGATTGCCATTGATACAGCAGATGTCATTGTCTTTTTAGTTGATGTAAGACAAGGGTTGGTAGACTCCGATTCTAAAGTGGCTGATATGCTTAGAAGAAGTGGCAAACCGATTGTTCTGGTAGTAAATAAGGTGGATAATTTTGAAAAATTGATGCCGGATGTATATGAATTTTATAATCTCGGAATCGGTGATCCAATGCCCATATCCGCTTCATCAAAGCTAGGTTTTGGTGATATGTTGGATGAGGTAGTGAAACATTTTCATTCCGGTAATACGGAGGAAGCAGAGGATGAGCGTCCACGAATTGCGATTGTTGGAAAGCCCAATGTTGGCAAATCCTCCATTGTTAATAAGTTACTCGGAGAAACCAGAGTGATCGTCTCTAACATAGCCGGTACCACCCGTGACGCTGTCGATACTCCAATAAGACGCAATGGTAAGGACTATGTTTTAATTGATACTGCAGGACTTAGAAGAAAGAATAAAATAAAAGAGGAATTAGAACGTTTTAGTATCATTCGAACGGTAACTGCTGTTGAACGGGCCGATGTGGTTGTTTTGGTGATTGATGCAACCGAAGGTGTTACGGAGCAGGATGCAAAAATTGCAGGGATTGCCCATGATCGTGGTAAAGGTATGGTAATCGCTGTTAATAAGTGGGACCTGATCGAGAAGAACAACAAGACCGTCAAAGAATTTACAACGGATATTAAAGATGTTCTTTCCTTTATGCCATATGCAGAAATTATATTTATCTCAGCTGAAACAGGCCAGAGGATGCACAAATTATTCGAAGTAATTGAGGTTGTAATACAAAATCAAAACTTACGTATTTCTACCGGTGTACTCAATGAAATTATGATGGAAGCTATTGCCTTACAACAACCTCCTTCGGATAAAGGGAAACGGCTTAAACTTTATTACATCACTCAAGTTTCGGTGAAACCGCCCACATTTGTCATCTTTGTGAATGATAAGGAACTGATGCATTTTTCTTATACCAGATATATTGAAAATAAAATTCGGGAGGCCTTTGGTTTTTCCGGAACATCATTAAAGTTTTTTATTAGGGAGCGAAAGGAGAACTCATAAATGGTAATTAAAGTCATACTTTCCTTAGGAATAGGTTATTTGTTCGGTTGTTTCTCTACGGCATATTTATTAGGAAAGTTATATAAGGTGGATATCCGTAACTACGGCAGCGGAAATGCAGGTACCACGAATGCACTTCGAACCTTAGGAGCAAAAGCAGGTGTTATCACTTTACTTGGTGATATGCTGAAAGCAATTATTGCAATCCTTTTGGTCCGCTATGCAATTTTCTCTGACGTTGATTTTGTACAGTTATTAACTTTATATACCGGTCTTGGCGTTGTACTAGGCCACAATTATCCGGTTTGGCTGGGCTTTAAAGGTGGAAAAGGCATAGCTGCAACCGCAGGTGTCATGGTAGCCTTTGATCCTTGGATTATACCAATTGGTCTGCCTCTGTTCGTTATTACAGTAGCACTTACCCGATATGTATCGGTAGGTTCTCTGGTTGTAGCTGTATTATTACCGATATGGGTTCTAATCCGAACAGAAGGTAACTTACATATGCTTATAGTATCCCTGATTTTTATGATATTGGCATTTATAAAACATCGTACCAATATTAAGAGACTAATGAATGGGACCGAAAATAAACTGGGGCATAGAATAAAGGTTGATCAAAAATAACATCATACGAAGGAGGCTGCTTATGAGTAAAGTAGGTGTATTAGGTGCAGGAACCTGGGGTTGTGCCTTAGCGATACTTTTAAATGACAATGGGCATGAGGTTACCATCTGGACAAAAATAGAAAATGAAGCAAAAGCTTTAGAGGCGAGTCGGGATAATCTGAAAAATCTTCCCGGAGCTAAGCTTTCTAATAAAATTAAAATTAATTTAAACCTAGAAGAAGTATGCACCGACAAAGATTTAATTGTTATGGCTGTAGCTTCCCCCTATATCAGAGCTACAGCAAATGCTGCTAAGCCTTATATTAAGCAAGGACAGATAATTGTCAATGTATCCAAAGGTTTGGAGGATTCAACTTTACTTACCTTATCAGAGGTGTTGGAAGAGGAAATACCACAAGCAGATATTGCTGTTTTATCCGGTCCCACCCATGCAGAAGAGGTTAGCCGTCAAATTCCAACCACCATAGTAGTGGGAACTACAACGAAAGAAACGGCTCATTTTATTCAGGATATCTTTATGAATGATGTCTTTCGTGTATATACCAGTCCGGATATCATAGGCATTGAGCTGGGCGGTTCCTTGAAAAATGTCATTGCCCTGGCTGCAGGTGTAATAGACGGCTTAGGTTTAGGAGATAACACAAAAGCAGCTCTCATGACCAGAGGTATGGCTGAAATCAGCCGCCTAGGCATGAAAATGGGCGGTAAACTGGAAACCTTTGCGGGCTTATCCGGCATGGGCGATTTGTTTGTTACCTGTACCAGTAAACACAGCCGCAACAGAAATGCAGGTTATCTGATGGGACAAGGCTTAACCATGGAAGAAGCCATGAAAGAAGTAAATCAGGTAGTAGAGGGTGTCAACTCCGCGAAAGCAGCTCTTACCCTTGCAAGAAAATATGATGTGGAGATGCCAATCGTAGAACAGATTAATAAGGTTCTTTTTGAAGGAAAGACTCCGAAGGAGGCTCTGAATGATCTCTTAATCAGAGATAAGAGGACTGAGTATAAATCTCTTGAGTGGTAATGATAATTTCTTCCTTAATAACTCGATTAAAAACTTAATTAAAATGATAACAATATCATAATATGTAGTTGATATCATAATATTTAAAAGATATCATAATGAATAACCATAATAATTAGGAATGTTGCTGACTAAGCTACATTCCTTTTTTGGCTCATTGTCAAGTGTTGGGGTGTGATTCATTTGAATCATGCCCCAACACTGGTTTTAGAGCTATTTTTATGTTTATAGGTTCTATAAGGTGTTTTAGGGTGCACTTAATAAGCCTACCACTATT
>NZ_JAEAGR010000022.1 GCF_015999265.1 Mobilitalea sibirica
TAAAGTATTATCGTCTCTGACGAGACACTAATACTTATAATGAAAATCTATTTTTGGAGCCATGTGATAACTCCATATTTTTAGAATTTTCAGGGTTGTTTCACTGTTCAATTATCAAGGTTCATTTGTTGTAATAATGCTCTTGTTTGCTGTGTTTCTCAACGTCAGCTTGACTATCTTATCATGCATCTTACACTTTGTCAACTACTTTTCTAATATTTATTTTTTACCATTTTTCTTGGTATCTAAATTTGAAAAGTAGAACGGAGAAAGAGGGATTTGAACCCTCGCGCCGCTATTAACGACCTACTCCCTTTCCAGGGGAGCCCCTTCAGCCTCTTGGGTATTTCTCCATAAGGATGATCTGTTTTCATGATCTATTCTATAATAGAAGTTATTTCGTTTCAATGAATTAGCTCTTAATTACTACTTCACTTAACCGAAACACTATAACCACCAAATAACAATGGTCTTTATAGAAAACGGAGAGAGTGGGATTCGAACCCACGGTTCCTTTCAGAATCACTGGTTTTCAAGACCAGCCCCTTAAGCCGCTCGGGCATCTCTCCAAACGTCGCTTAGCTAGTATATCATCCTAAATATCCTGTGTCAAGTGGTTTTCTTTTATTCATTCGGGAAATTGTTGGATTTTTTATTACAATTCGAAAGATTCAATCATTTCTTTAAACTTCTTAGCTGAATCTGTATTTTACAATTCGAACCTCCTTCTGTTTCCTATATATTATGAAGCAAAGTCTCTGCAATTATTAAATCTTCCGGGGTGGTAAGTTTTAGATTATGATAACTTCCCATAACCATTTTCACAGGTAGCTTCATATACTTTTCATAAACCATCGCGTCATCGGTGATTGCTTTCTTATTCATCTCTTCATCCGCATAAAACAAATCATATGCTTTTTTAATAGCTTCGTATGAAAATACCTGAGGGGTCTGGGCTGCCCATAATGTGTTTCTATCCGGAGTAGCGGTTATATAATCATCTTCATTAACTTGTTTTATTGTTTCCTTTACAGGAGTACCAAGGATACATGCCTTAAATTCTTTCACTTTTTCAATCAACATTTCTATTAGATTGGTTGCAATAAAAGGCCTAGCTCCATCATGAATTAATACGTAATCTGTCTGCTTAATATCCTTAAGTACATGATAAACGGATTCATATCGTTCCTTTCCGCCCTCAATTACTCGTGATACTTTATTTATTTGATACGGTTTAAGGATATGCTCCATACAATAATCTATCTGTTCTCTTCCTGTTACTAATATAATCTCATCAACGCTGCTTTCTTCAAAAGCCTTGAGCGAATAATAGATTACCGGCTTATTGTCCAGAGTTAAAAACTGTTTTGCAACCGAAGTTTCCATCCGTTTTCCCTGTCCTGCTGCCAGTACAATGGCTGTAACTCTGTTTTGTTTCATAAACTCTCCTATTCCTATCTTTCTCCAATTTTTAGATTCGGAACCGCATTCAAATCATAACCACTTCTTGTTCCTTTTCGATATTCATAATAGGCCGCCGTTCCTATCATAGCGGCGTTATCTGTACAATATACCGGAGAAGGGTAGTAAAATGATATCCCATTATCCCTGCATGCTGCTACCATCGCTTCCCTAAGGTGAGAGTTGGCAGCCACACCGCCGGCAATGGCTACTTGATTCATATGAAAATCCTTCGCTGCCATAATTGTCTTTGTAACAAGAACATCAACAACTGCCTCCTGAAACGAGGCTGCAATATCCGCTTTGTTCATTTGAACTTTTTTCATTTCACAGGAATTAATATAATTAAGTACTGCTGATTTTAGTCCGCTAAAGCTAAAGTCGTACGGTGCTCCCTCAATTTGCGCTCTGGGGAAATTAATTTCATCCTTATTACCTTCCCTAGACAGTTTGTCTATCTTAGGCCCTCCCGGATATCCAAGGCCAATTGCTCTGGCAACTTTATCAAAGGCCTCTCCGGCAGCATCATCCCTGGTTCGTCCAATTATTTCATACTCTCCATATTCTTTTACCAATACCAGATGCGTATGTCCGCCGGATACAATCAGACACAGAAATGGAGGCTCCAATTCTTTATTCTCAATATAGTTTGCTGAAACATGTCCTTCTATATGATGTACACCGACTAATGTTTTTTTTGTTGCAAAGCTTAAGGCTTTGGCATGGGCAACACCCACCAATAGGGCTCCTACTAAGCCGGGACCATAGGTAACACCAATCAGATCAATTTCCTCCAATGTTACCTTGGCGCTAGATAATGCCTCCTCTATTACCTGGTTAATCTTCTCTATGTGTTTTCTGGAGGCGATCTCCGGAACAACACCCCCATATAACTTATGCAGTTCTATTTGTGATGAAATAATGTTCGACAACACTTCTCTTCCATTTTTAACAACTGCTGCGCTCGTTTCATCACAAGATGTTTCTATTGCTAATACCAAAATATCTTTTGTCATCATAACCTCCATGTTGCCGCTTCCGATACAATAGCTGAATTTTCATTCACTTTACGCTTCTTTAGCATCTATTCTTTGCTTATTATTCCTTCTTCCATCCAAGTATTTTCCATTCCCCTTCATCGCTTCTTCTAAGAATAAACTTCCGGGTTTCGGATATCTTTCCTTTTTCCTGTATGGTATAGGAGACAGAAACGGTTGCATATTCCTTGCCGTCTTTAATGGTTTTCGCTTCTTCTTCCTTATTAATAAGATAATAATGCGATATTTTACGGTGAGCTTTCTTTGCTGAAGCTATCTCTGAGTATAAATTGTTTAAATATTCTTCCTTTGGATTTAACGCTAATAGCTCCTTATCATAGAGTTCCCTGATTTTAAGTGCCAGTGCTTCAGTTTCATCATCCTTAATGTCTGAATAAAGTTCCTTAAACATGGCACTGTAAAGCTTAACTACTTCCCTTGGGGTCTCCGGATAAAATAAGGTTAAATCTTTATTCAGTAATTTCTCTACCTCTGTAATTTCTTCAAAAGAGGCCTCTTTTAGCGGATCCGTTCTGTTAGACCAATAAAAATACACAAATACTATGATGCCGGCCACAATCGTCATTGTTATGATGGTGGTGGCAGTCCTTATCTTTGCCTTACCCATCCCGTATCCTCCTTTGCACTATAGCTATTCGTCTTTATCAAATTCCAGGGTTATACTTTTTCTGTCTTTTCCGACTTTTGAATTCGGAAATATTTTTCTTGCTTCATGAATGAAATCTTCCGGTCGGGTTAATGAAGGGCTGTAATGAGTTAACCACATTTCATTTACCTGAGCTGCCTTCGCAATCTTAGCTGCTTCTTGGAAGGTCATATGTTTATATTCCTTGGCCTTTTGGTCCTTGTCTGATTCACCATACATACCCTCACAGATAAAAAGATCCGACTCCAAAGCATGCTTTACAATCAATTTCGTTGGTCTGGTATCGGTACAATAGGTAAGTTTAATGCCTTTTCTCGGAGGACCTAAAACCATGTCAGGAGTAAATGCAACATCACCATCTGTGATAGTCTCTCCTTTTTGTAAACGATTCCAGAATTTTTGAGGTACTTGGTTTTCAAGGGCTCTTTCCGGATAAAATCTTCCGCCTCGTTTTATTAGAATGCTGTATCCATAACACATTACATTATGTTTTACCTGAAATGCATTGATTATATATCCGTTCACCTCTAATGTTTCTTCTGGTTTTGTAAGTTCGATAAAATTCAATTGAAACGGTAATTCAGGAGCAATAACGCGAAGTGCATTCACTACCCTTTCCAATCCTCTGGGGCCTATCAAAGTTACCGGTTGAGTACGGTCTGCATTACCCATTGATAAAAGAAGCCCCGGCAGACCACTGATATGATCTCCATGATAATGGGTAAAACAAATGGTATCAATGGAATGAAAACTCCATCCCTTTTCCTTTATCGTAATCTGAGTTCCTTCACCGCAATCTATTAATAAACTGCTCCCATTAAATCTGGTCATAAGGGCAGTCAGCCATCTTCCGGGCAACGGCATCATTCCACTCGTACCCAATAAACATACATCTAACATTTTTTATCCATGCCTTTCTTAATTGATTCAATATTAGTTTACCACAAATGATTGAATCTTAAAGTTAATTATTTATATTTTAACAGGATTTTCTATCGTTTGTCCAGAAATATGTTTCATACGACTTAGGGTAAAGGTTTAATAAGTTTGCCTTGGTAAACTCTCGCGTCTGGCGAGGTCGGTAAAACCGGCAAATCTCCTTACGTGCGAGCATCCTACCTGGAAGGCTTTTTATGTCATAGGAACTTCGTTGAAATTTCCTATGACATAAAAAAGAGCCGGCATGTGTGAACCAACTCTTTTCATCATAAAACTTTCAATTTTACTTCTTTACTCTATAAAGCTTCTAATTTCTTTCTAACTTCAACCGGAATTATAAAACTGCCAATCATTTTATCATAACATTCCTCACATAAATTAAAATGATGTATTTCCATATCCCTTTTTGAAAAATATCCCCATTCTTTAGTAGCTTCAAATGCATCCTCCTTCAGGATTCCATTTTCAACCTTAAGGCTTTTCCCACAAGAATTGCAACAAATTGGAATATCTCCACCTTTATTTAAATTACCTGCCTTTTTCATGACTTATCCCCTCCTGATAATGATGCACGTACGCTCTCTTAGTTTTATTATAAACGCTGACTATGATTTTTTACAGTGGGAATTACTGTATAGGTCCCAGCCACATAATAACCGCATCCTCTTTTGGCTTAGTATAGAAGTCTTTTCGGATTGCGGTTGCCTGAAAACCCAACCTCTCGTATAAACGTATCGCTGCCTCATTGGAACTACGAACCTCTAGCGTGAAGGAGGATATCCCCCCTTTGACTGCCTCTTTTATTAAATGTTCCAACAAATAAAATCCAATGCATTGCCTACGATATTCTTTTTTGACTGCCATATTATAGATATTACCTTCACCGGCAATCCCCCAGTATCCACAATAGCCAATGATTTCATCTCTAACCTCTGCCACAAGATAACCATTGTTTATATCCCTTAAAGCTTTACAAAAATCGTCTTTACTCCATGGCTCAGAGAAAGTCTCTTGCTCTATGACACATACCTCATCCAAATCTGCCTCCGTCATTTTTCGTATTAACATGTCATGCATCTCCCATAAGATCCGGCTTAATAATTCATTTTAATGTTACAATTTTTAATTATGCTCAACTTTATATTTAACGTTTAACTAAGCCTCTCATTCCGTTCCCGTTCCGCCTGGGACAGACGAAGATAAACAGGCTCATGCTCGGAAGCAGTCTCTAGTTTATTTTCTTTATAATAGATGAGGCCCAAGGCTCCCACAGCTCCCGCCCTTTGCCTATTCATATGGGGAGGTGCAAAAGTGAACTTAACCTTTGTTTTTTCCATTATCATCTCTTTATAAACAGAAACTCCGTCACCCAGAAAAATTACTTCCCTGCCGTAACCGTTTATTTCACGGATTATCTCTTCAACCGATACCGCCTTTTGTTCCGACAGGATATGAAATTGATTATCTCCGGTAAACTCATACAACCCGGTATATACCTGATTTCTTCTGGCATCCATCATGGGACAGATTATTTTATCTGTGCCATAAAGATTATAAGCAAGACTATCCACCGTAGGAACAGGAATAATGGGTTTTGATAGAGCCATTCCCAATCCCTTTACTGTGGCAGATCCGATTCGAAGCCCGGTAAAAGAGCCGGGCCCTGCAACAACAGCAATTCCATCTATCTCAGATAAGTCAAGTTCTATCATAGCAGTAATTTCATTTAACATGGGTAAAAGAGTCTGCGAATGGGTTTTCTTATAATTCACGGTGTATTCTGCCAGTAACGCCTCTTCTGTAATGACAGCTACAGAAGCTACCAGACCCGAGCTATCTACTGCTAATAATTTCATAAGACTTCATCCTCTCAATAATAAATTCTGCAAAAAGAACAATGCTATAACTCTATCTACATTTTTCCTTCCAGCATAGTAATTAATCTATGATAACTTTTCTATAGTCAAATCCCTTATCTAAATCTTTCTTGATTATAATGTTAATCCGTTCCTTAGGAAGTAGCTCTTCAATTAATTTAGCCCATTCAATCAGACATACTCCATCACCGTAAAAGTAATCCTCATATCCGATCTCTTCCATCTCCTCTACATCACTTATTCGATATACATCAAAATGATAAAACGGCAATCTGTTCCCCTGATACTCCTGAACAATTGTAAAGGTAGGACTGTTCACAACATCATCAATCCCCAGTCCTTTCGCAAAACCTTGAGTAAATACCGTCTTACCGACACCCAAATCACCATTTAAGCAATATATTTCACCTTTTTTAGCATTTTTCCCCAGAGTAAAACCCAGTTGAAATGTATCCTCTGCATGAAAGCTTTCTATTATCATTACGTACCTCTTACACTGTTACTATACCTATAAATAAGTTACTATTCGTACATCTTGTAATAATCGGCTTTATTATAGCAGATATTAATAAAAAAAGATAGAGCCTCTTTGAAGCTCTATCTTTTCTAAAATCTTATTCGTTAGTGATATCCTTTAATAATGAAACTAACCCTCTTATAGATTAGTATCGTAATAAGAGAAACTAATATACCCTTTAATAGGTTAAATGGTGTCACTGCATATAATACCATGGTTGTTACACTGGTGATATTAGGATTTATCGCTCTTCCCATATTAATGATGGTTTCCATCGGAATATATACCCTGGCATAAAAAGGAAGCAATAAAAATGCATTTAATAGACTTCCTACGATTACAAGCACTACGGTTCCGATACTTAAGCCAATAATAGCAGACTTTCTATTTTTTCCTTTATAATAAATAGCTGCTGCCGGTACAACCAATGCACAACCCAGTAAAAAGTTTGCCAGCTCGCCAACCAAAGCTGAATCGCTACCCTCTAGAAATAAATTAATAGCAATTTTTAAAAATTCAATAACTACACCCGCTACCGGACCTAAAGCAAATGCACCAATCAGTACTGGTACCTCACTAAAATCAATTTTATAAAAGCTGGGCGCAAACCATAGTGGTACTTCTAAAAACATAAGCAATACCGCAACTGTTGACAATAATGCAATTACCGTCATTCCTCTTACTGATAACAGACTTATTTTCTTGTTGTTTGTTCCATTGTTACTCATTCTTGTTAATGTACTCATTTATATCTCTCCTTTTTTATTCAAAGGAAAAATCCCGGTTGCAGCATCTACTATGATAACATATTATTTTTACGTTTATATGCTAGTGTGCTTAAGTGAAAAAACTTGTTTGATCACTTTGCTTTTTCGCAAAAAATAAAAGCCCTGATCTTAAATAAAATCAGGGCATATCCATTGCGTTCATAATACAGCTGCTCTTCTCTCATCCAGACTTTACTGTCGGTATTGGAATTTCACCAAATCAATCACAGAAATAAAATGTTAATCTATCTTCCATTCCTATGAGTCGCGGACTTTACCGCCGGTCGGGAATTTCACCCTGCCCCGAAGATTTACCTTTATTCTTTTTATATTAATTATATTACATTATCTTTTACATATTGTCAAGATATTCACAACTTCCATTTTATCTAATGCTCTCAAATTATTCATGTTTACCTTAATACTACCATTTTGAGGTACTTAATAACTTATTATAAAACCATCCGTATAGCTGCAAACTACTGTATCTCTCCGGCTTTCTTTAAAGCAATCTTTGTAATCACCGGTCCCGTTAGTTCGTATATTACAGTTGCACATAAAATAATGGTCTTTATCTTATTACCATACTCCGGAACAACATTCGTAGCGACTCCGGCTAAACCTATGGCAACTCCGGCTTGAGGAATCAAAGTAAATCCCAGGTACTTCCTTACAACGGGTTCCGCTTTCGATATCCTGGCTCCTGCAGCTGCTCCAAGTACTTTTCCCGCGATACGAAAAATTACATATAAAATACCAATTACACCTACGGCTGGTAATATGGTTATATCCAGCTCTGCTCCTGAAATAAAGAAAAACAACATAAAAATAGGCGGTGTCAATCGATCCACCTGTTCAAAAACCTTTTCACTGACATTTGAAAGATTAACAAATACAGCACTCATCGCCATACAGGCTAACAGTGGTGAAAATCCAACCATTTCAGATATTCCGACACATAATAGTATCATGGCGGTAGCGACAGATAATCGATTTCCCCGTCCGGTATACCAGGCCGCTGCAAATTTTAATACAATACCTAGCAATGCTCCAAAGATAAGTGCACCAAATATTTCAATTACAGGATCCAACAAGGTGGTAGACAACGAAACTGCCCCCTTGGAAATTATTGATTTTGCGATAGCAACGGATAAACCAAATGCCATTAAAGCAACTGCATCATCTATGGCAACAACCGGAAGCAAAGTATTTGTTACCGGTCCCTTTGATTTATATTGGCGTACCACCATTAATGTAGCTGCAGGCGCTGTGGCTGCTGCGATTGCACCAAGTATCAAAGAGAATGCAGTATCATTACCTGTGATGATCAGAATAAAATCCACAACCAGAACTGCACCAAAAGCTTCGGCAAAAGCAATTATGACAGGGGATTTCCCTACCATCTTTAGATAAGAAAGTTTAAACTCCGCACCTATGGAAAAAGCAATAAATCCCAATGCAATATCAGGTATAATTGAGAACTGTTCAACTACTTCAAAGGACAATAATTTAAAAACATACGGTCCCGCAAGCAAACCAAAAATCAGGTAACCGGTTACGTTCGGTAATTTTATAAGCTTTACCAGTTTTCCGGCTAATAAACTCAAAATAATAGCTATAGCAAGATCAGTATAAATAATATAATGTTCCACCCTTACTCACCAAGCCCTTCCACATAAGTAATGGGAATAGAGAACATAATACCTGTGTTTGGTATACTTAAATCACCAATAACCTTCTTGATGGCGCCTCTTGTTGTCATTACCTGATCGTCCTTTAGAACAAACATCATTAGTTTACAGGTTTCTTTGTCCTCGTCCGCAAGAATACGTCTCAGCATACCAAATACAGGCAAATCTTCCATGTTAATTAGTGCTTTTGCCATACCGGTGCCTTCTAAGATTGTACCACCCTTAACTCCGGACTCTGCCAGCTGTTTAATAATATCCTCCATTAATTCTACCTTTTTAAGAATTAATATTAAAAGCTGCATACTTATCACCCTTTCTTTTTTTGTTATACAAAATCCGTCCGGATCTGTACTCGGTATACAATAATATACCTCATGCAAATAATTGTCAAGTGAGTGATATCGGACAATATAAAAGTAAATTGCGTTTCTCCGTAACCTCCTAGTTTTCTTTAGTATGCCTTTATTACTATAAAATGACTATTGTATAATGGAGAAAGGGGCCTCTGCAAAACGAATCTTCAGGGATACGACTTATCGTACAATCCTAACAAACCCTTTTTACAGCAGCCCCACATCCATACTTCCTAATTCTTATAATTTCATTGTAAGCTGTATTCTCTTTTTCGCTAAATCTACACTTAAAACCTTTACTTCTACTATATCTCCTACACTGACTACATCCAGAGGATGTTTCACGAATTTCTTATCGGATAATTGAGAGATATGAACCAGACCGTCCTGATGCACGCCAATATCCACAAAGGCACCAAAATCGATAACATTACGGACAGTACCCTTTAGTATCATTCCTTCTGTCAGATCCTTCATTTCTAGTACATCCGTACGAAGGATTGGCTTGGGCATCTCATCTCTAGGATCTCTTCCCGGTTTCTCCAGTTCTTTGATGATATCCATGAGTGTGATCTCTCCAATACCCAGTTCCTCTGCCATTTTATTTTTATTGGTTATTTTCTTTCCTATAAAAGATGTGTCCGTAAAGTCTTTATTTGGCACAGTATCTTGTCTACTTTGATCTAATACAGTTTGTTCTGCCTGATCTTTCATCTCTGCTTCTATCCCTTGTCCGACTGCCGCCGCAAGAGCTTTTCCAAAAGTAGTAGTCTGACTTTTAACCGTTATTACCGGTTTTTTCTTTTCCTGTCTTTTTACCGGTTTGGATTCGGTCTTTACTTTTTCAGTTCCATTATTCTTCTGGGCTTTTGCCTGGATTTCTTTAATATCTTCCAGTGTTAAACCAAGACGAGATAAAAGTACTTTCGTTGCTTCATAGGATTCCGGATGAACTCCGGTTGCATCAAGAGGATTATCACCACCCTGAATACGCATAAATCCGGCACATTGTTCATATGCCTTCGGACCCAGCTTTGACACCTTCAGTAATTCCTCTCTACTATGAAAACGGCCGTTTGCTTCCCTATATGCTACGATGTTTTTCGCAATCACCTTGCTTACTCCGGAAACATGCTCCAGTAACGATACGGAAGCTGTATTTAGATCAACACCTACTTTATTCACACAATCCTCTACAACACCGGCAAGAACCTCACTTAACTTTTTCTGATTCATATCATGCTGGTATTGACCGACACCAATGGACTGAGGCTCAATTTTAACCAATTCAGCCAAGGGATCTTGTAACCTTCTGGCAATGGAAGCTGCGCTTCTCTGTCCCACATCAAAATTCGGGAACTCCTCTGTTGCCAGCTTACTAGCGGAATAAACCGATGCTCCTGCCTCATTTACTATGACATAAAAGATAGGTTTCTTAATCTCTTTCAACAAATCAACAATAACCATTTCTGATTCTCTGGAAGCAGTACCGTTACCCACAGATATTAATGTGATATTATACTTATCAATTAAATTTTTTAAAATACGTTTTGCTTCTTCAACCTTGTTCTGAGGAGGTGTTGGATAGATTACAACGGTATCCAGCACCTTGCCCGTACTATCAACGACTGCCAGCTTACATCCGGTACGAAATGCCGGATCCCATCCTAGTACAACTTGTCCGGTAATAGGCGGGGCCATAAGAAGTTGAACAAGATTTTTACCAAATACTTTTATCGCACCGTCTTCTGCCTTCTCTGTCAGTTCATTACGTATTTCACGCTCGATGGCAGGGGCTATAAGTCGTTTATAACTGTCCTCGATTGTTGCTTTCAATATACCATTGGTGTGTGCATTATCTTTTACAATAACCTTCGTTTCAAGATACCGTAAGATACGTTCCTCCGGTGCCAGCACTTTAACCGTAAGTACTTTTTCTTTCTCACCCCGGTTAATCGCTAATACTCTGTGTCCTGCCAATTTATCTATACTTTCTTCAAAGTTATAATACATCTCATAAACAGATTCTTGTTTTTCATCCTTAGCAACGGAAGTAATTTTACCTTCCTTTGTCGTTATATCCCTAATATAGCTTCGATACTGCGCCTCATCGGAGATATCCTCGGCAATGATATCCATGGCTCCGGTAATTGCTTCTTCTACCGTATTCACTTCCTTTTCCTGTGACAGAAATTCCTTTGCATACTCTTCCACTGGCTTATCTGCATCCTGCGTTAAGATGATTGTTGCCAATTCTTCCAATCCCTTTTCCTTAGCAATCGTTGCCCTTGTTCTCCTCTTCGGACGATAAGGACGATATAAATCTTCTACAACAACCAAGGTCGTGGCCGCTAGTATCTGTGCCTTTAACTCCTCTGTCATCTTACCCTGTTCTTTTATACTATTGATAACCTGTGTTTTTTTATCTTCAAGATTTCTTAGATACTGGAGCCTTTCATTCAAATTTCGCAGTTGTTCGTCATCCAGAGATCCGGTCGCTTCCTTTCGGTATCTGGCAATAAAGGGTATTGTATTGCCTTCATCAATTAACTTTACTGCTGCTTCAACCTGTTCCCGCCGTATATTAAGTTCTTCTTTCAGTTGTTTTAAAATATCCATCCGTTTACTCCTTAAATCATTATTTATTCTTAATTGCCTTTTGCTTGCAATCCACAAGAACGTAGATATTCCATAATATTCTTATCATACCACCCGAGGAAACGAAAATCAATGTTCATTTGGTTACTATTCATTCACAACTTATCATCTCCAAATGAAATATTTCTTAAAACTCTTTTCTATTTTATAAACATAGTAAGTGTAATCAAAGTATATAACGAACTGTATTTATTTACTTTTACCAAAAAATACTATATAATATTATTAGGTAAATATTTATCCGATCCAGAATTTTTATCTTATCTGAAAGGAGGCATTGGATGATTAATCCAATCAGTTATAATAATAATCATTCCATATATAATAACCCTGGCGCATATAATCCAAAGCCTTCTCTTGACGCGATAAATAAAATACAGGGTATCTACAAGGTTAGTGATAAAGAGAAAAATTCAATAGAGAAGACCGCAAGCTCAGAATGTCAGACCTGTAAAAGTAGAAAGTATGTGGATGGTTCAAATGAAAGCAATGTTTCATTTAAGTCACCTACTCATATATCTCCGGGAGCTTCTTTTTCCATGGTCCGTGCCCATGAGCAGGAGCATGTATCTAATGCAATAAGGAAAGGAAATCAACCGGGAGCCCAGCTAATATCTGCTAGCGTGAGCCTGAAAATGGATGTATGTCCGGAATGTGGATCCTCGTATATATCCGGAGGCGAAACTCGAACTCAGATAAAGTACGATGTAAATAATCCTTATGGAATGGAAAGAAAGAAGGCAGATGAAAGCCTATTAAAGGGATTATTTGTGAATTTTGTAGCTTAATCCAGTTACAGATCCATTATATAATTTTTCGTTCTAATTCGTTAAAGTATAGGGAGGGTTTTATGAATAACCAGGTTATACCCAAGGTATTAGTGTTGGGTGGCACGGCATTTGTTAGTAGATGCATCGCTATGAAATTAATTGAAAAAGGTTATAAAGTCGATATATTAACTCGAGGAATAAGAGCTATAGATTATAGTGGTTACCACAAGCACATAATCTGCGACAGACATAACACCGAAGCCTTAAGAAAAGCACTACAAAACAGCAGATATGAATATATATTTGATATGAATGCTTATTATGATGACGATATTTATAAGCTGTTAAATATTATTGATACTAATAGTATTGAAAAATATATCTTATGTTCAACCGCCTCAGTATATACCTTTAGAGAAGGTATTACAGATGAAAATGGCCAGCGGCTGTCGTCTGAAGATAATAATACCTATGGCTTAAACAAAAAATATGCCGAAGATATACTTATGTACAGCGGAATTCCTTATGTAATCATCCGCCCAACCTATATTTATGGAGAATATAATGAAATTCCGAGGGAAACCTATATATTTAAAGCAATTGAAGACGGTACCCCCTTGGAAATATGCAGTAATAAAAATACCAGAATTCATATGATTTATATAGAAGATTTAGGCGATTTATTTATTAGTACTATGGAATCCAAAAACCTTTTTGGTTGCTTTAATGCTTGTAATGATGAAATTATAACCTTTGAAAATTATATAAAAATATGTGAAGAGATTATTGGTAAAAAGGCGAATATTTTATATTATCGCTCTGAGGAAGAACCAGACCCTATTGCCTTCCCCTATGTAGAGTTTTCTGTTTTGTTAAACAACAAAAAGTTGATAAAAGATGGATTAATTATACCAAAAACAAGTTTAAGAGATGGACTTCGAAAAACATATCAATGGTATAAGAAAAAGAGTTAAGCATAAAGTAATAGAGTACTGTATTTTGTCGTGAATTACATATTTTTAATGTTACTCGTTATTCAATTATATCTATAAGTATACTTATAATAAGCCCTATTACAGCTTCAATCATTTCACTGTAATAGGGCTTTTACTTTACTTTTTCATAGAAACTTGTCCATCTATAGAATATTAATCTATGATTCATGTTTATCTATTGATTATCAAATAGTTTATTTACCATTTCATAACCTTTATCAACTACATATCCTGTAGCTTTTGCTTCAACTTCATTATACATCCATTGGTTATCCTGTTCTTTTGTACTGTCATAAAGGATATAAGGAACAGGATCACTGGTATGAGTTCTACACCATATGGGTGTTGGATGATCCGGCATGACAAGAAGTCTGAAATCAACACCTGATTTTTTCATTGCTTCATATACCAGCTTAATTACCCTTTGATCCAGGAACTCAATTGCTTTTATTTTATTCGCCACATTCCCCTGATGTCCCATTTCATCCGGCGCCTCCACATGGATATAAACAAAATCATAATCATCTTCTAACAAAACCTTAACTGCTGCCATCGCTTTGCCTTCATAATTCGTATGAAGGGTTCCATCTGCACCAGGTACTTCGATCACTTTCATTTTAGCACCAACTGCTATTCCTTTTAAAAGGTCAACGGCTGATATCATGGCACCACGCTTATGGTTTTTTTCCTCAAAGGAAGTAAGCGCCGGCCTTGTACCTGCTCCCCAGAACCAGATGGAATTCGCTACATTGAGACCTTTTTCTTTACGTTCAATATTAATAGGATGATTATTAAGTATATCATAACTTTTTTTCATTAATTCTTTTAAGGCATTATCCTCGGGTAGATATTCACCAATAACCTTCCCCAATATATCATGGGGCGGTACCAAATCAATCACTTCGCCTTGATCCCAAATGGTCAAATGCCGATAACTGGTTCCTACATAAAATTTATAGAGATCGTTTTCTAGTTCTTTTCTTACCGCATCAATTAATACAGCTGCATCCTTTGTAGATATTTCACCTGAACTATGATCCAGAATCGTTTTTTCTTCATAAGGTTTATCATCATCGGATAATGAAACTATGTTGCATCGTATTGCTATGTCAGTGGGCTTTAAATCCACCCCTATACTTAATGCCTCCAGAGGTGATCGTCCGGAATAATATATTCTTGGGTTATACCCCAGTACTGCCAGATTAGCCGTATCACTACCCGGTTTCATTCCCTCCGGTATTGTGTATGCCAGTCCCAATTCAGATTTTTTAGCTAATAAGTCCATCTGAGGAGTGTCCGCAACCATTAAAGGTGTTTTATTATCCAACTCCTTAATCGGTTCATCCGCCATTCCATCGCCAAGAACTACTATATATTTCATGATATTATTTCCTTTCGTTAGATATATGTTACCGTTATTAGTGTATCTTATACAACAAAAACACTCCGCTATGAAACGTACTCACGTGCACGGAAATTATCACTCAAATGACAATTAGTCGATTTGTGAACACGTTTGGCCCAAAGAATGTACGCAGGTACATTTTTTGTTCATAACAAGACTATAACTTACGGAATATGATCTAAAATCTCACCCGAATCATACTAATCATGCCGGATAGATTGGCTTTTTTCTCCTTCATATCCTGCTCTGTCATAGTGGGGGTTATAAAGGCATATTCATCCTGGACACCTTCTACAATTACCCTCTCTACTTCCCCAAATAAGCTTTTAATCTTATTTTCCATCGAAGAATCGTCTTTCACTCGAACAAAAAATCTGTGCTGCACCTGATTAATATCCGTTAGCTCTAATTTTTTGCTGCTCCAAATTGTCCAGATGTTTGTACCTAAATGCTTAGCAGCATCAACAACATCGGCAACAACCGCACTGGCTGTCGGTAACTTTCCTGCTCCACTGCCGTAAAACATAACATCTCCAATTACATTGCCTCTTACAAAAATCCCATTGAATACATCATTCACACTATATAACGGATGATTAACCTTAATCATCATAGGTGCCACCATCGCATATACACTCTTATCATTTTCCCGAATGCTGGAAGCAAATAATTTAATCCTTGCCCCCAGTGCTTTCGCATATTTAATGTCAGCAGCACTGATCTGAGTGATACCCTCTGTATAAATATCTTCAAAATCCACCTGCATGCCAAAAGCCAGGGAAGATAAAATAGCGATTTTTCTACAGGAATCATGTCCTTCGATATCGGCCTCCGGATTTCTCTCAGCATAGCCCATATTCTGAGCATTCTTTAAAGCAGCCTCAAATTCCATGCCATCGTCACTCATTTTAGACAGTATATAGTTTGTGGTACCATTCAATATACCTGTAATCTCTACGATTTCATCTGCAGTTAATGATTGATTCAAAGGCCTGATAATTGGTATACCACCACCTACGCTGGCTTCAAACAAGAAATTTAAATTTTTTTCCTTGGCTAAATCAAGAAGCTCAGCACCATGCTTGGCTACCAATTCTTTATTCGATGTAATAACACTTTTACCTCGTAAAAGGGATTCTTTAACAAATTTATAGGCAGGGTTTACGCCACCCATTACTTCAACAATGATCTTAACCTCAGGATCCTCTAAAATTATATTAACATCATGAACCAGTTTCTCCATAACCGGATCACCGGGAAATTCTCTTAAATCCAAAACATACTTTATGTTTATTCTATCTCCGGCTCTTTTTTTAATACTTTCACCGTTCGTGTTTAAAACCTCTACAACCCCGGAACCAATTGTGCCATAACCTAAGACTGCAATATTTATCATTATTAATCCTCCATTTCATACGATACAATGTCATGTCATATATAAACTTTTATGTGACTATTCCTTCACTACAAACCCCAAAATTTAGTGACTACTTTATGGGCGATTACACAGCAAAAGTGATTGAATATTCTATATTAATATACTTAGATATGATTTTATTCCCTAGCTACAATTTTGACATAGTGAATTCCGTCCATATCTTCTATTGCCTCTATTAAAACTGAAGTATTATCTGCCTGGGACAGAATCTCTATACTTAAGGTTAATAAAGCAATACCGTTCACCGGAATACTTTGATGAATGGTAAGGATATTTGCTTCACTACACGCTACCTGACTGAGCACTTTAGATAACAAGCCCGGTCTATCATCCATCTGAAGCATAAAGGTCAAGGTTTTACCTCTCGTATTTTCATAAAACGGAAAGATATCATCTCGGTATTTATAGAAGGAACTTCTAGATATGTCCACTGCGTCCGTAGCTTCCTGAACTGTCATCACCCGTTCAGAATCTAATAACCTCTTGGCTTCAACAACCTTTAATAAAACCTCAGGTATCGCTTTCTTTTTTACAATAAAATATTGATCTCCATTCATAGATATACTCCTCCTGAAGCCATACTTCTTTCTTTAAGTGGTATACTTCTAATTTGTATGTATTGCAGATACAATTGTCTTTCTAAGAAAGAAATCTTACCATATATTTATGCATAATGCAATACCCTTTTATCTTGGCTATCATGAAATCCCTACGATTTGTGACAAATGCTTCACCCAAATCTATAATTATAAATTATTTTGTTTAAAAGTTAATATTAATCTGAAACCACTGCTAGGTTTCCTGATTCTATATTTCTTTATTCTATATTAGCGCTAGATGTAGGCTGATTTTCACTCTATACAAAGAAAAGAACGATTGCGAAAAGTAGAGGATATCCATCCTCTAGCAATAGGCATCGTTCTGCTCCTTTTATTAAATAAAACTATTATACTTTTACAGTACTTTCGATAAAAACTCCTTAAGTCTTGGATGAGTCGGATTATCAAAAAACTGATCCGGTGTATTTTGCTCTACTATTTTTCCTTCATCCATGAAAAGAACTCGAGTTCCCACTTTTTTGGCAAATTGCATCTCATGGGTAACTACCACCATTGTCATTCCTTCCTCTGCCAACTGTACCATAAGATCCAATACTTCTCCAACCATTTCCGGATCTAAGGCAGAAGTTGGTTCATCAAATAACATCACATCCGGATTCATGGCCAACGACCGTATAATTGCAATACGTTGCTTTTGTCCACCCGACAGCTGGTTAGGATATGCATCCGCTTTCTCTGTAAGCCCTATTCTTTTCAGTAATTCCATGGCTTTTCTATCAGCTTCTTCCTTCGTCATAATACCCAGCTTTACAGGTGCTAGGGTAATGTTTTGCTTTACTGATAGATGCGGAAAAAGATTAAACTGCTGGAATACCATCCCCATCTTACGGCGAATCAAATTAATATTTTCTTTACTGTCAGTGATATTTATATCTTCAAACCAGATCTCACCTTCCGTTGGTACTTCAAGTAAGTTAAGACAACGAAGAAAAGTAGATTTCCCTGAACCAGAGGGGCCAATCACAACAACTTTTTCCCCTTTTTCAATAGTCTCATCAATTCCTTTTAGGACCATATGGTCACCAAAGGCTTTCTTAAGATTCTTAGTGACGATCACCTTTTGACAACCTCCTTTCAAATACGGATAAAAGTCTGGACAATCCCATAACTATAACCAGATAGCATAGAGCCGCAATGATAAGGGGAGGTAAGATGTCCCATGTTCTGGAACCCACGTATTGTGCGGCTTTTGTAAGGTCTGTAACCGCAATTACCCCTGCAACACTAGTCTCCTTTATCAATACAATAAATTCATTACCCAACGCAGGAAGTATATTTTTTACTGCCTGCGGTAATATAATCAGCCTCATTGTTTTTATATAATTAAAACCCAGCGACCTACCGGCTTCCATCTGACCCTTATCAATAGACTCAATTCCCGCTCTGATAATCTCTGCAACATAGGCACCGGAATTAATACCGAAACATACTGCACCAATCACCAGCTCATTGGTATTTCTTGAATTAAAAATCAAATTATATATAATTAATAGCTGTACCATCAAAGGTGTACCTCTGATGATATTGATATATATGTTACATATTCTCGTTAGCCACTTTATTTTATAATTCGATGAAGCCACTTTTAGAATTGCAACTACAACACCAATGGCAATACCCAGTAAAATTGCCATGAAAGATATTAAAAGCGTTACCTTAAGACCATCCAGATACGCCATATATCTTTGATCCGGTATCAATGCATTATAAAAGGATTCATAAATCCTGATTATCCATGTAATAAATCCTTCAAATATATTTTGGACCCCTTTGATAAATACTTCGTAACCGTTCTGGATCCCCGTGATAAATTTGTCCAATTTTTTTCCTCCAATCCTTGGGAATTCATTCACAATATAATATACTATTTCATTAAAACATTAACCTATACCTATTTGCTCCAAGTGCAGATTTAGTAATTCTAATTTTTGCTACTACTTCCATACAGTAAAATAATATATATAAAATTGATAAAAAGCAATATGTAAGGCTCAGTGAAATATATACCGATATAAATCTCAATCGAACTGAGATTTATATATTTCGAATTTCTGTATAGAATGCATTGTCATTCACATAATTAGGGGCTGTTACATGAAGATAACAGCCCCCTACTTAATTCACGGTTAATCTAATCTACAATTATTTGAACGATTGAACTTAGTTCTTACTGGTATGATTCGCATAAAACTCTTCAATCTTACCATCCTCTTTTAACTGTTCGATTACACTATTAATTTCATCCAATAACTCTTTATTACCCTTTTTAACAGCAATCGCATACTTATCCTCGAATAAGATACCGTCCAGAATAGCTAATTCTTGGTTCGCGGCTACTAACTCCTCTGCCGGGAATTGATCCATAACGATACAATCAATTCTACCATTTTTTAAATCCTCAGCAGCTTGAGCAAATTTTGTATAACGCTTAATCTCTTTCGCGTTCACATTATCTTCTACCCAAAAATCAGCGATATTTCCCTGTTGTACACCGATTACCTTGTCATCTAAATCTTCAACATCGGCAACAGCCGGATTATCTTTGTTTACAACTACTACTTCAACAGAATCTACATAATCAACAGAGAAGTCCATAACCTTCTTACGTTCTTCATTAACAGATACACCGGCAGCAACAAAGTCTACGGTACCATTCTGAACCGCTAACAATGCTCCGTCGAAATCCATGTTCTTAATTTCAAGTTCTTTTCCCATACTTTCTGCAATGGCTTTGGCAATATCCATATCAACACCGACTACTTCATCACCTTCCATATACTCGTATGGCGCAAAGCCTGCTTCCGTACCAACAATGAGTTTTTCATTCTTCTCCTTCGTACCGCATGCAGCTAATACGGATGCAATTAAAATTACAACCAACAATAAACCTAATAATCTTTTTTTCATAATATCCTCCTCTAATAAGGGTCCGAGACACCTTATTTCTTACTTTGAATTACCTTTTTAATTTGATTTTGCTCCTCTTCAGATAATACTTTGTCATGATCCAGTAGTATTACCAGTGTTCCTTTTATATTTGTAACATTTTTCATGTAAGAGGTATCTTTGCTTTTTACAATGGAAGGGACGTCCATTACTTGTTCTGAAGTAATATTAGCTATTTCCTGCATTTTATCAACTTCATAGGCCATAAGAATTCCATTGGAGTTCGTGATAATTAGCCTTGTTTCTTCATCCGGTTCTTTATCAGCTAATCCAAATTTTTTACGCAAGCTGTAAACCGGAATGAAATCTCCTCGTAACTTAATAATCCCTTTTACATTCTCTGGGAGATCCTTTGCCTGTTCCATACTGATAACTTTTTCAACAGTATTTACATCCATAATGTCTAAACCATAATCTTCTTCACCGATTTTAAATACTGCTTGCTTCATACTCTGCATAGTTATCCCTCCTCTTAAGGTGTTTTATGTGGTATTAGTTGTTCTTACTTTGTGCATTCCATTTTAGATATGCGTTGATAAAAGGATCAATACTACCATCAAGTACTCCGGTAACATTACCAACCTCTTCATTCGTTCTATGATCCTTAACCATGGTATAAGGCTGCATGACATAGGATCTGATTTGATTACCCCATCCAATCTCCTTAACCTCACCACGAATGCCTGAGATTTTTTCCTGTGTTTCCTGCTGCTTTAACAGGTAAAGCTTAGCCTTAAGCATCTTCATTGCCTTATCCTTATTTTGCAACTGAGATCGTTCATTTTGACATTGAACCACAATATTCGTTGGTATATGGGTAATACGGATTGCGGAAGATGTTTTATTAACATGCTGTCCTCCCGCCCCGCTGGAACGATAGGTATCAATCCGTAAATCATCTTCGTTTATCTCAATTCCGGTGTCCTCTTCAATATCCGGCATTACATCACAGGAGACAAAGGAGGTTTGTCTTTTTCCTGCCGCATTAAAGGGGGATATTCTGACCAAGCGATGTACACCCCTTTCAGATTTTAAATATCCGTAGGCATTCATACCGTTGATCTGCAATGTAACCGATTTTAAGCCAGCTTCTTCGCCATCAAGAAAGTCCAAAACCTCTGTCGTAAATCCTCTTTTGTCTGCCCATCTTTGATACATGCGAAAGAGCATATTAGCCCAGTCACAGCTTTCCGTTCCTCCGGCACCCGCATGTAAGGTCAAAATAGCATTGTATTTATCATATTCATCTGAAAGTAATGTTTTTAGTTTCATTTCTTCCAAATCCTTAATAAACAGATTCATTGCTTCATCAATCTCATCAATAAGGGATTCATCATTTTCTTCATAACCAATCTGGATTAAGGTCTGAACATCCTCATATCTTACCTTTAGATGTTCAAACTCCTCAATGGCATCCTTCAGGTTTTTAATTTCTTTCATATATCCCTGGGCTTTATTCGTATCATCCCAAAAACCGGGCTCCTCCATAATTTGCTCGATTTCTTGTACTCGCTTTAACTTATTAGCGAGGTCAAAGTGAATCCCCCACTTCTTTTAACGGTTTCTCATAAGTACTCAGTGTATATTTATACTGATCTAATTCTACCACTAAACCACCTCTTCTCAAGTATTATATTATATAGTTTATAAAAATGCAATAATCAATGTATATTAATACATTAAATTCTTTCATATTCTTATGCATTTCGACCACAGCAATGTTTATACTTTCTGCCGCTACCACAAGGACAGGTATCATTGGGTTGAATTTTCTTACTGGATCTTCTGACCGGTGCATTTGCAACACTGTCGTCCCTGTTCGTACCGGTAACCTTAGCTACCTGTTCTCTTTCAACCTTCTGCTCTATCCGTACATGCATTAGAGCTTTTACTGTATCTTCTCGAATCGCTGCTATCATAGCATCAAACATTTCAAAGCCCTGGAATTTATATTCAACGATCGGTTGACGCTGGCCATAAGCCTGCAAGCCAATGCCTTGACGTAATTGATCCATATCATCAATATGATCCATCCATTTACGGTCAATTACTTTCAAAAGTATAACACGTTCAATTTCTCTCAGCTGTTCGATCTCAGGAAACTCTGCTTCCTTCGCTTCATACATCTTAACAGCCTCTTCTTTGAGCTGGTGAATCAAATCGTTTTTCTTCATTCGATTCATCTGATCTTTTGATAATTCAATTCTCTCTAATGGTATGATTGGTAATAGAAGATTATTTAATTCTTCCATATCCCATTCTTCGGGAAGCTGGTCTTCACTAATACAGGAACTAACACAGCCCTCTACGGTATCAGTAATCATCTTATATATAGTATCACGCATACTTTCACCGTCAAGAACTTTACGTCTTTCAGCATAGATCACTTCTCTTTGCTCATTATTTACCTGATCATATTCCAATAGATTCTTTCTGATTCCGTAGTTATTACTTTCGATTCTCTTCTGGGCTTTTTCAATTGCATTGGAAAGCATCTTATGTTCAATCTGCTCTCCATCAGGAATCCCTAAGGAATTGAATATTCCCATCAATCGTTCAGAACCGAATAAACGCATTAGATCATCTTCCAGTGAGATAAAGAATCTGGATTCACCCGGGTCTCCCTGCCTTCCGGCACGTCCGCGAAGCTGATTATCAATACGTCTGGATTCATGACGTTCGGTACCTATGATTTTAAGACCACCGACTTCCTTAACACCTTCACCCAACTTAATATCTGTACCACGACCTGCCATATTTGTTGCAATGGTAACCGCTCCCGGTTGTCCTGCATCCGCCACAATCTCAGCTTCCATCTCATGAAACTTTGCATTCAGCACTTTATGAGGAATATTATACTTCTTAAGCATATTACTGATTTCTTCAGAAGCATCAATGGTTATGGTACCAACCAAAACCGGTTGTCCTTTTTTATGGGCTTCTACTGTTTCTCTAACAATTGCCTGTAACTTCTCATGTCTTGTTTTATATACTGCATCCTGATGATCAATACGTGCCACAGGAAGATTGGTAGGAACTTCGATAACATCCATACCATATATTTCTCTAAATTCCTGTTCTTCTGTTAACGCTGTACCGGTCATACCGCATTTCTTCGTATATTTATTAAAAAAGTTCTGGAAAGTAATGGTCGCAAGGGTTTTGCTTTCTCTTTTAACCTTAACATTTTCTTTCGCCTCAATTGCCTGATGAAGACCGTCACTATAACGTCTACCGGGCATAATACGACCTGTAAACTCGTCCACGATTAGAACTTCATTATCTTTTACAACATAATCCTTATCCCTATGCATCAAATTATGAGCTCTTAAAGCAAGTATGATATTATGTTGGATTTCCAGATTCTCCGGGTCAGCTAAGTTTTCCAGAGCAAAAAATCTTTCTACCTTCTTTACACCTTCTGCAGTAAGATGAACATTCTTTTCCTTTTCATTTACAACAAAATCGCCTTCCTCTGTGATTTCTTCCTTCATGAGGGCTGCCATTTTTGTTAGCTCACCGCTTTCCTTACCCTTAATCAACTGTCTTGCGAGTATATCACATACACGGTAAAGCTCTGTCGATTTACCGCTTTGTCCCGATATGATAAGAGGAGTTCTGGCTTCATCAATTAATACAGAGTCCACCTCATCTATGATGGCATAGTGAAGTCCCCTTTGAACCAGCTGTTCCTTATAGATAACCATATTATCTCTTAGATAATCAAAACCTAATTCGTTATTGGTTGCATAGGTAATATCGCAAGCATAAGCCTCCCTACGCTCTTCCTTTTCCATGCTATTAAGAATTACCCCGACTTTGAGTCCTAAAAACTCATGGATCTGACCCATCCACTCAGAGTCACGTTTTGCCAGATAATCGTTAACTGTAACAACATGAACTCCTTTTCCTTCTAATGCATTAATATATGCAGGCAATGTAGAGGTTAGGGTTTTACCTTCACCGGTACGCATTTCAGTAATTCGCCCCTGATGCAGGATAACACCACCAATGAGCTGAACACGAAAATGCCTTTGCCCGATTGATCTTTTCGCTGCTTCTCTTACAACAGCATATGCTTCTACTAATATATCATCTAAAGTTTCACCATTTTTCAGTCTGTTCTTAAACTCATTTGTTTTACCCCTAAGGGCGTCGTCAGATAACTTCTCAAACTCTGGCTCAAGAGCTTCTATCCGGTCTACGATTGGTAACACACGCTTTATTTCTCTCTCACTATGTGTTCCAAATATCTTATCAACTAATCCCATTTTATATTCACTCCCGTAATTCTTAATCTTTCAGTAATGATTCACCTAATATTGTAACATTATAAACATGGTTATTCAACTTAATTTTATTAGGCGGTAAAATATTACGTTTAAACGGTTTAAGCTACAGTTACATTATTAACGTTTAAGCGGTTTCCTCTTTCGTTACTAGTTATTGGCAGTATGCAGATTAATGCTCGAAACACAGTTTCTCGCTTTCGCTCCTGTTACTAGTTATTAGCTGTAAGCGGATTAATGCTCGAAACGCTGTTTCTCGCTTTCGCTCCTGTTACTTGATATTAGCTGTAAGCGGATTAATGCTCGAAACGCTGTTTCTCGCTTTCGCTCCTGTTACTTGATATTAGCTGTAAGCGGATTAATGCTCGAAACGCTGTTTCTCGCTTTACACTGCGCTTATCCATAAGAAAGGAGACAGTTCTTCATGCGAGCATGAGAACTGTCTCCTTCTTATGGATTAATCCGCTTACTGCTAATATTCCGGCTCAATTAAACCATAGGTGTTACCTTTTCTTTTATATACGACGTTCACTTCGTTTGTTTGTGCATTACGGAATACATAAAAGCTGTGTCCTAATAGCTCCATCTGAACACATGCTTCTTCCGCATCCATTGGTTTAATTGCAAATCTTTTTGTTTTTACGATCTTAATTGTATCATCTTCATAATAATCATCATCCATAAATGTCTGATTAAAGTTAGAAGCTGCTTGTTTATGATCTATTAACTTGTTTTTATATTTCCTTAATTGACGTTCTATGATTTCTTCTACTAAATCAATGGATACGTACATGTCATTACTAACTTGTTCCGCTCTTATTATATTACCTTTTACCGGAATGGTAACTTCAATTTTCTGCCTTTCTTTTTCAACACTAAGTGTTACATGAATTTCTGTATCAGGAGTGAAGTATCGTTCCAATTTACCGATTTTTTCATATACTGCTGTCTTTAATCCTTCTGTTACATCAATGTTCTTACCGCTGATAATATAACGCATAACGCCCAACTCCTTTACTTTCTTGTTAGCATATAATTCCTATGCTGATTTTATTATAACATATGCCTTAATAAGTGACAAGCTACTTTAGCAGTCTTTGGTAGAAGATTGATAGTCAAATAACTTTATAGCGGCAGTTACACAGTATAAAACTGGCCTATAGATGACAAACCGGGTACTGCAGTTTAGTCATTATAAGTGTGAAATCACACCAGACAGGTTTTGATTTTTTCGTCTAAACCTTCACAATAATACATATTATTCCATCAATTTCTACATATTCTATATTATTACGTCATACAGTGTTAAATAATTGCAAATTCCTATTACTGTTTTCTAATTATCCGACAATTAAAAAGTCAAGTAGATTTTATTATTTTATTGATGATATATGTCAATTTATCATAAGTTACAAAACGCATTTTCGTTATTGACACCTGTTGGAGTGTGCGACAATAGTAGTTAATTATTGTGGATAATGTGGATAAATCGGTGTATAACTTTTTTTTATCCAAAAATAAGGGTTCTTTTATGTGGATAACTTTTTGATTAAAAATACTTATACAAACTCTAATTTACATATTATGGATTCTGATTATTTACCTTTGTGCAATTTATACATATTTCATATTGTCAATAGGTCTTTTAGATATTTTTTTCGTTATTTATCTTTCATAAAAATTACTCTAATTTAATCAATTTTCAAATATTTATGAATGAAATAATATCTTTTTAATTTACAATTTATTATTCCAATTATTAACCTCCATCTATTTTTTATATTAAAAGATGTACAAAAAAGACTATCTCAAATGTATTATCAAATCATAGATGATATACTCGAAATAGTCCGATTTATGAATTTTAATTTTATTCTTAGTCTTTATTTATCTTTTTCTCATATTTGTCCACTTTGTCCGCTAAAAAAGGAGCCAGACCCACAAATTCAGCCCCGTAAACTCTCTGATTATCCTCTATGGTATGCGTTCTGATAATTTGAATCACTACACGGAAGAAGTCACCATCACCCAGATTTATCATGCCACGAAAATAATATCCGACAGGTAGGTCAGCCTCGCTTACAAAACCTATGCCACTTCTTGATATATCAAACACTGCAATGGATGCTCCAATATTATTTATTATAACATTGTCCTGCTTAAATATTTCATCCACTTCTAAGAAAAGTTCAATAGGTAGCCTTTTATATCTTCTTCGCTCTTTCATATCTTTCTCTTCCATAAAAAGCACTCCTTCTTTAGGGTACATATAATGAAAAATTATCTCTTTTTGTCTTTCCTATATTCTAGCATACTTTCAGGCAATTTCCAATAGTATTTACTAATTATCAGATTACCGGTCATTATGGGTTTTTCTTGTTCATAAAGACCGCTTACTTTAACATTCATTATCCTTTATTTATAGCTATAAATAAGGCTGTTGTATACATTTCATGTATTACAACAGCCGAACTTATTAAATAATTAATGAATAACTCTTCTTATTCTATATATCTTTCTATAATCGTACTTTGATATTATAATACCCTGTCTTGAATTAGCAGCATGTACAATCTTATCATTTCCAATATACATTGCTACATGGTTTACAACGCCGCTACTATTCGTATAGAATATTAAATCTCCTGGTTTACGATCACCAATATTAACCTTAATACCAGCAGACACTGCTTGATCTCTTGATACCCTTGGGATAGAGTATCCAAACTGTCTATAAATTGTTTGAACAAATCCGGAACAGTCTGCTCCTCTTGTCAAACTGGTTCCTCCCCATACATACGGGTTACCAACAAATTTCTGAGCATATGTAGCAACTTCACTTCTGATATCAGATAAACTACCGCTATCCGATGTACTAGGTTTTGTTTGTTCTTGTTTTTGTTCGTTTCTTTTCGCCGCTTCCGCTGCTTTTTTCGCTGCCTCTGCAGCTCTTCTTTCTTCTTCTTTTCTTCTCGCTTCTTCCTCAGCCAGTTTACGAAGTCTTTCGGCCTCAGCTCTCTCTGCTGCTTCCTGCTCAGCTTTTATTCGTAACTCTTCTTCTATTGAAATTGCATATTTAAACTCAACGTCAATATCTATGTAATCTTTTGATACATAACCGGTAAAATCTCTACCTTCATTATCAGCACCAAGAAGGATTTCTGCCCAATCATCATATTCTTTAATAACGATATAGGTCTCTCCACCTGGTATCATTTCAAGAATTTTAGAATCTGTACTTTGCTCCTCTCTTACAAATAAGGTCTGAGTCGTTACAGTTGCATATTTTGTCGCGTATTCATCAAACATAGCTTCGGCATCCCTGCCGGTTGCCAAGTAATTAGATGCAATATATCCTTCCACATCACCAGATTGGATCTTAACCCAATCTCCCTCTAACCACTCTAAAATATCTGCTGCACATCCTCGGTACAATTTACCGACGATCTCACTCTCTGTTGAAGGTTCTTTTCTTATATTCACATAATTGTCAGCCTTTGAAACACCTAAATTCGCATAAGGTGAAATAATATCTGATCTTAAAATCTTAATTAAGGATTTATCTTCTGCCTGTTCTTTATTATTTATTTCCCAAGCATGATATGTTTCAAGGGTTCTTGCCATGCCGGCAACACCCTGCTCTATAGGATCGGTATGATCTGCCAATGCAGGTACCGCAGGAATTGACAAAAATAGTACAGCTGATGAGATAAAAACCGCTGTTCTTATAGCCTTATTCTTCCTCATGTGCTTTTCCTCCCAAGTATCGCAAGTAATCTTAACAAAAACGTCTTATTACTTTTGTCCTCTGTTGTTAAAGGCTTTATTAACTCTTTCTCATAAATGTTACAAATTTATTACATGTTCTGAGGTAATTATAACAAAACCGACACATGGTGTCAATGAAAAAACAACGCTAAAATGTATGTTTTTATTAAAAATTGTCATTCTTTACACATATTATTGGATATAAGGCCAAATATATCCACCTATAGATTATTTAAATACTTTTCTACTGCTGTAATGGCATTTGCACCATCCGAAGCTGCAGTAATAATCTGTCTTAGCTCTTTCGTTCTTACATCACCAGCAGCAAAAACTCCCGGAACATTGGTCTCACAATTTTCACCGGCAATAATATATCCTCCTTCATCTGTTTCAACAACGTTTTTATATACTTCTGAATTTGGATGATATCCGACTGCAATGAATACACCTGATAATTCTATATTAGTTTTTTCATTCGTTTTCTTATTTAAAACATCAATGGATTCTACCGCATCCTCTCCATTAATTCTTTCTACAACACTATCCCAAAGAATTGTCACATTATCTAATGCCATTAATCTGGTACTTATACTTTTTGATGCACGGAACTGATCCCTTCGGTGAATAACATAGACTTGTTTACATATTCTCGCTAAGAAGATCGCATCTTCAACCGCTACATCTCCTCCGCCTACTACAGCAGTGACTTTGTTCTTAAAAAATGCTCCATCACAGGTTGCACAGTAAGATACTCCCATTCCAGATAATTTCTTTTCACCTTCCACATCCAGATGACGCGGTACACCACCGGTTGAAATCACAACAGTCTTCGTACGGTATTCCGTATTATCATCTAATACAATTACCTTAATATCTCCCTCTAAACGAAAATCTTTCACCTCACCGGTAATGAATGTTGTTTCTAATTTATCACAATGTTCTCTAAATTTCATACTTAAATCAAAACCACTGATACCCGGTGTACCAGGATAGTTATCAACCTCATAAGTATTTATAACCTGCCCGCCGCTAAGACCAGCTTTTTCAATCACAACAAGGTTAAGCTCAGCTCTTTTTGCATATATGGCAGCAGATAAACCGGCTGGGCCGGAACCGATAATAATTACATCATATATCATATTAATCTCCTCCTAATCCTCCTTGAATATTCCTAATTATTTCACTATATTCAATCATTTATTTTTTGATTCACTATTCCTTTTATATCAATATGTGTTATAATTAGGACAGATAATAACATTATTACATATTCGTATTTTAATATACATAATGAAAACAATATTCCAATATAACTAAAAGTCGTACAATAAAGAAAGGAATTTATTATGAAAATTCAGTCATTGCCTACACCTATACTTACTAATAAGCCGGCCGATATTATCGATGTAAGTATTGCTGTACTTGGTAAAAGTTTAGATACTATAGAACAAGCCGGACAAAACATGATTAAAATGATGGAGGAATCTGTTCAACCAAACCTAGGAAAAAATATAGACTATAAAATATAACTCATGTAAACTATATTTACTCCTAATCTATCTTCCGTATTAGCGCACTAATCCAGAGTATATCTCTGTCCTCTCTTACATCTTCACTTTTCTTTATCTCAATAAGTTCCAGTTGATCGAATTTTGAAATCAATTCTTTGATTGCTTTAGATCTGTAATATGTAAAATATCGATTTTCTAAAATCCCTTCAAAATCACCATATCGAAAGGACATATATATTATTCCATTCGGTTTTAGGCTTTTCGTGACTTTTCCTAATATATCTTCCATATCACTACTTGGAACATGAAGCAGTGATGCACAGGCCCATACTCCATCAAAAACTTCTTCAAAATCCATCTCAGAGAAAGTAAGTTGTAATACGTCCTGACCTATATGTATACTAGCCAGGCTGCACATTTCCTCAGATGCATCCATCGCGGTTACATCGAACCCCTGAGAAATAAAATACGCGCTATCTCTTCCTGATCCGCAACCCAAATCTAGAATACTGCCTCCCTCCGGTAATAGTCCACAAAATCTATCCCAGCTCTCCTGCATATCCAAATTTACGGTTCCTTCATAGAAGTCGCCGGCATTTTTATTATAATACTCTATTGAGTCCAATTATTTATTCCTCCCTTCGAACAAGCTTATTATATCAAAACAATATGATTATTTCCAGTATTTTTACCTCAAATCAAGAATATACACTAAAACAAGTTTATTCTTCATGTAGAAATATAATCAGGATTAGAAAAATTACAATATCCCCTACCAAAAAATACATAATAATGTTATAATGTGCACGATAAGCAGATTAGTCTAAAGTAAGGAGGGCATTAATTGTGCTTGTACGAATTAATGTCATCCTTACTTTAGATAAGTGCAACGTGAACGAGAAAACTCCGTTTTCGAGTTCCTAATCTGCTTAACAGTACAGCAAGTCATGCTTGTATGAATTAGGGCTCTGTTTTATACAGATAAGCGCAGCTGTGATTAACGTATCCTTCAGATCCGTAGATGATCCGCCGTAATAGCGGATTGCTAGAAAACTCCGTTTTCGAGTTCCTAATCTGCTTAACAGTACAGCAAGTCATGCTTGTATGAATTAGGGCTCTGTTTTATACAGATAAGCGCAGCTGTGATTAACGTATCCTTCAGATCCGTAACGTATCCTTCAGATCCTAGAAATAAAGAAAGGCAAATTATTATGTACCTATTTAACAGCAGAGTTCGTTATAGCGAAATGAATCATCAAAAAAATACTATGGATCCTTCATCCATCATAAATTATTTTCAGGATTGCAGCACCTTTCAGTCAGAGGACTTAAATCTTGGTTTATCTTATTTACAAAAGAAAAACCGAATTTGGCTTTTAACCGGATGGCAGTTACAGATTAAATCACCTATTCACCTTGGTGACCAAATAACTATTGGTACATGGCCCTATGATTTTAAAGGGTTTTATGGGTATCGTAATTTCATCATGAAAAATGATCGCGAGGAGGTATTGGCCGTAGCCAATTCCATCTGGGTTTACATTGATACAACAACAAATAGACCTACGAAGGTACCGGATGATCATGCAGGCTATACGTTAGAGCCTCCCTATCCCATGGAGTATGCTGATCGTAAAATTAATCTACCCGACAACTTAGTGTCACAACCGAAATTTAAAGTAATAAAATCAAATATAGATTCGTATAACCATGTAAATAATGGGCAATACATAAAAATGGCCGAAGAATATCTTCCTGATACATTCATCACAAGAGAGATGAGGGTTGAATACCGAAAACAGGCTGTTTTGGATGATACTATTGTCCCCATGATATGCTGTCAAAAGAACAATTGTGTCGTTGTTCTTTCTGATCAGGAAAATAAACCATATGCTATTATTGAGTTTATACAATAGCCAATAAAGAAAGGATATTAAATGATAGAATTAGGAAAATATCAAACCTTGGAAGTTGTAAAAAAAACAGATTTTGGTTTCTACTTAAGCGAAACCGGCTCAGATGGAAAACACCGTATTTTACTACCAATGAAAGAAGCCCCCGAAGGAACAAAACAAGGAGACCGATTACAAGTTTTTATTTATAAGGATTCTGAGGACAGAGAGATTGCAACCACCGTCAATGTGCCTTTAACTGTTGGGGAATTAGCTGTTTTGAAAGTAAAAGAAGTGAGTAAGATTGGAGCTTTTTTAGATTGGGGATTAATGAAGGACTTGCTTCTTCCATACAAGGAGCAGACAATAAAAGTAGAAGAAGGCGATCAAGTCTTAGTCGCTCTTTACATTGATAAAAGCAGCCGTCTTTGTGCTACCATGAAAGTTTATGATTCGTTATCTACAAATTCAGACTATAAAAAAGATGACATGGTTACAGGCATTGTATATGAACAAATAGATAATTTCGGTTCTTTTGTTGCAGTGGACTATAAATATTCTGCTTTAATACCAAAAAACGAAATATTTCATCCAATAAAAATTGGTGAAATCGTGACTGCCAGAGTTATTAATGTCCGTGAAGACGGTAAATTAACCTTAAGCCTCCGTGCCAAATCCTATGTGCAGATGGATTCAGATTCTTCAATGATTTTAGAAAAATTAAAGACAGCCGGAGGATTTCTTCCCTATCATGATCGATCTGATTCTGATGAAATCAAAGAAGTATTTCACATCAGTAAAAACGCATTTAAGCGAGCTGTAGGTAGATTATATAAAGCAGGCACTATTACAATTACCGATGATGGTATCCGGTTATCAGAATAATTCCTACCAATTATTATAAAGGGCTGTTACAAAATGGTTATACGTGATAAAGCATATTCCGTACAATTCATTTTGCACAACCCTTATTCTTTTCGTATTATTTATCTGTGTTCTGATCTAAGAAACGCATTTTAGGATTTTCTCTAGGGTCTTTCGGTTTTTGTACAGGAGCTTCTTTGGGATACAGGTCACCGAAACCTTTCGCTAATTTATCCTTACAGTCTTTGCAAAAACGTCCGGTTTTTATAGTTACTCCACATCCTTCACATTCAATTCCAATCATCGAATCATCTGCAAATGACAATCTTTCCTCCCGAATCCATTGTTTTATCTGAGAAATTGAAACCTCACATACTTCTGAAACTTCCTGCATATCAACCCGAGGATGGTCATACACATATTCTTTTACTTCCTCAAATTTTAAATCTAGTGCTTTTGCACAAGATGGACATAATGGTGGTCCAGATAAATAATTAAACAATTTTCCGCAACCTTTGCAATTCCTTACTTCCATTCCCATTCCTCCTGTCGTATTTTATCCGGAGGAACTATCCTCCAATCATATATATTGTATATTACCTTTTATAATTTTATATATCTTGACATACCTTATGCTAGTTTTTATATTTTTTAGTAATCTTAGCTTTTAATCAATTCCACTGTAAATATAGAAAAGACTTTCATTGTAGGTTTACCAATTTTATTAATAGCCTTTACCTATACATAAGGTGATAAAATATACTTTAGAGACTCCATATTTTAAAAGTACATTCGTACATGCCTCCACTGTACTCCCTGTAGTATATATATCGTCAACAAGCAACACCTTTTTAATATTAAGATTAAGATTATTATTAATTTTAGGATTCAATTCAAACGCCTCTTTTAAATTATGCAATCTTTCCTTATCATCAAGCTGCTTTTGCGGTAATGTTTTCTTATTACGAAGCAGTAGCTTGGATAGCACAGGAATCTCCAACTCATTACCGATACCAAGAGCAAGAATATCCGCTTGATTATAACCTCTTTCTTTATGTTTGCTTCTATGGATAGGAACCGGAACAATTACATCGGGAGCCCATTTTTTTATTATGGCACCATAACCTCGCAGTAATTCCTGAATATAAAAAACAGCATTCTCTTTTTTATAATGATACTTATAATCTGCTATCGATTTCTTAATTGCCCCCTCATAAACCCATAAGGAATATCCTTGTATATAATGGTGCTTTTTTTGTTCACAATCATTACAGAATTCTTTTTCTTCTTGGTCAATCGGCTTACTGCATTTTTTACATCGAGGTTCTTTTATTAATATCAACTTATCAGAACAGTTGTTGCAGATTAATTGATCCTTTGAGACAGCAATATCCCCACAGATTGGACATCTTACAGGGTATAACATATCAAGAATTGTACGTAACAATCGTATCACCTTTTTCTTATGTAAAAAGTTTTACCGGATAAACACCTTCATTAACCAGAGAACGGATTGAATTCACTACTGTTTCCTTATCCTCTTTATATGTCACACCAAACCATCGATCCGATGTCTTAAGTACATGAACAACCGCCTTATTCGTGTGTGTGAGTTCACCTACCACCTCCGGTAGTAAATATTCCTTCTTCAGTTCATTTTTACCAATATTAGATAAGAACTTCACAAAACCTTTTTCTAATTCAATAAATAATCCGGGTTTAAAACCCCACATATTCATCGAAACAATACTGTCAAGACTTAATATAATATCCATTCCCTGTTTATCTTTGGCAAGTGCATGATCTCCATCCTTCATAATTCCCGAGGTTTCGACAATATCACTAAGCACTGAATCAGCATCCGCTCTGCAGACCCCTCTAGTTACCGTACCGTTTTCGCTAAGGGTATTTCCCAGAATAAAACCCGCCATACAATATTCATTGCTCGAAAAGGATGATGTGTTCAAAAACTTATATATAATCTGAAATGCTTCTTTCCCGTAATAGTCATCTGCATTAATAACAGCGAACGGCTCCTTCACAATATCCTTACAGCATAACACTGCCTGACCGGTTCCCCAAGGTTTTGTTCTTTCCTCAGGTTTTGTAAATCCTCTTGGCAATTGATTAAGCTCTTGATATACATATTCAACCTTAGCATGCTTCTCAATTCGATTACCTATTACTTCTTTAAAATCTTTCTCCAAGTCTTTACGAATGATAAATACAATTTTATTAAAGCCTGCTTCCAACGCATCATATATTGAATAATCCATAATTATTTCGCCACTGGGACCTACCGGTTCCAATTGTTTTATTCCGCCAAACCTGCTGCCCATACCTGCTGCCATAATTACTAAAGATGTATCAGTCAAAAAATCCCCTCCGCTTCTTTCAACCTATTTATTATAAAATTATTATAGCTTAATTACCAATAAAATGCACTACCTTTTTTTGGGTAATTCATTATCTTAATTCCCTAATCCTTTCACAAAGTCCTGAGTAACGGCTTTGTTCGCTTTTGTTATCAATCATAAACTTAATCATAGAATCGGATCCTACAATGGTAACACAACATTTTGCTCTTGTAACAGCTGTATAAAGTAAGTTACGGTTAAATAACAATCTTGGTCCGTCCAATATAGGTAATATTACTGCCGGATACTCGCTTCCCTGTGATTTATGAATGGTTACAGCGTACGCCAGTTCCAATTCATCCAATTGACTGAAGCTATAATTCACCAAACGGTTGTCATCAAACTCAACTACCAGATGCTCCGAAAAAAGATTAATTTCCTTCACGATACCTGCATCCCCGTTAAATACTCCTGTTCCGGATTGTGTCGTTATACCGTACTTACTCTTTATTTCCCAAGTGAGCTGGTAATTATTTTTGACCTGCATTACCTTGTCTCCCTCTCGGTAAATAGTTTGATGGTATTCTTTTTCTTTTTTGTCCTGATAGGGCGGATTTAAAGCCTGTTGTAACACCTGATTGAGTCTTTCGACCCCCAGCTCCCCTTTCCTCATCGGGGTAAGAACCTGTATATCATAGGGTGTAGCATTTACATAACTAGGTAGTTTATTCTTTATCAAGTTAATCATAACAGCTGTTATTACATTATAATCTTCCCTTTTTAGAAAAAAGAAATCTTTACTTTTATTATCTAGGCTGATTTGCTCACCGGCATTAATTTTATGAGCATTAACGATAATATCGCTGTCAGCAGCCTGCCTAAAAATTTTAGTCAGTTTTACAACATTGAAATTATGAGAATTAATAATATCCTTTAGAACATTTCCCGGACCGACACTCGGTAGCTGATTTACATCCCCTACCAAGATTAGCCTGGTTCCCACAGAAACCGCCTTAAGTAATGCATTCATTAAACTTATGTCTACCATAGACATTTCATCAATGATTAAAACATCTGTCTCTAGCGGATTGTTTTCATTGCGCTCAAAAGAGAATTTATTCTCCTGATCCTGTGCCAGCCTGGAAAGTTCTAAAAGTCTATGAATTGTTTTAGCTTCATATCCGGTAGTTTCTGTCATTCGTTTTGCAGCTCTGCCGGTAGGTGCAGCTAACAAAATATCCATCCCTTCTGACTCAAAGAATTTTATGATGGCATTAATCGTAGTCGTCTTACCTGTTCCGGGTCCACCAGTAATAATTAAAAGTCCGTTTCCTGCCGCTTCCATAACAGCAGTTCTTTGATGATCATCTAACTCAATCAAGAACTGTTTTTCTATAAAGGAAAGACGGTTACGAATATATTCCCCGTCCATATCAAGGCGGATATTCAAATCACAAAGCATTCTGGCAACGTTTAATTCCATATAGTAAAATACAGAAGAATAAACCGGTTTATTGTTATCACCTTCCCTAATAATAATTTTCTTCTCTATCGTTAATGAAGTGATCTGACGATTAATATTCTCTGTGTCTGTGAGCAGAAGGCTTTTACATTTTTGTATTAATTCCTGTTCAGGAAGATATACATGCCCATCACTACCGGCTTGTAGCAGAACATACAATATACCTGCCTTAACACGATAGTCTGAATCATTCCCTATCCCTACTTTTTGTGCGATCTCATCTGCTGTCTTAAATCCAACTCCGACTATATCCTCAGCCAGGCGATAAGGGTTTTCTTTAATAATGTCATACATTCTTTGCCCGTATTCTTGAAATATCTTAACTGCTAGATTACCGCTTACATTATACTTTTGCAAAAACATCATGGCACTTCGCATATCTCTTTTCTCTTCGAATTGACGATATATTTCCATAGCCATACGACCACTGATGCCCTTAACTTCTGCCAGACGTCCGGGATCCTCTACAATAATACGAAAGGTTCCTTCTCCAAACTTTTTCACTATCCTTGCTGCAAGAGCAGCCCCGACTCCTTTAATTGCACCGGAACTTAAGTACCTCTCAATAGAATATACATCCTCCGGTTCCTTAAGCTCATAACTTTCCATTAAGAATTGTTCTCCGTATACGGGATGCTCCGTATAATTACCACTAGCCTGTATGAACTCCCCTTCACTAATCAGGGTAAAACTGCCTACACAGGTAATTTCATCTTCATCCTTAATAAGGCTTAATACCGTATAACCATTATCATCATTTCTAAATACTATTTTATCAACATATCCTTCAATTACCTCGGCCAAATCATACACCCCCCTGATTCAATTATTTAATGATATTAGATTACTTTTTCAAAACCGGAAGAAACCTATCTCTTTACGTAAATATAAAATGTCATTGCCATGAAAGAATATCATAGCAATGACAATAAATTATTTCTTATGAATGTCTATAACTTCAAATGTATGATACTTTTACTTTGTTGCATAATCAGACAGGCCTCCGATTTTCTTAAGCATTCCTTTTCATTGCTTCATATAGAACCTTAGCGATACCGATCCCTTCATTCAGAGTCGCATTCTTCGCATATTCCTGATATAACATATCACCAAACTGTTCCAGATAGGGATTCTTATCCTCTTCCTTGGGAATCGTCTTATCCATCTCTTTAAATACCTGCTCCAACATATAGGATTCAAAGCTTTTACATACCTCCATAAGCTCTTCATCCGAAGCCGGTTTATTCTTTAGTTTTTCCTGCAGCTCTTTGACATTAACTTTATCTTTTGTCATTCCAGCTGTAGTAGCAAAATATTGTGCGTCAGAACCGATTGCTATACCCATCTCTCTTTACCCCTTTCCGGAGCTCTTTATCTTAAATTATTCGCCTGTTGTAACATCTCATCCGTTGCAGTAATAATCTTTGAGTTCATCTCATAGGCTCTTTGTGCAACAATCAAATTAACGACTTCATCCACTGCCTGAACGTTGGATCCTTCCAAATATCCTTGACGTAATTTACTCTTTTGAAGTCCTGTATCATTTGCTTCAATTCTTGCTTCACCAGAAGCTTCGGTTTCCTTAAGTAAACTGTTCGACATCTTTTGTAAACCGCTTGGATTATTAAACTGTACAATACTAATTTGTTTATTAATCGGAACAGCTACACCTTTTTTATTCGGATACATTAATGCACCTGTTTCACTGATTGTGATTTTAGAAGGATTAAAAACAGGTTCATTCGCACCTTCAGTGCCTTCCTCACCTTCTACATCTTCAACATCCTGATCTTCATCCACTCCATCTACAGGCTCCTCGGTATCAGCAGGAATATCTGCCGCAGTTACAACGATTGGCATACCGTTAACATCTAATACCGAATTACCGTCTGAGTCTGCCAGGGTAGCGCCGTTCACACCAATTGCCATTCGAAAAGAACCATTTCTGGTATAGGCAATCTCACCATTCTGAGTCTGAACCCGAAAGAAACCTTTCCCTTCAATCGCCAGATCAAAATCATTGCCTGTTTCCTGTAAAGTTCCTTGTGTAAATCGGGAAGTGATTGCGGAATTACGAACCCCTAAACCAACCTGTATCCCTACCGGCTTAGGAACTCCATTATTGTCATAGGATTTTTCCTGAATTGTCTGATATAATAATGATTTGAATTCTGCACTTTCTTTCTTATAACCAGTCGTATTAATGTTAGCCAGGTTATTGGAAATCGTATCTACATTGGTTTGCTGTGTAATCATTCCGGACGCTGCCGTCCATAAGGATCTCATCATATCATCTTCCTCCTCTTAAGTACGGACCACATTCTGGTATCCCATAGGATAGAACTAACCTTTTATACCTTGCCTACCGTATTGGCAGCAAGCTCTAAGGTCCTATCTACGGATTGAATAACCTTCTGGTTTGCTTCATAAGCCCTGGTTACGGATATCATCTCAACCATTTCTGATACTACATTCACATTGGATTGTTCCGTAAATCCTTGCCTTACCAAAGCATTTCCAGGTATTTGTGTCGCACCTTCTACTGTCTGATACATTGTGTCGCCTGATTTGATGAGATAATCATAATTCTCAAAATCGGTAATTATTATCGTATCCAGATAATTACCATCCGTATAAATGGCTCCACCCTCATCAACTGTAACATTAACTGCATCTAAGGGTATCATAATCTCTCCGGCTTCACCCATCAGGCGGTTTCCATCCACGTCCACGATATGACCATCCTTTGTCATGGTAAAAGAACCATTTCGTGTGTATTTTATACTTTCATTTCCGGCTCTGTCTGTTACCGACATTTGAAAGAAGCCCTTACCCTCCAAAGCCAAATTATAAGGATTTGCAGTCTGTCTTAGGGAACCCTGTGAAAAACTGGTATAAACCTCTCCCAGCTTCACTCCTAAACTCATCTTACCGATTGGTCTGTCATTATAAGCTTCTGATGCATCCCTAATTTTAATGGTTAGTACATCATCAAAAGCTTGATTCGTTACATTCTCTTCCTTGTAACCAACGGTTGCTGAATTTGCCAGATTGTTAGCGATGATATCCAGCCTTTTTTGTTCATTTGCCATTCCTGTATAGGCCGTATATAATCCTCTTACCATATTATCTGCCTCATTTCCTTAGGGGAGTGTGAATTATATTAACTCACACGGTTAAACCTTCGCATAAAAATATACGGGTGTCTAGATTGTGTTCGTGTATCAAATCATATTTACTATAATTTATTAATCCCTTTTACCACTTAAAAATTCAACGAACTTACCGGTTCCGATTGCCACAGCTGTCATAGGATCCTCGGCAGTCATTGTTGTGATACCGGTTTTCTCCTCAATTAGTTCTTCAAGACCATATAATAAGCAACCGCCACCAGTCAGTACGATACCGCGGTCTGCAATATCAGCTGCCAATTCCGGCGGAGTCTTTTCAAGTACACTGTGAACCGCTTCTACGATTTGGGAGGTGGTTTCTTTCAAAGCTTCCTCTGTTTCCTCAGATGTAACGGCAATTGTCTTAGGAAGGCCGGTTACAAGGTTTCTACCTCTGACCTCCATCGATACGGATTCCGGTCTCTTAAAGGCGGACCCTATCTTTATTTTAATATCCTCTGCGGTTCTCTCACCGATTAAAAGGTTATGTTTCTTTCTCATATACCTCACAATTGCGTCATCAAAATCATCACCGGCAATTTTTACTGAGGTACTAACTACGGTACCTCCCAGAGATATAACAGCAATATCCGTGGTACCACCACCAATATCTACAATCATATTCCCACAAGGTCTGGAGATATCAATTCCCGCTCCGATTGCCGCCGCTATAGGCTCTTCAATAATAGCAACTTCTCTTGCACCTGCCTGATAGGTAGCATCTTCAACCGCTTTCTTTTCAACCTCAGTTACGCCACTGGGTACACAGACACTGATTCTGGGTTTACGAAATCTCTGTTTGCCAACAGCCTTTTGAATAAAATACTTTAACATCTTTTCGGTTACAGTATAATCAGAAATAACACCCTGTCTGAGAGGTCTAACCGCTACTATATTACCCGGTGTTCTACCTAACATTAATCTGGCTTCTTCTCCAATCGCTTTTATCTTATTGGTATCCCTGTCAAAGGCAACTACCGATGGTTCCTTTAAAACAACTCCCTTTCCCTTTATATAAACCAAAACACTTGCTGTTCCCAAATCAATTCCGATATCACTGCCCAACATAATGTATCTCCTTTCCATTCCGTTATCGTACGGATTAACCTCTTTATTAATTCTAATCAGAATAAGTCTTGAAGCTCTCCAGTTCTTTTATCTCTTCCAGAACAAAACTTGACCTTCCCCCGGAGATCAAATACAATTCCAAGCCAATTATCCTTTTATATTCCAATCCTTTAAAGTCTACGTCTATAATTATGTCTACGGTTTGTCTAGTCTTTTCTATATTTTCATCCAATACACTATAACTTAAACATACTCGATTATATTATATATTCTTTTTCCGAAATTTTCAAAGGAAATTTTAAAAAGTTTTAATTCTCGTCATAATTTTTACACAGCTTTCATAAACGATTGCCTTTATTAAAACAGTTCTTATTGAGACTTCATAAATCTTGTACTATAATAATATCAGGTTTTTATACAACAGAACAGTACATATGTACCTATACCATAAATTTTCTATATGAATCGGATTTTTGACGAAACATTAAATAGGAGGCTTTAATGAACGAATTAAAGAAGGTAAAAATGAAACAGGAACGAAAAGTTGTCTCCGGTTACCGCTCACTTATGATGAGTAAACATTACATTTCCTTATGTCTTATTGTTTCTTTTTTTCTGGTTAGTTACTATGGATACGCTCCTTCCCCTATTTATATACTGCTTATATTTTATTTATTACCTCCTATTATTGAAAACAGTCTTAAAGAATATATCGGCAAGAGAAAGGATAACTTTATATCAAAGTTGATTGCAGAATCGCCCTTTTACCTAACTACTTTACAAAAAAAATATCGCTTTAACAAACTTAATTATGTTTCTAATTCTATGGTTTATATCATAATACTATTATGGTTCTATAATAAATATTGGGGTGGTACTTCACCCCGATATTTATTTGTAATAAAATACACTTATAAATCGCCTACCACTACTTTCGTACTGCCTCGCTAACACTATGAAAGAAGGTGATTTA
>NZ_JAEAGR010000023.1 GCF_015999265.1 Mobilitalea sibirica
TTATAAATCACCTTCTTTCATAGTGTTAGCGAGGCAGTACGAAAGTAGTGGTAGGCGATTTATAAGTGTATTTTATTACAAATAAATATCGGGGTGAAGTACCACCCCAATATTTATTATAGAACCTCTTATAATATATTCCATAGAAAGTTCACAGCTCTATCCTATACTAAAGGTAGTTAATAAAAGCGTTATATTTTATGCTGTGTTATAGTTTAATGTATAAACTAATTATCTGTTTTTATATTTTGACAGTATTATACGAAAATATTTATGAAAACTGTATAAAATTAGTTTACTTTTTACCAATCAGATGTTAGAATAAGTTTTGTATCTATGTATTTTAAGAGAAAATGTAAATATAATATATAAAAGGGAGTGAGAACATGATTTCAAATCAGATTCTTCAAAGTACGATTGACGGTTTAAAAGGCATTACACGCATAGACATCTGTATATTGGATACAGAAGGCAAAGTGCTGGCTAGCACAATTGATAATGCAGAGCAATATGAAAGTGCTGTATTATCCTTTGTTTCTTCTCCGGCAGATAGTCAGGCGATTCAGGGATATCAGTTTTTTAAGGTTTTTGATGAACATCAATTAGAGTATGTTATTCTGGCTAAAGGTGACAGTGAGGATGTATTTATGATTGGAAAAATAGCATCCTTCCAGATACAGAACCTCTTGGTTGCATATAAAGAAAGATATGATAAGGATAATTTCATCAAGAATCTGTTGTTGGATAATCTGTTACTGGTAGATATTTATAACCGTGCAAAGAAACTGCATATTGATACGGATGCAAGACGGGTAGTGTATATTATTGAGACAAAAAATGAAAAGGATGCGAATGCTCTGGAAACCGTACGAAGCCTGTTCTCCGGTAAAACAAAAGACTTCATTACAGCAGTTGATGAGAAAAATATAATACTGGTAAAGGAAGTTAAACAAAACGAGACTTACGAAGATCTTAATAAGACAGCAAAGATGATACTGGACATGTTAAATACGGAAGCTATGACAAAAGTTCATGTTGCGTATGGTACCATAATTAATGAAATCAAGGATGTATCCAGGTCATATAAGGAAGCAAAAATGGCACTGGATGTAGGAAAAATCTTCTACAGTGGAAGAAATGTGGTGGCATACAATAATCTGGGTATAGGAAGATTGATATATCAATTACCGATGCCGCTTTGTAAAATGTTTATCAAAGAAATCTTTGAAGGTAAATCACCGGATGATTTTGATGATGAGACTCTTTCTACAATAAATAAATTCTTTGAGAATAGTTTGAATGTATCGGAAACCTCCAGACAATTATATATTCATAGAAACACGCTGGTTTATCGTTTAGATAAGTTACAAAAAAGTACGAATTTAGATCTTCGAATTTTTGAAGATGCGATAACTTTTAAAATCGCACTTATGGTAGTGAAATATATGAAATACATGGAGCAATTGGATTATTAAACATAAGAGGGTGCTGCAATACTACCTACTAGGTATAGTTTCTGGATGATGATTAATATCCCCGCGAAACTTAAAGTTTATGTGGTTTTGCAGTGCCGTTCTTTATGTTATGGCAGTAAAGCAGGAGGACGGATATGAAGAAGAATTTTAGAACAGGAGTCTTGTCAGGGCTCTTTGGCGCGATACTTCTTTTCGCGGTTACCTTAACAGTATATGCATTGGTAGATGGAAAAGCTTTGGATGATGGAACAAAAAATCAGTATGAAGCAACAAATGATGGCAACGATAGTTATGGTACCGAAAAACAAAGTCAGGATGAGGGCGTAGAACAAGATAATATTGAGACACAAAGTATAAAAGATGAAAAATCTTATGATAAAATTATTGAAAAACTGGAACTACTCGAGATGATAGTAGATAATTACTATCTGGAGAATGTGGATGATAAGGTCTTTGAAGATGGCATCTATAAAGGCTTTATGAGTAGTCTTGAGGATCCATACTCTACTTACTTTACCAAAGACGAATATAAGGCTCTGGTTGAAAGTTCCTCCGGAATCTATCATGGTATCGGTGCAACCGTAAGTCAGGATGTAAAAACAGGAATTATTACAATCGTGAAGCCATTTGCTGGAGGGCCGGCATTCAAAGCAGGATTGCTTCCCGGAGATATCATTTTTAAGGTAGAAGAGGAGGAAGTTACCGGACTAGACTTATCAGAAGTGGTAAGCCGCATGAAAGGTAAGGAAGGAACGGAGGTTCATATCTCCATAATGAGAGAAGGAGAAGTAGAGCCTCTAGAGTTTACAATTACCAGACGTGAAATCAAGGTTCCGACGATTGAATATCAGATGTTAAAAGATAAGATAGGCTATATCGTGATCTCTGAATTTGATGAAATAACGATCTCTCAATTCAAGAATGCTATGACCAAGCTTGAAGAAGATGGAATGAAGGGATTGGTAGTTGATGTAAGAAATAATCCCGGTGGTCTTTTGCATTCCGTTGTCCGAATTCTGGATCGTTTGTTACCAAAAGGATTGATTGTGTATACAGAGGATAAATACGGAAATCGTCTGGAAGAGAAGGCTATTGACTCGAAACGTTGTAATCTTCCGATTGCGGTTTTGATTAACGGCAACAGCGCCAGTGCATCCGAAATTTTTGCCGGTGCACTTCAGGATTATGAGGCTGCTACAGTAGTTGGAACCACCAGCTTTGGCAAGGGAATCGTTCAGAAGGTTATTCCTCTTACGGATGGAACGGCAGTAAAATTAACGATCTCTAAGTATTTTACGCCGAAGGGACGTAATATTCACGGCACCGGAATTGCTCCGGACATCGAGGTGGAATTGGCAGAAGAGCTGAGACAGAAAGTGACGATAGAATTAGAAGAAGATAATCAGCTTCAAGAGGCAATCAAGGTAGTTAAGGATAAGATAAAATAGGAATTATTAGAATTACATTTCATCTTAGAACATATAAAATATGGTGGCTGACATAGACTGTCGCACAATAATCTGTGAAAGAAAGCGGGACATAAGATTTCCAAATGGGAAATGTAATGCCCCGCCTTCTTAAGTTTTCGTGAAGGCAAATATGAGTAATGGCAAAGAGCTCATAATAAATCAAATCTGTTATATGAGCTTACTTGAAGGGATAATACGTGAATTTACAGTTTGGCAATCTGATTAAGCGTAAAAATTATAACAATTTTCAGGAGGGCAGATGAAAACAACCGCTATTTTTATATTTATAATGACGTACATATTATTATTAACATTTCCGAAAGTAAGAGCATATATAGCGCTAACATCAGCAGCTTTATTTATAGTGCTTGGCATATTACCGTCAAACCTGGTTTTGTCAGTGATAGACTGGAATGTTATTATGATGATAGCAGGAACCATGGGCATAGTAGGCTTATTTATTGAATCGAAAATGCCTTCTTTATTAGCGGATCACTTAATTGAGAAAATGCCCAACGTGAAATGGGCAATTATATCGCTGTCGTTGTTTGCGGGATTAATATCAGCCTTTATTGATAATGTCGCAACGGTTCTCATGATTGCACCGGTAGCCCTTACGATAGCTAAGAAGCTAAAAATTTCACCTGTTGCTGGGGTGATAGCAATTGCAATTGCTTCGAACCTCCAAGGTGCTGCTACTTTGGTTGGAGACACCACGTCTATCTTATTAGGTGGGTATGCGAAATTAAATTTTATGGATTTCTTTTTCTATCAGGGAAAGATAGGTTTGTTTTGGATAGTGCAATTAGGTGCTCTGGCCTCTACCTTGGTATTGCTTTATCTTTTTCGCAAAGACAAGCAGCCAATACATGTTATCGAGCGAACCGTAGTAAAGGATTATTTTCCTACGTTTCTCTTGTTGGGTATCGTAGTACTACTAATATTGGCTTCCTTTATTCCGAATAAACCGGATATCACAAACGGACTAATCTGTGTTATCTTGTTTTATTTTGGTTTAATGAGAAAATATCTTATAACGAAAAGAACAGATACATTTCTTCTCTCTATAAAGGAGATTGATTTTGATACCATACTTCTTTTAACCGGTTTGTTTATTGTAATTGGAGGCATTACTGAAGCGGGAGTTGTAGAGGATATCAGCCTTTTATTCGTTAGGATAAGCAAGGACAATGTTTTTCTTGTTTATACTCTAATCGTATGGGCTTCCGTTCTGTTCTCTGCTTTTATTGATAATATACCGTATGTTGCTACCATGTTACCGGTAACAGCAAGAATATCGGATTTGTTAGGGATAGAGCCTACTTTGCTATTCTTTGGATTGTTGGTTGGAGCTACTCTGGGAGGAAATATTACACCGATTGGTGCATCAGCAAATATTACGGGTCTGGGAATATTACGAAAGGAAGGCTATGAGGTAAGTGCACCTGTCTTTATGAAAATAAGTGTACCATTTACCTTTGCAGCGGTTTTTACCGGATATCTATTAGTTTGGTTTATCTGGGGTTAAGGCATAAAATGACGGTTCGTGTAAATAATTTCTTTTATAATATTTTTGATTTACTATAATGTATATGAGAAAAAAACCGATAAATAAAATAGAGTTATTAATACCATAAGAATTAGATAGGTGGTGATTAGGATGCGGATTGATGCATTCAACAAGATTAGCCAGTTGTATGGTGCAAGCAATATTAAGAGTACGTCGAAAGCGAAAGGAACTAGCTTTAGTGATAAGCTGGAGATTTCTCAGACGGGTAAAGATTATCAGGCGGCAAAGCAGATTATAGCTCGTACTCCTGATGTGAGGGAAGACAAGTTAAATGAGATTAAGCAACGCATGGAAGCAGGTGCTTATAACATTAACATGAGAACTGTAGCAGATAAGCTTGTTGACCAATATTTCGATGAAACTTTATAAGTTTATGAGGCAAATGTACCGTTTTGGCTACAAAATGGCTTAAGCAGCAAAAACCGATGTATTACTATGGATATGTATAGCTATTACGATAAGATCTAACGGTTGACAAAGATATATCCATAGTAAACGTAACGGCTTTAAACATTACCAAAACGCACAGTGTATCGGAAGAAGAATGGAGATTTTTATGGCAAGCTTGATTGATGAATTGATTTCTATATTACAAAAAGAGTATGAGATCTACCAGCAATTAATTCCGATTGTGGAAGAGAAAACCTTAGTAATCGTGCAAAACGATATAACTGCTTTGCAGGTAATCACAGGAAGAGAACAGGATGTAGTTGATCAGATTAATGTTCTTGAGCATAAAAGAGAAGACGTTATGGCGAACATTAAAATAGTAATCGGAAGTAAAGCCGAAGATCTTAATTTAAATACATTAATTCAATTATTGGTAAAACAACCAAAAGAGCAGAAAGCTCTTTCTATCTTACATGATAATCTAAAGAAAACGATTCAAAGATTAGTCGAAATCAATGATCGTAACAAATCGTTAATTCAACAATCCCTAGAGATGATAGAATTCAATATGAATTTTATTCAGAGCACAAGGATGTCGCCGGGGAACAACACTTACAATAAAGGTGCTGCACAATATGGTGCACAGGCTTTTGGAACAGGGATGTTCGATGCAAAGCAGTAAGATAAAGGTAAGGTGAGTTCATGGGTTCATTAGGCGGTTTATATATCGGTGTTTCCGGCCTGAATGTCAGTCAGGCTGCTTTGAATGTAACCTCTCATAATCTTGCTAATGTGGATACGAAGGGGTTCGTTAGGCAGCAGGCGGTATTAACCGATTTTCATTATATAAAATGGGGAGAGTCTCACATTTCCTCCATGCAACAGGGGCTAGGTGCGAATTTTGCCACCGTAAAACAAGTCAGAGATTCCTTTTTGGATCAAGCTTATCGTCAGGAATCCGGTAGACAAGCTTTTTACGAATCCCAGTTTAAAGCGGTGGAAGAAGTAGAAGGCTTATTTGGTGAACTGGAAGGAGTATCTTTTCAGAAGACGATAAATGACTATTGGATAGCGCTACAAGAGCTGGCAAAAGAACCTGAAAGTATTGTAGCAAGATCCTCATTGATACAAACTGCAGTTACTTTTATGGAGAGGGCAGAAAACATCTCAAAGCAGTTAAATGACTATCAGGTGAATCTAAATACCCAAATCATTAATCAAGTAAAGAGGATTAATGAGATTGGAACGAATATAAAAGAATTGAATCTAAAAATTCGACAATATGAGAGTACAGGAGTAGAAAAAGCCAATGATCTGCGGGATCAGCGAAATGTACTTTTAGATGAGCTGGCACAAATATCGGATATTACATACAAAGAAAACCCAAGCGGAGTTGTCAACGTTAATCTTGAGGGGGTACCTTTTGTAACTGAAGATACGGTATACCGTATGGAAACCATGAGAATTAACGAATACTCCGAGATGCTAAAGCCGGTTTGGGTAGCCCATGGGTACGTGGATGTATATAACTTAGACAGAGCACCTTCCTCAAAAGACAACAATGATATTGGTTCTTTAAAAGGTCTTCTGGTAGCCAGAGGTTATAAACAGGCAAATTATACGGATATTCCAATCCGAGACAATTATGAAACAGAAGCCTTATATAATGCAGCTGTGATTGACTATAACAATCAAATCAATTCCTCCGTTATCATGTCGGTACAATCCCAGTTTGATCAGTTAATTCACGGAATTGTTACCACAATGAATGATATTCTCAGTCCGAATAAGGAAGTTACCTTATCTGACGGAACAAAGGTTATGATACTGGACAAGGAGAAGGCTCCGGTCGGAATGGATCCATCTAAGACCATGGGAGAAGCTTTATTTAACAGAAAATCCGTTGCTAGGTACGGTGAACCTATGGATATCGAAATCGAAGATGGAAATGGCGGCTATGAGATTATTGAAGATGCCAGAATCTATATTCCTGAAGATCCAGGTGATAATTACTCCTTATTTACACTCGGAGAAATTGAAGTAAATAAAAATATTATGCAGAATTATTCGCTGATTCCTTTATCGAACAACGGAGGGACCGGTGATTTTGATATCGAGGCAGCAGGGAAGCTCTTAGAAGAATGGCAGAAGCCCTTTGCTACCTTATCACCGAATACTTTGACAGTTAATAATTTTAATGATTATTATACATCCTTTATCTCGGAAATAGCCAATCGAGGGGAGCAGTTAAATACAATTAGCAGAAACCAGGCTTCCATGTTAGAGAGTATAGATAATCAAAGGCTGCAAGTAACCGGTGTATCCTCTGATGAGGAGCTTACGAATTTGATAAAGTATCAGCATGCATATAATGCTGCAGCGAGATATGTTAATGTAGTAAGTGAGATGCTGGAGCATATAGTTACGAAAATGTAATTATTAATAGTTTTTTTGTGTAATATGAAGGTTAGAGCAGTTAATACCTGATACAAGAGGTGAACGTTATGGCATCAACTTTTTTTGGATTGAATATAGGAAAAACAGGGTTATATGCCTACCAGGCAGCGCTGGATACCACAGCCCATAATATTACCAACACAGAGACAGAAGGATATACTAGACAGGTGATGGGGCAGCAGGCAGGCAAGGCCTTAAGTGTGAATAGCACCTATGGTATGGCTGGTACAGGTGTAAGTGTTACAGGTGTAAAACAACTTAGAGACTATTATTATGACATGAAATATTGGAGTAATAACACCATGTACGGTGAGTATTCCTATAAGTCACATTATATGACAGAGGTTGAAAATTACTTTAATGAGGTCAGTGTGGAGGGTTTTACAACTACCTTTAATTCAATGTTTGACAGCATACAAGAATTAAGTAAAAACCCGGCAAGCTTAACGGTCCGTACTCAGGTTATTAACTATGCAAAAAGCCTTACGGAGTATTTTAGCTCTATCTCACAAAGCTTAAAAAGTATACAGGATGAATGTAATTTTGAGATACGTAATAAAGTGGATCAGGTTAATTCCACAGCACAGCAGATAGCAGCGCTGACCAAGCAAATCAACACCCTGGAAGTGAATGGTGGAGCGGCGAACGACCTGCGAGATCAAAGAGCTTTATTGGTTGACGAATTATCCGAAATCGCTAATATATCAGTTACGGAGAAGACAGTCGGAGCCGGAATAGGGGTTACCAGCTATGTAATTAAGCTGGATAATCAGACTCTGGTGGATGGAGGTAACTATAATTCCCTTCACGTAATACCAAGAAAAGAGAAGCACAATCAGAATGATGTGGATGGTCTTTATGATGTTGCTTGGGCGAATGGGCAAAGATTTAACATGGGAAGTGCTTCCCTTGGCGGAGCCTTGCAAGCTTTATATGAGGTTAGAGATGGTAATAATTCTGCGAATCTAAAAGGTGTTGTTTCTGCTGAAGCAGGGGATTTTCATATCTCTGTGACAGATACGACAATCAATGAAGTAGAAAAGCTGAACATACCTGAAAACGGAAGGATTACAGTAGGTAATCGAGAATATGTCTATAATGGATTTGAGGTAACGAAGGATGTGGCAAGTGGAAATTTTATATATACCTTCACTCTGGATGAGCCGATTGTAGTCGATGTGGCGAATGAAGTGGCTCATGTCGGACAAAGTATAGACTATAAAGGAATTCCTTATTATATGGAACAGATGAATGAGTTTATTCGTACATTTGCCAAGGCATTTAATGAGATTCATAGAAGTGGCAAGGATTTGGAGAATAATTCCGGTGCAGACTTTTTCAATGCAACGAATAAAATTAATGGTAGGGAATATGTATTTGGACCTTTAGCTGATTCGGATGACTATCCTTATTTTGATTTTGATACCTTTAATTCCCAAACAGGAGATTATTATGAGGAAATACCGGAAAATCAACCATTATATGGATCTTACTATTTCATGACTGCAGAGAACTTTACCGTAAGCACGGAATTAATTCAGGATTCCAGCCGTATGGCCACAGCCACCGATATAGTAAACGGTAATGAGAATAATGATATCGTCGATGCTCTTATGGCACTAAAAACGAATAGTTCTCTCTTTAAACAGGGGGCACCGGGTGGTTTTATGCAGACTCTCACCGCGGAAATTGGTATCGATACAAAAAAAGCAACGAATTTTTCTGAGAGCCAAAACAATATTTTGCAGGCTATCGTTAATCAAAGACTATCAGTATCCGGTGTAGATATGGATGAAGAAGCAATGAACTTAGTAAGGTTTCAAAATGCTTATAATCTGTCGGCGAAAGTGATATCTGTTATGGATGAGGTTTATGATAAACTGATTAATTATATGGGAGTTTAATACACATTTGCTAACTATGTGTAGGAGGTAGGAGTATGAGAATAACCAATAAAATGATGACCAACAATATGTTGAGCAACATTAACAAGAATAAATATAATATGACGGCTTTAGAGCAGCAATATTCCACCGGTAAGAAGATACAAAGACCTTCGGACGATCCTATTATTACTGTCAGGGCTCTTAAACTTCGGACTAATCTGTCAGAGCTTGAACAATACTACGAGAAGAATATCCCGGATGCCATGTCATGGATGGAAGTAACAGAAAGCGCGCTCAGAACCGTGAATGATATTCTGAGGCAGATTAATACCTACTGTGTTCAAGGTAGTTCGGATACATTAACAGCGAATGACAGAGCTGCGATTGTTCAAAATCTGGAACAGATGAAAGCGCAAATTTATCAGGAAGGGAATACGAATTACGCCGGAAGATATGTATTTACCGGCTATAAAACAGATAGCCCTTTGATATTTAACGAAGATACGGAGCATCTGCATTATGAGATAACAGAGAACTTTACCGGTGATCAGATTCAGATGAGATCTAAAGTAGTAGGAAGCTATGAACTGTCAGATTTAGAGACAGTACCTCCTGTTACATTTGATGAACCTCCTCAGTTGGTTGATACTTATCGAATACAATTGGCTTATGATAACTTGGAGCAGGATGGACTGGATAGCATTCATTATGCCAAGTCAATCGCAGGAGGTGAACCTGTCTGGCAGGCACCTTTGCCTGTTACATCAGTTTCTATAACAGAGTTTGATGAAAATACAATGGACCCGAATGAGGCGTATTTTATACATGAAACCGGTGAAGTTATTCTTGGGGCGAACGTATACGAAGAGCTTAGGACGGCGGACAATATTCAGTTAACCTATGAAAAAACAAAATTTAAAAACGGTGAGTTAAAGCCGGAACATTATTTTAACTCGATTATGACCGATACCCTAAAGCCGGAGCAGGAGCCTATCGAATACACAAAAACAAAACAGCAAATCCAGTATGAGGTTAATTATAACCAGAAGCTAACAATTAACACGGAAGGTTCTGATGCAATCACCCATGGGATAGGAAGAACCATTGATGATATCTTAAACAGTGTTAATGAAGTGATTGCTACGGAGGGTAAGATAGAGGAGATTAATAAGCGTCTTCAAGATCAAAATTTAACAGACGCAGACAGGCAACGTTATGAGAGAATGCTGGAACAGTTGGATACGGAACTGGATCTAAAAAATGAGGTTATGCAAAGGGCTTTTGAAAAAGGAAATGCCGGTTCCAGTGAGGAGCAGGACAGGGTAAATATTGCAGTAGCAGATCTCGGCAGCAGACTTGTAAGACTGGAACTGACGGAAAACAGACTTTCCAGTCAAAAGGTTGATTTTGAAGAATTGCTTTCAAAAAATGAGGATGCAGATATGGTTGATACGGTTATCAAATATAATGCAGCACAAACCATATATAATGCATCCTTATCGGCTGCGGCTAAAGTAGTACAGAATTCATTACTGGATTTTCTATAAAAAAATAATGCAAAGCCATAGTATATAATGTATAATTACGTTAGATAATGTAGTCGGGAGGAATATATTCACATAACACAATAAAAACTCAGTTGATAATTAACTTGTGACATATTTATATGTTGATATATGAATAGAAATGTTTACAACTCCAGAGGATATAGCTGGGGAAGCATAACGGTTTATAATGGAATATAGTGCAATACAATGTATGAGTTTTACTTAGTATATAAATTACGAAGGGAAGGCGAGATAAATGTTAGTCAGGACAAAACACTTTGGAGAAATAGATCTGGATGAAAGTAAGATTATCCGTTTTGAGGATGGGATCTTAGGATTTGAAGATTTTAAGAACTACACAATTCTCTACGATAATGAAGACGGAGATAGACCGGATATATCCTGGATGCAAAGCCTTGATGAACCGTCCCTTGCCATCCCGGTAATCAGTCCGTTTTTAATAAAGCCGGATTATAATCCTGAAGTAGAGGATGAGCTATTGAAGCCCCTGGGTGAAATTACGGAAGATAATATTGTGGTTCTTGTATCTATAACCGTTCCACAGGACATTCAAAAAATGTCTGCTAATCTCAGAGCACCATTTATTATTAACTCAGAAACAAGAAAGGGTGCTCAGATTATCGTTGAAAACGGGGATTATGATATAAAATACTACTTCTATGACAGCCTGAAAGAATTAAAAGCAGCAAAGGGGGACAAATTATGTTAGCCCTATCAAGAAAAGTAAATGAATCCATTATGATTGGTAATGATATTGAAATAACGGTCCTAGAGGTAAAGGGAGATCAGATTAAGATAGGTATCAGTGCACCAAAATCAGTTCCGATCTATAGAAAAGAAATCTATCTTCAGATACAAGAATCTAATAAAGAGGCAGCCGGATCTTCTGTTTCTGATGAAGATTTGAAAAAACTGTTTCAATGAGGATTAGAATAGTTGGAAATTTATTATCACATGGATTGAATTAAAATATTAATTCTTAAGTTTATTCATAAAGATTATGGTTGTAAAAAGCTACTGAGTATCGCTCTATACAGCCGTAATCTTTTTTGAATGAAAGTAAATATGAGTTGATTTGCAATGTTGGTATGACATAAGAATTATTATATGGAAGGCATACATCGGATGTTCTCCCTGGGTATTTTATTGATGATTTTAATCAGTATGGCTTGATTTCAATAAGGCAACCTATGATTTTTATAGAGCAGGGTATTAAGAGATATGTATTTTGTTCCGATATAATAAGCAGACAAGTATGCGAAAATAATGATAGCAGTCAAGGATGGCAGAAAAGCATATTAACATTTATTAAATATCATTTACACATGGAGGTGTATCATTATGGCATTAGATGCTTTATCCGGTTCTTCCTATCATGATGTTTCTAAATCAATACAGAAACCGGAGCCAAGAGTGCAGGAAGTATCAGAGCAAGGAGTTAAGAGTATTTCCATTACGGAAACCGCCAACAGTTATAAAGCGGTTGGAACACAAACAACAAAGGGTCAAGAAAGTGAACAGAAGCAGAATTCAAATACCGGTAATCAGGTGAAAAATGCTGTGAACAAAGCAAATACGAAGATGAAGCAGCATAGAACCGGAATTGAATTTCAATATCACGAAGATATTAACCGGGTTTCAATCAAAATTTTTGATAAGGAAACAGATGAGGTAATCCGAGAAATTCCGCCGGAAGAAGCTTTAGAGATGGTGGAGAAAATGTGGGAATTGGCCGGTCTTTTAGTTGACGAGAAAAGATAAGGGGGTGAAGTTATGCCTATGAGATTATCCGGATTAGCATCCGGAATGGATACAGAAAGCATTGTCACTGAATTAATGAAGGCTCAAAGGTATAAGTCTACCAGAATAGAGAACAAAAAAACAATGCTGGAATGGAAGAAGGAAAAGTGGAGTGATTTAAATACAAAACTATACAAATTCTATACCGATTCTTTATCTAAGCTAAGGATGCAAGGAAGCTTTAATACCAAGAAAGCTTCGTCATCCAACGATGACAAGGTTGAGATTAGTGCTTCTACGAGTGCGCCTGCAGGAACTCATACCCTGAAGGTGCAACAGCTTGCAAGTTCGCAGTTTGTGACAGGATCTAAACTTGGAACAGATGTTAACGGTAATGGAATAACAGCATTAACAAAACTTACGGATCTAGGTTTTAACGCAAGTGAAGGCACTACGATAACTGTTGAAACAGATAATAAAACAGTTAATTTGGATATCGGATCATCCACAACAATTAATGATGTTATAAAAACATTAAAGGATGCAGGCTTAAATGCAAGCTACGATACTTCTCAGAACAGATTTTTTATTAGTTCAAAGGAAAGCGGTATTCAAAATACATTTTCCATAACAACAAACTCTTCTGAGTTAACACAGGAGAGGAATATCATAAGAGATTATTTAAATTACGGTTCTTTGTCAACTGCAGAAAAAGGGACGGTTGATAACGCTCTTTCAGCCTACATAGATACAGCCAGTACAGCGGATGATAAAACTCAGGCAAGAACAGACTTACTAACAGTAAAACATAAGCAGGTCAGAGAAGATTTTATACAAAGCTATATTACAGATGAGGCCAATATAACGGCCGCTACTGATTCTGAACGGGCTCGTCTGGAGGCGGAATTGGCCGATGGGGAAACTCTGGATGAAGATGTATTAAAGGCGGCAGTAGATACAAAATTGAGAACGGATGCTGAGGCGCTGGTGACGGCAGAATATGAAGAATGGGAAACTGGTACCGCAGATGCTACGAATATATTCGAGGCTTCTGAAACGCAACTTGACACACTGCTGACGAATTATGAAACCGATAATTCAACAGTTATTAATCAAACCAATAGCTTATCTTTATTAGGTCTAAGCGAAATCATAACGACAGAAAATCCGGATGGTACGAAAACCACGACCGCTGGACCGGGAGTAGTGTTGGTTCAGGCATCAGATTCGAAAGTGATTTATAATGGAGCGGAATTAACTGGTTCCTCTAATACAATAAAGGTAAATGGCCTTACCTTAACCTTAAAGGGTGTTACAGAAGGTATGGATACACCGGCAGATACATCTGACGATGAGATCATAAGCCTCAGTATATCGAATGATACCCAGGCGGTTTATGATATGATAAAGGGTTTTGTGAAATCTTACAATGAATTGTTGACTGAGATGAATGAAGCCTATCTTGCACCATCTGCAAAGGGCTATGATCCCTTGACTGATGAAGAGAAAAGTGCTATGTCGGAAAAGCAGATAGATCAGTGGGAGGATAAAATTAAGGATTCTTTATTAAGACGGGATAATACGGTTAATAATCTGCTTACAGCTATGAGAACCAGCCTGAGCCAAAGTGTGGATGTAGATGGTGTCAGTTATTCCTTGTCCTCCTTTGGAATAAGCTCAATTAATTATACTGAAAAAGGTTTGTTGCATATTGCTGGCGATGCCGATGATAGCCTTGTGTCCGCCAAGGAAGATAAGCTTATGAAAGCATTGAGTGAAAATCCCGAAGCTGTTATGGGAGTTTTCAACGATCTTGCAGGAAAACTTTATGATACTATGACAGATAAGATGAGCGGTACAAGTCTTCGAAGTGCTCTTACCTTTTATAATGATAAGGAAATGTCAAAAACAATTACGAACTATGAAAGCGATCTGAGAGAAATGGAAAGAAAACTCCAGAAAATGGAAGATCGCTATTATAAACAATTTGCCGCGATGGAAACTGCTATGGCAAAAATGAATTCACAAAGTTCATCCTTAATGTCTATGTTAGGGATGAACCAGCAATAGCTAACGCACAGGAGGTATTTTAATGGCAACCAATGCAGCTGCTGCATATAAGGACAGCAAGATTTTAACGGCTTCACCGGCTGAACTTACTTTGCTGCTTTATGAAGGAGCAATTAAGTTTTGTAACATTGCTATCATGGCTATCGAAAATAAAGATATTTCGAAAGCTAATCTTAATATTATTAAGGCAGAAAAAATTATATTAGAATTTCGGGCCACTCTGGATTTTAAATATCCAGTAGCGAAAGATTTTGATTTGGTATATGATTATATCTATCGGAGACTCATAGAAGCTAATATTCATAAGGACATAGAGATATTAGAGGAGGCTCTGGGATATATCAGGGAAATGAGAGATACTTGGAAAGAAGTTATGAAACTCTCAAAGGGATCTAAATAATCCTTAGAGAAAGCAAAGAGGTAAATAATGGGTTTGGAAAATGGTGTTTCAAAGCAAGCGTATATACAGTTGTTAACAGAAGCTCTGGGTAAAAAAATCAAGGTTATGGAACAGCTGTTAGACATTACTTCAAGACAAGAAGGAATTATAGCTTCGGAAAAGTTTGATGAAGATTTGTTTATGCAGACGATTGCCTCAAAGGATGAGCAGATTCAATTACTTGATAAGCTTGATACCGGGTTTGAAAAGATCTATAACTATGTAAAAAATGAATTTGCGGAAAACAGTAAGAGCTATAAGGATGAAATAACTTTATTACAAAATCAAATTAAGATACTTACGGATTTGAATGTAAAAGTACAAGCCCTAGAAAAAAGGAATAAATCAAAGCTTGAACTGATATTTTCCGGTAAGCACAAAGAAATTAGAAACGTAAGGTTAAATAGTAAAACAGTATCCAGCTATTATAAAACAATTGCAGGGCAAAATGAAGGACAATCTTTCTTTTACGACAAAAAGAATTAATTTTTTACGAAAGGGTATTAAGTTTTATAAAACTATACCGATATATAAGATAAGTAAAGTGAATTTACTTACTAAGATTTATTCCTAAAGGAGCGTACGGCCGGAAGGAAGAACAAAAAGATTAAAAGCAGCATGGATGCTGCTGAAAAACACATTTCAAGGAGGAATGAATTATGATAGTACAACACAATATGGGCGCAGCCAACACAAGAAGACAGTTAGGTATCACAACTAACAATCTTGCAAAATCAACAGAGAAATTATCATCCGGTTATAAGATTAACCGTGCAGGTGATAATGCAGCTGGATTAACAATTTCCGAAAAAATGCGTGGTCAGATCAGAGGTCTTGAGCAGGCTTCTACTAACGCACAGGATGGTATCTCTTTAATTCAGACAGCAGAAGGTGCTCTTAATGAGACACAGTCCATTCTTCAGAGAATGAGAGAGCTAACCGTTCAGGCATCTAACGATACTAACGTATCTGCAGACCGCGACGCTATTTCAAAAGAGCTTACAGCTTTAACTGAAGAAGTTGATAGAATTGCATCTCAGACCGAATTCAATACTATGAAATTATTAAATGGTAGTTTCACAAGTAAGAGTCTTCAGGTTGGTGCAAATAGCGGACAAAATATTCAGTTCTCAATATCTACTATGACAGCATCTGCATTAGGTATTGATGGTGTGGCTAGTGGTATAGGAACCTATGCTTCTGCAACAGCTAATATCCAAACTGTACAATCCGCATTAGATAAGGTATCTGATCAGAGATCTGCACTTGGTGCGTTACAGAACAGATTGGAACACACAATTGCGAATGCAGATAATACTGCTGAGAACTTACAAGCTGCTGAATCACGTATTCGTGACGTTGATATGGCGAAAGAGATGGTTAGGTATTCGAAGGATAATATCCTTCAGCAGGCTGCTCAATCAATGCTTGCACAGGCTAACCAATCAACCCAGGGAGTTCTGTCATTATTACAGTAATTTTATTCTAGGTTTTAGAAACCGGGCTGGCTTTGTAGCCAGCCCAGTTTTTTTAAGAAAGGAATATTTTGATGGATATACTAAAAGAATATATTATGAATTCAATAAAGGAAATAGATGATACAACAACAATGTTTTATCAACAGAAAAATAAAGAAGGATATCAGTTGTTTAACCAAACATTAAATACTTTAATACAAACAATTAATGCATTGAATACTTATAAATTAGAAAACAATCAAATTAATATAGACGAACAAAAATTAAACAGCATATTAGTAAATGCTATGACAGCGATGAAACAGGATGATACTGTTTTGTTGTCAGACATCTTAGTATTCGACCTGAAACCCATACTTGAAGCCTGTCAATATGAATTACACTAAAATTAATTAAATTAGTTGTAATGTATAGGAGATTATTTTATGAGTTGTTACGAATTAAACATGGAATGTATGAAACAATGTCGCCCAAATCTTTATATAAAACTTCTAGAAGTTACAGTAAGTTTTGATAAGATGCTAGAGGACGGAATGCAACATGGAGAAGCGATAAATGGTGAACCATATCTTTTCATACAGAAAGATGAAAAACAATATAGATTGAATAGTTGCTATAATCCCAGCCACGAAGCCAAGATATGGATAAAACAATATAAATTTTTAAACCTTAATTCAGTAATTGCCATGTTTGGTTTTGGTACAGGTAGCTTTGTTAGAGAAATAGTGTTGAATCGGGGTCGGAACGATATATTATTTGTATACGAGCCATCCCTTCGATTATTTGATTATGTTCTACATAATTTTAATATCACAGATATAATCAAGCAAGAAAATTTAATTATATGCATTGAGGGTATTAATGATTTTGAATTTCATGGTTTGCTTCAGAATTCAATCAATATCACGAACTATTCATCACAAATACGCTGTTCACATCCAGGTTATGAAAAAATATATACAGATATAGCAATCAAATACTGGACGGAAGTAAAGGATTCATTTATTCAAGCAAGAACAAACATTAATACAGAGATGGTATTTGGTAAGAGATTTATCGAAAATGCGCTATACAATACCAGATATCTAAAAAAGAGCAATCGACTGATGGAATTAAAGGAAGATTTGCAGCTTGATATACCTGCTGTTATTGTAGCAGGGGGACCTTCTGTAAAAGACAATATATCTGAGTTGAAAAGAGCAAAAGGCAGATTATATATATTTGCTGTAGATCGAGTACTGGATTATCTTCTTGAGGAAGGGGTTGAACCGGATTTCATTGTAACAGTTGATCCGATGAAACCAATGGAATTTTTTACCGAAAGAGAAGACATTAAAATACCGATACTTTGCGAGATGGCTTCAAATAAACTAATATTAGAACGTCATAAAGGTAGGAAGATTTTCTTTAGCTGTTTTCCTTATTTTCAACAAATGTATAAAGCAGCAGATAAAAATCCACCCTATATTATCACAGGGGCTTCAGTAGCCACTTCAGCCTTTATGACATGTATTGAACTGGGCTTTAAGAAGATAGTTCTGGTAGGGCAGGATTTGGCATATGATGGTGAGTTTACACATGCTGGAGACATAACAGAACAGGGCAGTCAACGTTTTGATATCATGGTTGAAGGTGTAGATGGAGAAAAAGTGCGTTCAAGACGGGACTGGTATAATTTCTCTCTCTGGTATAAGGATTGCATTATGCTGTATCCGGAAATTCAAGTTATAGATGCAAAGACTAAGGGAGCTAAGATTCATGGTACTATCAATATGTCCCTAAAAGAAGTGTTAGATAGCTACAGTGAAAGCACTATTGATATAATTAAAACAATGGAAACGAAGCAAAGTACATTTAACGAACAAGATATGGATGTTATTAAAAGGTTTTTTGAGGATGGTTATGAAGAATTATACTTTATGAAAAAGAAAGCCAAGGAAGCTATTAATATATGTGAGAGTCAAATTCGTTTATATAATAGAAGTATCCAAGAAACGAATGAGACAGAAAAGAATTTCAAAAAAATTAGTAAGATTAATAAGGCTATCCATGAAAACTCGGCATATCAGCTAATAGAGAGTTTTATTACAGCATCCTCAGCACAGGAAATTTCTGAAATGTATCAGTTTACAGATAACGCTAAAGCGGATAAATTAAAAACTTATGAAAAGTCCATCAAAATATATCAAGCAATCATAGATGGTGCTGATTATACAAGGCCGCTTTTAGAAGAGGCTATAAGCAATTTAATATAAATTTTTATTAAATGATATAATGTTATTGGTATATCTTGATACAACCTTATTTAAGATCGTTTAGACTGATGTTTAAGAAAACATCAGTCTTTTTATTTCATAAGTATATCAATTAAAAAAGTGTAATTATGAAATAGAATAGCGGAGAAATTATATCAAATTTAAATACTTTTTCTGTACTTCCATATATTTTAAGTTAATGAAATCAGTTATATAGTCGATATAGTTATTAAGATGAATTTTTATTAAAGGATGGAAAAATGATCATAAATAATCTGTTTTATTACAGGAGGAGCCAATGAAAAGAGTATTAGTGACAGGGGCGGATGGATTTATTGGAAGCCATTTAGTAGAGGAATTAGTGAAAAAGAACTATCAAGTGAAAGCGTTTGTATATTATAACTCATTTAATTCTTGGGGATGGCTCGATTCTTTACCTAAGGATATCTTACATGAAATTGAAATCTTTACCGGTGATATAAGGGATCCCAATGGTGTTAGGGAAGCTATGAAGAATATGGATGAGATATATCATTTGGCAGCTCTTATTGCGATACCATTTAGCTATCATTCACCGGATTCCTATGTGGATACGAATATTAAGGGGACATTGAATGTTCTACAGGCGGCAAGAGATTTTGGAACAGGCAGAGTGTTAATTACTTCTACCTCTGAGGTATATGGTACTGCTAAGTATGTACCAATTGATGAAGCCCATCCTTTTCAAGGTCAATCCCCATATTCGGCAACAAAAATCGGCGCGGACAGATTAGCTGAGTCTTTCTATAGAAGCTTTCAGATGCCAATAACAATAGTAAGACCCTTCAATACCTATGGACCAAGACAATCGGCAAGAGCTGTTATCCCAACAATTATCACACAGCTTTTAGCAGGAAAGGAAGAAATAAGGCTTGGGTCATTGGAGCCTACGAGAGATTTTAATTACGTCAAAGACACGGTGAATGGTTTTATTGAGATTGGTAAAACTGCCAAGACGATTGGTGAAGAAATCAATATTGCTACGCAACAGGAAATATCCATAGGAGAGTTAGCAAAGGAACTAATTAGACAGATTAATCCGAAAGCTAAAATAGTTTGTGATGATCAGAGATTAAGGCCCCAAAACAGCGAAGTGAACAGACTCCTTGGATCCAACGAAAAAATCAAGAGATTAACGAACTGGAAGCCTCAATATACCTTTGAGGAAGGCCTGGCAGAAACGATTGAGTTTTTTAGAACTAATTTAAATAGATATAAAGCAGACATTTATAACCTATAGATTAATCACAGGGTAGGCATAATGAAAAAGTGTGAGGTGCAGTATGGATAAATTTATTCCGCTCTCGGTTCCAAACTTAAAAGGAAATGAGCTAGCATATGTAACTAATGCGGTTGAAACCGAATGGGTATCAACAGGTGGTCCTTATGTGAATGAGTTTGAAGATAAAGTCGCTACATATGTTAAGGCAAAAGGAGCTGTATCCTGCCAAAATGGGACCTCGGGCTTACATATAGCACTCCGGGTTTGTGATGTTACAAAAGAGGATGAAGTAATTGTACCGACACTTACTTTTATTGCAGCAGTTAACCCAGTAAAGTATATTGGCGCTGAACCCATATTTATGGATTGCGATGATACCCTTGCTATGGATGCGGATAAATTATCAGACTTCTGTCATAACAAGTGCAGTTTTATACAGGGAAAGCTAATCAATAATAACACAAAGAAGCATATCAAAGCCGTGGTAGTAGTTCATGTATTTGGTAATATGGCGGATATGGAAAGGATAATGGAATTAGCAGATGAGTTTAATCTGGTCGTTATTGAAGATGCAACCGAAGCGATGGGAACTTATTATATGAAAGGTAACTATAAGGGAAAGCATGCCGGCACAATAGGAACCATAGGGGTTTATTCCTTTAACGGTAATAAAATAATCACTACCGGTGGAGGCGGAATGATTGTTTCCAATGATAAGGAATTATTAAGGAGAGCAAAACACCTTACAACACAGGCGAAAAGTGACGAACTATATTATACCCATGATGAGATTGGCTATAATTACAGAATGACAAATCTGCAGGCTGCTCTAGGTCTTGCTCAGTTAGAACAGCTCGAGAGATTTATTGAAGTAAAAAAAGATAATTACGATTTGTATCAAGAAGGTATAAAGTCACTTAAGGGTTTGAGATTGTTGAAGTTTAGAGAGGATATTAGACCAAACTATTGGTTTTACGGTTTGTATTGTGATAATGAATATCCGCTTGATCGGGACGATATGATCCATTATTTATCAAAAAAGAAAATCCAATCAAGGCCCATATGGGGATTAATTAATGAGCAGAGGCCTTATTTGGCAAATGAAGCATATAAGATAGAGAAAGCAAAGGTATACCTTGAACATGTGGTTAATATTCCATGCAGTTCAAATCTTACAAAGGAAGATGTACTCTATGTTCTTGAGTGTTTAAAAAAACCTACAAGGATCAATTAAGTAAAAGGGAGGTGGAAGGATGGATGTAAAAGATTTTTTGATAGATGAAGAGTGTACCATGATTGAGGCAATGAAGTTATTAGATAAAGTAGCTAAGAAAGTTCTGTTTGTAGTGAAAGACGAACAGTTTGTTGCAGCTATAACGGACGGAGATATTCGAAGATGGATACTTCGGAAAGGGAATCTGGACGCGAAAGTTAAGGATATTGCTAATTACGAGCCCAAATATATTTATGAGAAAGATAAATATAAAGCAAAAGAATATATGAGAAAAAACTTCATTGAAGCAGTTCCGGTGTTAAATAATGATAAAGACATTGTTTCGGTGATACTTTTAAATGACGGAACGATAAAGAAGAAAAAAACATTAAATTTACCGGTTATCATCATGGCCGGAGGTCTTGGGACAAGACTTTATCCATATACAAAAATTTTACCAAAACCACTGATCCCTATTGGTGAGATTCCCATTGTAGAGCATATAATGAACAGGTTTCATGAAAACTGCAGCAATGAATTTTACCTGGTTATAAATCATAAAAAGAATATGATTAAAGCTTATTTTGGTGAAACTGAAAAAGACTATAAAGTTAATTATGTAGAAGAAACGAAACCTCTGGGAACTGGAGGGGGCCTTAGCTTACTAAAAGGCAAAATTGATACTACTTTTATTTTATCTAATTGCGATATTTTAATTGAAGAAGATTACGAAAAAATATATCAGTATCATAAAAAAGAAAAAAACTTAATTACTATGGTATGTTCTTTAAAAAACATTAAAATACCCTATGGAGTGATCGAAATAAATGAAACCGGTGAAATTGAAGAAATGAGGGAGAAGCCGGTATATTCATTTTTTACTAATACAGGAATGTATATCGTAGAACCTATTGTAATTGAGGAACTGGAAGAAAATAAAGCAATGGGATTTCCTGATATCATTGAAAAATATAAAAAGAATGGATGTAAAATAGGTGTTTATCCGATCAGTGAAAACAGTTGGATGGATATGGGGCAAATGGATGTTATGGAAGAGATGAGAAGAAGATTAGAACGGGAAGAGTGATGGTAAGGGGAGTTGCAGTAAATTATGAAAAAGAAATTAAGATTAGGATATTTTGCAGATGGTAAATGGGCTCACGAAGCCTTTAAATTACTAATTAATGATTTGGAAATAGAAATCGCTTTTATCTGTGTAAGGTTTGATACAACAGATATGGTCCTAAAGGAATTTTCTAAGAATTATAATATCGATTATTTAAAACATGAAAATATTAACTCGTCAGAATTTCTAGAAAAAGTAAGAGAATATCAGTGTGATTTATTTGTATCGATGTCCTTTAATCAGATTTTTAAATATGACATAATTAATACACCAAGGCTTAAAACCATAAACTGCCATGCAGGAAAATTACCCTTTTACAGAGGCAGAAACATTCTTAACTGGGCTTTAATTAATGATGAAAAAGAATTTGGTATAACCGTACATTTCATAGATGAAGGGATAGATACAGGAGACATTATATTACAAAGGACCTTTGAGATAAGGGATGAGGATGATTACAGCACCCTACTTAACACGGCTTATATAAAATGTGCCCAAATTCTTTACGATGGGATTAAATTAGTTCAAAACAATACCTTTCAGCCGATTAAGCAGGAAAGCATCCATCCAATCGGATTCTACTGTGGTATGAGACAACCGGGAGATGAGATACTTAGTTGGAATCAGACCAGTAGAGAAATCTTTAATTTTATTCGCGCTATTTGTAAGCCTGGACCCATGGCAAGATGTTTTTTAGGAGAGAAAGAGATTAAAATAAATCGATCTCGAATGATAGAAAATGCTCCTATTTATAAAGGAATTCCAGGACAAGTAGTGGGAAAAACACAGGGCGGATTTGTAGTAAAAACATTGGATACTACAATTGAAATTACGGAATACGAATTTGATGGAAAAATCAAAATAGGAGACAGGTTATCATGAAAAAGGTATTAGTAATAGCAGAAGCCGGAGTAAATCATAATGGCTCCTTAACATTAGCAAAAGAACTGGTCGATAAGGCAGTGATAGCCGGAGCAGATATCATTAAATTTCAAACCTTCATTGCGAAAAACCTTGCATCAAAGTTTGCAGCAAAGGCAGAATATCAAAAACAGCATACAAAAGCCAGTGAAATCCAATTGGAGATGCTTAAGAAATTAGAATTATCCTTTGATGAGTTTGAAGCACTAAGTGAATACTGTGAGGAAAAAGGAATTGAGTTTTTATCTACAGCATTTGATTTTGACAGTATTGATTTTCTAAAAAATCTAAATATGAAGAGATGGAAGATACCCTCCGGCGAAATTACGAATTTGCCTTACTTAATTAAGATTGCTAACACAGGGATGCCTGTAATTTTATCAACCGGTATGAGTACTATGCCAGAGATTAAAGATGCGGTCATGGTTTTAAATAAGAATGGTGCAGGGGAGATTACTTTGCTTCACTGTACAACGGAGTATCCGACTCCTTATGAAGATGTTAATCTACAGGCAATGAATTCCATAAAGAGCGAAATTAAGGTTCCTGTGGGATATTCAGATCATACCGTAGGAATTGAGGTTTCAATAGCGGCTGTAGCTATGGGTGCCAGGGTAATCGAAAAGCATTTTACCCTGGATAAGAATATGGAAGGACCGGATCACAAAGCCAGCTTGGAGCCAGAAGAATTAAAAGCGTTGGTAAGTGCAATTCGAAATGTTGAGTTATGCATCGGCGATGGTAAGAAAGAGCCGGCCAAATCTGAGAGGAAGAATATAGTGATAGCCAGAAAAAGCATTGTTGCGAAAAGAAACATTACTAAGGGTGAATGCTTTACAGAGGAAAATCTGACAGTAAAACGACCGGGTAACGGCATTAGTCCTATGAAGTGGTTTGATGTGATGGGAACAACGGCTACAAGAAATTTTGAAGAGGATGAGATGATAGAGCTATGAAGAAAAAGATTAGCATACTCACAGCTACAAGAGCAGAATATGGATTGTTAAAGCCGATTATTAAGAAATTTCAATTGGTTTCGGAGTTTGATGTTCGTATTGTTGTCACAGGTGCACATTTATCCTCTGAATTTGGCTTAACCTACACAGAGATTGAACAAGATGGAATACAAATAGACGAAAAGATAGAAATACTTCTAAGTTCCGATACTCCGGCTGCCATTTCCAAATCAATGGGTCTGGCCATGATTAGTTTTGCGGACTATTTTGAGAAACTAAAGCCAGATATGTTAATCATATTAGGAGATCGATATGAAACCATGGCAGTTGCCATGGTTGCAATGAATCATCGAATACCGATTGCTCATTTACATGGAGGAGAGACGACGGAGGGAGCTATCGATGAATCCATTCGTCATGCGATAACAAAACTAAGCTATCTTCATTTTACCAGCACAGAGGAATATAGAAATCGTGTGATTCAATTGGGTGAAAGTCCTGAACGGGTATTTTGTGTTGGAGCCATCGGTATAGAGAATATTCTTAGAGAAACATTAATGGAGAAAGAAGAACTTGAAAAGTCAATTCATTTTAAGCTGGATCAGCCTTATGCCGTTGTCACCTTCCATCCGGTAACTCTGGAAGATAATAAATCGGAGGAGCAAATAAAAGCTTTATTAGATGTATGCGGATCTTATAAGAACATGAAATTTATCTTTACAAAAGCGAATGCGGATTCCAACGGTCGCATCATCAATCAAATGATTGACAGCTTTGTTGAAAAGAATGAACAAGCGGTTGCAGTCACCTCTTTAGGCATGATAAGGTATCTTACAGCATTAAAATATTGTAAGATGGTAGTGGGGAATTCATCCAGTGGTTTAATCGAAGCTCCCAGCTTTGGGATTCCTACCATTAATATTGGCGATCGCCAAAAGGGTAGGCTGAGTGCTGAGAGTGTAATTCATTGTGAGCCGATAAAAGAAGAAATTAAACAAGCATTTGATCTTGCCATAAGCAAAGAGTTTCAGGAAAAAGCAAAATATACCGTTAATCCCTATGGTGATGGCAATACTTCGGAGAAAATCTTGGACATCATAAAAGATTTTCTCCTGAATAATAAAGTCAATCTTAAGAAGAAATTTTATGATATGAGGTGAAATAACTTGAAAGTAATTGTGATCGGTCTGGGTTCTATGGGAAAAAGAAGAATAAGATTACTTCGTAAATATGATCCTTCTATTCGTATATTCGGTATTGATACGAATGAGGAACGTAGAAGGCTATGCGAGAAGGAATATGGGATAGAAACAGGAGCTTCTTTAGAGGAAATTTTTAGTTCTCACGAACCGGCCTGTGCTTTTATCTGTACTTCACCCTTATCTCATCATAAAATCATTACAGAGTGTCTTGAGAAACGTATGCATGTATTTGCGGAGCTTAATTTGGTTTCGGATGATTATGATAAGAATATTTTGTTGGCAAAAGATAAAAATTTAGTCTTATTTTTATCCTCGACATTTCTATATCGTGAGGAAATAAAAAAGATGAAAGAGATATTGCAAGAAAGTAACGGTTGTGTTAATTATACCTATCATGTTGGACAATATCTCCCGGATTGGCATCCTTGGGAAAGTTATAAAGATTTTTTTGTCGGAGATAAAAGGTCCAATGGATGCAGGGAAATATTTGCGATTGAATTACCATGGATTATCGACACCTTTGGTGATATAACCAAAGTGGATGTGATGAAGAATAAGATCAGTAGTTTAGAGATAGGTTATAACGATAACTATTTCGTCATGATTCAGCATAATACAGGCCATAAAGGACTGATGGCTGTCGATGTGGTGTCTAGAAAAGCCGTAAGAAATATGGAGGTTTTTGGAGAGAATTTATATATGAGTTGGGATGGATCTCCAACCGGGTTAAAAGTATATGATTATAACGAAAAGAAAGAAACCTATGTTAATTTATATCATGAGATAGATCAGTTAGATGGATATAGCAGCTTTATTGTAGAGAATGCGTACTACAATGAAATTGTTTCCTTTTTCAATGCCATAAGAGATAACCATACTCCAATCTATAGCTTTGAAAAAGATAAAGAGGTATTAAAGATCATTGATGGAATAGAGGCTTAAGACAATGAGAGAATATAAAATCGCAATGATTGGATTGGGATCAATTGGCACGAGGCATTTGCTTAATATTGATCAGGTTTTATCGGAAAGAAATTTTAACTTTACGATTGATTTAATCAGAAGCTCAGTAGGAAAACCGGTAAATGAGGATATCATTAAGAAAATTAATGAGATTTATTACTCTTATGAAGAGGTTCCTGATGACTATGATGTGATTTTTATAACGAATCCAACCCATATGCATTATGATACGATAAAAAAATACAGTTCAAAAACTAAGCATATGTTTATCGAAAAACCGGTTTTTGATGATAACAAAGTATCAATCCAGGATCTTAAGCTAAAGGATGGTAATGTTTATTATGTTGCTTGTCCACTGCGTTATACCGATGTAATACAATATACAAAAAAAGAGATTGATTTAAGCAAAGTATACTGTGCTAGAGTGATATGCTCCAGTTATTTACCGGATTGGAGGCCCCATATGGACTATAGAAACACTTATAGTGCCCATGCAGAGCAAGGGGGAGGCGTATCCATCGATCTTATACATGAGTGGGATTATCTAAAATATTTATTTGGACAACCCAATAAAGTACATAATCTCAGAGGTAAAATCTCAGATTTGGAAATCAATAGCGATGATTTATCCCTTTATATTGCCGGATATGAAGATAAGATGGTAGAACTACATTTGGATTACTTTGGACGAAAGACAATGCGAGTTATTGAGTTATTTACGGATAATGATACGATAAAAATCGATCTTGTAAACAGTGAGATACAGTATTTATGCAGTGGCAGGACCATATCCTTTTATGAATCCAGGAATAACTATCAATTAAAGGAAATAGCCTATTTCTTTGACATCATTGAAGGAAAGGAAGCTAATCATAATGATATAGCATATGCTCTTGAAACCTTAAAATTAGCAAAGGAAGGAAGAATATCATGAATATTTTATTCACAATCTGTGGCCGGGCAGGATCCAAAGGAATAAAAAACAAGAATTTAAAAGAGTTTCTTGGATACCACTTACCGTTTTATACAGTATCTGCGATTGATTTATATATCAAACAAAATCCAAGTGTATCTTGTGATATCGCATTAAATACAGATAGCCAGGATTTGATCGACCTGTTCAACAATAAGTTAAGAATAAAGGTAGATGTAATAGAAAGAGAGTCTTCTCTTGGACTTGATAATACTCCGAAAGTATCTGTAATTTTAAACAGCTATAACATCATGGAAGAAAGAAAAGGAACCCATTATGATATGATTGTGGATTTAGACATTACGTCTCCTTTAAGGACCAAAATGGATCTGCAAAATCTGATAGATAAGAAAATACAATCTGATTCAGATATTGTCTTTTCTGTTACAGATGCCAGAAGAAATCCCTATTTTAACATGGTAAAAAAGACCCCAGACGGATATGTGAGAGTAATCGAATCCTCTTTTAATTCAAGGCAGGAAACGCCTGAGGTATATGATATGAATGCTTCTTTATATGCCTATTCACCTAGCTTTTTAGTCAGTGGAAGGATGCTTTATGAAGCAAAATGCGATGTGATTAAAATGATGGACACAGCAGTACTTGACTTAGACCATGAAAATGACTTTGAATTAATGCAGGTAATTGCTGATTACTTATATAGAACGAAACCTGAATTTAGAGAAATTCAAGATAATATTAATAACATTATATAGTTTCAATCAAATAGAGGAAATCTTAATGAATAATGATATCAACAAAATATTTTCACTAAATAAAGAGATCTTACAATTATCAGATAAGACAATCACTCATTTACGGTTGCAAAATTTTAGAGAAGCGTTCAAATTTTGTAATAAAACGATAGATACACTTTCAGCTGTTATGGAAAGCATCTTTGTTAATGCGGCATACTTTAACGATGAGGTAGTTATAGTTGATGAAAGCTGGATAGAGTCTATGCTATGCAACCTATTGAATGCACAGGAAATGAAGGATTATGTTTTATTGGCTGACTTATTGGAGCAACAATTAAATCCCTTTCTTTTTTCTTTACAGGAAAAGATTATTACGAAAGAAGAATTGCTTTTTGATTCCAAACAATATGAGAATAATATAAAGCTAATATCAAAGAAGAACTTCTTGCTGGGGAAATTATTAAAGCAGATAAATCCAGTTCAGATTCTAGAGACGGATTATGCAATAGAGTACACATCATGCGGTAATATGACTTTGGCTCTATATGAGCATGGAAATAAGTATTATCTGCATAGTAACGGACATGTTTACCATGAAGCCGGTTTACTTGCTAAAGAGTGGTTTTCGCCTGATATCTTTGAATATAATGTTTATGGCTTAGGGCTTGGATACCACATAATGGAGCTTATGGAGATAAATGAAAGTCTTATTATTAATGTTTATGAAAGCGACTTAAATGTTATTAGTTTGGCATGTGCATTCTCTGATATAGAAAAACTTTTAACAGCAGATAGAATCCACATTATCTATGACCCGGATTTTAAAGAGATGATATCTTCCATTAATTCTCAAAATAAAGAGATGAAGCTGATTTTTCATTACCCTTCCTTGAGAAACATAAAAAATAGTAAGATAAGAGATGAAATGGAAGATTACTTTATTTCTTATAGCTCAATAAAAAATCAGCTACATAAATTAAACAGTAATTTTAATATAAATTGGAAGCATCAACATGAATATGTTGATAACCTGCGTGACCAATTTAAAGGTAAGGATTTGTATATTATAGCTGCAGGTCCATCTCTAGATAAAAATTACTTAGAATTAAAAAAGATCAAAGAGAATTCTGTGATTTTAGCTACCGGGACAGTATTTAAAATGCTCTTAAAAGCAGGAATAAAACCCGATTATATAATAATGATTGATGCAAATCATACGGTATATCCTCAAATTCAAGGAATAGAGGATAGTGAGATACCTTTACTTTATCTTTCAACCGTGTATTATAAAGTTCCAGAATGTTATAAGGGTAAGAAGTATTTCATATGCCAGGAAGGATTTCATAAAGCCGAAGAATATGCTAAAAACAGAGGATATACGCTATTTCAAACCGGAGGTTCCGTCAGTACAACAGCACTTGATTTAGGAATCAGCTTTGGTTGTAAAAGAATAATTTGTGTAGGACTTGATCTGGCATTTACGAACAACTTTGGTCATGCAGCAGGAGCGTCAATTGTTCAAGAGACGGCCTCCAATGAATACTTAAGAATGGTAGAAGATATTAATGGTAATATGGTGGGAACCATCAAAAATCTAGATATCTATAGAAAATGGATTGAAAAGCGTATAGAAGGAATTCATGACATTGAGTTTATTGATGCAACCGAAGGAGGAGCCAAAATAAAAGGTATGAAGATTATGAAATTGGTAGATTGCATCGGATATGCTTCTAAAGAAAAAATTATCGGATAACATTTTTGATAAAAAAATTACATAATAATAAAAAATGGGATATCCGGTATTTGGATATCCCGTTTTGCGAATGTATATTTAGTAAGTTATTTATCAGTGTATATTCTAGAAAACTATTTAGAATGCATTTCTAGTAATTTATTAATGAATTAATGTGTGATTGTAGGTTTATAGTTTTAGTCCAAAATAGTGATAATTCAGAGCTTATTTATCTATTCCAATAATATTTTCTCGAAAAGCCAGAGTTTCTTTAATGTCCTTCATTAAAGAATTGAATTGGCTGGGGGTTAGCTGTTGATCATTGTCACTGAGTGCATCATTCGGTGAAGAATGAACTTCAATTTCTAATCCGTCACAGCCGGCCATAATGGAACTTAGAGTCATAGGATGTATTAAATCAATACGACCTGTAGCATGGGAGGGATCAACAACTACCGGTAAATGTGTTAATCCTTTTGCAGCGGCAACAGCACTTAAATCTAAGGTGTTTCTTGTATAAGTTTCATGGGTTCTTATACCGCGCTCGCATAAAATTACATTTGGATTTCCCGCGTTTAAGATATATTCCGCGCAATTTAGCCATTCTTCAATGGTGGCGTTCATACCTCTTTTTAGTAGGACCGGTTTTCTAACTTTACCGACTTCAACAAGCAGTGAAAAATTCTGCATATTACGGGCACCAATCTGAAGTACATCGGTATACTCACTGATTAAATACACATCTCTTGTATCAACTACCTCAGTAATAATCGGTAATCCGGTTTCCAAACCTGCCTTGCTCAGGTACTGTAGTCCAACTCTACCTAAACCTTGAAAGGAATAGGGAGAGGTTCTGGGCTTATAGGCGCCTCCACGAAGCATATTGGCACCGGAGGATTTAACTGCCTTAGCTATTGTCATAATCTGTTCCTCAGATTCAACACTGCATGGCCCTGCGATAACAAGAAAATCCTTACCTACGGTAATATTGCCAATTTTAATTTCTGTTTTTCGTTTGGCGCCATTATCGTCTATTCTATTAACTAATTTAAGATTTTTCATGATTCATCACTTTACTTTCTATGAGTTTAACAAGCTTACCGACTATCTTAAAATCCGGATCTGATAGTTCTTTATCCGTAAATTCGATTCCAAATTCTTCTTCTAGTTCTACAACAAATTGTATGATTCCAAGGGAATCTACATATCCGTTTTCTACATAATTAAGACTTTCAATATCAATGTTTTGGTCAATGGTATATTTTTTTTGTAAAAGCTTTAATATAACATCCTGTACGTTCATCAGTTACACTCCTTTCGTATTATAAGCCTTTTATAACATTAATCATTAGGACAGTGAAGTCTTACATATTCCATTAGTTTAAATTTCTCTAATTTACCCATAGCATTTTTTGGAAGTTCGTCCACAAAGAATATCTTATGAGGTTGTTGGAAATCTGCCAGATTACGTGCACATTGTATTTGAATAGATCGTTTACCCAAATTACAATTCGGCTTAACAACAACAGCTAAAGCCACAACTTCACCTAATCTTTCATCAGGATATGCAAAGGCAGCGCATTCGCTGACTTCACTTAATTGAGATACACATTTTTCAACATCGGAAGGATAAACATTAATACCTCCGGTAATGATCAATTCTTTTTTTCGACCTGAAAAATATAAGAAACCTTTGTCATCCAGATATCCCAAGTCACCTGTCATAAAATAATCACCCTGAAGCGATGCCTTAAAAACTTCAGGCATACCATAATAACCATTACACATCAGCTTTGTTTTACAAGCTATTTCACCAATTTCATTAGCTTTTGCTAATTCACCATTATCTTTTAATATTCTTATATCAGCCTCCGGAAGAGGTTTTCCTACGGATTGCTTGTGATTTATAGCTTCCTTAAAATAGATACTAGTAGCAGTAGAAATTTCAGATGTTCCGTACATTTCATGAAATTCACAATTTAACTTTTTAATTAATTCATTTTTCACATGTGGTTCTAATAAGGCTGAAGAAGATACAACACATCTTAAACTATCTATTTCCGGTATGAAAGGACTTGACAGCAATTCTGCTATCTGACTAAGCTGGGCTGATACTGCTATTGTAAAGGTGACCTTCAAATCCTTCACACAATTTAGCCAGATATTAGGAGTAAATCGTGGAAGTAAAATACTTGTTCCACCAATGATAAGTGGTATTATTACGAGTCTTTCAGCTAAAGAATGATATAGTGGAGTTGCAGCGAGAATAACATCTTCCTTGGTAATATGATATAAGCTAATATGAGCAATAGCACGCTGATACTTATTATTCTGAGTTAGATCTATCGGTTTTGGAGAGCCGGTTGAACCGGAGGTCATGGTAATGATAAGGGTTTCATCACCACTAACTTCTTTTATGATGGGTCTTACGCATGACATATTCAATGCATCAGAGAATGGAATTGTATTATCATATTCACCATCGATACAGAATTTCTCACCCTCTACATTAAGTCCCCCTGATTTATCGACCTGCTCATAAAAAGCTTGCCGTGCAATCAGGTGCTTCACGTTACCAAAGGAAAAGGCTGTTTTTATAGCGTCTAATGGTAAAGTTGGATTAATCGGTACAAGTCCAACACCCAAATTAGCAGCGGATAATATTAACGCTACAGATTCGATACTGTTATTCATTGGGATACCAATATGATCGCCATAAGCAACCTTATTTTTTAAAAGAAAATTTGAATATTTACTAACTAAATCAGCAAGTTCATTATATGCAACGGATTTATTGTCACACCATATTGCTGTCTTTTGAGGATTTAATTTAACCGCATCATAGAAAAGGTTTGCTAATTTTTTCATACACACTTCTCCTAATATTATTCTGGATACTATTGAGTAAAACCAAAATTTGATTAATTCGATTTAACCCAACTTGGATTTATGCTTAATATAATTATAAATATATCTTTTTTCCTAACTCAGCAGACATATATGCTGCATAAGTTGTTTTGATTGTGTCATAGGCTAGCTTAAATCCTGATTTTGGTTCTCTGTTGTAAAAGATTGCTTCCATAAAATCTTGCATTTCATCTGTATATCCTCGTATAATTTCATCGGCTATAAAAGGTTTATTCCATCCTGTTTTTGAAGGAAGCATCTCTGAGAGATATACATTATCCAAACCATGTTCGTCTAAGAAATAGGTAGACATCAAATCGTTCATAGTTAAATTACAGCTTATGGCGGCATCATTGCAGTACAACTCAATATAGTTTTTACTGCCCCCGAGTAAAGTGTCGGTAGCAATTACTAAAGCTTTAGATTTATCTGAAAAGGTTAGTATTACTGTACCATTGTCTTCTACATCATGTGGCCGGGCCATTATATGTCTATGGTCATAATCAGAAAGAGAAGGGGTGATTCTTCCCATATCTGCTAGAACACTTTCAATTGTTATTTCTATATGATGTGCTTTGGCTTCTTGTTGTTTTAACCATAGGATGGCTGACAGTGGGTGTGTGCCCGTCCGAATAAAAGTTCCCCCACCGGTTTTACTCCACTCGCCGGCTACAGGAGAGCTGGAGCCCTTTAAGCTTTCTTCACCTTTCATATATAAAATACGGCTTTTTTTTGCTGTAATGATTTCAGCTGCTTTTACAACTGCCGGTGCGTATACGAAATTCTCTGCATACATAAACTTTTTATCTGACGAATCTATAGCACTCTTTAGTTTATCAAGAGACTTAAGAAGTTTCTCATACATAACAGTTTTAGGAACGGTCAGACCAATTGGAGATATATCTTGTTCATCACCAAAATAGCCTGCAAGAGGTTTTTCACAAATAACATGCTTACCGGCTTGCAACGCTTTGATTATCATATCTTCATGAACATAAGGAGGAGTACAGATATCAACCACATCTATTTCGGGATCCGTTAACAGGTCGTTAAAATCATAGGATGCAATTTCAAATCCATACAGCTCCTTTGCAGGAAGAAGTTGTTCGCTGCGGCGGGCAACGATTGTTTTAAACCGTAAGGGTATATCGCTTACACGATGAAGTGCGTTCATATGCAGTTCTGTAGCCCTGCCTGCTCCAACCATACCAATTACTATTCTTTTCATTTGTTATCACCGGCACATCTTTCTTTTGGAATTGCGTAACATACAGTTTCATGATCAAACATTTCTGTATAATGACGTATAAACAATTTATATTCGGGATTTAAATCTTTCATTAACAAAGGAAGTTTATATAAATCTTTTAAGTTATGATATATACTAATGGCTAAAATAGGTTTATGGCTTTGAATAGTTTTACATGCTCCCATAAGTGCATTTTCCTCAGCGCCTTCAATATCCATTTTAATAAATGTTACTTCCTCATTTTTTAATATATTGTCCAAGCAATCTGCCTGAACAGATACCTCTCCATTCTCTGTAACATGTCCTGCCGACTGAGCGGATTGGAAATGTAAGATTGTTTTTTCGTTCCAACAAGCAACATTAATAGGTAGAATGTTTTGATAATTATTCTGACGAATTTTTATTTCTAATTCAGTAAAGGTATTCTTATCAGCTTCAATTGCAATATATTTTTTATATTTACCTTGTGATAATGAAATGTATTTGTCCAATGTGTCTCCATTATAACTACCGCAGTCACAAAACACTTCATCCTTACTTAAGTAAATAATACCTTGGTCAAAATATTGATCTTCCTCCGGGTCGGATATTCCTTCCAAGTATTTGTTATCCAATGAAATTTTACAATTTAATAAACCTAAATAAACTTCCTTAGAACGGTCGTCAGATAAGTAATTAAATACTTTTTCGTATTTTTCTAGAGATGAATAAATCATCATGTAGGGGGTCTCATTTTTAAAGGCCAGATAGTCTTTTGCAATCTGAAGTCCTTTCGTATCAATAGCTTTGTTATTAAATCCAAGCGTAAGCAACTGCTTTTTGATCGGTGATAAATACATGCTGGCAATGATAATATTTATTTGTTTATCTTTCATTGATATTAACTCATCAGGGGATATGACTAATATATCATTCTTCTTTGTACCCCATTTTTCTTTAGAGTTATCAACATAATAAACAATTTTATGATGAAGCTGAAACTCTTCTAAAAAATCATATATTACTTGACCGGCATTGCTACTTCCCCATATCACAATGTTGTCCTTATCTTTCAGTTGTTCTATGTAGTTCTTTGAGGTAATATGATAATAGTCTTGGTCGAGTATATTAGTTCTAAATTCGTTATTTTTCATTACTATGCCCTCTCTTATTTTATCTTTTTGTCGATAAATATGTTTGGTCTGTCTTGATCTCCATCCGCTTTGAAAAATAAAGTACCATCATATTTATAATGTGCCCATATATCTACATTTTCTCGAAGAAACGGTTCAAAATAATTGGGAATAACGTTTGGATCTTGATCGGTTCTTAGAGTAAAGCCTGCCTTTATGATAGCTTCTTCATCAAAACCGTAAGTAAAGAAATCAATATATTCTAAGTTATAATTAGACATTAGCAATTCAAATTGATTATATAAACCAGAGAATAAGGTCTGGTCACCTATATAATCGACAATTCTAAGTAGATTATTGCCGTTACACTCCAGTAATCGAGCCATCATTAAAGCTCCGGTTTGGCCCTTAGAATTAACGATTCCGTATACCAGATATTTATAATACGGATGGGAAAAGTAACGCTTATTAACATACCAATTATCCTTATAAGGAATAGCATTGATGCTTTCTATATCAAAGTATTGCTTAACCTCATCAATCGATTTGAATTCTCTTAAAGTTACTTCATTTTGTATCGTAGTATTAGGTTTGTTGTCATGTTTTTGCTTAACGATGGCAACTCTATAGTCTTCAAAGGATTTGTTTAGAAGATAATATTGTTTCATTTTCACAACTTTATCACCAAAAAACAATCTTCTTAAAGGCACCGTAGTGTTTTGATTTGCGCCATTTCCGATTTGTGTTCTGCATCCGGTAAAAGAGAAAACTCTTTTAGCCAATTCAATTCCTAAAAACGGCATGTTATCATGAGTATCGACTACTTTCCATATGCTACCCCAAATGTCTTTTTTTAAAGGGTCTTTTGTATCTGAACATCTTAAAAAACCAAATATTCCTTCAATAGAATGGGTGTTTTTATCGATTGCCAATACAAAGTTGATATTGTCACCATCAGCATATTCATACATGAACAATTCTTTATCAAGAGACATGATATGCCCTTTTTTCCAGTACTCATCAATAAATCGCATTATTTGATCAACATCAGAAATTTTAGCTAATCGAATATCATATCTTTCGTCAAATTTATTCATCTAGAATTTCCTTTCTCATGCTTATTTAAGATCAATCTAAATAATTTATCGGTATAAAAGCGGTAAAATATTATAATAACTAAAATTATTTATTATTTATGTTAATGTATCAAGCAGTAAAATGAAGGGAAATTTAAACCTTCGTTACATGAATTTAAAATAATTGTTACTTATAGGTGGAAAGTCATTTGTATCAAAACGAGGTAATTTGTATGGGTTGTCTGTTTTTATATCAGCCACATTTACATCTGTTGATAATCCCAGTACGCATTTAGTTGTTTTAATATAAGAAATAACATCATCACTATAGGAGCCATAAGGATAATTTATAACCCAGCAATTAGGATCAATTAAATCATTCATACAATTCAATGCTTGTGTAATATCATGCTCTAACTCACTTGGACTTAACTGGTTCATCCAGTAATGGTCATAACCGTGAATTCCAAAAAACATACCGCTTTTTCTCATGAATTTCATCTGGTCATAATTTAGATACAATTCTCTTGCAAATATCTCTTCTTTAATTCCAACATGCATTTCAAATAACTCACTTGAGATTAGCGTGCGAAGTTTTTCCGGTAATGCCACCTGAAGCATTCTTTTTAAGAAAATTGTTTCCTTGTTATCAAAACGATTCGCTACTGCATATTGTGCAAAAAGCTCTTTATTTGAAGGGAAATCAAACTCCTTTCCCCTATAATGATCCATTCGATCATATAAATCGTTGATTAGAATGTTAAGATCGGAGCTTGCTAAAATGTAATGTATTTTATTTACATCCAATAAAGTGTGTTCCATAAACGGCTTTCCCGATACAAAAAAAGAGCCCTGTATGCCATATTCCTTTAATAATGGCAATACATTCATATAATGGTCCATATAGCCATCATCAAAGGTTAAAAGCAAGGCATTTTTAGGAAGACTATAGCTTTCCTTATAAGAGGCTATTACTTCTTCCATTGATACGATATTATAATTTGCTTTAAAGAACTCTAACTGTTGCCGAAATAAATGATAATCTAAACCCTTAATCTTCGGATAACGGCTTCTTTTAATATGACGTACATAATGGTACATTGAAATATATAATTTTGATGACATCGGATCTCCTTACAACATTTAAAATAAATGTATTTATCTAGATTATATCTATTTCTCTGTATTCTTGATGAGGAATAGATCTATCAATATTATAACAATATCAAGCGTTTTAATCAATTGTAAGAAGTGTGAAAGGAATTTGCTGGTTTGAATATGAGTAAGATGTCCATATATGAATCTTTATTGTAGAAATTAAGCACCTTTTTGTGGTAATATAGATATATACATTGGACGTATATCTGACAGGTGTTAATAGTGAAAGCGTTGTAGTATAGATAAGATTTAGAATCATGATAAGATTTAGTAAACTATACCTATATAAGTGCCGATAATATTATTATGCATTTAATTTATATACAACTTATTTTATTTTGGGTTAAGGTGATAGTGTAAAATATCTTGTGTAAATAAAATAGAGAAACTCCAAGGCTTATGGTAAAATAATTAACGACCAAGCCAATCAATCACCAATACAAAGGAGTTTCTCTATGACGAATAATAACACAAACGACACAAAGATTCTAGACCTTAATCAAACAATGAATGATTTTATTGTTGGTCTTATGAAGCAGACAATGGAACGTCTCATGCAAGAAGAACTTTCAAACGTTCTTCAGTATGAAAAATACAGCTATGATGGCCATGGAACCGGTAATTCTAGAAACGGATCTTATGCCAGGGACTATGAAACCAGATATGGAACAATCCATGATTTAAAAATCCCACGTGACCGTAATAACGAGTTTAATCAGCAGCTTATTCCTCCCTATGCCAGACGTGATGACTGGCTGGAAAACCTCATTATCCGCATGTATGCCAGTGGTGTTTCCACCCGAGAAATTGCCTGTATCATAGAAAAACTATACGGTAATTCCTATAGTGCAGCAACTATAAGTAATATCACTGATGTTGCGATCGATGAAGTGGATAAATGGCATAAGCGTGATTTAAAGAAGCGATATAGCATCATTTACATAGATGCTCTGCATGTAAAACTGCGACGCACTACAGTTGATTCTGATGCAGTTTACTTCATTCTAGGTATTGATGAAGACGGCTATCGTGAAGTAATTGATTTCTTCATAGGCACAAATGAAAGTTCCTATGTTTGGGAGGAAAATCTCCATACAA
>NZ_JAEAGR010000024.1 GCF_015999265.1 Mobilitalea sibirica
ATAGTGGTAGGCTTATTAAGTGCACCCTAAAACACCTTATAGAACCTATAAACATAAAAATAGCTCTAAAACCAGTGTTGGGGCATGATTCAAATGAATCACACCCCAACACTTGACAATGAGCCAATAATTCTACGAAATTATTCTTAATTGCATAAACCGCTGCTTGCGTACGATCAGAAACATTAATTTTTTTAAATATATTAGATACATGATTTTTCACAGTTTTCTCACTAATATCCAACATATATGCAATTTCTTTATTAAATAATCCTTCAGCTAACAGTTTTAATACTTCGATTTCCCTTCGGGTTAAGGGATCATCCATCCGGTTACTATTTAAACTTCTATCTTCAAGTTTTGCTTTTAGTAGGGGCGTTAGTTCCGGTTGTATATAGGTGTCACCACGATTAACGGTATAGATTGCTTTTTTTAAGACAGATGAGTCAGAATCTTTTAACACATAACCATCTACACCTATATCAACAGCTCTCACCAGATATTCTACTTCATTGTGTATCGTTAGAATTAGAACTTTGATTTTTTTCTTCTTTTCCCTTAGATACTGCAGTGTCTGCAATCCGTTCATATTTGGCATATTAATATCCAATAAAAGAACATCTGTTTGCACTTGATTAACTAAATCAATACACTGCTTTCCATCGCTTGCTTCCCCATTTACAATAATATCTCCGTCCAACTCCAATAACTGTCTAATTCCCTCTCTTACCATAGAATGATCGTCAGCTATTATTATATTAATTGGCTTGTTCATCTTTATCCCCCTTGCATATAGTGAAAGGTACAGTAAAAGTAATATTTGTACCCTTTTCTTCTTCTGATTGTATCTCCATTGTACCTGACAACAAGCATATTCTTTCTCTCATAATAGTTAAGCCAAATCCCGATGTGTAATCTAATATTCTGTCCTGTAGCTTTTTTATATCAAACCCCATTCCATTATCTCTTACAGTAACTGTTATCTTATCTTCTTTATAAGATAAATCAATTTCAATACTAGTAGCTTTTGCATGTTTAATTGCATTATTACATGCTTCCTGAATGACACGAAATAATGTAAGGTTGATTACCGGAAGAATATCTTTATTCTCCTGGTTATATGTTACAGATACTTTTATATTATGGCTTAACATTATTTGCTTAGATAATCTTTCAATGGTTGCAACTAATCCTAAGTCATCCAGTGACATTGGTTTAAGATTATATATTATGTCTCTCATTTCATTAATGATAGACTTAAGGGTATTTGTCATAGAGGATATCTCCAGTTTAGCTCTGATCTGATCTATATCGATCAGTTTGTTACATAATTCAAATTTATGTAATAAACCGGTTAGGTTTTGAACCGTAGAATCATGTAAATCTCTTGCTATCCTTTGCCTATCTTGTTCCTGAACCTCTAATATATTTAAACCTATCTCACCTTTATGCTTTAAGTTATCTTTATTTTCTTCCTGATTTCTTAGTTTATCATCTAATAGCAATTCCAGATATCTCGAAGATTCTTTTAAGTAATTTATTCTATCTTTATAAAATGATTGTTTTTCTGTTAAACCATTAATAGATTTTTTTACTTGTTCTACTTTGGAGTAGATTTCACTATCATCTATAATTTTACTATTAGGAGAAAATAAACTAGAGTTTTTCCTACTATTATGCTGGGTTAAAGTAATCTTTTCTTCTAATTCGATTAGTTCTTGGTATAAATTCCTTCTTTGGTTAGAAGTTAAATATAGTTGTTCCTCGTATTCTTTAGACAGATTTAACAAGTAATTACTTAAAGCTCTCATTTTATTTATATTTTCATCCATATTATTACTCGAGCTATTAGTTCTGTCTCTCATATGATGGTCTTCCTTTCGTACAAGAAAACAATTTCCTGTATTTCCGGTACTTCTTTTCATTTTCCCAATTTATAGTTAATTAATTAAATTATTACCTATATCATATAACAAATTTTTGTTTTTTGAAAGTATTTTTTTACAATATTATATATTTTACTTATTTTTACTATTTTTACAACAATGAACCACTTCGTCTTCTCTAATTATTTCCATTCGAACATGAAGTATTCCTGCTTCATAGAATTCATTACCTACCGTTCTAAACCCTATCTTTTCATAAAATTCTTTTGATTCTGTCTGTGCATTGAGATATATAGAATCCGCCCCTTGCATAAAAGCTTTGTTGATAAGCATTCGAACAGCGAAGTCACCATATTTCTTACCTCTATGCTCTTTTAAAACAGCCACTCTTCCAATCTTATATTCATGGCCATGATTGACAATACGACCAACGCCTACAGCCACCTTATGATCAATATCTTCATAAACAACTACATGAATTGCCTTCTTGTCATCCTCATCAAAAATGATATCCATCGGTATTCCTTGTTCCTCATGAAACACTCTTTTTCGTATAACATATACATCCTCAAATTCATTCTCATAATTAATAAACTTACCATATACCATTTAACATTCACTCCTATACGATATCATCTTTTAAGATCTAAGCTTAAAGACTACCTATTATAATCATTCTTACCTTACAATTACAGAATGGGTTCTTTTGCAGGTCTTCCGGCAGTTCTAGGAAACTTTATCGGAGTTTTATCTAATTTTTGCAAAACGATTAAAGTCCTTTCGATATCTGTTCCGGGAAGATGAAATCTCTTTACTTCTTTTAATTGTCCGCCAAGAATTTTAGTTGCTGTAGAAGCCTTGTTAATCTCCTCCTCTATATTACCAGACTTATAGGAAATAAAAAATCCATCTTTTTTCACATAAGGCAGGCAATATTCTGAAAGAGTTGCTAAATTAGCAACCGCTCTTGACACTACTAAATCAAATGTTTCTCTATACATATTGTCTCTTCCATAATCCTCAGCTCTTCCATGAAGAGTTTTTATATGTTTTAGCTGAAGCTTATCGATAACTTCATCCAGAAAATTTAAGCGCTTCTTCAAAGAATCTAACAAAACAATCTGAGTATCAGGAAACATTATTTTTAAAGGTATTCCGGGGAAGCCGGCTCCGGTACCGATATCTAATATTTTATCATTACTTGGCTTATAAACATGGACTACAGAAAGACTGTCAGCAAAATGTTTATGAATAACCTCTATAAAATCTGTAATCGCCGTTAAATTCATTACCTTATTCCAGTCGATTAACAATTCATAATAATCTATAAACTGTTGTAGCTGCTTTTGTGTTAAATTTAACTGAAGATCTTCTATACTCTTAATAAATATATCGATTTCCTGATACCGATCCATTATCACTTTGCGATTTCTCCTTCCTTTGCTTTCATGGCGTTATGTTGTGATAAATACACCAATAGTACTGAAATATCCGCAGGAGATACTCCTGAGATTCTAGATGCTTGTCCTATAGATACCGGTTTAAAATTGATCAACTTTTGTCTGGCTTCCAGCCTTAGACTAGGTACCTCATTATAATCTAAATCTTCCGGTATTCTTTTATACTCTAGCTTTTTAAACTGTTCTACCTGTTTTAATTGTCTCTTTATATAACCGTCATATTTAATATTTATATTAACCTGCTCTATAACATCTTCGGATAATAGAGGTCTGTTTTTATCTAAAGACGCTAACATATCATAATTTAGTTCCGGTCTTTTAATTAATTCGGCAAGAGTTGTAGCTGTGTTTAAAGGTGTAGTCCCTAAACTGACTAGAAGCTCTTGTACTTCCTTGCCTGCACCAATTAGGATAGATTCAAGCCGGTTCATTTCATTTATTATGTCTTGTTCTTTTTGAAGAAGCTTTTCATAACGCTCCTTGCTAATTAAACCTACTTCATATCCCTTTTTTGTGAGTCTTAAATCGGCATTGTCCTGTCTTAACAATAATCGATATTCTGCCCTTGAGGTCATCATTCGGTAAGGTTCTTTAACTTCCTTTGTTACCAAATCATCAATTAAAACACCTATATATGCTTCGGCACGATCTAATATTAACGGTTCTTTTCCTTGTAACTTCATCGCCGCATTAATTCCAGCGATTAAGCCCTGTGCTGCAGCCTCTTCATAACCGGAGCTTCCGTTAAACTGGCCACCACTAAATAAACCATCTATGTTTTTAAATTCAAGAGACGGTTTTAGTTGAGTCGCACTGATACAATCGTATTCTATAGCGTATGCGTTACGTACAATTTTCGCGTTTTCTAATCCGGGAACAGAACGATACATTCTTTCCTGAACATCTTCAGGCAATGAACTGGACATGCCGGCAATATACATTTCATTTGTATAATTGCCTTCCGGTTCAATAAATACCTGATGCCTTTCCTTATCAGAAAACCGAACCACTTTATCCTCTATGGATGGACAATATCTGGGTCCCGTCCCCTTAATATCACCACAAAACAGAGGGGATCTGCCTATATTCTCTTGTATAATTTTATGGGTTTCCTGGGTGGTATAAGTCAACCAACAGGATACCTGATCTTTGATAATATCTTCGGGTCTATTTGTAAAGGAGAACGGAACAACTTTTTCATCACCAAACTGTTCTTCCATTTTTGTAAAATCAATGGACCTTTTATCTATTCTGGCAGGGGTACCTGTTTTAAACCGATACATATCTACCCCAAGTGATTGAAGAGATTTTGTAAGATGATTTGCTGCCTGCAATCCGTTTGGTCCTGTCATGTTAACAACATCACCATAAATACATCTGGCATTTAAGTAAGTTCCGGTACACAAAACTACAGCCTTACATGGGTAAATTGCTCCTGAATAGATTTTTACACCAGAAACACAATTGTTTTCCGTAAGAATTTCAACCACTTCTGCTTGTTTTAAGGTTAAATTAGGAGTATTTTCAAGAACATTTCTCATTGTCTTTGTATATTCCAGTTTATCTGCCTGGGCCCTTAGAGAATGTACTGCTGGTCCCTTAGAAACATTTAACATCTTGGATTGAATATAGGTTTTATCTATATTCTTACCCATCTCACCACCTAAAGCATCAATTTCTCTAACCAGATGTCCTTTTGATGTCCCTCCTATATTGGGATTACATGGCATTAATGCTATGCTGTCCATACTAACTGTAAAAATAATTGTATTTAATTGTAATCTGGCACAGGCAAGAGCCGCTTCACATCCGGCATGTCCTGCCCCTACAACAACCACGTCATAGCTTTCATATTTATATGACATATTTTATCCAATCCCTTTCTAATAACCATATACTCTTCATTAATACACTATTTCCTTTATTATTGAAAAGTGTTTTATTTGAATTACGTTCATTCATTACAAAAGATGATTAAGATTAATAAATGAATTTTCTATTTCCCCATACAGAATTCTTTAAATATCATATTAACCAAATCTTCCTCTACATTTTCTCCGATTATTTTTCCTAAAGATTCATATGCATTCATTAAATCTATAGAATAAAAATCTTCCGGCATATCATCAATAATACTTTGTTTTACCATCATAAGGCTTTCTAAAGAATCATGCAATGCTTCCTTATGTCGTTCATTCGTAATATAGATTTCATCATTAAATTTAAGCTCTCCCTGAAAGAACATTTCCTTTATTTTTTCTTCTAACTGGTTAAGTCCGAAATTTTCCTTCATTGAAGTACGGATTACAGGTTCCATTGTGAATTGCAGTATATCTTTCGTTTGAATCTTTTGATCTAAGTCTGATTTATTTAAAAGAGTGATTGACTTCTTATTTTGAATTAGATCAATGATTACCTTATCATTTTCATCTAAATTCGTAGAAGAATCAATAACAAATATTACTAAATCTGCCTCATCCATGATTTTTTTTGCTTTATCAACGCCAATTTTCTCAATTATATCTTTGGTTTCTCGAATCCCGGCAGTATCTATAACATTTAAAGTAATTCCTCCAAGATTTATCATTTCCTCTAAGGTATCTCTTGTTGTACCGGCTATATCCGTAACAATAGCCCTTTCTTCTCCTACTAAGCTATTTAGAAGGCTGGATTTACCGGCATTGGGCTTTCCAACAATAACTGTCTTAATTCCTTCTTTCATAATTCTGCCGTTTTTCGCATTAGATATTAAGTGATCTATTTTTATTATCTCTTCTTCTATATGACTCCATAGTCTGTCACGAAATCCATCCAAACTCATATGCTCCGGATCATCCAGGGCAGCCTCGATAAATGCAATATCTCGAAGAATTTCTTCTCTTAATGATTTAATAATATCAAATTCCTTACCTCTTAATTGGTTGACAGAATTTTTTAATGCCATCTCATTTTTTGCATTTATTATATCACATACAGCTTCTGCCCTTGATAGGTCTATTCTTCCGTTTAAAAAAGCTCTTTTTGTGAATTCTCCGGGTTCTGCTATCCTAGCTCCGTTCTTTAAGACAATCTCAAGTATTCTCCTGGTAACTATAATACCCCCGTGACAATCGATTTCTACAACATCTTCTCTGGTATAAGTTGATGGTGCTTTCATAATAGCAATCATTACTTCATCAATGATTAAATCATCTTCTACAATATATCCATAATGGAGGGTATGACTCTTTTCTTGGGACAGCTTCTTATTACCGGATTTAGATTTGTATATTTTATCAATAATATCAAACGCCTTTGAACCACTAATTCTAATAATACTGATTCCTGCATTACTTAATCCTGTGGCAATTGCTGCTATGGTTTCTGATTTCATTGCTTACCTCCATTTCGTGAACACTTTTATCATAATCAAATAATTATTATTATTGATTAAACCCATATCTCAACGTATAATATCATAATGATTTATCAATTCATGATGAAGAATAGTGGTAAATTACGTTACTTTCATGATAAAAAAGGTGCCTTAAAGTAGCAATACTTTTAAGACACCCCTCATTTCAACTTACTAATTACTAAGCATTTTCTACAGGAACTTTCTTTTCCTTGCTTTCTTTATATTTTTCATAATCCTTACGGTAATCCCTGCTATAATGTTTACTATATTCCTTATCTTTACCATAATCTCTGTTATAGTTGTTTTTATTGAATTTTGAATCTCTATTTGTTTTCTTTACATTAATAACAACTTTTCTGTAAGGCTCTTCACCTTCTGAATAAGTTTCAACATACTTATCGTTTTGCAAGGCCGAATGTATGATTCTTCGTTCATATGGATTCATTGGTTCTAAGGAAACCGGTTTTCTTGTTCTTTTTACCTTGAAAGCAATGTTTTTAGCTAAATTCTCAAGGGTCTCTTTTCTTCTTGCCCTGTAGTTTTCTGTGTCTAATTTTACTTTTATATAATTCTCACTATTTTTATTAACTACCAGGCTTACCAGATATTGAAGGGAATCTAATGTCTGTCCTCTTTTGCCAATCAGAATTCCCATTTCATCGCCTTCTACATTGATTTCTAAATTGGAATTAGCTTCATCATATATTACTTCTGCATTTGCTATAACGCCCATAGCACCCAATACTTCTTTTATAAAAGTTTTAGCTGAATTTTCTACACTTAACTTTAATTTAACTCTTATTTTAGCCGGTTTACTAAACATTCCTAAAAAACCACTGGTTTCTTTTTCAATTACTTCATATTCCAGATTATCAACTGTAGTACCAAGCTCAAGCATGGCATTCGTTAACGCTTCATCTATCGTTTTGGCAGAGAATTCTTTCCAATCCATAACTACTTATCCCCCTTTTCATTATTTCTGTTTTTAAGAAGGTTTGCAATCTCTGAAATACTGCTGGGATTCGTAGAATTATTACTTTTTTCATCCGGCACTACTTTCTTACTATCTTCATTACTGATTGCTTTCGTATTAGCCTTCTCTGAAACAGTAGTATCAATTGATTTTGTCTGTTTCGTTGCCAGTTCTTTCAGGGATGATCCAGATGTAACCCCTTTCGAATATTTATTACTTGCTTTTGCTGCGCTTTTTTCGATTAGTGCATCTAAACCTATTTTATCTAAATGTTTATTTACGAAGAATTGTTGGATAATTGTATAAATACTAGTAGCAATCCAATAGATACCCACACCGATTGGTAATATCAATGCAAAGAAACCTGACATAATCGGCATTACTACATTCATGGAAGACATAGCACTGGCTGCCGGACTATCATTTTTAGTATCTTTATTTTTAACGTTCAGCTGTTTACCTTGAACATAAGATAATGCCATAGATATTAGTGGAATAAATATTCCCGGAAATCCCATTCCCGGTGTGTTTTGAATATTAAATACTAAAAATTTATTTACTTTAGCAATATCATCATCTGTTTCATCAATAATACTTACAGATTTTTGAAGCTGATTTTTATCTGCATCATCAATTTCTAATTCAGTCAATTTATCTTCCGTCATAGCAGATACAACTTCGTTTTTATAACTTAAAATAGCTAAGGTATCGTTCCAATCCTTTGTATTATATTTTGCTAAGTTATTAATGATTTTATCTGCCTGATTATCTGCAATCAGTGTTTTATATTTATCTAATGATGCTTGATCTAACTCACCTTTTGCACCGGTTTTATTCTCTTCAATTAATTTTAATACATCGTCTGATACACTTTCAATTGCTATAATATCTTCACTTGCAACAATTGCTGTAGCAGCCTCATTATATGGTTTTCTTACTTCTGTTACATACGCCGGTACATTCTGTATTACACTGTAAAGAGCAAATAATATTGGTAAGGTTATTAATAAAGGAAGGCACCCTGCAGCCTGTGATGAACCATACTTTTGATAAACTGCCTGTTGTTCCGCTCGCATTTTACGAATGGAAGCCTCATCTGTTTTACCCTTATACTTTGCTTGAATTTTCTGTATTTCAGGATTCATCCTTGCGGAGATTCTCGAAAACTTCTGTTGTTTAATATTTAATGGTAGCATTAATGTTTTCGTGATAAATGTAAACACGAATATAGATAGTGCTATGTTCTGAATTCCGAATAAATGAAAAAAGTTATAAATTCCATTCATAATTAAGCCTAAAATGCTTGAAATAGGGCTTAAAATATTACCAAATAATATTGTAACCATTAATAATTCTTCCTCCTTAGAGCCCTTCCCCAATGATAAACATTATGGAACCGGGTCATATCCTCCCTTATGAAAAGGATGACATCTTAATATTCTTCTTAAGGCCAAATACATTCCTTTAAATGTTCCATATTTTTCTAGTGCTTCAATTGCATATAAAGAGCAGGTAGGTGTATAGATACAGCTTGAGGTTCTCTTTAGAGGAGAAATATATTTTTGATATAACCTAATCATAATTATGAATATTTTTCTGATCACTTCAATACCCCTACATTTTTCTCTCTATCCGATTAATTGTGATTAACTTCTTTTCCAATTTTATGAAGCTTTTTAAGATGTAATAATGCACTTTCAATTTCTGCGTAAGTTCTTCCTTTAGCACTTATTCTTGCCACTATTACAATATCTAAACCATTTAAAAATCTATCCTCTAATAATCGATAGCTTTCCCGAATTAATCTGGTTATTCTGTGTCTTACCACACTATTACCTACTTTTTTACTAACGGATATTCCAAGTCGGTTACTACCTAATTCGTTTTTTTTTACGTACATGATCAAATATTTATTCGCGAATGACTTACCGGTTTGGTAAACAGTTTTAAAATCATCGTTTTTTTTCAGTGTTTCTGTCTTATTCATAGATAAAATACCTTTATTTTCCATATATTACTTAATTCGACAGTTTTCATAAAAAATAGAAGAAAAGGCCACATAATTGCGACCTAAATTAAAGACTTAAGCTGATAATTTCTTTCTTCCTTTTGCTCTTCTGGCAGATAAAACTTTTCTACCATTTGCAGTACTCATTCTTGCTCTAAAGCCGTGTACTTTAGATCTGGATCTTTTTTTCGGTTGGAATGTCATTTTCATTACTATGCACCTCCTTTATTTATACCGGCTCGGTTTATAAGCGAACTTTATCTATTATATTTGTAATTTTGGAATATCACATCTATTATATGTGCAAACCCCTCTTACGTCAAGTAGATATTTTGTTCCCTATCGCATTTTTATGTTTGCTTAATGCTATTGCTTCCTTATATATATGTTATTTGTTGATAATTAAAGATATTATTGTGGATAAATTGTTATTTTAATTATAGTATTTCATTCTTTTTACGTATTTTACTAACATTTATTTGTTGTTATTAATGTTTATTCTTTCATCCAAACTTCCACATTATGCCCAAAAGTAAAGAATGACATAATAACCATTGAAAATTTAATAAAATTGTTATAATATATATCTATGTGAGTATCTATGGAGGCTGTAATGAAAAATATTATTCAATCAAAATGGGATGAAATATTAAAATATTTAATTTATGAGTACGGCATAACCGAAGTATCCTATAATACCTGGTTACGCCCTCTTAAAGTATATGATGTGACAGATCATGTCATAACGGTTTTAATCAATGACGAATTAATCGGGCCTCCCAGTTTAACCGTTATACGTAATAAATATGAGCTTTTATTAAAGGTATCAATTGAAGAAATTATGAATGAACCCTACGAGGTTAATTTTATTCTTGCCAGTCAACTAGACAAGGCTGAAAAGAAAGCTGAACCCGTAGCTGTTAAGAAAAAGAATAACGGTCCTAATTTCTTAAATCCTAGATATACCTTTGATACTTTTGTTGTGGGAGGAAATAATGAATTTGCACGAGCTGCAGCATTAGCAGTAGCAGAAAACCCGGGTGAAATATACAACCCTTTATTTATTTATGGGGGTGTAGGTCTTGGAAAAACTCACTTGATGCACTCCATTGCACATTTTGTTTTAGATCAAAATCCAGATACGAAAGTTCTATATGTAACCAGTGAGAAATTCACCAATGAACTTATTGATGCAATTCAAAAGAATACAACAAATCAATTTAGAGAAAAATACCGTAGTATCGATATATTACTAATAGATGATATTCAGTTTATTATAGGAAAGGAAAGAACTCAGGAAGAATTCTTTCATACCTTCAATACATTACACGAATCGAAAAAGCAGATTATTATCTCCAGTGATCGTCCACCAAAAGAAATGCTTACTTTAGAGGACAGGCTCCGTTCAAGATTTGAGCACGGACTTCTTGCAGATATACAATCCCCGGATTATGAAACAAGAATGGCCATCCTTAGAAAAAAAGAAGAACTTGATGGGCTGAAAATCGAAGAAGATGTTATGCGTTACATAGCAACGAATATTAAATCTAATATCCGTGAGCTTGAAGGTGCTTTAACAAAGATTGTAGCATTCTCTCGTTTAAAGAAAAGAGAGCTTAATCTTCTTTTAGCGGAGGAAGCATTGCAGGATATCATTTCACCGAATGAAAAGAAGATTGTAACACCGGAATTAATTGTTGAAGTTGTTGCAGAACATCATAATATTACACCGGCAGAAATCTATTCTAAGGATAAAAGCAGAAATATCTCATATCCAAGACAGATTGTCATGTATTTATGCCGCCGTCTGACAGATTTATCTGTTACGGAAATTGGTAAGATTCTTGGAGGAAGAGACCATTCAACTGTTCTTCATGGTTATGATAAAGTAATGAATGATATAGAAAATGACCCTTCTTTGCATAATACAGTTGATGTATTAATTAAGAAGATAAATCCTGAATAAATATGAAATAATTGGTTTATTTCATTTATATATTAATGAATATATATTAAATAAAGGAAAAATAGTTTCACTTATTTACAAATACTTTTTCCTATATTGATATCTTTATATCTTGTTGATAATAAGTTGATGGGTTGTTGATATACTGTGAATCAATTTTTTTCCTAAATTTGTATGTTGGTAAAAGACTTCTTGTCCACATAAAAAACAAAGCTTATTTACAACCTTGTACAAATGTAAAATCCTTGATTCTTAAGGCTTAACATGGGATATCAACAAATACACACCCCTTATGAATACTACTGCTAAGAATCTTTAATATATTTATATATTTAACCTGGAAGGGAGATTATACACATATGAAAATAAAATGCCAAAAGTCAGATTTATTAAATAGTGTAAATATTGTATTAAAAGCAGTTCCCGTCAAATCAACAATGCCTATTTTAGAATGTCTTATTATAGAAGCTACGGGACAAAACATAAAGTTAATAGCAAATGATATGGAAGTAGGTATAGAAACCTTAGTGAAAGGTGATACATTAGAAAACGGTACCGTAGCTTTAAATGCAAAAGTATTTTCTGAAATTGTAAGAAGACTACCTGAAAACGAGGTAAGTATAACGACTGACGATAATTATATGACAGAGATCATCTGTGAAAAAGCGAAATTCTCTATCTCCGGAAGATCCGGAGAAGAATTTCCATTTCTTCCTAAAATTGAAAAAGAGAATCCTTTGGTATTATCTCAATTTACGTTAAAGGAAGTAATCAGACAAACAGTTTTCTCTATTTCTGATAATGAAAGTAACAAAATAATGACAGGAGAATTATTTGAGATAAAGAAAAATGAATTACGAGTAATCTCCTTAGACGGTCATAGAATTTCAATTCGTAAGATTCTTATGAAAGAAGAATATGAAGATCGTAAGGTAATTGTTCCTGGCAAGACATTAAATGAAATCAGTAAGATATTATCAGGAGAAGTGTCTTCTCTTGTCAATATCTTCTTTACAGACAAACATGCTTTATTTGAATTCGATGATACAGTTGTATTGACCCGTTTGATTGAAGGAGAATATTATCGTATTGATCAAATGCTTTCCAGTGATTATGAAACAAAAGTAACAATTAATAAAAAAGAACTGCAAAGTTGTATTGAAAGAGCATCCTTATTAATCAGAGAAACGGATAAAAAGCCAATTATTATCGATATCAGTAATAATAATTTTGAGCTTAAAATAAATACGGCAATCGGTTCGATGAATGAAGAAATTGATATAACAGTAGAAGGTAAAGAAATTATTATAGGGTTTAATCCAAAATTCTTATTAGATGCCTTAAGAGTTATTGATGATGAGACTGTTGACATATATTTAATTAATGCAAAAGCTCCTTGCTTTATCAGAGATAAGGAACAATCATACATTTATTTAATTTTACCTGTTAATATTAATGTTGTTGCATAAAGAAGAAATCAATATATTTAAATTAAAAATCATAGAATTAATATCGGTAAAGAATGCATAGTTTTTACTGCAAAATAAAAACTATGATTAGAGGATGATTTACCCGGATGTATGGTAAAGGAGATTAAAATAAAATGCATCAAATTAAATTAAGAGAAGAGTATATAAAACTGGGACAAGCATTAAAAGCTGCCGGATTGGTAGAATCCGGTGTTGATGCAAAGAATGAGATATTAGCAGGTAAGGTAAAAGTTAACAGTGCTGTTGAATATCAAAGAGGAAAAAAACTTTATGATGGTGATACGGTAGAGTATCATAAGGAGCAAATAAAAATCGTAAAGTAGTAATACAATTATAGCATTTAAAAAATAAGTAAATAAAACTTATCAAAGATTTGATTCTAAATATAAAGGAATTGTTGGTGCAAAAATGATTGTAAAGTCATTAGAACTTATGGACTATCGTAATTATAGTCATCTTAATATGCAATTTCATAAAGGTACCAATATTTTGTATGGAGAAAATGCACAGGGTAAAACTAATATTTTAGAGGCTGTATATCTTGGAGGAACAACAAAATCCCATAGGGGAAGTAAGGATAAAGAGATCATTAAGTTCCAAAAGGAAGAAGCTCATATTAGAATTATTATTGAGAAGAATCAGATCCCCCATAGAATCGATTTGCATTTAAAGAAGAATAAAGCCAAGGGGGTAGCCATAGACGGTATCCCAATTAAAAGACAAGGTGAATTATTTGGAATGCTGAACCTTGTGTTTTTTTCGCCGGAGGATCTATATATTATAAAAAACGGTCCCGGAGAACGCAGAAGATTTTTAGACCTGGAATTGTGTCAGATAGATAAGGTTTATCTGCATCATTTATCTAATTATAATAAATCCTTAGCACAAAGAAATAACTTGTTAAAGCAAATCAGTTTCAACAGGAATTTATTGGATACACTATATATATGGGATACAAAATTAACTGAATATGGGAAAAAAATTATAGAATCCAGAGAACAATTCATCGGGAAATTAAATGATTTGGTTAGGGATATACATAAGAGACTAACCGGTGACAGGGAAAAATTGATTCTTCAATATGAACCAAATGTTAAAATGAATGAGTTTGAAGAAAGATTGAAAAAGTCACTGGAGAGAGATTTAACATTAAAAATGACCAATATTGGTCCTCACAGAGATGATTTAAGTTTTTTAATTGATTCTATTGATATAAGAAAATATGGTTCACAAGGACAACAAAGAACGGCTGCTTTGTCTTGTAAATTAGCAGAAATAGAGTTAGTAAAATCTATAATCAATGAAAATCCGGTTCTTTTATTAGACGATGTATTATCAGAGTTGGATCGTCAAAGACAAACACATCTACTTAACAGTATAGGAGATATTCAAACGATTATCACATGTACAGGTTTAGAAGAGTTTGTTAACCATAGATTTCAATACAATAAAATATTTCATGTGGTAAACGGAACAGTTACTTGTGAAAATTAATAAAAAATACGATAAGATGATAAAACTTTCGGAGGAGAAATCCTCTCGGTAAAACATTAGGAGGAGAAATCCTCCTGGAAAATATTAGGAGGATTAGGAATGAGTAACGAATACGGTGCAGATCAAATACAGGTACTGGAAGGATTGGAGGCAGTAAGAAAAAGACCCGGTATGTATATCGGCTCCACATCATCCAAAGGATTACATCATCTGGTTTATGAAATTGTAGATAATGCAGTAGACGAAGCTCTTGCCGGATATTGTGATACAATCGAAGTAACAATTAATCCGGATAATTCTATCACCGTAATAGATAACGGAAGAGGAATACCGGTAGGTATTAACCAGAAGAAGGGAATACCTGCAGTTGAAGTTGTATTCACCATTTTACATGCCGGTGGTAAATTCGGTGGTGGAGGATACAAGGTATCCGGTGGTCTTCACGGAGTAGGTGCATCCGTCGTAAATGCTCTTTCCGAATGGTTGGAAGTTGAAATCTGTGTAGATGGTAAGAAACATTTTCAAAGGTATGAAAGGGGTAAAGTAATGAACCCCTTAAAAGAAATCGGAGAAGCTGACTGCAGAGGAACTAAGGTTACTTTCTTACCGGATAAGGATATATTTGAAGATACTGTCTATGATTATGATATATTAAAACAAAGATTAAGAGAGATGGCTTTCTTAACGAAAAACTTAAAAATTATTCTTCGAGATATAAGAGAAGAAGAAATAAAAGAAAGAGAATTTCACTATGCCGGTGGTATTAAGGAATATGTAGAATATCTTAATCGACATAAGGATTCTCTATATCAGGATATTATTTACTGTGAAGGACAAAGAGATAATGTATTTGTTGAAGTAGCAATGCAGCATAACAGTACCTATTCTGAGAGTTGCTATAGCTTTGTAAATAACATAACAACACCGGAGGGCGGAACCCATCTGGCTGGATTTAAAAATGCAATTACAAAAACTTTTAATGATTATGCAAGATCATTAAAATTCCTGAAGGATAATGAGGCTAATTTAAGTGGTGAGGATATAAGAGAAGGATTAACAGCAATTATTAGTATTAAGATTCCTGAGCCACAATTTGAAGGGCAAACAAAACAAAAATTAGGAAACAGTGAAGCAAGAGGCGCTGTTGATAGTGTCGTAAGTGAGCAACTTACTTACTTTTTAGAACAGAATCCAGCAGTTGCAAAGGTGATTTGTGAAAAATCAATCATGGCACAAAGAGCCAGGGATGCGGCTAGAAAAGCAAGAGATCTTACAAGAAGAAAAACAGCGCTAGAGGGTACAAGTCTTCCCGGTAAATTGGCAGATTGTTCTGAAAAAGATCCTGCTAAGAGTGAAATCTATATTGTTGAGGGTGATTCGGCAGGTGGTTCTGCAAAAACCGCTCGTTCAAGAGCAACACAGGCTATCTTACCCTTAAGAGGAAAAATTCTTAATGTAGAAAAATCGAGACTTGATAAAATTCTCGTTAATAATGAAATAAAAGCCATGATAACAGCCTTTGGTACCGGAATTTCTGATGATTTTGATATCTCAAAACTCAGGTATCATAAAATAATTATTATGACAGATGCGGACGTGGATGGAGCTCATATCAGTACATTACTACTTACGTTTTTCTATCGTTTTATGCCGGAGCTTATTAAACAAGGATATGTGTATCTCGCTCAACCGCCTCTGTATAAAGTGGAAAAGAGCAAAACGGTAAGATATGCCTATAGTGATGATGAGCTAAATAAGATATTAACGGAACTTGGAAGAGATGGTAATAATAAAATCCAACGCTATAAAGGTCTTGGAGAGATGGATGCCGAGCAACTTTGGGAAACCACTATGGATCCGGAAAGAAGAGTACTTTTGCGGGTTACTATGGATGAAGAAGAATCTTCGGAAATTGATGTAACATTTACAACCTTAATGGGTGATAAGGTTGAACCCAGAAGAGAGTTTATTGAACTGAATGCAAAATATGTTAAGAATCTGGATATCTAAACAAAACCAAAGTATAAGGAATGAAAATACTGAAAGATAAAAAGGATAAGTAATTCCTGAAAAGATGAAAACGGAGGAAAAGGAATGGATGACAATATCTTCGACAAAGTGCATGAGGTCGATTTAAAAAAGACAATGGAGACGTCTTATATTAATTATGCCATGTCAGTAATCGCCGCCCGTGCACTTCCCGATGTAAGGGACGGTCTAAAACCGGTACAAAGAAGAATTTTATATGCAATGATTGAGTTAAATAATGGACCTGACAAGCCGCACCGTAAATGTGCCCGTATTGTCGGTGATACCATGGGTAAATATCATCCTCATGGAGACAGTTCCATTTACGAAGCATTGGTAAAATTAGCTCAGAATTTTTCTACCAGATATCCACTTATCGATGGACATGGAAACTTTGGTTCCGTAGATGGTGACAGCGCGGCTGCAATGCGTTATACAGAAGCCCGTTTAAGTAAGATTTCCATGGAGATGCTGTCGGATATTAACAAGGATACGGTAGATTTTTCACCAAACTTTGATGAAACGGAAAAAGAACCGGTTGTATTACCTTCCAGATATCCTAATCTTTTAGTAAACGGAACTACAGGCATCGCCGTTGGTATGGCAACCAATATTCCACCTCATAATCTACGTGAGGTAATTGATGGTGTGCTAAAAATAATCGATAACCAGGTTGAGGAAGATCGTGAAACTGAAATAGAAGAATTATTAGAAATCATCAAAGGGCCGGATTTCCCGACAGGTGCAGAAATACTTGGAGTTTCCGGAATTGAAGAAGCATATAGAACAGGTAGAGGAAAAATCAGGGTTAGAGCGGTAACAGAAATTGAAACTATGTCTAACGGAAAGCCTCGTATTATTGTAACCGAGCTACCGTACATGGTAAACAAAGCTCGACTGATTGAAAAGATTGCAGAGCTTGTTAAGGATAAGAAAATTGACGGTATCACCGAACTTCGTGATGAATCAGACCGTACAGGTATGAGAATTGTAATTGAGCTTCGAAGAGATGTCAATGCAAATGTCCTTTTAAATCAATTATATAAGCATACACAGCTACAGGATACCTTTGGTGTCATTATGCTTGCTCTAGTAAATAATGAACCCCGCGTTTTAAATCTATATGAAATGCTAAATTATTATTTACTACATCAGAAGGAAGTTGTAACAAGACGTACAAAGTATGACTTAAATAAGGCAGAAGAAAGAGCACATATTTTACAGGGGTTATTAATTGCTCTGGATAATATTGATGAGGTAATTCAAATTGTACGTTCCTCCAGAAGCGGTAATATTGCTAAAGAAAGGTTAATGGAACGCTTTGCATTATCCGATGCACAGGCTCAGGCAATTATTGATATGAGGCTTCGTGCTTTAACCGGTTTGGAGAGAGAGCGTCTTGAAGCGGAATTTGCAGAACTCATGGCTAAAATAGCAGAGTATAAAGCGATTCTTGCAGATGAGAAACTGTTATTGGGTGTTATTAAAGAAGAAATTACAATTATCCGTGATAAATTTGGTGATGAAAGAAGAACCTCCATCGGATATGATGAATATGATATTTCCATGGAAGATATGATTCCTAATGAACCTACGGTTATTGCCATGACTAGACTGGGTTATATCAAGCGAATGACAATAGATAACTTTAAAAGTCAGCACCGAGGTGGTAAGGGAATTAAGGGAATGCAAACCATCGAGGAGGACTTTATTGAAGATCTCTTGATGACAACAAATCATCATTATATTATGTTCTTTACGAATAAGGGAAGAGTTTATCGTCTGAAGGCTTACGAAATACCGGAGTCAGGTAGAACAGCAAGGGGAACAGCAATCATTAATCTTCTTCAGCTTTTACCGGAGGAACGAATTACGGCTATCATTCCTCTTAAGGAATATAAGGACGACCGTTTCTTATTTATGGCTACGAAAAACGGTATTGTTAAGAAAACTCCGATTAAGGATTATCAAAATATTCGTAAATCAGGTCTTCAGGCAATTAGCTTAAGAGAAGATGATGATCTGATTGAGGTAAAATCTACCAACCGTCAAAAGGATATCTTCCTGATAACAAAGAACGGTATGTGTATTCGGTTTAATGAAAGAGATGTACGTCCAACCGGTAGAACTTCTATGGGTGTTATTGGCATGACTTTGACCGGTGATGATCAAGTGATTGGTATGCAGCTAAATACACAGGGAGAACAATTACTGTTTGTTTCAGAAAATGGAATGGGTAAACGGACTGATATGGAAGAGTTCTCAGTGCAGCGTCGTGGCGGTAAAGGTGTGAAATGTTATAAGATTACAGAGAAAACCGGTGATGTCATCGGAGTGAAGGCTGTTAACGAAGATAATGAAATAATGATAATAACCACGGAAGGAATTATCATTCGGTTAATGGTTAGTGACATCTCTGTGCTTGGCAGAATAACATCCGGTGTGAAACTGATCAATATTGGTACAGGAAAAGATATTACCGTAGCCAGTGTTGCTAAGGTTAGAGAAAGTAATGATACAGCAACACAAGAAGAGGTTTTAAATAACCTGGAAAAAGAGATGGAAGAAGAGAATGCTGTAATAGAGCCTGAAGATTATTCAGAAGAGGATAATCTAATGGATATTGATTTAGATGTAAACTCAATCGAGAAAGAGAATAAAGAATAGTATCGAAAATTTATTAATTCATATGAGATGGAGTTTTGTATCTTAAATCATCTGACTTATAATGAAATATCATTGTGTAAGATATAAGTGCCGGAAATGGAGCATAGAATGAGAAGTATTCATACCGATGAAATAATTAAAAATATAAAAGAAATGTGCATCGAAGCCAACTATACGTTGGCTTCTGATGTAGAAGAGAAAATTAGAGGAGCGGCCCAGAAAGAGGACTCCAAAATTGGAAAACAGATATTAGCACAATTAAGTGAGAATCTGGATATTGCCAAGAATGATCTCATTCCCATATGTCAGGATACGGGTATGGCAATTATTTTTATAAAGTTGGGACAGGAAATTCATATTGAGGGAGTAAATCTTGAAGAAGCGGTAAATGAAGGTATCCGCCAAGGTTATGAAGAGGGATACTTAAGAAAATCTGTTGTATCAGATCCACTGATAAGAAACAATACAAAAGATAATACACCCGGTATCATTCATTATGAGATTGTACCCGGTAGCCAGATGGAAATTACAGTAGCTCCAAAAGGATTTGGTAGCGAAAATATGAGTCGAATCTATATGCTCAAGCCATCGGATGGGGAAGAAGGAGTAAAAAGAGCGATCTTGGAGACCGTTAGATTGGCCGGACCAAATGCATGTCCGCCAATTGTTGTTGGAGTAGGAATTGGAGGAAGCTTTGAAAAGTGTGCTGTTTTAGCTAAAAAAGCATTAACAAGAGATCTGGATAAGCGTTCTGAATTAAAGCATATTCAGGAATTGGAGGAAGTAATTTTAAAAGAGATTAATGAGCTTGGTATCGGTCCGGGGGGTCTGGGAGGAAGAACTACTGCACTGGGCGTTAATATTGAGACTTATCCTACCCATATTGCAGGACTTCCGGTCGCAATTAATATCTGCTGTCACGTAAACCGGCATGTAAAAAGAGTTCTATAAATATTAAGTCACGTTTACTAGAGATACAAGAAGAACATACATGAAAGAAGATACATTTATAGATTCTATAATCAGATATAAGTATTTATTATTTAGAATAGATTTATTTTAACGACAAGGGTGAAATAATAAAATTCTTAGTTGAATGTACAATGGAAGGACATAATATTCATAAATATGGGAATGCTATATGAGTAATCCAAATAGCTACCCATTTAAAAAGTATATAAATGACAAGATTTTATATAAGTGATAAATCAACGAGAAATGAAAAGGGGAAAAGCTTTGGATCGGTATATCAACGCGCCATTAAAAGAAGAGATAGTGAAAGAACTTAAAGCAGGGGATTATGTTTACATTACCGGAGTAATCTATTCTGCCAGAGATGCAGCTCATAAGAGAATGTATGAAGCGCTTGAACAAGGAAAAGAAATACCATTTGATATAAATAACAATATTATTTACTATCTGGGACCGACACCGGAGAGAGAAGGACAGGTAATCGGCTCAGCAGGTCCTACGACGAGCAGCAGGATGGATAAATACACACCGAGTCTTTTAGATTTAGGCTTGAAAGGTATGATAGGTAAAGGGAAAAGAAGTCAGGACGTAATTAATTCTGTCATTAAGAATAAAGCAGTGTATTTTGCTGCAGTTGGAGGAGCAGGAGCTCTACTTTCAAAAAAAATTAAATCCTCTAAAGTAATAGCCTATGATGATCTTGGAACAGAAGCCATTAGGGAACTTTATGTTGAAGATTTTCCTGTAATTGTAGTAATCGATTCAAAAGGAAATAATTTATATGAAATAGTAATGCAAAGCAGTTGACAAACGAAAATGCATTTGATATACTAGGTTTTGCCTTTGTAAAACAGAGGAGATAATTTAATAAATAGATAGGAATTCAGATTTTGGAGAAATACTCAAGAGGCTGAAGAGGCGCCCCTGCTAAGGGTGTAGGTCGGGCAACCGGCGCGAGGGTTCAAATCCCTCTTTCTCCGTTTAAAAATTAGTAAGGTCAATTGCAATTGCAATTGACCTTTTTGTGTTATATGATAAAAACAAAGTGCATTAATTATAATCAGGAATTAGAAATATTTAAATAACCACGAGACATTCACAGAAAAAAACAGAAGAAGGGATACATACGTAAAAAATCTAGACAGAACAAAAAGAGATGATATGAATAAATAAAGAAAAAGCTATAGTAAAAAAATCAAATAAAGAAATTAGATAAAAAAATTAGAAAAAAATAAATAGTATATTGACTCTCGGGTTACCCAAGGCCTTACAATTATGAAAGACGGCAGGGGTGCACACCTGTGAAAGTTTGTTGGAGGTTTCTTATGTATCGAATTGGTGAGTTCGCAAGGCTGAGTGGATTAACAGTAGACACGTTATATCATTATGAAAAAATCAGAATTTTGGTACCTAGTTATGTAGATAAATATAGCGGGTATCGATATTATGAGGCAAAGCAACTTGTAACCGTGAACAAAATAATGGCCTTAAAGGATGCTGATTTTTCTCTTGATGAGATAGCTGGATTATTAAATAACGATATACCCTTATTTATATTAATTGAAATGCTCGAAGATAAATCTTTGTCCTTGGAAGAAAAACTTAATAAAGAAGCCAACAGACTAGAACGTCTCCGAACCAACATATTTTTAATAAAGAATGGAGGCATACCAATTATGAATGAAATAACTATGAAAAGAGTAGAGCCAATTCTTATGGCATCTGTAAGAAAATCATTTCACAGCAGTAGATTTGATGATGAATTAGAGGCTATGTGGAAGGACGTAAATGATTACATTGATGAAAAAGGAGGAAAACGTACCATACCATGTATGATGCTATATCATATCGGATGGGGAGAAATGGATGGGACCTCGAAACTGGATGTAGAAGTAGCGGAACCTATCACAAAGGCTTTTGAAAGTAATGAAAAGATAGCAGTATATGAACTGCCGGCGGTAGAAAAGATGGCATGCATTGTTCATAAAGGTCCATTTTCTACAATTGGCAAAACCTTTGATGCATTGTTTTCCTGGATCAAGGAAAACGGATATTCAAAAATTGGTCCAATCAGGGAAATCTATCATAAAGGCGAGTGGGAAACGAATGATACCAATGAATATATAACAGAGCTGCAGATACCCATTGAATAAAAAAGATGATTAAATGACTAAGAAATAAGTTATTTGGTTTCAAGTTAACAGTTTAAGTACGAGAGGCTTTTAAAATTTCTGCACAGAGTTATTTATATATGTGTGTACGGTTGATCTTGTGGTTGAAGGGATTAAGAAAAACAGACAAAATTAATGATATTGAAGTATAATTATATTATAGTTTTTGGAATAGAATGCCCATTAAAAGGGCATTCTTTCGTATGTATGATATGACACCCTGAAATTTGTCACTCTATGTTGTTTTCTTTTTTTGAAAAATTGAAAAAATTAAAACAAAAAGTTGTTGACAAAGGAATATGCATGTGATAATATTATTTTTGCTGACGCGTTAAGAAAACATGACAAACCAAACGGTTTCGGCATGTTATAAAATATAACGTTAAAAGCAAATGAACCTTGATAATTGAACAGTGAAACAACCCTGAAAATTCTAAAAATATGGAGTTATCACATGGCTCCAAAAATAGATTTTCATTAGATGTATCAGAGATGATACTAAGTATTAGTGTCTCGTCAGAGACGATAATACTTTACGAACTCGTATTGATATGAAAATATCGATACACCACAAAAACAGTAAAGATAACAGCTTGAAAGATAAAAACTTCGGTTTTAATCTTACAAAAGGCTAGAGTTTATCTGACTGGTTCAAACACTTAAACATGAGAGTTTGATCCTGGCTCAGGATGAACGCTGGCGGCGTGCCTAACACATGCAAGTCGAACGGAGTTATTATTATGAAGTTTTCGGA
>NZ_JAEAGR010000025.1 GCF_015999265.1 Mobilitalea sibirica
GATAAGATATCCCATAGCATAAGCTAGTAAGACCCCTGAAAGACGATCAGGTAGATAGGACAGAGGTGGAAGTGTGGTAACACATGTAGCTGACTGTTACTAATAGGTCGAGGGCTTGACCTAAAAAAGGTTTACAGTTGAAAGAGATAACTCTTTGGACGAAGTCAAAAGAGTTTGAACTCAATGGATGAACATTTTCTTGTGTAGATGTACTTTGGCCCAGTGGCTCAGTTGGTTAGAGCGCCGCCCTGTCACGGCGGAGGTCGAGGGTTCGAGTCCCTTCTGGGTCGTAAATGGTGAAAACCATTATGATGAAAACCAAAATTCAACCAAGTATATAAATTATTATGAAAAATCAGTTACATTATTTACATAGGATGAAATATGTGGCTTGGTACATAATAATCCCATGGGATCTTAGCTCAGCTGGGAGAGCATCTGCCTTACAAGCAGAGGGTCATAGGTTCGAGCCCTATAGGTCCCACTCCAGAGTAAGCACTCTGAAATATATTACATGCCGATGTGGCTCAATTTATGATTATAATTTAGAATAAATTATAATAGACAGAGCATATCGAGCGGAGCACGAGCTCTGACAAAATAACAAAACTGAATATGCCGATGTGGCTCAATTGGCAGAGCAGCTGACTTGTAATCAGCAGGTTATCGGTTCGAGTCCGATCATCGGCTTAACAATTTAATTGTTAGCAATAAAATTAATCTATGGATGGGTTCCCGAGTGGCCAAAGGGGGCAGACTGTAAATCTGTTAGCGACGCTTTCGAAGGTTCGAATCCTTCTCCATCCATTTGGTGAAAGCCAAAAAAAGTCTGTTATAAAAGAGTAACCAGTAGCGGACCAGAAAATTATCGCGGGGTGGAGCAGTCTGGAAGCTCGTCGGGCTCATAACCCGAAGGTCATAGGTTCAAATCCTATCCCCGCAACTCAAATCAAGAGTACTGGAATTCCAATACATCTTGAGAATATAATTAAATAGTTTCGTTTACCCAAGAAGAAATGGACAATCCATCTTCATAGGCCAACGAAGTTGACCTTGCCCAGATAGCTCAGTTGGTAGAGCAGAGGACTGAAAATCCTCGTGTCGCTGGTTCAATTCCGGCTCTGGGCATTTGCATTGCCAAAAATATATAAAATATATAGATAGTAATATATGAAATTAATATTTATGGGATATTAGCTCAGTCGGTAGAGCACTTGACTTTTAATCAAGGTGTCCGGGGTTCGAATCCCCGATGTCTCATTAAAAGACCTTTTAAGAGGTCTTTTTTTGCATTATTTATAACAATTATACATAATAGTATATGAATCTTTAAACCAGTCAATAAACCTTTATAAAACAGCCATCAAACTTAACTTTATTTTCAATACAGAGATATAATTATATAATATACTTCATGGCGTTTTTATAAAAAATACTATATAATATTTATGGAATTAAATTGGCAAATCATTATAAAAAAAATTACAAATATAGAAAGTAAAGGTTAAAGTAAGCTTATGTCACTACAATGAGACAGTATATAAATTTATTTCCAAATAGCATATAGAAAAAATATATAATTATACTAATAATATTTCGCGGGTTTTATATTTATTGATTTCACGCAGAAGGAATCCATTGAAGATACAAAACCTAAGAACAGAAGGATACCGCTAATACTTTTTATTAGTAGATATCGCGTTTTAAATATGGGTATCCATGGCGAAGGATCTGTACATGAAAATTGTAACAGAATGTATAGAAACCAAAGAGCAGATAAAGTTTCTTTCTGTGGTAGAATGTGATATTATTCAAGGCATTTACTATCCCAAACCGATGACTGTAGATCAGTTTGAAACTAAGTATATGGCATTAGTTGATTAAATAAACAAAGATAATCTATTATTTATGGAAATGTGTGTGACATTTGACGATTGCTTTCACAGCAATTTTATTGTATATTTAGTATGTATGCGATATTATTAACAATCTGATAAGCATTATAAGCTATAAGTATGTATTTATTTTTTAATTATGAATTAAATGCATTTTCCGGGCAAGAAGAATAGTTTCTATAAACGATAAATAAAGGATTGCAGGTCTTAATTTGGTGAATAATTAAAATGATAAATATTTAATATAACAATATATTTATATAAGGAGGAAATACAATGAGTAACATCGATACAATGTCAGTAAATGCGATCAGAGTATTGTCAGCTGATGGCGTTCAAGCAGCAAACTCAGGACACCCCGGACTTCCCCTTGGTGCAGCAGCTATGTCTTATGAGCTGTGGGCTAAACACATGAAGCACAATCCGGCAAACCCCAAATGGGCAAATAGGGACAGATTCGTATTATCAGGTGGACATGGTTCCATGCTGTTATACTCTTTATTACATTTATTTGGATATGGTTTAACCTCAGAAGATTTATCCCAATTTAGACAGGATGGATCTTTAACACCGGGACATCCTGAATATGGACATACCGTAGGCGTAGAAGCTACTACCGGTCCTTTAGGAGCAGGTATGGCAATGGCAGTAGGTATGGCAATGGCAGAAGCTCATCTTGGAGCCACCTTTAATAAGGAAGGTTATCCGGTTGTTGATCATTATACTTTCGTACTGGGCGGCGATGGTTGTATGATGGAGGGTATTACCTCTGAAGCTATGTCACTGGCAGGAACCCTTGGCCTGGGTAAATTAATTGTTTTATATGATTCAAATAAAATATCAATTGAAGGTAGTACTGATATCGCTTTTACCGAGGATGTGAAAAAACGTTTTGAAGCGTTTGGATTCCAGACCTTGGTTGTAGAAGATGGTAACAATTTAGAAGAAATCGGTGCAGCAATTGAAGCTGCAAAAGCTGATTTAACAAGACCTTCCATGATCACCGTAAAAACAAAAATCGGACATGGTAGCCCTAGAGAAGGAATGGCTAGTGCTCACGGAGAACCTTTAGGTGTAGATAACGTCAGAGCATTAAGAGAAAAACTTGGTTGGACCAGTGAAACAGCTTTTGAAGTTCCGGAAGAAATATATGAGAATTACAAAGCAATCGCGAAAGAGAATGCAAAAGTTGAGGATCAGTGGAATAAACTGTTTGAAAAATATTGTAGTGAGTATCCTGAGATGAAGGAATTATGGGATAAATTCCATGATGCAAACGCAGCGAAGGATTTAATTGATAATGATGAGTTCTGGGCATATGCAGATAAGCCGGAAGCAACCAGAAATCTTTCCGGACAAGTTATCAACCGAATTAAGAATATTCTTCCTAACTTCTTTGGAGGTAGTGCAGACTTAGCGCCTTCAACTAAGACTTATATGAGTGATATGGGAGATTTCTCAAAGGATGATTACAAAGGCCGCAATCTTCACTTTGGTGTAAGAGAGCTGGCAATGGCAGGCATCGGTAATGGTCTTGCACTTCATGGTGGTTTAAGACCATTTGTATCTACCTTCTTTGTATTCAGTGATTATGTTAAACCTATGGCAAGATTGGCTGCATTAATGGAGCTTCCTTTAACCTTTGTTCTTACCCATGACAGTATCGGTGTTGGAGAAGACGGACCGACTCATGAGCCGATTGAACAATTGGCGATGCTTCGTGCAATGCCGAACTTTACCGTATTTAGACCGGCTGATGCAAAGGAATGTATCGCAGCTTGGTATTATGCGATTACTTCTACAAAGACTCCGACGGCACTGGTATTATCCCGTCAGAATCTTCCGCAGTTAGCAGGATCATCAAAAGAAGCATTAAAGGGTGGATACATTGTATCTGATTCTAAGAAGAATGTTCCGGATGCTATTATTATGGCAAGTGGATCTGAAGTAGAATTAGGATTAAATGCACAGGCTGAACTGGCAAAAGAAGGTGTGGATGTAAGAGTTATAAGTATGCCTTCCATGGATCTTTATGAAGCTCAATCTGAGGAATATAAAGAAAGTGTTATGCCAAAGAGTGTAAGAGCAAGAGTTGCGGTTGAAGCTGCTGCAGATTTCGGTTGGGGTAAATATGTTGGACTTGACGGAACCACAATTACCATGAAGGGCTTTGGAGCTTCTGCTCCTGCTAGCGTTCTCTTCAAAAAGTTCGGATTTACGACTGAAAATGTAGTTAAAGCGGTAAAAAGCGTATTATAATCTAATTTAATATAAAATCAATTGTTAAAGTAACTTATTATGGAAAAAACAGGCATTCCTGATAGAGTATAAGAATTATATTCATAAGGGACGCCTGTTTTTTATGCTCTTATGTATATCAAAGGTATGTCGATAATAGATACTAAGCGACTAATTTTATACATAATCTTTAGATAATAAAAAATTTTATGTGATATGAATATAATTAGCGATAAAGTATACAACATGAATGATAAATTATAAATGATTAAAAATATAAACTGGAGTATCATACTTTATTGTTCTATTATTCGACAAAAAAATTAAAAAATTATAAAATAAGTGTAAGATTATGATGGCTTGTCCGTTATATATAAAGTAACAGGTATTAGGGAAATCGGCTTTTTAGACAGAATCAACTGTAATGGCCGTATATTCTCAAGTACGGGGGAAGTAAAATAAAAACAAATAAGGGCCGGTTATCCGGCTCTTATTTGTTTCTAAACCGATGACTGATACCATGGATGAAACATCAACAGGTCAGGCTCTTCATCGGTTCTTGAATTCTAATAGAATTTTAATATACAGATATTGAAAAAAATAGCGGTTACCGATACAATGAAGAGAGGATATTGTTTAATTGATAAGGAGGGTTATTGGAGTGGCAAAAATATTGATCGTAGAAGATGAAGCAAAAATCGCAAGATTTTTAGAACTGGAATTAAAGCATGAAGGCTATGAGATTTTGATTGCGGGAGATGGACGACTGGGATTGGAGAAAGCATTAAAAGAAAATGTGGATTTAGTTATATTAGATATCATGCTTCCCGGTTTGAGCGGTATTGAAGTTTGCCGAAGAATTCGTTTAGAATCACAGGTTCCGATTATTATGCTTACAGCGAAGGATGATGTTACGGATAAGGTAGCCGGACTTGATACAGGAGCAGATGATTATATGACAAAGCCTTTTGCGATTGAAGAATTGCTGGCAAGAATTAGAGTGGCTTTAAATCGTAAGAAAAACACCGGTAATGAGTTAAAAGTTGAAACCTTGCAAATTGGTGATATTAAATTGAATTTAACGAGCCATAGTGCATATTACAAAGACGAAGAATTAACTCTCACCAAAAAGGAATATGAACTATTAGAATATATGATGAGAAATAAGAACATAGTTTTAACTAGGGAACAGCTTTTAAACCACGTATGGGATTATGAGTATTTTGGTGATACCAATGTGGTTGATGTATATATAAGATATTTACGTCAAAAAATTGATGAGAAGTATGGTGGACATTTGATTTCAACGGTTCGGGGTGTAGGATATATCATAAAGGATTAGTTAACATTAAGGTTAATTTTAAGTCATAAAGTTAATATGTGGATAAGCCCCCGTATTTGTTGATAAAACACATTTGATCGAGCTTGACCGTGTAAGAACATACGGAATTCATATGAAAGAAAACATAATGAAATAGTAAGACCAGTGCCTAAGCAATATAAAAGTTAACAAACGGTGTATATTTGATTATTCTACGCGGGGACAGAGGGGAGGAAGGCGTAATTACGCTGACAGATATGAGTAGCAGATTAATAGAAATAGTACGTAAGTTATTAAGAAAAGTTATCCTCCCAATACGTAAAAAGAAAGAAGTTTTTTTAAGCAATTTTCGTTTATCCATGGCTTTTCGTATTTCGATGGCTTATTTAAAACTGATGTTAACCCATGGGGTATTGTTCATGGTTGTTTTTTTTCTTCTATATATGTATTCGGAAAAAGAGAATTACGATCAAATGGCAGAACAGATTATCTCCGCAATGAAAGAGAATGTCGGTGAAGAATGCGTAAATCCATATTTTATGCAGGGTTTATCGATGAAAATTGAAATGGGTAAAAGTAAAAAAGTAGTCTATAATGATATTGCATATTTACCAAACTCAGAAAAAGCATTTTTCTATGGAATACATTTTGATCGTAAAAGTGAAAGTAATATATTGGTTATCAGTGAAGAGAAAGAATTTAGAGTCGAAGATGATATATATTACGCACAGTTTCAATATGACCTGACCGGAAGCTACCACAATTTTTTGTCTCTGTTATGGAAATTAGTTATAGCCTATCTTGCGATTGTGGCATTGATTATCCGCAAGGGTAAAAAAAGTGATGTTAAACTATTTGAACCGGTTAGAATTATGTCAGCGACAGCAAATCGACTGACAGTAAATAATCTTCATAGTGAACGGTTAAATGTAGAGGGAACAAAAAATGAATTAAAGGATCTGGCGAACGTTATTAATGCTATGTTAGACCGAATTGAAACCTCCTATGAAAGCCAGAAACAATTTGTTTCCGATGCTTCTCATGAGCTAAGGACGCCAATTGCAGTAATTCAGGGATATATTAACCTATTAAATCGTTGGGGAACTACAAATGAAGAGGTACTTCACGAATCCATAGAAGCCATTCAAAATGAAGCCAGATCAATGCAGGATTTGGTAGAAAAGCTGTTATTTTTATCAAGGCATGATAAGAAAACCCTTAAATTGATTAAGAAAAGATTCAACATGCGTATCGTAGTTGAGGACATGATAAAAGAGACCAAGTTAGTCGCTGGGAACCGTATTATTAACAGCCCTGTATTAGAAGATGTTATCGTATATGGGGATAAACAATCTTTAAAGCAGGCCATTCGTGTCTTTATCGATAATGCTGTAAAATATACGAAAGAGGGAGACGAAATCAATATTCTATGCCAGAAGGTGAACGGTGACTGCGTTATCACTGTACAGGATACCGGGATCGGAATGACGAAGAAGGACGTGGATCATATATTTGATCGGTTTTACCGTTCCGAACATGTAAGGAATCAGAATATCAGTGGTCATGGTCTAGGGTTGTCATTGGCAAAATTAATAATCATGGCACATACCGGAAAGATCAAAGTCCGTTCCCAGTTTAAAAAAGGTACCAGCTTTATTATAACGATACCGAAGAGGAGATATTAAGGACGTTAAGCCACAATATTGTTAGATATTATGAAATAGACAACAGTAATATATAAAAATATAAAATAATATATAACCCAGATACTCATGAAGCATTACCTTATCTAATCATTTCTTACATCCTCTAATACTCCTTTGATTTCTTGATGTATTGATTATCTAAGGAATATTCCATGAATAATCCGGTTCTAATATTTAATAAAAAGTACCACCATTCTTTAGATTGATATCTATAAATGGTGGTACTTTTTTATTATTATACAGCATATAAGATCCATCCTTTATTAAGGGTTATCTTATATATTTTTAAACTGTGCCATATAAAGATGGTAGTACAATCCTCTCTTAGCAAGAAGTTCATCCGGACTGCCTTCTTCTAATATCTTACCCTCATCGATGACAAATACCCGATCTGCTTTACGGATCGTAGATAAGCGGTGAGCGATAACAAAAGAGGTCCTTCCTTTTAATAAAGCCTCGATTCCTTGTTGAACTAAAACTTCTGTATGGGTGTCGATACTGGAGGTGGCTTCATCAAGGATTAAGATCTTAGGCATGGAAACCATGGTTCTTGCAAAGGCTAGAAGCTGACGCTGCCCGATGGATAGTCCGTTACCCCTTTCCTGAAGCTCTGTGTCATACCCTTTTTCCATTTTCATAATAAAGTCGTGGGCATTTACGGCTTTTGCCGCGGCGATGATCTCCTCATCGGTTGCATCCAGTTTACCATAGCGGATGTTTTCCTTGATGGTTCCTGAGAAAAGAAAGTTATCTTGTGTCATAATTCCCATTTGATTTCTAAGACTTTCAATCGATACATCTTTTACATCATATCCATCAATATAGATATGTCCTTCTTGAACATCATAAAATCGACTAATTAAATTAACGATCGTAGTTTTTCCAGCACCGGTAGGTCCTACCAAAGCGATGGTTTCACCGGGCTTTACCTTAAAGCTGACATCGTTTAAAACTTGTGTATCTTCATCATATGCAAAGGATACATGGTCAAAGCGGACTTCACCTTTAATCTGAGGAAGATCTATAACATCCCCGGCATCAGCAATATCGGGCTTGGTATCCAGAATATCAAAGATACGTTCCGCACCGGTTATATTGGTAATCAATTGATTATAAAAATTACTAAGGTTCATAATCGGATGCCAAAACATACCGATAAACATACCAAAAGCAATTAAAGTACCAACATTGGCATCGGTAATACCAAGAAGCTTTACTGCAACATAATACATGGCTATTGTACCAAGACCCCAGCTTATGTCTACTACCGAGAAGAAACCATCATTTAAAACAATGGCATGAATAAAGGAATCTCTGTGCTCTTTTAAGAGATGGTCAAAGGATTCTTCTGTTTCATCCTCCGCGGTAAAGCTTTGAATAATTCTCATACCGGACAGATCCTCATGGATAAAGGCATTTAAGTTAGAACTTTTCTTTCTATGAACCTGCCACCGGATATGGGATCTGGTCTGTATATACCATAATCCGAATAACATAAGCGGAAGTGTTGCTAAAGCAGCCAGAGCCAACTTCCAGTTCATTATCAGCATGATAACTACAACGGCACATATGGTTATAAAGTCCGGTATCAATGTTGTTACACTGTTCGAGAGAACATCCTTAAGAGAATTTACATCTCCGATAATTCGTGCAAGAATTTTACCGGTAGGACGGCTGTCAAAAAAACTAAAGCTTAATTTTTGAATATGAGTATAAAGCTCCTGTCGAATAGTTAATAAAACGTCATTTGATATCTTTGCCATAAGATACATCCGAAGCTTAACCAGTAGTACAAATATAATATTTAAACAAAGCGTAAAGCCGCCTAGGATTAGAAGTCCGTTCATATCCCGTTTGGCTATATGCACATCGACAGCCCTCCTTATGATTAAAGGGTTGAGGATGGATATAGATACGGTTATGATCATGATAAAAATAACAGCTACAATTACTAATTTATAGGTTAATAGATAACGAAATAACCGCATTAAAGTATTCCGTTTTTTGACGGAGCGTAGTAATTCATCTTCCTTTGTTGCGTTTACTGACATGCTGCCACCTCCTTGTTGTTGGTTCTGTAATTATTTAAAATTTCCTCATCTTTTAAGTAATCCCCATATTGAGCCATATAAGTTTTGTAATAATAACCCTTAGCCTGTAATAAGGTATCATGGGTTCCCCGCTCTGTAATTTTACCGTCTTCTAAGATGATAATTTCATCCGCGTTTCGGACAGCGGAAATTCTATGGGCTATGATTATCTTGGTTGAGGTTACATCAGTAAGAGCTTTTTGAATCAGATGCTCGGTTTCCATATCAAGGGCCGAGGTGGAATCGTCCAGTACCAGTATAGGAGTATTCTTAGCTAAAGCTCTGGCAATACTGATTCTTTGTTTTTGTCCACCGGATAAACCCACACCTCTTTCACCGATAATCGTTTCGTACTTTTCCTCCATTCGTTCAATAAACTCCCTGGCTTGGGCGTCATCGGCGGCGTCTATGATATCTTCCTGTCTTACCAGATACTTTTTACCCATTTTTACATTTTCATTGATGGTATCTGAGAAAAGGAATACATCCTGCATTACTAAGGATATACTTTTTCTCAGCTGCCTAAGAGACATATCCTTAATGTTAACACCGTCTAAACGTACTTCACCTTCCGTGGTATCATAAAATCTTTGTAAAAGATTAATTATGGAGCTTTTGCCGGTACCGGTTGCACCCATAATACCAATGGTTTTTCCGGCAGTCAGATCAAAACTGATTCCGGAGAGAATCGTCTTATCATTTAGGGAAAAGGAGACATTATCAAATTGAATGGCACCTTTTACTTCATCCAGAACAACAGGTTCATCAATTTCTTTAATTACCGGCTGTTCAGCAAATATTTTCTTGATTCTCTTATAGGAAGCAACGGCAGCTGCAAAATCATTCGAAAGCCAGCCAAGCATTTCCATAGGCCATACAATATTCATTGAATACTCAGTAAAGGCTCCGAGGGTACCCAGTGATATATCTTCATTTATTACCTGATAACCGCCCAGTATTACAATAAAGAGAGGTAGCAGTTTTGTGATTAATTGAAAATATGGATAAATCTTAATAAACACCTTAGATTGTTTCATATTTAGGTCGTAGTACTTCTTATTATGGGATAAAAACTTACTGATTTCATGTTTTTCTCTGGCGAAGGCCTTAACCGTTCTTACTCCGGATAGATTCTCCTGTGCCACTGTATTTAGTTTTGCATTTTCCTCGCTGATCTGTTCATAGATCTTTCCTAGTTTACTTTCCATAAAGAAGGCAAGTATTGCAACACAGGGTAATACAATGGTAGGTATGATAGCCAACGAAGGGCTTAAGCGGTACATGAAAAACAAAGCCAGCCCAGTATGAATGATTACCTCAATCAGCAACATACTGACATAGTTGATGGCAGCCCAAAGCCGGTCGACATCGTCCTTTACCCGGGACATTAACTCACCGGTATTGTTTTTATCAAAAAAGCTTAAGGATAACCTCTGAATATGTTTAAATAAATGCTTTCTTATTTTTAGCGATATTTTTGAACTTACAAAATCAAAGCTTAATTCTTTTACATATTGAAAGATACATCTTCCAACGCTAATCATAAGAATCATACCAAGCAGTTTCGGTAGTAAATCAACTTCTCCCCCCACAATTACATTATCGATTACCTGCTTTGTTACCAGTGGTGATATCATATCCAAAGATACAGCTATCACAATACATAGGATAGCAAAAGCATAGGCATACCAATATTTCTTTAAATAATAAGATATTTTGTTCATAAATCCCTCCGTTCCCGCATTTCCATGATGCTGAAATATATAACCCGCCTCAACAGGTTAATGACTACTAATGCATACAAAAAAGCCGCAGTAAGATATACCGCGGCATAGTAGCTGAAAATCGGTTGTAATCATTGGCGTCTCCTGTTGGCAGCAAGGCAGGATTAGACACACGAATACAATGCTAAATTTTCGGAATCCATGAGGTAATCTCACATAAAGCGTTCTGTATTAAATTGATTGAATGAATGTTTCTAAACTTCATATGTTTTACCTCACTTTCTGTAATAGTCTGCCAATATTATATCTATTACTTTTTTGTATGTCAACCAATTTTTTCAAAAAATTTTAATAATTTTTTAATGTTTTCGCAAAAAAGTCAAATGTGTGCATTATAAAGACAAAATAGGTATTTAGTAAAGATTCATCCTTAAATTTTACTATGCTTATGGTATACCATTTGAGGCTTATAAATTAATTTTTCATTAAGAATCGAAAACTTCAAGGAAAGTTCATATTTATATGATATAATTATATTAATGAACAAGATATGAATAAATCGATTGATAATACTTCGCAGGTTTCTTCGCTGCAAAAAGAGTGGTAATGTACTAATTAGCGTTACCAGGAAAGAAAAAGATCCATATTATATAGACAAAGGTTGTGATTAAAAGATGGAATTACCCGTGTTTTATGACGAGGCTGAGGAATGGAGTAATGCTCTGCTCTTATACGATGCAGCATTAAAAGAAATTAGTACGAAACTGGAGATACTAAATAATGAGTTTAAGCTGGCACATCAATATAATCCGATTGAACATATAACATCAAGAATAAAAACACCACAAAGCATAGCAAAGAAATTAAGACATAACAATAAAGAGCTGACAGTTGATAACATTGTAAAATATGTAAATGATGTTGCAGGTATTCGAATCATATGTACATTTACCTCTGATATTTACCGAATTGCCGATCTTATACGCAAACAAAGTGATATCAAAATACTCAAAATAAAAGATTATATTATACAGCCGAAAGAAAATGGCTATACCAGCTATCATATGATAGTATCTATACCGGTGTTTCTCTCAGATCGAACTGTGGATACAAAGGTAGAAATACAAATAAGAACCATTGCCATGGATTTCTGGGCCAGTTTAGAACATAAGATATATTATAAATTTGAAGGTAACGCACCGGAACATATTCGAAACGAGTTAAAAGAATGCTCTAAAATAATTTCATATCTGGATCAGAAGATGCTCTCTTTAAATGAAGAGATTAAGAGCTGCACGCAGGAACAGTTAGGTGACTTTAAACAAGAGACGCCAGGAAACTATAAGACGGTGGTAGCCGAATCCTTTGGTACGGTAATTGATGAGGATATGGTGAAAGAAGCAGACAACAAAGGGGTAAAGAATAATTCCGAAGCAAAAAAGACAGGGATTAAGAAGATGCTATTTGGGATAAAAGCCTGATTATACTAAGGAGAGAAGAAGATTATGAATCTATTTTCGTTTGGAACATCAGTAGGTAAAGAAGTAAGTCTTAAAAAAAGTGAGAATGGTATAAAGCTAAACCATTCCGGTCAAATGGCAGCAAAGTACGAACAGAAACTAGCTGAATATAGAGACACTCTGGAAAAATATAAAACTCATATTGAGGAGTATTCAAATCATCTGGAGAACTTCCATAACAGACCATCAGATACTAGGTTCTCAAATGTCCAGTCGGCTTTGGATTTAACTTATCTTAAGGAAATAAATGATAAGATGCTGAAACATCTGGAAGAAATGAAAGATAGTGACGAAAATAGATATCTAGAGCAGAGTAGGAAGCTTCAAGACAAGGAAAACAAGCAACTTGAACTAATAGAGAATTTGTTAGCAACACAGATTCAAACGAATTATAAGCTGGAGGAACTGGACAAGAATTTAGTAAATCGGATTTCTGATGTTTTAGTGGAGCTACAAAAACAGACACTCCATCAATATAAAGAGAACCATCAGGTGATGCAGACAGCTATGGAGAAGCTTACAAAATCAGTCAGACGGGGAAAGGGACTGATATGGCTTTTACTTTCCTTCCAATTAATAAGCATGGGTGCTATTACTTTTCTCATCTTATACATTTTGGAAATTATAAGCTTTTAAGTTGATGAATATATAATAAGAAGGATTCTATATAAGCAGGCTAATTTGAGGATTTACATATCTTACATGGGTAAATCTTGAAATTAGCCTGCTTTTTTATTATATAAGAAAAATTTCCGAAATTCCCATATAATAAAAGGCCTTCCAATTAGATCAAGGGAAACTTTTTGTTTTTATCATAAAATATAAAATTTTAGAAAAGGGCTTGACGAATTTTATTTAATAGTATATGATTATCTCAACAAATAAATCCTACTAAATTGATATGAATACTATATTAAGGAGGCTTGAATGATAAAAATTAAGAATATTCATAAGACATTTGATGATATGGAGATCCTTAAAAACATTAATTTCGATGTTGAAGAAGGAACTTTCCTTTCTCTGATAGGTCCTTCCGGCTGCGGAAAGTCAACTCTGATTAATATCATAGCAGGCCTTGAGAAAGCAACGAGCGGACAGGTAACTGTGGATGATGCTGAAGTAAAGGGCACCCATACAGATAGAATTATGGTGTTTCAGAATGCAGCATTATTTCCATGGTTGAATGTATACGACAATATTACGTTTGGCTTAAAAAATATATGTAAAAACCCGGATGAAATTCGAGAAAAGACCGAGGACATTCTAAGAAAGGTACATTTATCCAAGTTTAAGAATTATTATCCTTATCAGTTATCCGGAGGAATGAAACAAAGAGTTTCCATTGCCAGAAGTCTTGTGATGAATCCTAGAATACTGCTGATGGATGAACCGTTTTCTGCCTTAGATGAACAGACAAGAATGCTTTTACATGATGAATTACAGCAGATTTGGATGGAAACCAAAAAAACAATCATTTTTGTTACCCATAACATCAGGGAGGCTGTTAAATTATCTAACAGAGTAATCATTATGGGAACCAGACCGGGAAGAATCGTGGACGATATTAAGATTGAATTAAGCTATCCGAGACAGGTGGCTGATCCCAATCTCACTTATATGGAAGAAAAAATTTATAAGATTCTTAAGGTTGAAATTGAGAAAGTAGCAAGGGAGGAATTGGGAGATGAGTATAGCATTAAAGAGAATAGCCTTTCTCGCGATTATAATAATACTATGGGAGGCGGTATATAGAATAGGTATATGGCCGGAATTTCTGTTTCCGTCACCGTTTCAGGTGATGGATACCTTAAAGAATGGCTTTACTGAAGGTGGTTTTACTATTGCAATTCTTCATAGTTTTCGAAGAATCTTAATTGGGTATACGATATCCCTTATAATAGGAGTACTGATGGGAATTTTTCTGGCGGTGAATAAATTGGCAGATGAGACAATAGGTACTTTTGTTATATCACTCCAATCCGTACCCAGCGTAGTTTGGCTTCCTTTAGCACTTTTATGGTTTAAGCTGGGGGAGGCGTCTATTATCTTTGTAGTCGTTCTTGGTGGTTTATGGAATATGATTATCAGTACAACAACCGGGATAAAGAATGTAGACCCTATATTGATCCGATGTGGTAAAAACCTTGGGTATAAAAAAATGGGGTTGTTTGCAAAAGTTGTTTTACCGGCTTGTGTTCCTCATATGATTACCGGTATGAGACTGTCCTGGGCATTTTGTTGGAGAGCTTTAATGGCTGCCGAAATTCTAGGAACCGGAAGGGGACTTGGACAGATACTTATGTGGGGCAGAGATATGGGAAATATGAGTACCGTGCTGTCCATTATGGTAATCATCGCAGCTACCGGCTTACTTACGGACAACCTGATATTTAAAAGAATAGAGTTAAAGGTTATGAAGCGTTGGGGTCTTGCCGGCTCATAAAAAACAGTTTGATGCTTGTGACTATTTTATGATTAATTAAAAGGGAAGATAGGATATAGATGAACTGCATCAGAAGTTATATGAGATATAAAAAGAAGTAAAAAGATATAAAAATATAAAGATATAGAGATATAAAGATAAAAAGAGGTAAAGTAATAATTTATAAATATAAAAATATAAGAGATGAAATAGTTGAATTGTAGAATATAAGGAATCAAGTATCAGAAAAGGAAGAGAAGATAAGAAATTGATGTTATGAAATAACGCATCAATTTAATTATAAAAAACAGGATACGCGGAGGTATATCAAATGAGAAAAATAACATTACTGGTAGCGACATTATTAACGGCTACACTACTTTTTGCAGGCTGCTCTAAAAGTGAAAGTACCGAGAAAGAAATCAAGGTTGGGTATTTTCCAAACTTATCCCATGCACCGGCAATGGTAGGAATTGAAAAAGGATATTATCAGGAGGAATTAAAGGATTATAAGATAGAGACCAGTACGTTTCCTAATGGCTCTTTATTTATGGATGCATTATCCACCGGTCAAATTGATATAGGATATGTTGGGCCGGGGCCTGTTATCAACCGGTATCTACAGGGCGGAGATGTTGTAGTTATTGCCAATTCAACTATAGGTGAAAATGTATTGGTGGTAAGAAATGATGTTGATTTCAATGGTCTGAAGGACTTGGAGGGAAGGATTGTGGCCACTCCATCTACGGGATGTACCCATGATCTTCTCCTTCGTAAGATGTTGAAGGAGCAAGGGCTGGCAGTAGAAGAAAATGGTGGAACTATAGAAAGACTACCGCAAAAACCTGCTACCATGATGGGTCTGTTTGAACAAAAGCAAATTGATGCGGCTTTAGTTTCGGAGCCGTGGGCATCACTTATGGAAGCGAAAGGGGTCGCAAGGGTAGTTGTAGACGCTTATGACTTACCATGGGAAGGCAATGTCCCGGCTACGGTATTGGTAGTAAAAAAGGATTTTCTGGAGAAGAATCCTGAAGCAGTGGAAAACTTTATAAAGGCCCATGAGAAATCAATCGATTTCATTCAGAACAACAGACAGGAAACGACACAACTTATTGTGAAACAAATTAAGGATATCACAGGACAGGAAACTGAGTTAGATATCATTGAAAGTGCATTTGACAGAGTTACATTTATCTCTCAAATTGATGAAGACATCTTCCAGGCTTTTGCTGATTTAACAAAGGAATTAGGATTTATCGAAGGAGACTCAGACATTAAGGATTTAATAAACTAATTGGATGGTGATAAGATGATTGCAAAAAGCATAACAGAACTAATCGGAAATACGCCTATTGTAAAACTGAACAGACTACCGTTTCCGGAATCTGCGGATGTCTATGCAAAGCTTGAGTATCTTAATCCGGGAAGATCAGTAAAGGATAGAGCTGCCCTTCATATGATTTTAGAAGCAGAGAAACAGGGTCTTATAAAGCCCGGATCAACCATAATTGAACCAACCTCCGGGAATACGGGGATAGGACTTTCCATGGTGGCAGCAGCGAGAGGTTATAAAGCAATTATTATAATGCCGGCCTCTGCCAGTATTGAAAGAGTGAAATTAATGAAGGCTTACGGAGCAGAGGTGATACTCACCCCGGCTGAGGAGCTGATGCAGGGTAGTATTAATAAGGCGATGGAGCTTTTAGCAAAAATACCGGATAGTTTTATGCCGAACCAGTTTCAGAATATGGCGAATCCACAGGCGCATAAAAAGACGACTGCAAAAGAGATACTTGAGCAGATGGATGGAAGATTAGATGTATTTGTAGCCACAGCAGGTACCGGCGGCACCATCAGCGGAGTGGGTGAGGTATTAAGAGAACATCTGCCGGAGCTTAAAATCTATGTAGTGGAAGCAAAAAATTCTCCAGTCATTGCAGGGGGAAAACCTGGACCTCATAAAATAGTCGGAACCGGTCCTGGATTTATTCCGGATACCCTGAATACCAAAATATTCGATGAGATTATTCATGTAACTGATGAAGATGCCATTGAGACCTCTAAAAATCTTGCTAGTAAGGAAGGTATCTTTTGCGGAATATCGGCAGGAGCTGCAGTATATGCGGCACTTGTAAAAGCAAAGGAGATTGGAAAAGGAAAAAGAGTATTATCCATGATTCCGGATACCGGAGAAAGATATATCAGTATGAATTTTTAAAAGAAGAAAACATCATTTCATATCTTAAGTAATAGTAAAACAAGATGGTTTATGTCTTTCTTATTTATCAAAAAAGAGCGTAAATAGTAAAGTAAGAATACAGTAAATATAGACACACGGATATATCAATGCATAAAATTAACGAGGCAGCCGAAGCTGTCTCGCTAATAAAGTCTAACTTTTGGGGGTCAGTACATAACTCTTCCTATCCGATCTCTTTTCATATGATAGGGTTAGGGTGTAAAAGCCTTCTTCAAACATGGTCTGCAATTTGCACATATACTTTCTTTATTGATCATGAACACAATAACTAAAATTGTGCAAATTTAAGTATGCTAATTACAATTTAATATTTTTAAGTAAGGCAGCAAGACCGGTTGTTGCTTCTTCGCCGGTAGTGTAAGTGGAGGGTGCTTCTTCGATATCCTCTACAATATCTTCCTTTTCCTCCACAGCCTTCATACTTAGACTGATCTTACCGTCTTTAATATCCGTTACTTTTACGGTAACGGTTTCTCCTTCTTTTATAACCTCATTAGGAGACTTAATTCTTCGACCACAGATCTGAGAGATGTGTACTAAACCGGAAAGACCCTCTCCGATATTAACAAATGCACCATAGGGCATGATTTTCTCAACCGTTCCGGTGGTAACAATTCCTCGCTGCAGTTTATTTATCTTACTTTTCAGATCTTTTTCCGCCTTTTCTTTCTCAACCTCTTTACCGGAAAGAACCAGTTTTTTGTCTTCTTCCGAAACAGTAATAATAACCGTCTCAATTTCTTTCCCTACCCAGTCCTCAAGATTTTCCACATAGGCTAAGGATAGCTGGGAAGCGGGTATAAATGCACGGACACCATAGAGATACGTAACCACACCGCTATTTACGGCCTGAGCAATTTTTACCTTTACAATTGTTTTATTATCCATTGCCTCCCTTAGATGCTCCCATGAGAGTACATCATCGGCACGTTTTTTTGACATTAGAATGTTACCATGTCCGTCATCTTCTCGAATAACGACAGCACGATATTCCTCACCGATGGTGACATCAGCTTTAATTGAAAAGCGGGGATCATTGCTTAATTCCTCTAATTTTATAATGCCTTCCGCATAATAACCCAGATCAAGGACTACTTCGGTATCAGAGATTCCAATTACGGTTCCTTTTAAGATGTCACCTTCATGAATCTTCTTTAACGAACCTTCCAGCTGTTCTTTAAAATCATCCATAGAAGGCGTATCCGTAGAAGTGTCAACAGATGCTGCCTCTATAGAAGCGTTCTCCATAGGTGTTTCGTTTTCATTGTTAGTAAGATTTTCTGTACTCATGCTTGTTTACGAAAGGGCAATAAAAAGTATGTCCTTTCTACCTCCTTTTCTTTTCTATGTACTTAAAGTGATTATATCCAAAGAATAAACCACTTAAGTTGTTTAACTTTATGTATTAATATTTTTCGTAATACCGATACGATTATTATTAATGCTATCCAAATAACAGTATACCACAGAAAAGCCATAAAAATAAATTAAGTTAGTAACTTCTAAGATTTTATGATTTATTATCGTCGTTTTGATAGTCTTATTGGACAGACACCCGATTATATAGATATGTGTTGCCCTTTTTTCCTACCCGTTCTACTACACCAACATAGTTAAGAATATTTAGTGCAGTCTGGGAATTGTGTAAGGATAACCCGGAAGCCTTTTTATAGTCTTTCGAAGTAAACTCTTGATCCAGAATGTCCGGAATCAATAGCTTATAATCAGAGATGTTGTTAATTTTTATCTCATTTACAAGATCGGTTGGGATACCGTCACAACGGGTAGAGCCTTTTTTCTTATCCTTACTCCAACCATCTAAATATTTATATTCCTCTAAATCTAACATTACGATGTGAAGATTTAAATTCGGTTCTAATAAGAAATTTTTTATTTTATAGAGTTCAGGAAGTATGGAATATGGAATACCCCTTTTGGGGGATTTTCTTGGTGGACTAATTTCCCCAGTTTGTGGATTAACCCAGCGAATCCATTTTGTACTGTGGATAGGATATACAATTGTCACCGGATAAAGGGAGAGGAAGGCATTAAGTTTACGACGTAATTTATCAAAGTTCCTGGTCTGGATTTCAATAATTTCATGACCATTACAGATATCCGCTACAAATCCGCTAACCTTAATTTCCTGATGATCACACTCCGGTGATAAATAGCATTTAAGAACAGAATGTATGGTTTTTTCCCCTAGGGTACCGATTCCGTTTAAGCCTTGCTGACGACCAATCACTTCATCACATACCTGTTGAAACAATTCTTTATCCATGGTTAAGGATCCCACCTTTATCATCTATTATCTATAAAATAGTTTAGTTAATCTTTAAAAAAAGGCATATAAAAATCAAAGATTTTTATTACTATGATACTATAGGAAGTACTATATTAAGGATATATGATTTTTCTAGTGAACGCAAGTATAGAAAAACTGTCCTTAAGGAACGCTTTTTTTACGAAGACTAGTTCCTCAAGAACAGCGGTATACCTAAAGAGTATAGATATGTTTTCTTTATTGACGATAAAAATTCTGAGTGATATAGGTTTTGTATGTACTCTCAGGTTCATAGGTAAATCCCACGCCCAGATATCGATAGTCGGCATTTAATAAATTTTTTCTATGACCGGAAGAGTTATACCAGCCATGAGTTGATAATATAGCCGTACCATAACCGGCAACAATGTTTTCCCCATAGGAGCGGTAAGCAATTCCTTCTTCCTTCATTCGCTCTCCCGGTGTCTTTCCATGGGGATTAATATGGTCAAAAAAATCGTTTAAAGCCATGTTAATACTGTGTTTTCTGGAGGAAATGGCTGCAGAAGAGGACCAGGACATTATCGGAACACTATTTCTTGCCCTGACAGAGTTCGTCAGGTCATAGACCATGAGTTCAACATTTCTCATGACCGCTTCTGAATAATCATCTATTTTTACCGAATTAGAAAGAAGATAAATTCCAACTACTTCGCCGGAACCGATTTTATCCAGTAAAAACTTGATTGTATATTCCTCAGTCTTGTGGGTTAGAACCTCATCTAACGGGAATGATTTATCGAATTCACTATTTACACGATCAAGCGATGAGCCGTATGTAACGCCGTGATAAGTAAAATCTATGGAATCCGTATAAAAGCCCACTACTTTATCACTTTGTATTGCAAGGAATAGAAGATTTTTATAATCATTATTATAAATATAATAATCAAAATCGTATTCGGTATCATCAATGCGATTCGGCCTTCCCAGTTTCTTTTTGATACTGTCGGTACTTTCACCTAATGTTATTGTAACGCCTCTCACTTTTAAAGCATTGAAAGTTTCGATCGGTACCGTAGTAGGAATATAATTATCAGGCGCCGGAGAGAGAATGGAGTTATTAGGTGAAACAGTAGGAGTGGGTTTCGTCGGAGCTTTCGTCACGATGGGCTCAGTTGGTATCGGAAAGGGTACAGGCTTATCCGGAGCCGAAGAAGGATCCTTAGACGGCAACGGTATAGGAGCCTGAGGTAGTGCAGCCTGAGTCAGATTCGGAGTAGGCGTAACCTCTATCGAAGTAAGACTCTGAGAAGAGTTAATTACATATTGATGCGTTGTATTAGAGGAAACGGATTTTGATTTAGATAATATAGTATCTGAACTAGTGGAAAGACTATTTTGATCTTTTACATAGGATACGGAAGGTTTATATTCGGAGGTATCCTTACTAGAAAATGTACTGCAGGCATATAAATTACCCGTTAGCAAAAAAACACCCAAGATAAGGGCATATCTATATGTAAATAATTGATTCATAATATTCTCCTTTTCAATTGCCTGGTATAAAAGGAAGAGTTTTGTCACTATTTGTTGCTTAATTAGATTCTATCATAGCTAGATAAAATTAAAATGAGGTAATATTGGATAGAAAACCATAATATTCAAAAAAGAGAACATTTTGCTATTTTCAAAGTTTATAATATAAGGTAAAATTGAAATGATTACTATGAGAGTAAAGGAGACCAACTATGAAAATTTTAGTTACCGGTGGAGCAGGATATATCGCGAGCCATACGAATCTCGAGCTTTTAAATGCAGGCTATGATGTGATAGCTATTGATAATTTAAGTAATTCCTGTATGGAATCTATCACAAGAGTAGAAAAACTAACGAATAAAAAAATTAGCTTCTATGAAGCAGATATTCTAGATAAAGATAGAATGACCAAGATATTTCAAGAGGAAAAGATTGATGCAGTAATTCACTTTGCCGGATTAAAAGCCGTAGGAGAGTCCTGTAGCATACCATTAAAATACTATAAAAATAATTTAAGTGGTACCATTACTCTATTAGAGGTAATGCAAGAATTTGGAGTAAAAAACTTGGTGTTCTCTTCCTCGGCAACTGTTTATGGGGAACCAAAATCCGTACCGGTAACAGAGGAATTTCCCCTGTCAGCCACAAATCCATATGGCAGGACAAAATTAATTATCGAAGATATGCTAAGAGATCTTTATCAATCAGATTCCTCCTGGAACATAGCTATATTAAGATATTTTAACCCTATCGGTGCTCATGAAAGCGGAGAAATTGGGGAGGATCCTAATGGAATACCTAATAATCTGGTACCGTATGTAGCAAAAGTAGCAGCGGGAGTATTGGAACAAATCAATGTTTTTGGTGATGATTATGATACACCGGATGGAACAGGGATTAGGGATTACATCCATGTAGTTGATTTAGCTTTGGGTCACATTAAAGCGATAGACAAGCTGAATCAAAAACCCGGATTGGTTACTTATAATCTGGGAACAGGAGTCGGCTATAGTGTATTTGACATTATAAGAAATTACGAAAAGGCTTGTAATATAAAACTTCCCTATGTAGTAACCGATCGACGACCAGGGGACATCCCCATCACCTATGCGGATCCTACAAAGGCGTTTAAGGAACTGGGTTGGAAAGCGGAAAGAGGAATCGAAAAGATGTGTGAGGATTCTTATCGTTGGCAGAGTAAAAATCCAAACGGTTATAGAAAGTAAGAGAAGGATTGTTAATTTCAAAGGCTTAAATCTAGATAAAATTAGGCATAATGTAGGTTTTTAAAGTAAAAACATTAAAAACTATTGACAAAATAACTAAAATTGGGTAAACTGGAAAAGGTTAGTACTGGAGAAGGTATCAACCAGAGGAAAGTAGTTGGGGAAGCGAGAGGGTAGAAGTGATAAAATAAGGTTGGCTAAAACGTGTATCAATCGGGATGCACCTTTTTAGCCAACCTTATTTGTATTAGGCTCATTGTCAAGTGTTGGGGTGTGATTCATTTGAATCATGCCCCAACACTGGTTTTAGAGCTATTTTTATGTTTATAGGTTCTATAAGGTGTTTTAGGGTGCACTTAATAAGCCTACCACTATTT
>NZ_JAEAGR010000026.1 GCF_015999265.1 Mobilitalea sibirica
CATCTAAGGAAGGGATATTAAGAAATGAGGTTAAGTTTTCTTTTGATGTATATATGGATATAGGCAAAGACAAAGATCCGGAAAATGATAAATATGTTAAAGCCGGTACCTGGGTTGTTATTGGAAGAAGCACCCCTAGATTTTATCTTCCTATGTGGGTGGAAGAAGGGATTTACGCTGCAGACTTTAGAACGGTGGCTGTTAATGGTGAACCATATATAAACAGTACAGAAGAATATGCCAATACAGATCTAAATAAATACGTGGCCACAGATGTAAAATATTTTGAAGTGTCCGGACGTTTATACGGTCTTACGATTTATGATATAACAGATTATCCAATATGGAAGGAGGCTTTTCGGGTACCAAACTCTTTGGATTTAAAAAAGAACTTCCCTAACAAATATTTAGATGGTACCGGAACAACATCCTATAATAAGAACTATTCTTATACCTATACCGTTGGTACCAATGATCAATATGGAAACGATACCGGCCGGAACATTAAATATACGTTTCCGTTGGTAAATGGTAGCCATCCATATTATAAAAACATGGGGATTTTAAAAACAGGATATATGCTACGGTATTCCATGGAGACAACCGGCAGCATGTATAATGACGGATGCTATGTTGCAATTAAACCAAGCTTTTATTACGTTGATAAGGATGGTAAAAATCGAACGGAAGTAGATTTATATTATAAAGAGGAAATCGACGGAAAAAGCCGGCACCTGGTTAAAATGAATAGCGCATTAGATAAGATTAATATGAAATATCAGCAGACCGGAAGTCCATACTTAGGCATTCCAGAAAATGAAATGAAGCTAACTGCAGCACTTAGAAATACTTCCTACGGAAGATATCTAGCTCAAAGATCTCCTATGTATACTTTTAAAGATATTCGCTTAAATGCACCTTTTAGGACATATGCAAATGAAAGTTATGCAGCAGAGATAAAGGCCCTAAAATCCTTTGATGCTGTTATTGCATCGAAAAAGGTAACAGAAAACGATATTAAAGAAAGAAAACAGCGTTGGTATGGAGAATATTATCTCCCTAATGAAGTTCATGCAGTTGCAAAAGGCTTTGATGTTATGGATTATGCAGATAAGTATGGTGTAGATTATTCAGAAGATTTTTGGCTAGATGAAGGGTACTTAATAATTAATTTTAATATCTATACGGTAAATGAAAAGGGAGAGAAAAGACTAAGTTATACCAATGCAATAAACTATAGAGATAAAGGACATTGTAGTATGTGGGTATTAGAAGGGCCTGCAATGCAAAAGACAAGCTATAAAGGGCCTACATTTAATATGTTTGCCGGTGACTTCTATATTTATTACGCAAATAAGCGTATGAGCCAAGATTACACACCAGGAGCGATCTATTAAACAAACTAAAACAGTATTTATAGGCTGCAGAGCTGCAGCCTACATGGAAGGGAATATGAGAGATGGGAAAAATAATTACTATAAATAGTCAAAAAGGTGGTAGTGGAAAAACCACGACCGCTCAAAACCTTGCAGCCAGTCTATCAATAAAGGGAAACAAATGTCTCTTGGTGGATCTGGATCCACAAGCGAATCTCACACTAGCCAGTTTGGAATATCTAGATACGGATTACACTATATATGAATTATTAAAAGGGAACTGTAGCTTCGATGATGCAGTTCAAGTTAATGAATACTATGATATAATTCCTTCGTACATATCTTTAAGTAAAGCTGATCATGAATTTTCAAGAGCAGGGAAGGAGTTCTTGTTAAGAAACGCTTTGGAGCCGGTTAAAGATAAATATGACTATATAATTATAGATACTCCGGCCAGCTTTGGTATATTATCCATTAACAGCCTTGTAGCAAGCGATTATGTGGTCATTCCCATGGAGCAAAGTTTTTATGCCTTGCAGGGACTGGATCATCTTTTTGATACGATAAAAGATATCCAGGAACGTTTAAATAAAAAATTAAAAATAATGGGTATACTTCTTGTAAAGTACACCGAAAAACCCGCAATAAACCGTTTGCTTAAGGAACTAATGGATCGCTTCATTAAGAGAAACCGGATCCGGTTATTCGAAACTTTTATCCGGGAGAGCTCATATATTAATAAAGCTCAAATTTTGCAAACTAATGTAGTGGAATATTCTCCTCAATGTAAGGCAAGCAAAGACTATATGAAGCTCGCGCATGAAGTGGAAGGAGAAAATATACCTGATTTCAAACCGGCAATGGGATGTTATTGATTATCATTTCAGCATTATGCTATAATATAAAAAAGAAGTATGGCTAATTGCCATACTTCTTATGAGGTTTTTTCTTTTGGTCAAAGCCGGTGCTCGCAACATCGGCTTTTTCTTTTCTTTTGTCCATGTCAGCTTCTATTTCTAGCATATTTGGTACGCTGATCTTTAGCTTATTAATTGCTTGCCCTTTGGAAATAGCAATTAAAACAATAATAGTAAAGAACAACACAATCAAGAAAAAAAGCACTGCAAATTCTCTCAATATCACTTCCTCCCTTCCACGTTTTTAAGTTCATCCCCTTATATAATAGATTAAGATATAATATATATCATCTCCTATCCCCCAGGATGTTGTAAAGATAAATTTTTTTTATAACAAAAACAAATCTTTTTTCCAGTAGTGTCAATTACATTCCTTTATATTATGGCCGATATATTTTTAATTAAGAATATATCGATACTACATAATATCATCATATCAAATAAAAAATTTTATTTCTCCCCGCAATTTAAAGTTTATTCGCAATCTATTGAATGCACCATCCTATAACCGTCATATCATATTTGCATATCCTAATAGTTATAAGTTTAACTTAAATAAGTGTGACATGTGTGACATTTATAATATACTCCTAGTTAAGCGAACAAATCGAACAACTTTTATAATTGTTTATACCATACATGAATGTCCCTTGTGTTACCCTGTTTTATAGCATAATACATTAATAACGGAAATATCTGATTGTCAACTTTATTATACTTTATTAAATATGGACAAATCGGACAAACTTTAAAATATTGGCCTCTTAATGCTATGTTTTCATATTAGCTAATTTTAATTAACATGTATTATACCTTAAATACCTGGGACATATGGGACATCTTTGTACTTTAATTATAATTAAAAAAAGTGTATCATTCTATGTCGTCTTTCTCTCCATGCAGGCAATCTGAGATTAAAAAAGCCTATAATTATTTGTTCATAATAATTATAGGTATAAATGAAAAGTTCGTAAGGGGTAACGGAGTAGATTATGTTTTTTTATTGTCTTTCATCAGATAAAATAAAAAAACCAACCATTGAAATACCAATGGTTGGTCAATGTAATCAAGTAAATATAGATAAAAAAACAACTAATAAAAAAATCATACAAGCACTTATAATAATTTTATTTTTTATAATACGCTTAAAAAATCCTTTTACAAAATACCGATCACAATTGTCAAGTTTATTTAGTTCTTGAATAAATAAATCGGATAATTGATCTGTTTTTCCAGACTCTATAGCATTATAAGATTTTCCATCAATTAACAACTCATATATATTAACCATTATAACATGTAATTCGTATTTAAACTTCCAAGGCTCAAAACGTTCAAAATTAATATTAGCATCACTAAAATACTTATTTGCAACATCTTTGACTTCAAAATTTTTCGAAACATCCTTCGTTAAGTTAAGAGCTATTAACCCCCATAATGGATATGTCATATCTTTTGCTTTTTCAATTTCTTTTTGAAAGTCATTAAAAATATAAAATACAACCGTTACAATAATACTAGCAAATATACCACTTCCTATACCTACCGCTAAGTTATCAATAATTTGTTTGAAATCCATAATAATCCCCCTTTTCATAATATTATAGCTGGCAATATTTAATTGTCAATGACAGAACAGACAACAAAGTGTCATAACTTAAAAGTTTTGATACATAAAATAAAAATACGATTAATCAAGAGGTTGAGGGGTGTCATAACATAGAATAATAAGTGGAGGTAGAAAATTGATATATGGATATGCAAGAGTAAGCACCAAAGGACAAGCCCGGGATGGAAATAGCTTAGAGGTACAAGAAAACACATTAAAACAATATGGAGCACAAAAAATATATTTTGATGCTTTTACAGGTAAGAAATCAGATCGGCCTCAGCTTACTTTATTATTAGAATTATTACATGAGGGAGATACCCTCATGTGTACAAAATTAGATCGGATTGCCAGGAGCTTGACGTCAGGAAGCACATTGATTAATTCCCTTATCGAAAAAGGGGTTAAAGTACATATATTAAACATCGGGGTCATGGATAACACCCCAAGCAGCAAATTAATTCGTAATATCTTTTTTGCGTTTGCAGAGTTTGAAAGAGATATGATCGTAGAAAGAACATTAGAAGGAAAAGAAATTGCAAAGCAAAAGAAAGATTACCGGGAAGGTAGACCGAAACAGTATGGAAAAAAACAACTCGGTCACGCCCTAGAACTACTTGGATCCATGAGCTATAGACAGGTGAACGAGATTACTGGCATAAGTAAAAGCACACTTATAAGATATAAAAAATCTTTGGAAAAGACTTGATGAATTACGGTGCGGAAAAGCAGATGTTTGAAAAATTTTCAGTAAAACGTATTGAAAAATTTTCAAAAAGCTTTTCCTGGCACCTTTTTAATATGTGGTAATATAAGTATATAAAATAAATAAAAGGAGAGAAAAATATGATTTTAAATGAATTTTTAAAAATAAACACAAACAGAGATATTGAAATGATGACAGGATGTGGATATATATTTTTAAAATCGGACATGATAAATAAATTAATTAATGGAGAGTTAAAAGTATTGATAGCTAATGCAGGATGTTATGGTTTTAATATGAATATCGAATATGATGATATTAAAAATGAAGAAATTACAAGAATAAAGTTAATAGAGGAAAAGTATTATTTATTGGTATAATATTTTAAAATAAAGGTATAGGAAGATATGTTTTAATAATAAATTTACCGGAATCCTGAATGGGGTGCGAGGAACAGTGCAAAGATTTTTATTTAAGAATATTTTGTGTGATACCCTGAATAGATGAAGAAATACTTTTATAAAGGGTTATTTACCGTATATCCTTCATACTTAAAAAAAACACACAAAATAAAATGTCAAGGGAGAAGAGAGGGATAAATAGGGGGTAGCCCGTAGGGGACTACTTTTATGCTCGCCCCTTTACATATGAAGTCAGCAAGAGGAAATGCATTAAATATAAAGTATGGCATAGTATATACAAAGAGCTAAAGATTTATATTATACCATATTAAAAAAAATTAATCAATACTATTAATTTTTTTACTTACTAGTATAATATAATTAGGACTAGGAATAATAAAATTGTTATATTAGGGTTATCCCTATATAAATAAAGTTGGGGAGATTGGTGGTTATCCCGGCTAAATAAAAACCATAGAAAGTTGGGGTGCTTGGCGGTAAACCCGGCTAAATAAAAACCGTAGAAAGTAAAAGTAACGAGGGAATATCGGAAGATATTCCCTCTGTTTTTAGGGAGAGCTTACTAATGAGTAACTTTGTTTTTATCAAAGAAGAGTATTTTAAAATGAATAGTAGTTTTATTGAAATGCTTGATCCGTTCGATTATGTGAAACAATCACAAAGACAATATTTATTTATTAAAGTTCAGTATCAAAACAATAATATATTAGTTCCCTTAAGAAAAAATCTTCCATACATAGATGCTAAATTGTTTTTCCCAGTACCTAGTCAATCAAAACCAAGAGCAGGATTAGATTATAGAAAAATGCTAATTGTGAACAATCTACAACACATTGAAACCCCTCAAACACAGAGGCTTACTAATTCTCAAACGAATATTATAATAAATAATTACAATACAATAGAAACGGCAGTACTAAATTACATTCAAGGATATATCAAAGCAGCTTATAAAGGTAGAGAACGTATCGATAATAAATATAAGTATTCGACTTTACATAACTTTCATGCGGAGCTAGGAATACATAAAGAGAATGAAGTGGCGATTACTAAGGCAGTATAACTAAACCATTGCTAACCTAATGTAAAACGGTATTGCTATTCATCAATATATATAATACAATTATATATAAGGAAAGCTTTCATAAAGAAGATTTATAAGGTGTGAAAGCCCCACAAAGAAGAAACAGGCTGAATAGTCTGTTTTCTTTATTTTGTTGGAGGTAGAAAAAAGTGAACAATGAAGAATTAATTTTAAAAATGTTGGAAGAAATGAATACAAAGATTGATAAACTAGATTTAAAAACAAATAATCTTGATAACAACTTAAAGGAAGTAAAAAGGGAAATTGAGAAAACACAGAAATCAAATGCCCTTATTATTGAGGAGCTATGTTATATCAGTTAAAAATAATAAATAAGAGATAAATAATCACACTACCATTGCAGGCAGGTGATTATTTTTTAAAAAAACTTGTATTATATAAGAGATAGTTATATAATACATATATGGAATATAAAACCAATAACAATATAGTATATTCATGCAAATATCATGTAGTATGGTGTCCTAAATACCGCAGAAAAGTATTGGTTGGCAAAATCGAAACACGATTAAAGGAGCTGATAAACAAAACGTGTGCTGACATAAATGTGGAAATTATAGAAATGGAAATCATGCCGGATCATGTTCATTTGTTGATGGAAGTAGATCCACAGTTTGGAGTTCATAAAGTTGTAAAAACAATTAAAGGACGTACTTCACGCATTTTGCGTGATGAGTTTAAAGAACTAACAACAAAATTGCCTACATTATGGACAAATTCCTATTTTGTAGCTACTGTTGGCGGTGTAACATTGAAAATAGTTAAACACTATATTGAAAACCAAAAGACTTCTGAAAGGAAAAAGTATGGAAATCACAAAAGGAATGGTATTCAGAATATATCCAACCAAAGCACAGGAAGAAAAAATAAATAAAACACTGGGCTGTTGCAGATATGTATACAACCATTTTCTATCTGTGCGTACAAATATCTATAAAGAAACAGGAAAGGGCATATCTTACTATAAAACCAGTGCAATGCTTACAGACCTAAAGAAAGAATTAGGGTGGTTAAAGGAAGCTGATAGCATGGCTTTACAAGAAGCTCTGCGAAATCTTGATAGAAGCTTTCAGAATTTTTTCGAAAAAAGAGCAAACTATCCTACGTTTCATTCTAAACGCAGCAACAATCAGTCCTATCGAACCAGAAATCAGAATAATGGGATAAGAATTGTCGGAAAATACATAAACATTCCCAAATTAGGTCATATAAAGTTCAAGCAGACTATGTTTATAGAAGGTTCAATTTTAAATGCTACCCTAAGAAGAAAACCGAGTGGAAAATATTTTATTTCTCTTTGTGTAAAACAAGAAATTAAGCCATTAATTAATAATGGTGGAAAGATAGGAATTGATGTTGGTATAAAAAGTTTCTATTCCGACAGCAATGGAAATGTTATTGAAAATCCAAAATATCTGAATAAAACGTTAAAGAAAGTGAAAAGAGAACAAAAAAGACTATCAAGAAAGCAAAAAGGTAGTAAGAATAGAGATAAACAAAGGCTGTGCCTTGCAAGAGCACATGAAAAGATAAGCAATCAAAGAAATGATTTTTTACAAAAGCAATCAACGATATTAGTACGTGAAAACCAAACAATCTGTATCGAAAACTTGCGGATAAGAAATATGTTAAAAAATCATAAACTAGCCAGGTCAATTTCTGATGTAGCTTGGGGAAATTTTTATAAGATGCTAGAATACAAATCTGTCTGGTATGGTACTGAAATCAGACGAATTCCAACCTTCTATCCATCTAGTCAAACATGTAGTAACTGTGGCTATTTAAATAAAGATGTTAAAAATCTTACAGTGAGAAAATGGATATGTCCTTGTTGTAGTAAAGAGCATGACAGAGATAATAACGCAAGTATAAATATTCTAATTAAAGGATTACAGCAGAGCGCATAATAATAAAAATACCGTAGGGCATACGGGAATTTACGCTTGTGGAGAAAATATAAGACTAAAATCTCTTTTGAGAAAACGCAGTTTTCGATGAAACAAGAATCCCCTTGATTTATCTATGGGGAGTGTCAAAGGGTGTGATAACCCACAAAGAAGCAGCTTGAACTATTAATATTAAAAATAGCGAAGATTTGGTCATAGAGCGTGACCAAGTAAAACAAAAAAATGCTCGCTGAGAAGATTTGGTCATAGAGCGTGACTAAGTAAAACAAAAAGAAAGCTCATTGAGAAGATAGTCCCTAGAAATAGGGGCTTTTTTATACCTTAAAACCAGTCTCAACATATAGGGTACACCCTAGTAAATCAAGGGTTTCCGCTACTATACCTTGAGAAACTTTCTGAGATTCTAATTGACAATTACTAAAAAAAGGTATAAGATAAATTAAATAGCAAACAGACAATAAAATATAAAAATAGACAAGAAAATAGCTCCCTTTGTAGAGAGAGCATTTTCGAAAGGTCTACAGTTTCTTCAAATCCTTTACCAGAGGAAGTGAAGCGACTAGAGGTACGACACATACCAAGTAGCCAGAAAACTGTTATATTATATTTGATAGCCCCGATTGGGCTTAATATATTATAATAATAACACCGTTTTTTGTATCGGTCAAGATAAAATTTGATTGAAAACAGCTAGCCAGGTATTTAGTACCTGGCTATTTTTTATTGTTTTTGGCTTACATATCAACGTTGCAGAAGTACCCTGATTTCCAATTTTTGAAAACAGGCTTACGGTACTTATATTAAATTTATGCTTTTTTACTAGAAAAGATAAAATCTCATATGGAGAGTGGGTACATGACACGGTAGAGAGCCACTTTAAAAAGTCTTATGTGCGAGATTGCCGGCACAGATCCGTATTGTAAAAAATAAGGCAAAACAACGTGAGAACGACGGTAATGGTTTGGTGGTTATCTGATGTGGGTATACTGGAAGTCTTAGGGCAGATATTAAGACGAAACATACTAGTATAACGAAGCGAGAACTCAGCGTCCGAGTGACTTGATTTTTGCTTACCCCCTGAATAAGGGGGTAACTCTGCTCAAATCTAGCGGAAGCCGTTGACTTGCTATTATAAATAAATTACATGCTTTATAAATTAAAAGTTATATAAAAATAGAGAAAATGAATTGACTATAGTAAATATAACAAGTACAATAAGTATAAGAGGTTTACACAATATGTACAAGAAGTTCAAGGGGATTTAGTATGAAAAGAGTCAGTATTCATTGGAAGTGATGATTTTGAAGAAGATTATTCCGGAGTGTACAGCTTATTTGTTCTGGGTGTGGTCATGTTACATTGGCTGTAGTTACACCAAAATATCAGAGTGATTTAAGCGTTGTAAATGAGAAAAGAGATTTTTATTCGCAAATGACTATGGAGGTTTAATCATGGAAGTAATAGTAATTGCAAACCAAAAAGGCGGTATAGGAAAGACAACAACAGCGACAGCTCTATCAAGCATACTTACAAAACTGGGATATAATACTCTTTTGATTGATGCAGATATGCAAGGAAATAGCACAGATACATATCGAGGAGAAATTGAAGGAGCTGCAACTCTTTATGATGTCTTATTAGAGACAGGTAAGAACAGAGTATTAATGAAAGATGCAGTACAAAAAACGGAAGTGGGGCAACTCATAGCTGCGGATCCGTTACTAAGAAAATCCGATGAGGTATTAAATGGTGATGTAAATGGCCTTTATCGGCTTCAGGATGCGCTTACAGAATTAAAAGGATACGATTATATTGTAATTGATACAGCACCTAGTATGAATACCCTACTGTATAACTGCTTGATTGCTGCCACTAAAGTAATAATACCGGTTACTGCTGATCGATACGGATTACAGGGATTATCACAATTAAGCCAGACGATACAAGCAATTAAGAAAAGACAAAATCCAAACTTGTATATAGCCGGTTTACTTTTAGTGAAATTCAATCCAAGAACTAACCTTTCACAAGAAGTCAGGGAGTCACTTGAAACCATAGCAGAACAAATGAACACCAAATTATTTAAAACATTTATAAGGGAAAGCGTAAAAGCAAGAGAAGCCCAGGCTTTAAGAAATGCATTAATTGACTATGCACCAAATTCTACAACTTCCCTCGATTATATAGAGTTTACGAATGAATTACTAAAAGGAGATAGATATGGCATTGAATAAATCTAGTAAATTTGGGGCAACTGATAACCTTGATTTTAATATAAATACACAAGAAGTACAACATGTACAAGTAGAGCGAAAAGAGATAGGAACAACACAGGGTAGAAAGGGCCAAAAGTTAAAACGAATAAATATGGCTTTTTCAGATATAAATCATGAATATATTACAATAGAGAGCCGAAGAAGAGGAATAAGTAGTACAGCTTTTGTTAATCAGATTATTGATGATTACAGAAAAAGATCATAAGTAAAAGCAGGGGTGACATCGTGTCACCCCCTTCGGGAATGAATCTATATAGCAGATTTCTGCTAGTAACAAAAATTGAGTTCAAAGGGGGAATTATGAAAAGTTATTTAATTAAGGATACAACAAAGGAAGAACGTAAAAAGCTTGTTGAAGATGCATTAACAATATCTCAAATAGATGCCGGCTACCCGACAGAAGAAACAATAAAATTATTTGACATGTATATCAACGGTGAATTAGAGATCGATGAAATTAACAAAATGATCATTGAGAGTATTTCAAAATGAATAAAAGCCATAAGAGGGGGTGACATTGTGTCACCCCCTCTCTCTCTTCTTTTTTTCTCGGCTATAGTTCCGTTTCGTTAATTCCCTACGGAGCCATTTATCTCCTCCAACGCAAATTATCAAGGCCGGGTAGTATTTTCTCCCGGTGGTCGAAAATCTCCACACCTTCCCCTTGACAATTTTCTTATGTCGGTGAAATTGTCTCCTAAGGGATTAAGCTCTACTCTGATATTGGCATATCGAAGCTTTTCACATATCCCCCATTGACAGAATATCCCTCCGTGATATACTATAAAAGGGGGATATGGCAAGCTCCCTAAAGTGATAGCCATTCGCTCCGCTCATGCCTACACTTTAGGGCTTGTGAGGGTGGCAAAGCCCCCCTTCAATCCCCCCTAGTCGGACACATTTCTTCTCGCAGATCCGCAGCAGCAAGCTGCAGCCGGATTGCTCCAGAAATGCATCCGAATAACTTCATTCATTCGCTGATCACTTCGTGATAGCTCATTTATGAAGTTATATCTTCGCTTGCTGCCATTCATATAACGAATGTCCTCAAGCTCATAGAAACATATCATGGACACATTTGAAAGTAAATGAAAGAGGTGAAATCAGATGAATAGGAGCAGACCAAAACAGATTGTCATACGGGCCTCTGAAAGTGAGTATAACCGTATTAAGAAAAAAGTTGAACGTTCAACTTTAACGCAGAATGAATATCTTCTTAAGTGCTCTTTAGGAAAAGAAATCATAGTCGTTGAGGGAATACATGAATTAGCAATTGAACTTAAAAGAATAGGAAATAATCTCAATCAGCTTACGAAAGCGGTTCATCAGGGAAAAGCGAATTGTTCGAAAGAGCTTGATGATATTAGCAAGGAGATGAAAGAAGTATGGCAATTATTAAGGCGGTCAATTCAAAAGCAAGCATAGGAAATGCAATCAACTATGTGACTAAAAAAGAAAAGACAGAAGAAAGATTAATTAGCGGTGTGGGCTGTAATCCGTTTAGTGCCATTGAAGAAATGAAAGCCACAAAAAATTTGTGGCATAAAATCGAAGGTAGGCAATATAAACACTTCATACAATCATTTTCTCCGGAAGAAAAGATATCACCAGAGCAAGCCCATCAAATTGCCTATGAACTAGTTAAGGACAAGTTTAAAGGACATGAAATATTAATCGCAACCCACAAAGATAAGAGCCATATTCACTCACACATTATTGTTAACTCGGTTAACTATGAAAATGGACGTAAGCTTCAATGGAGAAAAAAAGATTTAGAAAAAATGAAAAATTATTCCGATGAGTTGTGCCGGCAAAACAATTTAACAGTATGCAAAAAAGGAAAAGAAATAAGCTCCTACAATATGGACAAGTACAAGACCTTAGAAAAAGCTATATCAGGCAAGTGTAAAAGCTACGTTGTAGAAACTGCCCTGGCAGTAAACCAAGCAAAAGAAAAGGCAATGAGTAGAACAGAATTCATAGAACTTATGAAAGAAAAAGGTTATGAGGTAAAGTGGGATGATAAGCGAAAACACATTACCTTTAAGGATAAAGAAGGAAACAAAGTACGAAACAGCAACCTAACAAAAACCTTTAAAGAGGACTATGGAAAGGAGAGCTTAGAAAATGAATTTAGGACAAATGAACAACAGAGAAAAGATAGAGGAGCTAAAAGAGGAAAAGAAAGCGAAGATAAATTCCGAACTGATCGAACTGGAAAACGTGGAATTGAAGCAAGCTCTAGAGAACTTCACAAAAGATATGATAATATTCAAGGAATCAGTAAAAGATACAACGAACATGAATACGATGATAATCAACGAGAAGATAGAGAAACTAACCAACATCAACGAGACACTAAAGAACGAGCTAGAGAAAGAGGTTGGGAAAGTGAACGATAGTATGCGGACATTCTTGGTTAACAATCTTAATGAAATCGGTAAAATGACACAAGAATATGTTGTAGAGCTGGAGAAACTTAAGATTGAGGCAAGAAATCGTTTTGCGAGCTATTATGGGCGAAAAAAAATATTCGATATATTATTTATAATAAACCTTATTATAACTCCATTTTTATTTGGTTTATTAGCATATATTACATTTTTGAAATAAGGGGGAAGTATGTTTTTCTTAAATGATAGCGTAGCAAAATTAATTAGCAAGAATGTTAAAGGGAGAATAGGGATATATATTCACAACTATATCATGGCAGGCATTTATTTTTTGATTGGTATAGGCTTAAATAAGATATTAATGATGCTTATGGGAATTTCGAAATCAGAATTTAAAAAATATATATCAATGCCGACTAGCGAGTTTAAAACATTGTTAAAAGAGCCATATTTTATAGTTTTAATTGCGATGATATTAATTTTTTTTATATTACTCATTGGTGGTGAGCATAGAGCAAAGAAATATTTTAATATGGCAAAAGCAAGCAAGAATCAGAACTTTGGAAAAGCTAGATTTTCAGATATTAGTGAGATATTAAAAACAGGATTAACCGGTGATGGAATTATATTTGGAAAAATAAATAAAAAAATAATATCTAAACCTCCAACTGTAGAAGGTCATGTACTTATCACTGGGGGAACAGGAACAGGAAAGAGTCGAGGGGTAGTTATTCCAACTTTGTTAAGATGGCAAGGTGCTGCTTTGGTAATGGATATTAAAGGGGAGTTATCCAAAAAAACGAGTGACCGAAGAAAAGTATTTGGAAAAGTATATGTATTTAATCCGGAAGGGGAAGGAGATTGCTATGATCCTATTGTTCAATGCAAAACAATAGATCAGGCCCAAGACCTTGCAAGAACATTAATACCTATTCCAGAAAAGGGAGAACCTTTTTGGGCACAATCAGCACAAGCTATTTTATCTGCGTTTGTATATGAAGGAGCATATACAAATAAAACTCTTCCAGAAATAGCAGAGACATTATGTACTACGCCTATTACAGAATTGGTGGAACATTGCAGAAACAGTGATATTCGAGAAGTGAGAATTTTGGCAAGTATTACGTATGATTTACCTGAGAAAACATTGGGCGGTATCATGGGTGAGCTTAAATCAAAACTAATCACCATTGCAACAGATCAAAATATACATAAAGCAACTAGAAAATCAGATTGGTCTCCGGAAACTTTAGAAGAGGGAGCTACGGTATATTTAAGGGTATCAGAACATTTGATAGAGCAGTACAAAGGGCTTTTAACAGTTATAATTAGTCAAGTGCTTAAACATCTTAGCAAAAGGGAAGAGAGGAAAGAACCGCCTATCTTAATAGCTATTGATGAGACACCAAGACTATCAAAGATTGATGGATTAACAAATGCTTTAGCAACGCTGCGTAGTCGAAACGTTCATATCATGTGCGTTATTCAATCCATGGCACAGCTGGATAAAATCTATGGAAAAGATGAGAGAAAAGTCATAGCCGATAACTGCAGGTTTAAATTTATTCTTTCTGCAACAGATCCGGAGACACAGAAATATTTTTCTGATCTTGCCGGTCAAAAAACTGTAATGGCAAAAGGTGAATCATTTTCAACTAGTGCCTGGGGAAGCAGTAAGTCAGAACAAGGAACTCCTCTGATCCGGCCAGAGGAATGGGCTAATCTTGAACAACCTATTTTGTTAGCACCTAGGCTGCAGCCGGTTAAACTAGATCTTGCTTTTTGGGATATAGAAAAATTTTAATGATATTGTTGCGACGTCGCAACAAATTAATAAAAAATATATGGTTGTGAACCAGTTTTGTGATACAATATAGTCAATGGAGGTATAGGACCATGAACAATGAAGAATTAATTTTAAAAATGCTATCAGAAATGAATACAAAGATTGATAAACTAGATTTAAAAGCAAATAATCTTGAAAATAACTTAAAGGAAGTAAAAAGAGAAATAAAGAAGATGCAGAAAACAGATGACCTTATTCTCGATGAAGTGGAAAGAGTACACGAAATATTTGAAAAAAAATACAATGAACTAATAACACATTAAAAGCAGATAGGTGCACTACGGTGTGTTTTTGCTACTAATTTAAACAGTATATATATCTTTGAATTTAAGGAGGGGGTGACATGAAGTCACCCCCTCCTTTTTTGGAGTTGCTTTTATAATACTTCAAAATTCACGAGAAGGGGTGACATGAAGTCACCCCCTTTGTCTTAGCTATGGATCAAAACTGCCAGATTTATTGCGTAGAAGAAACGTATTCCTTAAGAATGGTTATCACCAAGTTGTTGAAACTTCTGTTTTGTTCCTTTGCAATCCCCTCTAATTTAGCCTTCAATTCCTTTGGAATTGTAATATTTGTACGTGTATTGGTTGGTGCTATTTCTCCCATGAAAAATTCATCCTTTTTTATTTTTAGAATATCATATTTTATAATATGTGTCAAGTTGGTACAAGGTTGTTGACAAGTTGGTATATATAGGGTATAATATAATTGTAAATATATAGTATCGATTTAAATTGAGAAATGGAGGATAAAACCAATGAGAAACAAAAAAATGATAAGCGTTAAATCGATTATTACGGTAATATTACTAATCGTTGCAATTGTTTTTGTTATGTTACCTGCAGAAGCATCTGCAGCAAGCAAGTACATTAAGACCGATGATTTTATTAACGCTATAGTTGATGAATTGAAATTGCCGGTTGAAAAGAATACCAATGAATCATACATATCAACTGCAGCTGCAGCCGGATTAATTAAAGATGGTGAAATTAAGTCATATTCTGATTATTTAACCAGGACAGACGCAGCTCTCCTTTTAAACAGGGCTGATGAATACCTCTATGGTGATACTTTGGATCCTGACTTAATTAATTTAGCTCTAGAAAAGCGTATATCTGATATTAAGAGCATTCAAGCATCAAAACGTACCGATGTAGTTAAATGCTATCTGAAAGGCTTCATAAAAGGATATAGCAATGGAGATTATGCTACAGATAGAGAGTTTCGGGGAGATAAAAAGATAACCAGATCCGGAGCTCTGGGGTGTATTAAATTAATTAGAAATAAATCCTTGCGAGCATCTATCAGCCCAGACGGCCAGTTGATCAGGACAACTAATCTTCCTAAAAACTCAGATCTGTTCCCTTATATCTTGGCTAGTTATCCTAATAAATACTATGAGTGGGAGTTAAAATATCAGACAATATCAAGATTAAACCCGGATAAGAAGATGAAAAGTTTATTTGATTATGCTGCTCCGGTAGATATTGATAATATAAAAGATGATAGCTATAGTGATTTCGGATTCCTAAGAAAAGAAAGAATTAATGAGTGGGTTGAAAATGCTAGAAAACATTTAGAATTGGTTTTTAATGTAGATTACAGGACGATAGATGATAAATGGATCGAGGACGTTCTAAAAACAAATTATCAGTATGGAACTGACTATGAATGGTTTCCTAGAAAAAAGATTGATAATTATATAAAAAAGATGATGCCAAATAAAACAATAGTGGAATATAAAAAAATAGCGATTGATGGCTCAACGCTATATTATTATAATCATTCATTTTATATGCGAGTATATGTAAAATATCGTATTATTTCTTCTGAAGATGTATCTATTCCTGATGGAAATACCCCTCTGTCAAAATGGTCATATGATAAGATATTACTAAATAATGGATATGCAGATATAGGAGGATTTTCATTAGGAGATTGGAAAGAAGGATATTATAATATTCAGCTTGATGATTATAATTCAACAGGAAACATAGGTGTTTTATGTGTAGATTTTGATCCTGGAAGGGAGATTGTTCAATGAATAAAACATATTTAAGAAAAGGAGTTATATCAGCTTTTCTTATTATTGCTCTAATCGTAAACTTTGCATTTGCTGATATTAAAATGTTATTTGTAGATGCGGCTACAAATAATACATGGATAATAGATGATTATTATGATAATGAGTATCTTGAAGTTTTTAATATTGATCAGGAAGAAGGATTAATAGTATTAAGGGGAACCCATAATAAAAAAACCAATGAAAATTATTATAAAACGGACGGATTTATATTAACCACAGAAAAATATAATACATCTGGAAACTTTCCTAGTAGTGCTAAAAACAATCGAATTTATGCAGTTGTAGATCCGGAAAGCGATAATGGTACTACTATTAAAACACTATATACATTAAGATTTAATGATATAGTCGGTATGGCCGGTAAATTAGGTATGACCGGCGAGAGTATCGGAAATGGTACCGTTCCTATTTACCTTCATGTTGTCTATGATATTTATAAAGGGGATAAAAGGGTTGTTAATGATGTAATTGGTGTTCAAGAAATGCTAAAGGCTCCTATCAAATACAGATTAGGTTATACTGAATGGGGCCCAGGTACTCAGACAAAGATACCAAGTTACTATAATATGCGTTTCGATCTAAGCGTTAAAAGTACATATAATATTAAAGTGGTTGCGGTGGATCAACAAAAAAACGTTATTAAAGATAATCTAGATCCTGTTAAAAAAGTAATATACAGAGAAACATATAGTTACCAATTACCAGATCAAGAAAAAACCATATCTGCAGGTGGGACAAGTTATAAATATACCGATAAGTGGCATTATGTTTACACGGATCGTAAAACAGGAAACATTTTAGAAATGCCCTCAAAGACCGGCCCAGTTGCCTACTTAAACGAAGTTCCGGATGCATTGCCCGGATCTACCTTAACTATAAAAATGGAATATGATGTTGTAAAAACAGATCCTTATTGGGTAGAAGTAATTGCAGTCGACAATAAAGGAAACAAGCTACAAGATTTAAAAAGTAAAGTAAAAACTACAGCAGGTACGCAATTTAATTATAGTATTCCGGAAACACAAAAGACACTTAAAGGAACATATAATTATCAAAATAAGTGGTATCTAACATATACACAAAGAGATCCGGAAGCAAAGAAAACGATAAATGGAAATACGGAAAAAATCAATAATTATGTAATGCCGGATGCAAAAAAAGATAGTGTTGCTACATTTCATATGGTTTATGAACCTGGGCCAACACCTACCCCTCTTCCGGTAACACCAACACCTACCCCTTCCATACCAGAGGTAGTGGCTCCTGAGCCGGATTCGGTTTCTTTACCATTTACTAATGTAGTTACAACCGGTGTGATACAAGCAGACAACCGAAGTTCAATGAGGTTTCAAGCAATAAAAGGGGTACCAACAACAGAAAGCTTATACGGCGAAGTGATTGCAAAAAATTATTTGCTCGGTTATAGCTTTGTAAAAAAAGTAGGTATTAAAAATTACGTCATAGAAGTTTCAAAAGATTATATTTTGAATTGGGAAACGGCAACTCCGGAAAGTGCCGGCGGTGGTGAGCCATTAACAGAAACCATAACAGTAAAGCACCATGTAACGGTACCGAGGGCATACGGATATTGGGAAATAGAAAATCTTGAATGCTATAAAATTGATAATGCAGAACTGAGAAATTTTGCTCTCCCGGACGGATCGATTACAATACGTCCAAACTATACATATTACAATCCTCCTTCTGTTACGGTAAGACATTCCGGCCAAGAAGATGATCATATTATTCCCCCACAAGAAAAGGCAGTCGGCATAAATCTTCCTTCTCAAACAATATCAGATCCAAATGATCCTACAAGGAAACCGCCTGTTCCTATGGAAGAGTTTATATCAGAAGCTAATTATACTGCTCTAACACAGACAGGAAAGATAAAAGTAAAAAGTGATTATTTGAACTTTAATGGAAGCACGGTAATAAGTGATCAAGTTGTTGAAACGGAAGCTCCGGATATAAACACCTCCGCAATACCTCAATGTGAAACGTTTACAGATAATAACGTATTATATAAACCTGGTCAAATTATCGAAGCTAAAAAGAAGAATGGAACATACGGATCCAATGGCACAATTACATATTCCAGTATAGCAACGGTTAATCCATCAAAACAGCATTATATCTATTATCCTATTAATGGCATTAATAATGTTGTTATTCATACCCCGGTGGTATGTAAGCCTATTATAGCCTCTGATAATGACCAATATGTTCAGCTATTAAGCCCTAGTGATAACTGCGTACAATTAGTACTAGATCCCGATTCTAATTTATCAGATTTTGAAGTTAATATCTCTAACAATGGCCCTCATAGTAATAAGTTAGGGTATTACACCAGAGACATTTCGAGATCATTAAGGGATCCGGATATATCATATATTGCATCTAAGGAAGGGATATTAAGAAATGAGGTTAAGTTTTCTTTTGATGTATATATGGATATAGGCAAAGACAAAGATCCGGAAAATGATAAATATGTTAAAGCCGGTACCTGGGTTGTTATTGGAAG
>NZ_JAEAGR010000027.1 GCF_015999265.1 Mobilitalea sibirica
TGTTCAATACAATAATAATTGGTCTACCAAAAAGCTCAGGGGTTTTGCTATGGCTTATGATGATCTTCAGGAGATGTTTAACCTGAAGTACTCATAAATCTATTTACACAAAAATGTTGACACTATCGTTAAGGTAGCAACAGTATATTTAAAACAGGATAACTTTATGACAACCTTTTCTCAAATTAAAAGCAGTTAATATATTTAATCATAAAGCTGTAGGCTTTATATGGTTTATGTTACTTTATGTTACTGTAAGAGACGAAATGGAGGTAGAAGACATGATGCGAATGAAAAAATTAATGATTAAAGCATTAATGACATCACTAATCATTAACTTTGGTATTTTTTTCTTTACTAATGCTGAAACAATTTATGCAGCAGCAACCCCTGTAACAATTAATACAGTGGATTTTGAAGATGAAAATATCATTGTGAATAATAACGGCAATTCTAAGATTTATTTTGCAACAGAGAGCGAGGCTGCGAAAGATCGTTGGGATGTTATGCCGGCGGATACCGGTGCAACCAGTGAGATTGATTTTTCATGGGTTTCACCCACTTCGGATAATGTAATTAAGATTAAAGGTGATGTAGACCCGACGCAACAAAGGGTTGTACTTCCTGAAAGAACAAAGAAACTGGAGATATCAATCAATTATTCCAAAATGTCTTCTTTAGCAAAAGATGATCCGATTGCGAAACTACTCAATATAATGTCTACATCTGGAACGGGTGCCAATCCCATAGATTTTAATGATCTGGAATGGAAGAAGGGTGAGAGTGGGAAGTGGAAGGATATTAATGAATTAACAAAAGGACAATTGGAGAAATACCAGATAAGAGGAACCTATATATACTTTAGAATTATGGCAGTGAATGATGAAACAAGTGCTACGAATCCTTCTCCGGATGGCAGTAAAGGAAGACGGGTGAGCGATGAAGTAAAGCTTAAGATAGCGAAAAAAGCTACTGCTATGGTGGTTGGAATTGACGGTGAAGAATTCACCGCAAATATCCGCTATGGTAAAGAGTATCGTGTAACGGTAGACGGAGTTGGACCTACGGATTGGATTAAGGTTATGGATCGATCCGTAAGAGAACTGCCTTTAGCTACGATTGCAAATGATGGTTCCAACGGAACGACAATACCTTTTAAGAATATGTTTTTAGAAATCAGGGATTATTCTACAGCAAGGACAGCATCTTCCAAGATTACAGAGATTGAACTGGATGATCAGAGAACATTGACCAATCCTATTGTCGAAGGAGATGCGCCGGACGGTGCTACCGCTGCAGATCCTAACATATATGTCTCATATAATGGAGTGAAAAATATGGTAATTACCATACCTTCCGCTTCTAAGGAATTACCATATGAGTATTGTGTGGTTAAAAGTGGTGACTTCTTTGAATTAGATAGAGTGAGATGGTCTTCAATTACAAAGAATACCCCGGTTAAGATCTTAACCAGTAAGGCGGTTGAAGGCGGTACTCTGTATGTTAGACAAAAGGAGATAAAATCGAAGGAAGCAACCAGATATACACCGGCTGTTGCTTATGCTTTGGCTTCTACTTATGTTACGCATACGATAAATTATCCTTCCATACCGGAAACAGATAAAGCTACATATACCTTTGTTAAGCAGACAGGAGATACGGTTACTTTCGATATCAAGTTAAATGTACTCGGTAAGAAGCCATTTGAAACCGATATTAAAACGATTAAATTAGGAACCAAGGAATTAGGTTATACAAGAACTTATATACCGGTAACTCCGGATCCTAATAATACAACAATTGAATATGTAATGAGAGTTACCCTAAATTCAGCTGACTTGGAGAATATGACCAATACCTACAACAGAGCATTATCCTTATATTATATGAATGGAACCATAGATAAATATACAGTTAAGCTCACCATTAAAAACAGGACTCCTGCCTATGCCTTAACAGTCGACATACAGCCGGGTACAGCAGGAGCAACCCAGGCAAACGTAGTAAGTACGGTACCTACCGGTAACGAACTGGTTTATACGATAACCGATGCTGAGATTGTGGATAAGTATATGGAGGAAATTATTCCGGTTGGTTCGGCCGATGCCTTTACGAACGGACAAAATATACCTATAACAGCCAACCGATATCTGACCATATATGAGATTAACTCTACTACAAGGAATATTGTAAAATATAGAAGCATTCAAATAACCGCTGGAGATATTGGATAAGACAGGAGACGTAAATCGATGATTACCATAAGTGTATGCATGATCGTGAAGGATGAGGAAGCCGTTCTGGCAAGATGCCTGGATACTTTAAAAGGTATTGCAGATGAAATTATTATTGTTGATACAGGGTCATCCGATTCTACCAAACAGATTGCGGCATGTTATACGGACAAGATTTATGATTTTCCTTGGGTCCATGATTTTTCAGCAGCCAGGAACTATTCCTTATCAAAGGCTTCGATGGATTATATCTATGTGGCAGATGCAGATGAAGTGTTAGATGATGATAACCGTAAGAGGTTTCTGTCTCTTAAGGAGCATCTGCCACAGGAAGTAGAGATTGTTCAGATGAAGTACGCGAATCAACTGGCATTCAATACAACCTATAATTATGATATCGAATATCGACCAAAGCTTTACAAAAGGCTACGTAGCCTCCGGTTTGTAGACCCGGTTCATGAAAGCGTAGCATTGGAACCTTGTGTTTATGACAGTGATATTACAATACTGCATATGCCTCAGAGTAACCATGCGGCCAGAGATTTTGATACCTTTCAACGAGCAATAAAAAGGGACGGGAGATTATCTCCGAAACTTTTTGAGATGTATGCCAGAGAGCTTTTTATTGCAGGAGAGGAAAAAGACTTCTTAGATGCGTTTTCTTTCTTTAAGGATTTTGCTGTCAGGGAAGATTATACTGAACGGGAACGTAAGATTTGTGATTGTGTTCTGGTCAGGTGTTATCATTATATGAAGGATATAACCGGGTTATTAAAATACGGGCTTAAGAATATTGCAGACGGTAAGGCATCTTCAGAGGTATGCTATGAACTGGGTGAGTTCTTTTTCAAACAGAATGATTATAAGGAAGCAACCATATGGTTTTATAATGCAGCCTATGAGACAGAATGTGAATTAAATTTACGTTTTAGTGGAGAATATCCCTTAAAACGTCTTACCGAATGCTATCGTCTCTTAGGTAACAAAGAACAGGAAGAAGCATATCAGGCACTTTATGATGCCTGGTGTAAGGAAAATATGAGGTGATTTCGCTTGACACAGAACATCAGGGATATCTTTGAACAGAATACTTTATTGATTGAACAGTTGGATAAGGCGGTTATCTGTTTTCGTAGACAGTTAAATGATAAGGCTTTGTCTATGGTTGCGAACTCCTTCGATCAGATAAAGCATGCAGTCGAGGCAATTATTGAAGATAGAGAATACTTTAATTTGGTTTCGACGGATTCTGTATTGGAGATGCTGACAGCCATATTAGAGGCACAAAAGAACCGGGATTACATCCTGTTAACAGATTTATTGGAGCTTCAGCTAATCAGTTTCTTATGTGGTGTACAGGAGCTGATTATAAGTAAAGAAGAGATTGTCTTTGATGAAGATAAATATCAGGATAACATAGCAGTACTTATAAAGAAGGGTATTGGCTTTTCTGAACTGATACTTGAACCAATCAATACCGCTCAGCTTTTAAAGAGTGGGTATAGAGTGGAATTTACCTCCAGTGGGAGAATGACCTTAGCTGCAGAGAATGAGGGAGCTAAGTTTTATTTCCATACAAACAGCAAAGTGAAAGAAGAAGCGTATCTTTTAGCTGATTATTGGAGTAGAGAAGAGAAATTAAGTTATACACTTTATGGTATAGGAATGGGGTATCATATCAGTGAGCTTCACGAGTTGGCGCCGAAAGCAAAAATTAAAATATATGAAGCTGACCTTAATGTAATTATGTTGGCCTGTGCCTTTACAGATATTAAAAAGCTTTTTGAGGATGACAGCGTAACTTTAGTCTATGATCCGGAATTTACCAAGCTAAAGGAAGAGCTTTTGAATATGCCGTCAGAGGATATGATTTATATTCATTATCCTTCGTATCAGAACATAAGAAAAAAAGAGGGAAGGAAATTGTTGGAAACCTATATTCCATGGTCTAAAACCATAGAATTCTGTTGATACTCATGGTAAGAAAAGAAGATATAGATTAATTACGATATAAATGAGTTAAAGAAGTACCATATAACCATCAGATCTATAATTGATTTTTTTATTCATCTTAAGTTAAGATTCTAGATACTGGTAGTATAAATACATCATTTATACGTATCGTAAGATAATAAAACTAATAGAGCCGTTATAAAAGGGAGTATAAGAGAATATGACTTACCACACATACACTAGCTGTGAATTAAGAGTAAGCCATACTTCTAACTTATTCATTCTGAATAGCCTCCCTATCAATAGGTACATATAACTTTATTAATGATATCAATAAGGAGGTATTCCCAATGCTTTATATCTTTCTGATCGTGGCGATCGTTATACTGGAAACCAAAATAAAAAATTACATTGAAAAGAACAGACAGATTGGTCAAAAAGAGGAGATCTTAGGTGGTAAGATTATCTTAAAGAAGCAGTATAACCGTGGTATGTTTCTAAACTTCTTAGAAGATAAAAAAGACCTTGTAATAAAGATATCCGGTATATTTCTAGGGATCTTACTTATCGTATTTACAATATTACTTCCGAAGAAACACAATAAATTATTAAAGCTGGGACTTGCTCTCTGCTTAGGTGGTGCCATAAGTAATATGGCGGACCGTATTAACCGGGGATATGTGGTTGATTATTTCAGCTTTAATTGTAAGATGCTTAAATCAGTTGTATTTAACTTGGCAGATATCTTCATCCTACTTGGTTCAATTCTTGTTATACTTTCATCCACCTTTTCTTCTAAGGGAAAGGGCTGCACCTATGAACCCACGGAATAGAGGGTGAGCTTTATTCGGTCTTGATTTAAATTCCGGATGAGCCTGAGTTGCTAAAAACCAAGGGTGATCATCCAGTTCTATCATTTCAACGATCCTTCCGTCAGGAGAAAGACCGGATAACCTAAGACCGTGTTTTATAAATTCATCACGGTACACATTGTTTACCTCATAACGATGACGATGCCGTTCATTTATAATTTTATCACCATAGAGTTGATAAGCGGTGGAGGTTTCGTCCAGTACACAGGGGTAAGAACCAAGTCTTAAGGTTCCGCCGATATCTTCAATACCATCCTGCTCCGGCATAAGATGAATGACCGGATGGGGAGTGGTAGGATCCAGCTCCATGCTATGAGCACCTTCATAGCCAATTACATTTCTGGTAAATTCTATGATAGCCAGCTGCATACCCAGACATAATCCCAAGAAGGGAATTTTATGTTCGCGGGCATAGCGGATGGCATTTATTTTGCCTTCAATTCCCCGGTCACCGAATCCACCAGGTACTAAAATTCCGTCTACATCCTGTAAAAGCTCCTCTGCATTTTCCACCGTTACAGTTTCTGAGGGAATCCATTTAATATGAATAGATACATTATTCGCTACAGCTCCGTGTTTTAGAGATTCTACGACACTGATATATGCATCATGAAGCTGTGTGTATTTTCCTACTAAGGCAATACTGAGTTCTCCTTTTGGATTTTTGAGTTTAGTAACCATATCCTCCCAATCGGATAAATCCGGATCGGGACAAGGTAGTCTTAGACTGGATAGAGCTACATCTGCAATGTGTTCCTGTTCCAGGGCCAGAGGGGCCTCATATAGATGTTCCACATCCATATTCTGAAGAACATGGGAGCTGGGAACATTACAAAACAGAGCAATTTTATCTTTAATACCGGGCTCTAAGGGGTGTTCTGTCCTGCAAACAATAATATCAGGACGTAGCCCCATGCCCTGAAGTTCTTTGACACTGGCCTGGGTTGGTTTTGTCTTCATCTCTCCTGAGGCTTTAATGTAAGGGATCAATGTAACATGTATTAAGATAACATTATGGTCACCCATATCCTGACGAAATTGTCTGATTGCTTCCAAAAAAGGCTGACTTTCGATATCTCCGACGGTTCCTCCCACTTCAATGATTGCAATATGGGTATCCTGACATTGATCATTTCTATAGAAGCGACTTTTGATTTCATTTGTTATATGGGGGATAACCTGTACAGTGCCTCCGCCAAAATCGCCTCTTCTTTCCTTTGATAATACCGACCAATAGATTTTACCGGTGGTTACATTCGATTTCTTATTAAGGCTTTCATCAATAAACCGTTCATAATGACCTAAGTCCAGATCCGTTTCTGCCCCGTCATCCGTTACGAACACCTCACCGTGCTGGATTGGATTCATGGTACCGGGGTCAATGTTGATATAGGGATCAAACTTTTGCATGGTCACATGATAGCCACGGGCCTTTAATAACCGGCCGAGGGAAGCAGCAGTAATTCCCTTACCTAATCCTGAGACAACTCCTCCGGTTACAAATACATATTTTACAGCCATATTTTTACCTCCTCTTTATCCTACGCTTTATTCATCGAATTATATTACTTATATTGTTTCGCAAGTTTTACCATTTATGCCATAAAAAAAGGCCAAGGACCTAAGGTGTTTTTCCTTGGTCTAAGGCATTTTAGGGTAAGGGTAGCCTGTGCTCCTTTTGGTGGACCTTAAACCATCTCCGGCTCCCTTGCTGGCATATATTTTTTAATTAACATATTATACAACAGGCCAAAGTAGAAGTCAAATACTACATTATCTCCTTAGACATCTTTTGTGATACACACTTAGGTACCTTGTACATAATTTAAACACAGAATTTTAAGAACAAATTTATTGATTTATGGCAACACTATCAGTTATAATGATATATACGGTTACAGCTGGCAGATAAAGGAATATTACATCCTATTTTTATAGATTTTTGCCATGATATCTGGTGATTAGTAAAACAGGAGGAATGAATGGATAATAATAACAATAAGAACAATAAAAACAATATGCCGAATAAAACAGCCATTATTGTTACTCTGATTGCGACTTTGGTAATCTGGTATATGTTTACCATGATTTCAAATCAGATTAAAGATAGTACTAATATTGAAAAAACTTATGATGAATTCTTAACTATGCTTGATAATGAAAATGTTAAGTATGTTGAGATACAGGCTCAGGAAGACAGAATTATCTTTACACCGGTGAATCAACCCAATTCCGCTTATGATATCACCTATTACACCGGATATATCTACGATCCGGAGCTGGTGAACAGACTTGATGAAGCGGGAATACAGTATAAAAAACAGGTGGCAGACAATCGAAATTCTGTACTGGAATCCATATTATCAATGCTATTACCCATCTTTGCTATTTATATCGTTATGTATCTTTTATTTAAATCCATATCGAAAAACAGCGGTGGAGTTATGGGTGTAGGTAAGAGTAATGCCAAGGTATATGTAGAAAAGCAAACCGGAGTCACCTTTAAGGATGTGGCCGGTCAGGAGGAAGCGAAAGAATCTTTAACTGAAATTGTAGACTTTCTTCACAATCCTGCAAAGTATACCCGGATTGGTGCAAAACTTCCGAAGGGAGCACTTTTGGTAGGACCGCCGGGAACCGGTAAAACCTTGCTGGCCAAAGCTGTGGCAGGAGAAGCTAAGGTTCCGTTCTTTTCCCTGTCCGGTTCCGATTTTGTAGAAATGTTTGTTGGTGTAGGTGCATCCAGGGTAAGGGATTTATTTAAACAGGCACAACAGATGGCACCTTGTATTATATTTATTGATGAAATTGATGCGATTGGGAAAAGCAGAGATAACCACTATGGTGGCGGCAATGATGAACGGGAACAGACCTTGAATCAGCTTCTCTCTAATATGGATGGATTTGATTCCTCCAAGGGTCTGGTGGTTTTAGGTGCGACTAATCGTCCTGAGGTTTTAGACAAAGCGTTACTTCGTCCCGGACGATTTGACAGACGGATTATCGTTGATAAGCCGGATCTTAAGGGAAGAATTGATATCTTAAAGGTTCATAGTAAAAACGTATTGATGCATGATTCAGTTGATTTGGAAGCAATCGGCCGTGCAACCAGCGGTGCGGTTGGTTCGGATTTGGCGAACATGATTAATGAAGCTGCTATCTTAGCGGTAAAACAGGGAAGAACTGTGGTGACCCAGGATGATTTATTCGAATCCGTAGAAGTGGTAATTGCCGGTAAAGAAAAGAAGGATCGCATCCTAAGCAAGGAAGAGAAGAAGGTTGTTGCTTACCACGAGGTAGGTCACGCCTTAGTGACAGCTCTTGAAAAACATTCGGAACCGGTTCAAAAGATTACGATTGTTCCAAGAACCATGGGTTCCTTGGGGTATGTGATGCAGGTACCGGAAGAAGAGAAGTATCTGATGAGTCAGGACGAAATCCTCACCCGAATTGTCACCTTATTTGGTGGGCGGGCTGCAGAGGAATTAGTGTTTGGTTCCATAACCACCGGTGCTTCCAATGATATTGAGAAAGCGACCTCTCTTGCCAGAGCCATGGTAACACAGTACGGTATGTCTGAAAAATTCGGCCTGATGGGACTGGAATCTGTTGAAAGTAAGTACCTGGATGGAAGACCTGTGTTAAATTGCTCGGATGAAACAGCAGGTGAAATCGATAAAGAAGTTATGGCCATCCTAAAAAAATGCTATGAAAAGGCCGCTAAGCTACTTTCCGAAAACCGGGAGGTACTTGATAAAATTGCAGATCATCTGATCAGTAAAGAGACCATCACAGGGGAAGAGTTCATGAAGATTTACCGGGAGGTAAAGGGGATTGAAGAGCCTGTGAAACAGGAAGATAAGAAAACTTCAGCTTCCGTGGATAAAGATTTAGAGAAGAGCTCTGAAAGTAATATGGAGGAACTTCAAGTGGTGGAAAATCCGAACTATGGTGACGACGTAGAACCATCGGTTGACGAGAACGATAATAAGGAATCATAAATAACTTCATAAGTTATAATAAAGAAGGCGGGACATAAAATTCCTCATATTGGTTGGTTAGACTAGGCTGATTAAGTAGTAGGAAACTTATGTTTCGCCTTATTCATTGATATTAGTACAGTAATTAGATGTTATAGTTAGAGTATAATTATTATTGGCAAAACCGTGTTAGAAGCAGCGAAATGATTATCCCGATGCTCCCCAAGGACTGGTGTATAAGAACATGGGAGTACAGGAAAATCAGAACTGTACAACCATAACTCTGTGGTATAGACAGGATAAGTGCGCCCATTCAGAGGGAGTGTGGGCAGATACCGGAAAACGATTAGCCGATTTTCGAGTGGGTTTAAGCATGCTAGTTCGTTTCGCGAGCGACCAATGATCCTATCGGGAGGAGCGAAACGTAATAGACGCATGCTTAAACTCCCGAAAATAGAGCTTGTTTTACGGTACTGCCTACATCTTTCTATGAAAATGGGCAAACTTATCCGTACGGAAGTACAAGAAAAAACTAAGGAATAAAAGCTGATTGGGGCGTTGCCAATAAGTACTTGAAACAAACGATGTTATAAGATACTAGGAATTTGTCCGGAGAATGTGATATAATGTGAGTGCCATATTAGTAAGAGGAGTACACTATGTTTCATATAGAGGAAGAACTTAAAAAATTACCGGCAAAGCCCGGTGTATATATTATGAGGGATGAGAAAGATAATATTATCTATGTCGGAAAGGCAATCATCCTAAAGAACAGGGTTAGACAATACTTTCAGAACAGTAGGAATCTGACTCCAAAAATCCGGCAGATGGTAGAGAAAATCGACCATTTTGAATACATTATAACCGATTCAGAGCTGGAAGCCCTGGTACTGGAATGCAATCTTATCAAAGAGCATATGCCTAAATATAATACGATGCTTAAGGATGATAAAACTTATCCTTATATTCGGGTTACTGTAAATGAGCCATATCCAAGGGTCTTTTTTTCCAGAGAAATGAAGAAGGATAAGGCAAAGTATTTCGGACCTTATACCAGTGCCGGAGCTGTTAAGGATATTTTGGACCTTCTGAGGAAGGTTTATAAAATCAGAACCTGTTCCAGAAACCTGCCAAAGGATATCGGTAAGGAGAGACCGTGTCTTTATTATCATATGGGACAGTGCGATGCGCCTTGTCAGGGCTACATCTCGAAAGAGGATTACAGGCGAAATATTGATGGAGTTATGGAATTTTTAAATGGTAATTATGCTCCGGTGGTTAAGATGTTAGAAAGCAGGATGCAGGAAGCTGCTGAAAATCTGGAATTTGAGAAAGCGGCTGAATTAAGGGATCTACTAAGTAGAGTAAAACAAATTGTAAATAAGCAAAAAATTACCAGCACCGATCAGATTGACAGAGATATTATAGCTTTTGCCAGAGATAAGGATGAAGCTGTGGTTCAGACCTTCTTTATCCGTAGCGGAAAACTGATTGGAAGAGATCATTTTCACCTTTCGGGGGTAGAAGGAGAATCGGATAGTCAGGTAATGACAAGTTTTATCAAACAGTTTTATGCCGGAACACCCTATATTCCCAAAGAGATATTCCTTGGGGTAAAAGCGGATGAGGAAGAGCTTATCATTGAATGGCTCAGCGCAAGAAGAGGTCAGAAGGTTCATCTTAAGGTTCCTCAAAAAGGAGAGAAGGAAAGGCTGGTGGATCTGGCAAGAAAGAATGCTGAACTGGTACTAAATCAGGATGTGGAAAAGATTAAAAGGGAAGAAGCCAGAACGACCGGAGCCTTAAAGGAATTGGCTAAAATGCTTGACCTGGCGCTAATTGAAAGAATTGAATCCTTTGACATTAGTAATACTTCGGGATTTGAAACGGTTGGTTCTATGGTAGTGTATGAAAAGGGGAAACCAAAGAAAGCGGATTATCGTAAATTCAAGATAAAATCCATTCATGGTCCGGACGATTACGCTGCGATGTATGAGATGCTGACCCGAAGATTTACCCATGGACAGAAAGAACAGGAAGCCCTTAGGGAAAAACAACTGGATGAATCCCTAGGTAGTTTTACAAAATATCCGGATTTGATTTTAATGGATGGTGGGAAGGGACAAGTAGGTATCGCCCTTAAGGTTTTAAATGAGTTAAAAATCAATATTGCTGTCTGTGGTATGGTGAAAGACGATAACCACCGAACAAGAGGACTATATTATAATAATCAGGAATTGCCGATTGATAAAAGCAGTGAGTTGTTTAAATTAATTACAAGAATACAGGATGAAACCCATCGCTTTGCGATCGAATATCATAGGTCACTGAGGCAGAAAGCACAGGTTCGATCTATTCTTGATAACATTAACGGAGTAGGCCCAACCAGACGAAGGGCATTGATGAAATATTTTAAATCCATGGAGGCAATACAGGAGGCCGATATTGAAGAAATTATGAAGGTACCGGCTATGAACAGAAAATCCGCGGAGCAGGTTTATGAATATTTTCATAAACCCAGGGAGTAATAAACATTTACAGGAAATAAAAAAATATGTTAGAATGTATCAAATAAAAGAGAGAGGATGGATGGGATGTATACAGTTAAGTTAGTAAGTTTAATTGAAAAAATGAATTTGGAGAATTGTACTCCGGATATCAACATTCAAAGTATTAAGATCTCACAGCCGGATGTCAACAGACCAGCCCTTCAGCTGGCAGGTTTCTTTGCTCATTTTGATTCAGAGCGTGTGCAGGTAATCGGGCACGTGGAGCAGGCATATCTGCAGAAGATGGACAGAGAGCATATGCTTAACATTATGGAAAAGCTTATGGATTATAGGGTGCCTTGCATTATCTTTAGCAGAAATATGGAGATTGATCAAGAGATTTTACGGATTGCTACTGAAAAAGAAGTACCCATTCTTAGAACCTCTAAGACTACATCCTCCTTTATGGCGGAAGTAATCCGTTGGTTGAACGTAGAGTTGGCTCCCAGAATTACCATACACGGAGGACTTGTGGACGTATACGGTGAAGGTATCCTGATTATGGGAGAGAGTGGTATTGGTAAAAGTGAGGCAGCGCTAGAATTAATTAAACGGGGACATCGTCTGGTTACGGATGATGTTGTTGAGATTAAAAAGGTAAGCGATGAAACTCTAATCGGTACCTCTCCGGATATCACCAGACATTTTATAGAGCTACGCGGAATTGGAATCGTGGATGTTAAGACATTATTCGGTGTGGAAAGTGTAAAGAATACGCAGGCAATTGACCTGGTGATTAAGCTGGAAGAATGGAATAAGGAAAAGCAGTATGATCGCCTCGGTCTTGAGGAGCAATATATTGAATTTCTCGGTAATCGCGTTGTATGTCATTCCATCCCTATCCGTCCGGGAAGGAATCTGGCTATCATCTGTGAAGCTGCAGCCGTGAATTACCGTCAGAAAAAGATGGGATACAACGCGGCGCAGGAATTATATAACCGAGTGACAAACAATCTTAAAAAAACGGACAGTTAACTAGACATAGGAAGCAATAGATAATAAAGAAAAGCCTGTATGATTAATTATCCGATTAAGTATACAAATCTACAATGATTTCAGTATGAATATCATGGTAGTCTGAGATATATGTATTACTTGAGGATTGACTAACAGAATGAACAATAATATTGAGAGGAAATAAAATCTTTATCTCAACATAAGGAAATAAATAACATTGAATGATGAGGTTATGACAGAATGGAGGGTTATATGGAACAGCTATGTTTCGGAGTAGATATTGGAGGAACGGCCGTTAAGGTTGGTCTATTTACTACAGAGGGAAGACTGGTTGAAAAATGGGATTTTGCGACCAGAAAAACAAAAGAAGGAAAAGAAATCCTTAAAGATGTAGCAGATTTCATTAAGGAGAAAATACAGATACTTAAGCTGGATATGGGGAGTATTCTAGGTATTGGTATTGGTTTGCCGGGTCCGGTGAAAGACAACGGAGAAGTTTTAGAGCTTCCTAACATGGGGCTTGGGCATTTTAATATAGAGAAAGAGATGCAGGAGCTAATTGGTCTTAAGGTAAAGGCGGCAAATGATGCTAACATTGCGGCCCTAGGTGAGCAATGGCAGGGTAGCGGTAAGGGATACCACAATATGGTATTAATTACCTTAGGAACCGGGGTTGGCGGCGGAGTCATCTTAAAGGATGCGATATTAGCCGGCAGTAACGGTGCAGGCGGTGAGATTGGTCACATGCTAGTGAATTATAAGGAAAAGGACAGATGCGGATGTGGGAAGCGTGGATGTTTGGAGCAATATGCTTCAGCTACCGGAATTGTAAGAATGGCAAAACGCAGCTTAAGTAGCAATAACAAAGCCTCTGCTCTTCAAAATATTGATAATATCAGCGCAAAAATAGTGTTTGACCTTGCTAAGGAGGGGGATGCACTAGCGCAGGATATAGTTAGTGAAGCCTGCAGATATCTGGGGATTGCATGTGCTAACATAGCACAGGTTATTGATCCGGAAGCTTTTATCATCGGTGGCGGTGTTTCCAAGGCAGGAGAAGTTCTTACAGATCAAATCAAAGAGTATTATGAAATTAATGTAATGGATGCATTGAAAAATAAAGATTTTAAGTTAGCCGTACTAGGTAATGATGCGGGAATTTACGGTGGTGCAAGGCTCATATTGGCATCAAACGGATAGGAGTTGAATATGGTTTAGAAGTATTGTATGATAGATACGAGTAAACCGACTCGTATTGAAGGAGGACATAATTGGAGGATCAAGTTTACAGCAAATTAAATCATATCCTACAAAAGGATCAGATAATGCAGAAGGAACGCTTGGAATATCATACTTCACTTCATATTGGGGGAGAGGCAGATTATCTGGTTACCCCATCAACTGTAGATGAGATAAAAGAAGTAACCATGCTTTGTAAGATGAATGCGATACCTTATTACATTATTGGTAACGGCAGCAATCTCTTAGCATCGGATCAAGGTTATCGTGGTGTTATTATTAAGCTGGGAGAGCGGTTTTCTCAGGTTACAATAGAAGATGGAAGGGTAACTGCTCAGGCAGGTGTGCTTTTGTCAAAACTGGCCAATATGGTTGCGAAAAATGGCTTGACAGGATTTGAATTTGCTGCAGGTATTCCTGGGACCCTTGGGGGTGCAGTTACGATGAATGCAGGAGCTTATGACGGAGAAATTAAACAATGCATTATAAGTGTAAAGGTCATGGATAGGCAGGGAGATGTTTTTGAATTAGATAAGGAAGAATTGGAACTGGAATATCGTAGTAGTATATTGCAAAAGAAAAACTATATTTTGTTGGAAGCTGTCTTACAGTTTGATCAGGGTGATATGATAAGTATCATGGAAAGAATAAATGAATTGAATAACCTACGTAAGGAAAAGCAGCCCTTGGAGCAATATAGCGCAGGCTCTACCTTTAAAAGACCGCAAGGATATTATGCCGGTAAACTCATCAATGATGCAGGACTACGTGGTTACCAAGTTGGTCAGGCAGCAGTATCAGAAAAACACTGTGGTTTTATCATTAATAAAGGGAGTGCTACAGCGAAGGAGTTTTTAACGGTTATACAGGATGTAAGAAGAACTGTTTATGAAAAATTCGGCGTAAAATTGGAGCCTGAGGTTAAATTTCTTGGAGAGTTTGATGAAGAACTGATAGAGGCAGAAATTATCTAAAGTATATTCATATTCAATCCGGATAAAAAGATAAAGAGCGGTGAAGTTAGCATAGTGGTACTCATACACTGTTCTTTCGTTTTTTTGCTCCACTGTGAAGCGGTGGCATGGAGGTTAATGTAAATGAGATTTGTAATCGTAACCGGCATGTCCGGTGCAGGAAAAAGTTCGGTTCTGAAAATGTTGGAGGACGCAGGGTATTTTTGCGTAGATAATCTGCCAATCCAACTTGTGAAAAAATTCGTTAAATTGATCTTCCAAGGTAATCAAAAAAAAGTGGCCTTGGGGCTTGATATTCGTAGTGGTCAATCGCTGAAGGAACTGGATAATGTGCTGCAAGATATGAAAAAGTCAGGTTTTACTTATGAAATCTTGTTTTTGGATTGTACACCTGAGGTACTTGTAAAACGATATAAAGAAACCAGGCGAAATCACCCTCTTTCCGGGATAGGAAGAGTAGATAAGGGGATTGAGCTGGAACGGGAAGAGTTGGATTTTCTAAGAAAAAAGGCAGATACGATTATTGATACAAGTCATCTCCTCATCCGTGAGTTAAAGACCCAAATTAATCGTATCTATGTAGAAGATGTAAAGTTTAATAATTTTTATGTTACGATTCTTTCCTTTGGTTTTAAATATGGGATACCGGTTGATTCAGATCTGGTTTTTGATGTAAGGTTTCTTCCTAATCCTTATTATATACCTGAGTTAAAGAAAATGACAGGAAGAGATCCTGAAGTAAAGCAATATGTAATGGAAGCAGATGCCGCAAAACAGTTTCTGAATAAATTAGAGGACATGTTATTATTTCTAATTCCTCATTATATAGCAGAGGGTAAGAACCAATTGGTGGTCAGTATCGGATGTACCGGAGGAAAGCACCGTTCCGTTACCCTTGTCAGCGAACTTAAAAAAAAGCTTTTAAATACGGAGTATGGAATAAAATCAGAGCATAGAGATATTGAAAAAGATGAATAAAGGTAGTGTTAAGATGTCATTTTCAAAAGATGTAAAGGAAGAATTATCCTTACAGTTAAGTACTGCAAGGCATTGCAGGCTGGCAGAGTTGTCAGCAATTCTTATCTTTGGTGGGCAGTTTATAAAGTCCGGTTCGAAACCTTACTTAAAGTTACAGACAGAAAGTATTGTTGTTGCAAGAAAATACTTTACATTAATAAGAAAAACATTTAATATAAATATTGATATTTCGGTAAGAAGAAATATGCATCTGAAAGAAAATCAGATGTATTCCTTGATTATCATGGATCAACCATCTGTGATTCAGATTTTACAGGCAGCAAAATTACCCTATGAAGATATAAAAAATGGGAGTTTTGGAAAGGTTAACCAGTTGATTGTACAGAATGCATGCTGTAAAAGAGCATTCATCAGAGGAGCATTCCTTTCCTCAGGCTCAATGAGTAATCCAAAAAAAGCCTATCATTTTGAAATCGTAGTGACGGATATGATTAAGGCAGAGCAGTTAAGAGACATGATACAAACTTTTTCAATTGATGCAAAGATAGTCAAACGGAAGAAAAATTATGTAGTGTATATTAAGGAAGGCTCTCAAATAGTTGAAATTTTAAATGTTATGGAAGCACATGTGGCTTTAATGGATTTAGAGAATGTAAGAATCCTTAAGGAGATGCGTAATTCTATTAACCGTCAGGTGAATTGTGAAGCAGCTAATATTAATAAGACCGTAGTAGCTGCATCAAAACAGATTGATGATATTATCTTTATCAGAGATCATATCGGATTTGGTGATTTGGCTGAAGGACTGGAAGAAATAGCTATGCTTAGAATTCAACATCCGGAGGCTTCGTTAAAGGAGCTGGGAACAATGCTTTTACCACCGATTGGTAAATCCGGTGTTAATCATAGATTACGTAAACTTAGTATGATAGCAGATAATTATCGGGAGCATAAGGAGGAAAACAGATATGATAACTAAGGAGATAGTAATTAAAATTCCTACCGGCTTAGAAGCCAGACCGGTTGCTTTGCTTGTTCAGGTAGCCAGTCAGTATGAGTGCAGCATTCATGTAATAAGCAATGATAAGAAGGTAAACGCTAAGAGTATTATGGGAATGATGAGCCTTGGAATTTCATCAGGAGAAACGGTAACAGTGACAGCAGATGGTCCGGATGAAGAGACGGCGATTGACAATATTGAGAAGTATTTGAGCAGTAAATAACAGAAACAATCAGAGTGTTGTGATACCAACGTATTGCAGCACTCCTTTTTTCGTGAAGGCAAAGCGAGCAGACTTAAAGTTTGTTCTATCCTATACCGGCTTTAAAGTTTACTTTATAAAGCCGGTATAGGATAGAACAACAAGCTTGCTTGTGAGGCTGCGAGCGCGCCCACGAACCTACGATACGAAGTATCGAAAGGTCTGAGTGAAGTTAATATGCCCTAACTAAATGGTAATATTTTATCTAAAAAATTATAATTTTGTAAAGAAATAAATCAATAATTGTGTTATAATAAATTGGTAACTATGATATCGCAATATAGATAGACAAAAACATAAATATTAGAATAGATAAGTGTTTCCCTTATAGAAAGAGGTGGCTTATGGCCGAACATCAGAATGAACATAATTCCGGTAATCCCAAAAAGAAAAAATTAAAACGGATTATACTAGTTGAAGCGCTCATCCTTGTAAGTCTAATAGGAGCCTTTCTGCTTATCAGTGCTTTGGATAAAAATGACAATTCAGATAAGCAAGCACCAATAGAAGATAATTTAGAAGATTCAGAAAGGGAAGAGGATATTGGTGAGGATGAGAAACCGGAAGATAAATTAACCCCGGAAGAGCTAGAAGCAAAGCTTGAGCAGGAAAGACTTCAAAAAGAGATTGAAGAAAGAGAAAATCTGATTATACAGGCGGACCGATTAGCAAAAAGCTATGACTATGATGGAGCGATTGAACTGATTAAGAGCTATGAAGGAGATGAAGGCGGCTATGAGGTATATCCGGTACTTATGGAAGCAATAGAAGGTTATGAGGCTACAAAGGCATCCTTAGTATTATATGGGGGCTCATATACTTCGGTCACTCAATTTAATCATATATTCTTCCATTCCTTAATTGCAGATAACGCCAAGGCGTTTGATAAAGACCGTGATCAGACAGGATACAACATGTATATGACTACAGTATTCGAGTTTGAAAAGATGATGCAGAGTATGTATGAGGATGGATATGTCCTTGTCAGTATGCATGATATGGTAAAACAGGTAACTAAAGAAGATGGTTCTACGGAATTTGTGGAGGCTGAGATATACCTGCCTGAAGGTAAGAAACCTTTTGTTTTATCTCAAGACGATGTTAACTATTATGACTACATGGACGGAGACGGTTTTGCATCAAGAATTGTGATAGGAGAAGATGGAAAGCCAACGACAGAGATGATAATGGAGGATGGAAGCGTTGTAACCGGTCCCTATGATATCGTTCCTATCTTAGATGCCTTTGTTGAAGAGCACCCTGATTTTTCATATCGTGGAGCGAAAGGGATATTAGCTCTGACTGGTTATGAAGGAGCCTTAGGATATCGCACGGATGATCCTAATTCACCAACTTATGAGCAGGATAAAGAAACTGTTAAGGCGGTTGCCGAGGCCCTTAAGGCCAATGGTTGGGAATTTGCATCCCATAGCTGGGGTCATAAAAATTCACAGACCATATCTTACGAGTTGTTTCAAAGGGATACCGAGCGTTGGGCGAATGAGGTTGCTCCTTTAATAGGACCAACGGATATCTATATTTTCCCCTTTGGTGTTGATATTGAAACTACCATGGGCCCCTATGTCAGTGATAAATATAAGCTTTTGAAAGAGCATGGTTTTAACTATTTTTGCGGTGTATATAAAGAGCCTTGGATGCAGATAAAAAAGAACTATGTCAGAATGACGAGACGGCCTTTGGATGGTCAGGCGATGCTTGAGTTTCCGGAGAGACTGGCAGATTTATTTGATGTGCCTGCAATAATAGATCCGGAACGTCCGGATAAGGATTGGTAAGAGAATATATGAAATAGCTGAAGTGGGAATCTTGGTCAAGCAATAGAACGGTTAGTACATTAATTGTTCTATTGCTTGACAAGCTTCTCACTTCATTTTAAATATAAGTTAATATAAAGGCTCATTGTCAAGTGTTGGGGTGTGATTCATTTGAATCATGCCCCAACACTGGTTTTAGAGCTATTTTTATGTTTATAGGTTCTATAAGGTGTTTTAGGGTGCACTTAATAAGCCTACCACTATT
>NZ_JAEAGR010000028.1 GCF_015999265.1 Mobilitalea sibirica
TATAAATCACCTTCTTTCATAGTGTTAGCGAGGCAGTACGAAAGTAGTGGTAGGCGATTTATAAGTGTATTTTATTACAAATAAATATCGGGGTGAAGTACCACCCCAATATTTATTATAGAACCTTATTTATCAGTCGAATCACAAAGTGTATAAATAGATAAATAACATTTCTGACGGAAAAGGAGACTGCAATGGATAATAAAGCACAACAAAAAAACAATATATTGACAAGGAGTATGAACGATTTACTAACCTTTAATTTTCTTCACAGTATTACTTTTAAAATGATAATTGTCATTACAGTTACTTTTATGTTCAGCGCACCTGTTGCACAAACAATTAACAACTATGTGCAAAGAACAGGTTTGGTATCCGGCAATATAGGAGCTTATATAAATACTTTTATTAATATGTTGGTAATAAACCTAATTATAGTATTTTTTATGTATAGATTAATTATCAAGCCACTCAAGAAACATATTAAAGTGCTACGTGAAATCGGTGAAGGTAATCTATCAGAAAATGTATCTGTCAATGGCAAGGATGAATTTTCAAAATTAGCTAAAGCAACCAACTTAACAATAAACCACTTAAATGAACTGATAGGAGAAGTTCAAAAAAGTGCACATAATACAGATACTACAACATCAAAGTTGGAAGACAATTTAAAAGATATAAAATTAAGTACATATCAGATTGGAGTAGCTTCCGAGGAAATTTCAAAAAGAGCGGAAATGCAAGCGAATATAATAGAGGATGGATCAAAAAAAGCAGAACAGTTGTCTGATGTGATAGAGAAGAACAAGCATAATATGACCTCATTAAATGAAATATCTTTAGAAATTAATCATTTAGTGTCAGAAGGTCTCGATGAAATAGAGAAGCTAGCTAAAACCAATAATGAAAGTATTTTATCAATTAGAGATATCTCATTAAATATAGATCAAATGAATGACAGCGCTAGTAAAATAGGCGAAGCAAGCAATATCATAACCTCAATATCAAAAACAACAAATTTATTGGCATTAAATGCTTCCATGGAAGCAGCCCGGGCTGGTGAAGCAGGACGAGGGTTTGCAGTAGTGGCGGAGAATGTGAAAAAGTTAGCCGAACAATCTGCTGCTTCTACACAAAGGATTGATGAAATTGTAAATGAAATTCAATATGCTTCAAAAAATGCAGTAAATGCGATGGAACGAGTAACAAGCATATCAGATGTACAATCAAGTGCTGTGAAAATTAGTAAGGGTAAATATGAAACTATATCCACTGCAATAAAAAAGACAGAGGATATAGTTGGTAATCTAAATATATCAAGCGACAGTATGGCGTGTATGAAGGATGATATTATACAAATACTTAATAGTTTTACGGCAATTGCTCAAGAAAATACGGCATCAACCCAAGAAGTAGCTGCGTCAATAGGCGAACAAACAAGTGCGATTGAAAAAATTACTGATATGGGAGAGAAGTTATCTTTATCAACAGAAGAACTGAGTTCAAAGGTTAAAGAATTCGATGTATAATCATATTATTAAAACGACGAGTATACTCTTAGATAAGTTAGTCATAATTCCTGAATCCAAATCACCCTGATTATGAGACAATAATAATTACAAGGAAGAACAATAAAATGTTGTTATGCTATCTTAAGAGACCTATAACAATATGATGAAAAATATATATGTTATGGATAATAGTTATTATGTTAGGTTAATGGAATTAGAAACTCAAATAGAAAATGATTAATTGCAGATATCATTATGGTGATAAGTGATTTGTTTGTATTAGTAGAACAACGATAACGTTTAATAGTATATTGTCGTTATAGGACATTTTTCAGTGAAGTGATTCGCTGGAAAGTGTCTTTTTACATTAAAAGATACTTGTCCCAAAGCTATTTGTATATTATACGAGGATATGGGATTTTTCTCTTGAAATAGAATTGAAATCCATTTAGTAGAGTTATAATCAAAAATACTCTTTAGTGTTCTTCACTTTGCTATTAAGTGTTATAATTAAATACATAACGAAATACATTAAATATATATTGTAAAACAATAAATATTATGTTAATATTAATAAAACTATATAAGCGAGGTGCTTTTATGAAACATGGATCAACACTCTTTTTAAAGTTAGCTCTTATTCTTATAGGAATTCCGGTTCTTGCTTTGTGTGTAATTGGGATTTCCCGATTGATTAACAATCCGATCAACCCTGATTATGCATCGATACTGTATCCTATAATAGCCGGTATGTATGCTTCAACAATACCATTCTATATTGCGTTATATAAAGCTTTTAAACTCTTAAACTATATTGATAATAATACCGCTTTCTCTGATCGATCTGTAGTGAGTTTAAAACATATCAAATGCTGTGCAATCGTATTTAGTGCTTTATATGTTCTAATGATGCCCTTCCTTTATCTATTAGCCCAAAAGGATGATGCGCCCGGCCTCATCATAATGGGAATGGTCCCCGTCTTTGCATCCATGGTGATTGCTGTCTTTGCGGCTGTACTTCAAAAGCTTTTAAGGGAAGCTATAAACTTAAAATCAGAAAATGATTTAACAATATGAGGGGAATAATATGGCTATTATAATCAATATTGATGTGATGTTGGCGAAAAGAAAAATGAGTGTCACAGAACTATCTGAAAGAGTTGGGATAACAATGGCGAATCTATCTATATTAAAAAACGGAAAGGCCAAAGCGATTAGATTAGCAACCTTGGAACAGATTTGCAAGGCACTGGATTGTCAGCCCGGAGATATCTTGGAATATAAGGGCGACGAAGACACATTAAGATAACTCGTATATCATTAATAATTACGTTCAGTAAAATAACATTTAGGACATTTATAAAAGAGGCAGTTGTTAAATGATACCCCGTAGGATTCCTTTAGCAACCGCCTCTTTTTATTTTAAATATTCTTTTATCTATACGAAAAGCGGTAATCGATAGATATCATTTCAATAAACACCAAAACCAGATATACAGTTTTCCTATAGCATACACGCAGGATTTAAATATCAGAATAAATTATGGATATGTTAACATACCTTATAAAAAGAATGGTTCGTTTGGTGATGAGAGTGTCAGTTCTTTATACAAGTATTGTTCATAATTTTTGTGTATCTTTTGGAGTTATTTTAGGAGCCAGTTTATTCTCTGGAATCGGAGCTATCTTAACCAACAAGCCTCCGATGAAATCTATGATTGATATAGCTGGTTCCATTAAAATATGGGCTATGGCAATTGCGCTGGGTGATACTTTTTCTTCTTATGCAGTAATTGAGAAAGGGTTATTCTCCGGTGAGTTTAAATCGATTGCGAAACAAGGTATCTATGTACTAACCGCTTTGGTAGGAGCCAACTTAGGGTATAGTTTTATTAAACTGCTTGAAAGGTGTGGGCAGTTATGGAACAAATAAAATCTTTCACAGCGAAACTTAAGTTCTGCTTTGTAACCGGAATGATGGCTGGGATTATCATGGGTTCAACGGCGATTAGTATGATTGTAAGCTATCGGGTAGACCTCTATCATAAGAACATTGCATATCTGGAAACAACAATAGAAGATAAGAATGCGCGGTTAGAGAAATTAGAAGCTACCATTAATACCAAAGAGCTGATTTTAAAAGATATTGAGGTGCTCTTAGAATTTGATGGGGACGAGATGGACAAAATCATCATCGAAAAAAACATTAATGATAAATACAACACCCTGTTAGGAAAAGAAGTGAAAAATATAGATGCTGATATTGTGATTGAAGTTGTTGATAATCGGATATTTATGATTGAAGACAGAGAGTACCAACTCCATGTTAATAAATTAGTTTTAACCGAAGTATTAAAGATATGGATTATGGTACATCCACTTAATGAGGGCAACTGATAGTAAGGTTGAATTATGGCAGCTGCCCTTTCAGAGCATTATGCAAGACAAAAGATGGCCCATGCCAGTAACTCACATAATATTATGCTGAATTAGAGTTTTTTCATAAATCTAGGGCGCTGTATAATAAAGGTCATTTCTATGCACAGGAAATCGCAGATACCTTAAACTATTAAGACGGAGTTAAACGTTGATAGATCAAAGGATTTGTCAGATCCAGCCACCGTCCAGCCCTATGATCTGGCCTGTAAGGTATTCATTTTTATACGCCAGATGATATACCAGATCAGCTACCTCTTCTGCCCGACCAAGGCGGCTTGATGGTATTTCATTCGTTAACTGAAGTAGTTCTTCGTCTTCCAGAAACTGATTCATCTCCGTATCAATTGCACCACAGGCAACTGCATTTACCTGAATGTTACTGGGAGCCAGTTCCTTCGCTAAGGCCTTGGTGAAGGCATTCATACCACCTTTCGAAGCGGAGTATGCCACTTCACAGGATGCACCGACGTTACCCCAAACGGAAGAAATGTTTATGATTTTGCCATATTTATTTTTAACCATATCAGGAATGGCAAGAGAACAGCAATTATAGACCGAAGTTAGATTCGTGGTCATAACTTTACTCCAATCAGATGGTGACATATCGGTTAAAAGGCCGATATAGGATATTCCTGCATTGTTAACAAGCACATCCAGGTGACCATATAGTTTTTTAATCTGTGTAAAAAGTTCTTTTGCCACCTCATATTGTCCAATATCTCCTACAAAAGCATGGCAGGAGATCTGATAGGTTTCAAGCTCTGCTTTTGTCTTTAATAACAAATCCTCTCGGTTCGTGCAGTTTATCACTACATTATAACCCTTCTTAGCGAATTTCACAGCGATTGCTTTGCCAATTCCCCTGGAGGAGCCGGTAATTAATACGGTCTTTCTTTTCATGGAAAACACCTTCCCTGTACATGATTAATCAGAAATTAGATAAATAAAATAAATTTCTTTACACAGTTATAAAATTTAAACTGGTATAAGAAAATCACTTATTAATTATATCATATATGCCCGCCTTCGAAAATATACAATATTACTTAAGCAGCGTTTTGCAATATCACCTTAGAGTGTTATAACATTGCTTTAAGAAATGTTTTATTAATAACCGCTAAATATGCTTGTGTTTAATCATTCATGAAATGCCGTCCATTCATTGTAAAGAGGACCATCTTCTCATCTTGTCAAAGGATATTGATTAAGGTATTTTTGTGTGATAAAATAAAGCGAAAGATGAGAGGTGAAATGCTTGAAAAAGACAGTCGGAAAGATATTTCTTAGGGTTTTTATAAAATCCTTTTTTATTGTTTTTCTTTTGATTGGAATAGGGGCGATCAGTTATACGGCTGTTATGAGATATATGAAGGAGCCCTATGATAATCATGCAGAAGATTATATCAACCTGCAGGAAGATGTAGTAATTAAGGAGGCAAGGGTTGAGGATATCTCTAAGAATATCATTTTTAGTGTGAATGAAGAGAACGGTGAGATTAGTAAAATACTGTTGGAGATCTTCCATTGTGAAGCTAAGAAGCTTTACTACATAACAGTTCCTATAAGAACCCAGTTTACTATGTCAGATACGTTATATCAGAAGCTAGTACCGGTTTATCCGGCAATTCCGCAGGTTATAAAGCTTTCTAATATTACGAAGTATTTTCCCGAGGAAACCCTTTATGAATATGGAGCGCTTATAATTGATGATCTTTTCGGTATAAACACAAGTTATTATACGGTAATTCCAAAGGATATTTATGAAACTATATTTGTATCAAAGAATATTACTTTGGAGGAAGATAATATGGAAGAGGGTCAAACAGTGGATAGGAGCATTACCAAAGAAGTATTTTCGGATGAGTATCTTACATTATTAGAAACCATTAAGACGGCAGAAGATTTAAGTAATTATATCGAAGGAATCTATTCAGCTGTTGACTCGAATTTATCCTTGAATCAAAAGATGAATTATTTCGAAAGTTATATAAATTTAAAACAAAATAATATATACTTTGAAATCTTAATCGGTGAAGATAAAAATAGTGCTTATATCATAAAGGAAGAAAAGGTTAATGAACAGCTGGAGAACTATATGAGGTAAGATTAAGATAAAATGCTTTATGTGCTAATGTAATCAAAAGTATTTGCTTACCATTGATAAATAAAAAATTAGACAGATATATGATCAAGCATAAAAATTAGAGCACTGGTACGATAAGGTTTTAGTGTATAAACAAAAGATGAAATGCGTACTATACAAATGAACTAAGGACTACCTAATACAGGGTTTTTATAAGGAGCGAACATGTCCCGAAAGAAGATTACAAATAAAAATATTTTATTTCTTAGAAGATTTTTAACGATAATCATTGGTGCTATACTAATGGCTTTATCTGTTAATTTGGTATACGAACCCATGGGCTTAGTAACAGGAGGAGTCTCAGGTCTTGCAATCGTGATTAAAAAAATAACGGAGCCTATAATTGAGGGTGGACTTCCTATATGGCTTTTTACAGTACTATGTAATGTTCCGTTGTTCTTTTTTACAGTGAAATTAAAAGGCAAGAAATTTATCATATCCGTGTTTTTTGGAACAATTACTTATATATTGGCACTTATGATAATTCCGATTGTAGATTATCGGTTTGAAGATGCTTTATTGGCATCCATTATCGGCGGTACCATAGGGGGTGCCGGTATTGGTATGGTGTTTTCTGCTTTTTCTTCAACTGGCGGAACAGACCTTTTGGCAACCTTGGTTCACGACTATAAGAAGCATGTATCCGTACCTCAGATTTTGATTGTAATAGACGGGGTTATTATTTTTATAGGTGCCTTAGTATTTGGACTTGGTAATGCACTTTACGCGATTATAGCGGTGTTCATAACCGCTAAGGTATCTGATGGCATATTAGAAGGTCTTAAATTTGCAAAAATGGCCTACATTATATCGGATGAACATACGAGTATTGCCGATGCTATTATGAGATCTTTGGACAGGGGAGTGACCGGTATCAGTGCGACCGGAATGTATTCCAATAAGGACAGAAAGATGTTATTTTGCGTTGTATCAAAAAAGGAAATTGTGAAAATTATTGAAATTTCTAAAAAAATAGACCCAAATTGTTTTGTGATTGTTAGTGATGTAAGGGAAGCTTTGGGAGAGGGTTTTATTGAATATAGACAGTAAATAAAACATTTTTTCATAGGATTATCGGTAAAAATACTTATTTTTACTCTTAATATACAAATTATACAAAACCCTAAAACCTATTTTGTTAAAATGGGATATGGTTTATACTTTTGAAATGGTGTATCATAACGAATATAGCATTAGTACAAGAAATACATGAATAAGTAGAGAATTTAGGAGGATAGCAAATGGCAAGTTTATCTTTAAAAAACATTACCAAACAATATCCCAACGGAGTTGTAGCGGTAAAAGATTTTAATCTTGAAATAGCTGATAGAGAGTTTATCATTTTCGTAGGACCATCCGGTTGTGGTAAGTCAACAACACTTCGTATGATTGCGGGTCTTGAAGAAATTACCCAAGGTGAATTGTGGATTGGTGACAAATTAGTAAATGATGTAGAACCTAAAGATAGAGATATCGCGATGGTATTCCAGAACTACGCTTTGTATCCGCATATGTCAGTTTATGATAATATGGCATTTGGTTTGAAGTTAAGAAAAGTTCCTAAGGATCAGATTGACAAGGTTGTTCATGAAGCAGCTAAGATCCTTGATATTGAACATTTATTAGATCGTAAGCCTAAGGCTCTGTCCGGTGGTCAGAGACAGCGTGTTGCGATGGGTCGTGCGATTGTTCGTAGTCCTAAGGTATTCCTTATGGATGAGCCTTTATCCAACCTTGATGCTAAGTTGAGAGTACAGATGCGTATCGAGATTTCTAAGTTACACCAGAAATTACAGACAACTTTCATTTATGTAACACACGATCAGACAGAGGCTATGACACTCGGTACCAGAATCGTTGTTATGAAGGATGGCTTTATTCAACAGGTAGATACACCTCAGAATTTATATGACAGACCTCAGAACTTGTTCGTAGCTGGTTTCATGGGATCTCCTCAGATGAACTTCATCGAGGCAACTGTTATGAAGAAGGGTGCTGATGTATTCGTAACCTTCGGTAACAACACACTGAAACTTCCTGAAGCAAAAGCTAAGAAAGTAATTGATGGTGGTTATGATGAGAAGACTGTAATCCTTGGTATTCGTCCTGAGGATATTCATGATGAAGAGATGTTCATCAGTAATTCTCCTGACAGTGTAATCGAAGCAACTGTTAAAGTATACGAGTTGTTAGGTGCGGAAGTATTCTTATACTTCACCGTTGATGAAACATTAGATATCACAGCCCGTGTTAACCCTCGTACTACTGCAAGACCGGATGACACATTAAAGATTGCCTTTGATATGTCAAAGATGCATGTTTTCGATAAAGAAACAGAGCAGGTTGTTACAAACTAATTATAATAATTATTGCAGGGAACAAATTTGTTCCCTGCTTTTTTATGTTATTTCGAAAATAGTTAATTCTTATAAGGCTCATTGTCAAGTGTTGGGGTGTGATTCATTTGAATCATGCCCCAACACTGGTTTTAGAGCTATTTTTATGTTTATAGGTTCTATAAGGTGTTTTAGGGTGCACTTAATAAGCCTACCACTAT
>NZ_JAEAGR010000029.1 GCF_015999265.1 Mobilitalea sibirica
GTTCAATACAATAATAATTGGTCTACCAAAAAGCTCAGGGGTTTTGCTATGGCTTATGATGATCTTCAGGAGATGTTTAACCTGAAGTACTCATAAATCTATTTACACAAAAATGTTGACACTATCTGCGAAACCTAATAGTAATAGAATAAACATAAATGGACTTTATCGAATATCTAGAAATCCTATGTATTTAGCATATTTTATCTATTTACTAGGATGTGTAATTCTCTCAAACTCGTTAGTATTATTAATACTACTTATAGCTTTCCAAGTATCAACACACTGGATTATTCTTTCTGAAGAAAGATGGTGTATTCTTGAATTTGGCGATGAATATAAAGATTATATGAAAAGAGTGAGACGTTATATTTAGATATTTTTAGATAATGGATCTGACAACCTATGGTGTAGATATCAGTATTTCAGTTTAAGCTTTGTGATATGACAGTATTGGAAATAATGAGATGTTAGACGTCATATATGAACGTATTGGAGGTTCAAATTTGGATATTTATTTTATACGCCATGGAAAAGATGAAGAAGGATATAGAGGTGGATGGAGTCAAAGAGGTTTAACTGAGGAAGGAAGAAAACAGGCCCAAAAACTTGCTAACCATTTATATGCAAATAAAGATATATTTAAATTCACTAGATTAATAAGTAGTGATTTAAACAGAGCAAAGGAAACAGCATATTATATTGCTGAGAAATTTGAAATAGAAATTGAGTTGAATCAAGAATGGAGAGAAACAAATAACGGTATAATAGCCGGTTTACCAAATGAGGAAGTTGAAAAGACATTTCCGGGATTATATTTTGCCTCATTAGGGATGGATGAAAGTTATTCGGGAGGAGAAAGTCCAAGGGAGTTTTTTGATAGAATAAGCCATTCGTTTTATAAACTAATAGAAGAAGTTAATCAAAGAAAAGAAGATATAGTGGTAATTACCCATAGTGGAGTTATTAACATAATATATCATTTAGTCAAGGGAATTGAATGGAACAACAAAAGAAGTAAAATTACAAATTGCTATAATACAAGTGTTCATAAAATTGCAATAGATGGAAAGAACATGAAAGTAGCTTTAAATAACTATATAGATCATTTATCTTATACATTAAGGAGAATAGATCATGAGTAATGGTGTAGATAAGATAATCGATTATTATCAGGGATGGGTATTAATAGCCATTATATGGGTATAGGTGTGTAATCATAGTTATTAGTAATGTTCTATTTTATTCGGGATTTTTTAATAATATATATATGGATAGGTAGTGGGGAAGATGAGAGACAAATTAAAACTATATGTACCTATAATTATATTGGCATTGTTATTTTATATGATGATAACTACACCACACAGCAGAGCATTGGGAGATATATTACTTGAAGTAATTGGATTGAAGGCTTGGACAGATGGACATGATGGTATGCATTTAACTGTAATATATTTCGGTACTCTATTTTTAATCATTTTATTACGATCAAATAGTTCTTCAGCAATGAAACCAAATAACAAAAGAAAACATAAAATCATTATTTTTATTTGTACTGTTATAACGATATACTTAGTTCATAGTGCATTAATACAAAACATGATGGGAAATTCTGTAGGACTTAATTCGATAGCAATAGCACCATCAGGAAATACTTATGAATATAAAATCGTTGAAGGAGAAATAGAAGAGTTTAAGTTCGAATTTAAATTAACCAATTATTCAGAAGAAGTAAAACAGTTTTCAATAGTTGGTTTTAATGATAATATAGCTGGAATTGAAATGTATAATAAGCAAAGAGAGATAGTTCAGTTTGAAATTCATGGTAAAGAAACACGTATATATAAAATTGATTTGGGTAATTACATTATTGAGGTTAAAGGGATTGGTAAAATTAAGAATTATGCAAGTAGAGGAATTATTAATTCATTACTACTTTTAAATGATAATGGTAACGAAACTGAGATAGTTAAATTAAGGGATATGGGTATTGATAAATAAATTATGAACGGATCTGTGAAAAAACTTGACAGAAAGGATATTTTACTTTGAAGGCTATAGTATTAGATATGTATGGTGTGATTATAAAGCAAACGGGAGATGATTATGTACCATATGTTCAACGGACATTTCCTGATTTGAAACCAGAAGAAATATACACTTCTTGGTTCAAAGCTGATGTGGGAGAATTAACATCGTTAGAGGTATGGGAAAGTCTAGGTTTTAGTGGTGATATAGAGAAAATTGAAAAAGAATATTTAGATACGATAGAAATAAATGATGGTTTTCTTGATTTTGTATCGGCTATAAGTAAACACTATAAGATGGCTATTATTTCAAATGATTCGAGCCGGTGGAGCAAATATCTTAGAGAAAAATTTGATATTAATAAATTTTTTGATGTAATTAGCATTAGTGGTGATTTGAGAATTCAAAAGCCAGATGAACGTATCTTTCTGCTTACAATAGAACAATTAGAGTGTAAGGCAGAAGATTGTTTATATGTAGATGACAGAGAGGGAAATTTAGAAGCAGCAAGCAAAGTTGGAATGAACACAATTATGTTTAATAGTAGAAATATACAATATGAAGGTAAGACTATTACAAATTTCAAAGAACTATTCAGTATGATTTTAGAATAAACGATCACCTTAACGCTCCAGGCGTTTCGAACACAAGAGATTATTTAATATCCATCAAGTTTTAATACTAATAATTGGAGATATAATATGGACTTAGTTGGAAAGAGAATTATTTTAAGGAAATTTCAAAAATCTGACATGGATTTTTTATACACACTTAATAATGATCCGTTAGTGAATAGGTATCTATCATATCATTCAATGGAAAGTGAAAAATGCCAATATTTTATTGAGTTATGGAAAGAAAACTACCATGATGAAATAGTAAATGTGCATAAAATAATTATAAAAGATATTGAAACTGATATAGGTCTAGTCTTCTTAGTCAAACGCGAGAATGGTGTCTATGAGTTAGGGTATCGTATATTACCGCAATTCTGGCATGCGGGCTATGCATCAGAGAGTGCAAAATTGCTCATATTTAAGTTTTTCGAGAAATATGATAATTGTATTTGGGCTGAGACACATCCTGCTAATGAAAAATCAATGAAGCTATTGAAGAAGCTAGGTTTTAAAGAAGTTATTAAAAAAAAATGCAAATGAAGGTCGACGATTTAAGCTCTTAAAAGAAGATTGTAATTGTGTTTAATTACAATGAGCAGCCATCTGAGATTTGATCATAGGAGTTGATAATATGTTAGAGCATAAAGGAACGATGTCTATAGAAACAGACAGGTTATTACTACGAAGATTTTTACAAAGTGATGCTAAAAGTATGTTTCATAATTGGACTAATGATGAAGACGTATGTAAGTATATGAGGTGGCCTAAACATAAGAATATAAATGAAACTAGAGATATAATAGCTGGTTGGATTAATTCGTATAACAAATTATCATTTTATTTATGGGCAATAACTCTGAAGGAAAGTGATGAGCTTGTAGGGTCTATTGTACTTTTTGTTGTTAACGAAAATGATCATTCAGGTGATGTTGGTTATTGTCTGGGAAAAAGATATTGGGGAAAAGGAATCGCTACGGAAGCTTTGAAAGCAGTATTGAATTATGCTTTCTTCAAAATTAATTTTAATAGAATTGAAACATACCACTCTATAAATAATCCGGCGTCAGGTAAGGTTATGCAAAAATGCGGAATGGTATTTGAAGGACTAGCAAAGCAAAAATACAAAAGTACTATTGGTTATGAAGATTGTAATATGTATGCAATATTAAAAGAAAATTTTAAACTTAAGTAGCTTTCATGTTTTAATGAATAATTATCATAAAATCATGTTAATTGGTGGTGATTGATATATATTTATATCATTATTTTGATAAAACAATTGGTCCATTTGTCAGCTTGTCAGACTTGCCGATTGATGAAGCAAAATCTATTTTAGACGTGATAAAAGTAACAAAACCAAATTCTCAAGGCGCACAAAGACATGATAAATATGTGGAGTATAGGCGCAATTGCGAGAATATAATCCGATCAGAATTTGCCAAAAAGGGTGGTGTTATAAATAGGACATCACCGCATTATATGGTAATTGAGCATAGTCCATGGTTAAGCACTTGGTTTGAAAACAGCTCCTTTATAAAAATTCCTATTGAGGAATTTGATATAAAGACTATTTCATTTACTTACGGTGATTCAATGCCGACCTTTAGTCCGACCATTAATGATGGTAAGGAATATCGGAAAAAGCTTTATACATATGATGAAATTCTAAAAATCATTGAAAAGTATGGACTACCGCAGGATTGGAATGATGATGGAAAATACGGTGCTGAGAGATATATTGAAGCTCATGTATGGAGCGATGAAACAATTAATAGGTATTTCTCATAAGCATAATCTACAACTTAAATAGATATGATAAGATCAAGAGTTGATTGAGGTACAGAGATTTAAATAATTGAGATATGAATCATGCAAGAATTGGTTATGAAAATGTATTATAAAGGTAGATTCTTTATAGTAGAGTTAAATAAGGAGGAAAAACATTGATAAGCTTAGGATTTATTTTAACATCGCTATTGATCATTATAATCCCGGGAACAGGGGTTATATATACTATTTCTACAGGGATAGTGGGTACTAAGAAAGACAGTATTATTGCAGCAATTGGTTGTACAGTAGGAATTGTTCCACACTTGATAGCAAGTATTGTTGGTTTATCGGCAATTTTTCATATGAGTGCACTTGTTTTTCAAACAATCAAAATAATAGGGATTGTTTACTTACTTTATCTTGGCTGGAGTATGATTAAAGATAAAGATGGTTTTAAAATCAATAATGTATCTAAAGATAAAAGCACTTTAAAAATTATAGTAAAAGCAATTTTAATTAATATGTTAAATCCGAAACTTACTTTATTCTTCTTCTCATTTATACCTCAATTCATACAGAATAATAAACACGGTTATATGTATCAAATGATAATATTGAGTTTGATTTTTATGGGATTAACGCTTATTGTATTCATATTATATGGGATACTCGCTAATTACTTTAAGCGTTTAATTGTTTCTTCGCCTAAAATAACTCATCGGATACAACAACTATTTGGTCTCATTTTTATAGGAATGGCTATTAAACTGGCACTTAGTGATGATTAATAAGTTATATACGATCAATTATTTTCATTGATAGACATGAAGTGGAGTCTTTGAAATCAAATGATTTCTCTAGAGCTCGCAGTAAGCGATTACATAGTAGCTACAAGAAGTTACCTCAAGTCTTTAGAAATCAGGAAAAGAATCATTAAGCGCGTAATATTAGTATTTGATACAGGAGGTAACAATGCTTGATAAAACATTACCATATTATAATATTATTATGAAAAGAACCAGTGGAACGATAGTACCGAGTGCTAGGTTACCTGAAGGATATACATTTAAATTATATTCAGACGGTGATGAGACACACTGGGCTGATATCATGGTTTCTGTTGGAGAATTTGATTCATATAAAGAAGCTTTAGAGTATTTTCAAAAGGAATATTTACCTCATAAGGATGAATTAAAGAGAAGGTCACTATTTATTGAAACAGATGACGGGAAAAAGATAGGAACATTAACAAACTGGTGGAATTATACTCAAAGTAGGAGAGATCCATCCGTGCATTGGGTTGGTGTGAAACCTGAGTATCAAGGGCTGGGACTAGGAAAGGCAATTGTATATGAAGGAATGAGAAGAATGATTGATTTGGAGGGAGATCGAGATTATTATCTTCATACTCAGACATGGAGCTATAAAGCCATTACCATATATATTAAGGCGGGTTATAATTTTGTTGAGAATGAGACCTTTGGTACTTATGCAAATGACTATGATAAGGCTTTAGAAACGATTAAAGATAAGCTTGTGAATATCATATAAACGTTAATTAAGGGGATATATATTTTTTAGAAAGGTACATATTAATATGAAATAGCATTGTATGTAATACTGATATAAAAAAATGCGAAATTGTAGGTGGGGAATTTATGAATAATATATTAGTCCAGTCAGATGTACTAATTCTTAGGAAGACGGAAGAGATAGATTTAGAGTTTGTTCTCAACACGGAACATGATAGTGAAAACATGAATTACATTGGACAGCAAACCATAGAAGAACATCATAAAATGCTGCTTGATGAAGATATTCTTCATTTAATTGTAGGGGAAAAAATCAGTAATGAAGCAATTGGATATGTAATGATAGCTGGAATCAAAAATAAAAACAGGAGTATAGAACTAAGGCGGATAGTAATAAATAAGAAAGGTATGGGCTATGGAAGGGAAACCATTAAACTATGCAAAGAGATAGCTTTTGGGATGAAAAAAGCACATAGATTATGGCTGGATGTAAGACAACATAATACTCGCGCCTATGCTTTATATAAATCAGAAGGTTTTATTGAAGAAGGAACCTTAAGAGAATGTATTATGAATGAGGGTGATTTCGAATCTTTAATTGTTTTATCCATACTTGAAAATGAGTATTTGAAGTAGAGTAACACAAATTCATAAAGCTACATCGGAGATGATAGAAACGTGGACAGTTGTATCTAAAGACATAATTATAGAAAGTAAGCCGGGCAGATGATAGATTATCTAAGGGGGTAAGTATTCTGTAACTTAGATAACAGATTATGGATGAAAAAAGATACTAATTAATAATATCTTTTTAATAAAGATGTCTCTGTGATAATACCTTAGATTGGTTTGAATTGCAGAAAAAATTAATACAATTGAGGGTTGACATTTTTCTACGTATGTAGTATACTGAACTTCCGCTACTGATGAGTGGCAAAACAAATATTGAGATATACAATAAATAGTTAATAACATTTATTGTAATACAAGTAAATCTTGAATAATCTATGGATGGGTTCCCGAGAGGCCAAAGGGGGCAGACTGTAAATCTGTTAGCTACGCTTTCGAAGGTTCGAATCCTTCCCCATCCATTTAGCTTTAATAAATTTATTTAAAGCTGGTAATAATATTGAATATCGCGGGGTGGAGCAGTCTGGAAGCTCGTCGGGCTCATAACCCGAAGGTCATAGGTTCAAATCCTATCCCCGCAATTCCGATAAGATAAATAAAATCATTAAAAAAGTAGTTGACATAACACAGAATATATGATAGAATAATTTCTTGTCGGCAGCAAAATAAAAGCTGATGAAAACATTGAAACTGTAGTGTTTTAATGATCATGAACCTTGATAATTGAACAGTGAAACAACCCTGAAAATTCTAAAAATATGGAGTTATCACATGGCTCCAAAAATAGATTTTCATTAGATGTATCAGAGATGATACTAAGTATTAGTGTCTCGTCA
>NZ_JAEAGR010000003.1 GCF_015999265.1 Mobilitalea sibirica
GTTTGTGTTATTATTCGTCATAGAGAAACTCCTTTGTATTGGTGATTGATTGGCTTGGTCGTTAATTATTTTACCATAAGCCTTGGAGTTTCTCTATTTTATTTACACAAGATATTTTACACTATCGAAACCGTTTATATGAAACAACATCAAAATCAAACATTACATTTTTTAACATGAAAACTTAAAAAACTATTTATTTATGCTATAATGTAATTAAAAGAGGAACAGCTGCCCACAAAGTGGTTGGCCTTAGTACAGTTTAAATAACTGCTCGTCCGGTCAAGACAGGAGCAGTTATTTTTTGCGAGTTGGCAAAAGTGAGTAATGTGAGCAAGCTCACATAAATCAAGCTTGCTTGAATGGGTACGAGCGCGCCCGCGAACCAGAAGAAACATTTGTTTCTTCGGTTGCGCTTATTATGCCTATCTAAATAAGCAATAAGCTTTATGAATAATATCCCAAAGGCAATCATCAAAGACATAGCTTCGTATGTACTCATAATAAAGACCTCCTCTCATAGCATCGAAAGTAAGCGATGCAAGGATGAGGTCAACCACTCCATATTACAGCTGTTCCATATACATATTTAACAAATGGTAATACAATAATCAAGAGATAAACGAACATATTTTCGGCATTTATTAACGTATTATCTAAATGTAATAAGAGTAAAAATTTCGTGGTAATAATTTAACTTTATTCTTCGACGGTTTTACTTGAAATCGTAAGGTATATCTTATATGATAATAATACAGAAATAAATACTATTTAGTAACGATTGAATAAGAGAGGTATAACAGATGGTTCAAGATGAATATATCGGTTTTACGATTGAAAAACAAAAGCATATTGCATTAATTGCCCATGACAGTAAGAAACAGGAAATAGTAGAATGGGTAGAAGCCAATAAGAATATTTTGAAAAATCATTTTCTATGTGGAACCGGTACTACAGCTAGACTGATAGCAGAGAAAACAGAATTACCGGTTAAGGCATATAACAGCGGACCTTTAGGCGGTGACCAACAGATTGGTTCTCGTATTGTTGAAGGGAATATCGATTTTGTAATATTCTTTTGGGATCCATTGGAATCACAGCCCCACGATCCGGATGTGAAGGCACTACTTCGTATCGCCGCTGTGTATGATATTCCTGTTGCGAATAATAAAGCAACCGCTGATTTTATGATTACTTCTAAATATATGAATGAAGAGTATGAGAGAAAAGTTTTAAACTACAACAAGGTGATACAAAGAAGAATTAAAGAATTAGGGCAGTAAAATACTTCCGTCCATAAAATAATGAAAAGAATGAACCCCATAGGTCGACCCGTTGCCTGTCTACAGGACAGAGACGGTTCAATCTATGGGGTATTTTTAGGAAGGATGTTCAATCCCGTGTAAGGAATTTTATCAGTTTTATCGACTGCGCTCGGTGCGAGAGTTTCACTAGCGAAACTCTTTCTTGTGTCTGTTTTTTTATAGATTGGTTGAGGTCAGACTATCGATAAAAAATCGGGCGGTATCTGACAACGGAATATCTTTATTATAAGCGGCCACTAGCATACGGGAAGGAATTTCCTGAGTTGTATTTATGACTGTAAGATTCTCCAGTTCCTTTACACAAAAGTCAGGAATAAATGCTATTCCAAGCCCTATCTTGGCTAAGTCGATTAGAAGATCATTGCTGCTTAATTCAATTGCTGGAACCAAATCCAAGGAATTTTCCAGAAAAAGATTATGCAGATAGATACTGGTAGTCGATTTTTTCTCTAACATTAATATCGGATGTTTTTGAAGCTCCTCAAGGGTTATGGGATGGTCATGGAGAGGAAAGGCCTCCCGATTGGCTATAAAAATATCCCTAAACTCTTTTACCGGTATAATTTCCATCATATTATTCAGAGCCGGATTCGGAGAATTTGTTACAATAACATCCACTTCATTTCTCTCTAGCAGGGTCGCACATTGCAGAGAGGTTCCGTTGGTCACTTTGATGTGAATGTTAGGATATTTTAGATGAAAATGATTTAGATAAGGAACCAGATAATAACGGCAGATGGTGTCACTAGCACCAATTCTTAATTGGACGCCGCTTTTGGGGTCAGCACAAAGTTGATTTTCTCCTCTGATAATTAAATTAATTGCAGGTTCTATGTGCTTTAATAAGAGCTCACCCTCCTTCGTTAGGGCTACCCTTTTGGTACTTCTAATAAATAAGATTTGATTTAGACGTTTTTCCAAGGTTTTAATGGACTGACTTACAGCTGACTGGGAGATGAACAGGGTGTCTGCTGCTTCTGAAAAGCTCAGGCTTTTCGCTACCTGATAAAATACTTTATACAACTCATAATTGATGTCCATGATGATTACCTCCCGAATTTATCTGTAGCAAGTCAATGCTATATTGCAGATAATTTTATATTTCCTACATTTGTAATATATTAGCTTCGCTAATAAAAAGATTAACATTTATTAATTATGATTATAAGACATGTTATGCTATAATGCAAGTACACCAGAGGTAAAGATAGATATATCATAGGATAATTCAATCAAAAAAATACTCTTATACTGCGATATGCAGGTGTATTTAACAGTAAGTTCCATAGAGGAAATACAAAGTAAAGATTATAATAGAAACCGTTATGATAGGTTAAAACCGACCAAAGTTATTGCCAATAAAAAGGAGTTTAGGGATGAATAGTGTAAAACGCATTTATGTTGAAAAGAAAGCACCCTATGCAGTAAGTGCTAAGGAATTAAAAAATGAGTTGAGAAGCTACCTGGGAATCAAAGGGCTTCATTCTGTTAGAGTTCTGATTCGCTATGATATAGAGAATATCAGTGAGGAGATCTATAAAAAAGCACTGGGGACCGTGTTTTCCGAGCCGCCGGTAGATGTTTTAATGGAAGAGAGCTTTGAGTTTGATAAAACAGACAGGGTGTTTTCCGTTGAATACTTACCCGGGCAGTTTGACCAGAGAGCCGATTCTGCAGAGCAATGTGTGAAATTGTTAAATGAACTTGAAGAACCGGTAATCCGTTCTGCAACTACTTATGTTTTAAATGGTGATATATCCGATGAGGAATTTGATCGTATTAAGTCATACTGTATCAACCCCGTGGATTCCAGGGAGACAGATGAGGTGAAACCGAATACCCTGGTAGCAATTTACGATGAACCTGAGGATGTTACGATTTTATCAGGATTTAAAGGTATGAACAACGAGCAGCTATATGAATTATATAATTCTTTAAATCTTGCGATGACCTTTGAAGATTTTAAACATATACAAAATTATTATATCAAGGAAGAAAACCGTGATCCTTCTATGACGGAAATCAGGGTGCTGGATACTTATTGGTCCGATCATTGTCGTCACACTACTTTCTTAACAGAGCTTAAGGAGGTTCAGTTCGAGGAAGGATATTATACAGAGCCGATAAAAGCGGCTTATAGCAGTTATTTAAGTGAAAGAGAAAAACTATATAAGGGCAGAGATGATAAATATATCTCCTTGATGGATATCGCACTTCTGGCCATGAAAAAATTAAGAGCAGACGGTAAACTTGAGGATATGGAAGTATCCGATGAGATTAATGCCTGTTCCATTATCGTACCCGTAGAAATAGACGATAGAACGGAAGAATGGCTAATATTTTTCAAAAATGAGACCCATAACCATCCAACGGAGATTGAACCATTTGGCGGTGCGGCTACTTGTCTTGGAGGGGCAATCCGTGATCCTTTATCCGGCCGTGGATATGTATATCAGGCAATGAGAGTTACCGGTGCGGCGGATCCTACCGTACCGATTAAGGATACTATGAAGGGTAAACTGGCACAGAGAAAGATATGTACCGGTGCAGCAGCAGGTTATTCCTCTTATGGCAATCAGATTGGTCTGGCAACGGGTCTTGTGGATGAGATATATCATCCTAATTATGTTGCCAAGAGAATGGAAATCGGAGCAGTCATGGGCGCTGCCCCAAGGAAAAATGTAATCCGTGAGAATTCAGATCCCGGTGATGTTATTATATTATTGGGTGGAAGAACCGGAAGGGACGGCCTTGGCGGGGCTACCGGATCTTCTAAAATTCATACGACAGAATCGATTGAAACCTGCGGGGCAGAGGTACAGAAGGGGAATGCTCCGACAGAGAGAAAATTACAGCGTTTATTCCGTAGGGAGGAAGTAAGTGTTATTATTAAGAAATGTAATGACTTCGGAGCAGGCGGGGTTTCTGTTGCAATTGGTGAATTAGCTGCCGGTCTTCATATAGAACTTGATAAAGTTCCGAAAAAATATGCAGGTCTTGACGGTACGGAACTGGCCATATCAGAATCTCAGGAGAGAATGGCAGTGGTGGTAGATCCAAAAGATGTAGATAAGATGTTGGCATATGCTGCAGAGGAGAATCTTGAAGCCGTAGTGGTTGCCAAAGTGACAGAGTCTCCGAGACTCGTAATGGAATGGAGAGGCAAAGAGATCGTTAATCTTTCCAGAGCCTTTCTGGACACCAACGGTGCCCATCAGGAGGCAACCGCTTATATTACAATGCCATCTGAGAACGAGAATTATCTAAAATCCGGAGCAATCGGTAAGATAGCCGATACTACGGATGTGAAAGACAGATGGTTAAAGGCTCTTTCTGATTTAAATATATGTTCCAAAAAAGGTTTGGTTGAGATGTTTGATAGCTCCATTGGAGCGTCAACCGTTACAATGCCTTTTGGCGGTAAATATCAGTTATCTCCGATACAGACCATGACAGCTAAGCTTCCGATTATGAAGGGAGAATGTGATACGGTAACCATGATGAGCTACGGTTTTGATCCGTATCTATCCAGCTGGTCACCGTTCCATGGATCGGTTTATGCAGTTATATCTTCCGTTGCTAAGATTGTGGCAGCGGGAGGTGATCATACTAAGATCAGATTTACATTCCAAGAATTCTTTAGAAGACTCGGTAATGATCCAAAACGCTGGGGAGAGCCGTTAGTGGCGCTCTTGGGAGCCTATGATGCTCAGGTGAAGCTGGGACTTCCCTCCATTGGCGGAAAAGACAGTATGTCCGGAACGTTCAATGATATCGATGTTCCTCCGACTTTAGTATCTTTTGCAGTGGATGTAGCGAAATCAAAGGATGTAATATCAACTGAGCTTAAGAATCCGGGTAATCTACTGGTTAAATTTGATATTAAGAAGGATGCTTATGATTTACCGGATTATGAGCAGGTAGATATCTTATATACAAAGATAAACAGGCTTATGAAAAAGGGAATTGTTGTATCTGCTTATGCTGTAGGCTTTGGTGGTATTGCCGAAGCTGTAAGTAAGATGGCTTTTGGTAATAAGCTTGGTGTTAAGTTAAATGATCAGATTGGTGAAAACGAGTTATTCATACCCGGCTATGGCGCTATCCTTGTGGAGATGACGGAGGAAGCAGCCATCAATCTACAGAAGCAAAACACTTCTATACAGAAAGATGGTGTTGCGGATAACGAAATTAAATTCTCATCAGAGGAATTTTCAATCATTGGTAGAGTAACAGATGAGAAAGTATTCCAATATGGCAATGCCAAAATAACGATAGAGGAAGCTTTAGCTTCATGGACAGAAAGGCTGGAAAAGGTTTATCCTACTAAGTCACAAGCAGAAACGGATAAGCTTGAAACTAAGTTATATGATGCTAAAAAAATATATATTGCTAAGAACAAGGTTGCAAAACCTGAGGTGTTTATACCGGTATTTCCTGGGACTAACTGTGAGTATGACACATTAAAGGCGTTTGAAAATGCTGGTGCCAAAGTTAATACGATAGTATTCCAAAATTTGAGTGCCGAGAACATACGGGAATCTGTGGGAGCTTTTGCAGAAGGAATTAGAGGGGCACAGATTCTTATGTTCCCCGGTGGATTTTCTGCCGGTGATGAACCTGATGGGTCCGGTAAGTTTATTGCCACTGCATTTAGAAACGACCGAATTCAGGAGGCAGTCAGTGAACTCCTGAATCAAAGAGACGGTTTAGTTCTTGGAATATGTAATGGTTTTCAGGCTCTCATTAAACTTGGATTAGTACCATATGGGGAAATCACACCGCAGAAAGTGGACTCTCCTACCTTAATAACGAATAACATAGGTCGTCATATCTCTAAGTCTGTCTATACTAAGGTTGTAACCAATAAATCACCTTGGCTCATGAAAGCGGAGCTGGGTGGGGTTTATTCCATACCGGCCTCCCATGGTGAGGGTCGTTTTGTAGCAAGTGAGGAATGGATTAAGAAGCTGTTTGATAATGGACAAGTAGCAACCCAATACGTTGACTTACAGGGAAATCCTACGATGGATGAAGATTATAATCCAAACGGCTCGTATTATGCGATTGAGGGTATTACAAGTCCGGATGGAAGAGTGTTGGGTAAGATGGCTCACTCTGAGAGACGTGGAAATTCTGTTGCAGTTAATATAACAGGGAATCAAAATCAATATATCTTTGAGTCCGGTGTCTCTTATTTTAGTTAATATTGAGAAAAGATAGAGTTTTACAGTAAGTAAAGAATTAGTTAATAAGATTAGTAATACGGTAAATACTTAATTAACCTACATCATATTATTGGGGAGAAGCAAGTGTGCTTTTTATTTAGTTAGAAAGTACACTTGTTTTGATTTTTAAATAAAAATAAATTATGCTTGCGGTTTGCCGTTTTTTCTTGTATTCATGGAAGTAAAGTAAAAAGGGACTGTTGTATAATGAAATTAACAGTGTATTACGGAAGTCATACTCACTTAAATGTTATTATACAACAGTCCTTCCTATTCTAAGCTGACGTCTTAGTTATAGAAGATTTAGTTCGATTACTGATTATATTCAACAGTTAACACGTGATTTTCATCACGTACCGGAATAAATATCGGATGTTCCTTCAGGGTTACGTTCGGAGTATGAAGGGTTAGATAAAGCTGGCCTTCAAAGGTGTGAAACAACATACCATGTCCACCGTCTTTACTATATAACAGTTGTTCATCATGGGTCCAGGGACCGGTGATTTTGCCGCTTTCTGATCTGGCTATCGCCTGAGCATAGCCATCATCACTAAAGCTGGACCAAAGCATAACGAGCGGCTTGTTAAAGGTGTCTTTCTTCGATTTATTAGCTGTAGTGTTAAGAGGTCCATTTCTATATGAATTATCCGGTTGATAAAGGAAAGGACCGTCGGTTACATAATTAGGGCCGTTTTTTACACCACGGCTCCAATGAGGTTCTGAGGCTTTAAATAACAGGATAGGCTCTGATATGGCTTTTTTTAGGTCGGAGGAAAGTAAAATTGCACATACTTCACCATCCTTTACCTGTACCCATTCGTGGCAAAATACCATATAGGGCTGTCCATCGTTATCAACATAAAGAGTGCCGTCAAGACATTCCCAGTCAGAAGGAGTTACGGGTCCATCACTGTGCAATAGGAAAGGGCCGGTTGGGGAATCAGATTTTAAAATCTGTGTGCCTCTACAACGATCCTGCGACTTAAATGATACAAAGGCATAAAAGGAACCATTATAGTAATGAACCTCAGGTGCCCAATAATTACGATCCGCCCAAAAACCTTCAGGTTTATGAAATGCTTCAATAGGATCACTCCATAGAGTTAGATCTTCGCTTACATAAACATCAAAGCCATCACATTCTCCCCAGCAGGTTGCCCCACGGGTTCCATACATATAGTATTTTCCTTCATAAGGTAGGACAAATGGATCTCGAATATTAATTTCGTTTAAAGTCATGGGAATACCTCTCTTTTTATAGTATTATTTATTCTTGTCCGTTTAAATCCAACAGGTGCCATAAAACAGGTGTATAACGGGTGTAAATAAGCTTGTTTCATTACACACTGACCTTAGCAGACTATGGAATAAGTATAGCAGAGAGTGGGTATTCAGACAAGAAAATCCTTTTGAATGGTATGGTTATTTCAAGTTAACTTCCGGTTTAATTTATAGGAATGCCCTCTAATATAATTCCATATATAAGTATACGACTATAATATGTATTATAATATAATTATTGGATTATTTGCTTTGATAGGTGTATAATAAAATTGTAATAAACAGGGTTTTATTTCTATTATTACACGAGTGATTCGATATGTTAATCGTATAAAATTTGATATAAATTATTTTGCATTTCATCTTCCTTTTTTTGTTAAATGGCCTTCTACCAAATCTTAAGTAGGAGGCTATTGTCATATCATAAAACTATGGATTGAATTTTTTATTAATTTTTAGATTTTTATAAAAAGGTACCTCAAAAAATCCGTTTTTACTTGCGAATATAGTAATAGTTGATAAATTTTCTAATTTAAAGTTATTTTGGTAATACTGGATATGAATTACTTATAATCTACCGGAAGGAGGAAGGCGCATGCGTTTAGCAAAACTTGATGAAGATTTAACCCATAAAAAACTAGCGATTTCTATAAAATCAAAGGACGGAAGAAAATTAATCAGTGAAGGAGCTGTACTGTCTGGTCGCATCATTGAAAGATTAAGAGAGAGCGGTTTAACAGCAGTCTATATTGAAGATGATAATTACGACATATTGCTTCAGGAAACATTGGATAATGATAAGAGGGCAGTAGTATATAATAAACTTCAGGATATCTATAGTAAAGTAGAAAAAAATGAATTTAACAGTATTGATTTATTACGTTTTATAAGACTTTATTTGCTCCCTGAGATAAAATGTGAACCGGTCAGCATACCTGCCGACCAGGTAATGGATAAAGATGACATGATCCAGCATTCGATTAATGTAGCAATTCTATCGATTCGTACAGCAAGTGTATTAGGACATAATATGGAGAAGATAGAGTTAATGGCTTTTGTTTCTCTCATGCATGATATTGGTAAGTTGTTGAAGAATAGAGATGTGAAGTTAAAAGAGATACCTCATTATGAAGTAGCTTATGAATTTTTAAAGCGAAAAAATTGTACGGTACTTACCTATATGGCGGTCAGATTTCAAGAAGAATTTTATAACGGAAGTGGCAAGTATAAGGTGGACGGACAAAAGCAAATTGATTTAGCTAAGATCCTGAGTATCTGTGACTTTTATGAGACGCTACTTCGGACCTCCAATCTAATGCCTTATGAATGTTTTGAAGAAACTCAGGCCTTGGTAAATACCAGATTCGATCCGAATGTATTCGAAGCCTTTCGTGATTCACTTTATATCTATCCGGTTGGATTACCGGTTAAGTTGAATAATAAGGATGAAGGTATCATTATTCGTCAAAACCAATCCTATCCTTTACGTCCGGTAATTAAGAGTTTAGATAAGTATTATAACCTGATGGAGAATTTATCACTCTTTATTGAGCAGGTTGCGATTTAAGTTACTTATGTATAAGTTTTACTAATAAACCAAATAAATGAAATACGCTATCATATTCTCTTCTTTTATTTATATATAAAACAGGCCCTTGTTGTGTGGGGCCTGTTTTAATTCTAATAGTTTACTTTAAGTATATTCTGTTGTCAAATTAACTGAGAGCCCGCATAATCAATACATATCTCAGTGATAGCCATCCCCATTGCAAAGAAGGAGAGTATAATTATCAAAGCAAATGCAGTTTTATCATAGAGAAGCTTTTCTTCTTTCTGCTTTGCATTAGCCACAAGTATCTCTAAACCGAGAGAAATAAATACAACTGGCCAAAGACGGAATATCGTAATATAGGATAAATCATTTAAAAAGATGCGAAGTAAAAAGAGAAGACCAAAGGTGATTAGCATCAATCCTAAAGTTATGGTACCGACTCTGTGTTTCATCATAGATTTTGGCCTCCTTTATCGTCTAGTAAACTGATGCCTTGGTTTTTGGCAGCTTCGTCTTTGTCCAGTTCTTCCTTCTTGCCGCGAATTAAATAGATACCAATCGCTATTATGACAAGGCCTACGATTAACTGAGGGAAGTAGTGTCCCAATCTATATATTATGAGATTGTAATAGGAAGGAAGAGTAAACTCTATGATGTTAAAAGTATTGTTCCAAAGTATCGAAAAACCAAATAAAATAAGAGCTAAAGCGAAAACAGTGCGATATTTTGTGCGAAGTAGGCGAACTTTATCCATGTTCATTTCGGGGATGAAGATAAAATCATCTTCCTTTGCCTGAAATTCACTATCCGGCATAGAGCGTAGGTTGTGTACATCAAAAAAACTGATGAACCAGATGATAGGCATACCATACAATAGGGGGCCTATATTAAGCCAAGCAGATAGAAAAATCAAGCCCCAAAAAACTACCATTATACTGGTTCCTCTTTTCATAAATCCAAGATACATTTCGCCGGCTCCCGGGAGCAGTGAAAAAATAAATGCAAAAAAGCTACTTCTCTTTCCTTTCATAATCTATAACCTCCGTTTTCATAATAGTATTGGAAAATTCAAGCATTCGATTGCTTATCGTGTTCATATTATCTCTAATGACTGTGGTTAGGGTTTCTTCATATTCTATGGGTTCGTTGTTAAGCTTATGGTAATTTAAATTAATATTTGCACTGTTTTCAACACTCATAGTCCAAATTAGCATAAGTATAGCACAGGCCGCTGCGGTTCCTATCTTTAAGCTGTACCAAAGCAACTGCATTTGTTTGGAGTGAATTTTTGTTTTTAAAGCTTTCGTTTTTGAGACTCTCTCTTTTTTTACTTCTCTTAATATATTTTCTTTTAAGTTAAGTGGGGCCGCAATCAGCTCATCCGACATTCCTTCTGCAAGTAATTCTGAACACAGATCACAGGAGCAGATATGAGATAGAAAAGCCTCTGTTTGTTCTGTATTCATTTGATTTTTCTTAAAAGCATTTAAATCTTCCAATGTAATATGCTTTCTATCTATCATCTAGTCTGCCTCCTTTTTGTATTTTTTTTGTAGCATTGTTTTTGCCCTGTATATTTGAGTTTGTACCGTTTTTAGGTTTCTGCCTGTCTTCTGTGCAATTTCCGTAGCGACTAATTCCCGGTAAAAATAATCAATTGCAACCTCACGATAAGGTTTTTTTAATTTATTGCATTGGGCATACAACTGCTGTTTTACTTCAGTGTCCAGTATATTTTCCTCGGGTGAAGGCTCATTGGTTTCCTGCATGATAAAAAATGTTTCTTCCGTTGGTATAGTATTCCTACTGGATTTTTTGATAAAATCTAAGCATTTATTAGTTGCGATACGACATAACCAGGCTTTCTCGTATTGTCGGTTAAAGGTTGGAAGATGCTGGTAAGCGGATAAGAAGGTTTCTTGGGCAAGATCCTCAGCATCAAAGTAATCTTTTACGATCTTGATGCATACAGTAAAAACTAAATTCTGGTATGTATCAATAAGGTATTCATAATATTGCTCAGTACTGATTTTGTCCGCCTCCCTTCATCCTTCAATTGATATAACGATATAAAATAGGAATAGTCTTCAAATATTATTATTATTTTATAATTTTTTTTGATTAATATAAATGGTAAATATGCATGTGATAGATAGCATAATTCATTTTTCTTGTATAATGAGTATATTTATGGTATTTTAGTTTCATGGTGTTGGATATATATGGATGTCGATTTTTAATAAATTCCAACTCCTCAGCCAGGTAGAATTGATATAAAGAGACTCGGTAATCCGGTGAAGATTACATTAGATAGATTGACTCTATGACAAAGGAGACGAAACAATGTTAGAAGTTAAGTTCTATGAGAATATCGAAGATGAGTTATTAGAATTCGCTGTCATAGTATCTCGTTATCATAGTAAGTGGGTTTTTTGTACACACAGAGAAAGAAACACCTATGAGGTACCGGGCGGTCATCGGGAGCCGGGTGAAACTATTCTAGAGACAGCGAAAAGAGAATTATACGAAGAAACCGGTGCTGTAGAATATTCTTTATATCCGGTCTGCGTGTATTCCGTTAAAGGAAAGGAGCAAGAGATTGAAGGCAGTAAAGAAACCTATGGTATGCTATACTTTGCTGAGGTAAGCCGTTTTGAAGAATTGCCGGATTATGAAATAGAGAAGGTAGTATTTTTAGATGAGCTACCTTCAAACTTGACCTATCCTTTCATTCAACCGAAATTAATGGAGAAAGTAATTCAATTTTTATATAAATTTATTAAATAAGACTTCCGTATATAGAATCACGACAGTTTTTATACATAGAGGCTTAGTAATAATGAGCTTTATTCTGTTTCATTATAAGAATACGATAAATTCTAATCATCATGGAAACTAAAAATTGCTAAATACTATAAATCGTTTAATATTATAAATCCTTAAATACTATAAATCATGGAATACTATAAATCTGGTAAAATTGAGACTATAATAGATAATAAACCAATAATAAACAAAACAATAAATGAATAAATAAGAAAGAGAAAGGAGTGCCTTGATACAGACACTGTTAAACTGTAGCAAGCAAATAATATGGAGACAATTGATTATATTATAAAAACCTTAGAAACGATTGTGAATATTCCCAGTCCTTCCGGTTTTACCAAGGAGGTAATGGGATTTGTAGAAAAGGAGGCAGATCGTTTTGGCTATGTCTGCGAATACACGCAAAAAGGTGGTTTAATTATATCCGTAAACGGTAAGGGGGAAGAGACCTTAGGGTTATCTGCCCATGTAGATACTCTAGGAGCTATGGTTCGTTCCATTGACCGGGAAGGAACTCTAAAGTTCACCATGGTGGGTGGGTATACCATGCACAGTGTGGAAGGAAGCTATTGTAAAATTCATACCAGAGAAGGACAAGTTTATACCGGTACCATCCTGGCAAAAAGTGCATCCGTTCATAGCTACGATGATGCCAAAACCATGGAACGTACCGACCGTAATATGGTTGTTCGTATCGATGAAATTGTAGAGAATAAGGAAGATGTATTAAAGCTTGGGATCAACAGCGGTGATTATATCAGCTTTGACGGACAGTTTAAATATACCGAAAAAGGCTTTATTAAATCCAGACATCTGGATGATAAGGCTTCTGTTGCATTACTCTTGGGAATGCTCAAGGAAATGTCGGAGGAAAAGCTGACACCGGAGAAAAATCTGAAAATACTCATAAGCAACTACGAAGAGGTAGGATTTGGTGCCAGCTGGATACCTAAGGAAATTACTGAGTTCATTGCCGTCGATATGGGAGTCATAGGAGATGACTTGAACGGATCTGAATATAAGGTTTCTATCTGTGCTAAGGATTCCTCCGGACCCTATGATTATGACATGACGAACCGACTGATAGCATTAGCAAAAGAAAACAACATCGATTATGTGGTAGATATCTTTCCCCATTATGGTTCCGATGTATCTGCAGCTTTAAAAGGTGGTAATAATATCCGTGGTGCCTTAATCGGTCAGGGGATTCATGCATCCCATGGTATGGAAAGAACCCATAGAAAAGGTTTGGAAAATACCTTAAAGCTACTAAAGGCTTACATCGGAGTATAACGATTATATATTATATTAATAAAAAAGCTTTCGGTCCGGACCGAAAGCTTTTTTATTAAGTACTTGATAATCTTTTCATAAGAAAAAGAACCTAAGGGTTTCAGTATAATAGTCTGATTAAGGAGAGAATATCTTTGGATATGAAATGACAGGTGTTTTGGTCAACTATACGATTATAGTAAAAACTGCGATTGATTGGAACATATTTCGATAAGAGAATAAAAGGTATGGTATATAATAAACATAAGAAAATTAAATGCCTTAGGTATAGGTATATACTTCTAGAACATATTTACTATAATAAAATATTTACATTTAAATAAAATATACCTTGACAGGCGAGGTATATGGTGATATGTTATACATAAGATAATAAAATATCTTGCAAAGGAGATGATGAATTGTCAATTACATCTGATTTACTACGAGGACATACCGATACGATCATACTGGCTGGGTTATTCACAGGAGACAGTTATGGCTATGAAATCAACAAAGCAATTCAACAAAAAACGAATGGACGATATGAGTTAAAAGAAGCAACACTCTATTCAGCATTTCGAAGACTGGAAGAAGCAGGAGACATCAGCTCTTATTGGGGTGACGAGACAACAGGTGCCCGCAGAAGATACTATACGATTACCGAAACGGGCAGGGAGACATATACGCGACTTATGGCAGAGTGGAAGAGCGCGAAAGCAATGATTGATAGTTTAATTGAATTGGAGGAAAAGAAGAATGGATGAAAAGCTTCGCAGATATGTAGAGGGACTTTTTGTAGATGTACCACAGAATAAGAGTATGATTGAATTAAAGGAAGAAATGATTCAAAACCTAAAAGAGAAATACGAAGACCTTATTCAGGAAGGGAAGACAGAAGAGGCGGCATATAATATAGCAATCGCCGGTATTGGTGATATTAGTGAATTGATTAATGACTTGGATAAGACAAAAGAAGAAGCCGGTAACACAGATAAGCAAAAATCAGCGATGCTTACATCAGTTGCAGTTATGCTATACATTCTATCCATAGTTCCGATTCTACTTTCTTTACAATCCTATCATATATTTGATGGGCTGATTGGGTTTATCGTGATTATTACATTTGCTACCGGTATCCTAATATACAATGGTCAGATCAAACAAAAATATTACAGGGCGGATGATACTATGGTGGAAGAATTTAAAGAATGGCAAAAGAAGAGAGCCGATAAGACGAAAGCCCGCATATCGATATCCGTAGCGTTATGGAGCATAATAGTAGCATTATATTTTATTATCAGCTTTTCAACCTTTGCCTGGCATATATCCTGGACAATATTTATTCTCGGTATAGCAATTGAAGCATTAATTAACATTTTTTTCATAATAAAGAAGTGAGGAAGAGAAGATGAACAAATATAAAATAGTACAGATGGTTTGCTGGATGGTAGTATTTTTCGTCCTTGTTGGTTTAGTAATATGGGTAGCATTTCGTGGAGAATTTAACTTTACAACCAGCGGATCCTATCATATTAAAGATTTAGGGGGGCCGTATGAGGAAGTCGGCAGTTACAATGTAAATGAAGAGGATCTTGATAGCCTGAATATTCATTGGATTGCTGGAGGTATTACGATTACGACCTATGATGGTAATAATATTAAATTAATTGAATATGCTCAGCGTGATTTAGAAGTGGATGAAGTCTTAATTTATAATCTAAATGGTCAGACCCTGCAAATTAAGTATTGTGAGAAGAATACCAAGGTGTTTGATACAATACCTATGAAGAAATTGGAAGTGTTTGTTCCGGAAAGTATAGCAAGTAATTTAGATGATTTCCGATTAAATAATGTTTCTGCAAAAATTGAGATTAATGATATATCGGCCAATTATTTTGAAGTTGATACCGTGTCGGGGTCTGCTGATGTATCCAATGTAAATGCAGATGAAATTGAATTTGATTCCACCTCAGGATCCATTCGTCTGAATGAGGCGAAAACGTCAAAAGCAACATTCAATTCTGCTTCCGGAAAAATCTCTATTAACGGCTTTACAACTGAGGAACTGACAGTAGATACTATCTCCGGTTCTGTTGACATTGAGGATGCTATAACACAAGAGTTAACTTTAGAAAGTGTGTCAGGTGGAATAAGATTTGATGGAGAATATGATGATTTAAATGCTGAAAGTACTTCCGGTTCCGTTAATATAATTGATAAGAAAGCGCCCAATTCCTTTGACATTAAAACAATATCCGGAACAGTTAATCTTACTTTGCCCTCAATGGAAGACTTTAATTTAAAACATAAAACAGTATCCGGAAAATTCACCTGTGATATACCAGTTCGCTCCAATGGCAGTGGAAGTACCGATTATTCTATAAGTACAACCAGCGGTAGCATAAAAATCAAAGAATTACAATAAGAAAGTTAGAAGCATAATAGTCTATAAAAAAATCAAGAATATATTTTGAAACATATAGTTATATAAACGTAATATTGTTTTTTATTAAGGTATATGTAAACCTGCGTAATAAGTGTGCAATATTATCCCAAGTATTTATTTGCTATTAGGGGGATATCACTTACTTCGCAGGTTTTTCATTTTATTCTGCTTCTATGACCGCATATAATTTATCCATAGCTTCCTTCGCTTTGACTTCATAATGTGGAATTAAAGGAAGTTCAGCTTTGGACCCATCGATTCTTCTAAAATATTTATAGGATACGGTGAAAACCAGCTTAGCATTCGGTGTTTGAAAGGCTAAGATATCGCCATAGCAGGCAGGCATATTACCCGGAATTTCACCTATAATTGTCCCTATGTCATTATCCAGTAAAGTGAGTGCAAACATCTGAGCAGAACTAAAGGTATCGGTTGAGGTTAAAGCATATACATTACCTGAGAATAGTAAATTTTCATTCTTTTTATTCTTTATCTCTTGTTTCTTGAATTTATAAAGGAACGGACCGTATCTGACATCGATCCCACCGGATATACTATATGCATCAACGTCTATATATTTCATAAATTCGTTAATAACCCGTGAATTACCTCCGCCGTTATTTCGTAAATCGATAGCTACATTTTGCAAGTTATTATCTTTCACTGTTTGGAAGAATTCTTTCACCGTATTACGGTAATAATCATTGATACTGCAGGATCGCAGGGTGATGACCCCGAGCTTTTTGTTCTTATCTATATGATATGATACAAACGGTACCTCAGTCGAAGCCACCTCCTGAACGGGAATGTCAAAGGCAAAGTTTTTTTTCGTCAACGAACTACCTTCTTGAAAATTAAATTGAATTGCAGAACTCGTATCTACGCCTACAAATTCAAGATATTCTCGTCTTCTTAAATTCCTTGTGAATAAATACGTAGCGTAACTTTCCAACTCGTAAGAAAATTGTTCAAGAAATGTCTGATGAAGCTTTTGTACTGGAATATCGTTTATACTAAGAACATGGGTAGCTGTATATTCTTTATCCGTTAAATAAAGTTCTCCGTCTGTCATGGTAAAGGTTAAGGGAAGTCTTCTGGGATCATTGGCGTAAAAACTAATTCCGGTATGGGCATCCTTCAATTTGGCTAATATGCGGGCGGAGGCCTGCCATAGATGTAGTACGGTCACTTCCCCTGTAATCTTTGCTATCTCCTGTTCGAACTGTACTTTTACTTCCTTAGGAAGACCATCCACACATGCCGGGTGGCGCTCCTCTAACTTCTCTTTTATGTAGTTTAAATCCTGAAAGGCTTCTTCCTTTGACAATATAGTATGTAAGTCTTTCGAAATTTGCGCTTTTTTAATAGTACCCCGATATGGGTCAAGAAAAGCTTTATAGGAGAAGAACAGACATCCCATAATAATTGCTACTATACCGGTTATATTCAGTAAACGCTTTATAATTCGTTTTGATTTCATGCTAACCTCCATACTCCGCCTTTTATACTTATAATGTGCTTTATGTATTAATTACAGGTTTATCGCTTCTCACTATACGCTATGCGATATTTGGTATATTTATGGTAAAATTTTATCATAGATATAGAGATCATACAATATGAATAGAAATTTAGATAGATTATTGCTAATAAATCTGATTAAAAAACAAATACACATAAGGTAAAATATGGTATAATGTTTATGATAATAAATAAGATTCGAGGTGCTTCTGCAGAGAAGGAGGATAATATGGCACAAAAATTGTATATTTTATGGACAACGGATAACCAAATTACAGCTGAGAAAATGGTACTTATGTATTCGCAGAATTGTATGTTAAAACACTGGTGGGATGAAGTGACCATCATAATCTGGGGAGCATCGGCACAACTGGCCAATGACAATCCCATGATTCAAGAGAAGATTAAGATGGCAATTCATACCGGAGTTAAGTTTATTGCATGCAAAGGCTGTTCCGACCAATTAAATGTTTCTGATAAATTATCGGAATTAGGTGTTGAAGTTGTCTACTGGGGACATGGATTGACCGAAATAATTCAAAATGGTGAGAAGCTGATTACAATTTAACTAAGCACCGGTTACCGGTATCAAAGTGTGTTTTATTTCATTAACAAGAAGGAAAGGTACGGTTTGATAACGGAAGTATATGATGGTTTCACAAATCCATAGGGACGCTGTCAAAGCATATTCAATATCTCTTTTATAACTTTTGGGAGTGGAAATATATTCTTTTTGCATTTCCATAATAATGGAGGATATGCTTTTTCGGGGTTCCTTATTATTATGCTTAAGACTTATATTATGTTTATACCGAAGATAAAGAAGTTCCATATGAAGACGGAATTCATATAAGAAGTGGGATAACTTTTTTTTATGTAGTTGTTCATTTACATGAAAGTAGCAAAAGAAGTCGCATACATAATGGCATACTTCACCCAAGGTAACAGAGAACTCCTCGCGTGTTAACTTATCATGCATTAGTAGGTTAGAACGGTCACATACAGTAAACAGATAGTTATCTAAGGTATGAGGCTTGCGGATATCATCCGGAGCAATATCCGGCTTAACATTCCCAAAGGAAAATAATTTTTCATCTAATTCAACCATATCAATGAGATGTTGCCTTAATATCTTTGAAATAAAGATATGTGAGAAAAAGAACATATACAAAGCTCCTTTCTGTTTTGTGATTTTACACTATAAGTTTATCGCAAATTTACACAGATAGTTTCAAGATTGGGTAAAGGACACCTTAAATATTGGTAAAATGTAATAATCGACAGTGAGTAAATTCCAGTCAATACCGCAATTGATAATAATTATCAATTGCGGTATTGACTTTTTAACAGTTTAACATTATTATATAAGAAAATGATAATCAGTATCAAAAAGGAGTGAGTGACATGTCTCTGGCTATGGTATCTTTAGGAGAAACTAGAAGAATTTCTGAGTTTACCGGTAAAGAAGATTTAAAACGGCACCTACAGGATCTTGGTTTTGTAAAAGGTGAGGAAGTAAAGGTTGTTGGTGAAAACCCCAGTGGTATGATACTTTTGGTAAAAGGAGTAAGAATTGCGTTAAACAGAGGCTTGGCCTCTAAAATATTGGTTGCTTAGGAGGATACAGGAATGACATTAAAGGAATTGGAAGTTGGGCAGGTAGGGACTGTTGTTTCCATTGGAGAAAAGGGTCCGATAAGAAGACGTATCATGGATATGGGCGTAACCCCGGGAACTAAAATCAAGGTAGTAAAAGTGGCTCCCCTAGGTGATCCGATTGAAGTAAATATCCGCGGATATGAATTGAGCTTAAGAAAAGATGAAGCCAATCAGATTATTATTCAAAGCTAATAAATATTAATTAGAATGTAAAAACAACGTTAATATCTGAAATTCATTTATGTTTAGAATAAAAGATTATCAGTCCAAGCTGATTATACAGGAGGAAATCAATGTCTATAACAATTGCACTTGCAGGTAATCCTAACTGCGGTAAAACCACTTTATTTAATGATATTACAGGTTCAAAACAACATGTTGGCAACTGGCCCGGCGTTACGGTTGATAAAAAGGAAGGTATCTATAGAAAGAATAGACAGGTTACTATATTAGATTTACCCGGTACCTATTCTTTATCACCCTATTCCGCAGAGGAGATTATTGCACGGGATTATATCGTGAAGGAAAAACCAGATGCGGTTATCAATATAGTCGATGGTACTAGTATTGAAAGAAATCTTTATTTAACGCTACAAATTATTGAAACAAGAATACCCTTGGTTATAGCAGTCAATATGATGGATGAAGTAGAAGCTAAGGGAGATGTTATCAACTGTAATAAGCTATCCGAAATTTTTGGAGTTCCGGTTATACCGATTGTAGCCAGAAGTGGTAAAGGCATAAAGGAATTAATGGATGCAGCTATAGAGATTGCAAATGCAAAAAAGAAGCCGAATTATCTGGATATTTTCGATGATAATATATCCGGTGCAGTTGAACGAATTGCCGAAACACTGGAGGATCCCAAGGAAGAGGATCGTATATGGAAGGCAATTAAACTGGTTGAGGGCGATAGTATTGTAACCGATAGCCTGCCGGAGAATAAGAAAGCTTTCGTTGCTGAGATGATTAAGACAGCAGAAAAATCTGCAGATGGTGATACGGAAGCCAAGATTGCAGATTTACGTTATAAATACATAACGAATACAGTAAAGAAGGCAGTAAAAAAAGGCGCTTTGGATCATGCGGAGACAAAGTCCGATAAATTGGATCGTATTTTAACCAACCGTATATTAGCGATTCCTATATTCGCTGCGGTTATGTACCTGTTATTCTCATTTACCTTCAGTGAGAATTTCTTAATGATTGAAGGACTACCCAGTCCTGGTATCTGGTTGGCAGGTCTTGTAGAGGCAGGATGGGGTACTTTAACCGGATGGGTCGAAAGTGCTTTGGTGTCCCTTGGAGCTTCTGACTGGGCGTTTTCCCTTGTGATTGATGGTATCATGGAGGGAATTGGCGCTGTTGCCGGATTCTTACCTTTGGTATTAGTTATGTTCCTTATGCTATCTTTCCTTGAAGATAGTGGTTATATGGCAAGAGTTGCCTTCGTTATGGATCGTCTTTTCCGCCATCTGGGCTTATCCGGTAAATCCTTTATACCCTTACTCATGGGATTTGGTTGCTCTGTACCGGCCTTAATGGCTTCAAGAACCTTGGATAGTGATAAGGACCGAAGAATTACCATGATGATTACTCCTTTTATGTCCTGCGGAGCTAAGTTGCCGATTTATGCTATGTTTGCGGCTACCTTATTTGCAGACAGCAATAAAACATTAATTGTATTTTCTATTTATATGTTAGGTCTGGTAGTGGCAATTCTCAGCGCTCTGATTTTAAGTAAGTTTGTTATAAAAGGTGAAACCTCCAGTTTTATTATGGAGCTTCCGCAGTATCGGATCCCCACCGGAAAGAGTATATTAATTCATGGTTGGGAGAAGGTAAAAGGGTTTGCAATTAAAGCAGGTACAATTATTTTTGCTTCAACCGTACTGATCTGGTTTTTATCAAGCTTTAATTTTAACGGAATGACCGATATGGAAAACAGCTTTTTGGCTTATATCGGAAACAGTTTTAAGGTTATCTTTGCTCCTTTAGGTTTTGCTGATTGGAGAGCCTCTGTTGGTGTTGTAACCGGCTGGATTGCGAAGGAGAATATCGTTGCAACCTTTGGTCAGTTATTTGCTAATATTGAAGACGAAGCAGTTCTTGAAGCTGTGATGGCAGGAGAAGAGGCTTTACCGGCTATTAAAGATGTATTTACTACAGTAACCGCTTTTTCCTATATGGCTTTTAATCTCTTATGTATGCCATGCTTTGCAGCGGTTGGTGCAATCAAAAGAGAGATGGGGTCCTGGAAATGGACTCTAAGAGCGGTAGGTTTTCAGATGCTAGTTGCCTATATTGTAGCGCTACTCATTAACGTAATAGGAAACCTGATATTTTAAGGGAAATCTCATATTATCCCTGAAATGAATGGGGGTATTAAGTGAAACAAAAAGATAAACCGGAGGCTTATTCGAGTGCTGAGGTTATAATAAGGAAAGAAAATATCCTTAAGGAGCTAAAAAAGAGAGGATATAAAATAACCGGGCAAAGAGAAACTATAATCGAAGTACTTATAAGTAACAGATGCTTAAGTTGTAAGGATATTTATTACCAAGCAATTAAGCAGGATCCAACGATCGGGATAGCCACGGTATACCGATTTATAAAGATATTAGAAACATGTGGTTTTATTGATAGGGATAACTTATTTCAAATATCGAAAAAGAGTTACCGTGTACCTGATGATCAGATTATTCTTATTGATCATCAGAACGAAATAAGTTTAGAAAAAGGCGAATGGTATATCAGTCTAAGACAGATGCTACAAGATTACGGTTATATTGACAATCATGATTTATCTGTTGTAATAACAAAAATAGAGAAAACAAAATAATGCAGATATATAAAAGAAAGTATGATCTCATAGGTATAACCATGGGAGCAATTTAGTAACAAGTTGTAATGATCCGAAAGGAGGCTTATTATGATAGATTTTATTATAATAGGAATTGTTGCATCCGTATTATTATTAGGAATTATTTCAGGAATTAGAAAGAAAAAAAGAGGAGACGCAACCAGCTGTGGTTGTTCCTGCAGCGGCTGTCCATCCGCCAATGCTTGTCATCAGGATTAATCATTGAGTATTATTAATCCTCTACCAAATTAATCTAAATAAATGGGAATAAAAAGGGTCTGTTTCAAAATAGTTAAACGGGGAATATGATTTTACCGTAATGTACTGTTTGACGGACATGTTGCTGATTTTGTTATGACTAGTGCGAACAGAAGTGTTCGAACAAGGCATATAAAATCGAAACGATGTCCTTCAATCTGTGTATGAGGAAAATTAAATTCCATTGTTTATTTTGAAACAGACCCTTTTTGTGTTAGCAAGTACTAGGACACATTAAAATTTAATTAAGATATTGTGGAGTATATAGACATTATAACCATATTATGGTTATATTTAGTTGATCTATAAAAATGCTTATTATGTAAAGGAGATTTTACAATGAATCAAAGCAGCAGGAAATTATTTAGTTATATTTTAGGAGCAATCATATTGGTTGGTGTTACTATTTTTTTGGTGGTTTTATATAACAGTACGAAAAAAGAGACAGAAATTGTGATATCTGATGAATACTTTGAGGTTCAAGGAATGTTTGGAGCTACTTATTATTTTGACGATATTGAGGTTATAGAATTGAGGGATACTATTCCTAAAATCACCAGAAAAAATAATGGTTCAGGCTTAGGAGAGGTCAAAAAAGGAGATTTTGAAGTAGAAGGACTAGGAAGCGGCAAGTTATTCATACTTTCAAAAGAAGGCCCATATATATATGTTCAGACAAAAGATAGCTACGTGATTATCAATTATAAGGATCAGACTAAAACGAAAGAACTGTACGAAAGTCTGACAACCTATCTAGATTAAATAATCTAGATTAAATAATAGATTAAATCAGTGTAAACCATTAATTATAATAATCAGAAGAGTACAGATTGCTACATCACACAGATTTATTCACATTTAAGTATTTCACTACACTTAATCAATTAACAGTATTGCTATTAATTATACAATTCTAATCGGTTTTTACTTTGATCTTGCAAAGAACCAGGAGTATATTGCAGATGCTTATAAGAAAAGACTAATACCGTTACCTTATCATGAAAGAAAGATAATGGACGACTATCCTTTGGTATCAAATAAACATTGTAAGAATAATTTAATCATAAAAAGTATAAAATTCACATAAAGTCTCTATGAAATCTTAATATATAACTTTACATAATCGAAACCCGATGATAAAATGGTTGCAATGATGAACGGGGGTTCACTTATGCAGTACTTAAAGGAAGAAATAAGGAATAATATTATAGCGGCGGCATTGGAGGAGTTTACAAAGAAAGGATATCAGGATGCCTCCATGAGGGTGATTGCTTCCAATGCAGGAATAGCCATTGGTAGTGTATACCGCTATTTTAAGAATAAGGATGAGTTGTTTAATTCCATCGTAGATCCGATCTATACCAGTTTTACGTCTATGATTTTAGAATTGTATCAAACCGAAGGTGTTATATCCAGGATGCATTCCATAGCTAAGGAGATTACCGATAAGGTGATGGAGTTTTATGAAGAACATGAAGCAATACTCCTCATATTGATAGACAAAAGTAAGGGTTCCAAGTATGAAAATATCAAGGAAGAACTGATTAGGCTTTTAAACTACCGTCTCAAGAATGAGTTAGGGCCAATCTTTAAGGAAACAGGTGTAAAACTTCAGGATGAGTATATCCTTTATGTGGTTGCAGCATCCTTTATAGAAGGCTTTTTTATGATTATTAATAAATATAAAAATCTATCGATGATGAAAGAGATGATTAATCAACTGTTAATCGTGTATTTCGATGACTTTCATAAAAGATTTCAATAAAAGACCAATAAAAGTTTTTCATAAATGATTTCAACAAAAGGTTTTATAAACAATTATTTTTTTGATTTAAAAATGAACGATGGTTCACTTTTTTATCTTTTTAAAAGAAGAACGTATGAAATAGAACGTAAGATGTATATTAGTTATTGGATATCTTCAATTAGCGTTATCGTTAAAGATTTCGCTTTTAATACAACAATGTAAATTACATAATAGAAGGAGAAGAAATGTATGTTAAAAAGATTGGCAAGAATTATCGTGAATAATCGAATCAAAATCATGATTTTATTCGGAGTCATATTAGGGATTAGCATTTTATTGATTCCTATGGTCAAGGTTAACTATAATATGAGTAAATATCTACCGGAGGATATGGCGACAAAAAGATCAATGTTGATATTAGAGCAGGAGTTTGGCTTAAATGGTTCTGCTCAGGTTATGGTGTCCGATGTAAGTATACCAAAAGCAAAAGAAATTAAGGATAAAATCGCTCTGGTGGAGGGAGTAAAATCGGTAACCTGGTTGGATGATATCGTTGATATACGAAAGCCTTTGGATATATTAGAACAGGAAGTGATAGAGGAGTATTATAGAGAAAATACAGCTCTTTACCAAGTAACCTTCGACGAAAATGATCATAGTCTTAGGTCGGGAGCAGCGATTGATAAGATACGAGAGATTACCGATCAAGAGATAGCATTCAGAGGACCGACTGTTGCCGCAAAGGCTATGAGAGAAACCACTTCCAATGAAATCTTTTTAATCGTAGTATTTGTTGTTCCTATATGTCTACTGATACTGATATTAGCAACCAGTTCTTGGTTTGAACCTATACTATTTCTATTGGTAATAGGAGTGTCGGTGGTTATTAATGCAGGGACAAATGTGATATTTGGGGAAGTATCATTTATGACACAGATGAGCTCCTCTGTATTACAACTGGCGATCGCCATGGATTATTCCATATTTCTTTTGCACCGATTTGCAGAGGAAAGAGCGGAGGGAGCAGCCATAGAGGATGCAATGAGAAAAGCGTTATATAAATCTTTCACATCCATATCCTCCAGTTCATTGACCACAGTTGCCGGTTTTGTTGCACTCATGTTTATGCGGTATAAAATCGGTATGGATATGGGTCTTGTGTTGGCAAAGGGAATCTTTTTAAGCCTAATATCCGTACTGCTGCTCCTCCCGGCACTGGCAATCCTCAGTGACAAACTAATTGAGAAAACTCATCATCGTTCGTTCTTACCATCCTTTCAACGGTTTGGTAATGCAGTAGTAAAAATGAGATATTTTATTGTAGGGATTTTGCTCATAGTTATCATACCCGCTTTTCTAGGTCAGTCTTCTAATAATTTTCTCTATGGAGAAGCATCCGTGGCTTTAAGTGAAGGAACTCAGGCAGCCGAGGAAGAAGCACGAATCGAAGCTATGTTTGGACGATACAACCCGGTTTTATTATTGGTTCCTAGCGGAGAAATAGCAAGAGAATCAGCTTTGGTAACGAAACTTAATAATTTGGATACAGTAAAGAATGTTCAAGCGTTGGTTACGATTGCGGATACCGCAATTGCCCGTGAGATGTTACCACAAAAAGTTGTTGAGCAGTTTGAAACAGAAAATTATAGCAGGATGATTCTCAATATGAACACAGAAGTGGAGAATGATGAAGCATTCAAAGCAGTTGATCATATTAAGGAGCTAACCAGGAGTTATTATGGGGAAGATTATATTATGGTAGGTTCTACGGTTAGTGTGCGAGATATTAAATCTGTAGTGGATGTGGATTATACCCGAGTCAATCTAATCTCCATCCTCGCAGTTGGATTTATACTGCTGCTTACCTTCCGGTCCTTATTACTACCGGTAATTCTTATACTAGTTATAGAATCTTCCATATGGATTAATATGTCAATTCCCTATTTTATGGGGTCAAATTTAATCTTTATTGGTTATATGATTGTCAGTGCAGTTCAATTAGGAGCAACGATAGATTACGCGATACTTCTTACAGATCGATATCTTCATAACCGTAAAAAGCTGGATAAAAAGTCTGCGGTTTCTAAGGCGATAGCAGATTCCGGTGGTTCTATCCTCACATCGGCAGGGATTCTTTGTACGGCGGGATTTATTATGGGAAGGATATCCACCATAAGCGGCATATCCGAACTGGGAATTCTCATAGGAAGGGGTGCCTTACTCAGTGGGCTTTTAGTATTCATATTACTGCCTCAATTATTGCTTATTCTGGATAATGCAATCCATTCTACGACACTGAAGGAAACTACAATTAAGAAATTGTTTTATAAGAATAGGCAGGAGGGATAATATACTTTGAGGTTGAAGAACTTAGAGCTAGGAATAATAAAAGATCGGGTTATTAAGTGTTTAATAGATACAAATTAAATAGCTGTTAAATTGGTAGATACAAATTTAGAGATAATAAAAAATATAGAAATATTGATATAAAAAATATTTAGTTGATGGAGGCTAATGGATATCTTTATAAAATTTGGATACTAAATTATTGATAATAAATCAGTTTAAATTAGCAATATTGAGAAAAGGAGTTAACAGTATGAGAAAGCGAAATATTTTGAATAGGAGAATATATGTCAGTCTAATCGTTTTATTGATGATTGGTCTAACCGGTCTATATATGGCTCATCAGGTAAATGCAGCAGATGAGACTAAAACCAATCAAACCGGAGAAGAGGTTCAAGCTACGGAAAGCGGGTTAACAAATTCAAAGCTTGAAGGACTGGAAACAACAACAGTTCAAAAAGATGAGACGGTTTATGTAAATCTGAACCATAATGGAACTGTATCAAAGATTAATATAGTGAATTATTTTCATGTTAATGGTGACGGAGAGTACATGGATTATGGTAATTATGACAGCATTAAAAACTTAACCAATGAGGTAGAACCGATTCTGAAAGATAACTCTATTCGTTGGCAGCTAACCGGTTCAACCGAGGAATTTTTTTACCAGGGTTCGTTAAAATCAGGAGAGCTTCCTTGGAATTTTGAGATACAATACACCTTAAATGGGAATGTGATAGAACCGGAAGCATTGACAGGAGTAGAAGGAGAATTAGGAATATTAATAGATGTTAAAGTAAATGAAGAGGCTCACGAATACTTTAGAAAAAATTATATGATGCAGATTACAGTTCCTCTTAATATGAAGCATTGTACTTTATTATCGGCACCGGGAGCTATTCAGATGATCGCCGGCAGTACAAAAAACTTGGCTTATACCGTTCTTCCGGAAACCTCACAATCTATAGGAATAAAAGCCGATGTTCGGGATTTTTCTATGCAGGGGATTGATCTTACCATGATGGCAGCCGATATGTCTGCTTATATTCAGACAGAAGAGATAACAGATGGATTTGGTGAAATGTCTACTGGAATAGAAGAACTGGCCGATGGAACAGCGAAGTTAAGAGATGGTATCTCGGAGCTTTCAACAGGGTTACTAACATTAAGCGATGGAATGAAGGAATTGTCCGATAACACGCCTCTGCTTTCCGAGGGTATGAAAGAGTTTGACGAAGGAATAAAGGCATTATCCGAGAATTTAAATAATATATCCTCCGGCTCAAGCCTAATGGAAGCAGGTTTGCTTAGTATGGTAGATCATGGGGGCCAGCTTTCAACAGGGTATAAAGAAATTGCCAACGGAATGAGTACTTTACTTACTATGAAGGAAGAATTGACTGCTATAGCCGGTGAGATGGCACAAAGTAAAGATCCGGTAGTAGCACAAACCGCGCAGGCATTAGTCTCGCAGATGGAAGGAATTAGCCAGCTTCTTGCAAGTCTTGAGAACTTGAACTATAACCTGGATCAATATATGCAGGGTGTTAAGCAGACAGCAGGAAACTATAGTGAAATAAACAGCGGTATCACTGCATTAGCAGGGGGCGCCGGAGATCTTGCCGGGGGTTTTCAGGAAATCAAGAGAGGGAACAATGAAGTATATATGGCTATAAGCGACCTGGGAGATGGTTTGGAGCAGATTAGTAATGCGACAGCTTTGATACCGGAGCAAACACAACAATTAGTGGACGGACAATGGCAGATGAAAGATGGGATTGAGGAAGCTTCTATGACAATTGAAGAACTAACCGGAGCTTCGAAGGATAGCAAAAATAAGACGGTTTCTTTTGCAGCTCCGGGCAAGATTACGCCAAATTCCGTACAATTTATTCTACGAACACCGGCAATTGAAAAGAGAACAGAACATATTGTTGAGGCTGAAGAAGAACAGGATACAAAAAACTTCTGGGATCGATTATTTGACTTATTCAGTTAAATTAAATAAGAAGCTAGCTATCTATTAAATTACCCAGATAAAGATAACAAGAAAAGTATGATGGTGGTTAGCGTTTTTACACCCCAAATATTGGCTGATAAGCCGGTATTTGAGGTGTTTTTTTATATAACCTTCTTTTAAATAATTGCTTAAATCAAATGTAAATTAGATGATTTACTAAATACATGAATCTAATCAAAAATTCTTTTATTATTTTTAATACTAGCTTTGCTAAACCGAATAATTTTCTAAAAACATTAGAAGCTATCTTTTGAATCTTATAAAAAAAGCTCAATTACATATTGACTTTCAAATTCACTGATGTTATAGTGTGTATAAACAATATATACACTATAACACTTAGGAGGTGAAACGATGGATATCCTAATCAGCAATTCTAGCGAAAAGCCGATTTATGAACAGATTACATCTCAGATAAAACAAATGATTATAAGCGGTGAATTAAAAGCAGGCAGCCTGTTGCCTTCCATGCGGATGCTGGCAAAGGAACTACGTATCAGCGTTATCACCACAAAAAGAGCATATGAGGATTTGGAGCGGGATGGCTTCATCTATACAGTTGTGGGTAAAGGAAGTTTTGTGGCAGAGAAAAATATGGAGTTTGTTAGAGAGGAGCAACTTCGCATTGTGGAGGAGCATCTTAGTAAAGCGGTATCAGGGGCAAAGGCCGGCGGTATTGATTTATACGAATTGCAAGAGATTATAAAAATGTTATATGAGGAGGAAGCATAAATGTCAAGTATCAGTTCAGTAAATGAGAGAACAAAAGCTAATAACCCGAATAAATTAAACTTTTCTAAACAGGAAAAAGTAGATATGATGAATGATATTATGACTCAAAATGTAATTGAGATTAAAAACCTGGTAAAACATTATAAGGGTTTTTCATTAAACAATATCAGTTTTTCTGTACCTATGGGTTCTATCATGGGTTTTGTCGGTGAGAATGGGGCCGGAAAGACGACTACCATCAAAGCGATACTGGACTTAATTCATGTAGACCAAGGAGAGGTATCGATTATGGGTACGGCTGCTAAAAACTTATCCAAGGAGCTAAAATCATTGATAGGAGTGGTGTTCGACGGAAGTAATCTCCATGATAATCTAACAGTGGTCAATATCAATGCTATAATGAAAAAAATTTATCCCAATTGGGACGAAGAAGTTTATAAAAGCTATTTAAAAAAGTTTCAGTTGCCGGAGGGTAAGATTATTAAGGATTTCTCCCGTGGTATGAAGATGAAGTTATCAATCACAATTGCTTTATCCCATCATTCCAAGCTATTGATTTTAGATGAGGCAACCAGTGGCTTGGATCCAATCATTCGGGATGAAATATTGGATATTTTTCTAGAGTTTATACAGGATGAAGAGCATACGATTTTACTATCATCCCATATTATCAGTGATATCGAGAAGATTGCGGACTATGTAACCTTTATTCATCAAGGCAATATCGTATTTAGCAAGAGTAAGGATGAGCTGATTTACCAGCATGGTGTTATCCGGTGTCGTAAAGAAGATGTGTCTGCAATTGATAAATCTTATATTGTTGGTATCCGTGAGAACAACTTTGGAGCCGAGGTGATGATACAGGATAAAGACAGATTTACAAGAAAGAATCATGAATTTAACGTAGAGAGAACATCAATCGAAGAAATCATGTTGTTTATTACCAGGGGAAAGGAGTTAAAATAATATGCTGGGTCTGATACTAAAAGATTTCATAAATCTTAAAAAGAATTTTAAGATCTTTGGAGCCTTAATTCTGTTATATGGATTTATGGCATTTGCGATGGAAAGTTCAAGTTATTTCAGCAGTATGTTTACCTTAGTCTTTGCCATGCTAATACTAAGTACGTATTCCTATGATGAGATGGTAAAGTGGGATGGTTATGCGTTAACGATGCCGATAACGAAAAATAATATCGTCCAAGGAAAATATATTACGATGTTGATGCTTACCGTACTTGGATTTATTATTAGCGGTATTAGTCTTGTTGTTATCAATACTATTTTAAATGTGGATAATCTATTCGGCGGTATCCAGGTAAGTGCACTTGGAGCAGCATTAGTTATTTTGTTTTATAGTATTACAATTCCCTTCATAACTAAGCTGGGTATAGAAAAGGCAAGATTTATTTTTATAATTGTATATATGGTACCTTTTTTTCTGGGATTTATGGGATATAAAGCAATCAAGGAGCAAGGATTACAACCACCGGTAAAATTAATCGAGTTTTTTGAGTTTTGTATCGATCATGCCTATATCATCATACCGGTTATTGTTCTGATTGCATTAATGCTTTCATATTCAATATCTATTCGAATCTATCAAAAGAAGGAATTCTGAACAAGGAACATCTGTAATGAAATATTAGTTTTATTTAAGCTTTCGATATGATTGAAAATTAACTATAGTTTAAGAATTAATATCAACCATCTTTTTTTCATCACCTTTCGAAACAGGATTCATAAGATATTATGTGAATTGTTACGTGGAAAGGGGCATTGATTTTGAATAAAGATGTCTATAAACAAACTAAAAAAAATGATAAAGATACTATAAACTTAAAGCAACAGCAGTTTTTCCCGGGTAGGGTTCCATCTCCACCTAGAACGAACGGCCAACCTTCGACACCTCCACCGAATTTTGTTCCACAGCTACCAAGAATGAATGGTCAGCCACAGGGCCAGTTCAATATATTTGAACCGTACAGAGATATTTCGGAAATGCCTTTTGGTAGAAGAGATAGAGATGATCGAAGAGACAGGGATGATCGAAGAGACAGAGATGATCGAAGATATAGGGATGACCGTAGAGATATTGGATTTATGTTTGACTGGTGGAGAAGGAGACGACCGGATGATTTACAGCGTTGTATGAATCGTTTTACTTATATATGGTTATTTAATGGCAATAGTTTTTGGTTTTATCCTGTATCTGCTAGATGGGGGTATATAGAAGGCTTCCGTTGGAGAAGGGTAGGCGGTTGGACTTATACACGGATTAATACAAGCAGAATTTTCTACTATCGTTGCTTTAATTAATTCCGATATGAATATTTATATATCTATTGTAAATATAATGCAACTTCATACGTAGGCTTTGATATGATGTGCATCAGAAACATTTGGTATAAAACTAATGTTTTGGGTGCACTTTATTATGCGTAAAACTACAGCTTTATGTATATGTATATTTCAAAGTACTACGATGGGGGAGGGTAAATATCCTGATCTATTAGATTTTGAAGAGAATGAATCGTTATTATAGATAATATATTGAAAAATATTCATATTCTGTTATGATAAAAGAACAGTATTAACGAGTAATACATTTTGACCCAGGAAGGTTACGAAGGATGAATGATTTGATTTTTAGTATGAATATAGTTCTGCCTGTATTCTTAGTGATTTTATTCGGTTATATTCTAAGAAAAAATGGAGTTATAACTAAGGAATTTATAGCAACTGCTACTACCATAGTGTATTACTATGCCTTACCTGCCAAGCTTTTTCAAAATGTAGTGGAGAGTGATTTCTATTCTTTGTTTAATATAAAATTCATCCTATTTACTACGGGGGCTACCGTCTTATCCTTTATATTAATATGGGCTTTCGCTACGATATTGATTAAGGATAGAAGTAAGATCAGTGCATTTGTTCATGGCGCTTATCGTGGAAATTATGTATATATAGGGTTACCGATTACACAAAATATTTTGCAGACAGAAATTATTCCAAGCTCTATTCTTATAATTGCATTCGTGCTACCGATATATAATATTTTATCTGTCATATTGTTATCCTATTATAGTGGGCAAAGAGATAAATTGAGTTTTGGTAACCTGACGTTAAGTATTATAAAAAACCCCATGATTGTAGCGATACTTGCTGCATTACCAATCTCGTTATTAAAGCTAGAGCTTCCGTTTTCAATATCTAAATCTATGAATTATATAGGTACTTTGGCAACTCCAATGGCATTACTGCTGGTAGGAGCCAGTATCAGATTTCATACATTTACCTCTAATAAGAAATTAATCATTAGTTCATCGATAATTAAGGTGATGATACAGCCTCTTATTTTTATTCCATTTGCAGTGCTTTTCGGTTTTCATTCACAGGACATTGTTACTATATATGTAATGCTGGCAACACCAACAGCTATGAATGCATATATTATGACGAAAAAACTGGGCGGAGATGGAGAGATTAGTGCAGGAATAATTGTTTTAACGGTTCTATTATCTGTTGTGACAATTCCGATGGGAGCTTATATATTTAAGTTGTTAGGTATTATTTAATTTAATCAAGATGAGATATAAAAATTAAGACTAGTCACATAACCATATGAAAAGAAAGACATGTAGTAAGCTGTCTTTCTTTTTTGCTTCTCCAGGTAAGAATGAGTATCCTGCCGTATCATCTTGCTATGGCTGAGGCTATACGATAAAAGGATGTCTCATTAGGAAATAAGCTTTTTCTTTTCGTTTATAACATAATATGATAAAATAATTATGCAGATACTTGTTTTAATATGGATCATCATGCATAATAATAAAAAATAATACATATCATTCAATTCGATTTTAATTGCTTGGGAGGCTTGAACGATGGTAGCAGATATTGAAATGCAAAATAATAAGATAGGATCAGCGATTCAATATTTTCGCGAGATACATCATATCTCTCAAGGAAAGTTATGTCAAGGTTTGTGTTCTGTTGCAACTTTGTCAAGAATAGAAGCCGGAGAGAGGGATGTAGATTCTTTTTTACTGGAAACATTACTGGAACGGTTAGGAAAAACACCGAATCATTTTGAATTGATATTAACAGATTTTGACTACATTTCCTTTCAGAATAGAGAAGAGATAAAAAAACAAATTGATAATAATAATATACAAGCAGCCTATAATCGACTTCATAAATATGAAAAAATCGCAGGATCTAAAGGGACTGTTCATAAACAGTTTATATTAACAAGCAAGGCTTATCTTAACGAACTACAAGGTGGTTCAGTAGAAGAGACAATTAACTTATTAATGGATGCAATTTCCTCGACTGTTCCGGACTTTAAGACGAATAAAATAAAAGATTATTATTTAAGCAATACGGAGATGAATCTGATTATAGATATTATAAAACGTATGATATCCGCCGATATGATAGGAACAGCAAAAAGTATATTGATGCAAGTAATCGAATATCTGGATTTTCATCATTTGGCAGAAGATAGTTATATGATATATCCAAAAGTAGCAATTATAGCTTCGAGGCTTTTTATGCAGAGTTATGAACTTAATAAGGCATTAGAAATGTGTGAAAAAGGCATTGATAAGAATAAAGGCAATCGAAAACTGGATTATCTGGGTGAATTATCATTCATAAAAGCTCAGATTATGGAAGCATTATTAAAGGCGCAAAATAAATGGGTGCCGGGGCACAAAGATTGTCTAAAACAATATTTAAAGGCTTATTATGTACTGGAATTTTGCGAAGAGTATACCATATCAGATGAAATAAAGAAACACCTACAGGAGGATTACCAATGGGAAGGTATCGATTAGGGGATATTATTCGAATGACCAGAAAATCTCTCTCCATTACGCAGGAACAGTTAAGTGAAGATATTTGTTCCGTAGAAACTTTATCAAGGATAGAGACAGGAAAACAAAACCCCAGTAGGGACACCTATGATTTATTAATGGAACGTATGGGACGTATCAGAGAGAGAGCATATTCTATGTTATCGGTTTCTGATTTTCAAGTTTTAGAAAAGATGAAGCTGTTTGAGGATTATATTAAACTATTTGAATATGAGAAAGCAGAAGAAGTATTAAATGATATAAAAGAGAAGCTGGGTAATAGTATATTAGATCAGCAGTTTTTAATTCGAGCAGAAAATATCGTTAATTATCGTTTACAAAAAATTACGACAGAGGAATATTTAGAAGGATTCGAGAAAGCAATCTCTTTAACAATTCCGAAATACGGTATAATATCCTTATCCAATTGGCCGCTTAATTTTAATGAAGCTCTTCTATTGCTGAATATCTCTATAGCTTATGCAGAAAAAAAGGATTATGATAAAGCAATAGACATTATTGAAGAAGTGAACTGTGCAATAAAGCAAAGCTATATGGAAGAGCAACAAAGAGTGGTCATGCAGGTAACTAATCTGAGTAACCTATCAAAGTGGTATGGTTTAGTTGAAAAACATGAGAAAGCCATTGAACTTGCTGAAGAAGGAATCGCGATATGTAAGAAATATAAATTTGGCCACATACTCCCAAATCTACTATACAGTGTTGTATGGAATAAAGAGCAGTTAATCGATATGGGAGTGATGCCGCCTGATACTAAAAGAGAATGCTTAAATTATCTTAATAGAGCATATTATATTGCATCCGTTATGCAACAATCGTTTGTGCAACAATTTATTAAAACACATATGGAAGAAAAATATTATGTAAATCTTAATCAATGAAATTAATAAGATTCAGTAGGTGGTAAATCATTACACAATATCATACCATCCTCCAGTGCTGCAATAGATGATAATTCATCTGTAAAAAGTAGTCCGGGTTTAATTGAATAAGACTCAGTCGGAGGTAAGTCATTACAAAGAGTTATTTCTGGAGTAATAGAATAAGACTCAACCGGTGGTAGATCATTCGCAGGGCTTGATAAAGAGCCTTTTAAAACCGGAATAGTAAGACCTAAGATAACGAGTAACATGGTTGCAATTAATTTTCTTTTAAAATTTTTCATTTTAAAACCTCCTTAAAATTGAAGTGAATGGGGATAAATAGTAAAAAAGTAAAATTTTATAAATAAAAATACGCAACGTGTATTTTTATTTATAAAAATCATAATATGTAAATAAACGAAATACCATGACGTATTTGGAAAATTTATTTTTCCAAATACGTCATGGTATTTTATAAAACTTTATTTTAGTATATTAATTGACAGATATAGACGACCAATTCACAAGAGAGAATTCATATGGGAAAAACAAGTGAGAGAACGACGTTACACTATGATGCATTAACTGGATTACCTAAATTGAATTTACTAAAAAATAAGATTACAGATCTTATAAGCCCAGGATCCGGTGAGCAAATTACCGGAGCTGATAGTTTTGCGATAATTTATATAGAAGTAGACAATTTTAGATATTTAGTAGACACTTATGGAACAAAAGCAGGAAACGAAGTTATTAAATGTATTTCTAATTACCTCACCTGCAAAATAAAAGAACCTCATTTTATTGCAAGAATAGCTCGGGATAAGTTCGCAATAGTTATAGACGAATTTAAATCAAATACCAAGCTAGTACATTACATAGAGAATATTATTAATAATGCCTGTACCAAATGTTCGACGAATTATATATTTTATATATCAATGAGTGCCGGAATTGCTGTCTTTCCCGATCATGGAAGAGATTTAAAATCCTTGCTGAAAAACACAGAAACAGCAATGTTTACAGCAAAGAGTCTGGGAAGTGAGATTAATATATATAGTGATCAACTAAAAAAAGATATAGTGAACCAAATTCAGATGGTGAATAAATTACAGGTTGGGATAGAGAAAGAGGAGTTTACATTATTCTATCAACCGGAATTTAACCTTCATACGAATGAAATTATCGGTGTTGAGGCGCTGGTAAGATGGCCGCATCCCGAGAATGGATTTATATCCCCGAATACCTTTATACCCATCGCAGAAAAGTCCAAGCAAATATATGCATTGGAACAATGGATTGTGAATAATGCTTTGAAACAAAAGTTAAAATGGGAAGAAGATGGGTTAGAGCATATAGAATTATCAATTAATTTGTCCAGTAAGACTTTAGAAAGTGAAAGTAATTTTCAAAAAATTGAACAGATAATTGCATCCTACAAAGTAGATTATACGAAGATTATATTTGAAATTACAGAAACTGTAATTATATCCCATGTCGATACAGCGATAGAAAGACTAAATCGGTTAAGAGAATACGGTATTAGAATTGCTTTAGATGATTTCGGTACAGGATTTTCCTCCCTGACTCATATTATGAAACTACCGATAGATATTATAAAAATAGACAGAAGTTTTATTAAATCAATACCAAAAGGAAATGAAGAAACGGTAATAACGAAAAACATTCTATCTTTGGCGCAGGATTTAAACTACAGAGTGGTTGCGGAAGGGATAGAGACGCAGGAACAATTAGAATATCTAAAATTGATCTCCTGTGATAGAGGCCAAGGTTATTTACTGTGTACACCCTTACCTTCGGATAAAGTTTACGAAGTCTTAAGGTCATCGGATGATTGTGTGTTTTGAGCATAAGCCTCTAATAATTAATTAGAATTTTTCAAAAACATTTGCTATATATAAATATGGCAACAGGTGTTTGGGGATAAAGAATGACGCACTTAGGTGCGTCATTCTTTTGTGTGATTTATATAGACTCTCTAAGAAGCCTACCACTATATTATATCCAACTATCTGTAATTTTTTCGAAACTTTATGGTAACATAGGAAATCATGAATAGAAGAAGAGTCAAGAGGACCGTTACGATTACAACAACAGTGCGGTACTTTGTAATAGGGAATAGAAGGCCCCATATGTACTTGGTACGTATAAGGATGTATACTTTCCAACTAATTGATGAGATAATAAGATATATCATAAGAATACCGGTAAGAATACCAAGTAACAACATAATACCTGTGAAACCTTTTCGCAAAATACATCTTCCCTTTTATTTTTAATATATGAAAATAGGGTAGTAAGTATGATGTTATGCTGCAATGCGAATGGTTATTAAAGGCAATAAAAAAATGGAGCATAGGGGATTCGAACCCCTGACCCCCACACTGCCAGTGTGGTGCGCTCCCAGCTGCGCTAATGCCCCATCAGTATATGTATTATATCAAATTTAGCGTTAATGTCAATTACTAATATTTCTGGTTTGCATTGAAATCTATAAAATTTCTATAACCAAAAATAGAGAGATTTAGGGTGACTAGTTGAGTAATAAATATAGGCCTATGATGAATTTCAAAGTACTTATTTCATTACCAGATCGGAATATACTTTAAAATGTTGGATTAAATCGCCGTAGCGAGAACTTAACTTTATAATGTATTAAACCAATTCCTTATCATCTGTTTTTGATTATCATAATATATGAGAGCTTCTATAGTTGCTGTAATCTGTTCCATACCAAGTTTAATCTCTTTCTCATCTGTACTCTCAATTCCTAAGGCTCGTTTTAAGCTATACTCTAACCATCCAAGCATACCGTCATATCCACTATCAAGGATACAATCCCAATCAACAGTATTCGTATTCATGTTAATCCTATATGCGTTGAATAAAGCTAAAAATTTCTCTTTATCCAAATTCCCATTACCACGATCAGCCCAGTAATTCAATACTTCTAACAATTCTTTGTAGGGGTTCACATATCCGGCAGCTTCCCAATCAATTAAATATAGCTTGCCTTGATGCCACATCACATTTTTAGGATCTAAATCTCTATGACTAATGACCGTGTATTCGGATAACTGGCGGTTAGCATCATTCACAGATTTGTTCCATATGTTTAGTTTATCTATAATACCGGTATAAACATCAATCCAAGAAGCGTTTTGTTGCACCCCCTTGTCATAATAAAACTGCCAATTGTATGTAACTGCTTCTGAATTCTCTTTTCTTACTCCGGGTACAGCAATATCTAACTGATGCATTTTACCTAAAACATCTCCAACTTTATAGCAGTTTTCCTTAGTGATCGAAGGCGGAAATATGGATGTCCCTTCAATCCATTCATATACCATAAAATATTTATCACCAAATTGTAAGAGATTCTGCCCATTAAAAGTTAAAGCAGCAACTACCGGAAAATGATTAGAAAAAGTAGCTGCAATTCGTTCTGAATTAAGCATATTTTCTATAACACCATCCCGTTGCATGATGGATGGATTTAACCACTTAACAGCATAGATGTTTTTATCAGTTGAAACCCGATAAATTTTGTGCATAAGACCACCTGTAATACTTATCGGAGTGTCTATTACCTGTCCGATACCAAATGTATGAAATAATTCTTCAATTTCATGTAAGTGTAGTTTGTGGTTCATTCGTGCTCCTTTAGAATGAAAGTTATCATTAATTTTATATTACCAATTCCAAGTACTTTGATATATAAAATTAAATCGTACGACTGATTTTGTTGGTTATTCATGTATAGTATAGTAAACAATATAAATCATTTCTCTTGAGGAGGTTCTTTCAATTCTTGTAACAAGTCCCCCAATATTACATATTTGGGTTTTAATTTTCTTTTCACAAATCATTGGACCCACCACATAGTTTTCTAATAAAAGTGGAACTAAAATAATAATTGACCATATTACATATTCCATAGAATATTATTCCTCCTCATAGTTATTAATAATCAAGAATAACAAAACAGCAATAACACTTTCTGTATTGATTTGTATGTATAACCAAATTGTAAGTGCAGAATTAATTTCTATTTATATTTGTAATAGTTGGGGAACTGAGAGTTGTTATCTGCTCCATAGCATATGATTCTGCTGTTATCGGATAAGTATAGTTTAATATGGCTGATGTTTTTTGAGATACTTCACTAAAAATATGTATAGTATGATTCAGAGCTCTTAACATATCGATTGTATCATATGAACCATATGCTGTTTTCAATTGAATTCTGATTTTTTCATCAACCCACTGATCGAAAAATCTTCCATCATGCCAAATATCATATTCTTTACCATGCATAGCCTTAGAGTATTCTTCCACCATCTGTCTTAATAAATTTTTCATATAACAATCAATACAACTTTTAGCTGACCATAATTCTCCTCGAAGTATCTTTTTTACGGACCATATGGAATGAAACCAGAATGTATTAACTAGATTCAGAAACTCCTTTTCCGAGAAGATGTTTCCTGTTTCCTCAAATGGCTTATTGCGTTCAATATCATCTTCAAAATCTATTTTATCAACTAATACTTTATATCCGCGGGATAAGAATGCTTTTATCGTAGGATCTGCAGCCAATCTTTCAGATTCATTAGCATGATAAAACAGAAAATCCATGTCCATTGCCTCTTTGAAAAACACTCTGCGTTCTTGGCCACCGGCAGCAGTGGGCTCCTGAAACGAAATATAATATTTTTCTATTTGATTTAGCCATTCGTCTGAATTCAAAAAATAGTCAATATCCTTTACTAGTAAAATAATATCGTAATCGGAATATTTATCTGCTGTATTATTTACCCTGGCTCTGGAACCGAAAAGGATCATAGATTGAATCAAATCCGATTTGTCAGCATATGACACTAAACTTTCTAAGATGCTAGTATATGAATTTTTTTCTTGATTTGGCATACGAATGCCTCCTTTAATTCAATATTTTGTATTACTTATATAAGGAGATTTTTACTAAACTATTTTCCATTATATTATAACTTGAAATGCTGTTAGAAGGAGGTTTGCGGTTACTATGATTTGTTAGTACACATACATTTACACACTTTTTTCAGCTTTTTCTCATAATGATTGCTCTTTCCTTAAAACCAAGGCTTTCCCAAAATTTTCTCCCTCTATCATTCCAACAAAATACATCCAAATCAATGCTTTCTGTATTTAATTCATTCATTAGTACATGAAAGGCTGTTGTGCCTTTTCCATTACGTCTGTGATGCCTACAAATGAAAAAATCAATAAGATAATAGGGGTTTCTAGCTATATTCACCAAAGCATATCCTATCACTTCATTTTCTGTGAAGAGAAATGCTTCACATCCGGCGTTGATATAATTTAGTAACCTATTTTCAAAGTCCTCAATAGAAAGGGTCATATCACTTGGCTCATCTTCAAACAGTTTTTGAGTCATTTCGGCTATAAGCTTAATCTCATTTTTTTCTATCTTCCTTATATTCATAATTCACCTCGCGTCATATAATAAACATAATAAATAGATACCTGATGATATTTGTTGCATTCAATTGATAACTCCGTTAATGAATTATAATTATCAGCGTCCCACTGATTATAATTGGAGGTCTAAAAACTGCAGTGTTTTTGAATTGGCATCTAATTGAGCATGAGCTCCGATTGGCAATATCCCGTGATTCACACCATGACCAAAATCATCACATTTCACGATAGGGATATGATTCCTTTGCCCAAATCGCATTAGGATTTCATTAAATTCTGGATATGAATTCATAGAATAATGCCCAAAGAGAAGACCCTTAACATGTTTTATAAACTCGTGTTGTTCTATATGTGCCAAATGAGCACTTATTTTTGATGGCTCATTAAAAGCTTCATAATTTTCCAGAAATAAAATATATTCCTTGTTTTTGTCATATGGGAAATACTTGCTTCCCATTAGAAATGCAAAACGAGTTGTATAGCCCCCAATGAGTATTCCTTCACAAACCCCGTTGTTAATACATGTCCATTCACTATTTTTTTCAAACATCATTGGAGATTCATCCTTTGTGAAATGTGAATGAAATTGCATACTATCGTAATAACTAATGTTTGCAAATACACCAGGGAACTGACCGTAATACACAGTTAAACCGGTCTGAGCATAAATAGAATTGAGAATAGTAGTGCCATTGCTGTAACTGCATATAATCTTAGGGTGCTCCTTAATTGCATCAAAATCAATATATGGGAGGAGCTCATTCCCCACATTGCCACCGCCGAATAAAATCATTTTAACTTCCGGATCTAAAATCATATCATTAAAATCATCAGCTCTTTCTTGTTCACTTGCGGCATATCCATATGTAGTTTTGTAGAGGTTTTTACCTTCCTTTACTTTGAATCCATGCTTGTTAATCCCTTTAAGAAATTGAGTATACTTTTCTTTACTTGCAACATGGCAAGGACAAATGATTCCAATGGTATCACCAAGTTTTAATTTAGGTGAAATCATATTTTACATATCCTTTCAAATAATATTATAATCCACATTTCCAAATTTTGTTTTATTTATCTTAAATACAATAATATCATATTAAATTAAACAAATAAACTAAATTTACCAATAATAAGTTTGCACACCATGAATAAAGCAATTTCTAAAAATATAAACATATGGTAAATACCATCCAAATATAAAATTATATTTATCATGAAAGGAGAAAACAAAACAAAAAGAAATAATAAAAATTGAACAAACAAAAAAACAAATAGGCTGAAATCAAAATTTATATTTTGAATTCTAAGGTGATATCAGTTATCTGATACAACCTCATAGCCGGTTAACCTGGCTGACTTTAAGAAGAGAAGAAGAGAGAACGAAGTTCTCTTGACTCAAGACGTATCTATAGATCGAAACCACGAAAGGTTATATCTACAGTTACTATGAAATCGAGCAAAACCGTTCCTACATGAATAAAGAATTATTACCAAAACATGCGTAAAAGGATGTTGCACACATCCTGCACACATGAATTTTAGGCACAAAAAAACAGGAAAGCTTGATTATACTAGCTTTCCTGCCCTTTTCTATTAAGCGCGAGACGGGATTTGAACCATAATCCTATCCAACAAATACTGAAAAGAAAGGGGTTTCATCCACTTTTGATTTATGTGTACATAATAGTGCACATACTTTTAGTTATGTAATTTAGTTAGGTTAAAATTACCCATCTAAACTCTAGTATAGTGAATAATCTGAAAGATGGGGAAACCTATCTGGCAGCGTTCAATCGAAGGGGTAGCGCTTAAATTCTCTGATATCGAGTAGGGTAAGATAGCAATTACTAGTGTTATAAAATTTATGTAAAAAGTATTGTAAAACGAACTGATATAAGGTAAAATATTTTACTAGATAGGCAATTATCGATAAAATATTACATTATATAATCGTAGATGCTATTCATATTATAAAAAATTCGGTAGGAGGTATGGTATGGTTGGGATAAAGGATGTAGCAAAACTGGCAGGGGTATCTGTTTCAACGGTTTCAAATGTACTAAATAACAAGAAAAATGTCAGTGATGAAACACGGGAAAAGATTATAAAAATCTGCAAAGAATTATCTTATCAACCAAATGCCGCAGGTAAAAGTCTTAAATCCGGGAAGAACGATACAATCCTATTTAACTTTAGCGACTTCGATCGGAGTTTCTATCTGAAGATTATTAACGGAATTAGTGATTATGTGAATAATAATGATTTTGATTTGATCATATGTACTGATAAATCCTGTGAAAAGTATATGAATAACTCTCTAACCGGCGGGAGCATCATTCTTGACAAAAAAATGCAAGATGATACGTTAATACGTATTGCTAGTGAAAATTATCCGATTGTGGTGTTGGATAGAATTATGAATAATCCTTATATAAAAAGTGTTGTTGTGAATAATTACGATCCTATGTTTGAAATGATTCAGGGTGTGATCGACAGGGGGTATCGCAGTTTTGGATTTGTAGGAGGACCGGAAGAAACGGCTGATAATAAGGAGCGGTATAGGGCTTTTCGAGATGCTTTAGAAGTTAATCATATTCAATTTCTACAAAAGAGTTACTTTGCCGGTAATTATCGCGAAAAAAGCGGATATAACGCAGCTAAGATATTGATGCTGAGCAGGGAGCTTCCGGATTGTCTGGTCTGTGCCAATGATAATATGGCAATCGGAGCGATGAAGGCTTTTCAGGAGAATGGTATCAGAGTACCTGAGGATATTGCGGTAACTGGTTTTGATAACTGCGATCTGGCGGAAGCGATGGGACTGACCACAGTTTCTATACCGAATTATGAAAGGGGCTATATAGCAGCAAGGTACCTCATAGAGAATATCAGAGGTCAGAGGAATGTTGAGACCTTCAAGATATCAGCCAAAATCATTTTTCGAAGTAGCGTAGGAATAAAAAAATAGTAGCATTAGTAAAATGTAAGTAAAATTAGAAAAAATTTTAGTAAAGTCACGTGAGAATCAACAAATGTTGGTGATTCGGCGTGGCTTTTTTATTGGAATATTTGTATAGTATTTACAAAGAATTGTGATATAAGAAGTAAGTGTTGTGACATTATTGACAACAATATAAAGATATATTATCATTTATGTATAACGTTTTACAAAATAATATTAAAGGAGAGAGGGTTTTATGAAAATTAAGAAAATACTTAGTGTTTTACTAGCAGCAATCATGATGCTTAGCGTTGTATTGACAGGTTGTGGAAAAGCGGATGAGGAAACCGGAAAAACTGGGGATGAAGTAAAGGCAGCGAAAAAAATAATTGTATTCCAATCAAAGGTAGAGATTATTGATCAATTGGAAGCCCTAGCGGAAGAATATAAGGCTGAGACCGGAGTTGAGGTTGAAGTTTGGGGTACAACCGGTGATGATTATTTGCAACAGTTGAAAATTAAATTAGGTAATAATCAAGGTCCTACTGTTTTCTCCTTAGTACCGGGTGCTGAATCAGAGGAATTAAAGAATTACCTGACAGATTTAAGTGATATATCCTTTGTTGACGATATCGCAAAGAATATGGCTAACGAAATTAATAGTAAGGTTGTTGGTATTCCTTATACCATGGAAGGTTTTGGAGTTGTATATAATAAGAGCCTGATTGATGCTAGTAAAATTACTGATACCGCGTCCTTTATTCAAATGTTAAAGGATCAAAAAGCAGCTGGCACTAATGGATTTAGCTTATCTCAGGAAAGCTATTTCTTAATCGGACACATTTTAAATACTCCTTTTGCATTACAGGCTAATCCTTTGGATTACATAAATAAGTTAGTAGCTGGCGAAGTAAAAATGCAGGATACTCCTGAGTTTAAAGAGTTTGCAGAACTTATGGTAGCGGTTAGAGAGAATACGAATAATCCGTTAGAAGTAAACTACGATACACAAACCGGTGACTTTGCTACCGGAAAATCCGCATCCATTCATCAGGGTAACTGGAGCTATGGTATGTTCAAAGATTACGATGTGAACTTTGAGATGGGTATGATGCCGTTACCGATCAGCGGAAATGACAAGATTGCAGCTGCAGTACCTGCTTGCTGGTATGTGAATTCTCAGGCAACCGCAGAAGAAATAAAAGCAGGTAAAGATTTCCTTAACTGGTTATATACTTCTGAGACCGGTAAGAAATACCTAATGGAGGAATTCGGATTTATTCCGGTTGTTTCTACCATGGAAAGTCCTACACTGGATCCGCTTTCAGCCTCAGTATCTGAATATGCTGCTGCCGGAAAGACAATTGGCTGGCCTAATAGCTATTGGCCTGCAGGTATAGTAGATGTATATTTAGTTCCTGTTGCGCAAGAATTCTTTACCACTGATATGACAGCGGATGAATTCCTAGAAGCTTTAACCAATGCGTTTGTTGAAGCGGGCAAAGCAAAATAATAGCAAAATAAAAAGCAGAAATCTAACATCATCTTAATACATGATAAATGAAAGCCTCCATAGCTGGATTTCATTTATAGACTCTGAAATCGGTGTTAGATTTCTGTATTATAAAGTTCTCTAAAGAAAGACCTTCTTTCGTATATTTGGAGGTCTCTTCCTGGTTTTATATTAATAGATATCGTAAATAAACTTTCGTAGACTTTATGTGAATGAAATAGTATAAGCATTAAGGGAGTCAAAGCTTCCTATAAGAACTGGGGGGTTAGAATGAAAAAGATTAGAGATAAAGCTTGGTATGCTCTATTTGTATCACCACTGATATTTGTTTTTACAACGGTAGTTATTATTCCTTTTATTATTGGTATTGGCTATTCCTTTATATCTTGGGACGGAATGCCGTTAAATGAAAAAACCTTTGTTGGATTTGACAACTACATAAGACTGTTTGTGGATAAAAGATTTATGACATCCGCAGGGCATACAGTCTTATTTACTATATTTGCAGTACTTCTCATCAATGTACTTGGGCTATTCTTTGCACTACTTGTAACCAGTAAATTAAAGGCACGCAATGCAGTAAGAACCATGTTATTTATGCCATATTTAATTGGCGGATTGATTTTAGGATACATATGGAAATTTATCTTTACAGATGTGTTTAAATCCATAGGTGAATTGACCGGATGGACTAAAGTGTTTTTTAGTTGGCTTCTCGATCCCCAATATGCATTGGCAGCAATGATTGTTGTTACAACCTGGCAGATGGCTGGATACATTATGATTATATACATAAACGGAATTCAAGCGATGCCGGAAGACATTATTGAAGCAGGTAAAGTAGATGGAGCAGGCTTTTGGCAGACATTGTTCCGTATTAAATTTCCTCTGATTATGCCTTCCTTTACCATCTCTCTGTTTTTAACCTTATCAAATTGCTTTAAGATATTTGATGTTAACTTTTCCTTAACCGGTGGTGGACCAAATAATGCTACCGAGATGATGGCGATGAACATATATAATGAGATTTTCTCCTTGAGCAATTATGGATATGGTCAGGCAAAAGCAATTATATTCTTTATAGCGGTTGCCATTATTACATTAATACAGGTATCAATAACGAAAAAGAGAGAGGTGGAGATGTAATGAAGAAGGTCATTATGATAATCGTTGAAATGATTACTGTTGTTATTTGTCTATGCTATCTCTTTCCAATCTATATCGTATTGGTTAACTCCTTTAAGAATCGCCAGGAGTTATATGAGAATATGCTAGCACTTCCTCAAAAATTTTCTTTCGATTATTTTACCAAAGCCATGAGTAAAATGAATTTTACGAGGGCGTTTACGAATTCATTCATAGTAACTGTAGTATCGATCGCTATCATTATTGTACTTGCATCGATGACTGCATGGATGTTTGTAAGAATGAACAATCAATTCAGTAAATTCATGTTTATGGTCTTTGTTGCTACAATGATTATTCCATTTCAAACGATTATGATGCCTTTGATGCAGGTTATGGGGTGGGCGAGGGATACCCTACACCTCCCGATGCTAAATACCCTGGGCGGATTAATCTATATGAATGTGGGTTTTGGAGCTAGTATGGCGGTGTTTTTATTCCATGGTTTCATAAAATCCATTCCGATATCTCTGGAAGAAGCAGCTACCATTGATGGTTGCAATAAATTTAAAGTTTTCTGGAAGATTGTATTTCCTATATTAAAACCGACAACGGCTACAGTTATAATACTGGATGTTATATGGATTTGGAATGACTATTTATTACCTTCCCTAGTCTTATCCGGTAAAGAGCTTCGCACCATTCCCTTATCAACCGCTTCCTTTTTCGGCCAGTTTACGATTGAATGGAACTTGGCGATGTCAGGTTTAATGCTGACCATCATACCGGTTATTGTATTTTACCTGGCAGCGCAGAAATATATCGTTAAGGGTGTTGCAGCAGGAGCTGTTAAGCAGTAATGATGTTTTACAATACCCATGCCGCTTCAAGCAACTTTAGGCATGGGCATCGATGGAGGAAAGAATGAAAATAAAACAACCGGTTTACGCAATAGATAATATCATCTCAGACTATAATGATTTAACTGTATATGAAACCGTATTCCATAATGCAAATGGATATATCGGAGTAAGGTCTAATTTTGAAGAAGGTTATCCGGAAGGTATCGATACAATCCGTGGTTCCTATATCAATGGCTTCTATGATATCGCAGAAATGAAGCAAGCTGAAAAGTTATACGGATTGGTAGAAGATAAGCAAACAATGTTAAATGTGGTGGACACCCAGACGATTTATCTTATTATCGATGGAGAGAAGTTCAGTATGTTTGAGGGAACAGTCAAAGAAAGCAAACGATGGCTTGATATGGAGAAAGGAATAACCGGAAGATATATCGTTTGGCGTTCGCCCAAAGGAAAAGAAATAGAGATATCAATAAAAAGAATGACTTCCTTTACTCAACTATCCCTATTTACTATTGAATACATAGTCAAAGCATTGAACTTTAACGGAAATATAGTATTCCAATCCTATCACCGGGGTGAGGTGCAAAATTATAGCAATGAAAATGACCCACGGGCTGCAAGAGAAAGTAGTAGATATCTTGTGCCGGCACAGGCTGTAGTTGAGGAGGGAGTTTCCTATCTAACCTCCGATACATCAAAATCCGCTTTATCTGTGTGTACTGGTGTTGCTCATAGATTATCGAAAGATAGTAGCATTGTAACGAAACTCGAAGGTCACAGTGCATCTACAAAGATTGATACGGCTATAGTAGAAAATGAAAGCATTCAATTAGTTAAATATACTGTATTCAGCGATTCTATCCGTCATAAGGATTGTACGGCAAATGCGAAGGTAGAAATGGGGAAAGCATTAACCGTTTCTCTGGAAACTTTATATCAAGCTCAATTCGTATATCTGAAAGAATACTGGAATAACTGCCTGTTAGAAATTAAGGGCGATGATGAGTTGACGGAAGCAATTAATTACAATATGTATCAGCTAATACAATCGGTTGGTAAGGATGAACATTGTAATATTACGGCAAAGGGTTTAAGCGGAGAAGGATATGAAGGGCATTATTTTTGGGATACGGAGATGTATATCGAACCCTTTTTCAATTTAACAGAACCATCGATAACCAAGAATTTAATTAGCTTTCGTTATAAAACCCTTGATAAGGCTAGAGAAAATGCGAAAATCTTAGGTCATGCAAAGGGTGCCTTATTTCCCTGGAGAACCATCATGGGTACAGAATGTTCCGGTTATTTTCCCTCAGGAACAGCAGGTTATCATATCAATGGTGATATCGCTTATTCGGTGGTCGCGTATTATCTGGTAACGAAGGATCTTGATTTTATAGCTGAGAAGGGTGCAGAAATCATTTTCGAGACAGCCCGTTTATGGATGGATGTAGGAAATTACAGCAATGGTACCTTTCGAATTAATGAGGTTACCGGACCCGATGAATATACCTGTATGGTAAATAATAATTACTATACCAATGTATCAGCGCAATATAATCTGCGTTGGGCATATAAGTTTTATTACATGTTAAAAGAAGCAAAGCAATTGACGAATATTGAAAAATTAGGTATTACAGAGGATGAAGTCAGAGAATTCGAACGAGCAGCTGATTTGATGTATCTTCCTTATGATAACACATTAAAAATTAATCCACAGGATGATTCTTTCCTAGATAAGAAGGTATGGGATTTAGAAAATACGCCGAAAGAAAAGTTCCCCTTACTCCTGCATTATCATCCACTTCATTTATATCGCCATCAGGTATGTAAGCAGGCGGATACTGTTTTAGCACATTTTATATTTGAAGATGCACAGTCAATGGAGACCATTCGCAATACCTTTCATTATTATGAAAAGGTTACGACCCATGACTCTTCCTTATCTACCTGTATCTTTAGTATTATGGCATCCAAGCTTGGTCTAATTGATAAGGCTTATGACTACTTTGGTGATTCCGCAAAACTGGATCTTTTTAATACTCATAAGAATACGAAGGACGGGATTCATACAGCCAACATGGGTGGTAATTTTATGGCGATTGTTTATGGCTTTGGAGGACTTCGGATTAAGGAGAACAGTATTTATTTTGCACCCTCACTGCCAAAACAATGGGAGCAATACAAATTCCAAATTAATTATGAGGACAGTCAGATTATTGTGGAAGTGAATGCTAAGGAAACAATCTTTACTTTGGTTAAGGGTGGTTCGAAGGTAATACACATTTACGGTATTTCGTACAACTTAGAAGACGTAGTTAAGATAGCATTACAAGGATAAAGAAGCTACGATTGAAATGTAGTAATACAGTTACGGAAAGGTACAGAAAATATGAAGTATAAAGCAGTCATATTTGATTTGGATGGGGTGATTTGTCATACCGATCAATATCATTTTCTGGCATGGAAGAAGTTGGCGGATCGAATGGGCATATATTTTGATAAAGAGATTAATAACCGTCTTCGAGGAGTAAGCAGGATGGAAAGCCTTGAGATCATTCTGGAACAGCATAAGGGGGAGCCTTTTACTGAGGAACAAAAGGCTAGCCTGGCAGAAGAGAAGAATGGGGTATATAAAGAGCTTCTTGCTAAAATGTCAACTTCAGATCTGAGTGAGGAAGTAATTAAAATATTAGAGCATATCCGTTTAAAGGGATTAAAACTGGCAATTGGCTCATCCAGTAAAAATGCCAGACTTATTCTTAATCAGATTGGGTTGCCAGATTATTTTGATGCCATCTCCGATGGGAATAACATAATGAATTCCAAACCACATCCGGAGGTATTCTTAAAGGCAGCAGAGTACTTGAATATTGCTCCTGAATACTGTTTGGTGGTTGAGGATGCAAAAGCTGGAATTGATGCAGCTTTTGCTGCAGGTATGGATAGTGCAGCGTTAGGAGATGCCTATGGTTATCATAAGGCAAACTATTATTTAACTTCTTTCTCTGATTTACAATTAATTATTGTATAAACTAAAACTGGAAATAATGAAAATCATAAACTGAAGGTAATGTAATCAAACAATAGATGTAATTCTTCATAATTATTTGAGAAAATGATATTTCGTGTTTTCCATTCTTATATCCTTGCTAATTAGGTATATTTTAATCTCAACAAGGCATCTTAACACATGGCATGTAAATTAGAACATAAACCATATCTTAAAGATAAATATTATAATATTAAAACTTGAAAAAACCAGAGTGATTTTTATCTGCTCTCATAATACTAATATTTCTTTCAATAGTATTAGATTTTATATAACAATACAGAGAATCCCATATTAAACACTCCTCGGCTTTGGAGGCATTTTCAAAGTACTCACCCCATTCAAACCATTCAAATTCAGATGAATCTTTTAAATTCTCAATTGGTGGAAAGCATAATAATTATTGTTATATTTAAATCCTTATAGCGCAGCAAAAAATCCCTTAAAAATAAAGGGATTTCGTAAGCGCGAGACGGGATTCGAGGGCTGCTTCGCAGAACTTCACCCGCGACGTCCTCGCATAGTCTTTACTTCGCAAAAACAGCTCGTAAAGCCATTAGAAGAATAAGAACATCGGCGTGTGTGCCTCCGTTCTCATTCTTCCAAGTCTCTGTTTGTGAGAGTACGAATCTGATCTACACACAGAACATAAAAAGAGTCCATCCTATTGGATGAACTCTTTTTATATTAAGCGCGAGACGGGATTCGAACCATAATCCCATCCTATAAATACTGAAAAGAAAGGGGTTCCATCCACTTCTGATTTATGTGCACATAATAGTGCACATATTTAATATAATGCTAATACACTTAGTAACAATGTTATTCTTGATACCTATTGTATTAATTTAAAATTGAAATCTGGTATTATAAAAACGCAAGTATTTAGCACCCAAATATAACCTAATGTTTCATCTCTACTTACATTATTTTGTACCTTTAATATTTCATATAAATCTAATAATTCAAAAGATGATTTATAATCTTTATCCTTTAATTCTATGTTAAGTATTTTGCTTCCCTTAGTAATATTATGTAATACAATATTATTAAAGATTTTACGCATATAAATGTAATAACTTATATGATTTTGAAGATATCCCATGTTGGTTAATAAACTCGCTATTTGAAATTTTGCTGTGTTTAAATTTGGATAAGATAAAATATCATCAAGATTCTGTTTAATGAGTTCGATTAAATTATCAGCATTTGAGATTTCTAATATTTTCTGAGTATGTTTCTTACAGACTTCAATATCTTTTATACCATATCGGTCTGACAATATTTCTTCTATTTTTTTAGGAAGTTTTATAAGTTTAGCCACAAATGTATCTTGTATTAATCTTTTATACTGAGAACCTGGCCGTAAAGTAACGCCTACAGTCAGGTTCTCATAGTTAGTATCAGGGAAACAAGTAAAATGTTGATAAGATTCTATCATTGGATAATTAACATATAATTTTCCCATATCAGTTGAATCAAAAAAATAACGTTGCATATTTTTAATTTTCTGTTCAGAAAAATTAGGGTCATGTCGTTCATAATCAAATATTAAATAAATATTAGTAAAATCCTTTTTATTTAAGATAGTACTATGATTTTTTTTCTTACCAACAATAAATGGTAAATCAACATCTTCCTCATACCATGTATCACCGTATTCATATAATAAATCATTATATAATATATAAATATTAGTACCATAAATCCATACATCGTCAATGTTAATTTCTAATTCTGGAAAAGTTTGAAAAACTATTTGAAATAATTTATCTTTCTCATGATTTCCCTCAACAATTAATAAATTTAGGTGACGTTTTCTTGGAATCTCTAAATTGTATTTATTCATATTTTTCGAATTCTCCACTAATATACATCTTTTCTAAATTATGTCCTTCTCTCAATTCACGTTGTGTTGCATTACTGAGGGATGTTAATTCGCCAGTTCTTGATAAAATAAACAGGCAATCTGGTCGTAATAATCTGTTTGATAATAAATTAGTATTGTGTGAAGTCAATATAATTTGGCAATTTGGAAATTTCATTTTAAAATACTTTAAAAGATTTTCTGCCATCTCAAAATGATAAAATGCATCAAATTCATCAAGATACATCATAGATGCTGTTTTTCCAATAAAAAATCTTCTATACAAATTAAGAAGTGCTAATGTTCCGCTTGATGCATTTTCATAAAATGGAATTAATTTTTTATGTTTAAAATATAATTCATTTTGACCATCAGGAAGTTTTTTTAAAACTAAACGACATTCTACTCCCATTATATTCAAGAATTCTTCAAATTCTTTTAGTTGATTTGAGTCATCATTTAATACTTCAAAAAAATTGTCATACATTCTCTTTGGTCTATACATAACCATACTTCCCACAGTTAACATTGACATACGTCTAACATAATCATCTAACTTTAACAAAACAGAATTTGTCGTTAAAGCGGAGTTACTAATTAACCATCTCATAAAAGGTAATGCTCGTTCAATTAAATCTTCTGAAGTTTCATTCTCCTTTATTGAATCTAAATACCTATCTAGCACAACTGATTCAGCAGAAATATAGCTTAAATTATCAAAATTGTATTTGTCTTCTGAAAAATTGCAATAAAAAATCTTTCGTTCATCAATTATTAGTTCCTCATCGCGTAATTCTACATTGGAAAATTTACTATATTTATATATAACTTCTTTATCATCAAACATGAAAGTATATTTGAATTCCGAGTAATTGTCATTTGAATCTGCATTTATAAAGAAATTTTCATTAAATCTTCCTAATCGTGGGTATGATAAATTACTTCCAATATCCATAATTGCTTCGCCTAAGTTTGTTTTTCCTGTAGCATTTCTGCCGTATATTAGCATTTTAGTAATAGTATTATCTGTAATACAATCTGTGCTAAACTGATAGCCACCAATATTTCCAAAGTCAATAATAATATTTTCTTTGAAATTTTTAAAGTTTTTAACTTCGAATTTTTTAAGCATAATAGAAATCACCTCTCTTATTCTATATTCTATTATTAACATTAATATTATACTAGATACTTATAAAAAGAGCAATAGATTACCGTAAAAAAATTACGGCAATCTTTTTGCGTGAAGTGAAAAGTAATGTATATAAACGAAAAACTACTCGTTTTGAATAAAGTAAAACCTAAGATTATTTGAGTTATTACCTTTTTGGTGCATGAAATTAGTACTACGATAGAATTAATAACATTAATGGCGTACACTTTTTTAAAGATGTATAATCTACACTTTCTAAAAAGGCGTATACATTCATACAGTAAAAATAATGAATGCTATGATATTTTACATGAAAATACCCTGCCATAAACATAATGAATACTTATGTACTTGGGTGAAGACGGAATCAAAAATACGAAGGATCCATGCGTAGCATGGATCCTTCGTATTTTTGATGTGGGATGATGCAAAAGCGTCGCAGACCCCTCGGAGAGCGAGCAGGTCAGTTTGTAAAACTGCCCTAGTGAGTTAATACAGACTCTGTATTAGGAAATAAAGAAAAACATTTTCGAAAAAACAGCAAAAAAATGCTCCTTTTAAAATTTGTCTATCATTTTTATTAATGTACCAGAAAAACAAATTTGTAAGGAGGCATAAATTATGGCATACGTTTGTATAGCAAGACACAAAGGTTATATTAAATCTAAGACGCGTTTTCCGTACCAACACAATTTCAGGACTCTGAAAAATTATCGGAACAAGAACATCAATGCAACACTTACCCATCTGAACTCTTGTATAATGAATAATCTGAAAGATGGAGAAACCTATCTGGCAGCATTCAATCGCCTTTATAAAAACGGAGTATTTAAAGGGCAGTTAAAAGTGCAGGGGGCAGAAGATAAGCAAACAAAGTTTGTGGATGAATTTCTTATATATCCACCATATGAGATTATAACGCAAATGAGTCTTGAGGAACAAGAAGCATTTTTCAAAAAAGTATTGCAAGCACTTCAGAAGTACTTCCCGTACATGATTATTTTATCAGCTCATATACATCGTGATGAGGTGTTTCATCCTCTGGATGAGGATATGAAAGCTCTCTTTCCCGAAGGGAAAATAACTCCTCATATGCATATTGTTGCAATTCCGATAGTCTATGATAAAAAGAAGGATTGTAAGAAAGTCTCTATAACAGAACTATGGAAAGGTAAATTCAGTTATCGTAAATTCCAAGATTATATGTATGACACGGTCGGGAAAGAATATGGATTTGACCGTGGAGAGAAGCATGATTTTGGAGAAGCACAAAAGCATTTGGATGTAGAAGCATTCAAATTAAAGGAAGCAGAAAAATCGCTTAACAAGCTGGAGGCAGATATCATTAAGAAAGAACAGGAGCTTGCAGAAAGAGCGAAAGACTTAGAACCGGAAGAACACATTAATCTATTTAATATCATAGATGTTAAAAAGCAACAGAAATCTGTCAACTATGCGTTGAAGTTAGAAAAGGAAAAGAATGCTCTGCTCCAGAAAGAAAAGGAAAGCTTAAATCAAGCATTAATTGAAAAAGATGAAGTAATCCTTGCCAAAACACAAGAAATTATAGTACAGCGAGAAAAACTCTCTGAATTAGAGAAAGAGCTATTGCTTGAGAAAGAAATAACCAACGATATTTTAAATATCCAAATATCTGATGAAAGTGTACGTCGAGTTCAACTGAATGAAGCGAAAAGGAAGATTAAATTATATGACCTTATGGTAAGAACAGTAACGGAGTTCCTGTCAAAACTCATTAATAAATGTCCTGACTTCATAAAGGAATTAATGAATCGTGAACTTCTACACAAAAAAGATTTATCAATAGAACGGAATATGAATCATCATAAGGGTAGATAAGTAACTATTAACTATTATTAGGCAAAATAATAATTCCGGACACTCTGAAATAGAGATTATACATAACAAACAGAAGCCTTTTTTCTGAAAGAAGGGTTTCGATATGTTGAATTATGACAAAACATTGAAAGAAGCGGTCAGACATGATATCCTATCAATATCAGAAGTGGATGAGATGTTAAAGATGACACGTAGAAAATTAGTTGAAAAAACACATCCATATGCAATCAATAGCCGTTCCAACGGCAGAGTAATAACAACCGTAAGGGAGGAGGGCAAACTCAAGCAGTTATCGGCAGGAACAGAGGATGAGATGATAGACAAGCTGTATCTGTTTTACTTTGAGAACAAGAAGAAACGGACCCTGAATGACTTGTTTCCAGAGTGGAAAGCGGAAAGACTAAAAGATAAAAACGTTAACATTAAAACAGTAAATCGTGATAACCAGCATTGGAATAAGTACTACAGAGACCATGCCATCATTCATGTTCCTATCTCTAACAAAGATGTTGAATGATTTCTTTAATGCTACCATTACTAAATTCAATCTCTCTAACAGAGAATACAATAACATGATGAGCATTATGATTGCTTTGTTAAGGATAGCAATTGATGAAGAGATAATTGTAGAGAATCCAATGAACGGTATCTATATTAAGGCAAAATTCAGAGCAGTTAGGAAGAAAAGTGACGGTTCTAAGCTATATCTGAATGATGAATATGAAGCATTAGTTGCTCATCTCGAAGAAGAAAATACGATTGAAGCGTTATGCATTCAGTTAATGTTTCAACTTGGTGCCCGTATAGGAGAAGGGGTAGCGCTTAAATTCTCTGATATCGAGTATGGTAAGATTGCAATCCAGAGGATGGAAGAAAAGGTGCTTGTCTTTGATGGAGAGAACTTTAAAAGTGCCGGAGTTCAGATAGTAGAGCATCTGAAGAAGGAGAACGATTCAGAGTACCGTTTTATTCCTCTTACCGACAGAGCAAACCAGATAATTGAGAATTCAAGAGAGTTAAATCCCGACGGAGAGTTTATCTTTGAACGAGATGGAGAACGTTTAACTGCAAGAGCGGTAACCTATTGGCTTAGTAAATATTGCAGAGATGCAGGTATTACATACAAGAGTCCTCATTGTACGAGAAGGACTACTGCAAGCCGATTAAGCACGGCAGGAATGCCACTTGATAAGATACGGGATATTCTTGGACAAGTCGATGAAAAGACCACGCTTGGGTATATTTACAATCCAAATATGGAACAAGAGAACTTAAATATCATGAATAATGCATTGTAAAAGTGCTAATAAAAGCAGTGCACATATGATGCACATATCAGCGCAACAAAAAATCCCTTGAAAATCAAGGGACTTCATAAGCGCGAGACGGGATTCGAACAAATCCCCGCACACACAAATACTGATAAATAGGAGGTTTGCGGCTTCTGTTATTTATCTGCACACATGATTGCACACATTGGATGTGTGCTTTTTATATTGCTCAAATAAATTGTGATATGTATTTATGAAAGACAACGAACTAATTGAACTTCGCTAAATGCCTATTAGTTACAGACATTAATTTTTCTGAACAACATAAATAATATTCATGCCACAGTCCAGGGTTCCTGGTAATTTAGTAAATTGGATTTCTTTTTCCACAATCAATTCCCAAAAATCTTTATCATTTCGTGCATTTTCCAAGGCCGCGTCTCCAGCTTGTGTAAATAAACCAGCAGAACTGCGTTCAATTATTTTTACTGGAAACTGATTGAATAAATCATCCATCTGGTTGCTTCTCATCATATGGACATAATGTTTGCTTGGTACAGGATAATGTTCTTCATCTTGGACTCCTGTATCAAAAATCCATCTAGTTGCTTCTATGCCAAACTGGTCTTTTTCATATCTTATACCATCTAGATAGTATAGTGAAGCTCCAATGAAACTCATTGCTCCTACAACCATAATACCGCCCGGTTTCAAAATTCTAAGCATTTCAGCGACGCCATCTTTTTCTTTATCCAAAAGATAGTTAATTACGCCACCGATACATACAATACAGTCAAAAGATGAATCTGGGAAAACTCCCATATCAAGTATATCTAAGACATGATAGGACTCGATATAGTTAAATAGGGATAATTCCTTCATTTTGGCTTTATTGAATTCTATCTGATGTTCGGAAATATCTGCTACAGTTAAAGACTTACAAAATTGCACAATATCTTTTGTGTACCTACCAGAACCGGCGCCAATTTCTAAAACTTTATCATTCGCTTTGATATGTCGGCTCAAGATTTCAAGATGTACCCGATATAGAAGTTCACCATGACCATCTTTTTCAAGTCGTGTCCATTCTCGGTCTCCGTAATTGTTATATCTGTCTCTTGGAATTTCTGGGTTGTAACTCATAAAAGCATCTCCTTTTCAAATTCAAATTATTAATGTTTTCAATATCGCTAATGTCGCTAATATCGCTTTCACTCATACAACCACCTCCCAAGTTAATATACATTTTCTACTTCGTATTGTAAACTATAGTGAAGTAATTCCTAAATTATACATTTTGCAATATACAAAGTCAACCCTAAATGATGAACGTGTATAAACTACACCTTATTCAGAAGAGTACACCTTTTTTATTGGCATGATAACGGTTACTCGTTACTTCTTCGAGTAAACGGTTATCAATAAGAATGGAACGGCAAATATTCATCAAATTTCAGATGTAAAAATTTAAATATGACATATTAGAATTGTAAAGAAGTTGAAAGGAGAAAACAAAACAAACAAAAACAGTTTATAATTAACAAACAAATGAAACAAACAGACAGAAAACAAAATATATATTTTGTTTTCGTAAGGTAATTGAAGTTATAAAACCTTATATCCGGTATACCGGCTGTCTGTGAGAAGAAAAGAAGAGAGAACGAAGTTCTCTTGACTTAAGACGTATCTGTAACGGGATTTTATCTGACAAACCAATGTTTACGAAGATTGTAGACCATTAAAAACCGCTCCGGTAATAATGGTTAGGCTGGATACCCTTTGACTGTATCCATAGGAGCAATAATCACCAGGTGCCTGTGATTTGAATAAATTGGCGCGTGCTCAGCTTTAACAAAAATACAATCTAAGTAACTATAGTCAAAGTGAAAGAAAATCACTTTTATTCGTCAAGTTTGTGCCTGTGCACAGACTTCATTGCGCGTAAAATAGCGCAGGAAAGAGGTAAATATGGCCCGGAACAGAGAAAAGAAACATCAATCATTAATACATCAGGTGGAAATGAAATTGAAGTCAAAGATGGCAATCGGTCACTCGAAATATGATGACCAAAAGGCAGAACGTGCGCTTTTGAAAGAGAAGCGTAAAAAGAATTCAAAGGCAAAGTTAAGTTATGAGGAACGTATAACCATTCATAAGATTTATACCTGGAGCACATTTCAGGATTATCAGAAGCACGCCTGTTACTTTGTTAAATGGTGTAAGAAGCACTATGGATGCAAGACACTGGCAGAATGCAGAGCATATGCGGATGAATGGCTTACAACACGTTTTGCTTTATCACCGTATACTCAGAAGTTGGAAGCGTGTACTCTTGCTAAGATATTTGACTGTACGACAGAGGATTTTATTAAAACGGCAGTACGTCATAGGGCTGGAATCACAAGAAGCCGGAAAACAGCAAAACGTGATAAGAATTTCTCTGAAACAAAGAACAGGGAATTCATAGAATTCTGTAAAGCCACCGGATTACGTAAGAAAGAATTGAAATGCTTAAGGGGCACACAATTAGTCTTTAAGAACGGGATTTATTACATAGCTGTTACTAGTGGAGCAAAGGGTGCAAGATATAGGGAATCCCCTATTATTTCGAATGTGGATGCTATTGTAGAAAGAATGAAAGAAGCAGGAAATAATAAAGTATGGCCCTATGTCCCTGATATGGATGTTCACTCTTATCGAAGTGAATATTGTACGGAAATCTATAACACATTAGCCAGACCGGTAGATAAGATACCGAAGAACGAACGCTACCATTGCAGATGTGACTTGAAAGGTGTTTGTTATGATAAGCGTGCCATGTTGATTTCCAGTAGATTCCTTGGTCATAACCGAATCAATATCATTGCAGAACATTATTTACGCTAACTCATATGCCCGCAGGATCTGCGGGCATATTTCAAAAAAAAGCTTCGTTTTCAAAATTACCTGTCATATTGTTCGTATAAAACATGAAAGAAACATGTTTTAAGTATTAACACAGGAGGTCACATTATTATGCTTGATGCATTATCTATCTTGCAGGAAGCTTATGAATGTGGTATCTTGGATGCAACAGAAGTCGCAATAAAAATAAATATGACCAAAGAAAACTTTATAAAAGAGCGTCATCCATATTCCATCAGCTCCAGAAAGGATGGACGCTTCATAACCACCGTAAGGAAAGAAGACGAGGAAAGACAGCAGATAGCCGCACCATCGTATAAAGAATTGATTAGTAAGCTTTACGATTATTACAATGACCGTAAAAGTGATTATACTATCAAGGATTTATATGAGATGTGGATAGAAAAGCGAGGAAAGCAGTCTGTAGAAGGTGTAATCGATATTAAGACTGTCAAACGGGATGAGCAGCATTGGCGTAAGTATTATGCCGATAATAAACTTATAACCATTCCCATTAAGAAAATAACAACCAGAATGCTAAATGATTTTCTGAATGATTCCATTACCACGTTCAAGTTTTCAAGAAAAGAATTTAATAACATGAAAACTATTCTGAATGCTGTCTATCGGATAGCAATGGATAAGGAGATACTTTCCGTAAATCCGCTGTTAAATACGCATACGGATGTTAAATTCCGTTCCATCCAAAGGAAGAAGGATGGTTCTAAGCTCTATCTTGAAGATGAGATGGAAAGCCTAGAAGATTTTCTCTATCAACAAGGAACCATGGAAGCCTATACGATTTTGATGGATTTTCAAATCGGAACAAGGATTGGAGAACTGGTTGTACTGAAAAAGGAAGACATGCTTGATAACGAAGCCTATATTCACAAAATGGAGATTGTGGATGAGGAGAGAGTAGATGGAGTTTATATACGAAAAGGCTACAAGATTGTGGAATATGTAAAACATGATATTTCTTCTGGCTATCGTACCATTCCGTTAACGGAAAAAGCACAAAAGATTTTGGAAGAGGTAGAAAAGCTCTCATCTGATAACGAATACTTGTTTACACAAGCAAATGGTGAAAGGATGACGAGCAGGAGCTTTAATTACTGGTTAGAGAAGTATTGTCGGGATGCCGGAGTGACGTTTAAGAGCAGTCATTGTATCCGCAGAACATTTGCAAGCAGGCTGTTTGCAGCGGGGATGCCTCTAGCTGAAATCAGTGTCTATATGGGACATGAGGATATCGAGACGACGAAGGGCTATATTTACAATTACCATGAAGTTGAGCAGAATCGTACCTACATGAACAAAGCATTATAGCAGTCCCTATACGTCAAAGGATGTTGCACACATCCTGCACACATGATTTTGAGACACAAAAAAACAGGAAAGCTTGATTTTACTAGCTTTCCTGCCCTTTTTCATTAAGCGCGAGACGGGATTCGAACCCGCGACCCTCGCCTTGGCAAGGCGATACTCCACCACTGAGCCACTCGCGCATATCTTTTTAAATTAGTAGTGCGCAAGAGATATAATATAATATCAGGGGTATGTTTGTCAATACTTTTTATAAAAATCAATTAGATAAAATCCATGAAACTCTTTAACAATTACCTTTTCCATCCAAAGAGCAGGAATTTGCAGATTGATCAGGTTTTTTTATTTCTATGTCTACGAAATCAGTAATATCTAAGGTTTTTGTTCCATCTTCTAAAATGAAGAAAGGAATACCGATTTTACCTTTTTCTTTTATTGATGCAAACAACTCTTCATGATCTCGAAATGATAGGAACTCCTTTAAGGTTGCAGTTTTTTCTGTTATATTTTTATAATCTAACTCTATATCAGGGCGATTTGATAATTGCATTTTGGCTTCAACGCAGTCAGGACATATCTCGGATCCGTACATTATTATTTTCATAGGGTGGTCTCCTCCTGTAATTTCATAAGTAGTGTTTTATTGCTAGTTATATTATAAAGTATACAAGCTACGAATACCATATCTAATTCACATATTATTCTGATACAAATATTTCCATAGCATTTTTTTATTCATAGCCGTTATATTGTTCTCGTCTCTTCGTTAAGAAATTGCGAACATGTATGGTTTCATTTTTGTTATGTTCATATCTAAAATGCATTGCTACATAAGCAGCAAGCTCATCAAAGTAATCATACATTTGAAATAATTTATTCCACATATCTTCATATTCACCATTGGGAAATATTCCCTGAACTCGCTTCATCTCATTGTCGTTAAGAAACCGTTTCAGGTATTTGTAATGACTTCCGGTTGTTACTTGAAAAGCATGGTCAATTCCAATTTTCCAATTCAACATCTTCATGAACATCTCCATAATGGGAACTTCATAACTGTATTTTGCATAATAGAATTCATTCCTACATAATCCTTTCGAGATATAGATAGATAGCCACCTAAATTCATTGGAGGTATTATAAAACTCCATCTGTGTTGGTGGTTTTATAAAGAAAACCTCTTCATTGTCAATTGGAATTAGTTCTTCAAAATTATCTTTATTTAGCAATATAACTCTTGGCTCAGTATTATTAGCCTCTTTAGTTATAGTAGTGATATCAATGATTGTTAGATCAATACGATTTCCATCGGTAAATTGAATTAAATAGGTAAAGTTATCATGATTATTGTAGTCATAAGGATGTGAATACCAATCTGTTGGATATTGAACGATTAGGATATCACCAAAATATTCGATCCAGCCTTTATCTTTAGTAAATTCGCGAACATCACTAACAAAATAGCAGATATCAAAATCACTGTATTGATCGTGAACAGCATTTTTATTGGCTCTGGACCCTTCCATGGTTACTGCACGGATTCTGTCATCTTCCAAAGCTTTTTTCATGATTAAATCCATCATTTGTTGTTCGGTACGCATGATTCTTCATCCTTTCTAAACCGATTTAAACTCAAAATCTATTCTATGACCGTTTTTTATATAGTAACCGAACCCCAAAATATATGATAACAATACCAACCACAACATTTAATCTGCATGACTGTTTGTGTGAAAAATCCACTTATTACAATACCCAAAACAGCTATAACGGTTAAAAAACATAGTGTCGATAATACACAACCTAATCCAAAATAAATAAGATTTACTTTAGTATATTTATTTTCTATTACCTAGGTAGAGAATACTCCACTCCAAAAAATAATAGTTATCGGATTAGAAGCCGTTAGTAACAAACCTTGAATAAATATACTTTTTTCACTTATGTCAGAAAATAGCGAAATTTGTGGTAGTATTGTGAAATGAAAAGCTCCGGCAATTATGTTAGCTCCGAATAATAATAATACTTTTGTAGCAGCTTTGTTGGTGACAAGAGCTGCATTATGAATGGATGCTTGATATATCATGTTATGTGAAATGTATTGCGCTACATCAACTATTTCAGACTCATCAAACACTATGCGAATTCTTTGGAAATCTAATTTCGGTATAGCCAGAATGTTATCACCGAGTAGTTTTTTGGTTCCTGTATGAATTAGTTTATTATCTCTATAACAATAGGGCTCACAATTGCAGTGCATATATATATTAGGAGCAAATTGACACACTTGATTCACGAAACCAATTGCTTCTGAATAGGGTATGAAATACTGCATTTGGCATAAGGTTTCTCCTCTTTTGAATGAAAGTTTTATGTAATTGGTAGTTTCTAAAACATTTTACTGTACTTAGGAGTATATATTCATTTTATTAACTGTGCTACATAGATGCCGATTAGTATTAAAATCTTATATAATTGTATGTTTTTTCCATAGTGACGTCAAGTATTAGGCTTAACAATTATGCAGATACCATACTAACAAAGAGTATTATCGGTACCAGATAATATCAGTGGTAGAAGATGATGGGCACAGGAAGATCTATATCAAAGATTAGGGTAATAAAAAAGACACGGATAAAAATTATCCGTGTCTAATCTTATGCACTAATTGATATTATGCTAATACAACATTAACAGCTTGTAGGCCGCGTGCGCCTTTTGTAATATCAAAAGAAACATTTTGATTTTCTTCTAAAGACTTAAATCCTTCTGAAGCGATTCCTGAAAAATGTACGAATACATCCTCACCAGTTTCGTCATTAGTGATAAATCCAAATCCCTTTTGTGCGTTAAACCATTTTACTGTACCTTTATTCATGAAAGATACCTCCTAATATAATATTTGTATATTTTTCGGTGAAAATAAAAAATCACATATTTTTGTAGATCATTAAACTCATTAATGATTTACAAAAATATGTGAATCAAAACTTACATCTAAAAACAACATATTTATCATAACATGGATTGTAGTGGATGTCAACACTTATTTTTATTTAATTTGATATTTATATTTAAATTTTTAACATAGTTTTTGAAAGTCTGTTATTAATATTATTTAAACAATCTGATATATGTGGCTTTCTTAATTTGTTTTAACAAGATAATTCCCCTAGTTATCATATGTGTTTTTGTTTAACACCTAAATTCAGATAATCTGTGGTTACCTTGTGAACTGATTTTACATATAATGATATTTATTTTAGTATACCTTTTACAAATATATGAAGTCAAATTAATCTATGCCAAAGAAGTATATAGTCTTCTGGTGTATGTATTTATTACAGACATGATAACGTTTACTCGTTACTCCTACGAGTATACGGGTTATCATTAGTAACATAACGATTAATATTCATCAAATCCAAATTGAGAGGGCAGTGTGATATCTGCTCTAAATAAATAAGTAGCCGATTGCTAAAAAAATCAACAAACAAATCGGCTACTTACCATACCCTATTCAATTTAGCATTGCACATAAATTAACTTTCGCTACCTTTCAGGAGTAAATTTAACGCTTTCATACTGGATAACAACAATCATAAACGAAATTTACATTTAATTTTTGATAATACTTCATATTTCATTAAAGATTTAATACTAGTTAAAACGAAGATAGAACATTCAATTGAAAAAGGTAACGAATTAATCTAATACATAAATCTAAAACATAATTCAAAGCATCATAATTGAAACAAACATAAATAATACAAAAATAATAACTCTCTACATAAATATTTCTATAATAGAGCTTTAATAAAAATACTTAAAATAAAATAAACTGGATCCTATTATAAAAGATTAAAACAAAAAACTCTAAAACAAATATAAAACATAAAAACTAAACTTAAAACATAAAAATGGTAAAACAATACTTTTTAATACCTTAAATCAAATGAAACTGTGTACTTGAAAACCAGAAATCTTAAATAATTCTTTCATTTAATTAATTTTAGGTAATAAAAAAACCCAAGTTCTTAACTAACTACTGAATACCAAATACTTGATAAAACTGTAATGAGTGAATAGGGTATGTGGGAAGATATTGCTGTTGCTTTCTTCCTTAATTGTATTATAGCACAGTTTATTAAAAATGTAAAAGGTAATAATAACCAATAATAATTTAATTTATTGGTTATTATTAGGTAAGCATACCGGTTTCAGACCAGCGACATCCTCGCATAGTCTATACTCCGCAAAAGACGCTCCGTAAAGCCATTAGAGGAACAAGAATCTCGGTGTGAGAGCCTCCATTCCCATTCTTCAGAATATTCAGTCTGTATGAGATCGAACTCTGCTTTACATTGTCATAAAAAAACCAGGTATCAGTTTTACTGATACCTGGTTTTGATGACAGCGCGAGACGGGATTCGAACAAATCTCCGCGCACACAAATACTGATAAAAAGGAGGTTTGCGGCTTCTGTTATTTATCTGCACACATGGAATGGATTCTCTGGTCCCTATAAAATCGACTATTGATGAATCTGATATATTCATCAGTCTTGTATCTCGTTAATTAACAACTGCCTTAGTTCATCTAAATCTTCCTTTTTATACTCTAGATCTTTTTCTTTTGAATACCATTCTTTTATAGCGTTTTCAATAATGTATTTAAATCTTTCTGGAACATAATCATGTGTCCATAACCCACCTTCATATTTAGACAATATGCGTTTTTCTTTTTTATATGACAAAATACGTCCCAAAATTAAGATGTTACTTGAAAAATATCTTGGATTATATGCTTGAAAATCATATTCAGTAATGTTATTGCTTAAAGAGCTCCAAAAATCTTGTTCTGGTATAGCAGGAAAAACATCTTTTATTGGTCTTCCATAAATACAAACACCACTTTGATTTATTAGATGAATATAGCTGGCTATATCCGGGTCACAAAAATCTTCGTCTACAATGAAACTTTCTTTTATATTACCATTTAACAAATTCTTGTAATGCTCAGTCCAAGTATCGCTGTAATGAAATTGACAAGGCGTCGGGTATTTCCAAGGGTTTAAGTCGTTTATCCATATTGCGGACATTTCAAGATGAGATGGATTACAATCCACTTCAATTATATTTCTAGAAATTAAAAGCCTTTCATCTCGGCTTATTCGTCTGTCACATATTATTAGTATATCAATATCACTTACACCTTTTACAAAACAATTTAATGCAATAGAACCGTGTAAATAAATTCCTATTACAGATTCTCCTATACATTTCAACCAAGTATTGGTTACATTTCTGATTTGCTCTTTCGCATCAAGTGGTAGTGTTTTATAGTTTTTAAAGTCCATATAGTTTCCTCCTTATATTGACATACTTAACCATTTTTATTCTAAAGGGATTTTGCCATGAACATTTCAAGTGGCTGTTCAAAACCTGGTATGTCAAGCACCAGACAGCCACAGTCTTTATATCCAAGTTTGCGATAAAAATGTTGCGCATTTTCATCAACTTGTGTTGATGTCATAATCATTTTATAACCCTGTTTAGCCATTTCATTTTCCCAAAACTCCATTGCTTTTCGACCATATCCTTTTTTATGATATTTAAAATCAATATAAATCAATGTTAAGAAAGGCGTATTATCCCAAAACATATTAAAGCGTAATATCCCAATCGGCTTTTCTTCATCTAGAATAACATATCCTCTTTTATCAGTAATTTTTTTAATAAATTCTATTTCTGGCAAGTGCTTGTCAAGCGTATACCAAAATTCTTTATCTTCTTTCTTTAAATATCTTATCTGAAACATGTTTGTTCCCCCTACTCTTTTATTCGAACCATTAATTTGTTATTGCTATAACCATTCTATCATAAAATTTTGCATATAGATTATTACAATCATTTTAAATAAATTACAATAAAATATGACTTTCACAGAATTGAGAAAATACGTGGTAAGGTAACTCAATTTTGTAAAAGTCATATACAAGAATTACTTATAATTTTTTAGTATTCGATAAATCGAGCTTTCAGATAAATAATGCTCTTTTGATATTTCTACAACTGTTTTCCCGTGTTGAAATTCTTTATAAATTAACTGGTTTCTAATAGCTAATTGATGTTTTTGACCAGAAATGCTTCCCCATTCTTTTCTGGTATCAATTCCGGGAATGTATAGAAAACCTTCTGGGATATATTTTCGAATTTCAATTAGTAACTCATCTGGAAAAACACTTAATGCATTTAAATATTTCATTCGGTACGAGCTCCTTATTCTAGTAATTATTTAGAATGCGGATTCTGTACTATTCATGAATGAATTGGCAAATCTATATATACGCTCCACACGTATTTGCCTATTACAGAATCGCATGGAGCTTAAGTAAACGTTTATATTTCATTAATCCATCCTCCTCTAATGTGTATGAAATTAAATTCTGTTTATCATTATTATATGTTTCTTGATTTATGAAGTCAATCATATAGAGGAAAGTGTAATTTCTACACTGATGAAAAAGTGAGAAGCCTATATTCACAAAATGGAGATTGCATCCGCAGAACTTTTGCAAGTCGATTATTCGCAGCCGGTATGCCGTTAGCAGAAATCAGTGTCTATATGGGACATGAGGATATCGAGACGACCAAAGGTTATATCTACAATTACTATGAAATCGAGCAAAACAGTTCTTATATGAACAAGGCACTATAGCCTGAAATTACGTCAAAGGATGTTGCACACATCCTGCACACACTATTTTTAGAAACAAAAAAACAGGAAAGCTTGATTTTACATGCTTTCCTGCCATTTTTCATTAAGCGCGAGAATGCGCACGAGGTCCGGGGTCCCGGTTATGCGCGGACCGGAGCGGAGCGGAGACATTCGAACCCGCGCCTCCTCACACAGTCTTTACTCCGCAAAAGACGCTTCGTAAAGCCACTAGAAGAATGAGAACATCGGCGTGTGTGCCTCCGTTCTCATTCTTCCAAGTCTCACTCTGTGAGAGTACGAATCTGAACTACACACAGAATATAAAAAAGGTCCATCCTATTGGATGAACCTTTTTTATTTTAAGCGCGAGACGGGATTCGAACCCGCGACCCTCGCCTTGGCAAGGCGATACTCCACCACTGAGCCACTCGCGCATATTATGTTGTGCTTGCTTTTGTTTCGTAAGCACATGACATAATATACTATAGAATAATTGGTTTGTCAATAACTTTAAAATAAATTTATAAATTTTTTTAATTATTTATATTATTTACATAATTTAACCAATTACAAGGGTTAAGATATATTCGTTATCACGGAATTTCTTATTCTGTAAGGAGTCCAGTTTCTTTATGGAAGCTTCCACCCAGAGTTCTTCTGCGGCCAGTAATAGATTGGCCATCATAATTCCCATATCAACCATTTTGTTAGAATCAAATGCCCGGACTAACCAGGGGCTTTTCTTAGCGAATACATGAATTCGGTTTTTATATACAACAAATCTCCAGGGTTGGCTGTTGTAACTGGAAGGAGCCAGTCTTGCAGCTTCGATGATCTGATGAATGGCAGAAGAGACTTCTTCCTTATATACAACTAGGTCAGTAGTTGGTAATCGATTCGCTTCCGAAGAGTCTCTGTAAAGCTGCTCCGTGGTTTTACCGAAAGCCAGGGCAACCACATAATTATATTTCATATTCGCTTTTAAGGTTTTCCCGGGGCTTGCATAACCCACAAAACAGGAACCAAGTCCTTTGGATTCAATGTACAGGTTCAGTTGTTGCATCAGATATCCGGCATTTAGTAGATAATCTCCAACTTCTTCTGAGGAAAGGCAGATGTAGTAAGGTGCTTTTATGGCCAGAGGTCCGTGAAATCCCTGATTTTTTTCGATGTTACTTACCAGTTTGAACTCAACTGCAATTCCGTCTGTCAACATGGGTAGTTGATCCGCGAATTGTAATATATCTGCGATAACCTCCCATTCAATTTTTTCCTGTAAAAAGTGATGTACCGATTTTCTGTTAAAGATAGTATCAAACATGTTCATATTACTCATAACCTTCTTCCTTACTGATTGGACGCATTTTTACGCATGGCTCGTTTCTTATAGTATAACGGTGAAATACCATAGTATTTCTTAAACAGTTTGCTGAAATGATATACATCATCGTAACCCACTTGAGTAGCGATACTCTTGATGCTGCCGCTTTCGCCGCTAAGTAAGATTTCCCGTGCCTTATCCAAACGAATTTTTATCAGATAGTTTATGGGTGATTCGCCGGTTTCCTCTTTGAATATTTTCGAGATATAGACCGGACTCAGATACATATTATGCGCAATCTGTTCTAAAGATATCTTCTGATCGAAATTCTCATTTAGATAAGTTATGATACGGTTTACAGCATAGCTTTTATTATAGGATTCAAAATTGCATCCCTTTTGTTCCGGGTTCTCATTATCTACCATTTCCCTCATAACAAGTAACAGCATCTGCATCAGATGGGTTTTAAACATAAAGTATTTACCAACCTTACAGCCTTCCTTTTCTGCAATCATGGAATAGCAGTGCATGGATAATTCCTGCTTAAGTTCGGCTGAGGTATGTATAATGCAGCCTCCGTTCTTAAGCTCAATTGAATTTGCTGCCATGTTTTTAAAATGAAAATCTGTAAATCCCGCTATAAATTCAATGGTAGGTTCTTTGGTGTTCGTTACTATGTGAGTATGTTTCACCCCGGGATTACAGATAACGAGGTCACCTGCCTCCACATCATATTCTTTACCTTCTATTAGGTATTTACCCTTACCCGATAGGATATAAGCTAACTCGGTAAAGTCATGATCGTGATAGACACCATCATTCGTCATCTTAATTTTTGATACATAGAATACTGTAGGGTTAAAATCATTATAAGTCAAGTCATAATCAAAGGCCATATTTTTCACCTCTTCATTTGTCGCAAGTGAATTAGCACACAAATTCATCTTGCATTTAATAGGAAATAACAACATCATTATAGCATTACTTTTTAAAATAGTTAAATATTTTTTAAAATTTTTCCGATAGTTACGAAAACGCTTTAGTTATTACTTCGTAATTTAGTAATAAAGTACTAATTGTAAATGTATATACAAAACATTTGTTTGATACTATAATTTATCACATGAAAAAAGGTAATAATCTACATTTTCATTGTTGACAAAAAAGTTATAATGATATAATGTGTTTAGAATTCCTATTTTAATTTTCATTCTATAAAACAAAAAAGACAATATAATTGATAGGATGGAATGGAAATAACCTAGCAAGTCGTTTATTATCAGATTAATTCTTGATTTAAAATCAATATGGTGCTCCTATGGATTTTGTATCATTCTTATATAAATAGTCCGAAAGTACTTTGAATGATAATTCACATGAATTGGTTTGCATGATAATGACAATGTTTATACCAAGGAGGAGGTATTATATGACAGCAATGCAATGGTTTTATTCCTTCTTAAAAAAATATCGCAACAGGATCATTATTGGGTTAGTAGTAGCAACCATTACCTGTACTTTGGCAATTGTGAACCCATATATCGCAGGTATCATTGTTGATGATGTTATTAGGGGCGGAAACCGTGAGATATTACCGAAGTTGGTTGTTATTATGCTTGTGGCAACCCTCATTCGTACCGTAGCAAGATATTGGTTTACAATATCCTTTGAAAAGGTATCTCAAGGTGTATTATTTTCAATGAGAGATTATGTATATAGGAAATTTCTCGGTCAGGATTTTAGCTTCTATAATAAAAATCGAACCGGTGATTTGATGTCCAGACAGACCGGTGATATGGAAGCAATCAGGCATTTTGTTGCCTGGGTTATTTATAATGTTTATGAAAGTGCATTGCTGTTCTCCATAGCACTTACTATGATTTTTGTTGCGGATTTTAGACTGGCTTTAGGTATGGTTGTAATTTTGCCAATCACTGCCTGGGTTACCATGAAGCAGTTAAAGTCTGTAAAACCTGCTTTTCATAATATCAGACAGCATTTTTCCAGTCTGAATACCCTGGTTCAAGAAAATGTCAGCGGTAACCGAGTGGTTAAGGCTTTCGCAAAAGAAGATTATGAGATAGAAAAGTTCGATGTTGAGAATGATGGATATCGTCAGGCGGAGTTGGATGCTGCTAAAATATGGAGAAAATATGTACCGATCTTTGAATTCTTATCCAATGTATTGACGGTAGTACTTTATCTGGTCGGAGGTTTCATGGTAATTAATAACCATATGTCCATGGGTAAATTAGTTACAGTCAGCGGATATCTCTGGATGCTGAATAACCCCCTTCGTATGGCCGGATGGTTGGCGAATGATTATCAGAGATTTGTCACTTCGGTAGAGAAAATATACAGTACGATTAATATAGAGCCATCCATAAAAGATCCGGATAATGCAATCGCTAAGAAACGATTTAACGGAGATATTGTTTTCTCCCATGTCAGCTACCGGGTAGAGGAAGAGGAGATATTAAAAGACATTAATTTTCATGTAAAACCCGGACAGACAGTAGGGATCATTGGAGCAACCGGGTCGGGTAAATCAACCCTTATGAATCTTCTTTGCCGCTTTTATGATGTGACAGAGGGTGAGATTAAGGTTGACGGGGTGAATGTAAAGAAATTAGATTTATTCTCCCTAAGGGATAATATCGGCATGGCAATGCAGGATGTTTTTCTTTTCTCCGATACTATTGAAGGGAATATAGCCTACGGAAGGCCCGATTGCAGCTTTGAACAGGTAATGGAGGCAGCTAAGGTGGCCAATGCCCATGACTTTATTCTCCAGATGCCTGATGGGTACGATACCATTATTGGTGAAAGGGGAGTCGGCCTCTCCGGTGGACAAAAGCAGAGGATTTCCTTAGCCAGGGCACTACTGAAAAACCCTTCCATCATCATACTCGATGATACCACCTCAGCCGTGGATATGGAGACGGAAACTTTGATACAGAATGAACTTAATTCCATCAATGCAAACCATACGGTGTTTATCATAGCTCATCGTATCTCCTCCATTAAAGAGGCAGATCAGATTCTTGTAGTGGATGAGGGCCGGATTGTAGAGTCCGGTAATCATGAGGAACTGCTGGCAAAGAAGGGGTATTACCATACGGTGTTCCATCATCAATACGGTGACTTTGACCAGATTAAAACCGGTTTAAAAGAATTTAATTATATTAGAAATAGCAAGACTGAAGAGACATCATATTCGGGAGGACATACCTCCATAAGAGATTGGGGGAATGAAATTGGCTAGGAATAAATATGACATAGACGAAACACTGCAGTCCGAATTTAACTTTTCCCATTTAAAGCGATTAGGAAGTTATATTAAGCCCTATCGTAAGGATATCTTTATAACCATCCTACTGTTGACAATTTCTTCCGGCTTGGGTATGTTAGCTCCGAGAATCTTAATGGTTATCATGGATGATTATATTCCGAATGGTAATATCAAAGCAATCGCGGTTGTTAGTATATTGCTTTTATTGATTTATTTCATCGTTTCTGTGATTATGAAGATGAAAATTACCCTTACGGCAAGAATGGGGCAAAATATTATCCATCAGATAAGAAGTGATATCTTTGGACATTTGCAGAAACTTCCGTTCTCCTATTATGATGATAAACCCCATGGTAAAATTCAGGTAAGGGTAGTAAATTATGTTAACAGCTTAAGTGATTTATTATCCAATGGTATAGTGAATACGGTAACGGAACTATTTTCCCTGGTTTTTATCGTGGCATTTATGTTATCGATTAATGTCAGACTGACCTTAGTATGTTTGACCGGGCTTCCATTGCTTATGGCGGTTATCTTTACAATCAAGAAAAAGCAAAGGGTTGCATGGCAGAGAATGAGTAATAAGCAATCCAATCTGAATGCCTACATAGCCGAAAGTATCAACGGAATTAGAGTTACACAAAGCTTTACAAGAGAGCAGGAGAACATCGAGATCTTTAATACTCTGAGTAATGATTATAGATCTGCCTGGATGCGGGCGGTAAAATTAAATTTCCTGCTTTGGCCTGCCATCAACAATATATCTACTTGGACGATGGCGGCGGTGTTATTCCTTGGTATCACCTGGCTGGATGGCGGGTTGGAAGGAATTACAATCGGTGTATTGGTAGCAATGACAGGTTATATAGGAAGGTTTTGGCAGCCGATTACAACCATGGCGAACTTTTATAATTCCCTGTTAAATGCAGTTTCCTATCTAGAGAGGATTTTTGAGACAATTGATGAACCGGTACTAGTTAAGGATGCTCCGGATGCAATAGAGATGCCTCCGATTGTAGGAGAAGTAAAGTTTAAAGATGTAACCTTTAGCTATGAGGACGATGTTCCGGTATTAAACGGTATCAGCTTCACGGCTAAAGTAGGAGATACCATTGCAATCGTTGGACCTACCGGTGCCGGCAAAACCACGATTATCAATCTGATTAGCCGCTTTTATAATCTGGATTCCGGTGAGTTGACGATTGACGGTATCGATATCAACAAGGTGAAGATTGCATCCCTACGTAAGCAAATGGGTGTTATGCTTCAGGATAGTTTCATATTCTCCGGTACCATTATGGATAATATCCGATATGGTAATATGGAAGCGACGGATGAACAGGTAATCGAGGCGGCCAAGACCGTAAGAGCCCATGATTTTATTGTTAATCTGGAAAATGGTTATGAAACAGAGGTCAATGAAAGAGGTACCAGATTATCCGTAGGGCAAAGACAGCTCATTAGTTTTGCTAGAGCATTGTTAGCAGACCCCAAAATCCTAATACTTGATGAGGCAACCTCCAGTATCGATACGGAGACGGAGATACTACTACAAGAGGGCTTAAGCAGACTGTTAAAGGGTAGAACCTCCTTCATCATAGCCCATAGGCTATCCACAATTAAGAATTCTACCTGTATCATGTATGTAGACAAGGGATTAATTCAGGAGATGGGTAACCATGAAGAACTTCTGGCTAAAAAGGGATACTACTATGAATTATACATGTCACAGTATAAATTCCTGGAGAAGTCGTAGACAGAGAGGGCTTCTTTCTCTATAAATAGAAGAGATAATAAATTCAATAAATCAAAATTAATTTATGAATAAGATAATATTGTTCGGGGAAGTCATTTTGGACTTCCCCGAAATGATTATACGTATGCTGAATTACCAAATGCCAATGATTGATGCATTACAGACAAATGCAAGAAAAATATTCAGAAAAGTTTTCTGCGGTTAGCCATAGACAGGATAAGTGCGCCCATTCATAGGGGGCGTGGGCAGGTACCGGAAAACGATTAGCCAATTTTTGAGTGGGTTTTAAGCATGCTAGTTCGTTTCGCGAGCGACCGACGCAACTATCAGGGAGGAGCGAAACGTAATAGACGCATGCGAAAAACTCCCGAAAATAGAGCTTGTTTTACGGTACTGCCCGCGTCTCTATGAAAATGGGCGCACTAATCCGTAAGGAAGTACAAGAAAAAACTTAGAAGGAAAATCTGAATAGGACTTTGCCAATAAGTATTTGACGCAAACAAGAACATGGTATCCCTTGAAGGAATGATGGTTATCAGTTAGAATTAAGAAAGTGGGCATACTTTGCCGATGGCGATATAAATAAAATAGTGGTAAGATACTTCGCATGAAAGCTAACCATATGTGTGCGACGATGACCTATAATACGTGGTTTTATTGGATGGAGACGAACTATGAATAACATTTATAAAGAAATAGTACCATATCTACTGGATTGGTTTGATTATAACGCAAGAATTCTTCCTTGGAGAGAACAACCTATCCCATACTTTGTCTGGGTTTCTGAAATTATGCTTCAGCAAACCAGGGTGGAAGCGGTAAAGGGTTATTTTGACCGTTTTATTACTGCTTTGCCCGATATCAAAGCTTTGGCAGAGGCAGATGAAGATAAACTCTTAAAGCTTTGGGAAGGGCTTGGCTATTACAATAGGGTAAGGAATATGCAAAAAGCAGCTCAGATTATTATGAAAGATTATGACGGGGCGTTGCCGGCAGATTATGATAAGCTGCTGCTTCTTCCAGGAATAGGAACCTATACAGCAGGAGCAATCGCTTCCATAGCATATGACATTCCGGTTCCTGTAGTGGACGGTAATGTCCTAAGAGTAGCGAAGAGGATTACGGCTAGCTATGACGATATTACGAAAGGAAGTGTTAAGAAGGAATTATGGAAGGAACTATATGATATTATGCCAAAGGACCGACCCGGTGATTTTAATCAGTCCTTGATGGAACTGGGGGCAACGGTATGTATTCCAAACGGAAAACCTTTCTGTGATAAATGTCCCGTTGTTCATCTATGTCGGGCCTTTCATCAGGATGTAATTATGCAACTTCCTGTGAAACCACCGAAGAAGGAACGAAAGCAGGAGGAACGTACCATCCTTCTCATTGAGTATCAGGGTAAATATGCAATAAAAAAAAGAGCAGCCAAAGGGCTACTGGCCGGTTTATGGGAACTGCCGGGTATTGATGAAAAGGTGGATTATAAAAAGCTATCTAAGGAATTGAAGGACGGAGGACTCACCATTGAAGCAATAAAGTCAATCGGTGAGGCGAAACACATCTTTTCTCATGTAGAGTGGCATATGATAGGTTACCATGTTAAGACCGGGCAGGTTCCGGCAGAATATACGAAGGCCAATTCGCTGCTTTGGGTTAACAGAAAAGATATGGAGACTCTATATGCCCTCCCGTCGGCATTCTCCCGTTATATTAGTTATTTAAGAAATATATAAATGATAGAACCGGCAAATGAAAAATTATTCTAAGATATGTACAAAAGTATGATAAAAATGCTGTACTTGTAAAGATTTTTGTTGGATTAATAGGACAAATATGCTATTATGTTAAATGAAAAAGAACCATGTTAGGGGTTTGTTTGTCAGATTATAAAGACAATGATATAAATTGATACTGAAAAGGGGTATTAGTTAGTAGCGCAAAGAAAATGAATATAAAGTTTGGAGTGAGGGATATGAAGAAGAGATTATTAGGGCTGTTAATCATGATAGCTGTTTTTGCATTTCTTGGCTGTGATAAACCGGAACAGGTGACCAATTTCATTCCGACTCCTATACCACTGCTGGAAGAAGATGATGAGCAGGGTACGGAGGATACGAAGGAAAAAGAAGGTACTGAGGATAGTACAGAGGAGACCGGAGATAGTACGAAGGATGAGAAAGACAAGCCTGACTTTTTAGGTAAACCGATTACAAAATACGTAAAGTTATCAGAGTATGATGGCATATTAAATATAAGAAAAGAGCCATCAACGGATTCTGAAATTGTCGGTTTTCTGGTGCATACGGAAAAAATCGATGTCGTAAGCATTGAGAATGGTTGGGCCAGTTTCTTATATATGGATGAAATTTGCTATGTGAGTGAGGACTTTCTGGTAGATAAAAAACCGGCATACATTTCACCGCCGACACCGACGCCCAGTCCAACACCTACACCAATTCCGGATCCGAATGAAGCTCCGCCGGAGATATAGTAACAATAGAGGATTCTTAACTACGTTTTTGAGTAAATTTTATGAATTTTAGTATGGAATTAGAGAGGAAGGCACTTTTTGCATAGGCAAAGCCGACCTCTCTTTTGTTAACCGGGATTTGCAGAGGGATCTGAACTAAAGTACCCTGCTTTAATTCTTCGGTAACAAAATCCCTAATAACACAGGCAATACCAAGACCGGTTTTTGCAAACTCAATTAAGAGATCCATATTGCTGACCTCCAGTATGTGCTTTGGCTCAATACTATTTTCTTTAAAATAATCATCAATATACTTTCTGGAGACATTTTCTTTATCTAAAAGCATAATGTTTGCAGAGGAGAAGATATCGTAAGCTTTCTCCCGAAGCATTAAATTATCAAGATAGCCGGGGGTAGCGACAAAGATATCTTCGATTTCACCTAGGGAATAAAAATGAAAGGCTTTTGAGGAAGAGGGTTTTGCCACCAATCCGATATCCAGAGTATGGTTCTCCAATTGTTTTATGGTATGATAGGAGGACTGACTTTCAATGGTTATCTTAATATGAGGATTTTCTTTCACAAATACGTTAAGATAAGGAAGTAATAGGTATTTGCACAGGGTGGAGCTAACCCCAATCCGAAGATGACCGATACCTAATTCACGGATTCTTTGTAAACGCTCCTCACCCATCGTAAGAAGATCAAATGCTTTTTTTACATGCTCATATAAGATACTACCTTCCTCTGTTAATTTTACACCACGGGAACTACGAACGAACAAGGTGGTTTTTAAATTCTCCTCCAAATTTGTGATTGCTTTACTGACGGCCGGCTGACTGATATAAAGCAGTTTGGCCGCGTGGGAGATATTACCTGACTGGGCAACACTAAGAAACACATGATACAAGGATAAATTCTGTTCCATGTAGAACTCCTTTCTTTCTATTAATGAGAAGGGGCAAAGCCTTTCATTACGGTGACGATATAGTTTGTATGTATCAATGAAGTTATGCTTTGGTACTTCAGGGGCTTTGTCCTACAACGAATACTATCAGGCACATAATATGGATGGTTAAATATCATACACCTGATATATTGGTTCTTATAAGGATTTATATAATAGTATATAACAATAATCGCCGAATATATCATAACTATAAGTTATAACAGATATTCGTAATATGTATTTTGATTATATCAGCAAATGTGATAAAATGGCAATAGAAATGTGATTAACGGAGTGAAATAAGTTTAGGGAGGTTATGAAATGCAGTATAACATTGCGGTGATACCGGGAGATGGGATCGGACCGGAGATAATTACGGAAGCGAGGAAGGTACTGGACCGAATTGGTACAAAATATGGACACAGTTTTTTGTATACGGAGGTATTAATGGGGGGTGTATCCATTGATGCAACCGGAGTCCCTTTGACAGATGAGGCCCTGGAGATAGCTAAGAACAGTGATTCGGTTTTACTTGGAGCCGTTGGTGGTAATGTAGGACAGTCAAACTGGTACAGCCTGCCACCCAATCTTAGGCCGGAAGCTGGACTGTTAGCAATACGCAAAGGTTTGAATTTATTTGCGAATATCCGTCCGGCTATTTTATTTGATGAGTTAAAGGGAGCTTGCCCGCTGAAGGATGAAATTATAGGCGGTGGCTTTGACTTTGTGGTGATGAGGGAGCTCACCGGAGGACTATACTTCGGAGAACGCAAAACAGTGGAAGAGAACGGAATAAGAAAAGCAACCGATACCCTAGTCTATGATGAGAATGAAATCAGAAGAATTGCAAAATGGGCCTTTGAAATTGCAATGAAGAGAAATAAAAAGGTATGTAGTGTGGATAAAGCGAACGTACTGGATTCCTCAAGATTATGGCGTCAGATTACGAAGGAAGTAGCAAAGGATTATCCGGAAGTGGAACTTTCGGATATGCTGGTAGATAACTGTGCTATGCAACTTGTGAAAGACCCCAGACAATTTGACGTAATACTAACGGAGAACATGTTTGGCGATATCCTTTCAGACGAAGCTAGTATGATTACCGGCTCAATCGGTATGCTGGCCTCCGCAAGTCTTGGAGACACGAAACTTGGTCTTTATGAACCCAGCCATGGTTCAGCACCGGATATTGCAGGTCAAAACAAAGCAAATCCCATAGCAACCATCCTGTCTGCGGCTATGATGCTTCGTTATTCCTTTGATTTGGAGCAGGAAGCGGATCAAATTGAAGCAGCGGTTAAGGCTGTATTAAAGAAGGGTTATCGGACTGTCGATATCATGTCAGAGGGCATGAGGCTGGTCGGCACTAAGGAAATGGGAGACTTAATTGTAAGCGAACTTTAAGCCTAAGATTAATATATCTGAAGAAAGAACCGTAGGATTGTTCGTTTTTAAATTACTTTTTCGCAGATGTATTCTCATATCAGCAGGTATTTATGGAACGAAGCGATATAAGGATTTCGAACCTTTACCCCGACCGTTCGAAACACTTTAACATGAGCTTACATAGGAACAATAATGTTTTATAAACTTTTATATAGAATTGGAGGATATAAGTATGGGTATGACGATGACACAGAAAATATTAGCCGCTCATGCCGGACTGGATAAGGTAAGTGCCGGACAATTAATTGAGGCTAATCTGGATCTGGTTTTAGGAAATGATGTGACTGCCCCGGTAGCAATTCATGAGATGGAGAAATTTAAGATAAAGAAAGTATTTGACAAGGATAAGATCGCTTTGGTACCGGATCATTTTACACCGAATAAAGATATTAAATCAGCAGAGCATTGTAAATGCGTTCGTGAATTTGCTATGGAATATGATATAACCAATTACTTTGAAATAGGTGAAATGGGTATTGAACATGCCCTACTTCCGGAAAAAGGACTGGTAGTGGCTGGAGATGTGGTAATCGGTGCCGATTCCCATACCTGTACTTATGGTGCGCTGGGAGCTTTTTCTACAGGTGTAGGAAGTACGGATATGGCAGCAGGCATGGTAACCGGAAAAGCCTGGTTTAAAGTGCCCTCTGCGATTAAATTTGTTTTGACCGGTAAACCTAGAAAATGGGTCAGCGGTAAGGATGTAATCTTACACATTATCGGAATGATTGGTGTGGATGGAGCACTTTATAAATCTATGGAGTTTGTTGGAGATGGTATCAAAAATCTAACCATGGATGATCGTTTTGCCATGGCTAATATGGCAATTGAAGCCGGTGCAAAGAATGGTATCTTTCCGGTGGATGAAGCTGCCATCTCTTATATGAAGGAACATTCTACGAAAGAATATACGGTTTACGAAGCAGATGAGGATGCGGAGTATGACCAAATCATTGAGATAGATTTAGGAACCTTAAAACCTACGGTCGCATTCCCACATCTGCCAGAAAATACCCGTACAATTGATAAAGTCGGAGATATTAGGATTGATCAGGTAGTAATCGGTTCCTGTACCAACGGTAGAATAGACGATCTGCGAATTGCTGCAAAGGTATTGGAAGGAAGAAAGGTAGCGAAGGGTGTCAGAGTGATCGTATTCCCTGCTACACAAAAGATATATCTACAGGCAATGGAAGAGGGGCTTTTAGCAACCTTTATCAAGGCCGGAGCTGTTGTGAGTACTCCGACCTGTGGACCCTGTCTTGGTGGACACATGGGAATCCTGGCAGCCGGAGAACGGGCTGTGGCAACTACCAACCGAAACTTTGTAGGACGAATGGGACATGTGGAATCTGAGGTTTATCTGGCAAGCCCCGCGGTAGCAGCCGCCAGTGCCATAACCGGTAAGCTATCGGGACCGGAGGAGCTGGGGTTATAAGCAGGCATTATTTAAGTTTACTCTTACATTATGTGTGCCTGCCCGGCAGGCAGAAGGAGGTTAGTATGAAAGCGTTTGGAACAGTACACAAATATGGTGATAATGTGGATACGGATGTAATTATTCCGGCCCGTTATCTTAACTCTTCCGACCCAAAGGAATTAGCTGAAAAATGCATGATAGATATTGATAAGGATTTTGTTAATAGGGTAAAACCCGGAGATATTATGGTGGCAAATAAGAATTTCGGATGTGGTTCTTCCAGGGAGCATGCACCAATAGCGATCAAAGCATCCGGTATCAGTTGTGTGATAGCGGAAACCTTTGCACGGATATTCTATCGTAATGCTATTAATATCGGGCTTCCGATTATCGAGTGTGTGGAAGCAGCGAAGGAGATTGAAGCCGGAGATCAGGTGGAGATCGATTTCGACAGTGGTATTATCTATGACCGAACCAAGGGTACTCAGTACCAAGGTCAGGCCTTTCCGGAATTTATGCAAAAAATTATTAAAGCAGAGGGCTTAATCAATTATATTAATAGCCAATCAAATAACAGTTAAATAAATAGTGCTATAATGTACTTCTTTTTAACGAAGGAGGTTTGAAGATATGATAACCTTTAATCCGATTGGAACTGTGGTATCTGATGTAACTGTACAGACGGATAAACAATGGGGCAAAACCAAATCGAAAATTGTAATAAAAAATGAATATAGTAGTGGATTAATCGGTTTATCCGAGTTCAGTCATATTATAGTTGTTTATTATCTGCATGAAGCCAAATTTATAAAAGAGAAGGATTTACAGAGACGGCCGCAAGGAAGAGATGATATGCCTTTGGTGGGGATATTCTCACAAAGGGCTAAGAACCGACCGAATCCGATAGGTGTTACTTCTGTCAGGCTATTGGAGGTTAAGGATAACGTTATTACTGTCGAAGGACTGGATGCCATCTGTGATACACCGGTATTGGATATCAAACCTTATTATCCCAGTTATGATAAAAAACAGGATGTTTCTGTCCCTGATTGGGTAAATGTGTTAATGAAGGAATATTTCTAACCCGATTAAAAAAAATCTATAAAGTTAATACGGAAAAACTTGACTGACTCAAGGGTAGTGATATAAATGAAGTCAGCAGGTTTTTCTTATTTTGTTATTTTAATAGGATAGGTATTTGACATTTTTGATTGAATAATAACTATGGAAGAATAAAAACAGGTACTTTTGTACCTTTCACAAAGATGCCATTCATGTTATTGAGGATTGGAATAAAAAACTGAGGGTGGAATGACTAATAATAAATACACAGGAAGTCATAAATGATGAAAACTTGGGTTTTGTATTGTAGTAGATTGATATCTTTGGTTTGGAACATTTTCACTCCTAGTATCATAAGTTGAAATAGAACTTGATATTAGGTGTGATAATCGATATGAATGGTACAATAAGATATTCAATCCGGCCATATGATACTATATGGATGCTGGCACAGGTATTTAATACTACAGTGGATTCGATTCTTGGCTTGAATCCGGGTATAGATCCAAGAAATCTACAAATTGGGCAAGTAATTACAATTCAACCGGGATATCAGTATTATCCGGATACTCCGAGAACGCCCGGGATGCCGGGAGCAATGCCTGGAAGACCGGGAACAATGCCATCTGAGGATGAGGTCATCAGCAGAGTAGAAGCGGATTTGACAGATTATATGCGTATGCTCTGGAATCAGCATGTTGCATGGACTAGGATGGCTGTGATGGGAATCGTACATGATCTTCCTGAAACAGATATGATGATTCAAAGACTACTTCGCAACCCTCAGGATTTTGCTAATGTATTGGCAAGCTTTTACGGGGAAGAGGAAGCCCAGAGATTTGAGGAGCTGTTTTCGCAGCATATTACAATAGCAGCGGATCTGGTTCGGGCTGCAAAAGCCGGTGATACTGCTGCAGTACAGGAAGCAGAGCAAAGATGGTATGAAAATGCAGATGAGATAGCCTCCTATCTGGCAAGCTTAAATCCGAATTGGCATGAAGAGGATTGGAGTGCCATGATGAATGAACATTTGGATCTGTTGGGAGAAAATGTAACTAATATGGTGGCAGGTAATTATGAGGAGAGTATAAACGGATATGACGATGTGGAAGCGCAAGCCCTTGAAATGGCGGATATAATGGCAGAAGGCCTTTATGAGCAATTCCCTGGTTAAATAGATATACCAAGGATATCCGGCTTTCATTGTCTTCCCTCAAAAGGCGATGAATCATTCATATGTAACGAAGAACTACCCTTTCCTATCAGGGTAGTTCTTCGTATATATGCAGGTAAAATAGAGTAATGGCAATAACGTAATAAATGAAGCATAGTCATCTTATTAAAATAAATTACTAAGTTTCACTATTGTTATGTAACAAATGTATGTTTAGTAAATACATTAGTAATGATAGGTATTTATATTGAAGGAGGCATATATGCTTTCACGTTATAATTTCATACGACAGTCTTTAGAGACCCATCTGTTTTTTGCCAGAATAATGAAGGAACATGCTTTTTTTCTACAAACAAGTTTTACACCCAGAGATGCAAAATTGGTGCAACATGCAGATGAGCTGCGGCAAGAATTTGATAAATTCTTGACTGACTGCATTGCATTATCCAACGGTGTGGTCAGTAATGAAGTCCTTCAATCAGGAGAAGTGATTACCCAGTATACATTAGAGGCAGAAAAATTAACTGAGTTTTATACGGGAGTGGATATTCCTACAAAGATTACGGAAGCTGAGAGAGGACTTAGAGGTGGGACAGAGTTTAATGGAGCCCTTGAAAGGCAGGTTGCTGTCTTAAATCGTAGGGCAATGTACTTAATTGATAATATCATTCAATTCAAAACACATATATTAGCGGATGTTGTAGCCTGCAAAATGTTCACATTCAATTATCCTCTTTTAATCGATCATATACTCAGAGAAGCTCAGTTTTATCTCTACTTGGTTAAAAGGCTGCAGGCCAGGGACGAAATTAACCTTATGAGGGAAGCTTATGAACAGGAAGCTTTTTGGAATAGGATTATGGCAGAACATTCCAAGTTCATTCGAGGTTTATTAGATCCATCAGAAGAGGAACTGATCGCAGCCGCCAATAATTTTGGTAAGGAATTCGATCAATTGACCTGTGAAGCGAAAGAAGCTATGGAGATGACCAGACCTTCCCTGTTAAGTGTGACGGATGAGAGCTTGAAAGCAACAAAGGAGCTTCGAGACTTTAAAGCACAGGGAACAGAAGGTATCCTGGAATGCAACGTAAAATCAATTATAATACCATTGTTGGCCGATCATACTTTACGGGAAGCGAATCATTATTTACGACTATTAGAAATATTTAGTTAAGTTGATTAGATAAAGAGTAAAATAACGTATATTAATACAAAGGTTTTTAAAAATTTTGATAATGAATTTATATTATGAATTTTTTCTTTTCCCAAAGCAAACAATAATAAAGCAAAAATAAATATTTGGAGGGAAAGAAATGGCAATCAGAAAGATGGATAAACCAAATGAAGGAATTAAATGCGTTGTTAATACCTGTGAATATTATATGAACGGAGATCATTGCTGCGCTGAAAAAATTCAGGTGGAACCAAGAAATGCACATGATTCTCAAGAAACAGACTGTGCTACCTTTGCACCAAGAGATTCATTCTCTTAAATTGTATACTTTAAGAAAGGTTGAAACAATCTTTCATAAGCTATACGATTAACTGTTCTTTAGCGATATTTGTATTATAATAATAAGAAATAAGGCTATCGCATTCAAAGTATATCATGAATGTGATAGCCTTATTTTCGTTTTATTGTTGAACGTCATAAATTGATTAGACTTTATGCTTCGTTCTCCGAAACACTTCGCTTTTTAACATATGTTCATAAATCATGAAAACAGATGAATGGTACCCTCATCATTTAATTTTTTAATGATAGTAGCTATGATAGGCAACAATAAAAGTCCCAGAATTCCCATCAACTGAACTCCAACAAACATCAGTACTAACGTCAGGACAGGGTGAAGACCGATCTGCTGACCGACAATCTTAGGTTCGATTGCCTGTCTGACTACGGTAATTATGATATAGAGGATCAGAATGCCGAAACCAATTTTGGTATTACCCATAAGGAAGGAAATAACAGACCAAGGAAGCAGAACAGCTCCGGTACCCAGTATTGGAAGTACGTCAATAACAGCGATTAATGCTCCAAACAGAAACGGACTTGGTATTCCTAAAATCCAGAAACCGATGGATAATTCTAAAAAAGTGATGGATATAATTGCAGCATAGGCCCGGAAAAACTTCCCTAAGGTTCCAATTCCATTATCTTTCAGCCTTAGTATCATCTCTCTGCGCTCCCCTTTGAACTGACGGATAGCAAAATCTGTGATGCGATAGTAATCAACCGTAAAGAAGAAGGAGGAAACGATTGTAAAGATTAATTTAATTAAGATGGAAGGGATTTGTCCTGCCAGTCCGGTAATCATTCCTATTACCGAAGAGGACGCATCCGATACAAAGGAAAATATAGTATTATTAATTTCAACGATAAAGTTCTTTAGATATTCCTCTATACCGGGATATTGTAAAATTAGATTATCAGCAGCTCTTCGAAAAGCAGGACCGATGTTCTTATCATAAAGCTTTGGAAGTCTACCAAATAAGTCCTGCAAAAAGGTGAAAATCTTTACACCAATCATGCTGACTAATAAGGAAACAATTGCGTAGAAAATGATTAAAACAAGAATTGCTACAATGGACCGTTTAATATGTAGCTTTTTTTCCAATAAATCGATCAATCTACGAAATGTGACGGCAATTATAATACCGATAACAAAAGGCATCAAAAGAGGAAGAAGATATTTGATACCGATATAACCAAGTCCTAGAATAAAAGTAATATAAACAACATGAATAATAAAAGCCTTTTGTTTTTCTAGATTCATAGAAATAACATACCTAACCTTATATCTATATTTGCAGGAAATAAGCTGAAACTCTTTGGCCGGTTGTTCCTGCTTAGTCACCGGAATTATTTATATTAAGTAAACCATATCGGGTGAATCAAATCAAGTGGTTTTAAGATGAAATATGAAATTTAACAAAGGTTTAACATATTTATTATTTTACACATTAAGAATTGAATTAATATATAGAGCGATAGTATTATATTAAGATATTTACTACCCGGATTATGTGTTTTTTATAATGACAAGTTCAATCAAATCTGCTACTTCCTCGCAGTTATTTAAACACCTTTCCAATCTGTTTATTACTTCAATTCGTAAATATAACTCATACGAATCTTTGAGGGACTTCGTAAAATTACGTATGGCTCCATAGAAGATTTTATCCCCTTCCTCTTCTAATTTATTAATTTCAATTATTATTGCGGCAAGATCTTTGGAGGTTTTAAAGTTCTTTAGTTCAACACAAGCTTTGAACATGCTTTCACAGCATTGTTCGATAAGAGTGGACATTTTTATCATCTCTACTCGTATAGAATCCAGATTAATCATATGGATATAGAGTAATACATCCTCAATAGAATCGGTTACATCATCTATTTTCTGAGATAGGTACAAGATATCCTCCCGGTCAAGAGGAGGTAAGAATTCTTTCGCCAGCTGCTTTGTCATAAAATGTCTGACAGTATCTGCCGCATGCTCAATAATGTGCATTGACTGTACATGTTGGGGAAGTTGTCTGGTATTATAACTACGTAATATCTTATGAAGAGACTGTGCTGCTTCATAAGAGTGTTGGGACATCTTAGCTAAGGCTTCAAAATAATTATACGCATTTTTTCTAGACATAATAGGAATTCCTTTCTTTATAAATAAAGTATCTAAAAAATTCTCATAAAGAGATAAGCCATAAGATATCCCATGACGCCGCACCCTGGAAAGGTTAAGATCCATGCTGCAACCATCTCATTTACGATATTCCAATTTACATTGGATAACCGCTTCGATGCACCAACACCCATAATAGCCGTGGTTTTCGTATGGGTGGTGCTAACAGGAACTCCGAAAATTGAGGCGGTCAATAAGCTGAAGGCTGCCCCGGTATCAGCTGCAAAGCCCTGATGCATATCTAATTTAACCATTCCCATACCCACGGTTTTTATGATACGGTAGCCGCCAATCGAAGTGCCAAGAGCCATAATCAGGGAGCATAAAAGCATCAACCAGATTGGTATTTTAAATTGGGTGACATTCCCCTGTTCTTTTGCAAGGAATATTCCAAGAAGAAAAACACCCATGAATTTTTGACCATCCTGAGCACCGTGCATGAAGGCCATAGCTGCCCCTCCGCCTATTTGGGCTCTTTTGAAAAAATAATTAGTTTTATGGCGGTCTAAACCTTTACAAAGAAATACAATAAACTTGGATACTAGAAAGCCGATACCAAAGCCCATTACGGTTGACAGGATTAAGCCATAGATTACTTTTACCCATTCGCCTCCATTAATGCCCTTTCCGCCCTGTATGGCTAGAGCTGCTCCGGTAATTCCTGCGATTAATGCATGGGATTCGCTGGTAGGGATACCAAAAGCCCAGGCTGCGCTTGCCCATACCACGATTGCACACAAAGCGGCACATAGGGCAATCAAAGCGTTTTTGGGATTGTCTCCAAAGTCCACCATATGATAGATAGTCTGTGCAACGGCATTATTAATCAGGGTCATAACCAAGACTCCAAGAAAGTTAAAAACAGCAGCCATAATAATAGCCTTTTTTACACATATGGAACGGGTCGAGACACAGGTGGCAATGGCATTGGGTGCATCCGTCCAACCATTGACTAATATAACTCCAAGAGTTAATGCAACAGTGATTAATAAGGAAGGCGTCCGAAATAACTGCTGTAGAAATTCAGATAAGGATATTGTCATATTCATCCTCCAATATAGGAAAGCATGAATGAATCAAGTGAATAAAACATAGATTTCATTCATACATAAGTTCCTGGATTATATGATATAATTCCATAAGGTCACTTAACTCTAGTTGCGAATCTTATTCTTCTAAGTAGGTTAATAGCGATTGTCACAATAGGTTAGATATTCAGATAAGAATGATAAGATCCAATACAGTTAATAAAACATATTCCAATAAGAAGAGTTTCATGAATTATAAGAAAGCAAGTTGATACGATTAGCAGAGATAACCGCAGTCTTTTTCGGAACTAGAGTATTAGAAGGAGATTGATATTCTGATAAAAAGTATAATTATTAATAAGTCTTGGAAAAAAATCCATAATTAATTTTATTTTTACATTGATTTTTCTATGAAAATCCTTTATTATATACTGTACTACTTTAAAGTAAGCTAGCAACCAATTAATAGAAAACTCTAATAAATATGAAAGAAAAGGTGATTGAAGGATGAGAAGTGACGCAGTGAAAACCGGTATACAGCAGGCACCCCATAGATCGTTATTGAACGCATTGGGCCTAACAAAAGAAGAGTTACATAAACCTCTCATTGGTATCGTAAGTTCCCACAATGAAGTGGTTCCGGGTCATATTAACCTGGATAAGATCGTAGATGCCGTCAAGCTGGGTGTGGCAATGGCCGGAGGCACTCCACTGGTTTTTCCGGCAATCGCCGTTTGTGATGGTATCGCAATGGGGCATCAGGGCATGCATTATTCCCTGGTAACAAGGGATTTGATTGCGGATTCTACAGAGGCTATGGCTCTTGCTCATGCATTTGATGCCCTGGTTATGATACCGAATTGTGATAAAAATGTACCCGGCTTACTTATGGCTGCGGCCAGATTAAATATACCTACGATTTTTGTAAGCGGAGGTCCGATGCTTGCCGGTAGAGTGAACGGTTCAAAAACCAGTTTATCCAGTGTGTTTGAAGCAGTTGGTGCTTATAGCGCCGGTAAGATGACTGAAGAAGAAGTTGAAGAATATGAAAATAAGGCGTGTGCTTCCTGCGGATCCTGTTCAGGAATGTATACAGCCAATTCCATGAACTGCCTGACAGAAGCAATCGGTATGGGACTTAAGGGGAATGGTACAATCCCTGCGGCGTACTCAGAAAGAATTCGACTGGCAAAGCATGCAGGTATGAAGATTATGGAGCTATTAGAGAAAAATATCTGTCCAAGAGACATTATGACTGAAAAGGCATTTATGAATGCACTTACGGTAGATATGGCACTGGGATGTTCTACGAATACAATGTTACATCTGCCTGCAATCGCCCATGAAGTTGGTATCGACCTTAATATAGATATCGCCAACGAGGTTAGTGCAAGAACACCGAATTTATGTCATCTGGCACCGGCAGGGCATACTTATATGGAAGATCTGCATGAGGCAGGCGGTGTATATGCCGTTATGAATGAATTAAATAAGAAGGGACTCTTACATACTGACCTGATCACAGCGACCGGTAAGACAGTAGGAGAGAACATACAAAACTGTATCAATCTAAATCCTGAGGTTATCAGGCCAATAGACAATCCATATAGTGAAATAGGTGGCATTGCGGTACTAAAAGGAAATTTAGCACCGGATTCCGGCGTTGTAAAACGTTCTGCCGTAGCAGAGGAAATGTTAAAATTCGAAGGTCCTGCAAGAGTATTTGATTGTGAGGAAGATGCGATCAAAGCTATCAAAGGCGGTAAGATCGTTGACGGTGATGTTGTTGTCATCCGATATGAAGGACCAAAGGGCGGACCGGGAATGAGAGAAATGCTCAATCCTACCAGTGCTATCATGGGTATGGGTCTAGGTTCCTCTGTAGCATTAATCACAGATGGACGTTTCTCGGGAGCTTCTCGTGGCGCATGCATCGGTCATGTTTCGCCGGAAGCTGCAGTCGGTGGAAATATCGCTTTGGTTGAAGAGGGTGATATCATTCAGATTGATATTAATAACAATTCCTTAAACTTTGTGGTATCTGAGGATGAACTTGCAGCCAGAAGAGCAAAATGGCAGCCCCGTGAGCCTAAGATTACAACAGGTTACTTATCCAGATATGTAACCATGGTAACTTCAGGTAATCGTGGAGCAATACTTGAGGTACCCAAAGTAAAATAACTGATTAGATAACTTTAATACCAACGGAGGTGTAATATGGAATTAACAGGAGCCCAAATAGTAATTGAATGTTTAAAAGAGCAGGGCGTAGATACCGTGTTTGGGTATCCGGGCGGAACAATTTTGAACATTTACGATGAATTGTATAAACATAGTAATGAGATTAAACACATCCTCACATCCCATGAACAGGGAGCGTCCCATGCTGCAGACGGTTATGCGAGAGCAACAGGAAAGGTTGGAGTATGTATGGCGACTTCCGGTCCCGGATCTACGAATCTCGTTACCGGTATAGCAACCGCATATATGGACAGTGTTCCTATGGTAGCAATAACGGCTAATGTTGCAGTGAATCTGCTTGGAAGGGATTCCTTCCAGGAAATTGATATCGCAGGAATTACTATGCCGATTACGAAACATAATTATATTGTAAGGGATGTCAGTAAGCTGGCTGAGACCATAAGAAATGCATTCCGTATTGCAGCTTCCGGAAGACCGGGGCCGGTTCTGGTAGATATAACAAAGGATGTTACCGCGGCAAAAGCAGTCTATAATAAAGTGGTTCCAGAGCCAATTCAGAGAAAAACCGATGAAATTACCGAAGATGATATAAAGAAGGCTATTGGTCTGATTACAAAATCCAAAAAGCCCTTTATATTTGTCGGTGGTGGAGCGGTTATTTCAGAAGCCCATGATGAATTAAAGGAATTTGTTGATAAAGTAGATGCACCGGTTGCGGATACCTTAATGGGTAAGGGAGCCTATGACGGGACAGATTCTAGATATACCGGAATGCTGGGTATGCACGGAACCAAGACATCAAACCTAGGTGTGACCGAATGTGATCTCTTAATTACCATTGGTGCAAGGTTCTCTGATCGTGTTACAGGGAATGCCAAGAAGTTTGCCCGCCATGCAAAAATACTTCAAATCGATATAGACCCCGCAGAAATTAATAAAAATGTAGTAACCCATAGTTCTGTGATTGGTGATATAAAAGAAGTATTAAAAAGACTGAATGAAAAGCTATCAAAACAAAATCATAAAGAATGGATTGCCCATATTATGGACCTGAAGGAAAAGCATCCATTAAGATATAATCAGGATACTCTGACCGGACCTTATATTTTGGAGAAGCTTTATGAGGTAACCAAAGGGGATGCAATTATTACTACGGAAGTAGGGCAGCATCAGATGTGGTCAGCTCAGTTTTATCAATATAAGATGCCAAGAACCTTTATTACCTCCGGAGGTTTGGGAACCATGGGGTATGGGCTGGGAGCCTGTATCGGTGCAAAAGTAGGAAGCCCGGATAAAACCGTTATCAACATCTCCGGTGACGGATGCTTCCGTATGAATATGAATGAGATAGCCACTGCAACCAGGTATAATATTCCGATCATAGAAATCATCTTTAATAATCATGTTCTTGGTATGGTTCGCCAGTGGCAGACCCTGTTCTATGATCAGAGATATTCCAATACCAACTTAACAGATAAAGTGGATTTCGTTAAACTGGCAGAAGCGATGGGAGCTAAGGCATATCGAATCCATAGTAAAGATGAAGTAGAAAGCGTTCTGAAAGAAGCAATAGCCTTAAACGAGCCGGTTTTAATCGACTGTATCATTGACAGTGATGACAAGGTTTGGCCTATGGTTGCACCGGGAGCTGCCATAGATGAGGTGTTTTCCGAGGAAGATTTGAAAAACAGGCAGTAAGCTAGTTTATAATAAGTGTTAATAAAAAGGATTAAGAAAACGTATTTGAAAATCATTCGTAATTGAGTTAATATAATATTAAATGCAAATAGATGGGGATGTTACAAAAGAATAGTTTATCCAATTGTAACATCCCCTTCAAAACAAATTCATATTGACAAAAAAATAACATAGTTTTATAATGTAAAATAACTTTACCTGTTTAAAGTAATGCAGTCACATTTTTAAGTATGGAATGTGAGTAAGTTAAATAAAAGGGAACAGACAAATAGCAATTCCAAGGGAGGATGAGATCATGGGAAGAATTTACAATTTTTCAGCAGGACCGGCGATGTTACCGGAAGAAGTGTTAAAAGAAGCAGCAGATGAGATGCTGGATTACAGAGGTACCGGGATGTCGGTAATGGAGATGAGCCATAGATCTAAGGCTTATGAAGCAATTATTAAGGAGGCAGAAAAAGATTTACGGGATTTAATGAATATTCCTGATAATTATAAAGTACTGTTTCTTCAAGGCGGCGCTTCAACACAGTTTGCCATGATACCGATGAATCTTATGAAAAATAAGGTTGCGGACTATATTATCACCGGACAATGGGCGAAGAAAGCTTACCAGGAAGCAAAATTATATGGAACAGCGAATGCGGTTGCTTCCTCCGCGGACAAAACCTTCTCCTATATACCGGATGTTTCAGATCTTCCGATCTCAGAGAATGCGGATTATGTTTATATCTGTGAAAACAATACCATCTACGGAACAAAATATAAGACCTTACCGGATACCAAGGGTAAAATCCTGGTATCTGATATATCCTCCTGCTTCTTATCCGAGCCGGTGGATGTGACTAAATACGGTGTGCTTTATGGTGGAGTTCAAAAAAATATCGGACCTGCCGGTGTAGTAATTGTAATTATTCGTGAAGATCTGATTACAGAGGACGTTCTTCCCGGAACTCCGACCATGCTAAAATATAAGATCCATGCAGATAACGATTCCCTATATAATACTCCTCCGGCTTATGGCATCTATATCTGTGGGAAAGTATTCAAATGGATTAAGAACCTGGGTGGCCTGGAAGCCATGAAGGAAAAGAACGAGAAAAAGGCAGCAGTGCTTTATGATTTCCTTGATCAGAGCAAATTATTTAAGGGTACCGTAGAAAAGAAGGATCGTTCTCTTATGAATGTACCTTTTGTAACAGGCAATGAAGAACTTGATGCTAAGTTTGTTAAGGAAGCTAAAGCGGCAGGTTTTGAAAACTTAAAAGGACATAGAACCGTTGGCGGTATGAGAGCAAGTATCTATAATGCTATGCCAATGGAAGGTGTACAAAAGCTTGTAGAATTTATGAAGAAATTTGAAGCTGATAATACAAAATAAATTTTCAAGGAAGGAGTTATGGGAATGAAATATAAATGTCTAAACCCTATAGCAGAAGTAGGACTTAATATATTTACAGAGCAATATGAGAAAACAGATGATATGAATCAGGCAGATATTGTACTGGTAAGAAGCGCTGCGATGCATGAGATGGAGTTTACTGATAATCTCAAAGCAATTGCAAGAGCCGGTGCCGGTGTCAATAACATCCCCTTAGATAAATGTGCAGAGCAGGGAATTGTAGTATTCAATACCCCGGGTGCCAACGCAAACGGTGTTAAGGAATTAGTGATAGCTGGTCTTGTTATGGCATCCCGTGATATCGTAGGTGGTGTTAACTGGGTACAGACCATTAAGGATGAAACCGGTGTTGGTAAATTGGTAGAAAAAGGTAAGGGACAATTTGCCGGTAAAGAAATCGAGGGCAAGAAATTAGGTGTAATCGGACTGGGTGCTATCGGTGTTTTAGTTGCCAATGCAGCAAATCGTCTTGGCATGGAAGTATACGGGTATGATCCGTTTATCTCAGTAGACAGTGCATGGAATTTATCCCGTGATATCATTCATGTAAAATCAAGGGATGATATTTATAAAAACTGCGATTATATAACCGTACATACTCCTTTGGTTGAACATGAAGATCCAAACATTAACACCAAGGAGATGATTAATAGTGATTCCATTGCTAAGATGAAAGATGGAGTAATTATTCTCAATTTTGCAAGAGATCTTTTGGTTAAGGATGATGACATTGCTGTTGCTTTAAAATCCGGTAAAGTAGCAAAATATGTAACGGATTTCCCTAATGATAAAACAGCAAATATGGAAGGTGTTATCGCAATTCCCCATCTGGGTGCATCCACAGAAGAATCCGAGGATAACTGTGCTATGATGGCGGTAAAACAACTGAGAGACTATATGGAGAACGGTAATATAAGAAACTCAGTGAATTATCCTAACTGTGATGCCGGTGTGTGTACTACAGCAGGAAGAATTGCTATCTTACATAGAAATATACCGAATATGCTTAGCCAATTTACCGGTGCTTTCTCTGCGTTAGATATTAACATCTCTGACATGGTGAATAAGAGCCGTGGAGAGTATGCATATACTGTAATCGATGTGGAAGCATCCGATAACACGGAAGTGGTAGCAAAACTTACAGGTATTAAAGGAGTCTTGAAAGTTAGAGTTGTAAAATAAATCTAAATAAGTAAGGATTAGTAAATATGAGGATGAAACAAAGGTTTTAAATAGCGACAACCTTTCGTGACATCCTCTTATATTAATTTGGGCCAGATAACATATTTTAATGCTTCCGATAGAATGAAAACTGCGGATAAAAATGTAATCGGCTGTTATGTAAAAAAAAATCACACAAGAAATCGGGAATTGAATTCTATATTTGAATCAGAAAGAAATATATATATGAGAAAAGTATTAAATAATATATAATAAGAGTATGTTTTACTTGAAAATGCGGTAAGAAAAGGTTAAGATAGTAATGATTACCATTACTGTTCTACATGTGATTTTTACCTGCCTTGTACTAGTTTACTGAAGGAGGATGTAATATTGGCTACTATAAAACCATTTAAGTGTATCAGACCAAATACAACCTTGGCTGACAAAATTGCAGCATTACCTTATGATGTATATAATCGTACGGAAGCAAAGCTTGAAACCATTAGGGAACCGTTATCCTTTCTAAAGATTGACCGTGCTGAAACACAGCTAGGAGAGGAGGTAGATACCTATGATCCGAGAGTATATCAAAAGGCTAAGGAGATCTTAGAAAGCATGATACAAGATGGTAGCTTTCTTTTTGATCAGGAGGAATGCTACTACATCTATGAACTTACTATGAAGGGCCGTTCCCAGACCGGAATTGTTGCCTGTGCTTCCATAGATGATTATCTTAATAATGTAATTAAGAAGCATGAAAATACAAGGGAAGATAAAGAAATTGACCGTATTCATCATGTGGATATATGTAATGCGCAAACAGGTCCCATATTTTTGGCATATAGAAACCAACAGGCGATTGATGAAGTGGTGTCAGATGCGAAAAAAGAAGCCCCAATCTACAGCTTTACTTCACAGGATGGTATCGGACATCAGGTTTGGAGAATTTCTGAAGGAGACAGGATAAAAAAAATAAGGGAAGCATTTTCTTTGGCCGGAAGTATCTATATTGCGGACGGTCATCATAGAGCTGCCTCAGCTGTTAAGGTTGGCTTAAAACGAAGAGAGAATAATCCCAATGACAGTGGTACCGAAGAATATAATTATTTCTTATCCGTGCTGTTTCCTCATGATCAGCTGATGATTATGTCTTATAATCGTGCAGTGAAAGATCTTAACGGATTATCAGAGAATGAATTTATTGATAAAATTAAAGAGCACTTTATGGTTACTACTATCGGAGAGAAACCATATGAGCCACGGGAGAAGGCTACTTTTGGAATGTATCTGAATGGAACGTGGTATGAACTAAAGTCAAAAGATGCTTTAAAAGAGATTAAGGACCCGGTGGCAGCATTAGACGTATCTCTTTTACAGGATTATCTGCTGGAACCCATTCTAGGTATTAAGGACCCCCGAACGGATAAACGAATTGATTTTATAGGGGGAATTAGAGGTCTAAAGGAATTGGAAAGAAGAGTGAACGAGGATATGACGGTGGCATTCTCCATGTACCCTACATCAATTGAAGAATTATTTGATGTATCGGACGTCGGCAAGCTCATGCCTCCAAAGTCTACCTGGTTTGAGCCAAAATTACGAAGCGGCTTATTCATCCATAGTTTATCCTAGTAGTTAAGCAAAACTTATAGGGAAAAATCTAAGAGGATAAATTTATAGAATGAAACTGTTCGTATCAACCTTTCTTTTCGTGATACGGTATTGGGATAATGAATGCACTTTGGTTTTGAAAACATACTATTGATAATGATTACGTATAAGGAAAACATATAGTTTAGATTACTCCCTAGAGACTTCTTACCAGTATGTGACTTTGGGAAAGAGTATTTCTATAAAAATAATATTAATAAAAGGAGGTCATTCTAATGGCTAATTTAAGAGGAACCAAAACACTTGAGAATTTAATGAAAGCTTTTGCAGGTGAATCACAGGCAAGAATGCGATATACTTACTTTGCTTCTGTTGCAGGGAAAGAAGGTTATAAGCAGATCCAGAATATATTCATGGAGACCGCAGAGAACGAGAAGGAACATGCTAAGGTATTTATGAAATTGGCTTTGGAGCATCTGGATGGTGAAAATCCCGCACCGGTTGATATTAATGCAACCTATCCTTTTGCATATGGTGACACCGTAGCTAATTTAAAGTCAGCTGCTGACGGTGAACATGAAGAACATGATGTGGACTATCCAGCATTTGCTAAAACTGCTAAGGAAGAAGGTTTTCCCGATATTGCATCCCGATTCCTATTAATTGCTAAGGTAGAAAAGCATCATGAAGAAAGATACCGCAAACTTCTCGAAAATATTGAAAACGGTACGGTATTTAAAAAAGACGGTAAAGTTTTCTGGAAATGTTTAAACTGCGGTTATGTTCATGAAGGAGACGGCGCACCAGAAAAATGTCCTGCCTGTGTTCATCCACAAGCGTTCTTCCAGCTCTTGGATGACTGTTTCTAAGAATAAGTACATATAGTGTTCTTAAAAATATCATAAGTATATTATAAAAGATAAACGTACCCGAATAGATTAAATGAAATACTTTAACCGGGTACGTTTTTTATGTATCAGTAAATAGGAGTATATGAAGAATGTAAATTTATTTGATCTGCGACCATATTTTTGCTGTCGATCAGTTTGGTTCTGGCATGGGCAGTTAATTTTTATAGCGTTATATCATATTCATATTTGTTTATGATTTTTTTACTTTCTAATATAGACAAGATGTGATAAAATAGAAGGAAATAAAAAGAGGGAGATTGATTATGGGCAATTTTTTTAATATGGATAACGCTTTCTTTTCTACTTTAAATAAATTTACCGATATGTTATTTTTAAGTGTTATCTGGATTATATTATGCATTCCGATTATTACCATAGGACCGGCAACCACCGCGTTATACTATGCTACAGTTAAGGTTGTTCGCAAGGAAAGAGGGTATCTTATGAGAGAATTCTTTAAATCCTTTCGAATGAACTTCAAAAGAGGTGCTATTGTTGGCGTTATTTTATCTATCGTATATATGATTTTAGCTTTCGATCTTTATTATTCTTGGACAATGCTGGCAGTGGACAGTAAAAAAGGTTCTGTATTATTGGGAGTATTTATTGCATTGACATTTATCACTCTTTGCTTTACTCTTTATGTATACCCCATTCTATCAAGATTTGACATGACAGTAAAACAATTAATGAAAGCTGCGATTTATATGTCAATGAGACATCTTCCCTTTACCGTAGCTATGGCAGTGGTAGCAGCTTTAGGGATAGCTTCTGTATTATTCGTCAGTATGGTATTGTTGTTCATACTTCCGGCACTAATTATGTTTATTAACTCATTTATGATGGAAAGAGTGTTTCGAAAGTATATGCCCCAATCGGAAGGTCCGGCAGAGGAAACCGGAAAAGACGAATGGTATCTGGATTAAGAACGTTATACAATTTGTAGCATATTATAGGATATTATGGGATACTTTATAAGCGTTTTTAATAAAAAATAAGAAATGTAGAAAAAAACTCTTTTCTTTTTTTCTAAAACGTGGTATATACTATATATATAAAATAAATCTGTATGGAGCAAGGGTGTTCTCAATCTATTGAGGACGCCTTTTTCATAATCATGGGAGGAGAAATGATATGTCAGAAAAAATAACGGAAATATTTGGTGTTGACGTATTTAGTGATGCGACAATGGTAGAACGTCTACCGAAGAAAACCTATGCAGCTCTGAAAAAAACAATTGAGAACGGTGATGACCTGGATCCGAATGTAGCGGAAGTAGTGGCGAACGCTATGAAGGATTGGGCAATAGAAAAGGGAGCTACCCACTATACCCACTGGTTTCAACCGATGACGGGAATTACAGCAGAAAAGCATGATTCATTTATTAGTCCGACAACTGACGGTAAAGCAATCATGGAGTTTTCAGGAAAAGAATTAATTAAGGGTGAACCCGATGCATCTTCATTTCCATCCGGTGGTTTGAGAGCTACCTTTGAAGCCAGAGGTTATACTGCATGGGATTGTACTTCACCAGCTTTCCTTCGGAAAGATGCTGCTGGCGTAACATTATGTATTCCTACCGCTTTCTGCTCCTACACAGGAGAGGCCCTAGACGTTAAAACACCGCTTCTTCGGTCCATGGAAGCGTTAAGTAATCAAGCTGTACGGATATTAAAATTATTCGGACATCAGGATGTTAAAAGAGTAAGTTCCTCTGCCGGACCCGAACAGGAATACTTCCTGGTTGATAAGGCGAAATATTTAAAGAGAGACGATTTGATCTTTAGCGGCAGAACACTGTTTGGAGCTATGCCTCCTAAGGGACAAGAACTGGACGATCATTATTTTGGAAGTATCAAAGAAAGAGTAGCATCTTTTATGAAGGAGCTTAATAATGAGCTTTGGAAGATGGGTGTTACGGCAAAAACACAGCATAACGAAGTGGCACCGGCACAGCACGAGCTGGCACCGATTTATGCCACAGCAAATATAGCAACCGATCATAATCAGTTGGTAATGGAATATTTAAAAAAGGTTGCAAGCCGTCATGGATTGGCCTGTCTACTTCATGAAAAACCTTTTGCGGGTGTGAATGGTTCCGGTAAGCACAATAATTGGTCCATGAGTACAGATACCGGTAAGAATCTGTTAGATCCCGGAAAGACCCCTCATGAAAACATTCAATTTTTACTGTTTTTATCAGCAGTATTAAAGGCAGTAGATTTACATGCAGATCTTCTTCGTGTATCTGCAGCGAACCCAGGTAATGATCATAGACTTGGAGCAAATGAAGCTCCTCCTGCAATCATATCCGTATTTGTCGGAGCACAGTTAGAAGACGTGTTGGCACAGTTAATTGAAACAGGAGAGGCAAAGAGTTGTAAAGACGGCGGAAGACTTAATGTGGGAGTTCATACCATTCCTGCTCTTAAGAAAGACGCAACAGACAGAAACAGAACCTCACCCTTTGCTTTTACAGGTAATAAATTTGAATTCCGTATGGTAGCATCCTCTGCATCAATCGGTGCAGCGAACACGGTGTTGAATACAATCGTTGCCGATGTTTTATGTGAAATGGCAGATGAACTTGAGAAGGCAAGTGATTTTGACTTAGCAGTACATGATCTGATTAAGAAAACTGTAACAGAGCACCAAAGAATTGTATTTAACGGTAACGGATATGCGGAAGCTTGGGTTGCTGAGGCAGAAAGAAGAGGATTACCGAACATTAAGTCCATGGTGGAAGCAATTCCGGCACTGATTTCTGAAAAATCAGTTAAACTGTTTGGAAAACATAATGTTTTCTCTGCAACGGAGTTACATTCCCGTGCAGAAATTATGTATGAATCCTATTCCAAGGCGATTAATATCGAGGCAAAAACAATGATATCCATGGCCAGTGTGAAATTTATTCCAGCGGTGATTAAATATACAAAGAAATTGGCTGATTCGATTAATTCAATCAAGTCTGCGGTTTCAGATGCTGATGTTAGCGTACAGTCTGAATTATTAAAAGAAACTTCAGCTTTACTTGCAAAAACACAGGTGGCATTAAAGAAGCTTCAGGGTGCTGTTGCACAGGCGAATGCGATAGCTGATGGTGCTGAGATGGCAATTGCTTTCCGTGACATTGTTGTTCCTGCTATGGCAGATCTTAGAGCACCGATTGACGAATTAGAGGTTATAGTTGACAAAGAATTATGGCCTGTACCAACTTACGGAGATTTGTTGTTTGAAATATAATCGGGTTTTCTATATCAATGAATTCTTATTAAATTGTAAATCTGAGAAAATGCTATTACCCTACTTTCTCTAAATACTGAGTGGCATGTATTCAAAACAGACTTTATCGGTTGAGATGATTATTTCTCATAAAGATAGAGTCTGTTTTGATTCGGGAGAAGTAAGATTTTTTATTCGTAAAATATCGTGCAAGAAATTAATAAAGAGTTTTCTAACTTGTTAGACATTATAACCATTCAGCGACAGGCATTATCCAATCTTGTCGGAAAAATTAACTTGACATTCAGAGCATTTTCCTATATATTTTGATTATCAAAATATTTGTAATACAAAGCAATATTGTATACAAACATTTTATTAGGAGTGGAGCACGTGAAAGAAAAATTTGTTGAAATTAATCAGATGCTTGTAGAGGTATACGATGATGTGAATCGTATTGAAGAATACTCAATAAAGCAAGGAGCCTTCAGTGATTTATCTATAACCGAGATACATACGGTGGAAGCAGTTGGTTTATACGGATCAAAGACGATGTCTGAAATAGCAGCGCAGTTAGAGATAACTATGGGGACATTAACAACTGCAGTGGATAAACTGATCAGAAAAGGTTATTTGGAACGAAAAAGAAGTAATACGGACCGTAGGATCGTAAATGTCAGCTTAACCAACAGAGGAAAACTGGCTTATCGTATTCATGAAAAATTTCATCTGGATATGGTAAAGGCTATTATGAATGATTTCACAGCACAGGAAGAAGAAATCCTACTAAAGGCACTCCGAAAATTAAATAGTCATTTAAAAGATATCTACATGGCAGCAAGACAAAGTGCAAGTACAAGGGGATCATAGATAGATTTTAATTCGTAGTGTTATAAAATAGGAGGACTACCATGATGAGACATGCGACAATCACCGGAACAGGAAGTTATGTACCGGAGAATGTTATGACAAATGATGATTTAGCAAAGCTGGTGGATACCAGTGATGAGTGGATTGCTTCCCGTACAGGTATTCGAGAAAGAAGAATATCAACCGGTCAAAACACCTCCGATTTGGCATACGAAGCTGCTGTAAGAGCTTTAGCGGATGCCAATTTGGAAGCAGCGGATATTGATTTAATCATATGTGCAACGATTACACCGGATTCATTTATGCCGTCAGTAGCCTGTATTGTTCAGGATAGGCTTGGAGCGGACAAAGCAGCGGCTTTTGATATAACCGCGGCCTGTACCGGTATGATATATGCCATGGTTACTGCAGAAAAATTTATTGCAAGTGGAATGTATCAGAAGGTTTTAGTGATAGGTGCAGAAACTCTTTCTAAGGTACTTGATTGGGAGGATCGATCAACGTGTGTATTATTCGGAGATGGTGCAGGAGCTGTTGTACTATCGGCCTCTGAACATAAAAAAGGGATTATGGCAGCACATTTATTATCAGACGGAAGCAAGCAGTCACTGCTAACCTGTCCGGCTGTGCCCTTGTCCGATTTGTACAGTAAAGAAGGCAAAAGAAACTTTAACCCGGTTATTGCCATGCAGGGGCAGGAGGTATTCAAATTCGCTGTTCGAACCGTAACCGAGAACATCAATGCGGTTTTAAGGGATACAAGTTTAAAGGCTGAGGATATTCAGTTTATTATTCCTCATCAGGCCAATAGAAGAATTATAGAACAGGCTGCGAAATTCTGTAATGTTCCCATAGAAAAGTTTTATATTAATCTAGATCGATTTGGGAATACATCAGCCGCAACCATTGGTATTGCTTTAGATGAGATGGCACAGAATAAGGAACTAAAGCAGGGAGACAAAATTATATTAGTCGGTTTTGGAGGTGGTATGACCAGTGGAGCAGTGTTGCTGGAATGGGATAAAGATTAGAAGGTAAAAGTAGTGAAAGTATAAAAAATAAAAATCTTAGGAGGAGAAATCCTCCGTCAAAACTTTGAAAAATTATAATTATTATAGGAGGAGAAATCCTCCATCAACACATTGAAAAAATATAAAATATCTTAGGAGGAGAAATCCTCCCCAACATTTTGAAAAAAATAAAATTATTTATAGGAGGATTATTAAAATGGATTTAAACAAAATTAAAGAGGTTGTAGCTGAACAATTAGGAGTTGAGGTAGCAGAGCTTAAGGAAGGAACTTCCTTAAAGGATGATTTAAATGCGGATTCCTTGGATCTTTTCCAGATTATCATGTCTTTAGAGGAAGAGTTCGGAATTGAAATCCCTACGGAAGACACAGAAAGTATTAATACCATTGGTGATATTGAGAATTATTTAAACAGTAGAAAAGAAGATTAACTAACAGCTATAATTAAAAGAGAAGAACTTCTCCGATAGGAAGGATCATCGTATAATCGGAGAAGTGTCTCTAAGAAGGATAAAAAACAATATTCATAAGATTAGGAAATATCCTTGTTTTATGTAGTAATGAAAACCTGAAAAGATGGAGTGAATTTCCTTTTTTGATAGAGACGGAAAATTCATCAAACAATCAAGGGAGGTGAAGTCCTCCTTAAGGACAGAGGAGAAATCCTACTTAAGGATGGAAGATTAATATGAAATCACGAGTATGTGAGCTTTTAAATATAGAATACCCGGTATTTCAGGGTGCTATGGCACGAATATCGGATGCTTCACTGGCAGCAGCGGTATCAGAAGCAGGCGGACTTGGAATAATTGCCGGAGGTACTGCACCGGTGGATTATGTTCGCGGTGAAGTAAGAAAAGCGAAGGCACTTACCAATAAACCCTTTGGTGTCAATATCATGCTTCTTAGTGAATTTGCAGATGAAATTGCACATATGGTTTGCGAGGAAGGAGTTAAGGTAGTTACAACCGGTGCCGGAGCTCCCGGAAAATATATGGAGATGTGGAAAGCCCACGGAATTAAAGTAATTCCTGTTGTTCCTTCCGTTGCCATCGCAAAAAGAATGGTAAGAAGCGGTGCGGACGCGGTTATTGCAGAAGGAACCGAGTCCGGTGGTCACGTGGGAGAATTGACAACCATGGTATTAGTTCCGCAGGTGGTGGATGCCGTAGGTGCGGACGTGCCGGTAATCGCAGCCGGAGGTATTGGTGATGGAAGAGGTGTCGCAGCAGCCTTCATGCTGGGAGCAGATGCAGTTCAAGTAGGAACCCGGTTTTTAATAGCGAATGAGTGTACCGTACATCCGAATTATAAACAAAAGGTATTAAATGCGAAGGATATTGATACCGTTGTTACAGGACGTTGTACAGGACATCCGGTACGTATATTTAAGAATAAATTGAGCCGCCAATTCCTGGAGCTTGAGAGTAAGGCAGCTCCCGTTGATGAAATAGAGAAATTAGGCGTAGGTGCTTTAGCAAGGGCAGCAGCTGAAGGAGATATGGACTACGGTAGTGTCATGGCCGGACAAATTGCTGCAATCATTAAGAAAGAACAAAGCTGTAAAGAGATTATTACTGAGATGATTGAAGAGGCGGAAAAGTTGCTTTGTAGAGAGTGGAGGTAATTATGGGAAAGACGGCATTTTTATTCGCAGGTCAGGGAGCCCAGTATATCGGTATGGGGAAAGAGCTCTATGATAACTTCCCTATATGTAAACAGGTTTTTGAAGAAGCAAGTAGCAGTCTGGATATGGACCTGATCGGATTGATTTTTAATGGAACTAAGGAAGAACTTAATCTTACGGAGAATACTCAGCCGGCTATTGTAACTATGTCAATTGCCGCTTACCGGGCATTTAACCAGATCGGTATTACACCGGACGTTGTTGCAGGCTTAAGTCTGGGTGAATACTCTGCCCTGACTGCAAGTGGTGTGTTTTCTCTATCCCAGGTAATACCCCTAGTCAGAAAAAGGGGACGTTTTATGCAGGAGGCAGTACCGGAAGGTATTGGGAAGATGAATGCCATCCTAGGTCTTGCTGAGGATAAGGTAAGAGAGGCCTGTGAAGAAGCGAAAGCCTTAGGGATCGTGGAACCGGCTAATTTTAACTGTCCGGGACAGATCGTAATCGGCGGTGAAGTAAAAGCGGTTGATGAAGCTGCAAGGATTGCGAAGGAAAAGGGAGCCATGAAAACTCTTGATCTTCCTGTAAGTGCTCCTTTCCATACCTCAATGCTTAAGCCGGCAGCTGATCGCTTAAAAACAGAGTTGGAACATTTAGAAATCGGAGAGATGAATATTCCTGTCATGAGTAATGTAACGGCTGATTATATCACCGGTTCAAAGGATGTAAAGGATTTATTATATCGTCAGGTTATGAGTAGCGTATTATGGGAACAGATCATCCGAACTATGATAAGGGATGGAGTAACGAATTTCGTTGAGATAGGACCTGGTAAGACCTTATCGGGATTTGTGAAAAAGATAGATCGGAGCTTAAGGATCTTGAATGTAGAAGATGTTGCATCCTTAGAGGCAGCTGCTTCTGCACTTAAGACGGAACAGTAGAAAGGATAGATCATAATGCTGAATGGAAAGATTGCAGTAATCACCGGGGCCGGAAGAGGGATTGGAAGAGCGATTGCCTTACAGTTTGCCAGCTACGGAGCAAAGGTGGTAGTGAATTATCGAAACAGTATAGCGCAGGTAGAGGAACTATTACGTGCCATAAAAGAAGCCGGTGGTGATGCTATCGCAGTACAGGCAGATGTAAGTCAGGAAGGTGAAGCCAAGGGACTCATTGATGCAGCTGTAAAACAGTATGGAAGAGTGGATATCCTGGTGAATAATGCCGGTGTAACCAGAGATAATCTATTAATGCGTATGACTGAGGATGAATTCGATAATGTCATGGATATTAACCTAAAAGGTACCTTCTTTTGTTTAAAATATGCAGCAAGTGTTATGCTAAAGCAAAGAAGTGGAAAGATCATTAATATATCATCCGTGGTAGGATTAACCGGTAATATCGGGCAGACGAATTATGCGGCATCAAAAGCCGGTATCATAGGAATGACGAAGTCAGCTGCCAGAGAATTGGCAAGCAGGGGAATTACTGTGAATGCGGTAGCTCCAGGCTTTATACAGACAGATATGACCGATGCTTTGTCTGATAAAATTAAGGAAGCCAGCATTGCTAATATACCGTTAAAACGTTATGGAACAGTTGGTGAGGTGGCAGGAGCCGTTAGCTTCTTAGCCTCAGAAGCGGCAAATTATATCACCGGTCAGGTTTTACAGGTTGACGGTGGCATGGTTATGTAGCACAATTAGGAGGAATCAGATTATATGAATCATAGAGTTGTCGTTACAGGAATGGGTGCAATCACACCGATAGGCAACAGTGTGGAAGAATTCTTTCAAAATGTAAAAGAAGGAAAATGCGGAATCGATTTTATTAACAGCTTTGACACAGAAGGATACTCCGTAAAACTGGCAGCCATGGTGAAGGATTTTGACCCGAAAAAGTATATGGACCCGAAAGAAGCAAAAAGAATGGACCGCTTCTCTCAATATGCAATCGCTGCAGCGAGGGAAGCAATCGAGGATTCCAAGTTGGATCTCGAGACACTGGATAAGGAGCGCTTAGGTGTTATTGTAGGCTCCGGTATCGGTGGTATTGAAAACATTGAAAAAGAAGCGAAGACCTTGTTTGAAAAAGGTCCCAGACGGGTTAACCCCTTATTCATACCGATGATTATTACCAATATGGCAGCAGGTAATATAGCTATCAAATACGGTGCCAAGGGTATATGCACGAACATAGTAACAGCCTGTGCTACAGGTAGTCATAGTATCGGTGAGGCATTCCGTACCATTAAGCATGGTTATGCAGATGTGATTTTAGCAGGAGGAACCGAAGGCTCCGTAACACCTCTGGCAGTCGCAGGATTTTCTTCCTTAACAGCTTTATCAACCAGTACGGATCCTAAGAGAGCTTCCATACCGTTTGATAAAGAGCGGGATGGTTTTGTAATGGGAGAAGGAGCAGGAATCTTAGTACTTGAAGATTATGAACATGCCCTAAAACGTGGTGCTAAAATCTATGCAGAGGTAGTAGGATATGGAGCTACCGGCGATGCTTATCATATTACAGCACCTTCCCCGGACGGAGAAGGCGGAGCAAGAGCGATGAAGCTGGCTATGAACGAAGCCGGAATTACACCGAAAGAGGTTTCCTATATTAATGCTCACGGAACCAGTACTCCGGTGAATGATAAATTGGAAACCATGGCAGTGAAATTAGCACTTGGAGAGGAAGCTTACAATGTTCCCATAAGCTCCACCAAATCCATGATCGGGCATTTGTTAGGAGCAGCCGGAGCGGTTGAAGCGATCGCCTGCATCAAAGCAATTGATGAAAGCTTTATACCGGCAACGATAGGATTAAATGTTGCCGATGAGGAATGTGATCTGGATTATGTTCCAAATACCGGTCGTAAACAAAAGCTTTCCTATGTTATGTCCAATTCTTTAGGTTTTGGCGGACATAATGCAACCGTAGTTTTTAAGAATATGGAGGTATAATCGTGGATTATAAAGCAATTCTTAATTTAATGAAAGAGATGAACCAGACGGATTTAACAAAACTTGAGATAGAAGAAGAGGGTATTCGTATCTGTATGGAAAAAGGTAGTACAGTACCGGTTACAACCGTGCAGCCATCCATACCCCAGATGATGAGTGCACCAACACCAATAGCAGCACCGGCAGCAGTTCAACCTATGTCCGCACCTGAACCGGAAGCAGAGGCTAAAACGGAGGAAATTAGCGGTAAGAAGATGCTGTCTCCGATGGTAGGGACCTTTTATGCACAGTCTGCTCCTGATAAACCGGCTTTTGTAAAAGTTGGCGATAAGGTGAAAAAAGGCCAGACGCTTTGTATCATTGAAGCAATGAAACTGATGAATGAGATTGAAAGTGAATACGACGGTGAAGTAGTTGATATTCTTGTAGAGAATGAAGATATGGTGGAGTTTGGGCAACCATTATTTATTATACGCTAGTCGTAGTTAATTCTATAAAAAGATTAATTAAGGTATCTTTCTTTGTATTTGAGTATGCTTAATATTTGTATACGGATTTATAGATGCCTATACCATGGATTATTCTATCATATCTATTGGTACTGAATTAAAATAGTACGAAAGATAACGATATGGAGATAATCCAAGTTTTAGAACAGAAAGGATTTATTATGTTAAATATCGATGAGATTCAAAAAATAATTCCACACAGACCACCATTCTTATTACTCGACCGGGTGGATGAACTAGAACCGGGTAAAAAAGCTGTCGGAAGAAAATGTGTTACGATGAATGAGCCTTATTTCGTAGGACATTTTCCGGGGAAAGCAGTTATGCCGGGAGTTATCATTCTGGAAGCATTGGCACAGACAGGTGCTTTAGTAATGCTGACTGTTGAGGGTAATGCCGGAAAGCTTGTTTATTTTGGAGGAATGGATAAGGTAAAATTTAAACGTCAGGTCATACCTGGTGATGTTTTAACCTTAGAAGTGGAGATAATAAAAAGTAAAGGTAATTTTGGTGTCGGAACTGCAGTGGCAAAGGTAGAGGACCAGGTTGCGGTTGAAGCAGTCTTTACATTTGCCATCGGAGAATAATCGGACTAAGTCAAGGAGAATTACGATGTTTAAGAAAATATTAATCGCAAACCGTGGAGAAATAGCTGTCAGAATTATTCGTGCCTGCAGGGAGATGGATATAGAGACGGTTGCTGTTTACTCAGAAGCAGATCGTGAGGCGCTTCATGTAATGCTTGCAGATGAAGCTGTTTGTATCGGCCCTGCAAAATCTAAGGACAGCTATCTAAACATGCAGAACATAATCAGTGCAACTGTATTAACAGGTGCCACTGCCATACATCCGGGTTTTGGTTTTTTATCGGAGAACAGCTCCTTTGCCAGAATGTGTGAAGACTGTAATATTACATTTATTGGACCCAGCGCAGATACCATAGATATGCTCGGGAATAAATCAAAGGCTAGAGAAACCATGATAAAAGCAGGGGTATCGGTAGTACCCGGTTCGGACGGAGAGATAGATTGTATTAAGGATGCAAAACTATTGGCTGAACAAATCGGCTATCCGGTTATGATCAAAGCTTCTGCCGGTGGTGGCGGAAAGGGAATGAGAGCCGTACATCGTGCCGAGGACTTGGAAAATGCTATCAATTCCGCCAAAAACGAAGCGAAGGCTGCTTTTGGTGATGATAAAGTATATATGGAGAAATTAGTTGTAAATCCTAAACATATCGAATTCCAAATTCTTGCAGATAAGCATGGTAATGTGGTACACTTAGGTGAGCGTGACTGTTCCGTACAAAGAAGAAATCAGAAGATGATTGAGGAATCACCCTCAGCGGTTATGAGTAAGGAACTTCGTACCAGAATGGGCAACGCGGCTGTGAGAGCAGCGAAAGCAACTGGTTATGTAAATGCAGGAACCATAGAATTTTTGTTGGATGCTCATGGTAATTATTACTTTATGGAAATGAACACAAGAATACAGGTAGAGCATCCGGTAACTGAGATGGTAACCGGTATCGATATGATCAAAGAGCAAATCAAGGTAGCCAACGGTGAAAAGTTGGCTTTTCGTCAGAGGGATATCGAATTCAAGGGTCATGCCATTGAATGCCGTATTAATGCGGAGGATCCCAAGAAAAACTTTATGCCATGTCCCGGATTAGTTAAGAATGTATTATTTCCGGGAGGCTTTGGAGTTAGGGTAGATAGTGCCCTCTATCCGGGTTATATGGTTCCGTCCTGTTACGATTCCATGCTGGCTAAGGTAATAGCATATGGCAAGGACAGGAATGAAGCAATACATCGTATGAAGAGAGCGCTGGCTGAGTTTGTAATTGATGGAATAGAAACCAACATTGATTTCCAATATGAATTATTGGAAAGAGATGAGATTATCTCAGGAAAATATCATACCGGCTTAATTGAGGGAATGAAGCGTCATGAATAAAAATCCGTTTAAGGCAAAGCAATATGCAACATCAAAAATCTATAGGGTAAGACCTCAGGATATTGAAAAACCCGAGGAGGAAAAACCGAACGTACCTCAGGGGATTATGACAAAGTGTCCCAAGTGCGGCAAGGTGATCTATACGAAGCTTCTTCTTAAGAATTTTAAGATGTGCGATGAATGCGGTTATTATTTTAAAGTATCCGCCAATGAACGGTTTGCCATGATTTTGGATGACGGCGAACTATTAGAATATGATAAGCAGCTGACTACGAAAGATCCCTTAGAATTCCCGGGGTACCCGGATAAATTGGTAAAAACCCAGACCCAAACCGGCCTTGTGGACGGATTGGTTACCGGCAAGGGTAAGATTGAAGGTGTGCCCGTTATGCTGGGTGTGATGGATGCTGCCTTTTTCATGGGAAGTATGGGAACTGCAATCGGTGAAAAGCTTACCAGAGTATTTGAACGGGCGACCGAGGAAAGATTACCGGTAATCGTATTTACAGCATCCGGAGGAGCTAGAATGCAGGAGGGTATCTTTTCGCTTATGCAGATGGCTAAGGTGAGTGCGGCGGTAGCAAAGCATAGTGAAGCGGGACTACTCTATATTACGGTATTGACAGATCCGACCACCGGTGGTGTTACAGCCAGCTTTGCCATGTTAGGCGATATCATCTTAGCGGAGCCCGGAGCATTAATCGGCTTTGCAGGCCCCAGAGTCATTCAGCAGACCATCGGACAGAAACTGCCGGAGGGTTTCCAAAGGTCTGAGTTTTTATTGGAACATGGATTCGTAGATCGTATAGTTACCAGAGATACACTAAAGACCACCTTAGGGACAATCCTAAAACTGCATACGCAGGAGAGCGACATGATGGAAGATATTGTGAAAGATAATATCGAAAATAATTCGGAAGATAATCTGAAAGATAGTAATAATAGCACAGATAATACAGGCGAAGATATCGTTGAAGATAATATATGTAACTAAATGATTCGTGTGGATTGAGTAAGGATATATTAGATAAATGTAAATAGAGATAGGAATGAAAAGCTTAGATTATGCTGAAATCTAACAGAAGATAATACATTTTTCATTTACTGATGTACTTACTAATCTTTTAAGAAGTTCTATAGGTATTCAGATGGATAGGTAGAACGAAATGAAGTTATAACATAGAATTTAAAAAATGAGAATCGTTTCTATCAGTTTTTAGGAACATCTTATGAAATGCTTCAAATATTAAACTGAGTGTTTGGATAGAGAAATAAACACTCTGTTATTAAGTAGGAGGGCATCATGGATTTAACACCATGGGAAAAAGTAAAACTGGCTCGAATGCCTCTTAGACCAACTGGACTTGACTATATAGAGCGAATTTTTGATGGTTTTCTTGAGCTGCACGGTGACAGGTATTTTGGGGAGGATAGGGCAATCGTTGGAGGAATCGCCTTCTTTGGTAGCATACCTGTCACTGTAATTGCGCAGCAAAAGGGAAGAAATACAAAGGAAAATATCACAAGGAACTTTTCTATGCCTCATCCGGAAGGATACCGAAAAGCATTACGGTTAATGAAGCAGGCAGAAAAATTTCATAGGCCTGTCATTTGCTTTATTGATACCCCAGGTGCTTTTTGTGGACTTGGAGCGGAAGAAAGAGGGCAGGGAGAAGCAATCGCTACCAATTTGGCAGAAATGATGCTTCTAAAGACCCCAATCATATCCGTAGTAATCTCGGAGGGTGGAAGCGGCGGAGCTCTGGCTCTGGGCGTTGCAGATAAGGTTTATATGTTAGAGCATGCGGTATATTCTATATTGTCACCGGAGGGCTTTGCCAGCATTCTATATAAGGATTCCTCTAAGGCAGAGCAAGCAGCTAAGGATATGAGACTCACTGCTCAGGATTTATATCAGTATAAAATTATTGATGGAATAATTCCGGAGCCGGCAGGAGGAGCACATAATGATATTGATATGATAACGCAAAGTGTAAAAGACTTAATAGAGTCGGATTTACAGGAGCTTATGCAACAGCCCTTGGATACCTTACTTGAGCAGCGTTATCAAAAATTTAGAAACATGTAAGTTGTGTTACTTATGTTTGAAGGGAGACCACGAAAGGAATTAACTCTTAAGTGGCCTCCTTAATTATTTAATATAAACAAGGCTGCTGGTATAGGTGCCGCTGTTTTCTTCTATATAATTTCGATACTCTTCATAGTTAATATAGTATTTCTTTCCCCAGGAGGAGATACAAAGCATTATGGTAGAGTCAATTTCATCCTTTATTATGCCGGTTACGGTAACATAATGACTGTTAATATCCTTCTTTACTTCTTTATAAGCATAGACCGTAATAGGTTCATAATAGATCTCCTCGGAGGACTCTGTTACATTGGTATCCTTCTTATTAACATCAGGCTGAAAATCCGAAGACTCTAAGAGGATGATTTTTTTATACTGTTGATAGAACGAAATCCCATTCTTACCCCATAGCTTTGGGGTATTTGGTCCGATGGAAAGTATGACCGGTATGTTATGATCTAACATCTCTTCCATGATTTCATACATGTCGTAATAGGACAAACCCAATTTCCATTTTGCATAATAGCCAATATGATACGCCTCACTATAGTCGTTGATAGCAGCTGCAAGTTTTGTTCCAAGTACTGCTAGCCAACGCTTTGTTTTGGTATATAAATCATTTACCTTTCGAACATAAGACATATAATCTATATAATATACAGAATCGATCCCTTGTAATGCAATCTCGGTTAACAAAGTGCGTTGGGAATCATCCTGTAAAGCCAGATATAAGAACAGATCAGCACATGCTATGGTGCCGCATCCATAATGATGCAAAATATAATCCGTACCGAATTTATGATTGGCAGGAAACCACATCTGGCTTCCCCCAAAGTATACATTCTCATTCATTAATACCGGAACATAATCCGAACCTTCTAAAGCAATGACAGTATTGTCATACTTTATTGACATGAATAAACCCCCTATAAAATCAGTCTCAATTCTATCATATTCCGATAGCATTCACTGAGTTACAGGGGGTTAAAACTAATCAATGTTTTGTGGTTTTTGATTTGGTGTCCTGCTATTGTATACAGATGCAAACAAACGAAGCAGGATACACAGAGTAAAGGTTGAGAGCATTAAAATCTCAAAGTTTTGGAAGATGTCACGATCCCATCCATAAAAGGTTGCTTTCGCAGTAAAAGGGAAATACCGTAGAACCAAAAGGGTAATTGAATTCAATATACCAAGGATCGTACTGATGTAGGCCGCTTTGTAGATACAGGAAGCAGCATAAAACATCATAAAATACGAAAAGAAATAAACTAAAACATAAGAGTTTTCCAACAAATAATTGGTCTGTGTAGTAAGCCACATATAGACAGCAACCATAAATGCCAAACCGGTTAAAGAGAATTTCATTCTTTCTTTATGACCTTCCTTATGGTAACTGGCAATAAAAAACGGAACCGTTATAAAGAAAATATAGATATATTCAAAAGCTTCAATAGGATTCCTTCCGATCCGGTCAATCATGGCAGATATTAAAAATAATAAAAGAAAACCGGAGGGTAAGATCTGAGCAAAGGTTTTATAGCTTTTTACTAATTCGGAATTCTTGCTTAAAATATAATCAAGAATTCCTCCAAGAATAATTAAGGGAAGCATGGTAGTCAGTAGAATAAACTGATTATCCGGTAAAAATCCTTCTAAAAAAATATATACAACGGCTAATACAATGTAAATGGTCAAAAATATCAAGGCAGATAAATTCCTTCGTATAAAAACAAATGTTTTACTCATAATGACCTCCCTAAATTTGAATAAATCTAAATAATTTACTCTTATAGTAATGAAAATTATTTAAATTATTATTACTCGTTACCTGTTCATCAGGCGTTTGTTCTTTTAGAGTACTTGTAGTCTTTAAACCAGTATTAAATCAAGCAATATAACCCATAAGATATTGTCTGGAAGAAGTGAACTTTTCTATTCTGTATATGATAGCTTATACTTGCCACATTTTCCTAAGCCTTATGATAAAAATAATGATATACGAAAGTATATGTGTCGCAAATACTGTCGTATATCATTATTGTATAGTTATGGTAGGATCATGTCAATCCCAAGAGTTACAGATAAAATACGAATAATTTATCCTTAGGTTCGATTATTAGTCAAAGCATTAACTCAAACTGGACTAAATGATAAGTTTATATCAATGGGTGAAATATCCCATTGCTTTCAACTACATCATTTTCTTTATCTAGTCTTCGTCGTCTTCTTTATCGTATTGCATTACCTGTCTCTTTCTTGCCATCTCATCACTATCAAGGTATTCATCGTAGGTTGTAATCTTATCAATAAGACCGCTCGGAGTAATCTCCATAATACGGTTCGCTGTTGTCTGAATAAACTGGTGGTCAGGGGAGGTAAACAGGGCTACACCGGGGAATTTAATTAATCCGTTATTGAGGGAAGTGATGGACTCCATATCCAAGTGGTTGGTCGGTTCATCAAGGAGCAGAACATTGGCACCGGCAATCATCATCTTGGAAAGAAGAACACGAACCCTCTCACCACCGGAAAGGACATTCACTTTCTTCGCTCCTTCTTCACCGGCAAACAGCATTCTTCCCATAAAGCCGCGAACGTATGTTACATCCTTTTCCGGAGAAAACGGCATTAAGAAATCCACGATGGTCTCATCCCCGGAGAAAAGCTTGGTACTATCCTTGGGGAAGTAGGATACATTGGTTGTGATTCCCCATTTATAATTTCCTTCATCCGGCTCCAGCTCTCCTGCAAGTATTTTAAACAGGGTAGTGGTAGCGGTTGTGTTCGGACCAACGAAAGCAATCTTGTCTTCCCTACCAACGATAAAGGAGATATTATCAAGAACCTTAACGCCATCGATGGTTTTAGAGATATTCTCAACGGTTAACACTTCATTACCGATTTCTCTGCTAGGTCTAAAATCAATATATGGATATTTTCTACTGGAAGGTCTGATGTCATCCAGTTCAATCTTTTCCAGAGCTTTTTTTCTGGAAGTAGCCTGCTTTGATTTTGAGGCATTGGCAGAGAAGCGTTGGATAAATTCCTGTAATTCTTTGATTTTCTCTTCCTTCTTTTTATTGGCTTCCTTCATTTGTCTTACCATGAGCTGACTGGATTCATACCAGAAGTCATAGTTACCGGCATAGAGCTGGATCTTCGCATAATCGATGTCAGCGATATGGGTACATACCTTATTTAAGAAATAACGGTCATGGGATACTACGATAACCGTATTTTCAAAGTTAATTAAAAATTCTTCCAACCAACGGATCGCTTCCAGATCCAAGTGGTTCGTCGGCTCGTCAAGGAGAAGAATGTCAGGGTTGCCAAACAGCGCCTGTGCCAATAATACCTTCACCTTTTCGCCGCCTTTTAATTCGCTCATCTTCTTATAATGAAGCTCTGTATCAATGCCCAATCCGTTTAAAAGAGTGGCAGCATTGGATTCCGCTTCCCAGCCATCCATGGAAGCAAATTCACCTTCTAACTCACTGGCACGGATACCGTCTTCCTCGGTGAAATCCTCTTTCGCATAGATGATATCCTTTTCCTTCATGATATCATACAGGCGCTTATTACCCATGATTACAGTGTCTAATACATTGTATTCATCATATTTAAAGTGGTCCTGCTGTAAGAAGGATAATCTTTGTCCGGGAGTTATGATAATATCTCCCTTGGTAGGCTCTAATTGCCCATTTAATATTTTGAGAAAGGTGGACTTGCCGGCACCGTTGGCACCAATCAAACCATAGCAGTTGCCTTCGGTAAACTTAATGTTTACATCTTCAAACAATGCCCTCTTTCCTAATCTTAGTGTTATGTTACTTGCCTGTATCATGAAAAACCTCCTAAATTCTCGTTCTTATCCTGTCATAAGGATGATAGCAGAGTGACATCAAATAATCACAGAGTGATTATTCTATCATTTAATATGACATATGAATTGGCATACCAACTCATTCTATTATAAATCATCATTACTATTGTATCGTATCATGCTGAATTTGCAAGTGTTTTATTGGGGAATTATATATAAAAATAAGGCGGGATATAGGGTTGGACCCTAAGTTCCGCCTTATCTATTTTCAGCTTAATATGATATAATAGCAGTCTCACCCGTTTTGGATATTATGTCATAGCCTATAAGTCAATTGTTTATCCCCTCAACAGAGCAATCTCATCCAAACGGTCCATGATATTTAAGTGCTGGGTACATAAGGTCTCGCATTGGCCGCATTTGATACATTCAGCCGCTTTCTCCATTGGTATACCCCAGTGCCATTTGATACGGTTCTCAATACTGTTACCCAGTAGTTTCTCATTATAGGCATCCATGAATTTCGGTATGTCAATATCTGCCGGACAGCCCTTACAGTATGCACAACCGGTACAGAGGTTATTAAGGGCAACCCCTTTGCTCTCAAATTCTGCACAGATTTCCTTGGCAGGCTTTTCTACCAGGTTTTCAACGGACTTTACTGCATCATCCACATGTTGCTTCGTTGTAATGCCGGCTAAGGTAACGGTAATTTCCTTATGGGAGGCTACGAATCTAAGGGCAGCCTGAGGAACGGTAAGGTCAGTACCCTCTGCCAGGTAGGAGAAGGTTTTTTGGTTACTTGGGATTAAACCGCCGCCTAAGGGGTTCATTACCACAATACCCATACCTCTATTGTGGGCAGCTGTAATTCCTGCCTGACGGAAACGGTAATTCAGGGCATTGTATCCGATTAGCATTCCTTTAAAGGCATCGGTTTCGATTACCTTCTCAAGATCATTACCTTGCATATGGGAGGAGAAGGTGATGTTCTTAATCAGACCATCTTTTTTCGCCTGTTCAAAATATTTATATAGGATATCATATTGTTTTTTATATGATTCTAAATCTAGCATACACCACAGATAATAAAAATCCAGATAATCTACCTTTAGTCTGGTAAGGGAATTTTCTAACCTTCTTTTGAAATCATCTGCATCACATTTGCCCCCGACGGTCCCTAAATTCATCTTAGAGGAGATGTAGTAGCTGTCTCTTGGAAGCTGAGATAATGCTATACCTGTGATGATTTCACTCTTATCATCACAGTAAAAGGGTGCGCTATCAAAAAAGTTAATTCCTTTTTCATGGGCATACAAAGCCACCTCGGCACATTTTTCAAATCGGCCGGCTTTTACATCTTCTTCATCATAGCGCATCGCTCCCATGCCGACTGCGGAAACCAACATATCCGTATCTCCGTATTTTTTATAGTACATATAACCGCCTCCTGTTTATCTCATTTTATATTTTCTTGGTTTGTTCTAGTTATCCGTATAAGCTTAAAAGATATTATAATCCATTCGTTAAAATGATATTATATTGTGTTCTTTTGTTATTATGCTATGAAACGCCCGTCTTGTTTACGGAGAATCAAGCTTATTCATCATCAGATACTTCGGATTATAGGATAGAACATCTTCAATTTGTAATATATTGTAGTATAACATGAAGAAAGAATGTCCTCAATGTATTATCCTGTATTTCCTCAGTTCTATTGGAAAAAAAGGTAAAATTATATATGGTTCATGAGTTTATACTAATTGATATCTTTCAATCCTAATACAAGCCTGTGATATTGTTTTCGTTTGACTTTTAGATTTAACTTGGTTAGAATGTAGTTAACAAATATTAGGGGGATTTTATGGCAATCAATAAAGCTATGAGGTTAGCACTGAAGGCATTGTCGTATCCGGACTTAGACCTTAAGAAGACCTATAAGTTGCAGAGGCAGATGACGAAGGCCATCCATCCGTCACTTAAGCCTCTTTATGAGATGTGGGATCATAAGATAGCCGGAACAGACCATGAAATCCCGGTAAGGATATTCTTCCCGCCGGAGACGGAGGAAGAGAATAAGATCCTGATATTTTTTCATGGAGGAGGCTGGGTAATCGGCAATATTGACAGCTATTCCACTGTATGTTCTAATATGGCGAAGATAACAGGGCATATTGTAGTATCCGTGGATTATCGGTTAGCCCCTGAGAATCGTTTTCCGGCAGCCCCGGAGGATTGTTATACGGTTGCAAGAGAGATATTTTTGGATTCAGAACTTTTTGATGTGAAGAAGGAGAATATTACTTTGATTGGTGACAGCGCCGGAGGTAACCTAGCAGCCGTCGTCTCTATGATGGCCAGAGATCGGGGTGAATTCTTACCATCCAAGCAGATTCTTATCTATCCGTCCACCTATAATGATCACAGTAGCTCATCTCCATTTGCCTCTGTTCATGAGAATGGAACAGGGTATTTACTGACATCGAAGAGGATATGCGATTTTATTGAGCTTTACATTAGTTGCGAGGAGGATCTTAATAACCCTTATCTGGCCCCCTTGTTAGCCAAGGATTTATCTGGGCAGCCAAAGACCCTGATCATCACAGCGGAATATGATCCCCTTAGAGATGAGGGTGAGGCTTTCGGAAGGAAACTTCATGAACATGGGAATCAGGTAGAGGTATACCGGATGAAGGATGCTCTTCATGGTTTTATCTCACTTCCAAAGCATTTTGTCCATGTGAAGAGAAGCTATGAATTAATCAATCGCTTCCTACGCAATGAGGACTAAATCCAGCTATACTATAATGATATGTCTGGTATTTGTTAATATATAGATTATGTATCATTGACTCTTCATCAAATAGTAGCGATTAATATGATGGGACTACTTACAAAGGAATTTTCACAAAGAAAACACTCACAAAAAACTCACAAAGAAAACATTTTCAAAGAGAATTTATATAAATAATACATTTTCACGGTTATTTGTGTGATAAAATAGATTTTAAATTAATTGATAAAGGTAATTATCTTAGTATGATAATATGCTTTCATGAATTTGTGTATGGATTACAAAAAATAATTTGAAGCAGATTAAGTTTGTTTGCATATGGAGGTTTTTATGAAACATGATGTATATGAAGCGGCAAGATTAAGAGCGATTAAGCTCTTTAATCGGGCAAGTATTGTACTGACAGAGGAAGAGAAGTCATCAATTGAGGTGGCTGATTTTGGATTAGATGATTTAGAACACGTAGGTCTTCAACTGGTGACTTATGTGAATACGAAAAGGTGCTGTGCGAAGGAGTTGGTGCTATTCCCAAGACAAACCTGCCCGGAGCATCGCCATCCCAGGATAGGGGAATATCCCGGTAAGGAGGAGACCTTCCGAGTTCGTTACGGTGAAGTCTATCTCTATGTGGATGGACCGGATACAAAGGATATCAAAGCCAGAATTCCGGACAATGGCAAAGAATATTATACGGTGTTTCATGAAATCGTTCTAAAACCCGGTGAACAATACACCCTTGCACCAAACACAAAGCATTGGTTCCAGGCCGGTGATAATGGGGCAGTGGTTTCAGAATTCAGTACGACCAGCTATGATGAGGATGATATCTTTACGGATGTTAGGATACAGAGAATTCCGGAAGTTGAAGATTAGAAGAGATTTTATTCGTTATATATATTAAATAGGATAAATGAATTGTCCTAAGACTACACTTGGTATAATTAACGAACTGTTTACGCTAATCAATATCACATTCGTTATAATCGTAAGCTGATACAGAGAAAGCGAAGTATAGGAATATTCTTGGGACAATTGTTTACAATCAAAGGATAATCAAATGAAACAAATGATATTTTTAATACAATATTTGCTCTGGACGAATTAAATGATGTTCAAATGATAATGAATCATATTTTTCATATAAAATTAGTTTAGACGAAGGATGTCTATAAAAGAAAAGAACCGGAAGGGAGGTTGGGAATAGGTTTTATGACGAAAAAGATGCCCGTAGAATGGACAAGACTTGATAATGCGGCCAAGATATTTCCTCCAACCACGAATGAGAAGGATACGAAAGTATTTCGTTTTGTATGTGAGCTTAAGGATGACATAGAACAAAAAAGTTTGCAGGAAGCCTTGGATAAAACCATGGTGTTATTTCCGTTTTACCGTTCGGTACTTAGACGGGGAGTTTTTTGGTATTATTTTGAGAGTACGGATATAAAGCCTGTGGTTATGGAAGAACATAAGCTACCCTGCAGCATGCTATATCACCACAACCGAAGAAACCTGCTTTTTGAGGTCACCTATTATAAAAAGCGTATTAATCTGGAGGTTTATCATTCTCTGACCGACGGTACCGGTGCTTTGGGATTTTTAAAAACCTTACTTTATTATTATATAATTATAAAATATAAAGAAGATTTTGGTGATAAGCTTCCCACTTTGGATTATGATGCCTCCATCTCACAAAAAATGGATGACAGCTTTTTAAAGAATTATAACGGAGATCAAATTCCAAAACGATTCAAGCTTACAAAGGCTTATCACATCATGGGAAGGCGTTCTATTGATAACCGGCTTAAGGTAATTGAAGGGGTGATGCCGGTGAAAGAAGTGATTGATCTGGCCCATCGATATGATACCACTATGACCATATATTTAACGGCTTTATTCTTAAAAGCAATTCATCAGGAGATGCCCCTTAGAAGCAGAAGATATCCAGTAGTTTTATCTGTACCGGTTAATCTGCGTACTTATTTTCCTTCGGTTACGGCCCGTAATTTCTTTACCACGATTAACATTAGATATAATTTTAGCAAAATGGGAGATGACCTGGAGGATATTTTAAAAGAGGTTAAAGAGGGTTTTGCCAGGGAGTTAACCCAGGATAAGCTTCGAGAGCATATGAACCGCCTATCGGCCCTAGAACATAATGCATTCATGCGGGTGGTTCCGTTATTTCTGAAGGATGTAGTTCTTCGCTTTGCTAACTTCTTAAACGATAGGGGAATAACGGCTGCCTTATCCAATGTTGGTAAGGTGAATGTAACGGAGGAATTAAGTACCTATATTCATATGTTTGATTGTTTTACCAGCGCGAAAAGACCTCAGATTTGCATCTGTTCCTTTGGGAACAATCTGGTCATCAGTTTTGCTTCCCCCTTTGTCGGTACAGATATCCAGAAGAATTTCTTTCGAATGCTCTCTCAGGAGGGAATTTCTATTACAGTGGCTTCCAATACAAAGGAAGTATAAGAACTCCGGTAGCATAGAAGATGGATGAAGGGTTACCAGGAATTGCTTATTCTAGGTGGATTGACTAGGTTATGTGGGTTTTGTGTGAACCTATGAAGTAAGAGATCTTTTAAGCTATAGATTATAATTTCCTATGAAATGGAGGAAATAAAGTGCAGACTTGCGAGTATTGTAAGATAACAACAAAAGGAGAGAACAGTATCTGTCCTCTCTGTGGAGGTATCCTTAAGGGACAGGGTGATTTAGAGGACGAAGTATTTCCTCATATCCCTACGATATATCAGGAATTTAACATTTTCATCAGGGTTCTGATTTTAATCTCCATCGTTGCCATAGCGGTAAGCTTTTCGATCAACGCGATATTTACGAAGGATTCGAGATGGTCTCTATTGGTGGCAGCAGCTATTTTGTGTATGTGGGTAAGCTTGTTTTTTATTATCCGAAAGAAAAACAATATACCAAAGACCATTGTATGGCAGGTTGTATTAATCAGTGTGTTATCTGTGTTATGGGATCGCTCCATGGGATGGCATGGTTGGTCCATTGATTATGTAATACCGTCGATGTGTGTTATAGCCATGATTGTAATGGCAATCGGAGGGAAATTACTAAAAATCGGAGCACGGGATATGATTGTTTATCTTCTGGTAGATGTTGTGTTTGGATTTATTCCGGCGATCTTTATTCTCTTGGGAGTCTTGAATGTCTTATATCCGTCCATTATCTGTGTAGCGGCCAGTGCAATATCCTTATCTGCATTGATTTTATTCCAAGGGGATAATATCAGGACTGAATTGAATAAGAGAATGCATATATAAATTAATAGATAATAAGAAAATGTAAATTGAAAGGAAACCTATATGAGCTCATTTGTACTAAAATTAATTGCCATTATTACTATGTTAATCGACCATGTCGGAGCAGTGTTTATCACGAACAGTAACACCATTGAATGGTTGGTGTTTCGTGGAATCGGACGTCTGGCATTTCCGATCTTTGCTTTTTTAATTGTAGAGGGATTATATCATACGAAGGATGTATATAAATATATTACCAGAATGGGTATCTTTGCATTGATTTCAGAAATCCCCTTTGATCTGGCGTTCTATGGATCGGTACTTGAATTCAAACATCAGAATATTTTCTTTACCCTGACCTTGGGTCTGATTGTTATAAATATTATGCACACGGTAGAAGAAAAGTATCAAAAAGATATATTAAGGATTAATATTATCAACGCTGCCTTAACATTAGCATTTAGTTTCTTAGCAGCTCTTTTAAATTTGGATTATCAGCATCTTGGAATTCTTTTGATTGTAGGTTTTTATCTGTTCAGAGGAAATAAAGTTCTTAACGTTATGTCCATCCTGATTGTATTAGGATATCTAAACGGTGACTTTTTGTTCGGCATCCTAGCTGCCTGTTCCATGTTCTTTATCGGCTTTTACAACGGCGAACGGGGCAAAAACATAAAATATTTATTTTACGTCTTTTACCCCGCACATTTGGTAATCATATACCTGATTGATCGGTTCGTATAAATATTAAAGATCGTATTGTTTTTCTCGTTCCTGTACATGGTTTGTGGTCTTGTTTTCTAACCGGGTACTTTCTTGTGAATATCCGGGTTTATCGGGGAAATAGTATCTTGAATCAAGGGCATTTATACTATCTGTGGAAGGGAAACGATAATATGTTTTTTTTGATGGCTGAAAATACATGATTACAATCCTCCTAACTGATGAGAGAGTATTATAACTTCTGATTTGAAAAGTCTATGATATTATTGTTCGTAATTCAAAAAATTATATACTAGTAAATTGATGAACACCTTGAATTTACGTGAAGTTTACGCATTTATTCGTGAAAAATCGATAAGGTTATTGTATCTAATAAAAAGATTAGAAAACATTTAATCCATTAAAATAAATATTTAAATTTTTGTATAATTATTTTAGTGAAAGAAAGTGTATTATGTAAAATGAAACTGTAACATATTTAATATATGAAATTTTTTGAATGCTATTAAAATCTTTTGTACTGTTGTTAGCAAAACGAATTTAAAATCGTTTTAGGCAAACTTTTTGTTCTAACTAAAAAATGATTACCGGGAGATACTTATGATATCAGTTAAAATATCTGAGGTTAAGAACTTTATGGCAAAGCTTCTTACCAATTCCGTATTTGATCATCTTCTGTTAAGGGAAATGGATGTTCAGACCTTTACAGGATTTCAGATCTCAGGCCAGTTAAATGATGCCTTCTTTTCATCAGAGGAACTGGAGGAACGGGGCAACCAAAAATATATATTATGGGGTGAAGTTAGAGGAATTGCTTATTCTATGATTAAAGGAAGTAAGACTCCTTTGTCCTTAAAGATTGTGTTTCAACTGCCGCCGCAGTATACCGAGGAATTGGTGCAGAAACTGGCAGGAAGATTTCGAAACGAGGATATCGGCGGCTTATATATGAATATCCGCTTCGAAAAAGGCGGACTCCATATCATTACCGGAACTGCAATAAAAACCTTTACTATGGATAAGTCACTGGAACAGGAATGGGATCATATGGTGAAGGAGTTTTTGAAGAAGCAGGAAATCGCCTTTGAAGAGGAAACTTAAGACAATGATATAGAAAAAAATTATCAATTATTAGCACTCTAGTTAAATGAGTGCTAATTTTTTCTTGACATTTTTTTTCAGACGTATTATCATATCAAAGGAAGGCGATTTCTTACATTCGATAGATAAGCCGGTTTATATGGAGCTGTTTCAGTTTGGTTTAGTAAACTGCTTCGGAGATAAGCTTCTGTGATTTAAGTAAGATTTTCCTAAACATATTTAGGATATCTGATTATTCATGAAAAGTGAAGTGGCTTGCCGGTTTTCTCTTGTTTCGGTTCTATTAATATGCTGATAATATGCTGATTTTTCAGCATGAAGGCAACATGGTGAGTAGTATATTAGGGATAAGACGAACTTTACGAAAACTACAGCTATAAAACAGCAGGACGATTAAGAAATTGCCCATTACGAAAAAAATAAAAAATTAGAATAATAACAGTAGGAAAGGAGGATTTATTAAGTGCTTTAAAAGAACGCACTTGATAAAGCAAAATATGAGTACAGAACGCGGTAGTTTATCAATTCATTCAGAGAACATTTTTCCTATTATCAAGAAGTGGTTGTATTCTGACCATGATATCTTTGTCAGGGAGTTAATCTCCAATGCCAGTGATGCAATTACGAAACTTAAGAAGTTAGAAATCATGGGAGAAGCCAATATTCCTGAGGATAATAAATTCAAAATCACAGTAACAGTAAATCCTGAGGAAAAGACGATTCGTTTCAGTGATAACGGTATCGGTATGACAATGGAGGAAGTGAAGGAGTACATTAACCAGATTGCATTTTCCGGTGCACAGAAGTTCCTTGAAAAATATAAGGATAAGACGAATGAGGATCAGATTATCGGTCATTTTGGACTTGGTTTCTATTCCTCCTTTATGGTAGCAGGTAAGGTAACTATTGATACCCTGTCCTGGCAGCCGAATGCAGCTCCGGTTCACTGGGAATCCGAAGGCGGCACAGAATATGAGATGGGTGAAGGAACCAGAACCGAGCGGGGTACTGAAATCACTCTCTATTTAAATGAAGACAGTTATGAATTCTCCAATGAGTACCGGGTAAAAGAAATTTTGAAAAAATACTGTTCCTTTATGCCGTTTGAGATTTATTTTGTGAACGCCAATGCTCCTGTGGAAGAAGAGAAGGAAGCGGATGAAGATATCATTGATACCACAGTGGATGAAGATGGCAAAGCCTCTGAGGATGGCAAAGCGGATAATAAAGCAAATGAGAAGAAAAAACCGCAACCGATTAATAATCCAAATCCTCTCTGGGCAAAACATCCGAATGACTGTACCGAAGAAGAATATAAAGAGTTTTACCGTGATGTGTTCCACGACTATAAGGAGCCTTTGTTCTGGATTCATCTGAATATGGATTATCCGTTTAACTTAAAGGGTATCTTATATTTCCCTAAGATTAATACAGAATATGATTCCTTAGAGGGCTTAATCAAATTATACAGTAACCAAGTATTTATCGCTGATAATATTAAGGAAGTTATTCCTGAGTTCTTAATGTTATTAAAGGGTGTAATTGACTGTCCGGATCTACCCCTTAACGTATCCAGAAGTGCACTGCAAAATGATGGATTTGTAAAGAAAATCTCGGATTACATCTCTAAAAAGGTTGCAGATAAACTCTCAGGCATGTATAAGGTAGAAAGAGAAAACTATGAAAAGTATTGGGATGACATCAGTCCTTTTATTAAATTCGGTTGCTTAAAGGATGATAAATTCAGGGATAAGATTAAGGATTCTATCATCTATAAGAATCTGGAAGGTAAATATATCACCCTGGCTGAATATGTGGAGGCCGCGAAGGGCAAGAAAGCGGAAGATAAGGAAGAAGCCGCTGATAAGAAGAACAAGGATGAAAGTGTTAATGAGGTAACAGATGCGGATACAAAAGAAGCATCTGTTGATGAAAAAGATAAAGATGTTCATGCAGCAGAATGCACCCATGATCATGAGCACGGAGAAGAATGCGGCTGCGGACACGATCATTCTCAGGATAACGGCGAAGAAGTAAAAGAAGAGGATAAAACACTGGTTTATTATGTGACTGATGAAAAACAGCAGAGTCAGTACATTAATATGTTTAAAGAGGCTGGGCTGGATGCGTTAATCCTTACCCATAATATAGATCAACCGTTTATTACACAAGTTGAATATCAGGATCAGAAGATTAAATTCCAGCGGATTGATGCGGATATCACCGACAGCTTTAAGGAAGAAACGAAGAAAAAGGATCAGAAAGTATTAAAGAACAATACTGATGCTATGACCAAGTTATTCCGTAAAGTATTAGGAAAAGAAAAACTGGAGGTTAAGGTTGAGAAATTAAAGAATGAAAAGGTATCCTCTGTTATTACCCTTTCCGAAGAAAGCCGCAGAATGCAAGAGATGATGCGTATGTACAGTATGAACGGTATGGATCCTAACATGTTCGGTGGTGGCGGAGAGACCTTGGTACTTAATGCCAATCATAAGTTGGTTCAATATGTTATTACGAATGAAAATTCTGAGAATACACCTATGATTTGCGAACAGCTGTATGATCTGGCACTCCTAAGTCATAAATCTCTGGAACCGGAAGCTATGACGAAGTTTGTTCAAAGAAGCAATGAAATTATGATGTTACTGGCGAAATAAATGATATCATTCTTTCATAATAAATAGAATAGGAAAATTACTAGTGATAGGAGTCTCCTTTTTTGGGAGACTCCTTTTTATGATGGGTTATAAGTCACAAATAAAGGAAAAACGTTACCATGATAAGTTATATTATTACCATGTCGTAAGAGAAAATTAGAATTTGGAAAACCTCATTAACTAGAAAACGATTTGTGTTGTTAGATTGAATTTAAAGAAGAAGTAATAAATAATTAATTTATAAATTAATCAACATAAAGATCAATATTAAAATTAACATATAAATAGTTACCTAAGATTTTAAATGATATTCCTTCGATTATATACCGCAATTTTGGAAATCCTATTAATTAAAATATAATACACTTAAGTGAATGCTGCTTCCTAGATAAAACATAAAATTTCTATAAAATACTTTTCAAAATATAATGTTTGTGCTATTATATATAGTAATTAAAACTACATTGTATAGAATTGTTTCTGCAACACGCGTCTTTGATATTGCGACATGTAAATATATGGGTGATAGTTGAGGGAACATCTGAATATAGAAATATTACGGATATAGCAGGAGGATGAGCAAATGTCATATAGGATAATAGGAGACAGTTGTACGGATTTACCAAAGGAATTGAAAGAAAACGAGCATTTTAGACTAGTACCGCTTACGCTTATTGTTGAAGAAGAACAAATCAGAGATGATGAGACCTTTGATCAAAAGATGTTTTTAAGCAAGGTGAAGGCAAGCCCTCACAGTCCAAAATCGGCATGTCCTTCACCGGAGGATTACATGAAAGAGTTTGACTATGATGGGGATATCTATGTGATTACGTTGTCATCGAACTTAAGCGGTTCTTATAATAGTGCTCAATTAGCTAAGAATTTATATCTGGAAGAGCATCCGGATAAAAACATAGAGGTGATAGACTCCCGTTCTGCTTCTGTTGCTCAGACCTTGATCGCGATGAAAATTAAGGAACTGATTGAAGGAGGAACACCTTTTGATAAAGTGGTAGAGAAAATTCATACCTTTAGGGATAATATTAAGACGAAATTTGTATTAGAGTCATTAGAAACCTTAAGAAAGAATGGACGTCTTACCGGTCTGCAGGCAATTATAGCCAGTGCACTTAATATCAAGCCTGTTATGGGAGCAACACCTGAGGGAACTATCTATAAGTTGGATCAGGCAAGAGGAATTGTCAAAGCACTGATAACAATGGCAAAGCAAATTGAGCAGGATGTATTAAAGCCCCATGAAAGAATACTGGGAATTTCCCATTGTAATAATTATGAGAGAGCCCTCTTTGTTAAGGAGGAGATTCTTAAGAGAGTACCGTTTAAAGATTGTTTTATCGTTGATACAGCGGGAGTCAGCTCATTATATGCCAACGAAGGCGGAATAATTACAGCTTATTAATTCAATAGCTATCTACTACCAATAAAGTCCTACAATGAGCATAAACGGTTCTACCACAAGTATAAATAATAATTTCATAGACATTAGTTCTAAAACGCAGGAAAAGTCGTGCCTTTCGCACACCTTCACCTGCGTTTTTGTCATAGACAAATAAGCCTTCCAGGCAGGATGAACACTCGCGCGTAAGGAATTTTGTCGGTTTACCGAACGCGTGCAGCGCGGGAGTATGCCAAGGCTAACTCTTTGTTCTGCTTTATCCCATAATCAGAGTAATTCCAAACATCTGTACATGAGTAATTATGGAATAACACAGTAGTAAAATGTAGACTTTAATGTTATTATGAATTAATAAAAGGTAAGTGGATATATTTGATTTATAAGATTAGGTTATCAATGGAGCCAGAGTACCGATTTACTATTTAAATTAGTCTTGTGGGGAGGATATATAATGCAATTTGGTATGCCAACATTGATTGAAAATAAAGATTTGGAAGAAACGGCTCTCTTATGCAAAGAGTTAGGTTTGGGTTTTATTGAATTAAATATGAATCTCCCACAGTATCAGATTGAATATCTTGAAAAAACAGATGCATTTAATAAGATAGCAGATCAATATGGAGTTTACTATACAATACACCTAGATGAAAATTTGAATTTTTGTGATTTTAACCGAACGGTTTCAAAAGCATACTTTGATACTGTAAAAAGAACGATAAATGTTGCAAAGAAAATGAGAGTACCTATAATAAACATGCACATGAATCGAGGTGTTTATTTTACGTTGCCGGATAAAAAGATCTATCTGTTTGAGAAATATAATTTAAGTTATATGTCTGATATTAAAGATTTCAAAGAGCTATGTAATGAGGCTGTTGGTAATTCGAAGATTAAGATCTCAATAGAGAATACAGATGGATTTCAGGATTTTGAATTAACGGCAATTGAATGTCTATTAGAAAGTGAAGTTTTTTCACTAACATGGGATATTGGACATTCCTATACAGCCGGTAATATTGATGAGCCGTTTATTTTAAAACATTCAGATAAGTTAGGGCATTTTCATATTCATGATGCGGTTGGTGATAAAAACCATTTAACCCTTGGAAGTGGCGACATCAATTTGAAAGAGAGAATAAAAATAGCCAATGAATATAATTGCAGATGTGTTATTGAGACGAAAACAATAGAGGCATTAAGAAAATCAGTAAAATGGCTTCAAAAGTAATAATAGAGAAAAGATAGAGTGTAATATATTTATCTACGTTATGTATAACTATTTAATCACCTACGATAGAAGAACTGTAAATTAGTATAAGTGTATGCCTTGGGGGTAAAAGCTGATGAAAAACAAAAGACTATTCTATGGAATCATTGGAATACTGATCCTTGCTATTGTACGAAACAGGTAGCAGTGTATCTGAATGGAAAATATATAGGGAAAAAGAGATAAAAAGTGATAAAATAACTTATTATAAAGAAGGAAATGTTAGAAGAAAAGGTATCTGAAGATGGTAGTGAACTGATTCAAATTCGCCCTATGGATGAGGAAGGTAATGTGATATCTTCCGGTGGTTTTCAGTTAAAAACCTTAAATTAGTAGTTGACTTTTTCGCCTTTTTGATAGATAATATCTATTGCGGTGCTTTTATAAAAGCACTTAAATATCTAATTCGAGGCGTGGCTCAGTTTGGTAGAGCGCTGCGTTCGGGACGCAGAGGCCGTGGGTTCGAGTCCCGTCGCCTCGATGCTTTGAAACCTGTAAGATTAGTAACAATCTTATGGGTTTTTTGATTCTTGTTGACAACAGATCTATTCAGGTATTATTATTACTTAACCTGAAATATAAAAATGATGAAAGCGATGGGAAGTTAACATGGATATTATACTTAGGGACATGAAAAGAGAAGACTGGGAAGCAGTTGCTTCCATATATCAGGAAGGTATGGATACAAAGAGAGCTACTTTCCAGACGAAAGCTCCGTCCTATGAGGAATGGGATAGAGCACATCTATCATATTGTCGTTTTGTTGCAGAGTTTGAGGGTGAAGTTGTTGGTTGGACGGGTATTAGTCCTTATAGTTCTCGCCCAGTTTATTCCGGAGTGGCTGAGGAAAGTATTTACATAAAAACAGGTTATCGTGGTAAGCATATCGGAGAAAAACTGTTAAGTAAATTAATTGAAGAATCTGAAAAACAGGGTATATGGACGTTACAAGCAGGCATTATGGAAATCAACGAAGCCAGTATTGCTCTTCATAAGAAGATGGGCTTTCGTATAGTGGGACATCGTGAACGAATAGGTAAAGATAGTAACGGCGTATGGCAGAATACAGTACTTATGGAGAGAAGAAGTAAAACAGTTGGTATTATATAAAAATATATGACTATAATTATCTATCATAAGAACAAGGGTACCGTTTTCTCATATCAATAGGTGAATACAACGTAAAAACCCGGCAGGAAAGATCCCGCCGGGTTTTTGTTTAATCATACGGAGTTCCTTCAAGATGAATTGATAAGGCAATTCTCTTGTTTGATTTAGCACTTAAAAATAATATATATTACTTCTTAGGATTTACCTGATTTCCAGGTAATCAATGAAAGCATCCCATGATCCGTTATCAGCAGTAACAACAAGCTGAATCTGTTGATTACCGGTTCCATGGCTGACATTATTAATGGTGTAGGACGCAGGATAGCTACCGCCAAAGTAGAAGGTACCCTTCGTCTGTCCTCCTATTCTTAAGTCAACCCTTGCCATATTGGAGTTGTTTGAACAGCCACGAAGGGTGAAACTATGGTTGCCGCTAGCAAAATACTGCGTATAGCTTACCATATCATTGTTAGCATATAAAGCGACTCCATTGAAAGGCGAGCTGATATTACCGGTGTACTGACCACTCTTACTCATACTCTCGCATTCCGTTCTCGTAGCTGTTCCGCCACCGCCACCACTTGGAGGAGGGGTAGGGGTAGGAGTAGGATTAGTGCCGCCACCGCCGCCGGAGCTACCACCAACGCTAAAGGTATTGCTATACACATTAGCACTACCGCTACTCTGGTAACCTTCTACACAAAGGGATACTTCATACATTTTTCCTAAGGTCATCCCTCTGCTTGCCCATGCATTGAAATGTTGGGTAACAGAGATGGTTCCGCTGGTACGTTTTGACGTACGAACACTCCAAAATTGCTTAAAAGTTGCAGTACCTTTAATGGATGGCTGGTTGGTACGAGTAGTTTCGTATATGTCATATGTACCTCCGTCAACGTTAATGGTACCCTTTGAAGATGCCCCCGGCGGACGCCAGTTACCCCAGCTGTCAACAATGTAAAACTCTACGAGAGGGTCAACAGACCAACCATAGATGCATAAATAGGAATTGCCGTTTGGATTATAAGTGGCACCGTAGTTAACTGATATGTTTCCGATTTGCTGATAGGTCTGTGTCTCGTTGAATTTTCTGCCTTTACGGAATAGCGCATTATTGATGTTACTCCATTGGCAACTGAATGTACCGCCACTGTTGAGAGTCATACTTGTGGTTCCGTTGTCCTTCCACAACTCATAATAATAACCGTCTTGTGTACCACTCTGATTTGACGTAATCGTTGTAGCCGCCAGTACGTTTACAGCAGGTAATGTAAGCGCGATGCACATTAAGATTGCTAAAAATGCCTTCTTGGATTTCTTCATAACGAACACTCCTTTCATTAAAAATAATAGTTACATTGCTTGCAAGCAACATTATCATAACACAAAATTTGGAAATATACAAGCATTATTGTACAAAAATACTTAATAATATACTACAATGTAAAATAATTTATAGCATTATTTTATAATATTGTACACAAATATACATATTGAACTGATATTATATTCATTTAATACATTTATCCCAATTTATTTACAAATTAATTTATATTTTATATAGCTTATAAAAATAAACAACAAAAAAACACTCTGAAGAGTGCTTTTATTTTTGAATTATTGAATTCCTTAAGAGCTGGAAATCGGACTTGAACCGACGACCCCTTCATTACGAGTGAAGTGCTCTACCGACTGAGCTATTCCAGCATAAAATTTCATGACATATACAGTCAGGAACTGTTACTCAACTATTCTATTATAAACCATAAAAAAATTCAAGGTTTTTTTTAATAGTAGCAGGCAATATGGTAGTAAGTTTAGAGATAAAATTATACAGTAGAGAAAAAACCGGTAGACTTAGACACATAAAAACGGAAGCTGGCAATTAATGATAACAGCTTCCGTTTGAGACTTTAGAAGTATTTTATTATTAAAAAATATAGTGCATCAAATATGAAAACACCTATCTTTTTTCTCCCCTAAAGCATAAACCAATTGCTCCCGGACCGGAATGAGCACCGATACTGGGGCTTATCGTATTCATGATAATTGTTTTATGAGGAAGACGTTCCTTAATTAAGTCAGCTAGGTACATTGCGTCCTCTAAATCATCTCCATGGGCAATACAGACAATGTCTTTCTCTTCCTTAAATTTACCCATGCTATTCATCATATTATCACAGATAGCAGTTAAAGATTTTTTTCTGCCTCTTGCCTTATCCAAAGGAACTAATTGTCCTTCATTATTCAGATATAGTATGGGCTTTACATTTATCATAGAACCAACAAATGCAGTTGTTTTCGAGATACGTCCGCCTCTTTGTAGATGACCTAAATCATCAACGACAAAGCGTACACAATACTCCAGCTTGTGGGTTTCGATCCATTCAGCGATTTCATCGATAGTTTTGCCTTCTTCTTTAAGCTCAACCGCTTTCATGACAAGCATGCCTTCACCCATGGATGCATTGAGGGTATCTAAAACTATAATTTTAGCACCGGGATTTTCCTCACATATTTCTATCCCTCCGGTCATAACATTACTGCAACCACCACTTAAGGCAGAGGAGAAACTAATATGTAAGATGTCCAGATCACGATCAACATAACCTTGGAAGGTTCTTCGGATTACCTCAGGATTACTTGCCATAGTTGTAGGCATAATACCTCCCCGCATCTTGTCATAGAACTCTTTCGGAGTTAGGTTAACTTCATCTCCGTAGGTCACACCTTCTAAATCATAATAATGGGGTATAATACCGATTTCTTTATCTTTTATGTAATCTTCCAGTAAGTCGGAGTTCGAATCCGTTGTTATAACAAAATCTTTCATATTTTTATAACCCTCCTTCTTAATATTTATACAGTTATATTCTACTAAATGAGCGGACAAACCGCAACTGGATTTTATATATTCTTTATCATATGTTTATAAAAAATTAATGCACAAGCTTTCAGAGGGTATGATATAGCTGAACTTTATGATTGACTTTATAAATCTACCATCTACTAAAGATAAGTTAAATATTACCCATACTATCATTTAGTTTGAATATTATTACTAAGCGAGGTTGTTTGATAAGGAAAAGTTCTTCAATTAATAGAAGTATGACTTACCGTAATAATTTTATGAAGGACATTGTTGTTATGTAACCTGACTCGAACAAACATGTTCGATTATGCAGACATAGACAATAATGTCCTTCGATCTATGAGTCAGGTAAGCCAGATTATTTCTTTTAAGACTAGGAGGTTGTATCTCTTGAATATTTCTTCTCAAAGAAGGCTAATATTTTATACAGTCCGGTTGCGACAATACAGAGAATTACAATTGACATGATAACCCAGTCCAGTTTAAACACCTGAGACTTATATCTAGTAATTACCTAAGAAATAAAAAATTTGGATTTATGTTATATTATTTTAATAATTCACTTATTAATAATTAATTTCATAGAATATATCCATTTGAATAGATTATATTAACATATAGTTTTTTAATGGGTGAATAAATTGAAAGAAAAAGAAAAAAACAACAAGTATGAGTTAGAACGTTTATTATACATATTTAAATATATATTTAAAATTGATTTGATATCAGAAGCTGAATATAAAAGAATATTAAAAGATACAAATACAAAATAAGAAAATCTCACCAATATATTGATATAATTTACAATAAGGTGTAAAATTTTAGTATATTATACGATTATTGGAGGAAAAAATATGGATTACAAAACACTATATGATAATATGATTTGCCAAAAGACAAAGATTGTTATTGTAAAGTATCAAGCATCTAAAAATAATTTTGAATATATACCATTTAGCCACCATTCAAATAAGAATTGGTTAGACGATATGTATGATTTATTAATAGATAATATAGTATTTTATGCATTTTCAGAAGATGAGATTTTAGAACGTAACAAAAAAATAGGATTACTTAATGATTTAAAAATAGCAGCTAAATATGCATGTGAGAATAGGCTACCTAAAAGAAAAAATCCTAATACTGACGGTATAGTAGGAGAGTTATTATTAGATTTGTTGATACAAGTTTATGAAGTGACCTGTTCTAAAATGTTAGCAAGAACAAAGTATAATCAAATGGGGGATAACTCAGAAATTAAAGGATATGATTTGCTGTATTTTGTTAAGGATGAAAAAGGTAAAATTAGTATGTGGCTGGGACAAGCTAAAGCAGGCGCATATAAATATTGTAAGGAGGGAATCCGCGATGATTTAAATCAAAAGTATATTAATAAATATTTCGCAGATTCTATGTTTTATGTTGCTGATAAATCTGACAACTTAGATTTAAGTTACCTTTTAGATGGAATAAATAATATTTTATTTGAAGCAATTGACTATAAATATAAGGTTGATGAAAAAGAAAAAAAATTATTTGAATATTTAAAAAAAGAGAATGTTTCAATTAAAATACCATGCTTATTAGCATATACCAATGATATTTATAAATGCGAATCCGAGTTACAAATGAATATAAATGAGTGTATTGATAGTATAAAAAAATATTTCGATACAAAAGTTTTTAATATAGAAATTGACATTGATTATGAGATAATATTTTACGTATTTCCAATAAAAAGTGTTCCTGAACTAAGAGAAAAAATAATGTACTTTAAGAGGTGAGAATATGAGTTATTTACAAAGATTATTATATTGTATTAATCATTTTGATAATTCGGATAAATTAATAAGTGAGATGAGAAATCTAATATGCTTTTTATCTGATAATGAAAATTATAGATATAATGAACCATATCGTTCAATAATTTTTGAAGCGGCACAAAAAATGAGAACTTTCGGTTATATTAAGGGAGTTAATAAAATCTCCATAGATGATCTTGCTTCTAATGATATTATTGATATAAAGCAACAAAGTATTCAGAGCTATTATTCTTCTAGTGTATACCCTAATAGCATTTTAGATAAAAGACAGAAAGATATAATTAATTTATTTCAAGAATTACATATAAAAAGGTTGCTTGTAAGCGCACCTACTTCTTTTGGCAAAACATTTCTTTTAAATGAAATAATTTATCTAAACAAAGAACGATATAAAAATGTTTTATTAGTTTTTCCAACAGTGGCATTACTTAATGAAAATACAGAAAGAATTAAAAAGCTAATTGAGGATAGAAACCTAAATTATAAAGTTATAAATAATGTTTATAGTGATGTTAACGAAAATGACCGTAGTATTTTTATACTGACACCTGAACGAACATTAAAGATTCTTTCAGATAAAAAATATCTTAATATAGATTTTTTCTTCTTTGATGAAATGTATAAGATTGACGAAGATTTTAATGTGGATGAAGAAACATTAAATGGAGATGAACAAGAGTTACAAAATAAAAAAAATAAAATATTAGATAATAGAGCAAAAGCATTTAGAATAGCTTTATATATTTTATCACGTGAGGTAGGTGAATATTATATTGCTGGCCCATATCTAAATATTAACAATTCTAAAGAGGGTATGAAAAAATATCTTAAAGAAAACAATATTACATGTTTTCAGGTAGATTTTGAACCTACTATGAGAGTTGAATTCGATGCATGGAAAAAGAATACAACATGTCATCATCCTATACTAGGATTAAAACATATTGATATATTTGATAATAGTAAATTAAAAACGATAGATAAGATAAGGGGGGTTATAACGTATATAGTACATAACAAGTTAGGTCAGGCTATATTATATTGTTCGAAACCAGCTAAAACCATTGAGTATTCAATGCAAATAATTAAAGAGCTACCTAATGACAACATGATAGTAAAAAAATATGAGGATTTTATTAATCATTTAAAGAAAAGATATGGTGTTGAAAAATACCTTAATAACAAAAGAATTTTCACTACAGATTATTGGAGTCTTATAAAAATACTTCAATCAGGATATGGAATACATCATGGAAAATTTCCTAAGTATATTCAAAAAGAAATTCTTAATATGTTTAATAATGGTGATATTAATTTTTTGTTTTGTACTTCAACAATAATAGAAGGTGTTAATACAAATGCGAGAAATGTAATAATTATTAATTCTAGTGTTGGTAGGAACAAACTAACTTCGTTTGCATTAAAAAATATAAAGGGTAGGGCTGGAAGATACTATCATCATTTTATAGGTAATGTGTTCTATTTAGCAAAGGAACAGAGAGAGATAGAAAATGAAAAGGATAGAGAACTAGACTTTTCTATTTATAGTAATCGTAGAATTTTAGATGTAGATATTGATAATGCAGAGTTTGGTAGTTTAAGTGAAGTTAATAAAAAAGTTAAAAAAGAAAGAGAAGATATTCTCAATAAAGATAAACTACCAGATTATGTGTTCATTAAAAACCGTTTATATGATAGAAAGCTTCAAGAGCATTATTTATACTATCTGTTAAAGAATGATATTTTTAATCAATTTGTTTGTATAATCAATCAATCTACAAATATAAAATTCATTTTAGAAAAAAAGATTATTAATACTATTTTAGATACTTTAGTTGTTACTGGTATTATTGATGAGTATAAAGGAGTTTATTATCAGGGCGTTATTACGTCATATAGTTTTAAAGGAATTGTAGGATTACTAGAATATCAGTTAAATAATATAAGTCAACCAGAAAAACAGATTGATAGTATTTATTTGAAAGTATTTGAGCAAATCAAAACGGTGGTTGAATATGAAGTACCTAAATTATTGTGCTTGTTTGAAGCAATTTACTCTTGCGCAGGTGAAATAAAAGGGTATGACATGAGTGGTTTTTCTTTATCCGCATTAATTCGTTTTTACGAACTTGGGGTAATGACTGCTTTAGGGCTCAGGCTAGTAGACTATGGGTATCCTATTGATACTATTAGAGAACTAGAACGGAAATTTCCTTTACTAAATACTATGGATTATGAACAAAGTAGAGCGTTTATAATAAGTCAAAAAAATGTAATCAAGAAAGCGCTAGATAATTATGAATGGAATTTATTAAAGTTAGCTTTGAAAATAGACTAAAATTTATATGACAGAAAAGGGTGAGATATAATGAAAGCAGTTTATTATTGCAGAGTTAGTACAGAAGAAGAGAGTCAAATTAATGCGTTGGATAAACAGGTACAAGAAGCGGAAAATTGTATTAAAAATAATAATTGGGAGTTAATAGATACTTATATTGATGAAGGCAAAAGTGGTACATCTACATATAAAAGAGATGAATACATAAGGCTTTTTGAAGATATTAGTACAGATAAATTTGATATAATTGTTATTAAATCTCAAGATAGATTGATGCGGAATGTAAAGGATTGGTACCTATTTATTGACAAATTGGTAGTAAATAATAAAAAGCTATATTTTTATCTTGAAAACAGATTTTACACCCCAGATGATTCTTTGATTACTGGAATTAAAGCTATTTTAGCCGAAGAGTATAGTAGAGAATTAAGCAAAAAGATAAAAAATGCCCATAAAAATAGACAAACCAGTAAGGGTAAACCTGTCATTACATCAAATACATGGGGATATGATAATATTAATAAAGAGATACATATTAATGAGAAAGAAGCAGAAATAGTTAGATTAATATATGATTTATGTATAAAAGGCTATGGTAGTAGGTCTATCAGTAAAGAACTTAGTAACAGAGAGGTAAAAAGTAGGACAGGAAATGATTTTGCGGAAATAACTGTTAGGCGTATAATTAGAAACCCCTTGTTTAAAGGAACTGTCGTTATGAATAAACGACGTATAGATTTTAATACAAAAAAAACTGTTCATGTACCTGAAGATGAGTGGATAATACATGAAAACGCAGTTCCAGCAATTGTTTCTTCAGATATATGGGAACGTGCAAATAGTATGATGGATGCTAGATCTACAGAAGTAAATGCAAACGAATTTAAACAACAAAGAAACGGTAAGAACATAGGAAAATATAATCTGTCAGGTAAAATTTTTTGTGGTATGTGTGGAGAGGTGTTCTGGAGAAGATATAGGAGAAAAAAAAGTAATTATGAGCAAATAGTAGAATGGTCTTGTTGTGAATATATACGTAGAGGGAGAAAGACTAAAACTGATAACAGGGGTAAAGAAAAACAAAAGGTAAGTAATGAAAAATCAGGATGTGATAATATTCATATCAAAGAAGAAGACTTATATAACCTCTTACTTGAAATATCGAAAGATATTTTTGGAAATAAAAAGGAAGACATTATAAATAAAGCCATTACAATTTTAAGAGCTATTTTTTCAGAAGATACTATAGCTGATGAGAGAAAAAGTATAGATGACGAAATGAAAAAAATACTTAATCAAAAAGATTTATTAATGGATAAACTATTAGAAGGGGTTATTACTAATGAAGATTATAAGCGTAAGGATGCTGATTTAGAGAAAAGACTTACTAATATTCGAAATCAGGAGTTAGAACTTATAGAAAAAGAAAAGGAAGCAAATGATATTGAAAACAGACTATTATCTATAAAAAAAATACTTGAGAATAGAGGTGCAGATTTAGCATGTGTAAACCAATTAGTAGACCATATAGAAAAAATCATTGTATTTAACGAACATTTAGAAATATATTTAGATTTCTATGAGCCTATTCAGGCAAAGATATATGGACAAGGGAAGGCGAAAAAGTACCAGTATGTAGACACAAGTAAACACCTGACTTCCATAGATAATCAGATAACCTAAACCAGCTTTTGCTGCCAGGAATTCTCCGATTACTACACCGACTAAGGATAAACCGATATTAACTTTCATCTGACTGATAATTGAGGGTATATTAGATGGAATGATAACTCTGAATAAAACATCCCGTTTATTTCCCCCAAGAGTATGAATTAATTTAATCCTGTCCTCTTCAACCGACTTAAAATCATTGTAAAGGTTTATAATTGTTCCGAACACCGCAACTGAAACCGCCGCTACTATAATCGTCTTCACATTATTACCCAACCATACGATAAAAACCGGTGCCAGAGCTGATTTTGGTAAACTGTTTAATACAATTAAATAAGGTTCCAAGACCTTAGAAAGGCTATAATTCCACCATAGGATAACTGCTACAGCAATTCCAAGAAAGTTAACCAGGAAAAAGCTGACAAGGGTTTCCAATAGGGTGATACCGGTATGATAAAAAAGCTGCCCACTGGCGCCCATTGAAATAATAGTTTTCATTACCCTGGAAGGACTGGAAAAAACAAATGAGTTAAGTATTCCATAATGCGCTGTTACTTCCCATAAGGAGATAAAACCGATTAAAATAACTATTTGATAAATCCTGATCCTACGAGTACGTAAAACGTGTCTTCTGATAAAGGCTAGTTGAGCAGTGGAAATGTCTAAGCTTTCACTTGAAACGTTTCTATTCTTTCTGCTCATTATGATTTAACTCCTTCCATATCATATTAAAATAATCCTTGAACTCAGGAGCACTTCTGGCGGCAAAGGGAGTTCGATTTTCTATGGAAAGATTAATATCAAAGGTTTTCTTTACAGTTCCCGGGCGAGAGGATAGAACGATTACCCGGTCTGCCATACTAATCGCTTCTGAGATGTCATGGGTGATAAGGATGGCTGTTTTTTTCTCCTTTCGAATGATACCCCAGATATCATCAGCAACCTCTAGTCTTGTCTGATAATCCAAGGCTGAAAAAGGTTCATCCAGAAGTAAAATATCCGGTTCTAATAAAAGTGTACGGATGAGAGCCACCCGTTGTCTCATGCCACCGGATAATTCAGAAGGATATGAATTCTTAAAGGTGATTAACCCGTAGGTATTCAATAAATCATTAATCTGGACGTAGCTGTTATCCGTTAGCTTATGTTGGATTTCCAAACCCAGTGTTACATTTTTTAGGGTATTACGCCAGTCTAACAAATGATCCTTCTGTAGCATATAGCCGATATTTTTTCCGGAAGATTTGATATCCTTTCCATTAATATATATAGAACCGCAGCTTGGAGAGAGTAAGCCTGCAATCAATGACAGCAAGGTAGATTTTCCGCAACCACTTGGTCCGACGATACCTAGGAATTCACCATCCATAACATTAAAAGAAACATCGAATAACGCCGGTGTCTCTCCTTCAAGGCTATGATAGGAATAACTAATATGATCAATTTTTAGAAGTTCGCTCATATTGTTCCTCCATTTTTGCTTATACAGTATTATATGAAAGGACAAATGAGAGGTTACATTGGATGTATATGAAAGCGTAGCTACAGGGGTTGGAGGTGTTTAAGTGTTATTACATAAATAGTAATATGAAGAGTGATTAGATTATAAACTTGTTAGGTTGTTCAACAATAGAATTGATTTATCCAATTATTATTTGATAATAATTGACAAAGGATACTGTTTTTGCTATAAATAGAAATGTATTTGATGGATAGATTAACTTATTATAATACTTAATTAAGGGGAAAAAGCATGGCAAAAAGACAGAAGAGTAACAGAAAGATCACTTACTTAATTCAAACAATTGTTCGTAAATTGAGTCAAACAAAACATCAGGCTAATCAAGGGACACGGAAGAAAAAGAAGAACCGTTTTAAATCGAAACTTATGACAAGATTCTCTGGTATACGGGCTAAGTTATTATTTGCTTTTGCAATACCAATTATCTTAATGTTGGTGTATGGTATCGTTTCATATAATAAATCTTCCGATGCAATTATATCAGGTTATGAAAAAAGTGCTACCGATACTCTGGAATCAGTAAAAGATTATTTATCCATAGGTGTTGATGCGGTTGCGTCCAAAGCATACGAAGCTGTTTATAATGAAACGTTAAAAAATTACTATAATAAAGCAGACGAAATGAGTAATGAAGAAGAGAAAAGTAATTTTAATGCGGTGAAGGGTATCTTAGCCTCTACAAAATCCTCTCACCCCTTTATATATGCCGTACATGCAATCGGCAAATTAGGTAGTAGTACATCTACGGTGGGAGCTTTTCCGGATGGAATATATGAAGGGTTTCTTGAGAGCCCCTTAGGACAGCAAATTCAGACATCGACACAGCGTCTTATGTGGATTGGGAATCATAGTTACATAGATGAGAAGCTTGAGAATAAGCAAACCTCATACTCGTTATCCATCATTAGAAAGATGGCGGAAAACAACGGTTTTATTGTCGTTGATATCCAAACGAACGAAATCTTAAAATCATTATCGAAAATCAATTTTGCCGAAGGAAGTATTATCGGATTTATTACGGCAGATGGAAAGGAAACCTTGGCAGAAGCTAAGGATACGAATGTATTCGTTGATTTACCTTATTACAAAGCGCTTGCGGATAGCAAAGAGCCCAGTGGTTTTTCCTATGAAGAATATAATGGTGAGAAATATATTTTCCTATACACGAAACTTGGTGATACTGGAGCAGCGTTATGCGCCTTAGTACCGGAACATGCAATTTTGGCACAGGCAAATGAAATTCGTTCATTAAATGTTATCTTTGTAACGATTGCATGTATTATAGCAGGGATTATAGGTACTATTATAGCAGCCGGAATAGGAAGAGAGATAACGAAGTTATCCGGATCAATTGCGAAGGCTGCCAATGGTGATTTAACAACCAAGTTTGAAACCAAACGTAAAGATGAGTTTCGTATTCTGTCAGACAGTTTAACTGATATGATAGGAGGTATGAGAAAACTAATTGAAGAGGTTTCTGCTGTCGGGACAAGGGTGAGTTCTTCTGCAGACAATCTGTCCCATACAACTTCTGATATTTTGGGTTCTACAAAAAATATATCTTTTGCGATAGAAGAGATAGGTAAGGGAGTAGTGCAACAAGCTACGGATACGGAGCAGTGTTCCAATCTAATGTCCGGCTTATCTGAAAAAGTGAATCATGTATATGATAATACGAATGAAATTGAGCAAATTGCAATTGATACAAAATCCATCGTCGGAGAAGGTATTGTAACAATTGATGAACTTAGTAAAAAGTCCAGTGCAACAACCGATATCACCCATGTTGTAATTGATGAGATAGAAGAACTGGAGTTTAAATCCCGCAGTATAGAACAAGTAATCTCAGTGATTAATGATATTGCATCACAGACAAATCTTCTTTCGCTGAATGCTTCCATTGAAGCGGCCAGAGCCGGAGAAGCAGGTCGGGGATTTGCTGTCGTAGCTGAGGAAATCAGAAAGTTGGCAGATCAGTCAGTGGCAGCATCAAATCAGATTAAAGTAATTATTCAGGATATCCAAACTAAGACGCAGGGAACGGTAGCTTCAGCTAAGAGAGCAGAAAGTATTGTGGAATCTCAGATGGAAGCACTGGATAAGACCATAAGTACCTTTGAGGATATTAATCAACATGTGGCGAAATTGGTTCATAACCTTGATAATATCTCACAGGGTGTGAAAGGGATTGAAGCGGCAAAGGATGAGACCATGGATGCGATTAGTAATATATCAGCTATTTCAGAAGAGACGGCTTCCTCCTCAGAGGAGGTAAGTGCAACAGCAATAGAGCAGATTACATCCGTTGAATACTTAAGTAACTCAGCAATAAAGTTGGCAGAAGACGCCAAGATATTAGAAGAAGCTATAAGGCAGTTTAAATTGTCATAGTAAAACTATAACAGCGATAAATTATATTTAAAAAATTTGTTTTGTAGCTATCCATAAATTATCCTGGGATTGTTCATAAATTCTCTTGATGGGATGTTATTGACTTAATGAATTCTTCATACTATAATAAAACTATCATCGGATGAAGAATTTGGGAGAGACTGTAGAAATAATATATTATGCTACAGCGCCGAAGGGGAATGCGAAAACTCTCAGGCAAAAGGACCAGATTTGGACGATACTCTGGAAAGCGTAATGGCACCGACGAAGCAAATCTTTCAGGTAAACCAACAGAGGCGTATTGATTGATTCAGTACGCCTTTTTTTGTTGTAGAAAATTCTCCGGATTTCCTATAGCATTGGCTTTTACATTAAGTAATCATCGGTGTATATAAATCAATCACATAAGTAAATTGAATAATATAGGAGGAGACAGTATGGAGATGAAAACTCCGCTTTATGAATGCCATGTTAGGGCTAAGGGTAAGCTGGTTCCCTTTGCCGGGTATTTATTGCCCGTACAATATGAAACCGGTGTGATAGAAGAACACATGGCAGTTAGGACTGCGGCGGGATTATTCGATGTATCTCATATGGGGGAAGTAACTTTGACGGGAAATGATGCGCTTTTCAATGTACAGAGGTTGGTTACGAATGATTGTAGTCAGATGGTAGACGGACAGGTAAAGTATAGCCCGATGTGTAACGAAGAGGGAGGTATCGTGGATGATCTTCTGATTTATCGAAAAAGCAGAGATTCCTATCTGTTAGTTATTAATGCGGCAAACCGCCATAAGGATGTTGCGTGGATAAAGGAACATCTAACCGGTGAAGTTGATTTCGAAGATATTTCTGATCAAGTGGCTCAACTTGCCCTACAGGGACCGATGGCAAAAAGTATATTAGGTAAGATAACCGAGGAAGCCCAGCTTCCCGTGAAGTATTATAGCTTTGCCGAACACCTTATGATTGCAGGAATTGATTGTCTGGTATCAAGAACCGGTTACACCGGGGAAGACGGATATGAACTCTATTGTCATAGTCAGGATGCTGTAAAGTTGTGGAAGGTTGTGATGGAAGCCGGAGAGCAATTAGAAGCAGGTTTAATTCCTTGTGGCTTGGGAGCCAGAGATACCTTACGACTGGAAGCAGCTATGCCTCTCTATGGTCACGAAATGGATGATACAATCTCACCGTTGGAGACCGGTCTTGGCTTTGCGGTAAAACTTAATAAGGAAGATTTCATTGGGAAAGCAGCGATTATTGCCAAAGGAAAGCCTACGAAGGTAAGAGTTGGACTTGATATTACAGGCCGTGGAATTGCCAGAGAAAATTGCCCGGTTTATTACAAGGAGGAGTTAATCGGGAGAACAACTTCCGGTACCCACTGTCCGTATCTTGGTCGACCGGTTGCTATGGCCTTACTGGATTGTAAGTATAGTGAGGCTTCTACTCAGGTTGAAGTTGAAGTCCGGGGTAGAAGGATATCGGCGCAAATCGTAGATTTACCATTTTATAAACGAAGCAGATAGATATTAGTTCATATAGATTAATAGTCGGTAACTGATTTAATAAAAATACATATATAAATTATAAGAATTTACTTCATAATAGTAACGATAGATAAGTGAAGATTCATCATTCTCTTAACACAGAAAAATAGGACTAGACATGTTTGTTATATGAATATTTTCTTTATATTAGTAAAACATGGATTTCTAAGAACGATGCATTTTATCTAATATTAATGATAAAAGTTGCTATAAGAAGCTTTATGACTTCATAACTTCGGATAAAACAAAAATTGATAGGAGGATTTATATGTCAAATCAAGGTATGTTATATGCAAAATCTCATGAGTGGGTACAGTTTTTAGATGAAACAACAGTAAGAGTGGGTATCTCGGATTATGCCCAAAGCGAATTGGGCGATTTGGTATTTATCAATCTACCGGAGGTAGGAGATGAAGTAGTAGCAGGAGAACCCTTTGCCGATGTGGAATCTGTGAAGGCTGTTTCCAATGTATACAGCCCGGTTACCGGAATCATAAAAGCAATCAATGAGGAGTTGTTAGATCAACCGGAATTAGTTAATTCAGATCCTTTCGAGGCCTGGTTTATGGAAGTTGAAGAAATCAGTGATAGGGTGGAGTTAATATCAGAAACAGAATATGATGAAATGATTCATAATAATTAATTATTAAGAAAAAGACTTAATTATGGGATACAAAATATGAATTGGCAGGAGGAAGGATTATGGGTACCTATATTCCTAATTCAATAAAAGAACAGCAGGAAATGCTTAAGATCATAGGAAAACAAAGTATGGAGGAGTTATTTATCCACATACCCAACGAGGTGAAGCTTAACAGACCTTTTTATTTACCGGAGGGGCAATCGGAAATGGAGGTCAGGAGAAAGATCACTGCTATGGCCGGTAGAAATATAGTATTCACTTCTATCTTCAGGGGTTGCGGAGCGTACAATCATTACATACCGGCTATCGTGAAGCAAGTAACTTCTAAGGAAGAGTTTGTAACAGCATATACACCCTATCAGGCTGAAATCAGTCAGGGGATTTTACAATCGATCTTTGAATATCAGACTATGATTTGTGAGCTTACAGGAATGGATGTATCCAATGCTTCCGTTTATGACGGAGCTACCGCTGCGGCTGAGGCTGTTATTATGTGTAAGGAAAGAAAAAGAAGGAAGGCTGTAATCTCGCAGACAGTAAATCCTGAGACAATAGAAACGATCCGAACCTATTGTCAAGGAACGGGGCTAGAGGTAGTGATTGCTCCTGCTAAGGATGGAAGAACAGATATAGAACAACTTAATAGCTTGGTGGATGAAGATACAGCCTGTGTACTAATTCAACAGCCCAATTATTTTGGACAATTAGAGGAGACAGAACTCATCGGCAGTATGGTAAAAAATAGGGGTGTAAAATACATTGCCAGCTGTAATCCGATATCTTTAGGGGTATTGAAAACACCGGCTGAATATGGAGCAGATATTGCTGTAGGAGAGGGACAGCCCTTAGGAATACCCTTATCCTTTGGGGGTCCTTACCTTGGCTTTATGGCTGCAACTAAGGAGCTGATGCGAAAATTACCGGGACGGATTGTCGGTGAGACAAAGGACGCAAAAGGAGAAAGGGCATTTGTCCTAACCCTTCAAGCCAGAGAACAGCATATTCGCAGAGAAAAAGCCTCCAGTAACATCTGTTCTAATCAGGCTTTATGTGCCATGACGGCTGCGGTATATCTCAGTACAATGGGTAAGAAAGGCCTTGAACAGGCGGCTGTTTTATCCATGTCCAAGGCGCACTATCTGGCAAATCGCTTGGAGGAATTAGAGGGCTATCGGTTGGTTTATTCAGGTGAATATTTTAATGAATTTGTGACTACCTGCAAGGGAAATGTGGATAACATACTTTTAGCACTGAAAGAACGGGGATATCTTGGGGGATATCCTCTGAAAGGTCAGTATGAGGGACAGCTTCTTTGGTGTGCAACCGAGGTAAATACCAAGGAAGAAATAGACTCCTTGATTACTATATTAAAGGAGGTAGAAAGTCTATGAAATTGATTTTTGAGAAGGGTATGGAAGGAAGAGGCTGTGAAGTGCTTTCCCCTTGTGATGTACCGGTAATCGAAATCAAGGAAGATTTAAAGCGCAAAAAGGAACTTCATCTGCCTCAGGTTTCAGAGACTGAGATTAGCAGGCATTATACACAACTTATGAAGCGGACCTTCGGGATTAATAACGGTTTTTATCCCTTAGGCTCCTGTACTATGAAATATAATCCAAAGATTAATGAAGAAATGGCGAAGCTACCTGGTTTTACTGATATTCATCCTCTTCAACCGGAGGAAACCATACAGGGGTGTCTGGAGGTTATGAAGCTGGCAGAGGATTATCTTTGTGAAATTACGGGGATGGATAAGATGAACTTCCAACCGGCAGCAGGTGCCCACGGAGAGTTTGCTGGTCTAAAATTAATCTGGGCATATCATCAGGACAGACAGGATACAAAGAGGGATAAAATCATTGTACCGGATTCGGCCCATGGTACAAACCCGGCCAGCGCAGCAATGGCAGGCTTTTCTGTCATTAATGTCCCTTCCACAAAGGATGGACTGATCGATATACGGGAACTGGAAAAAGTAGTCGGTGACGATACGGCAGGTTTCATGCTGACGAATCCCAATACTTTGGGATTGTTTGAAGAAAATATACTAAAGATTACTAGCATTATCCATGAAGCCGGAGGATTAAACTATTATGACGGTGCCAATCTAAATGCAATTATGGGTATCACCAGACCGGGAGATATGGGTTTTGATGTGGTGCATTTAAATCTTCATAAGACTTTTTCCACACCCCATGGAGGCGGAGGTCCCGGAAGCGGACCGGTTGGATGTAAAAAACTTCTTGCTAAATATCTTCCCTCCCCCGATGTGATCTGTGAAAATGGTAACTATGCCTTCAACTGGGATAGGGAAGGCAACATCGGTAGGGTGAAAGCCTTTTACGGTAATTTTCTTGTGGTTGTTAAAGCTCTGACTTATATGCTTACGCTAGGAGGGGACGGCCTTAAGGCAGCTTCTGAAAATGCAGTATTAAATGCGAACTACATGATGCATAAGCTGAAAGATACCTTCCATATTCCCTTTTCTGATAACTGCATGCACGAGTTTGTAATATCAACAGAGGGGATTAAGAAGGAAAAAGGAGTGTCAGCCCTGGACTTTGCTAAGACCCTGCTGGATTATGGTATGCATCCGCCAACCATGTATTTTCCTTTAATCGTTCACGAAGCCTTAATGGTGGAGCCAACGGAGACCGAGAGTAGAGAGACCTTGGATGAGGCGATTGCAGTATATCGCGAGATCTATGAAACAGCATTAAATAATCCCGAGACATTACAGGTAAGACCTACTAATACCCCCGTTGGCAGACCAGACGAAGTAACCGCCGCCAGAAATCCCGTGCTCAGATATGAATTTATAAAGTAGAGTGTGTAGTAGTCTTATTTCTAAAATACAAAAAGGTTATCCTGTACAAATTTTGGTATAATAAATAAGATTGTCTGCGAAAGCAACCGGTTATTATTGGCATACAAGTACGCTGAGCATAAATAAAATAGAAAAAGAACAGGAGAAATGAATTTTGATAAATCAAATTCAGTATATCATTACAACTCAGACAAATCCTTATGAGAATCTTGCATTGGAGGAGTATTTGCTAGAGAAGGTTGGAGATAACGAAGTTATTCTGTACCTTTGGCAGAACGAGAAAACCGTTGTAATCGGTAAAAATCAAAATCCATGGAAGGAATGCAGGATAAAAGAGCTTACCACGGATGGCGGTAGGTTGGTCCGTCGATTATCCGGAGGTGGAGCTGTTTTCCATGATATGGGAAATCTTAATTTTACCTTTCTTGCAACGAAAGAAAATTATGATGTAGATAGACAGATGGAGGTTATCTTAAAGGCAGTGAATAACTTGGGAATACCTGCTATCAAGACCGGAAGAAATGATATTACGGTTGAAGACAGAAAGTTTTCCGGTAATGCCTTTTATTCGGACGGTAATCAATGCTATCATCATGGAACCTTATTGGTGGAGGTTGATATGAGTAAGCTATCCACATACCTTAATGTATCCAGGGATAAACTGGTCTCCAAGGGTGTGGCTTCGGTGAAATCAAGGGTTGTGAATCTAAAGGAATATCATAGCAACCTGGATATTGACAGGATGAAGAAGGAATTAATCCAAGCCTTTGGACAAGTATATGGGTTAGTACCTAATAAGATGGAATTAAGCCAGATGAATCCCATCGAGATAGAACATAAAAAAGAGAGGTTTGCCTCTTGGGAATGGAATTTCGGCAAGAAACAGGAGTTTAACTATTCTTTTGGAAAGCGATTTACCTGGGGTGATATCGATATCAAGTTGCAGATAGAATCGGGTGTAATTAAAGAATGTGTGGCCTATTCGGATGCTCTGGAAACCAGTTTTTTCGAGCAATTACCGATATTCCTATTAGGATGTACCTTTCACACGGATGAAATGATACGGTCACTGAAACAGATGCAACTTTCTGATGATACGATAATGATACAAGAAGATATCATTTCTTTGATCAGGGAGGAAAGACTTTAATAAGCGGAGGAAAGCAAATGGATCAGTATAATTTAATTGTAATTGGATCCGGACCCGGAGGATATGTAGCAGCTATAAAGGCTGCAAAGCTGGGGATGAAGACGGCTTTAATTGAGAGCGGACTAATCGGAGGTACCTGCCTGAACAGAGGTTGTATACCTACCAAGACATTGATGCATAGCTCTCATCTATTCTACGAAGCCTCAGCCTTGCAAGATGTCGGAATTACTTATACAGGGTTGAGTATTGACTATACCAGGATGCAGATGAGAAAGGACGAAGTGGTGGATAAAATCCGTAACGGAATTACCGGACTTTTAAAAGCCAATGGAGTTACGATTTATCAAGGGACAGCAGTAATAAAGCGAGAGCGCAGGGTTTTAGTTAAAGCGCCGGAGGAAGAACGGACATTAAAAGCAGACCATATCTTAATTGCTACAGGATCGAGACCCATAATCCCGAAGATCGAAGGCGTTCATCTTGAAAATGTTGTAACCAGTGATAACCTTCTCTCTTCTGATGGAAAACTTTATCAGAAACTACTGATTATCGGCGGAGGGGTTATCGGGGTTGAATTCGCTACCCTTTACCGGGAGTTGGGTTGTGAAGTAACAATCATAGAAGCCATGGAACGCATCCTTCCCAATATGGATAAGGAGATTTCCAGGAGTATTGCTATGGGCCTTAAGAAAATGGGTGTTAATATCCATACCGGGACTAAGGTATTGGGAATCACAAAAACAGAACATAATGAGCTCTGCTGTGAATATGAAGAAAAGGAAGTAAAAAAACAATTATCGGCGAAGGGAATATTATTATCCGTAGGACGAAGAGCCAATACAGACGGGTTGTTTGATCCGGAGATAAACATAGAATTTGAGGGGCCGTCTTTGAGAGTAAATACTGATTTTGAGACAAGCTATCCCGGAGTGTATGCCATAGGTGATGTAATCAAAGGAATGCAGTTGGCCCATGTGGCTTCTGCTCAGGGAATAATAGTGGTTGAGACGATGTGCGGTAAAAAGCCATCCCTTAATTTATCAGCGATACCCTCCTGTATCTACACGTCACCGGAGGTGGCTGTTGTCGGAATGAATGAGGAAGAAGCTGTTTCGCAGGGTTATAGGATTAAGATTGGAAAATACCCCATGCTCGGTAACAGTAAAACGATATTATCTAGCGGAGAGCGGGGTTTTATAAAGGTAATATGTGAAGAAGAAACAGGTCAGATTCTGGGAGCTCAGCTTTTGTGTGATCGGGCAACCGATATGATTGGTGAGTTTACTACAGCTATTGCGAATGGTTTAAACTACCATGATCTGGCTTCAGTCGTTCGTCCCCATCCCACCTATAACGAAGCTGTATCAGAGACGGTGGAGGACGTGGAGGGTATGGCTATCCACCTGTTACCAAGACAAAGATAATGATTATAAGCCTAATAAATAACAGGAAATATGATAAGGGGTTGTTGCAAAAACGATCTATTTTGCAACAACCCCTAAGATTATATACCTGCTTATTCATTATAAAACATCTTTATTTAAGACTTCTAAAAACTATTTCATATTTTTATAATAGAAGATTGCTATCTGTGTACGGTCTCTTAAGTTTAGCTTCTCGAGTATCGTACTGATGTTATTGCGTACGGTACCTTCACTAAGATACATTAGTTCTGAGATCTCCTTATTGGATAGCCCATCGGCTATTTTCGTAATAATCTCATATTCTTTTTCAGTAATCCCATATTGATCAAGGCTTTTTGTATCGTTTGCTTTCCCAATAAGATCAGGAAGTTTTGTGATTATTTCATCTCCGTATACATTTTGCCCGGCATAAACAGCTTTTAAGGCAGGCAGAATAGACTCATAATTCTGCTTTAACATATAGCCTTTGGCACCGATATGTAAAGCTTTTATGATGTATTCGTCATCTAAGAATGTGGTAAGATATAGGATACGGGCTTCAGGGAATTCTGAAATAATCTTATCCCCCGCCTCTAAACCGCTCATAATTTCCATACGTATATCCATTAAAAGGACGTCAGGTTTAAGTTTTCGGTACAATTCAATACCGTCTCTGCCGTGATACCCGGTACCCACTACTTGAATATCAGGATCCGCAGACAGGATGATCTGTAAGGAAGAGCAGACTAGTTTATCATCATCAATTAGTAATACCTTCATTTAATATTCCTCCGATCCTTATCTTTCGGTATCATTATAAATAATTTAAAGCCCTTATCCAGGGAGATATTTGTGTTTCCTTCAAAGCCTTTTACCCGCTCGTATATATTACGCAGTCCCATACCTTCTCCAAAATCATGATGCTCTTGTGTTTTTAAGAGTTTTGCTTTGTCAGATTCATCTATAGTGCCGTTATCCTCAACAATCAACTGATACATAGCCGGATGCTCTCTCAAAAGAAGGGTTACCTTGGTTGCATTGGAATGTTTTATGATGTTCGCCAGGGCCTCCTTTATTATGGTAATGAAACCATATTTGACAGATAGGGGGGGAGGATTCTTAATATCATACAGATGGCTAATCTCACAAAAGGTAAAATCCTTAACCAGTTTTTCAATCTGTGTATACAGATCAATCGATTCATCATACATTTTATGAATGCTGTTTCGAATTTCATCCATGCCCCCGGATAGAGATTCTTTTAAAGCTCCAAGCCCTTCTTTGGTTGTATCCTCCTTTGAGATTGTTATCAGGGCGCCCACCTGTAATAGAGCACGGGATAATATATGACCGATATTATCATGGATTTCTTTCGATATACGATTGCGTTCATTTAAGGTTGCGAGGTTAATTTCATAATGTTGATTTTTCAATAAGCTGCGGTTCTTCTCCTCTAACAGTTGAGAAAGAGAGGAGGAACTGTCACGCAGTTCATTATATTCATTGGTAAGAGAATTTAGCTTATTGGTTTTTTGCTTAAGGACAAAGGATAATAACAGAAATACAATACTGTAAATGATAATTGTCAGTGAATAGTGTTCCTGGTTCGATATAAATAACAAAAGCAGCAGCAGAACATTAAATTGATATTTCGTAAAATGGGTATCATATAGCAAAACCGGTAAGAAGATGATATAACCGGGTAGAAATAGGCTGAGAGCACTATAGAAAATAGTTCCGTATAAGCGGATTCGGTCATCATCATAATAATAGGATAAACAGCTGAGTAACACTACTAAAATTACCGGTATGACTGCGAAGCTGACATCCATATGAAAAAGATATAAGGTTAGACAGCAGATTAATAATAACAATTTATCTATAATTTCGTACATGAAATGCTCCTATTTCATTGCTTTTTCCTGTAAGTAGTGACAATTTTAGTATTGCATGTTGTCCATATTATGTCAATAAAATTCTTGGCATTAAAATTATCCGTTAGGTGATTGAAACCATGGAAAATGGATGTTATAATAATTTCTATGTCTAGAAGAAACACGATTAAATTTATATATATGAAACAAAACATAGGGAGTATGTTATATAAGTGAATAGCAAGTCAATGCAATTATTTCTATAGTGAGATATTTATTATATAAAATGATAAAGATTTAAGAAGACAATATAATTAAAACCTATGACAAACATAGGTTTCATAACAGAAAGGAAGAAAACACATGAGAATATTGGCAGAAGACACGATGGCATTGGTGATTGATTTTCAGGAACGTCTGGTTCCGGTAATAAAAAATGCCAACGGGCTCCTTCATAATACGGAAATCTTGATGAAAGGTTTAAAAGCTTTGGGTATTCCAATGATTTTGACTCAGCAGTATACGAAAGGAATCGGAATGACAGTGCCTGTCATTGCGGAAGCGTTGGGTGAAGATTTTAATTATATGGACAAAGTATCCTTTAGCTGTGTGGATGATGAGAACATAATGCAAAGAATTCATGCCACAGGAAAGAAAAATATCATTGTCTGTGGGATTGAAGCCCATATCTGTGTATTGCAAACGGTAATAGATTTAATTCAACAAGGTTTTCATGTAATTTTAGTAGAGGATTGTATCGGTTCCAGAAAAGAAAACGATACGAAAGTAGCAGTTTTAAGAGCTGCTGCTGAGGGTGCCGTGATTACAACCTACGAATCGATTTTATTTGAACTGACCCGTTATGCAAAATCAGATGTATTTAAACAGATATCAGCACTGATAAAATAATGAACTAATAAATTAGCCCCTCACTTGGACTAATCCGTGCTAACATCATCTGTCATTTATCTAACGGCATACAGAATTTATAGTGGGAGTTTTCCATGCCTTGTTTTTGATAAAAATCATGGCCGGAGCTCCTTTTTTTGTTACAGCAAACTTCTAATTGCATACAGCCTCTAATGATGGCAGTTTCAACAGCCTTTTCAAAAAGCAGATGGCCGATTCCATGTCTCTGATAATCGGAAGTCACAATTAATTCCTGGATTTCTGCTATTCTTCCTGTATGGTGCAGTAAGCTTTGAATATGTAAGCTGATAAAGCCTATTATTTTCTGGTCATCCATTGCAATAAAATAAGAGATAAGATTATTATTAAGATTTTCTTTATATACCATCTCGAAATCAACTCTTGATAGCTTTGAATTCTCCAGCTCATTCATTAAATCGTATATTTTGATTAAGTCATTTACTGTAGCAAGCTTTATTTCATACATGCCATCACTTCCTTTTTATTATTTTACATATAATCATGACTGTCGTTTTTGACAAATCATCAATTCGCATTCCTTTTCTTATAAATATCATATGTCTATCTTCTTTGTAATACAATCTGAAATATTACTTAATAAGAGAATGACATATGTCATTTCATATCGTGACACAGTTCACTTCAATTTCATATTTCGTTTTAGTATAGTATAGTCAGAAAGAAAAATAAAAAGTTTAGAAAGCATTTAAGGAGGAAAGTTATGATAGTAAAAGTAGAAGGATTAGTAAAACGTTATGATAAACTTGTTGCACTGGATTATCTTGATCTGGAAGTAAAAGAGGGTGAGATATTCGGTCTTCTTGGACCAAATGGCTCGGGAAAAACAACTGCAATCAATTGTATTCTTTCATTACTTAAGTATGATAAGGGAACCATTGAGGTGTTTGATAAGCCCATGGGGCCGGATGAGTATAAGCTAAAAAAAGATATCGGACTGATTATGCAAAATGTTGCGGTATTCGATGAACTCACCGTATATGAAAATATCTCTTATTTTTGCAGCCTTTATATTAAGGATAAGAAGGAAGTAAAAAGATTAACGGAGGAAGCCATTGAATTCGTGTCCTTAGATGATTATAAGAAATTCTATCCCAAGAAATTAAGCGGTGGTCTTCTAAGACGTTTAAATATTGCCTGCGGAATTGTTCATAAGCCGAAGCTAATTATCCTGGATGAACCAACCGTTGCAGTGGATCCGCAGAGTAGAAATAAAATTCTCGAAGGTATCAAAAAACTGAATGAAGATGGAGCTACCATAATCTATACCTCTCATTATATGGAAGAGGTAGAGCAAATCTGTAGTAAGATTGCCATCATTGATAAAGGAAAGGTAATTGCTCAGGGAACGAAGGATGAGCTTAAGTCTATGATTTCCGTAGGAGAGAAAATTACGATTGAGGCTTATCAAGTTAACGATTTACAACTAAATACAATAAAGAACCTTCCGAATATTTATTCCGTAGAATACCGCGAGAATCAATTAGAGATAAAGACTGGAAGAGGAAATAACAACCTGGTTACTATACTGGAGTATATGGCAGAGCAAAAGATAAGCTTTGGCAGAGTGATTACAGAACTTCCTACATTAAATGATGTATTTCTTGAGATAACCGGGAAGGAACTTAGAGATTAACAGATGGAAATGATATGAAAGGTGGAGAGAAAATGAGTTTTTCTTTATATATAAACAGATTAAAATGTCATATTCGTAATAAAGAGAACATGTTCTGGAGCTATCTGTTTCCAATTGTTCTAGCTTCCTGTTTCTTCTTTGCATTCAATAATCTATGGACCATAGATTCTTTTGAAACTATTAAGATAGCTTATGTGAGCGAAATGGTAGAGACAGATCCCTTAAAACAGGCACTTAACGAAGCAAAAGTATCTGAAGGGGTATCCATGTTTTCTATAACTTACAGTGACAAAACGAAAGCTAGTACTCTTTTGGAAGAGGGAGAGATTGAAGCATACATTGTTGGTGGTGAGAATCCGGAGCTTTTTGTGAAAGAAAACGGGATGAATGAAACGATCATGAAATCCTTTTTGGATAACTATCGCAGTGTATCTTCCACAATAGGTACGATACTTGCTTATAATCCCAACGCCATAAACGAAGGGCTGATGCAGGACTTAATGCAGACGGATACCTTTGTGGAAGAACAGGCAGATATGAAAAAGCCGGATGCTATGTTGGTATACTTTTATGCTTTACTGGCTTTTAACTGCATATTTGCGGCAAATTGGGGTTTAGTAGAAGTAATTAATATTCAGGCAGATCAGTCAACTCGAGGAGCAAGAGTTAGTGTATCCCCTATCCATAAGATGAAACTTTTCTTATGTAATATAGCAGCTGCCTTTACGGTTCATACTGGTAGTATCCTACTTTTGCTTTTTTACATGAATAATATATTAAAGATAAACTTTGGTGATCAATTTGTTCTAATTATTATAACCTGTCTGATTGGATCTATAGCAGGTATAGCACTGGGGGCTACCGTAGGAATATTAGTTCGGAAAAAAGCTTCCGTGAAAGATGCAATCTTAAGCGCAGTCATAATGGCAGGAGGATTTCTGTCAGGTATGATGTATGCAGATATGAAATATATTATAGCTACAAAATTACCTATACTTGGTTTTATAAATCCTGTTAATCTGGTAGCTGATACCTTATACAGCTTATATTATTATGATACAAATGAACGTTTTTACTTAAATATGGCAATACTTGGTCTGCTAACCGTTTTGATGGGAGCTGTATCCTATGCCGGATTAAGGAGGAAGACATATGCAAGTATTTAAAACTTATTTTAAGATATTAAAGAAAAACTTAACATCGGTTATTATATTTGGTGTGATATTTATAACAATAACCCTGGTGATTACCCTAACGATGTTTCATGAGGATAACGGACAGTTTAGTGTAAAGAAGGTTCCGACTCTGGTAATTAATCAGGATACAGACAGTAATCTTGTAGACGGATTTTTAACTTATCTGGAACAATACGCAACCTTTGTAGATATTGAAGAAGATGAAGAAATTCGCAGGGATGCATTGTTCTATCGTAAGGTGTTATATATCCTTACAATACCGGAGGGATTTACCGAGGATTTTCTTGCCGGTAATGAGATTAATCTGATCAAAGAGACCGTGCCGGATTCTGTGGAAGCTATGTCCGTTGACACAGCTGTTAATAATTATCTGAATACAGCAAAGATATATATCAAACACAATCCTGATGTTGACCTCAATAAATTAGGTGACTTCATTCAACAGGATTTAGGAACAGAGACAAAGGTAACCTTTGATGTAAAACAAGAGGATGATACGACGGCTGCACATATGTTTAACAGTTTCTATTATAATTACTTGGGATATATTATAGTAGCATGCTTTATTGCCGGAGTTAGCACGGTTATGCTTTCCTTCCACGGATTAGACATTCGAAGAAAGCATTATGCAGCACCTCTTTCTAGCCGTAGATTTAATATTCAGTTAATTAATGCGAACTTGGCTTTTGTTATGTGTTATCTGTTGGTATTCATAATCGCGGGATACGTATTTAGTCCTGTTAAGTTAATAGATCTAAATCTTGTATTTATGTGGTTGAATGCATTTGTATTTAGTCTGGCTGCTTTAAGTATCAGTTATTTAATCGGAATTTCAGTGAAAGCTAAAAATGCAGTTCAGGCATTATCCACAATGCTTTCCTTAAGCTTAGCCTTCATCAGCGGTATGTTCGTTCCACAGGAGTTTCTGGGTGATGCGGTATTGAAGCTAGCCAGCTTTACACCATCTTACTGGTATGTAAGAGCGAATAATACCATAGCACATATTAACAATTTTAATTTAGACAATATGGGCGAGATTTTTGGGTATATGGCAATCCAAATTGGTTTTGCGGCAGCTATCATCTCAATTGCATTGGTTGTAAGTAAGAGAAAAAGACAGATGGCTTATTAAATAGAGTGGGCATCTAGAAAAAGTTCTTTTTATAATGACTTTTAGAAACGTTATAAATATAATAATCATTTAAATAAGTATGACTTCTATCTTAATAACAGGATAGGGGTCATATTTTTGGCGCGAAAGTAAGGCGAGTATTCTTGAGATAGAGTTATATATGCTATATGTGAAAGAACAGTTCTATTATTAGAAGAATTAGATAAGGTGGATTATGGTATGTCTAATAGAACTACTAATAAGGTGTATCAAAAATACAACTGAATAAAATGATAAATTGACAGGTAAGCATATAGGGTTGATAATAATTCTAACTTATCTTTTTTGTTAATTTAAGTTATAATACATTTGGAGCTTCATACTGTCTCATGAGGAGGAAAGCATGAAAAACACGATAGAAAAAGCAGTTATTGTGCTTATGACTGTTTTTATTAGTATTATTCTATTGGCAGGCTGTAGTAAGAATGACAGCATTGATGAAGAATTTGCAGATGACAGTGATACGAAAACCGGTATCCGGATGGAAAAAATCCGGGTATGGACGGATAATGCCCATGAAAAAGACTTAAGATTGCAGCAAATCGAAGAGTTTAATAATACCATCGGAAAAGAGAAAGGTATTACAATTGAATACACGGTTTATGGATCAAATTATCAGGATACGATAAAGAAAGCAGCTCAAAGAGGGGAAGCACCTGAATTATTCAGGCCTACTGGTGCATTTTTACTGGATTTTGTGAATTCAGGATATATGGTTCCTATCTCGAACCTTCCCGGAGGGGATGCTCTAATAGAACAATATGAAGGAAGCCTTGTAAATAATCAGCATGTATTCGATGGGAAAACTTATGCGTTACCATATAATTTAACTACTTATAAATTTATTATTAATGAAGATTTATTCGAAAAAGCAGGTATCAAAGAGTACCCCAAAACATGGGAAGAGGTCAGAGAAGCCGCCAGATTGATTACAAACGCAGGAGATGGTAAAGAGTTTGGCTGGGTTTTAGGACTGAAATCCAATTGGATGATGAGCACATATTTAACCCGACCGAACGGAACCAATGTAGGTCATGTAGGATTTAATCATGAAACTATGAAATTTGAGTTTTCTGCTTTTGCTCCGGTAATAGAGGCAGTGAAAGGAATGATTGATGATGGCAGTGTATTTCCGGGTTTTGAAGGGCTTGATGCTGATGCTGCCAGAGCGCAGTTTGCAGAGGGCAGGATAGGTATGATACCCGGGGCAAGCTTTGATACCGGAGTTTACAATGAACAGTTTCCGGCAAAGTGTAATTGGACTGTAATTAATATTCCCTCTTTTACAAAGGATGGATCACCTTATAAAGAATTTGCGGACGCAACCTCCCTTTTGGGAGTAGGAACTGCAGCTCTGGATAAGGCAGAAAAAACCTTTGAAGTATTAAAATTTTTCTATTCGGATGAAAATGCGGCACAGATGTATGAGCATTCCCTATATATACCGTTTCGGCAGGAAGCAATTGATTTAGCTACTTCAGAGCCGGTACAAAAAGGTTTTGCAGATTTTGCCAATGTACCGAACAAGGTTATCATGTTACCGTTTCCTGACACTCATATTACGGTGAAAGGGGATGCCTACCGAGAAACGATTATGAAGATTTTTGCCGGAGAGTATGATAATAAGGATGTGGATACAGTACTCACGGATATGGATCGACGTTATAATAAAGCATTATATGAGTTATCGCCCCAGGAACTGGAGGCATTTAAACAAACGGCTGAGATATTGGAAGGCTTTAAAGCAAGATAATACTTGGTTTGAAAAGTGTTATTTGTCCATGTATTAGTGACTTTAATAGAAAATCGTATGTAATGAAAGTAAATTTATTATATAATTATGACTTTATGATGAGCAGACGAATGGAGGATATGAAAATGCAATTTACAATTAAGGAAAAACATGTAGATGTGAAAAAGGAAGTGGATGTTCTCGTAGTAGGAGGCGGGCCTGCCGGTATCGGTGCTGCAGTTGCAGCAGCGCGAAGCGGACAAAAGGTTATGCTTTTAGAGAAGAGAGGTTTTTTGGGTGGTAACATCACAGGCTGCTATGTAGAGACCTGTAATCACTTTTTACATGGTACCTCTTTCGAAGCCCACGGTATCTACGCTGAAATAGAAGAGAAATACAAGGAGCAATATGGGAGATCCCATGATATCAGAATAAATTCACCTCATCGTTTTAGCAGTGAATATCTTAAGGTGTTTCTAGATGAGTTTCTGCTAAAAGAGGGAGTTGAGCTTAGCTTTCACTCCTTTGTAAATGATGTTATTGTAGAAGAGAATAAGATTCAATGTGTGATTATTCAGAGTAAGAAGGGACCTGTGGCAATAAAGGCAGCTGTTGTAATTGACGCATCCGGTGATGGAGACGTTGCGTTCAGTGCGGGGGTTCCTTTTGAACAGGGTAGGGATACAGATGGACTTTGTCAACCCGGTACTGTTAACTTTAGGCTTGCCGGAGCAGACGTTAATAAGTTAACCGGTGAAGTAGATCAATTAAAAGTTATTGGCAAAAGGTTTAACCAAGACTATAGAGCAGGAAAGACAGGGTTAAGCTGTAAACGTCAGGATTTACCCTTTGGCCGCTTAACTCCCGGTGGACAGATAACCTATGTTAACTATCCCTGTGCCTATAAGATAGATCCTACGGATGTGGAGGGACTCACGAGGGGTGAACTGGAATGCAGACAATATATAATGGAATTTTATGAGTATGCAAAGAAGAATTTTGAAGGCTTTGAAAATATTGAACTGGCATCCATCGCTCCGGAAATCGGATTCCGTGATAGCAGAAGGATAAAAGGCCTTTATCGTCTTACAAAAGAAGATATCGAAGCGCAAAGAGTCTTTGATGATGCTATCGCTCTTTACCCTCGTATTTATGATATGCTTGCTCCGGATGCCTACATGGACGGTGATGGAAAGATGGAAGGAGAAGGCTATAAGGGACATATTTATGAGCCGATTACGGATACCAGAACCTATACCATTCCTTACCGCAGTCTACTTCCCGTTGATATTACGAATTTAATCGTTGCCGGAAGGTGTATCTCTGCCGATCATGTGGCAGAAAGCAGTATCAGAGGAATTTCCTGTTGTATGTTAACAGGACAGGCAGCAGGAGCAGCTGCAGGCTTGGCAAACAAGTCAAAGGTAGCCCCTAAGGATATTGATGTAAAGGAGCTTCAAGCTGTATTAAGAACCCAGAGAGTTGTACTGCCTTAAGCATTAGATAGTTTATAGTATAGAATGCATGAGTGGATGGAGGATAAATTTCTATAGTAATATGTCTCTCCTTCTAGATTTTAATAAGACATGGATAACATGATTAAGTGTCAAAAGGTGCGCTACACATTTCTACAAACATATGGCAATATATTGTATATGGAAAGCATGGAAGATAATTTTGACACTTTGTTATAATAATATACAAATATTAAATAATTGGAGGTTATTTTATGAAAATCGCAATGTTGGAGCCTTTGAGCGTAAGTGATGAAATTATTGTTGAATTATCAAAACGATTAAAAGATGAGAATCATGAGTTTGTCGCTTTTGATACAGTTACACGGGATGTGGAAGAGTTAAAGAAACGAGCTGAAGGAGCAGATGCTTTAATTATCGCGAACAATCCCTTACCGGGTGAAGTGATTAAGTCATTGGATCAGTTGAAGTTTATCTCTGTCGCTTTTACAGGAATTGATCATATAGATAAAGCAGCCTGCGTTGAAAAGGGTGTTAAAGTGTCCAATGCGGCAGGTTATAGTAATCAATCCGTAGCCGAGCTTGTTATTGGTATGATTATAAGTAAATTAAGAAACCTGGTGGAGTGTAATACGGTTGTAAGACAGGGCAAGACCAAAGATGGTCTTGTAGGCTTTGAACTGGCAGGAAAGACGGTTGGTATTGTTGGTACCGGTGCAATCGGTTTAAAAACAGCAGAATTACTAAAAGCTTTTGGATGTAACCTCTTAGGTTATGATACAGTAGAAAAGGAAGAAGCGAAATCATTGGGCATTCAATATGTTGGTTTGGAAGAGCTTTTAAAGGAAAGCGATATCGTAACGCTTCATGTACCTCTGATAGATGAGACCATAGGTCTTATCAATAAAGACAATTTGAAGCTTATGAAACCGAACGCACTCTTGATTAATTGTGCAAGAGGTCCGGTAATTGATATTGAGGCAACCGCTCAGGCATTAAAGGAGAAGAAATTGGCCGGTGCTGCAATTGATGTATTTGAAATTGAACCGCCGTTACCGGTAGACCATGTTCTTTTTGGTGCGGACAACGCTCTGTTAACACCGCACGTTGCTTTTGCAACGAAAGAATCCATGGTAAAAAGAGCACAGATCACATTTAACAACATTTATTCCTGGTTAGAAGGAAATCAAATCAATAAGATGCTGTAAAATTATTGCCATTATCATTACGGTAGACAAAAAAAGTATACCGAATTCATTATTTACTCCCCCTCAATAGGTGCTGATGCAAATATATAAATTTGCAGCAGCACCTATTTATACAAAAGCAAGACAGAAAAACACAGGAGAATTATGGGAGCTATGGATGGATTTGAATGAAAAGTAAATGCAGATGAGAATAATAAATATGCATTTTAATAAAATCGAAAATGAACGAAAGCGTTTTAATTAAGATATTACTATGTTAATATTGGTAATATGATTAAAAAAATTATCTTTTTTATGGACCACTTCATATGGGAAGAGAAGTGATTAACGGATAAGATAAAATTTGATAAAATCATATACAATATCATGCGAGGAGGAAATACATTGAATACAATTACGAATCCAATTTTAAAGGGCTTTAATCCGGATCCCTCTATTCTTCGTGTTGGGGAGGATTATTATATCGCTACCTCTACCTTTGAGTGGTTTCCAGGAGTACAAATCCATCATTCCAAGGACTTGATAAACTGGAAGTTGATTGCCAGACCATTAAATAGAGTATCACAATTGGACATGCGAGGTGCGTCCGGTTCCGAAGGAGTATGGGCCCCTTGTCTGTCCTATGATAAGGGTGTTTTCTATCTGATTTATACCAATGTTAAGCTTTGGACCTATGGCGGAGCTAGGGATCTTCATAATTATCTGGTTACAACGACAGATATTACCGGGGAATGGTCGGAACCAATTTATCTAAACAGCAGTGGATTTGACCCATCCCTTTTTCATGATGACGATGGACGAAAATATCTGGTAAACCAATTATGGGATCATAGAAAAGGTAAAAATCAATTTGCCGGTATTGTATTACAGGAATATTCACCGGAGGAAGAACGTTTGGTGGGTCCTATTACCAATATCTTTAAAGGAACAGAGCTGGGTCTGGTGGAAGGACCACATTTATATAAAAGAAACGGATATTACTATCTGCTGACAGCAGAGGGAGGAACCCGCTTTAAGCATGCAGTTACCTTTGCCAGATCAAAGGATCTTTTAGGTCCCTATGAAGTTCATCCAACAAATCCAATTTTAACCTCCTGGACAGATCCAACCTTAGTACTGCAAAGAGCGGGACATGGGGATTTAGTGGAGACCCCGGAGGGAGAATGGTATATGGTTCATTTATGCGGAAGGCCGATACCCTCAAGAGGACGCTGTATTCTCGGTAGAGAGACAGCAATTCAAAAGATGGTTTGGCGTGAGGATGATTGGATCTATCTGGAGGCAGGAGGTAATAAACCACAGGTAACTGTTCCTGCACCGAATGTTAAGGAAGTGAAATGGGAGGAAGAACCCCATAGAGATGATTTTAACAGCAGTGAGCTAAATATCCACTATCAAACTCTTAGGATGCCTCTTGAAAAAGAGTATTTATCTTTAACAGACAGACCCGGATATCTGCGGCTTAGGGGAAGCGAATCCTTAGGTTCAAAGTTCCATCAAAGCTTGATCGCCAGACGTCAGCAGGCCTTTTGTTATACTGCCTCAACCGTTGTGGAATTTGAACCGGATATCTTCCAGCAACAGGCCGGTCTGGTTACAATGTATGATAACAATAATTTCTATTATCTGCATATTACCTTAGATGAGGAGAAGGGTAAGGTTTTAGAAATTCTAAAAAGGGATGCAGGAGTATTTGACGAACCGCTGAAAGAGAAGATCGTAATTAACGATTGGGAGAAGTGTTACCTAAGAGTTGAAGTAGATTACCATATTCTGCAGTTTTACTACTCCAAGGATGGCGAAGAGTGGATTAAAATAGGGCCGGAATTTGATGCCAGCATCTTATCGGATGAATATACTGAGCCGAACCGATTTACCGGAGCCTTCGTCGGATTATGCTGCCAGGATTTATCGGGGCAGAGAAAAGAAGCAGATTTTGATTATTTCGAGTATATAGAAAGATAAAGTAATCGTGATAACTAAGCCGCTGTTGTATAACTGGGCTGATAGGAGAAAAAAGACAGGGTTGTTTCCTATACTAACTGATTTGAATTAAGACGGGACATAAGGTTTCCCACACACACTCGTTGGAGTACACCTTCCCTAAATTGCTCTGCCTGATACGTACATTCCATGTTCGCATCAGGCAGACAATTTAAAGAAGATGTTCTCCAAATAGTGCATTTAGGGAAATCCTATGTCCCGTCTTATTATGAATTATAATCAGGAAACAACCCTGTCTTTTTTCGCTCTCTGTTATATAACAGCGCCTTATTATAAAGATTTGCTAGGTCATAGTTCCTTTGATGATCTCGGAGAAATTCATCTGTTTTAAGAGTTTTACAACATCCTTCATGGTTTTCATTTCGAATTTTTTAAGGATGGAATTCACCTGACTTTTTATGGTTGCCTGAGACACAAATCTGGTCTCTGAGATGGTTTTATAGGAGTTACCCTCATAAAAACATTTGAGGATCTCAAATTCACTGTTGGTTAACTTTGAAATAATATTTAATATATAGATAAGACTTTCCTGTTGTGTTTTTAATCGGGTAAACTCATCTATAATTTTATCTGCTACACCGGGACGAAGCATTAATTTGTTCGCATATACCGTTCGTATGGAGTTTAGAATCTGTGTTATAGAATCGGTTTTAACGATATAATCCATAACCCCTGCACAATAAGCTTGGAATAAAAATTCATCTTCCTCGTGTATCGTTAATATAATAACTCTGATATTTGGATTGAAGCTTTTTATTGCATTGGTAGCATCAATTCCTGCGGTTCTGGTTTCCATCTGAATATCCATAAGAATAACATCAGGCTTTAATTCTCTGGCCTTTTGAATGGCTTCTACTCCGGAGGAGGCTAAGCCTACGACATCCATGTCCGGTTCTTTAGACAGAATCATGGAAAAATACTCTCTAATATCTGCTATATCATCTACAACTAATATCTTGATCTTATCCATATAAACCTCTTTTCTATTGCTGTTTGTTCGCGGTTTCTATTAAACATCAATCTATAATTCACTTGTTATCATAAGTTAAATGTAAACATAACAGAAATATTAATTACATAGAATAAGGCATCAATATTCTGTTAAGTATTTTCTTATTCATAACTTTTACCACATAATATCAATTATAATACAAGGAGATGCTATTTTGTACTCCTGGGTAACAGAATCTCAACATTGGTATATTCACCGGGTTTACTTTTAATACGGATATGGCCAAAGTGAGAATTGATAACTCGAAACACATAGGATAATCCTATTCCCCAATTGTTTTGCTTTGATTTCGTAGAAAAATAGGGATTAAAGATCTTATTAAGTAATCTCTTGGGTATTCCACAACCACTATCTTGTATGGATAAATAAATCCAATCCTTACTGGAATCAACGATAATGTTAATTGTTGCATTACTGTTTTCACGGCTTTTAATAGCATCGATTGAATTGGTAATCAGATTAGCAATTACCTGCGTCATATGATACATGTCAAAATTACAAAACACATTGGTATCATGATATGTTTTCGTTACAGTAATGTATTCAGGGATAGCGGTTTCACTCAGTGCCGTTTCAACAGCGTCGATTAAATTGTTTTTAATTGTGCGCATCTTTAATTCACGGATATTATCCAGTGCTTTAGAGATAGCATTCATGTGACTGTCGCTTAGGGCTAATATTTTCTCCAGTTTTTTCTGTCCCTCAGATGTTCCATAATTATGAATAGCTTCCTGAGCTAAAATCTTCATATTAAACATCACATTCTTATTGGAATGCAGTACATCCTTTAAGTTGGAATTTAATGAACTTAAATTTTTCTTTATGGACCGTTCTTTAATTCCGTTAATCAGACTATCCGTCTTAAACTTAATCGTAATATACAATATGATCATTAATATGATTAAGGACAGTACCGGCATTGCTGTTGCATAATAGGTAGGAACGATTACGGCCAGCTTATAGCGCCAAAAGGCTGAGCTGAACACAGAATTAACCGAGGTTTTAAAAGCTCCTGTAAAGAAAACCATGAAAAATATCGAGTTTAGCAGGCTTAAGCTTAAGGCTAGGCCAAGAAGCTGTTCTGAAAAAAAGGTGATTTTATTCTTTCTGTGGCTAAGGATTAGTAATACAACGGGGTATAATAGGTAAAGGAAAGCAATACAAACCATAATAAAATCGGTAATGGTTACAAGTCTGATCCACAATAATTTACTGCTTTCATCCTGTAGAGAATGTCGAAATAGGTAGAAATTATAAGCTGTATTCGGATGATAGAATACATAATATAGGATGGGATATGCAACCAGTCCTAAATATCTGATAAAATGTCCAACCGGTTTGATTCCCTGATGTTTGCTTTTTACATTGGTACTAAATGTTATAACGAACAGCATTATGGCAATCAGATAAGTAATAATTCCTAAGTTTCGAAGTATTAGCAAATTGCTGAGAGGAAGTCTAAAAACCTGACTTAAGAACAGAAACATCTTGTATTCAATCCCACTATATACATAATAGGATGGAACCAGATAATTACTGCTTTTGTATATTTCGGAAACGATGGTAAACATAGAGATGCTCATTCCCAAAACCATAAGAATAAATAGAAGATTATTACGATTCTTATAATTTCGGATAGCAAGAACGATTGAGAAAAATATCATAAAAATAATAGTAAGAGCCATATATCCTCCAAAGTTCCATCTTCTAACACGTTTTCGTGTAAAGGTTTGCTTTACTTTACGTAAAATAAAGTATTCCAAATATATTATATCACAGATTGTGACAAAAAAAAGGTGTATAAAATATACAACTAATTGGGTGGTTTTTACTTATATGATGCGTAGACGGTTGATAAGATTTCTATCTTACATTTAGATAAATAGATGATATAATAAGCTTAACTTAGCTGCTGTCTTATTTTCAACTAGTTTCAAGACGAGAATTATGGATAAGAGGCAGCTATGATTAAATTAATCTCTTGATCCCCTAAATATATACATAGAAAAAGTACTGTTCATGGACAACCATGAACAGTACTTTTTTGCGCCCAAGATTAAGCGTGCGAATGGTTTGAAGACATTGCAAAAATTTATCATGTATTAGGTCTAAAATAGAATAAGACATTGCGGTATAATAATTAGGAAAATAAATCGTATACGATGGAAACAACAGAACAAATGTTTTAGTTTTGATTGACAAAAAATAGATATTTTGTTACAATGGCATAGTAAGAACAAATGTTTGCAACCACAGGAGAATTGATATGGTAATACAGGAGAATATGTCCCTTCAGAGAAAACTTGAAATATTGTCAGACGCTGCAAAGTATGATGTAGCCTGTACCTCAAGCGGGGTAGACCGCAAAGGATCTCAGGGAAGTATGGGCAATAGCGTTGCCTGTGGCATATGCCACAGCTTTTCAGCTGACGGTAGATGCATCTCCCTTCTAAAAATATTATTTACCAATGAATGTATTTTTGACTGTAAATACTGCATTAACCGATCCTCCAATGATATAGTCAGAGCTTCCTTTACTCCGCAGGAGGTATGTGAGCTTACGATGGAATTTTACAAAAGGAACTATATTGAAGGTCTATTCTTAAGCTCCGGCATCTTAGTAAGTCCCAATTATACGATGGAATTAATTCTGGAAACGATCAGGCTTCTTAGAGAAGTGCACCGTTTTAACGGATACATTCATTGCAAAGCTATTCCTGGAGCAGATCCGGTGTTGATTGAAACCTTGGGATGGTATACGGACCGAATGAGCGTGAATTTAGAACTGCCCACGGCTGAAAGCTTGAAAGAGCTTGCGCCCCATAAAAACAGAAAGAATATTTTAAAGCCGATACGTCAAATTCAGTTAAGAAGGGAACATAATAAGGAATTTATTGGGATAACAGACAATACAGTATCATCTCCAAAGATGATAACTGGTAGAGAAGATAATGATATCAAAGAAATTGTTACAACCAAAACAAGTCTGGTTCCTTATCAGAAGCCGGTTGGGATTAATCGCAGATATGTTCCTGCCGGTCAAAGTACCCAAATCATTATCGGTGCAACCAAAGAAACCGACTATCAGATTATGTCTGTGTCACAGGCCTTGTATGATAACTTTGATTTAAAACGGGTTTTCTACTCTGCTTTTATGAATATAAATCAGGATAATAGATTACCTGCTACCACACAGGGACCGCCACTTCTTAGAGAACACCGGCTTTATCAAGCCGATTGGTTATTGCGGTTCTATGGTTTTCATACAAATGAATTGTTGGATGAAAAAAATCCCAACTTTAATGTTCTTTTAGACCCGAAATGTGATTGGGCATTGCGCCATCTGGATTTGTTTCCGGTAGAAGTGAATAAGGCAGATTATTATACCTTACTTCGTGTTCCTGGAATTGGTACAAACTCAGCCCGTAGAATTATTATGGCGAGAAAAAGTGCGGTACTTGATTTTAAGGATTTAAAGCGTCTGGGAATTGTTTTAAAGCGGGCAGTTTATTTTATCACCTGTAATGGTAGAACGATGTATCCAATTAAAATAGATGAGAATTTTATTACCAGACAGCTTCTGTCTATAAAAGACAGGCTGCCCTTTGGTATTGATAAAGATATTACTTATCAGCAACTTTCCTTGTTTGATGATGTTAACTTCCAAATTAATCCAAGCCAAGCCATGAAAATTGCAAATATATAGCACAATAGTTTATAAAAATTATTGGGTAGGTTATCTTTAATACAATATAATTAGTCTCTAAATATGATAGTTTGATAAGGTTGGTAGTTATGAGTACGATAAAGATTTTTTTGTGTGAGAACAGCATAGATGGTATCTTTACTGCGGTGTACGTAGCTTGGAGCTCAGGATATGGGCATTCGAATGTTAAAATCGAAGAAGAATGTGAAGATCATAGTTATTCTAATATGGAACTATTTTCAGATTATATTACGGTGAAAACGGACTATGATTTAGCGATGAAGGTCTCGAGATCGATTAAAAATAAAATTTCTGAAGAAGTTTATCAGATTGTATGCAGGGTGGCCCTGTCCAATCATATAGGAAAAGCCGACTTAATTTATCGTTTTTTAATTCGAGGCTTTCAAATTGGGTCAGGTATTATGGAGCATTTAAGCGAAGAGGTTGTAAGTACGGTTTTCAAAATCAACCGCTATGTTAGTTATGAAGCACATCATTTTTTGGGATTTGTCCGTTTTTCAAAACAGGAGTCCGGTTTACTTACATCGGTGATTCACCCCAAAAATAATGTATTATCTTTGATTTCTTCTCATTTTGCAGATCGATTATCCAATGAAAAATTTGTCATATATGATGAAAATCGTAAAACAGCCTCCGTTCATATTCCGGGCAGACCTTGGTTTATTGTACAAATATCGGATTATAATGTTAATCTCTTTGAAGACATTTCTTGTGAAGAGGATGAGTATCAAGACTTATGGAAGACTTTTTTTGATAGTATCGCAATAAAGGAACGAACCAATCCTAAATTACAACGTAATAATCTTCCTTTGCGTTTTCGTGGTGATATGACTGAATTTAAACCATAATCAGACAGATTAAACTCTAATATATAGCATATATATCTTACTCAGAAAAAATTCTTAAAAGTAATATATACTACGTACACTTCAGAATTAAATGTTTGATTTTACAAGCATTTTCATAGTAATACATTTAACTCACACTAAATCAATTATTTATGCGATGTTAGTATACATTGCAGAAGGAGGATTATTATGGAGTGGAAAGAGCTATTTCCGTCTGAAAAACAACCAACCATGACTGAGATTGAAGAGTATATCGGTGGCGATGCAAAACTATTATGGAAAACGCTAATGGACTATATGAATGACGCATATAAAGCAAAACCGAAATTAACTTACAGTATATGTTCGGGTAAGCCGGGTTGGAATATTAAATTTCAAAAGGGCGGGCAATCCTTTGGTACTTTATATCCTGAGGAAGGAGCATTCTCTGTATTTATGGTTATCAGTTATAAATTACATGAAAAAATGGTGGATGTTTTACCGGATTTAAGTACAAAGATGGCCGATATTTATAAACAGGCCGGTGATTATATGAAAATTGGAAAATGGTTTATGTTTCAAATAAGAACTAGAGAAGATCTTGAAGATTATAAAACTTTAGTTACTGCAAAATTACCACCAAAGTATACAAAATAATCCATTAAAGTATATAATTGTGAGATTTTGAATATTTTGATATGGGAACAAGTTCTTTCGTAAAATCGTATAAGAATAAATCAAATAATCTGTGAGATACTAACCACGTAAAAGATTTTTAAATTAATAGGAGGAGTATCCATGAAAAAGAAATTTGGTTTATTATTAGCTTTATGCTGTATTTCATTGGTTGCTTTTTCCGCTTGTACTGCTGATGGGGATAATATGAATAATTCCGCTACCGAGGATGACAACAATGGTATGAACGGCGGAACAAACGGTACGACAAATGGCGGAACAGCAAACGGAACGGTGAATGACACTACAAACGGCACGAATACAAATGGTACAATTAATGGAACCAATGGTGGTGGTAATGGCGGAGCGAACGGAGGTGCCAACGGAGGTCAAGGAGCAGCTACAAACGGAGGTACTGACAACGGTACCAATGCCAATGGCGGAAATCAAAATAACGAAACAAATGGTACCGGTACCGGCAATGGTAATGGAGGAACCAGATAATAATGTCACAAAAGTAAAACCTGCCATATTATGGTAGGTTTTATTTGTGTCTTTTTGTATTGATCTGTTTACGACCGGCACAATTTTTACATATACCTGATATCTGTATTTGGTGTTTTTGTATGATAAAGCCTTCTTCTTCCATTGCAGTTTCAATATCGTGGATAGGGCAGGATGGAAGATCAAACATTTTATTACATTGATCACACATTACATAATGCTTATGTTCATTTTGGTCAGCTTTAATCCGATAGAATATCTCATTATCATGAAAATGATATTTATCGATCAGATCTTGCTTAAGAAGTATATCTATATTACGATAAATTGTCGATTTTGCTATAGATGGGAGTTTTTCAATTACTTTATTATAAATTTCATTGATAGATATAGGTCTATCTGCTTCCATTAATATAGATAAAATTAATTGTCTTTGTTTGGTGTTTCTTTGGATTTTCATATTATCTCCATTCTACCAATACATTAAGAAGTCATTCACATTGTGATATAATCCTTGATTTACCACATTAACTCCGTACATCTTAATATAATTATTAGGTTATTTAAATCCGATTGTTTCGGTTTTTAGGAATGATTTTTTATTATATATCTATAACAGTTTCGATTATGCCTTTTTAGTTCATTTTCCTTTGTCATTCCAATTCGACTGGCCAGACGGTTGGAGGGGACATTCTCTCTGTCAATTACTGCAACGATATAGGGTACCTTATATTTGATGAAAAAATAGGATAATATTTCTCTTGCGCATTCCGTTGCATAACCGCACCTCTGGTATTGTTTTCCTATCATATAGCCCAGTTCGTACTCGCCGATATCGCCAATATTCTTGTATTCAATACCGCAACGACCGATTAATTGACCGGTATCTTTTAAGAAAATTCCCCATAGTCCGTATCCATAATATTGGTATACATTTTTTATGTAGGCTTTGTGCTTTGCGATTTCAATCTCCGGTGAATCCTTAAAATCATCCAGAAAAATCTCAATATCCGGATCTTTACTTAATTCATATAAGACTTTGATATCCTCTGCAGTTAACTCTCGGATCACTAATCGCTCAGTTGTCATTATAGTTTTCGGTTCATTTATAACCATACCATATATGTTCATAATATACGCATAATTTATCTCTTCAAATCCTTCGATTAGGTAGGATGACTTACTTAAATTTTGCTTACCAGAATTGGGATTCATAAAACCTATGCAGGCTATATCGGCTGCAGCAGCTGCATTCACTCCGTTAGCTGAATCTTCGATAACGATACATTCCTTCGGCCCAAGACCTAATCTTCTTAACGCTTCCATGAATATATCCGGAGCCGGCTTTGGGTTTTTTACCATCATACCTGAGACATATCCTTCAAAATATTGTTTTATATTAAGAGAAACCATTACTTCTTCGATTGCTTTGGCTGGTGAGGAGGATGCTATGATTAACCTCATACCATTTTCATATAAATCCTGTATTAAGTTTATAATATAAGGCACTACCTTATACCCTTCTGTTTTTAATAAATATTGTTTCATATCCTCATTTGCCTTTAATAGCTCTTCAGGAGTAACCTTTAGTTTGAAGTCATCTACCATTATTTGGCACATATAATAGGTAGTTGATCCAATAAATTTATAACAATATTCGATAGTAATATCAATATTATATTGTTTTGCTGCCAAAACAGCTGCTCTCGCATGCATGGGCTCACTGTCTATGATGACGCCATCCATATCAAATATGACTGCTTTTAACAAAGTTTACGCCTCCTAAATTATGTCGAATAAAAAAGCATATTCATTATTTATTATTGTTAGTATATGTTAAGTTTTCCGTTTGCTATTAATCTTAAAAATATTATTCATGACCTAAAAATCAGTATACAACTTTTTTACTATCCTTTCAACCACTCCTATATACTTATTCATTAAGTCAGAAACAATTATGCGTTTTATTAAACATATGCTATTCCTTACTTCATAATTTCATATCAGTAGGGATTGCAATTTTTAAATTGCATGTATTACAACATCGTTGTTATAATATATCATAAGATGGCTTTAAGAAAAAAGAGATGTAGCAAAATACAGTATTTATACATTGCAATGAAGAACAAGACAGAGCAGTACTCATTGCTTGAAAGATACCACTAATTTTGCTACAACGCTGAGGTAGTGTAAAAAAGCTTTTATTATTTACTTAAAATCTTTTCGAAGAAGAGTCCGGCCAAAAACCAGGCAGGAGCATAATCAAGTCGAATGACGCCTTTATAATGTAATTTGGCTTTGCTGTAATCCCAGGGACATGCTTTGTATTTTTTCAGAATAACACCGGTTGTGTATTCCGTAAGAAAAATTAATAATGCGTATACACCTCCTCGATAGAAAGCATTTTTCCTCTTTATTTTTTTACAAATGGGGGTTAAGCATGCGGCCATTCCATAGATAGGAAACATCCATACAGAGGTATGGCAGGTTAATGTCCGGTCCTTATGCTTTCGTATGGAATCCAATCCTGTCCATAAGCATTCCATACACCAGCCGCAGAAGCCACAGGTTATAAAGTTATATAAAAATTTATTTTTCATAGCCTTAGTATCCGTCGTTAAGAATTTCCTATACAATAAAAATTATGGAATCATGATACATATGTAAAACAGAAAAGGAGAAATTAAATGGAAATTGAACGTAAATATGCAATAAAGAATATTCCGGATAACTTGGAACTTTATAAAAAGAAGAAAATAGAGCAGGGCTATCTGTGCAATAATCCGATCCTAAGAATAAGAAAAAGTAATGAGGAGTATATTCTTACCTATAAATCGAAACAAGGTTTGAATAGTATAAAGGAAGGCAGCGCAATTATCAATCATGAGGTTGAATTACCATTAACAAAAGAGGCTTACGAGAAACTTAAGAACAAAACAGATGCCAATATGATATATAAAACTCGTTATTTAATTCCTTTGAGTGAGGATTTAACCGCCGAACTCGATATTTTTGAAGGGTTACTTAGTGGTCTTATATTTGCGGAAGTCGAGTTTCCGGACGAGGAAACTTCCAATAAATTTATACCTCCGAAATGGTTTGATAAAGAGTTAACCTCAGACCGTCGCTTTTCAAATCATTATTTATCAAAACTTTCCTCATATAAGGAACTTGGCATATAACTTCATTGTATTATATTCTTTCTTGGATAGGCTGTCGACTATTGAACATACTATTCTTGTAATGATTTATACTACTTTGAATGCAGTACTGAATAGATCACTGTTTTAGGAAAACATTCATTCATTAGTATATTTCCAAGAGTAGGTATCTAACAATATTAGGAGGTAGTATATGCCAAAAGACAGCCAGCCGGATAATAAGAAGGCCAGGATGAAGAAGGCTAAGGGACAAACGCCCCTTACCAGAGAGAACATGCAAAAGAATAAAAATGCAAAGAGGCAATCAATTGGTCACAATGATGTATAACCAGGAGGTGTAAGATGGCTAAGGCAGGTATGAGAAGACCGGATCCGGAAGAACCCCATGGCACAGAAGGTCATCCGGGAATTCACATCCAAAAGAATAAGGTAGAGCCGGTTCCGGAGATACAGGGAAGAGCAAAAACCAGTAAGAGAAAAGCGAATCCAATCGGAGAACCAAAATGATAGCACAAGAGAATCGGATACAAAGTTTATATGAGGAAATTACTCAGCATATTTTAGAAGATAAGAAACCCTCTGATTATTTAAATAAGCTTTCCGAGGAAGCGATATTTAAGGAGTATCCTTTTTATATGCTTTTAAAGCTTAAGTCGACAGAACAGAGTAAAAAGTATCATCCGGAGGGTAGCGTATGGAATCATACGATGCTAGTCCTTGATGAGGCTGCATCGGTGAGAGACAAAAGTAAAGATCCTAAGGTTTTTATGTGGGCAGCCCTCCTTCATGATATAGGAAAACCGGATACAACCAGAAACAAAAAAGGTAAAATTACTTCCTACGACCATGATATGGTAGGTGCAAAGCTTAGTGAAGATTTTTTGCATGCCTTCACTAAAGATGAAAATTTAATAAAAAATGTTTCAGTTTTGGTAAGGTACCATATGCACATGCTTTATATCCTAAAGGGACTACCTCACGGCAATCCAAAGAAGCTCATTGAAGAGGTGGATATTCATGAAATTACTCTGCTTTGCAGGTGTGATCGTATGGGTCGTACCGGAGTAAACCGACAGGAAGAAGAAGATAATTATCGGGAGTTTATAATAAAACTAAGGAATATGTCGGAAACAAGAATTTAATATGTCAATGAAACTTCGTATATAATGATTGTGCATCCAATATATGTAATGAAGTGTTTATGTTGGTGACATTAAAACCAAAATATCTTATGCTTTAATGAAACTGTATCTGTGAAGTTTTTGTATACAAAATAACAGGCGTGAAATATTAATGTATAGTTATGCAAACATTATCCAAAATTGTGTATCGAACTAATACATCAATTATTTCAAAGTCTGTTATATTTTTTTTATAACAAGTGAAAAGGCTACTGAATAAAAACAAGGAATTATATGCTTTTTTTTACATTACATGTATGAATTGAGAAATGTGAATTACATAACGTTGAATAAATATACAAGAAAGCACTGAATACAAGCATAATTTTATATGTAATATGCCGAAATACGCTATAGCAAAGGTATCCACTAAAAATATACTGGATTTTTTATAGTAACTATTTTATAATAAACCTAATATGGATTTATCTATGTTGGATTATGGAAGAAATGAGGTTAATAGAAATGGCATTGGATTACATGTATACAATTACGAAGAAGAAAAGCTTGGCAAATTCCATTTATCTTATGGATGTCAAAGCACCCAGAGTAGCGAAAAATTGCTACCCAGGACAATTCGTGATTATAAAGATGGATGAAAAGGGCGAGAGAATTCCGCTGACTATATGTGATTATGACAGAGAAGAGGGTACGGTAACTATAGTATTTCAAGCGATTGGATCCTCAACCCAGTTAATGGCACAATATGAAGAAGGGGAAGCTTTTCGTGATTTTACCGGCCCCTTAGGCCATAGATCAGAACTGATAGATATGCCGAGAGAAGAACTTAAGAAAAAGAATATCCTTTTTGTTGCCGGTGGTGTTGGTGCAGCACCTGTTTATCCACAGGTAAAATGGATGAAGGAAAACGGCTATGATGTGGATTGTATCATTGGTGCCAGAAATAAAGAGCTTATAATACTGGAAGATGAGATGAAAGCTGTTGCTAAGAACGTATACATAACGACGGATGATGGAACCTACGGTTTTCATGGAAATGTAAATGACTGCATCAAAGATCTGGTGAATCATCAGGGTAAGAAGTATGATCTGGTGATTGCAATCGGACCTATGATTATGATGAAATTTGTTTGTATTCTTACCAAAGAGCTTGGTATCAAGACAATTGTAAGTATGAATCCGGTTATGGTAGACGGAACCGGTATGTGCGGTGCATGCAGACTGACTATCGGAAATGAAGTGAAATTTGCCTGTGTTGATGGTCCTGAGTTCGACGGTCATCTAGTAAACTTTGATGAAGCAATGAAACGGTTACAGATGTATAAAACCGCGGAAGGTAAGAAGGCTCTTCGACAAAAAGAGGGGGATACCCATCACCATAAAGGTTGTGAATGCCACGAGGAGTAAATTGTCTGCCTAAATATATTTTGGTACAGATAATCTGTAAGGCTATATGAGCTTTCATTATCTGTTCTAGGAAAGTGATATGTTAGACTGACTGTAGAAAAGGTTTTGGAGGAAATAATAAATGGATGTATTGAAAAAAGTTCCCATAAAAGAACAGGACCCACAGGTTCGGGCGCATAATTTTGATGAAGTATGTCTGGGATATGAATTAGAAGAAGCAATGGAGGAAGCTTCCAGATGTATACAATGTAAGAACCCAAAATGCGTTAGCGGTTGTCCGGTTTCTATCGACATTCCCGGATTTATTAAAGAAGTTGAGAATAATAATATAGAGGCTGCCTTTAAGATCATTAGTGACTACTCTGCTCTTCCTGCCGTATGTGGAAGGGTATGCCCACAGGAAACCCAGTGTGAACAAGTATGTATCAGAGGAATTAAGGGAGATCCCGTATCCATTGGAAAGCTGGAACGTTTTGTAGCTGACTGGGCAAGGAATCACAATATTAAACCGGAACCTCCCAAGGAGAAGAACGGTAAAAAAGTGGCAGTAATCGGTTCCGGTCCAGCAGGTCTTACCTGTGCAGGAGAATTGGCAAAGCTCGGGTACGATGTAACTATATTTGAAGCACTTCATGAGCCGGGAGGAGTATTATTATACGGAATTCCGGAATTCAGACTTCCTAAGGAAGAGGTTGTAAAAGCAGAGATTAATAATGTGATTTCACTTGGTGTTAAAATTGAAACTAATGTTATTATCGGAAGATCCACTACGATAGATGAATTAATGGAAGACGAAGGCTTTGAAGCAGTATTTATCGGTTCAGGAGCAGGACTTCCCAAATTCATGGGAATACCCGGAGAGAATGCCAACGGAGTATTTTCAGCCAATGAATATCTGACTCGTAATAATCTGATGAAGGCTTATGATACAAGCTATGATACGCCTATTATTACAGGTAAGAGGGTAGCCGTTGTCGGTGGAGGTAATGTAGCCATGGATGCTGCCAGAACAGCACTGCGTCTTGGAGCCGATGTTACGGTAGTTTATCGTAGAAGTGAAGCAGAGCTTCCGGCAAGAGTGGAAGAGGTGCATCATGCGAAGGAAGAGGGAATTAAATTTAAACTTCTTACGAATCCAACAGAAATTCTTGTGAATGAAGATGGATGGGTATCCGGTATGCGTTGTGTAGAGATGGAATTGGGTGAGCCTGATGAATCCGGCAGAAGAAGACCGGTAGTAAAGAAAGACTCAGAATTTGTTATGGAACTTGACACAGTAATCATGTCCCTCGGAACAAGTCCGAACCCTTTGATTTCTTCTACAACAGAGGGGCTTGAGATTAATAAATGGAAATGTATTATTGCGGATGAAGAAACAGGTTTAACCACCAGAGAGGGTGTGTTCGCCGGTGGAGACGCTGTAACCGGAGCGGCTACGGTTATACTGGCCATGGGGGCAGGAAAGGCTGCGGCGAAGGGAATACATGAATATCTGACTTCGAAATAACAAAAGAGAATATGTTTTGGGGAACATATCGGAGGACTTATGGGAGATTATATGATTAATCGAACCGTCGGAACCTTAATCATTGCAACAGCAGTTATTATGCTTTTGCTATTTACCGTTTTATTAGCCAGATTAAGAAAATTAAAGCAAACGGTGGATCTGACAGAACAGGAAAATCAAAAAATAAAGCAAAGTCATAAGGAACTGGAAACGGTATATCATACATCTCTTAGTTCCTTAAATGAACTTACGTTAAAATACGAGGAGCTTAACCGTAACAGGGATAATATGAAAAAGTTAGCATATACCGATTATCTTACGGAGCTTCCTAATAGAACAGCTTTTACTGAGATGCTGGATAATGTAATGTTAACCTTACGCAGCGAAGAAATCGTTGGTATCATGGATATTGATCTGGATAATTTCAAGAATATCAATGATACTTTAGGACATTCCTACGGCGATGAGCTTTTGATTGATGTGACGTATCGTTTAAAACAGGCAATGGACGAGAATGATTATCTTGCAAGAATCGGTGGCGATGAGTTCATAGTTCTTACACAAAATATAAAAGATACGGCAGATTACGAGGATAAAATAAAGAAAATACGCAAGGTATTTTCCTATCCATTTATCTTGTCAACAAAAGAGTATTTTGTAACGGTCAGTATCGGTGTGGCTTTCGCTCCAAAGGATGGAAAAACGTCTCAGGCTTTAATTAAAAACGTAGATTCTGCGATGTATGTTGCAAAAGCAAATGGGAAGAATACTTATACGTATTTTGATTTCTCCTTTAATCAAAAGCTGACTGAAAAAATTGAAACGCAATCAGAACTTAGAAAAGCGTTAGAAAGAAATGAGTTTATTTTGTTTTATCAGGCTCAGATGGATCTTGTTACGAAAAAGGTAGTAGGTTTCGAAGCGTTGATACGCTGGAATCACCCTTCAAAGGGACTGGTTAATCCAGATGAATTTATATACCTTGCGGAAGAGACCGGACTGATTGTGCCTATAGGTAAATGGGTACTACATACTGCCTGTAAACAGTTAAAAGCATGGGAAGATGCTGGATATAAGGATATAACCATGGCTGTGAACTTATCAACCAGACAATTTAAAGATAAAGATTTTGTTAAGCAGGTTTTTGATGTAATTGAAGAGACTGGTGTTAATCCTAAAAAACTGGAACTGGAGATTACGGAATCCATTGCCCTTGACGATTTGGATTATACAATTTCTACGATTCAAGAGTTGAAAAATGTCGGAGTGCACTTCTCCTTAGATGATTTTGGAACAGGATATTCTTCTATGAATTATCTGAAGCGGCTTCCGGTAAGCAATTTAAAGATCGATAAGAGTTTCCTTGATACGGTTATGGAGGATCAATGTGATCAGAAGATCATTCAGACGATTATTACTCTGGCAAGAAATTTAGATCTATTTGTAATTGCAGAAGGTGTAGAACGAAGTGATCAGGAGTTGTTTTTACAGGAAGCAGACTGTGATAAAGCCCAAGGCTTTTTATACAGTAAGCCGGTTCCGAAGGAGATAGCAGAACAGTTTCTGAAAAAATTAGACAATTCACCTAATATCCAATAGGGAGGAAAGACATTTGAAGCCTTGCGCTGTGCGAAGAATAATAAGATATTTATTTCTGACACTGCAAACGGTATTATATTTGGTTTTTCTATCCTTTGATCTTTCCGGTGATAATACGGTGTTATCGAACCGCATAAAATTCAGTTTGATTATAGTGTGCTTTTGCTATGTGCTATTCAGAGATGGAGGCACAAGCAAAAGCCATCTTTATATACTTAGAACAGCACTTTTTCTTACGGTAATTTCAGATTTATTTATATTAATTTTAGACAATTATTTATTTGGGATATGGACCTTTATCATAGTTCAACAGCTATACGCTATACGTCTGAATCTCTTAGGACTTTCATTTACTCCCGGTGATAAAAAACATAGGAAATTGTTGCGTGCTTGGGTCATTAGAAACATATTTCTAACAATAATAACAATATTGCTATGCAGTATGCTAAAAGCCTTTGGCGTTATTATTGATTGGCTTTTGATATCATCTTTATTTTATTTTGTAAGCATTGTTATGAATGTCTTCTATTCTATTAAGATAGCTATTTTGAAGCCTTATAAAATCAGTAATATAGTGTTTGCTTCAGGAATGGTACTATTCCTGCTTTGTGATATTAATGTTGGTATCTTTAACCTTACAGATTTTATTTTCCTTCCGCAACATATCTATGAAAAAATGTATTTGTTCTCTTCATTTCTAATGTGGGCATTCTATGCTCCTTCTCAAATATTGATTGCCCTGAGCGCTGATTATGAGTAAATATTGAGCAATATAGATAAATTTTTACGAAATAATTATGTAAAAATATGTAAAATAAAGCTTGCAATTTATGGGATGTTTTGTTAGAATATGATTAGATAAGTCATATTTTACATGATAATCAAAATTAGTAAGCCTACTAGGAAGGAATTTCAAATTGTTATATGTAGTATCAGAGGCAGTTCTATTGATGGTTTATCCATAGTAATTCAAACTTCTTAAATTATCTTATCATATTAATCCATTCTCGTTTCATTAGTTTCTTTTTATATTTCATGATTGTAAATTCAAATCTTTTGGTATTTCACAAATCCAGAGTTTTCTATGTGAGTTATACCGTAACAATTTTATAAGGAGGAAGAGTTATATGCTTCAATTAGTAAAAGAGCAGACAACAGACTATAATTTTTTTGTTGGTGCCATTAAGCAGAGGGTAAATGAACTTATGGGTGATGGTTATTCTGTCAGGATTTATAAGGTGGTGAAAAATAATTCTTTAGAGCTTGACAGTCTGGTGGTTTTAAAGGAAGGGAAAAATTTTGCACCGAATATTTATCTTCTACCTTATTATGAATCTTATCTTGAAGGAACTTCAATCGAGGAGTTGGCCAAACGTTTATGTTGTATATATCAGCATTGTTCAGTCCCTTCCATGGATCAGAATTTCTCTTATGAATTGGAAGAGATGAAACCTTTCATCTTTTATCGTATTATCAGCTATGAACGAAATAAAAAGCTGTTAAATATGGTGCCTCATGTTAAATATTTGGATTTAGCACTGACCTATCACTGTCTGGTTCGAAATGATGATGAGGGCATAGGGTCGATACGTATTACAAATGAACATATCAAACTATGGGATATTACCGTTAATGAGCTGGATGCTTTGGCCTATCATAATACGAAAGCATTATTTCCTGCTACCATACGCAGTATGGATGAGGTATTACAAGGAATGTTGTATGACGAATTTAGAGGAATTGAAGAGGATATTCCGTCAGACTTAATAGACCATTTGAATAGCAATTCCTATGTTACAAATCAAATTAAAATGTATGTTCTGTCAAATCAAAAAGGCATTAATGGTGCCTCCTGTTTAATCTATACCGATATTATCGGTGCATTTGCCAATCAAATCAATTCTGATCTTTATATTCTTCCCAGTAGTATACACGAGATTATCCTAATACCAAAAGACAAATTCTGTAAAAAAGAAACTCTTACTAGAATGGTAGAAGAAGTCAACAAAACACAGGTGGCTTATGATGAGGTATTATCCAATCAAGTTTATCTTTATTCCAGAAAAGAGAATAAAATAGTAATGTGATTTTATATGTAATATTAAAATATAAATCTTATAATCAATTTATATACTATTGAAATAATTTCCTTGAAGGGGCTGTTGCATAATGATAACACAGGGAGTGTGAGGTGAGTCATATTTCCTAAAGTTTTATTATGCTATAGCCCCTAATTGCATAAGTCAAGGATATAGTTAAAATATTAACAAGAAAAATACTTGAAATCATTGAAATTTTGTTCAAGTTTTTGCTAAATATATTTATTTTTTTTATTTCAAAAAATTATATAATGTGTTATAATTATGAATCGACGAATAAAAACATAAATTGATTCCCATCAGTTTATCATATTTGATAGGAAAATATATCTTATCGAATAAAAAGAATAGTGATAAAAGTACCCCACGAACAAGATGAATACTTAAAAAACAGAGTACATAAAGGTCGAAAAATTGTTTTCATTTTGTTCGTGTGATACTTTGTCACTAATCATAGGTTAATTTTAAGGAGGACATTTCAATGGCAAGGAAAATGAAAACAATGGATGGTAATACTGCCGCGGCTCACGTCTCATATGCGTTTACCGATGTTGCAGCAATCTATCCGATTACACCTAGCTCGAATATGGCTGAAGTGACCGATAAATGGTCTGCTGAAGGTAGAAAAAACATCTTTGGTCAAGAGGTTAAGGTTGTTGAGATGCAGTCAGAAGCAGGTGCGGCAGGAGCAGTACACGGTTCCCTGGCAGCAGGTGCTTTAACAACCACTTATACTGCATCACAAGGTTTATTACTTATGATTCCCAATATGTTTAAAATGGCAGGTGAATTACTTCCGGGCGTTATTAATGTATCAGCTCGTGCGGTAGCAAGCCATGCATTATCTATTTTTGGTGATCATTCCGATATTTATTCATGCCGTCAAACTGGTTTTGCTTTTTTAGCAAGTAGCAATCCTCAGGAAGTTATGGATTTAGGTGCAGTTGCTCATATGTCAGCTATCAAAGGCAGAGTACCTTTCTTACATTTCTTTGATGGTTTCAGAACGTCTCACGAAATTCAGAAAATTGAAACTTGGGATTATGAGGATCTTAAGGAAATGGTGGACATGGATGCAGTAGATGCTTTCCGTCGCCGCGCTTTAAACCCGGAGCATCCCGTACTTAGAGGTTCTGCTCAGAACCCTGATGTGTTCTTCCAGGCAAGAGAAGCATGTAATACATACTACGAAGCAGTACCTGCTATCGTAGAAGAATATATGAATAAAGTAAATGCTAAAATTGGTACTGATTACAAACTGTTTAATTATTATGGTGCAGCTGATGCTGAGCATGTAATCGTTGCTATGGGATCTGTTAATGATACCATTGAAGAAACAGTTGATTATCTTAACGCAAACGGTGGTAAAGTTGGTGTGATTAAGGTACGTTTATATCGTCCTTTCAGCACAAAACGTTTTGTTGAGGCAATCCCTGCTACAGTGAAAAAGATTTCTGTATTAGACAGAACAAAAGAGCCGGGATCCCTTGGTGAGCCTCTGTATCTTGATGTAGTGGCTGCATTAAAGGATACAAAGTTCAGTAATGTTGTGGTATACAACGGACGTTACGGTTTAGGTTCCAAGAATACAACTCCTGCGCAGATTATTGCAGTATACAAAAATACTGATAAGAAGACATTTACTATCGGTATCAAGGACGATGTTACAAACTTATCACTTGATATTAAGGAAAGCCCGAACACAACACCGGAAGGAACAATCAGCTGTAAGTTCTGGGGTCTTGGTGCGGATGGTACCGTTGGTGCGAATAAAAACTCTATTAAAATCATCGGTGATCATACCAATATGTATGCTCAGGCTTATTTTGATTATGACAGTAAGAAGTCCGGTGGTGTTACCATGTCTCACTTGAGATTTGGTAAGAAACCGATACGCTCAACCTATTTGATTTCTGAAGCTAATTTCGTAGCTTGCCATAATCCTTCCTATGTTAATAAATACAACATGGTTCAGGAATTAAAGGATGGTGGTACCTTCTTACTTAACTGTGGATGGGATATGGAAGAAATCGAGAAGCATTTACCGGGACAGATGAAGCGTTATATGGCTGAACATAATATTAAGTTCTACACCATCGACGGTATCAGTATCGGTAAAGAGATTGGTCTTGGCGGACGTATTAATACAATCCTCCAGGCGGCATTCTTTAAATTAGCTAACATCATCCCTGTGGATGAAGCAGTGAAGTATATGAAGGACGCAGCTACTGCCTCCTATAGCAAGAAGGGTGAAGCTATCGTAGCTATGAACCATGCAGCAATTGACCGCGGTATTACCGATGTAAAAGAGGTTAAGGTTCCTGAAAGCTGGAAAAACGCTGAGGACGTAGAACTTCATACTAAGGTTACCAAGGGTAGAAAAGAAGTTGTTGATTTCATCAATAACATTCTTATGCCGGTGAATGCACAGCAGGGTAATGAGCTTCCTGTCTCTGCATTTGTTGATAACGCAGACGGAACACTTCCTCAGGGATCATCTGCATATGAGAAACGTGGTATTGCAGTAGATGTACCGAATTGGGTTCCTGACAATTGTATTCAGTGTAACTTCTGTTCTTATGTATGTCCTCACGCAGTTATCCGTCCAGTAGCATTAACCGCAGATGAGTCTGCTAAAGCTCCTGCAGGTATGAAGAAGCTTCCTATGACCGGTGTTGCTGACATGGAATTTGCAATAACAGTATCCGTACTTGACTGTACCGGATGTGGATCCTGTGCAAACGTTTGTCCTGGAAAGAAGGGTAACAAGGCACTTATTATGGAGCCGCTTGAGACCAAATTAGAGGAACAGGAAGTATTTGATTATAGTATTGATTTAGATGAAAAACCTGAAGTGGCTGAGAAATTTAAAGATGTATCTGTAAAAGGAAGTCAGTTTAAACAGCCGTTACTCGAGTTCTCAGGTGCTTGTGCAGGTTGTGGTGAGACACCTTATGCCAAGCTGGTAACTCAGTTATTTGGTGAGAGAATGTATATCGCCAATGCAACCGGATGTTCCTCTATCTGGGGCGGATCCATGCCTTCCACTCCTTACACTACCAATAAGTCAGGTAAAGGACCGGTTTGGGCTAACTCCTTATTTGAGGATAACGCAGAGTATGGTTATGGTATGTACCTTGCTCAGCAGACAATGAGAAACCGTTTAAAAGCTAAGATTGAAGCGTTAGCAGCTTCCACAGATAAGGAAGACGTTAAGGCTGCGGCAGCAAGATATATTTCTAGCTTCGAAAACGGTCGTGAAAATTCTGGAGCTGCAAGTGCTTTAGTTAGAGCATTAGAGGCTTGTGAATGTGCAGAAGGAAAAGACATCTTAAAGGATAAGGATTTCTTATCCAAGAAGTCAACCTGGATCTTCGGTGGTGACGGATGGGCTTATGATATCGGTTTTGGTGGTTTAGACCATGTAATCGCCAGCGGTCAGGATGTTAATATCTTAGTATTTGATACCGAGATTTACTCCAATACCGGTGGTCAGTCCTCTAAAGCTACTCCTACCGGTGCGATTGCACAGTTCGCAGCAGCAGGTAAGGATGTAAGAAAGAAAGATTTAGCACAGATTGCTATGAGCTACGGATATGTATATGTAGCACAGATTGCTATGGGTGCTGATTACAACCAGACCATTAAAGCACTGGTTGAGGCAGAAAGCTACAACGGACCTTCTATCGTAATTGCTTATGCTCCTTGTATTAGTCATGGTATTAAGGGTGGTATGTCTACCGCTCAGACAGAGGAGAAGAATGCTGTATTATCAGGTTACTGGCATAACTTCCGCTTTGACCCTCGTCTGAAACTGGAAGGTAAGAATCCTTTCTCCTTAGACAGCAAAGCACCTACAGCAAGCTATAAGGACTTCTTGATGAACGAAGTTCGTTACAGTGCTCTTAGCCGTCAAAATCCTGAGAGAGCGGAGAGACTATTCGACGCTGCTGAAAAGAATGCCAAAGAGAAATATGCTCATTTAGAGAGATTGGTTACTTTGTACGAAACAGAGAGTGAATAATATAATACTGAATATGTAACCCTGATGTATCATTAGGTGTTAATAAAAAAGGCCCGGTATTAACTATAATACCGGGCCTTTTCGTGTTATAACATGATAAGCCTAGGCAGGATGCGCACTCGCGCGTAAGGAATTTCCGACTTTATCTACCACGCTCAGCGCAAGAGTTTTCCTTGGCAAACTTTTGGTTCAAACGCTTTCATTTATTTCTTATTGATAAGAATAGCAAATTAACAGAACATTATTCAAAGGGCGGTAATGTTAATTCTACTTCTCCCGCAGAGGGTGAAACAGGAGGTAAATCGAAAGAATTACTTGAATTATTATTACCGGTATCGTTTGTTAATTCTGCTCTTTTTACTGTAATGGTAGCTAATGTACTGGCTAACTGTCCCAATGCAGCTGTTAAAATGGGTAATTCCTCCTCCGGAACACATTTTGCTATAGCACATGCAAGTGCTGTTATCGTAGATACAAGTTCACAAGAATTCATACGCTTCACCTGTTATATCTATATGATGTAAATTTTATTTTGTTACTGTAAGGATATGTTAATTCTAATTGATTGAAACGCTAAGTATCATGGGTAAAGATAATAAATAACCAGATAAAAAAACCACAGGGAACCTGTGGTTATATAACAGAGATATTAAATTTACCTTTTCTATGGTTTTTTGATGAAATGCACCTGACTGGATTCGAACCAGCGGCCTCTCGCTCCGGAGGCGAACGCTCTATCCAACTGAGCTACAGGTGCAATAAAATAACAATGCAATTCCAAATTCTATAGGATGAAAACCATAGAATTATTTTTCTCGGACTATGATATTATATACTAAACAAATTATAAAGTAAAGAACGTATTTTAGTATGAGAGGGTAATATTTTGACACATATGTTACAAAAGTGTTAAATCATGTTACATAAAAATTAAAAAATACAGTTGATTTTTCCTTTCGCTTTTGATATTATAAGAGTGACATTTTATTGTATGCATTATATTTTGAGGAGAATATTATGAAACTGAAATATAAAAAGATTATATTGTTAACAACAATGAGTACTATGGGTATTGGTTTGTTAACTCTTTCCATAAGTCAGGACAGGCCTAAAGCGGAAGAAAGTTTGAAAACTGCCAGTAGCCAGGAGGCCGGGTTATTGGAAGACCAGACCGACGATGAGGTATCCCTGATGAGTGCGGCGGCTGAGACAGAGGAAGAAGTAATACCATCCGCTACACCAACGCCTACCCCGACTCCTACACCGACGCCTACCCCTCTTCCTGTTTATGAGATTGAGGAGGAGGCATATCCTGAGATAGCAGAGCTATTTAGCGATTATTATGCTGCTAAAAACTTACCTGATGTAGGTAAGTTAAGAAGTATGTTAAGTGACCCGTCAAAAGTTGGCTCTCAAGATCAATTGATTAAAAAGACGGAATATATTGATGATTATCGTAATATTAAGTGTTATACGAAGAAGGGTTTTGAAGAAGGCACCTATATCGTTTATGTATATCATGAGATTAAGATAACAGGTGTGAATACGCCTGCTCCGGGACTTGCTAAATTCTACCTAGTTACAGATGATGAAGGGAATTTAAAAATCTTCTCGGATGATATGGATACTGAGTTGGAAGCCTACTATAATGCCAGAAATGAAGATGAGGATGTCAAAAATATAATCCAGATGACAGATGATAAGTTTGAAGCAGCGAAGTCAAAGGATGAAGATTTGTTTAATTTCTGGAAGGCAATTGATGATATGGCTAATAAAGATGATCAGCAAAATTCTGAGATAGAACAAGAAGAATAAAATGTATAGAACTCCTTATACTATAATTTAGGAAATAGTATATGGAGTTCTTTTTGTGCGAAATTAAGTGGAAGTAATGTAAGTAAGCATAGAAAGAAGCTAAATGCTTACCCGTGATTTACAGGGGCATATTTTTCATAATATTATTAAAAATAAAGCTGCTGCTTCGGCCCTGTTTGTCGGTTCAGCAGTTTTAGTATATAGTCATATATAAAACAGTATAGGTAATTATAGAAACTCCGGCGGTTAAAAACAAGTGGACGAACAATTAGAAATAAAGTATAATTACACTCGAACATAGGTAGATTATGGACGGAAAGTAGGAAGCATATGGCAAAGAGATCAAAAAAATTAACCGCCATGGCGGAGGAAAAAGATGAAATCAGGATTAATAAGTTCCTTAGTGAAGCCGGAGTTTGCTCCAGACGAGAAGCGGATCGGTATGTTATGGAAGGAAAAGTTAAAATTGATGGAATTACAGCACAGATGGGATCTAAGGTAACTGGGGATAATGTGGTTACTTTTATGGGAAAACCGGTTAAAAAAGAAGAAAAACTGGTGCTGATAGCGTTCAATAAACCTGTAGGAATAGTATGTACGACTGATCCGGGTGAGCCGGATAATATTATAGATTATATTAATTATGGCATGCGAATTTATCCAATCGGAAGACTGGATAAGGATTCAGAGGGGTTAATTTTACTTACCAATGACGGTAATATTGTAAATAGTATTTTACGTGCAGAGAATAAACATGAAAAAGAATATATCGTTTCGGTGAACAAAGATATCACACAGGATTTTCTAAAGAAAATGTCCCAAGGAGTTCCGATACTTGAAACAGTAACCAATCCTTGCGAAATTCATCAGATTGATAAAAGAACCTTTCGAATTATACTTACACAGGGACTCAATCGACAAATTCGGCGCATGTGCGAACATTTTAGTTACCGGGTTGTAACCCTAAGAAGAATTCGCATTATGAACATTCATTTAGGTAGATTAAAAACCGGGGCCTGGCGTAATGTAACGGAGAAGGAAATTAGGGACTTAAATCGCTTAATAAAAGCAAGAAAAACGAGAAGTTAGTCATACAGTCAAAAAGTTAATTATTATTTACGTGAGATAAAATAATATAGATTTAGCATTGATATAGGAAAGGTGTGGGTATCGCTATGGATATAAAACAGGAGATCGAGAGTTTGAGACAACAGTTGGAGTATCATAATGATCGATATTATAATCAGGACGATCCTGAGATTTCCGATTATGAATATGATCAATTGTCCTTAAGACTTCGAAGGCTCGAAGAAGAAAATCCCGAGTATAAAATGGCGGATTCTCCTACTCAAAAGGTTGGTGGATATGCGAAACGGGAAGCCGGAATTCTGGTTAAGCATAATGTACCCATGTTAAGTTTGCAGGATGTATTTGATAAAGAAGAGGTTTATGGTTTTGTTGAAAAAATCCTAAAGGATCGTAAGGATACCGTATTTGTGGTAGAGAAAAAAATTGATGGCCTATCCGTTTCTCTAAGATATAGGGATGGTGTCTTAGAGCAGGGTGTTACCAGAGGTGACGGTATTAATTATGGCGAAGATGTTACTGAGAATATAAAAGTTATTAAAGATGTTAAATTAAAACTGAAAACCCCCATTCCTTATCTTGAAGTCAGGGGTGAGGTTTATATGAGAAATGATGATTTTGAAGCTGTAAATGAAAGATTGGAGGCTGCAGGAAAAAAATTATTTGCCAACCCCCGTAATTGTGCGGCCGGAACATTACGTCAATTGGATCCGGGAATTGTAAAGGAGCGGAAACTTTCTTTATTTGTATTCAATGTTCAGGATTCGGAGGGTGTCTCATTTAATAAACATTCAGAAAGTTTGGAGTGGCTAAAAGCACAGGGGATTAAGACCAGTGAGGATTATAAGCTATGCCATACAGCAGATGAAGTATGGGAGGCAATTAATGAAATTGGTGAAATGAGAGGAAGCCTGGCTTATGACATTGACGGTGCCGTTGTTAAAGTGGATAATTTAGCAGATAGAGAATATTATGGTGCTACGTCTAAGGTACCTAGATGGGCAATCGCTTATAAATATCCGCCGGAAGAAAAAGAATCCGTAGTGAGAGAGATAAGACTTACCGTTGGACGAACCGGTAGGATTACGCCAACTGCTATTTTTGATCCGATTAGACTTTGTGGAACGAATGTTTTGAAGGCCACACTTCACAATCAGGACAGAATTAATGAATTAGATGTAAGAATTGGTGATACCATTCTTGTAAGAAAAGCCGGAGAGATTATACCGGAAGTATTATCCGTAGTAAAAGAGAAAAGACCGGAGGGAACGAAACCCTATCATCTGCCCTCCATCTGCCCTTCCTGTGGCGCGCCGACTGTTAAGGATGAGAATACGGCAGACACCAGATGTATTAATTTAAACTGTCCGGCTCAATTAGTACAGCATATCTTAAACTTTGTTGGAAGAAATGCTATGGATATCAAAGGTTTTGGTGAAGCTTATGTCGAGACCCTCATCAAGGAAGGTTATATTAAGGATATCGCAGATATCTATTATCTCTATCAATATAGGGATGAGTTGATAGAAAAAGGATTAATTGGGAAAGAAAAGAATACGGATAAGCTTTTAAAAGCAATTGAAGATAGCAAAAACAACGATATTGACCGTCTCATTACAGGACTGGGAATTCGCAATATCGGAAGACAGGCTGGTTCTGAGCTTAAGAAACATTTTAAGTCTCTGGAGGACTTAAAGAATGCTTCCTTTATGGATCTGGTTGCGATTGATGATGTGGGTGATATAACCGCCAGCTCCATCGTTGAATTCTTCTCTAATCAAGACAATCTTGATATTATTAACAGGTTGGAAGCGGCGGGTGTTAATTTGAACTCCCTTCAGGCTACTCCAAATGAAGAACAAAACTTATCCGGCTTTACCTTTGTTATTACCGGAACCTTGCCTTCTATGGGAAGAAAAGAGATGGAAGAGTTCATAAAAATTCGTGGCGGTAAAGTATCCGGCAGTGTATCGAAAAAAACCAATTATTTAATCGCCGGTGAAAATGCAGGTAGTAAGTTGACAAAAGCGACAGAATTAGGTGTTCAAATTTTATCAGAAGAAGAAGCACTTAAATTTATATCTGGTAATTAGTGTCAAAGAGGTATATTCTAAATAAAAAAAGGAATAATTTGGATGTTTTTCTGGAATATTAGTTGATTTATTCGGATAAACATGTTATGATAAGATTTGCTATCAAAAAACGACGAAGATGGTGAGTAATATGCCGATTAAGGTTCACAGTGAATTACCTGCTAAGAGAATATTAGAGGATGAGAATATATTTATAATGGATGATACCAGGGCTATGCATCAGGATATTCGTCCATTACAGATTGCTATTTTAAATCTGATGCCAATTAAGGAAGATACCGAAGTGCAACTTCTTCGCAGTTTATCCAATACTCCGTTACAAGTTGATGTAACCTTTCTTACTACGGGAACGTATGTGGGGAAACACACGCCTACCAGCCATTTAGACCAATTTTATCTAACCTTTGAAGATGTGAAAAAACGTAAGTTTGATGGTCTTATTATTACTGGGGCTCCGGTTGAACAGATGGAATTCGAAGAGGTAAACTATTGGAACGAATTGGTTGACATTATGGAATGGTCAAAATCCAATGTTACATCGACATTGCATATCTGTTGGGGAGCGCAGGCAGGATTATATTATCATTATGGAGTTCATAAACAGGCCCTTAATAAAAAGATGTTCGGAATATTTGAACATAGAGTTTTACAAAGAAAAGTTCCTTTTGTCAGAGGGTTTGATGATATGTTTTATGCACCTCATTCCAGATATACAACGGTATCAAAGGAAGAGATTGATAAATGTAAAGAGCTTACTGTTTTGGCAGAATCGGAGGAAGCCGGTGTATTTATTGTAATTGCCGGGGAGGGAAAACAGATTTTTGTGATGGGACACCCTGAGTATGATCGGGTATCCTTAGATAAGGAATATAAGAGGGATATCAATAAGGGTTTGGCGATTGAATTACCTCGGAATTATTATCCCTTTGATCAGCCGGAACATCGGCCCAATCTGGTGTGGAGAGCCCATGCCAATGCCATGTACACTAATTGGCTGAATTATTATGTGTATCAGGTAACTCCTTATGAATTATAGAAAGGAGCCCTGCCTTTTTACGTGTACAGATTAATTTGGTTGCAATAAGAAATAATGGTTTGTTGGATATATAATAGGGGAAAATGCAAAAATACATAATATACGATAACAGATAACTGCTGGTCTCTTATGAAGGAACATCAAGGTACAGCATAGGTATAGACAATAGAATACTAGGATGCATTGTTGTTTTCAGTTTTTGGGGGAGGAAATATGAAACTGCTTCATGAATTACAGAGCAATCCGACATTCTTTTTAGCACTTGTTATTTCTATTGTAATTATATGTATCATAGTTATGATCATTATAATACTTTATAAACTGGAAAGTGAAAAGAGAGTTACGAAAGCTGCTCTGGAATTAAAAAAAATTACAAATAGCATAAGAGCAGGACTAGTACATTTTGTTCTGGAGGATAACTGCAAAATATTATATGCAAGCAGAGGTTTTTATGACTTGCTAGGTTATAGCAGAAAGGAAGCCAAAAGTGAGAATAAACTTAGTCTTTTAGACTTCATTGATCCAAGGGATAGAAGCATATGTTCTGATAACTGGCTGCAATCTGTAGGTGATTCGATCAGCCTGGAAATTCGTATGATAACTAAGGAAGGGAAAAGCCTAGTTACGTTAATCAATGGAAATATTGTACAGGGGCGAGATGGGCGACACACGATTTCAGCTGTTTTTGTGGATATATCGGAGCAGAAGCAGATGCAGGAGATGCTTATGCTGGAAGGAGAACGATACCGCGTTGCTACAGAACTGTCCAATGACGTATTGTTCGAGTATGACATAAAAAAAGATGAGATTATTTATACCGGTAAATATAAAGATTTATTTGGAGAAAATACTTTCATTCCGGACTTTAATGCAAGTTGTGAACTAAGACGAGACTATATCCATCCGAATGACTGGGGTATCTATCTGGAATTCTGTGCTGAATTGGCTGAAGGCAAAGCTATGGTCGAGGCTGAATTTAGAAGAAAGAATAAAATGGGTGAATATATCTGGTGTCAGTCTATGGGCAAAACCATATATGACGATGATAAAAATCCGATTCGGGTGATTGGCAAGATAGTGAATGTTGATGTTCATAAAAGAGAACTGGAAGCGTTAGAATACAAGGCGACTAGGGATCCCTTGACCGGAGTATATAATAAAGAAGTAACAATTAAGAAGATTGATAAATTTATTAGCGGAAATAAAAATGGAAGGCATATACTTATGCTGATTGATTTTGATGATTTTAAAAAGGTTAATGATACGTATGGTCATTTACATGGCGATAAAGTCCTTGTTTATGTTATAGGTAGAATTAAAAGTGTATTTAACGAAGGTGAAATTATCGGACGAGTCGGTGGAGATGAGTTTGTAGTATTTGCCGGGAATGTAACTGATATTGATGATATATTAAAAAAAGCAGATGCATTAATTGAAGCGTTGGATACTACTTATATAGATGGCGGTAACGAGATACCTATATCTGGAAGTATCGGAATAGCATCTTATCCCGAGGATGGCTTACATTATGAGCAATTACTGGATTGTGCGGACAAGGCCCTTTATAAGGTAAAAGAACAAGGAAAAAACAACTATATGATCTATACATCAATTATATAAACAACGGCGAACGGGCTGTCGCATATATAGTCTATAAAGAGAAAGCGGATGATTGAGTTCCCACACACACTCGTTGGAGGACATGTTCTTTGATTTGTTTGCCTGTGTTACGTACATACATGTTCGTAACAGTCAAACAAATCAAAAAAACATGTCCTCCAAATAGTGCATTAAGGGAACATCAATCACCCGCTTTCTCTATGACTAATTATACTATGCGACAGCTCCTATCATCGCTTTACTTGAAATCCTTTTTTGTTACCGCCTTCGTTATAATGAATAAACCAACGCAGGCGATGCAGAATAGGATACAGAAGGAGAGAATTAAAACAGCCTCATCGATCTGAGATATTTTTATGACATATTCATAGGTTTCTTTTAACAAAAAACCACATAGAGCTACGATAATACCCGGTTTCAAGAGGCTATTTACTGAGTCGAAATAAAATCGGATATTTTTTATTACGGCAAAGGAATCCATAACAGTAATGATTAATTGTCCAACAAGCAAAGCGATGAGATATCCGTTAATCCCCTGTCGGGGTATTAATATAACAATAAGAAGTATTTTAAACAAAGTCCCAACAACCGAATTAATAAATGTGATATGAGCCTTACCCAATCCATTAATGATACTTCCAAGTGTTGTGGTCAGATATATAAAAGGACATAGCCATGCCAATATCACAAGGTAGGTACCTGCTGCTTCATTATGGAAAATTGCATTACCCAAATCTTTTCCAAATATGATAAAAATGCCGGTACTAATAATGCCGATAATTAAACTATATTTGATAGATACAGCTGTTGTTTTCCCGATTAATTTATCATTTTTTACGGCCTGGGCCTCCGATACCGTTGGTAGAAGTAACACTGCCAGGGCATTAATCAGGGCAGTCGGAAACAAAATGAAGGGGACGGACATACCGATGAGTACACCGAATATACTTAAGGCATCGGAAGTGCTGAGGCCGAACCTTCGTAACATCGTAGGTATCAATACGGCCTCTATGCTATGAAGTATGTTGATTAGAAACCGGTTTGCAGAAAGAGGGATGCTTAATGAAAGGATATCCTTAATAATTACTCTCTTTCGGGTAGATATTGCATTAGGGTCCGGACCAAATAAAATCAGTTCTTTTGGGGATTTGGTCACAAACAGGGAGAAAAAGTTATATAAGCTAGATGCAATCTCACCGATCACAATACCCAGTACGGCCAATTCACAGGTTACCGCAATATTACCTTTTCCTGTATAAAAAGCAATTGTATATACGATAATGACGCGAAGGATTTGTTCCAGTAATTGTGTAGATGCCGGTACTCCGGCTTTTTTTAGACCGTAGTAATAACCATTAATACAGGAGGTTACTCCACAAAAGGGGAATACGGTAGCAAGAATTCGAAGGGAACTTGCACTACGAGGCTCTAATAAAAAACGTCTGGCGATGTAGTCGGAATAGAGATAGACGAATATCGCAAGCATTAGGGCTAGGACAACAGATAGTAACAGACCGATACGAAGGATTTTGTATACATTTTTATGATTTCTTTTCCCTATTTCAGCTGCAACAAGTCTGGATATTGAAGTCTGGATACCTGTTGCATATATTGTAAAACAAATACCATAAACGGGAAAAACTAATTGATAGATTCCCAATTTTTCTGCGCCCATGGTATTGGATAAAAATATTCTATAGAAGAAACCGATAATCCGGGTAACAAAGCCTGCCAAAGTCAAAATAAGGGTCCCTTTAAACAGATTGCCTCTTAAGGATTGCCCGTTATTATTAATGTTTTTCCTTTTTACAATCATAAATGAAACCTCAAAATTCTTTCTATAAATATATTTCTATTACCAGTAACTTATGTTATCCGGAGAATTAAAGTTGCAGATGTGTCAATAAAGTGGAGTTCTCTAACCGTAATAATCAAAAGTGTATTGATTGTTTAAAGTGTGAAAGGTGCTACGCGTTCATCAAGATATAATATATTACGATGTATGTCTACTTGCGGATGAATGGCTATGGAACTGGAAAATTGTAAGTGTTTTGACACGAATGATTCAATGAATAATGTATGATTTGATTTTGATAAATAATTTAATTGGAAAATTACAGGTTATATCTTGACAAGAAAATAGCATAGTGCTATATTAATAACCAAGTGAATTAATAGGAATTAAATTAATAGGAATTAAAATAGTAGGAATTAGAGTATCAACTATAATATTGTAGGTATAATAAAGAAAATATTAATAAATAAAAAACGGTAGCAGGCAAATTCAATCGGAGAAGGGATGAGAGGAATGAAGTTATCTACCAAGGGACGATATGGTTTAAGAGCGGTACTTGACCTAGCCGTGCAGACAGAGGATGAAGTAATTGCATTAAGTCAGATTGCAGAAAGACAGGGAATATCAATGAACTATCTTGAGCAATTGATTGCGAAGCTTAAGAAAGCCGGTATTGTGAATAGTATCAGAGGTGCACAGGGAGGATATAGTCTGGCACTTCCGGCAAATCAGATATCCGTCGGAGATATCTTAAGAGCCTTGGAAGGGGATCTTGCTCCGGTGGATTGTTCAGAGATTAATAACAGTGACAGTGCTTGTAGCAACGCGGATCTATGTGTAACAAAATATGTATGGAAGCGTATTAGTGATAGTATAAATGATGCAGTGGATGGAATTATGCTCTCAGAACTTGTTGAAGTGAGCAGAAAGGTACAAGCAGAAGCGGGTACTTCAGATACGAACCGATCAAAACAGATATGTGGACAATAAATACGAATATATATTAGGAGATGACAATAATGGAGAAGAAAATTTATCTTGATAATGCTGCAACAACAAGGACCAGACCTGAGGTTGTAGATGCAATGCTTCCTTATTTCACTGAGAAATTCGGCAACCCATCCAGTGTGTATGAATTTGCATCACAGAATAAAAAGGCAGTTGATGAAGCCAGAGGTACTATTGCAAAAGCTTTAGGAGCAGATATAACGGAAGTATATTTTACCGGCGGAGGAACAGAAGCAGATAACTGGGCGATTAAAGCAACAGCGGAAGCTTATAAAGCAAAAGGAAATCATATTATTACCACAAAGATTGAACATCATGCTGTTTTACACACCTGTGAGTATCTTGAAAAGAACGGATATGAAGTTACTTACTTAGATGTAGATGAATACGGCATTGTAAAGCTGGATCAATTGGAGAAGGCAATCAAACCCACGACAATATTAATTACCATTATGTTTGCTAATAACGAGATCGGGACAATCCAGCCGATTAAGGAAATCGGGGAGATTGCAAAAAGAAATAAAATACTGTTCCATACGGATGCAGTGCAGGCATTTGCACAGGTAGATATTAATGTTAATGATATGGGAATCGATATGCTCAGTGCCAGTGCACATAAATTAAATGGTCCGAAGGGAATTGGTTTCCTTTATATTAAAAAAGGTGTTAAAATTCGTTCTCTAATTCATGGAGGTGCCCAGGAAAGACAGAGAAGGGCCGGTACAGAAAATGTGCCTGGTGTTGTTGGATTTGGCAAAGCGGTAGAGATAGCAATGGCTACTATGGAGGATAGAGCAAAAAAGGAAATCGAGTTAAGAGATTATCTGATTAAGCGTGTTCTGGCAGAAGTACCTTATACCAGACTGAATGGTGACAGGGTGAAGAGACTTCCGAATAATGCTAATTTCAGCTTTCAATTCATCGAAGGGGAATCCCTTTTAATTATGTTGGATATGAATCATATCTGTGCTTCCAGCGGGTCAGCTTGTACCTCAGGATCTTTGGATCCTTCCCATGTATTATTGGCAATTGGATTACCTCATGAAATTGCCCATGGGTCTTTGAGACTGACCTTAAGTGAAGATAATACGGTAGAGGAAATTGATTACACGGTGGAAAAGATCAAAGAGATTGTTGATAAACTCCGTAAAATGTCACCTCTTTATGAGGATTTCACTAGGAAAAGATAAAAAGAATACTTTAAAGAATTGAATAACAGGCAATAAGAAATAATAATTCTTTAACGAAGCATACAGTTATTATTTCATAATAATGATAAGTAATGGCTATAGGTAAGAATAATGTAACATTAAGAAAAACAATGTAGCAATATAGGGAAACAAGGTAACAATATAACGTTATAATATAACAATATTTTATATGATAAAGCGAATACTGGAGGATGCTTATGTATACGGAAAAGGTAATGGATCATTTTTCAAATCCCAGAAATGTGGGTGAAATAGAGAACGCCAGCGGAGTTGGTACGGTTGGTAATGCAAAATGTGGAGATATTATGAGGATGTATCTGGATATTGATGAAACCGGTGTGATACAGGATGTTAAATTTAAGACCTTTGGCTGCGGTGCAGCAGTAGCTACCAGCAGTATGGCGACAGAGCTAGTTAAGGGTAAAACAGTTGAAGAAGCCTTAAAGATAACGAATAAATCCGTTATGGAGGCTCTGGATGGTCTTCCACCGGTAAAAGTTCACTGCTCCTTATTAGCTGAGGAAGCAATCCATGCTGCCTTATGGGATTATGCAGAGAAAAACAATATTAAGATTGAAGGGTTGGAAAAGCCTAAGTCAGATATCCATGAAGAGGAAGAAACCATAGAATATTAAAGAGCTTTTAAGTTGGACAAAGTAAAAGCCATACATGGAGGTTGTAATGGAAAAAGTGGTAGTAGGAATGTCAGGAGGAGTTGATTCCTCTGTGGCAGCATACCTATTAAAAGAACAGGGATATGATGTCATAGGCGTTACTATGCAGATTTGGCAGGATGAAGATATCTGTTCCATGGAGGAAAATGGTGGTTGCTGTGGTCTCAGTGCGGTGGAAGATGCGAGAAGGGTAGCATCTGCACTTAATATTCCTTACTACGTCATGAACTTCAAACAAGAATTTAAGGAAAATGTTATAGACTATTTTGTAGCGGAATATCTACAGGCAAGGACACCAAATCCGTGTATCGCATGTAATCGATATGTAAAATGGGAATCTCTTTTAAAAAGATCAATGGATATCGGAGCTTCCTATATTGCAACCGGACATTATGCCAGTATAGAAAAATTAAACAACGGAAGGTATGCGATAAAAAAGTCGGTTACCAGAGCGAAGGATCAGACCTATGCCTTATATAATCTGACGCAATTTCAATTGGAACATACCCTGATGCCCGTTGGTGCCTATGCCAAAGATGAGATCAGGGCCATGGCAAATCAGCTACAGCTTCCGGTTGCCAATAAACCGGATAGTCAGGAAATCTGTTTTGTATCAGACAATAATTATGCCGGGTTTATCTCCGATTATTTAAATAAAGAAGATGATAGCTTAGCAGGAAGCGTGAAAACGAAGAATGCAAAAAATATAATGAATACCACCAGTTTAATTAAAAATCAATATAATGGTTTAACCCCCGGTAACTTTATTAATACTGCCGGAGAGGTAATCGGACAACATAGAGGATTAATCCATTATACGATTGGACAGCGTAAAGGGTTAAATCTAGCAATGGGACAACCGGTATTTGTCCTAGAGCTTCGCCCGGAGACCAATGAAGTGGTTATCGGTAATTCCAATGAGGTTTTTACAGACCGATTGTATGCCAATCGATTAAATTTTATGGCGATTGAAGATATCGTGGATGAGATTACAGTAGAAGCTAAGATACGCTATAGTCATAAGGGAGCCCGTTGTAGGGTCAAAAGAACGGCTGAAGATGAAGTGTTATGTATCTTTGAAGAACCCCAGAGGGCTATAACCCCAGGACAAGCAGTAGTTTTTTACCAGGATGATTATGTTGTCGGAGGCGGCACCATAATGAGTAAACGGTAGAAAAGAGCGATAAAAGAACGATAAAAAAACTATAAAAGAATATGTTAGAACTATATAGAACCTAAAAGAGTGTATAAATGAACTAGAACTATAAGAACCAAATCATGAAAGTACAACTATAAAAGAACTAAGATAATAGAACTATACTAGAAATATAAAAGAAAGAGCTATCAAGAACTACAAAAGAACTATATGAAATAAGAATGAACAATGATAAGAGAAACTGTTATTTCTCTTATCTAATAACGAATGAAGAAAGGGCTATTTCATATTATATTCGTATCTGAAAAAGACGGGACATAGGATTTCCCTAAATACACTATTTGGTGAACAACTTTTATGAATTGTTTGACTGTTACGTACATTCAAGTACGTAAACCAGGCAGACAATTCATAAAAGTTGTACTCCAACGAGTGTGTGTGGGAAACCTATGTCCCTTCTTGTTAACATAGATTAAATAGAAATAGCCTTTTCTTCATCCGTGTTTCCGTTATACTAATCATCAGTTCTTTTATAGTTTTTCGAATATCGGTTTACCATCCTTAAAAGTGGTATAGTATTTGAAACCGATGGACTTTAATAATTCAGCTGTTTTTAGAAAATCGTAACCCAGATGCTCCGGTCTATGGGCGTCGGAGCCTATGGTTATAATTTCACCACCAAGTTCTTTGTAACGGACTAAAACCTCGGTCTTGGGATGTGGATGCCCAAGGCCGTATTTGTATCCCGCTGTATTTACTTCAATCCCTTTTTCGTGTAACAAGATGGTTTTAAGGACTTCATCCAAAATATCCGCATATTTTTCATAAGGATAGGTAAGATATTTCTTTTTCGTACTGGGAGCATAGCGGACAATATAATCAATATGGCCATATATATGGAAGCCTTGATATTGGTTACAATTATCGATAATTGATTGAAAATACTCTGTGATACCTTCCTCCTCCGTTTTATTTATCCAGAATTGTGGATAAAACGGATCAAAATGATCCACTACGTGGGAAGAACCAATAATAAAATCGAATGGATATCTATCAGTAAGAGCAGTCATACGGTCTGTTATGTGTGGCTGTAATCCCAATTCGATACCGGTTAAGATCTCGATTTTAGATTGATACTTTTGCTTCATTAAGGATAATTTATCCATATAAGCCTCGATATCAAATTCAAAATTTAAATTACTTACCGGCGGATAATCGTAATCCATATGGTCCGTAAAACAAAGCTTTTTCATACCCATAGAAATTGCTTGTTCAATCATTGTCTCCATAGGCGCATTGCAATCACTGGAGAAGTCGGAATGTACATGATAATCGGCTAAAATCATAAATAATCCCCTTTTTATTCATAGGTTGATTGTTATCTGTTTATTTATATATTAATTCCCTATTTATTCTATCTGGGTGATACCGGTAATGTCTGTATCGGATATCATTGAGTAATTAGTATAATATACGACAAATCCCGGTTTGCCTCCACCGGGCTTCTTTATATTCTTCTTTAAGGTATAGTCAATTTCTACTTTGTCAGCATCTCTTGCCCCGGAATAATACGCTGCCAGTTTGGCTGCCTCCTCGAAGGTACGATCAGGCAGTTCATCTCCTCCGGCCTTTACAATAACATGGGAACCGGGTAATTTCTTCGCATGGAACCACCAATCGCCGCCATCGGCAAACTGGAAAGTAAGTTCATCATTTTGAAAATTATTCTTTCCGACATACATATGATAGCCGTCGGAGGAGATATAATGAAACGGCTGGCTTTTACTTCCAGTTTTCTTTTGATTGTTCTTTTTATCCGGTTTGTGGGATCTGTTAGAATACTTACGCTTGATATAACCATAGTCCATCAATTCCTGTTTCAACTGCGTTAAGTCATGCTCCTCGGTTGCGATATCAAGAGATGTTTTAATGGATTCTAGATGGGACAATTCATCCGCCGTTTCCTTTATCAGGGTGGTCAAAGCATCATAAGTACGTTTAAGCTTGTTATACTTCTCAAAGTAATGCTTGGCATTCTCCATGGGCGTTATGGTAGGATCGAGGGGAATGGTTATCTCTTCGTTGGTATAATAATTAACGGTTTTTAATTCTTTCGCTCCCGGTTGCAGCTCATAACCATAGGTGGTAATCAGTTCACCGTATACCTTGAACTTATCCCGCTTATCCGTATCCTTTAACTGTTTTAACTGTAAATCGTATTTTTTAGCAGCACGATCTATGGCATTGGCTACTATTTTTCGAAGATCAGCCGATTTTTGACGAATCCTGGCCACCGAACTTTTCGAGGCATAATATGTCTCCAACATGGCGGATACGGAGTCAAATCTCTGAATCTCATGTCCATCATAACAGGTTAACATCACACTGGAGAATTCAACGGGACTTCCATCCAGCGATATGATATTTGGCACAAAAGCATGAGTTTTTACTTCCTCCATTAACCGTTCCAGATTGCGATATAAATGAATGGCAGTAGCTTCGTTTAGGGTATTCATCGAATCTTCTGAATCTAAAGAAGCCCTATGACAGATTTCGTTGGCTATTAGAGGGCTGATGCCGGTCAAAGAAGTATATAACGCTTTCCCGATTGGTTGGGGTTTACTTACTATGGTTGATTGAAACGCATCAAAATCAATTGTTAAAGGATCTGCTTTTTGTGTTGTTTCCGGTATAAAATACTCTCTGCCGGGCAGTACCTCACGGACGGAGCTTATGAATTGATTCACTCTTTTTATGCTGTCAATGATAGTCATATCTTCATTACAAAAAATGATATTACTATGCTTTCCCATCAACTCTATGATTAAAAATTTTACCTTTACATCTCCCAGTTCGTCCAAATGCTCCAACTTAATATTAACAATACGCTCCAAGCCGGGTTGTGATATATCCAGTATTCTTGCATTGTTTAGATGCTTGCGAAGCAGCATGCAAAAATTTGGCGCAGTCAGGGGACTGGGCTTGGTGTTCTGTGTCAGATAAATTAAGGGTAGACCGGCTCCGGCAGATAAGAGTAGCTTATATTGCTCTCTGGCCTGAGCTTTTATAGTAAGAATTAGTTCATCCTTTTCCGGTTGGGCTATTTTATTAATTCTGCCGCCAAGCAAGGCGTCTTGCAGTTCCTTTACAACATTAGCTATTACGATACCATCTAAAGCCATAACGTTCTCCTTTATTATAATGGTTAAGAAGCTTAACCTGAGATTAATTTAATATAGTATTCATATGAAAACCGATGCATTCTATTGTATAAGAGCAATAGCGAGTAATGTATGATACACTACTTAAGAATAATACCTGTAAACAGGCAGTACGAGTATATTTGAAGTTACAATCTCTATACTTGTGTATTAATTATTCTTAATAATACGGTTGGTTTATGCATGAATTATATCATACTCATTTTGAAAAGAATACCACTTTTCCAGGGAAGATGCAAATTTAAGGTTTCTTCTTCATAGGAAATCCAATCTGGTAATGAAGGTGATAAATAGAAAATGATATTTGTAGGAAATATCATGAAAAAATTGAATAAGAAAGCAGAAATGGAGCAATATAATAAAAAGTTGAATTTATATTATAAGCCCAGGAATAAAAAGTAAAATAATTTGCGAATGCCCTTGATCATAAACGGTCAAAATGTTGATGCTGGGTAAATATTAAAATAAAATTTATATTTATGCAATAAATTTAATAAAAGGACTTGCATTAAATGGAAAACCCAGATATAATGGAAAAAGGCAAATACAAAGGCGCATTTGTTTTTTTTAATGCACCTTTTTTTTGTAATCTAAATTTAATCAAAGGAGATTAAAGTATGGGATACGTTGATGAAGTAATTGAATTAGTAGTTAAGAAAAACCCGGCAGAGCCGGAATTCCATCAAGCCGTTAAAGAGGTTTTGGAATCTCTTAGAGTGGTAGTTGATGCGAACGAAGAGAAATTCAGAAGAGAAGGACTCCTTGAAAGACTGGTAGAACCCGACAGACAGATTAAATTCAGGGTACCCTGGGTAGATGACAAAGGAAATGTGCAGGTTAATACGGGATATCGTGTACAATTTAATAATGCGATAGGACCTTACAAGGGCGGATTACGTTTACACCCTTCCGTAAACCTGGGTATTATTAAGTTCCTGGGATTTGAGCAGATCTTTAAAAACTCTTTAACCGGACTTCCGATCGGTGGCGGTAAGGGTGGTTCTGATTTCGATCCTAAGGGTAAATCAGACAGAGAAGTATTAGCTTTCTGTAAAAGCTTTATCACAGAGCTTTACAAATACATCGGTGCAGACGTAGACGTTCCTGCCGGTGATATCGGTACAGGCGGTAGAGAGATTGGTTACATGTATGGCCAGTTTAAGAAAATCAAAGGAACCTACGAAGGTGTGTTAACCGGCAAAGGTTTAACCTATGGTGGATCTCTTGCCAGAACAGAGGCTACTGGTTATGGCTTATTATACTTAGTAGAAGAGATGTTAAAATGTAACGGTAAGGATATCAAAGGAAAAACAGTTACAGTATCCGGTTCCGGTAATGTTGCTATCTATGCAATTCAGAAGGCTCATCAGCTTGGTGCTAAATGTGTGACCGTAAGCGATTCCACAGGATGGGTATATGATCCGGAAGGTATTGATCTTGAGGCACTTAGAGAAATCAAAGAAGTAAAAAGGGAAAGATTAACTGAGTACAAAAAATACAGACCGAATTCCGAATACCATGAGGGCAGAGGCGTTTGGACTGTAAAATGTGATATCGCACTTCCATGTGCTACACAGAACGAATTGTTCATAGAAGATGCCAAGGCATTGGTAGCTAATGGATGTTTCGCAGTAGCAGAAGGTGCTAACATGCCTACAACTCTAGATGCAACTGAGTACTTATTAGCAAATGGTGTATTATTTGCTCCAGGTAAGGCAGCGAATGCCGGTGGTGTAGCTACTTCAGCACTTGAAATGACTCAGAACAGCGAAAGATTAAGCTGGACCTTTGAAGAAGTAGACTCAAAATTACAGCAGATCATGGTAAATATCTTCCATAGCATGGACGATGCTGCTAAGAGATACAATGCACCCGGTAATTATGTAATAGGTGCGAACATTGCAGGCTTTGAAAAAGTAGCAACTGCTATGATGGCACAGGGCATTTGGTAAAATAATATAATAGATGAAATAAGAGATATTTAATTAGTAAATAGTTTAATTGTCTCAATGAAAATGTATTCTTAGAGGGCCGAAGAAAGGTACTCTAAGGATACATTTTTTTATTTAATAGGAAAGTTCTCCGAACTTACCTATTAAATAAAAATCACTCCATGAAGGATGCACACTTCGCGGTTAAGAATATGTTGCTTCGCAACCCGCTCAGGCGCAGAGAATGTGCCTAGGCACATTCTTTGTTCTACTATAAGCTTAAAAACACTAATATCTATTCTACATAAATTCTACACAATATGATGTTAAGCTTAGAATGAATTATGTAGAAGGAGGAAGGCTATGTCTGCAGATGTTGTTACAAAAACAATTATAATTGATGGCATGACTTGTGTGAGTTGTGAAAATAGGATAGAGCAAATGCTATCAGATACAGTTGGGATTGAGCAAGCGAAAGTAAGCTATAGCAATGGCACGGCACGTATTACATTCTACCCGGATATTCTTAATTTAGATCAAATCAAGGGAAAAATTGAAGAGTTGGATTATCAGGTCAGAAAATTAAATGTACAGGATCCGGCGAAAAAGAGTAACATGAGCATTACTACTTTTTTAGGTGTAGCAGTGATTCTATATGCCCTATATCTTATAGTAGACCGTTTTGTTGGATTTGATTTTTTTAACGCATTTCCAATTGCGCGGGAGGGCATGGGTTATGGCATGCTATTTATCATAGGATTATTAACTTCGTTCCATTGTGTAGCCATGTGTGGAGGGATCTGTCTTTCTCAATGTGTACCAAGGAAGGAAATCGAAGGAGAGAAAGAAAACAAACTCTCTGCCTTAAGACCCAGCTTATTATATAATCTCGGACGGGTCATTTCCTATACGGTAATCGGTGGTCTTGTGGGAGCGCTGGGTTCTGTAGTAAGCTTTACCGGAAGTTTTAAGGGGATTGTACAAATAATAGCCGGTGTTTTTATGATTATTATGGGATTGAATATGCTTAACCTGTTCCCATGGCTAAGAAAATTAAACCCAAGGATACCAAAGGTTTTTGCTAAAAAGATTCATAGTAATAAAAGAAATAACAGTCCGCTCTATGTAGGGCTCTTAAACGGATTAATGCCTTGTGGGCCCTTGCAAGCGATGCAGCTCTTTGCTCTTTCCACCGGCAGTCCTGTAAGAGGAGCCTTAAGTATGTTTTTATTCAGCATAGGTACGGTGCCTCTTATGCTCGCATTTGGAGCTCTTAGTTCTTTCTTAAGTAAAAAATTTACGAACAAGATGATGATGGCCGGCGCTGTAATGGTTGTAATACTGGGTGTTGTTATGTTTAATAACGGATATAATCTTTCCGGATTTACAGTTCCAACTGCTATCGGAGGTACCAGAAGCAGTACAGCAGCTGTTATAGAAGATGGAGTCCAGACGGTAAGGACGAAGCTTTCCTCAGGAAGGTACGAACCGATTACAGTACAAAAAGGGATACCGGTAAGATGGATTATTGAAGCTGAGGATGGAACCATAAACGGCTGTAATAATAGTATCTATATACCGAAGTATGACATGTCCTATGATTTCGTTCCCGGTGAGAACGTTATTGAATTTATTCCTGATGAAAGCGGTGTTGTTCCTTTCACTTGCTGGATGGGAATGATACGAAGTAGAATTACTGTGGTTGAGGATCTTAGTAATACAGATGTCGATACAGATCAAACAGCATATATAGAGGATACTGATTCTGAAATAGGCTATCCTTTTGAAGAAAACGGTCTTGATGAAGTTGACCAATTTGCTAATTATACAATACCTACGGATGAAATTGCGATAGCTGAAATATTAGATGGGATACAATATGCCACAATTAATCTTAATGGGAGTCGGATATCTCCGGCAGTCATAGTGGTTCAAAAGGATGTAGAGACTACGTGGACAATCAATGCAACGAATATTAATGAGAGCAGTGAAGCACTGATATTCCCCTATTATTATACTAGTCTTCCCCTAGAGGAAGGTGAAAACCCGGTATATTTTATTCCTGATATAGATTTTGATTTCTCTGCTGTCGATTATAGCTTTTTCGGTTATGTTAAAGTAGTAGAAGATATTAATAATATTGACATAGATGTAATAAAAAATGAAATCAATTTTTATATACCTACAATTCAGGAATTTGATGGTGGGCCATTTATAGGTGAGGGACCATCTTGTCATTAAAAGAAACCTTAGCTTTATAAAACCTTAAAGAGAAATGAAAACAAATCAAGATTAAGAAATTAAAAACAATATAAGAAAAATTAGATATCAAGATTAGAGTATAAAAAAATGAATGTTAAGGAGAGGCTTAAAATGAAAAAAGGTTCTAAATTTAATTATAAAAATATACTGTTTGCATTTGGTGTAATTGCAGCGGTGGTAGTAATCGTTTATCTACAAAATAAACCGGAAGACTCCAATAACAATACGATTAAAGCAGAGACAGTAAAGGATAGCGATATTATAATACCTATTAGCAGTGTATCGGAAACGGCAACTTATTATCCTGCTGAGATTAATGGTACGCAATTAGAGGTAATCGCGGTAAAAGCGCCGGATGGAACCATAAGAACGGCATTTAATACCTGTCAGGTCTGCTATAGCTCTGGAAGAGGTTATTATATTCAAGAAGACGATGTTTTAGTATGTCAGAACTGCGGTAACCGATTTGCAATGGATGATGTTGAAGTAACAAGAGGCGGTTGTAATCCGGTGCCAATTACAACGGATTACAAAACAGTTGATACAGATAATATTACGGTATCAAAGGATTTTCTGGAACAGGCGACTGTAATTTTTCAGAATTGGAAATAAAGTTAAGGATTAAGAAACGAATACTCTGTTTATTAAATTATTATAGTAGACATTTGTTTATATCTTATGGATAGAATATTTAATATATACTATAATAGTATTAGCAATACAAATAAGATATTGGAGGAATTTATATGGAAAATATTGTACTCAAAGTTAACGGTATGTCTTGTTCCCACTGTGAAAATGCAGTAAAAAAGGCAGTAGGAACCATGGATGGAGTAGATAAGGTTACAGTAAGCTTGGAGGATAAAGTGGTTGTTGTGGATTATGATAATTCAATCGTATCCTTAGATAAGATCAAAGAAGAAATTGAAGATCAGGGATATGAGGTAGAATAGAAACGAAAAACAATCATTCTTGTGTTTGAAAGGTTTATCACTCAGCTATGCCGAGCATAAAGTATAGTATGAGTGATAAATCTTTAATTGGTAAATCACTGAAAGTAAATGTAAGATTATAATTTACTGATAAAGTTTTATACGAAAGAAAAGTACATTAATCTATAGCCTATTATATAAAATATTTAGTCTGTAAAGGCTACCGGATTATATGTAGTAATCGGAGGTAACTATATGAATCAGTCTTTCAAAAAAATACTGGTGATCGAAGATGAAGAAAAAATTGTAAGTGTTTTAAAGTCCTTTCTGGAAAGTAAGGGCTTTTTTGTAATATGCGCCAATAATGGCAAACAAGCTTTAGACTTATTTAATAGTGAAAGGATATCCCTAGTTCTTCTAGACTTAATGATACCCGAGCTTTCCGGGGAGGAGGTCTGCAAAACCTTACGTCAGAAATCAAAGGTACCCATCATAATGTTAACTGCAAAATCCAAAGAAGAGGATATGCTGAATGGATTAGGAATTGGTGCGGATGATTATATAACAAAGCCTTTTAGCTTAAAAGCTTTGTATGCCAGAATAGAGGCAGTAATGCGAAGAGCCGGAGATACGTTTGAGTCTGAAAATAGTATCAAATCCTATAAAAACAAAGATCTTACTATCGATTATGATAGCAGAATTGTAACTAAGCAGAATGTAGAGGTTAAATTAACTCCAAATGAATATAAAATACTGGCAACCTTAACGAAGCATCCCAATAAGGTATTTACCCGTGATGAATTAATTGCCTCTGCTTTTGGAGATGAGTTTGAAGGATTTGACCGTACCATAGACAGTCATATTAAAAACCTGCGGGCTAAGATCGAAGACGATACAAAAAATCCAACTTATGTGAAAACGGTTCACGGTGTTGGATATAAGTTTGGGGGTGAATAATTTTTGAAAAAAATTAGCACAAAATTAACCTCAGCCATGTTTGTATTGGTTTTATTCACAGTTTCCGTTATTAGTTTTTCATCAAATCATCTGATTAACAAGCAATTTACGCAGTATATTTCCCGTCAGCAACAACTTAGAGAACAAATTATTACCTCCAGTCTAAGTCAGCAATATGCAAGGCTAACAGATCAATGGAACCTGGATTACATTCATACGATTGGAATGTTTTCACTTTATGAGGGATATATTCTGAAGGTATATGATAATGAGGAAAATATATTGTGGGATGCACAGGCTCATGATATGGAGCTTTGTAATCGTATTATAGCTGATATTTCAAAAAGAATGAGAATTAAATATCCGCAGATGGAAGGTGAGTTTACAGCGATTTCCTATCCGCTAACACAGTCCGGAATTGTAATAGGCTCCGTAAGTATTAGTCATTTTGGGCCTTTTTTTCTATCGGAAAATGATTTTCGTTTTTTAGATTCCCTGAATAAGGTACTATTAGGAGTGGGTTTTATTTCTTTAATCATGGCGGTATTTCTCGGTAATCTAATAGCAAGACGAATCAGCCATCCGATTTTAAAGACAATTGATATTACGAAGGAAATTGCAGATGGAAATTACCAGGTTCGTCTTAAAGAAGCAGCAAACAGCAAGGAACTGAATATGCTAATCACCTCAGTAAATCATCTGGCGTCTTCTCTTGAAACTTTAGAGAAGCTACGTAAACAGCTAACAGAGGATGTAGCACATGAACTTCGGACACCAATTACAATATTACAGTCTCATATCGAAGCAATCATAGAAGGAGTTTGGGAACCCAACACAGAGTGGATGCAAAGCTGTTATGACGAAACAATCCGGATAGGTAAACTTGTTGACGATCTGGAACAGCTGGCAAGGATTGAAAGTAGCAATCTGAATTTGAATAAAAAAGAGTATCTTTTGAAGGACTTGATTCAAAAAACAGTGACAGGTTTTGAAGGTGAACTCTTCAATCAGAATAGATCAATTAATGTGCTTGGGCCTGAGGTTAGTGTTAGAGCAGACTATGACAGATTACAACAGGTACTTATCAATCTTATTTCCAATGCAGTAAAATATTCGAAAGAGAAAGGAAATATTATCATCGAAGTCTTTGAAGCAGAAAACAACGTAGGTTTTCATGTTAAGGATGACGGGATTGGCATTCCGGAAGAAGAACTGCCCTTCATCTTTGAACGATTTTACAGAGCCGATAAATCACGTAACCGACTTACAGGAGGTACCGGTATAGGGCTAACAATTGTTAAATCTATAATAGAGGCTCATGGGGGTCGTATTCTATTAAAAAGTAAATTACATGAAGGAAGTGTATTTACAGTTATATTACCAAAGAATTGATATGACAATATACTAATATATTACGTAAACATACTTGACTTTAACATAATTCATGTTATAATTAACACATACCCCCCACCCGTGTAGGGTATTAATAATATCATGAAGGGAGAAACCCAATGAAAAAAGAAACAGTGGGATTTAAAATCGAAGGAATGTCCTGCAGTAGCTGTGCTGCTAATATTCAGAAAAAATTAAATTCTATGGATGGAGTGATCAATCCAAATATTAATATAGCAATCGAAAAAGGACAGGTGGATTATGATGCTGATATTATCAGTGCTAAGGAGATTTTTAAGGCAGTTGATGATTTAGGCTATAAAGCGATACCGGAAACTGATCAAAGCAAAGAAAAGATAACTATGAAAGTCAATGGTATGACCTGTTCTTCCTGCTCTAACAGAGTTGAGAAGATGTTAAACAAAACAGAGGGTATTGTGACAGCTAATGTTAACTTTGCATCAGAAAAAGTAACAATAGAGTATAATCCGAAAGAAATCCGTTTAATTGATATGCAAAAGAAGGTGAAAGACTTAGGTTATGAACTGGTCTATGAGGAAAATACCGATGAAGGTATCGATGAGGATGAAGTAAAGATTCAAAAGACGGCCAGAACCATGAAGATCTCTGCCATCTTATCCGGTACTATCATGGTGCTGATGATGTATCATATGTTTGTTCAGATGATACCCGGATATCTTATTATAACAGCAATCTTAGGTGCACCAATTATATTCGGTACCGGCTGGCATGTCCATGTTGGTAGTTTCAAGGCTCTTAAGAACAAAAGTCCTAATATGGATGTTTTAGTTACATTGGGATCGCTGCCGCCATATCTAATTGGTTTACTTGGTTTCTTTATGCCGGTACAGACCTTTATTGAGATGGCTACCACCATTATGACGATGCATCTAATCGGTAAGTATCTTGAAACCCGTGCAAAAGGTAGAGCATCTCAGGCAATTAAAAAACTCCTTCAGATGGGTGCTAAAACAGCTAAAATTATTCTTAACGGAGAAGAAGTTGAAATACCTGTAAAAGATCTGCAGGTTGGGGATATCATGGTGGTTCGCCCCGGCGAGAAGGTGCCGACCGATGGTATTATTATGGAAGGTAAAAGCTTAATTGATGAATCCATGGCCACCGGTGAGTCAATGCCTGTAAAAAGAGAGGCGGGGCATGAGGTGATCGGTGCTACGTTAAATAAGCAGGGAATGATTAAAGTAAAGGTTACAAAAGTTGGTAAAGATACGTTCCTGTCTCAGGTGATTAAGATGGTAGAGGAGTGTCAGGGTTCCAAGGTTCCTATCCAGGAATTTGCTGACCGAATTACCGGATTTTTTGTTCCTGCAATTATTCTCATAACCATAGGCACATTTATTTCCTATATCGTATTTCCGGAGTTTCATGCGGGAATTTTAGAATGGGGTTCCTCCTTCTTACCTTGGATTAATCCCGATCTAACCCCTCTTACCCTGGCATTTATTACCGCAACGGCAGTCTTGGTTATATCCTGTCCTTGTGCCCTGGGCCTTGGTACACCGACAGCCCTGATGGTAGGAAGTGGAATTGGTGCAGAAAAAGGTATCTTAATTCGTAACGGTGAAGCGATTCAAACCTTTAAAGAAGTGAAAGCGATTGCTTTTGATAAAACAGGTACCATAACGAAGGGTAAACCGGAAGTTACAGATATTGTAGTAGTGGAAGGAATAAAAGAAAAAGACTTTCTTTATTACGCCGGAACGATTGAAAACGGCTCAGAACATCCTCTGGCACATGCCATAGTGGAAAAAGTCAAGAGTGAAAAGATTGCTTTTGGTAAACTGACTGATTTTAACGTAGTGGTCGGAATGGGTGTTATCGGAGATGTTGACGGAGAAAAAGTTTTGGTTGGTAACAGAAAATTAATGCAGGAGAATCAGATTTCGTATGATGCTTATGAAAATGAATTAATTCGCCTGGAGGAAGAAGCGAAGACTGCCATGATGATTGCTAAGGGTAACCAACTGTTGGGTATCATTGCCGTGGCAGATCCGATTAAAGAAGAATCCGCTGCAGCAATCGCTGAGTTGGAGAAAATGGGAATAAAAACAGCGATGATTACCGGTGACAATAAAAGAACAGCTGCCGCTATTGGCAAAAAAGTAGGAATCAGTCATGTGATTTCTGAAGTGCTACCGGACGGTAAAGTAGAAGAAGTGGTAAGATTACAAAAACAATATGGTACCGTGGCAATGGTTGGTGACGGTATCAATGATGCTCCGGCATTAAAACAATCCAATGTGGGTATTGCTATTGGAACAGGAACTGACATTGCAATTGAAGCTGCTGATGTAACCCTAGTAAGAGGTGAACTGACGGGTATTGTATCGGCAATTAAATTATCCAAAGCAATCTTTCGAAAGATTAGAGAAAATTATTTTTGGGCATGGTTTTATAATGCCATCGCGATACCGGTTGCTATGTTAGGATTACTGCATCCGATGATAGGCGCCGGAGCAATGGCTTTAAGTTCATTAAACGTTATCTACAATTCGTTAAGGCTTAAGAAGGTAAATATTAGTCCGGAATTTAATAATAGTGCTATGAGTAATAAATAGATATTGTTATAGAATAGAAGTATACAGATGAGTGTTTAAGATGAGTTAACTCTTAATATATGAAAAAAAAGAACAAACTGTTACCTACCAGGGATGCAGTTTGTTCTTTTTTTAATTAAAGCTAATTATTGTAACAAGACTTTTTATATTTAACTGTTTGGTTAATCTTGAAGTTCCTCAAGGAAAATTGAAGAAAGAAGTAATAAAACATCGTTAATAATGATATAAAGCTAAAAAAAAGTAAGGTGTACTTTATACTACATAGTTTCTCTTATAGAAATCATAGAAAAACTTTGTGAAGTAAAGCCATTTTAAACTTTAATTTCATTTTCTATAACTACTTTGCGGTATGACACAATAAAATAAATAGAAAATTATTGAAATTACTATTGACATATAATATTATACGATGTATAGTATTGTTAAATCAATAATATTATTTCTGTTATAAATAGTTATGGTTTGAAAAGGAAGGAACTTGAAGGGAGTTGATGTTATGGTATTTAATACCGGTTCAGCCTTGCTGGATGCTATCGTACTGGCTGTTGTCTCGAAGGAACCGGAAGGTACCTATGGATACAAAATAACACAGGATGTACGGGAAGCAATCGAAATCTCAGAATCAACCTTGTATCCGGTACTAAGGAGGCTCCAAAAGGAAGATTGTTTGGAAGTATATGATATGGAGTACGGAGGAAGAAATCGAAGGTATTATAAGATAACGGATAAGGGAATGATACAGCTTAGGTTATATCTGGATGAGTGGATAAGATATTATAAAAAGATAAATATCATATTTGAAGGAGTGAACTAGATGTCAAGGTTAGAGTTTATGAAAGAGCTGGAGGGCTTACTTACAGATATCCCGATAGAAGATAGAGAAGAAGCATTGTAGTATTATAATGATTATTTTGAGGATGCGGGAGCGGAGAATGAAGAAAAGATTTTGAAAGAGCTGGGTTCTCCACAAAGAATTGCAGCAATTATTAAGGCGGATCTTAATAATAACACATCTGACCCGGATAGCAGGGGATATTTCACGGAAAAAGGTTATCAGGATACTGTCTATGTAGATGAAAAGTATGAGATTGTAGATGTGGTTGAGCAACCAAATCAAAAGAATACGAAGGATAATACGAATCAGAAACAAAGTCATGAGAAGGAATATTCTTCGGAAACTAAAACATATACTGCTGCCGATAATACACAAAATAAGAGCAGCAAAACGAACCTTCCGCTTATTATATTAATTGCTCTATTTACCTCGCCAATTTGGATACCATTATTCTTATCCTTATTTGGTGTCGGGATAGGAGTAACCATAGCAGTTGTTGCCACAATCTTTTCGTTGTTTTTCGGTTTTGGTTTGGCAGGCTTATGCATGATGGGAGCCGGTATTGCCCTATTTATTGTTGGTATCATTAAGCTGGGTGTTCCTTTGATTGGGCTTTTACTCTGTGGAGCAGGACTGTTGGTATTTGGACTTGGAATGCTCTTTGTGTTACTTAGTGCGGTAATATTTAAGGCACTTCCTGCAATTTTTAGAGGTTTCATCAATTTATGCAGGTTACCGTTTAAGAATAGGAGTGTGATGGCATGAGAACATTTATGAAAATATGGTTGGCCATTGGTCTGATTTCAATTGGCATAGGAATTGGTTTAACCGCATTGATGACCTTTGTTATAGCCGCTAAAAGTAATAATAGTATTGAAACCTTTACCATTGATGAAACATACGAGAAAGTCACTTCATTGGATTTTCATATTGCCTACGGAGAAGTGTTTATCAAAGAAGGGAAAGAATTTAAGATTACCTCAAATAATCTGATTTTTGATAACTTCGAATCCTATGTTCAAGATGGAACCTGGGTGATAGAAGATAATGCAGAGGATTATATAGATCTCTTCGGTGTTAATTTACCCATAGATAATCTAATTAGTTGGGATGAGGACAATTCTCCTACAATCACAATCACAGTGCCGGAAGGCTTCGTTGCTGAGGACATAGCCCTGCTTCTGAATGCAGGTTATATGGAGGCAGATGTACTTCGATCCAAGAAAGGTACCTTTAAGGTGAATGCAGGAAGTTTAAGACTAAAACAGGTTGAAGTTTATGATTCCTCTGAGTTTCATATAGGTGCCGGTGAAATGATACTTGACGAGATGAAATTAAATGATATCCGCGTGGATGTAGGAGTAGGAAGCATTAAAATGGATGGCAATATAACCGGAACGAATGATATCAGCTGTGGCATTGGAAAAATAGCTATGGATTTGGAGGGGGATGAAAAAGATTATTCCTTTAAAATTGACTATAATTTAGGAAATGTTATAATAAATAATATGAATTTTCATAAAATATTTAATAAAAGGGACATGGTTTCAAATTCAGACACAGAATTTAATTTGGATTGTGGTATCGGAAGTATTATAATAAAAACAAACGAATAATAAATCAATATAGAAAGGAGTTATTTAATTATGGAAGAGAAGAAATTATATCGGTCATCAACCAATAAAATGATTAGTGGTGTATGTGGAGGAGTTGCAGAATACATTAATGTAGATCCTACGATCGTGAGACTTTTATGGGTGATATTCGGCTTGACCAGCATAGGTATATTTGCATACATCATAGCTGCCATAATCATGCCAGTAAAATAAGCAAATGAAAGTTATAGTAGCATCATTTAGATTCTTTTAATTAAATGTAATGAAACGAGAAATATTAATTACAAGTTCTATAATAAGAACAGAGAAAAGACAAGACTTAGAGTAACCCTGTGTCTTGTCTTTTCTAATCTATGAAATACTAAATAATAATTATATGTAGAAAAAGAGAGCGGGAGGCTATGGTATTCCCTAAATGCACTATTTGGAGAACACATTCTAAGATTTATCTGACTGTTACGAACATTTATGTACGAAAACAGTCAGATAAATCTTAGAAGATGTACTCCAACGAGTGTGTGTGGGAACCCATAGCCTCCCGCTCTCTTGCATAACGTATAACAGTAACTACAGGCAAAATAAATGCCAGTATACTGATAATCGGCATACCGGCATAGGAGTAACTATGGCAAATAATTGGATTGCTCATTCATTATAATCTAAAATGTAATACTATGACTTATAATACACGATTAATGATTTCAATGATCTGAGCTGATTCAAAAGGTTTTGCAAGGAACTCTGCAGCGCCATATTTCACTGCATCCACCATTTTGGATTTTTGTCCGGCGGCAGTAACCATAACTACTTTTGCATTTTTGTCTATATCCATTATGTTTTTTAATGCTTCCAGACCATCCATTACAGGCATGGTAATGTCCATGGTAGTAATGTCGGGATTTAATTCTTTGAACTTATTAACAGCATCTTCTCCGTTAACAGCCTCACCTATTATCTGATGACCATTATCTTCTAATATGCTTCTCAGAATTTTACGTGATGTTCTGGAATCATCAACCATTAGTATTCTTGCCATTTTATTAACCTCCTAATTTATCTCAACCTTATTATCTACTACAACAAGTAAGTCAGATTGTTTTCCTTCAATTACAACCGGAACAACATAGATATCACCCTTTGATGCTAATGTCTTATCTTTATAAAATAATGGAGGAGTCATATCAATATGTATATCATCATTGCTTAATTTTGAGGCAAATAAACCGTTGATACAATTAATAAATTCACATACAGAGTCAAAGGAATCCTCATTCATCTCAGTGAATTCCTCTTTAGCAAAGGGATTAGCGATTGTTAACAATTCATCACCTTTTGAGGCAAAACCCAGAAAAATATCATGATCGCCAACAACCTGCTGATATCCTAGATTACCGAAGGAATATTCCTTCACCATATAAGCTTTCTTTAACATGATATTATTATGAATAAATCTTACAATATTTCTAATTGCAATACTGATACATTCACCGCCAAATGGGATATCAGTGTCTACAAATACCGGTATGATTCGGTCAATATCACCGGATTTTAATGCATCTATTTCACTATCAGAAAAATTATGATCACTTTTATATGCTTCCAAATAAATTTCAATTTCATCTATGGTCATTATATGATTTTCTGTAAGCGCTTGAACGAATTTTAGATAAGGATTGCCTTGCATGTTAAGAAGATAGTTCACTTCTTCAGTTAACAGGTAGCCTTTGTCTATTGCGATATCACCAAAACGTCTGTCCATCTGTTTCTGCAATTCATTCACTTCTTGTGCCTGCTTGGTGGTTAATAATTTTTCTGCAACAGCAATAAGCCCCAATTTAACCCGTGAATTCTGTTGCTCTTTTATAACCTCATCAAATTGTGATTGAGAAATTTTATTCTTATCTACTAAGTAACTTCCAAAGTACTGCCCGAACATATTATTTCTCCTTTCGTAATCCAAAATTCTTCCCCATACATTCAGTAATAATAATCTAAGCGATTTTCCCAATACATTACTTAAAATACAGTTTTACTACAGAATGTTCGTATATATAATAATATACAACAATTTATATAAAAAAAATAGTCTTTATTTGAAAATTAAGCATTTTTTTTCAGCATAGTAAATGTATACGTATATTGTTAATTATTTACTTTTGGTATATTGTGAATAGAAGTATTACAAAATTATAATCTATGTGAAGCATAAATTTGATGAACATATAGCATAAAATTAGGATGACAATTATGCCCATCTATGTTAAAGTATTGTTTAAGTTAAGAGATACGGAGGTCAGAATGAAAACTATAATCGAATTAATAACAGAAGAAGTGAAAAATGCATTTGAAGGTAAAGGCTATGAAGGAAAATATGGAATTGTATCCTTATCAAACCGGCCTGATTTATGTCAATATCAATGTAATGGGGCTCTAGCAGCTGCAAAACAGTATAAAACCGCTCCAATTAAAATAGCACAGGAAATTGTGGACTTATTACAAGATAAAGCAATATTTAAAGAAATCGCAGCAATTATGCCCGGTTTCATTAATATAACCCTCAGTGAAGAGTTTCTTGCGGGGTATTTAAATAAAATGAAAGATACTGAAAAATTCGGATGTCAGTCAGAAGGCCAGCCAAAGACCATTATCGTGGACTATGGTGGTCCGAATATAGCAAAACCTTTACATGTAGGACATATGCGTTCAGCAATTATAGGAGAGAGCATTAAGCGCATCCTAAGGTTTATGGGTAATAAAGTAATCGGAGATGTGCATTTAGGTGATTGGGGAACGCAGATGGGTTTAGTAATCGCCGAATTAAAGAGAAGAAAGCCGGAACTGGTTTATTTTGATGAAGCTTATACCGGTGAATACCCCAAGGATGCTCCTTTTACAATCTCTGAATTAGAGGAGATCTACCCCGCTGCCAGTGAATATTCTAAATCAAATCCTGAATTTAAAGAGGAAGCAAAAAATATAACATATCAACTTCAAAATGGTCATAAAGGATACTCTGCGATCTGGAATCATATTTTAGAGGTTTCTGTATCCGATTTAAAAGAAATATATAAGACCTTAAATGTTGATTTTGATTTATGGAAAAAGGAAAGTGACGCCTTACCATATATTTCGGATATGATAAATTATTTTAAAGAAAATAACTTTACAAGAGTCAGTGAGGGTGCACTTGTAGTGGATGTTAAGGAAGAGACAGATACGAAGGAGATACCACCCTGTCTCATATTAAAATCTGACGGTGCCGCGCTGTACCAGACAACCGATCTGGCTACCATTATTGAGCGAATGAAATTATTTTCTCCGGATCAGATCATCTATATTACAGACAAGCGTCAGGAACTTCATTTTGAACAAGTATTTCGTTGTGCAAGAAAGACAAAACTGGTAAAAGAAGATATGATACTTAACCATATCGGTTATGGTACAATGAACGGTAAGGATGGAAAACCCTTTAAAACCAGGGAAGGCGGCGTTATGCGTCTGGAATATCTGATTAAGAGCGTAACGGATGAGGTTTATCGTAAGATAATGGAGAACCGTAGTATGGAGGAAGAGGAAGCCAGGGAAATTGCCACGAAGGTTGGATTGGCAGCATTAAAGTACGGTGATTTGTCAAACCAGATTTCTAAAGATTATGTGTTTGATGTTGACCGCTTCACCTCCTTTGAAGGAGACACCGGCCCTTACATTCTTTATACGATTGTTAGAATAAAATCAATACTGGCAAAATACAGGGAGTTAAATAATGAAGAGGAAGCCGATATCCTGATCTTGCCCGCCGATTCATCAAGTGAACAGGAGCTCATGCTTGAAATCACTAAATTTAATGAAATGTTGGAAACGGCTTATAAGGAGATGGCTCCCCATAGAATTTGTCAGTACATTTATGACTTGGCCAATGCATTTAATACATTCTATCATAATACGAAGATTATCTCAGAGGAGGACACAAAGAAAAAAGCCTCCTGGATATCATTGATTACACTGGTGCAGAATGTATTGCTGATCTGCATTGATTTACTTGGAATTGAAGCACCGGAGCGAATGTAATCAAGGAGATAATACCAGTAGCTTAACGAAAGATTAACAGGGGTGATGGGATGTTAGTAAAGAGAACAGCAGAACTAAAGCTTCTTGAAAAACAATATGATTCCTTACAAAGTAACCTAGTAATTCTATATGGAAGAAAAGGAATAGGTAAGACCTCCTTATTAACTGAATTTATGGAAGGAAAGCCTTCTTATTATTATGCTGGTGTTGAATGTGAAAATAAGATGCAGTTGGAGCGTATAAACCAACAATGGATGGGTTCATTATCGATGGATGGCTTAATTTTAGATTATCATCATCTGTTCCTGTCCATGCTACGAAGACAAAATCAAAAGGCAATTATTGTATTGGATGAATTTCATCTTATCTGGCGTAATAATCCTGAGGTTTTAGAAGCATTTATTAAGCTCTTTGACCAAAACACCCCATTTATGTTGTTGCTTTGCAGCTCCTCCACCAGATGGGTTGAGAATGAAATGGTGGGAAGCATGGGAAACTTCGCGACGTTTATTACAGCCTATTTAAAGCTGAAGGAATTTACCTTTGTGGATTTTGTGAACAGATTCCCCAAATCCTCTGTTGAAAATTGTATCTATATTAATGCCATATTAGGCGGAGTACCTGAGTATTTAAACGAATGGCAGGAGAGCCGTTCTGTTAAGAACAACATTATTGAGATATTTTTAAATAAAGATAGCAGATTGTTCACCGAACCTTGGCAATTTCTTAAGCAGGAATTAAGGGAACCTGCGGTGTATAATACCATTCTTGCCGCATTAGCTGAGGGTAATCGAAAGCTTAATGATCTTCATGCAGTGACCGGTTATTCCAGGGCTAAAATCATCGTATATCTTAAGAATTTAATACAGCTGGATGTTGTTGAAAAATTGGTTCCTCTGGGGGATGAAGGCAGGGAAAATGCAAAAAAAGGCTTATACCGCATTACAGATCATTTCCTTGGTTTTTGGTATCGATTTGTATTCCCTAATATGTCAAGACTGCTTTTGGGACAAGGAGAAGAGGTTTATCGGGAAAAGATCGAACCTAATTTAACCGATTATCTGGGCGAATATTTTGCGGATGTTTGTACAGAATTTCTTAAATTAATGAATCAACACCAGAGATTATCCGGCAATTATCTATGGTGGGATCGCTGGTATGGAAAAAACGGTACCATTGATATTATCGCGAAAGAGCAAAACGGCAATACATTAATCGGTAAGTGTCTATGGGAAAATCGGAATATGGATATCGTTGATTATGAAAAGTTACTCAGCCTATCTAAGGAAGCGGGACTAAAAGAAGATATCTGTTATCTCTTTTCCAAAACAGGCTTTAGTAATGAGCTAAAGAGCTTGGTTCAGGGTATGGATAGAGTTCGGCTGGTAGGGTTGGAAGATTTATAGGAAGAAGGACAGATATGTATCGGTTATTATCAAAATTAGTTGTTTATAAAAACATTGGTGAGGATTGTCTGTTACTTAGGCTATCAGAGGCATTAAAGGAATCCGAGCAATACCTTAATAATCATAAAGATTTCACCATAATAAAAGAAGAGATAATTTCTAAAATCTATACCATAATAAATGAACTCCTGGATTTAGCAACTAATTATGGTTTTAATCATAATCTCTGGCATGATTACCTTAGTTATGTGTTAGCAACCAGTGAAAACCCGTTTAGTATAACCTGTGAAAAGGTTGGTGCTAAGGAAGGCACGGTGAATCAATTTGCGAAAAGTGATTTCAAAATATTCAAACAGCTCTTTGATTACGATTTTGAACCTTTAGAGAAAGGGCTTGGGATTAATTGCTTCTCCGTAATAACCAATTATAAGGCAATTGATAAAAACAGCAACAGATATAATAAAAATGTCAGCGATAAGGTTAGGATGCTGAGTTATAAAATAGAAAATGCCAAGGACGAAGATGAGATATTTCAAATAGTAACTGATTTTTACAGGGATTATGGAGTAGGAAAGTTTGGTTTGAATAAAGCATTTCGGATCAAGAAAGACCATAACCGTACAATCATTTATCCCATTACCAATACCCAGGAGGTAAGGCTCTCTGATTTGGCAGGATATGAGATTCAGAAGAAAAAACTTATAGATAACACCAAAGCTTTTGTGGAAGGGAAGATGGCGAATAATGTTCTCTTGTTTGGTGACAGTGGAACCGGTAAATCCACTATGGTAAAGGCCATATTAAATGAATATTATCCTAAGGGACTAAGGATGATAGAAATCTATAAGCACCAATTTGAAGAATTGTCCACCATAATTTCTCAGATTAAGAATAGAAATTATAAATTTATTATATATATGGATGATCTATCCTTTGAAGAGTTTGAAATAGAATATAAATATCTAAAAGCTGTTATTGAAGGCGGACTCGAGATAAAACCGGATAATGTATTAGTCTATGCCACCTCAAACCGCAGACATCTGATACGAGAGGTATGGAATGACCGTTCTGATATGGAGAAAACAGAAGAAATTCACCGTTCAGATACGGTACAGGAGAAGCTTTCCTTGGTTGCTCGATTTGGTATAACGATTAATTTTTCTGCTCCCGGTAAAAAGGAGTATCAGGAAATAGTCAAATTCTTGGCCCAAAAACATGGCAATATCACTTTATCGGAGGAAGAACTCTTATCAAAGGCTAATCAATGGGAGTTATCCCATGGTGGAATGTCCGGGCGTACGGCACAGCAATTTATAAATTATCTTGCAGGACTAGAGAAGCAGGAATAGGATCAGTATAGGTCTATAATAAGGACGCACTGAAAAATCCTTAAGGGGAAGATACGATGAATAAATATCGAATACTGGTAAAGGGTATCGTAAAATATGAGGATAAATACCTTGTGGTAAAAAAATGGTACGACGATCGGATATCAGAGCCCTATCAATGGGAATTTATTGATGGACACATAGAATTTAAAGAAAGTCCGGATAAGGCGGTCTTACGCCACATCTATGATCAGACAGGACTTTCGGTTGTGATTGATAAGATATTATATACCTGGACCTTTATGACCGGAGATGTCTATAACATAGGTATCAGTTATCTATGTTTAACTACAATTGACAGTATAACGCTTTCCGAGGAATTAACAGATTACCGATTTATTCACCGAGAGGAATTTGAACATTATCTTAGCAAGAAGGTCCTGGAGGATTTTGAAAAGTTTGAAGGATAATTAGCATACCTATTAACCTACAAAGGGATATTATGAGAAGTTTATTACATAGGTAAATATGATAAGGAGGTAGTCTTTTGCTCACTTTAATTAAGAACGGGTATATCATCGATCCAAAAGCGAAACGTGAAGGCATATTTGATATATTAATCGAAGGGGATCGCATTAAAAGGATTGATAGCAATATAATACCTGAAAAATCTGCTACCATTATAGATGCATCCGGTAAAACCATCATGCCCGGATTTATTGATCTGCATGTGCATCTGAGGGAACCGGGTTATGAGTATAAGGAAACCATAAAGACCGGCTCTATGGCAGCGGCTGCCGGAGGATTTACCACCATCTGTCCTATGCCAAACACAAAACCGGCCACGGATTCATCTGAGGTGATTCGCTGGATCCTTGATAGAGCCAAGCAGGAGGCAGTGGTTAATGTTCTTCCCATTGGTGCCATAACCTTAGGGCAGGAGGGTTTAGAGCTTACGAATATGCAGGAGCTTTTTGAGGCAGGAGCAGTTGCAGTCAGCGAAGATGGTAAATCCGTGATGGATACGGCTCTTTATGCAGAAGGAATGAAATTGGCTGCCGGTAACAAGCTTCCGGTATTTGCTCATTGTGAAGATAAAAGTTTGGTTAAGAGCGGGGTTATGAATGCAGGTAAAAAAGCATCTCTACTAGGCCTTGCCGGGATTAGTAATGCAGTTGAGGATATCATTGTTGCCAGAGATATTCTGCTTGCTAAGGAAACCGGTGTAAGGCTTCATTTATGTCATTGTTCCACAAGGGATAGTGTGAAAATGATTTCTCTTGCCAAAGAGGAAGGTATTAAAGTAACCGGAGAGGTATGCCCCCATCATTTTGCTTTAACTGATGAGGATATTCCATCCGATGATTCCGATTATAAGATGAACCCTCCACTACGTTCGGCCGATGATGTAGAAGCATTAAAAGAAGGACTTAGGGATGGTATTATCGATGTAATTGCAACAGATCATGCCCCCCATTCTGAGGAGGAAAAATCAAAATCCATGGCAGAAGCACCCTTTGGCATTGTGGGACTGGAGACTGCTTTTTCCTTATCCGTAACTCATCTTGTAAAAACCGGTTATCTGACACCGGTACAATTAGTTGAAAAACTCAGCGTAAACCCAGCAAAGATACTTGGCATAGATAGAGGAAGTATTAGTGAAGGATGTGTGGCTGATCTGGTTATTGCTGATTTTGATATAGAGTATACAATTGATAAAAATAGCTTTTATTCGAAGGGTAAGAATACACCTTTTCATGAAAGTAAGGTGATTGGACAAATTCTCTATACCTTTGTGGCAGGAAAAGTGGTGTATCAAAAAAGTAGAAATTCGTAAACAAGCAAATGAATGAGAAAAACTATTAAAATTATAGTTTCTATAGAGAAAAAAAACCGGATGAACGGTGACTAATATAATGTGGATTTTATTCTAAGAATTTATAGTTTGGTTAACTGGGCGAAAGTTTGTATTATTAGGTACTTTAATAGGGTGATTCATCACTCATTTTATAAAGAATAAGAATACCGGAGGAAATAAGATGATTAACAGATTAGTTGAAAAAATTGAACAGATGGAAGCGCCGATCGTTGTGGGTTTGGATCCGATGCTTTCCTATATGCCGAAGCATATTCTTAAGAAAGCATACGATGAAAAAGGTGAGAACCTGGAAGGCGTAGCAGAAGCAATCTGGCAATATAATAAGGGTATCATCGATGCCACCTATGATCTGGTTCCGGCTGTGAAACCACAGATTGCCATGTATGAGCAGTTCGGCTTGGAGGGTATGAGTGCTTTTAAGCGGACAGTGGATTACAGTAAAGAAAAAGGTTTAGTCGTAATCGGTGATGTAAAGCGGGGAGATATCGGTTCTACCTCCGAGGCTTATGCAACCGGACATCTTGGTAAGGTTATGATCGGAGGAAAGGAATACCGCGGTTTCGACGAGGACTTTATCACTGTTAATCCATATCTTGGTTCTGATGGAATACATCCTTTCATTGATGTATGTAAGGAGGAGGAAAAAGGGTTATTTATTCTGGTAAAAACCTCGAATCCTTCCAGTGGTGAGTTTCAGGATCAACTAATTGATGAAAAACCACTTTATGAGTTGGTAGGTAAAAAGGTAGCTGAATGGGGTGAGCTTCATATGGGATCCTCTTATAGCTATATTGGAGCTGTCGTTGGTGCAACCTATCCGGAGATGGGAAAAATATTACGTAAGCTTATGCCGAGAACTTATATATTGGTTCCTGGTTACGGAGCACAGGGTGGAAAAGCAGAGGATCTGGTACACTACTTTAATAAGGATGGCTTAGGTGCTATAATAAATTCCTCCAGGGGAATTATAGCTGCTTATAAGCAAAAAGGTTATGAAAAGTTTGGTGAAGAAGGCTATGCCGATGCTTCCCGACAGGCAGTCATAGATATGAGAGAGGATTTAAGAAAAGCATGGATGGCCTCTAAGTAAAAGAATAGGATGCTTTTGAGCTGATACCTGATTATGTTCAGGCCTGCTTTAAAAGCATCCATTTTTTATCCTAGTTTATTATTACTATTATATTTTGCTTTTTGTTAAATCTTAGAGTAATATTATTTCATTAGTTTTTATTACTTGCATTAATGCTATTTCATTATTTTTACTAATGTTCCTGTGTATTTTTTGTGCGAAAGTTTCCATGACAATATTGTTATCATAGATATTTCGGAAGTAATACTAAGAAATTAGCAAGTCTCCGGTTCCGGATAATCTACTCCAAAAGTCTCTACGGTTACTTTTTTCATAATCTGAGGTTCCAAAGGGGCATCAGAAAAATCCGTCTTCGTCTCAGCAATTTTATTGACATTATCAAGACCTTCTATTACTTTACCAAAAGCAGCATAAGAACCATCCAGATGAGGGGAATCTTTATGCATGATAAAGAACTGGGAACCTGCGGAATTAGGACGTTGTGACCTTGCCATAGAGATAACGCCCGCTGTATGCTTAACATTATTCTCAAACTGATTATAGGAGAATTCACCTTTAATTGAATAACCGGGTCCGCCCATACCTGAACCTTCAGGGTCACCGCCCTGGATCATGAAGCCGCGGATTACTCTGTGAAATTTCAGTCCGTCATAGAAGCCTTTTCGAGTCAGAGAGATAAAATTGTTCACTGTATTCGGTGCAATATCAGGATATAATTCTAGTTTAATGATATCACCGTTTTGCATTTCAATTGTTACGAGTGGGTTATTTTTTTCCATATGCATATCCTTTCAAAACGAATTTACCTGCAGAGTTTCACAAGTCATTTGTTGGTAAATATAACATAACAGGATTGTGTTCGTCAAGGGCCCAAGCTATACTAGTTTAATCTTCTGCATAATAAATTTACTTTTTGGCAAGGTAGGCATCCTTCGCAAGCTATAGCCCAAATCCTGTAGAGGAACCTTATATTTTAGATGATTTGCCAGAAAGCTCATACTAACCTTGATGAGCATGGTGGTAATCCACTCTCCGGGGCATCGGTGGCCGGTATCATAATTTCCGCCTCCCTGAGGTATGAAATCATAAGGACTTCCCTTACGATATTTGAAACGTTCCGGCCAGAAATGATTAGGCTGATACCATATACGGGCATCGTGATCCGTTCCATAAAGATCTAAGAATACAAGGGTTCCCTTTCGAAAGAGCTGATGGTTATAGAGGAAATCATTTCTTACCCTTGCACCAAGAAAAGGACCAAAGGGGTAATAACGGCGGACCTCCTGTGCGAACATATGCGTATAATTATCTTCATCATATTGTATTTTTTTCTCACACTCCGGGTTTGTATGCATCGCTACAGCACCAAAGGTAATATAAGTCGCTATTGCAGTAATCGGTCTTAATACATTGATAATCTCTATTCCGGCAATCTTAGGGCGAAGTAATTTTCCTTTTGCATCCCTATAAAATGCAATATCATGTAAAGCAGTACCCTCAGGAACGTAGATTTTTTCGCAGCGGGTATCCTTGATTATCTGTTTCATCCATTTTTCACATCTGTTACGGGCACACCTTCCTTTCCAATGCCTAGGACCCACAGCACCGAAAGCATCAATCATTGCAGAAAAATCCTTTGCCCGCTGCGTTACTTCAGATTTTCTGATTGGAACTCCCGCCCACTGACAGGCAGAGCGGCATAATATTTTTCCCGCCTCGTTAAACAGAATAATTCGGTCTTTCCGTTCCCATTGTTTCGCACTTTTTAACCATTGCTTCTCTGTTATTTTTACAAGTCTGTCCATCCTATTCGGAGTCATCATAGAAAGGAACATACTTTTGCGATGTTTGTGGTCAGGCCCATCCATAGTCTGAATTGCTTTTTTGCCAAAGAGGGTTTTTTGAATTCTCTTTGGTATGGCTCCTTTTCGAGTAAATAAATGATTGTTGTAAAATATTTCTGCAGCATCTTCCCCGCTCAAACAGATTACTTTTTGCCCCATCAGGCGGGTCTGGAACAAATCGGTTTTATATCTTCGACAACGATTTGGAATGAATAAATAACCTTCCATTAAAAGCTTGCAGGTGTTGTCAATACACCTATCCTTAGGAATTGTTCTTTTTGGTATCATAAGCATTATCTCCCATATGTTTTTACATTTTAATTCTATTATCTGCAACAAAGCAAAAAATATTTCATCCCTGCCTATATAATAAAAGACAAGATATTATCTTGTAATTTAAAACTGCCTTGTATATAATAAATAACAAGTTATGGAAAATAAAGTACAAGAAAATGACAAACGATATTACTATGGAAGGAAGTCGGATAGAAAATGAGTGAAGTTTACACCTTTGGGGTTAAAACCGATCAACATACTGCTATGATAGATATTACCAATGAGATAGCAGGTATAGTAAAGAAAAGCAACGTAAAACAGGGGTTATGCGTGGTGTATGTACCTCATACCACAGCGGCCGTAACGATAAATGAAAACGCTGATCCGGACGTTGTGCGGGATTTTATGATGGAAATTAACAAGTTGGTTCCGTTATCGGACGGATATCATCATAGGGAGGGCAATTCAGCTGCCCATATCAAGGCCAGTATGATTGGCTTCTCAGATACGATAATCATAGAGGATGGAAGATTGTTGCTTGGTACCTGGCAAGGGATTTATTTTATGGAGTTTGACGGTCCAAGAATTCGCAAAGTTCATGTAAAGATTATAGAAGGTTAAATTGTATCAATGAATGAATATCACGCAAAAGTGGTTTAGGTGGAAATTTGGCTTTTCAGTTCAGGAAGGGTTAATTTTACCGGAATTTATGATATTATACCTTGTGGTGATAGAAGATTTAGGATATAATGTACAGGATTAATTGGAAGATAAGTGAAGTAAGGTTAAGCATAGGAGAATATATATGGCATCTGCGGATAAAAAAAGAGTCTTGATTACCGAGAACACAGAAATTGCTCAGGGTGTATTCAGTATGTGGATTGATGCCGGTAATATGGCACAAAGTGCAAAGCCCGGACAATTTGTATCTTTATTTTGTAATGATAAAAGCTATTTACTTCCACGACCCATCAGTATTTGTGAAGTTGATAGGGACAATTTAAGATTACGACTGGTTTACCGGGTTGTGGGGAATGGTACGAAGGAATTTTCAAAATTAATAAAAAACAATACGGTTGAGGTAATGGGACCTTTGGGTAACGGATTTACCTTAGAAGAAGGAAAGAAGGCAATTTTAATCGGAGGCGGGATTGGAATCCCTCCCATGTTGGAGCTTTCCAAACAGTTAAACTGTGAAAAACATATTGTGTTAGGTTATCGTGATATAACTTTTCTTAATAAAGAATTTGAAACCTACGGTAAGGTATATGTAGCTACGGAGGATGGCAGCGTAGGGACGAAAGGTAATGTATTGAATGCGATACTTGCTAACTCTCTTACGGCTGATATCATCTATGCCTGTGGACCGACACCGATGTTAAGTGGTATTAAGGAATTTGCTTTAAAGAATGGAGTTAAGGCGCAATTGTCTTTAGAGGAGCGGATGGCATGCGGTATCGGAGCATGCTTGGGATGTGTATGCAAAACAAAAGAAACAGACCACCACAGTAATGTGAATAATAAGCGAATCTGTAAGGATGGACCTGTATTTTATGCCAGCGAGGTGGAGCTATGAATACAAGTGTAAAATTAGCCGGAGTAACCTTCAAAAACCCGGTAACAACTGCTTCCGGGACGTTTGGTTCGGGAATTGAATACAGTGAATATTTCGATCTCTCCAGGCTGGGAGCCGTAACGACGAAAGGAGTTTCCAATGTGGCATGGGCAGGTAATCCGACACCAAGGGTTGCTGAAACCTATGGTGGCATGCTCAATGCAATCGGACTTCAAAATCCCGGGATGAATGTATTTATTAACCGTGATATACCGTTTCTTAGAAAATATGATACGAAGATTATTGTTAATGTAGTTGGAAAAACCACAGAAGATTATTGTGAGGTGGTTGAACGCCTGGCAGATTGTGATGTGGATCTGTTGGAAATTAATATATCCTGTCCCAATGTAAAAGAAGGCGGAATTGCATTTGGACAGGATCCGAAATGTGTGGAAGCAATTACGGCGCAGTTGAAGAAAAGAGCAAAGCAGCCAATCATTATGAAGCTGAGTCCCAATGTCACAGATATCACAGAAATGGCAAGAGCAGCTGAAGCAGCAGGAGCGGATGCACTTTCCTTAATCAATACCCTGACCGGAATGAAGATAGACATTAATCGCAGAGCATTTTTACTGGCTAATAAAACCGGAGGTCTATCCGGGCCTGCCATTAAACCGATTGCCGTGCGGATGGTATATCAGGTAGCCAATGCTGTGCAAATACCGATTATCGGAATGGGTGGTATCATGAATGCTGAGGATGCCTTGGAATTTATTATGGCAGGAGCCAGTATGGTAGCCGTCGGAACCGCCAACTTTATAAATCCGAATGCGACTGCCACCGTAATAGAGGGGATAGAAGAATATATGAAGAATCATAATATCCCGGATATTAATGAGTTGATAGGATGTGTAAAATAAGAGTATTTTTCAGTCATGATAACGAGGATATGAATATATATAAATGTAATGGAATTAGCTGAAACTATATTAATGTAATTCTTATTCAATGCTTCATCAAAGGAACGAAACTAATACATTAATGATTTTTATATGAAAGTGGATACTATAATTTTCTACAGCGATTTAATTATTCAATAATTTATGATACAATAGACTTAGCAGGAGGAAACTTATGGAACAGTACAAAAAAGAATTTATTGAATTCATGGTAGACAGTAAGGTGTTGAAATTCGGTGATTTTACCACCAAAAGCGGCAGAAAAACCCCTTTCTTTGTGAATACCGGTTTTTATCGTACGGGAGGTCAGCTTCGTAGATTGGGAGAATATTACGCGAAAGCAATTCAAAGCAAATATGGTTTAGAATTTGATTTATTGTTTGGTCCCGCTTATAAGGGCATACCCTTAAGTGTTGCTACATCCATGGCAATCAGTGAGTTGTTTCAAAAGGATGTGAAGTATTGTTCCAACCGAAAAGAAGTAAAGGATCATGGTGATACCGGAATATTACTTGGATCACCGATTAGTAACGGAGATAGAATTATTATTATTGAAGATGTTACAACGGCCGGAACTTCCATCGGTGAAACCATGCCAATCTTACAGGCACAGGGAGAAGTGAATGTCCTAGGATTAATCGTGTCGGTCGACCGTATGGAAAGAGGGCAGGGTAAGAAGAGTGCTCTTTCTGAAATTGAAGAAACCTATGGAATTAAAACGACTGCTATTGTAACCATGCAGGAAGTGGTGGAACATTTATATAATAAGCCTTATCAGGGTAATATTATTATAGATGATACCTTAAAGGCTGCTATAGATGCATATTATCAGCAATATGGCGTTCATGAATAAATCATATTCAAAAGGAGGAAATATTTATGATGGAGAAGATTTATCACACTATGAAATCAGTTGGTGTATGGAATCTGGTATTGGGTATTGTATTAATAATTGCAGGTTTATTATCCGGTATTTTTATGATTGTCAACGGAGCGAAACTGCTTAAGAAAAAATCCGATTTGCTATTTTAGTCAGTAAATTATAAAGATATGCCCTGAAAGAAAATTCAAGTTAATTATACTTTCGGGGCATATCCTTTTATTTACACGAAGGCAAAGTGAGAGTGCTTTCAGTTTGTTTTTGACGGAATTTAATAGTTATTTCACTGTTTTTTGTTAATGTATGAGACCATGCTTTTTTATGTCTATGCTATAATAGGATTGATAGTAGAGTCAATATGACTTCATCCGGTTGTTGGTTTTTAGGAAGCATAAATCATTAAATACTATGGTGATATGAGATAAGGAGACATAGCATGAAACGTATAGGAATAGGTAAAAGGGTAATATCAATATTTTTATTTGCTCTTATTGTAATGATATTGATAGGGTGTAGCAAAAAGGATAATAAAGCAAACGCACCTATGTTGCCAATCGGTGAGATTTCATTGAATTCCAACGAGGCTTCCCAGTCAAATGAGCAAGCAGCCACAGGTAAGGAGCAAAAAAATGAACATAACAATGAGCAGACAATTATTTCAAGTGGTGATAAATTGGTGGTCGACGGATATGATATTACTAAAGCCACCACAGGCACCAGTCTTAAGGATGCTTATGCCGGATATTTTACCATGGGAGTCGCAATTAATGGTAGCCATCCTTCCAACAGTACCGTTGCATCCGATGCAATGGCGGAGATTATGAAGTACCATTTTAATAGTACTACCTTTAGTAATTTAATGAAGCCTATGTACTTACTGGATCAAAGAGCCAGCATGCGTAATTATAATTCCGGAATAGAGACTCCTGCTGTGAATTTTTCAAGTATTATTGATGGCATGGAGTTTGCTAAGGAAAACAATATTAAAATGAGAGGCCATGTACTTGTGTGGCACGAACAGGCACCGGACTGGTTTTTTCGTGAAGGCTATGAAAGTAGTGGCAAATATGTAGAGAAAGAAACCATGCTAATGCGCATGGAAAATTACATAAAACAGGTATTGGAATTTACACAAACGCAGTATCCGGGCGTTATATATTGCTGGGATGTTGTAAATGAGGCAGTCGAAAACAACGAAGGGGCATATGAACTGGAAAGTGGTTATGAAATACGTACCAACTATCATAGCGGAGAAAATCTCTGGTATAAGGTAATCGGTGTGGATTATGTAGTAAAAGCTTTTGAATACGCAAGAAAATATGCAGATCCTAAGGTAAAACTATTCTATAATGATTATAACTCATTTCAAGAAGCGAAGACACAAAGTATCTATGATCTGGTTTTTGATCTAAAACAAAAAGGTCTCGTAGATGGCCTGGGTATGCAAGGATACATGGACCTAGTTTATCCGGAAATTAACAGCGGAGTTGATAATGTTAGATCAGCCCTTTCAAAATTCTCGGACTTAGGATTAGAGATTCATATCACAGAGCTTACAATACGCAGTCAAGATAAATCAAGCCAATCCTTTCGGATACAGGCAGATCGTTATGAGGAATTATTTAAAATGCTAATTGAAATGGATACGGATGGCGGAGGACCGGCCAATATTACGAACGTTACTTTCTTTGCCATTATGGATGAATATCTTTTCTACCGAAATAATAATAATCCGGAATATCATCGTCTCTTCGATGGGCAGCTTCAACCTAAGCCCGCATTTTATAGCGTTCTTTCTGTAGTGGATTAAAAGAATAAGGATTGAAGGTAATATGAATTGTAGTAAAGTCACATAATAAAGTGTTATTAGAAGCACTTAAATAATAATTTAGACGGGATATAGGGTTTGTCCACAGGCACCGGTGAGAATATATCATTATATGTTCCTTCGAAATGTGCAGAATGGGATAATCCCATATCTCGTTTTGTTTTCGTTTTATTTTGCGCGAACCCGCTAGGGTTGTGCTAAGGTAAAGTGTGTGTTTCTCTCAGTTGCATAATTCTTTAAAATAAGGGCAGTATTTTTGAATAGAAAGGACGTGTAGATAATGAAAATACCAAACCATATCGGCATTATTCCTGATGGTAACAGAAGATGGGCGAGGGACAGGGGGATGGGTGTGGAACAGGGTTATAATTATGGCTTAAAACCGGGATTAGAGCTTCTGCGCTTAGCAAAGTCATATGGGGTCAAGGAAATTACTTATTATGGATTTACCGTAGACAATTGCAAAAGACCAAAGTTTCAACAGGAAGCGTTTCAAAAGGCATGTATAGATGCAGTAAAATTAATAGCAGCAGAGGGGACTTCCCTTCTGGTGATTGGTAATACAAAATCCCAGTGTTTTCCTCAGGAGCTTCTTCCTTATACAAAACGGACGGACATCAACGGAGGGGGTATGAAAGTCAATTTTCTTGTGAATTATGGATGGGAATGGGATTTATCCGGTTTAAAATCCGATGGAGATTCTAAAAATTCAATTCATAGTAGAATAAACTCCAGCGATATTTCAAGAATAGATCTTATAATTCGATGGGGAAATATGCGCAGACTATCCGGTTTTCTACCAATTCAATCCGTATATTCTGATTTCTATGTGGTTGACGAAATGTGGCCTGACTTTTGCTCCGATCATTTTGAGCAGGCGATAAAGTGGTATAATATGCAGGATATTACATTGGGAGGATAAATATTTATTAGTAAATTACTAGAGAAAGAAGAGTAGATTTTTTGTGAAATTAACTATATAATTATATCCATGCTAATGTATAATAGCCATGGGATATAAGTTTCATGATTCTATACAAATCAAAACTTGAAAAGATGCCATTGGATATAGAATTACACGATTTTATATCTTTAAGTGGTTATGATTGTGATAAACTTAAAAACTATGAAAGATAGGAGTTAACATGAAGACACAAGATTTTTATTACGATTTACCGGAAGAATTAATTGCACAAAGTCCCTTGGAGGATCGCTCGGGTTCCAGGTTGCTGGTACTGAATAAAAAGACAGGGGAAACGCAGCATAGAATATTTAAAGATATCATTCAACTGCTACAAAAAGGAGATTGTTTGGTTATTAATAATACAAAGGTCATACCGGCCAGATTAATCGGAGAAAAAATTCATCAACATAATAACTGCGAGGATGGGAATGAGCATGGAGCTAAGATCGAACTTCTACTCTTAAAAAGAGGTGAGAACGACACCTGGGAAACCCTGGTTAAGCCCGGAAAGAAAGCAAGACCGGGTACAAAAATCAGCTTTGGTAATGGGATTTTAGTCGGCGAAATTCTTGATGTGGTTGAGGAAGGCAATCGGCTTGTTAAGTTTACCTACGAAGGAATTTTTGAAGAAATACTGGATCAATTGGGAGAGATGCCTCTTCCTCCTTATATTACGCAGGAACTTAAGGATAAGGACAGATACCAGACCGTTTATGCAAAAAATGAAGGGTCTGCTGCGGCACCTACCGCTGGGTTGCATTTTACAAATGAGCTTTTAGAACAGATTGAAGCTATGGGGGTCACTATTGCCAATGTAACCCTTCATGTAGGCCTAGGCACTTTCCGCCCGGTTAAGGTAGATAATGTTCAAGAGCATCATATGCATTCAGAATTTTACCAGGTTCTGGAGGAAGAAGCGGCAAAAATAAATGAAGCCAAAAAAAACGGAGGTAGAGTTATCTGTGTCGGAACCACCAGTTGTAGGACAATTGAATCTGCCTCAGATGAAAACGGTGTTCTACATGCTGGAAGTGGAGATACGTCGATATTTATATACCCGGGTTATAAGTTTAAAATTATGGACGCACTGATAACCAATTTTCATTTGCCGGAATCTACACTAATGATGTTGGTATCAGCCTTGGCCGGCAGAGATCATATAATGGAAGCTTATAAGGAAGCAGTGAAAGAACGATATCGTTTCTTTAGCTTTGGAGACGCCATGTTCATTCAATAGTAAAGTCAAAACGTTTCGATTCGAAAGACTCCATCCTAAGGCAATGGTTTTATCGTTGATTTATAGCCTGTGCTATAGAAAATTCAATGCTGTCCATCACACTGCAAGTCAAAAAAGACAAGGAATTTTGGCACATCATGCAGGTCTGACAGAGCAGGGAATGTGAGTGCCTGTAATCTGAGTAACGATTGAAAATTTTAAATCGATGAAATGATTGGTGATAATGGCTTAGGTTATTGGAAAAGTCAGGATATAACGAAAGATTAATTTAAGCTCAGGGGATGGATTAACATGTTATCATTTATTTTAACAATAGAAGATGTAAAAAAGCGTGATAAAATGGAAGACCTATATATTACATATCGAAAGGAACTGTTCTACATATCCTATCAGATTCTCCATAGTTATCATGATGCTGAAGACGTTATACAGAATGCATTTATAAAAATTTATAAGCATTTAGATAAAATTGGCGAAATTAAGTGTAAGAAAACAAGGGCATATTTGGTTATAGTTGTTAGAAACTTATCTTTTGACCGATATAATGAAAAAAAGAGAATTATGCCAACAGAATTTACGGATGGTTTAGAGATAGATGATACAAGTCTATCTTTGGATGAGCATGTCCTTAATTTAGAGCGGGGGAAGGAATTGGCTGAAGCTTTAAGCAAAATCAATTCTGGGTATGCAGATATACTAAGTTTAAGATATTATTATGAGATGAGTCTTACTGAGATTGGGGATTTGCTTAACCTATCTACAGATAATGTCTGTGTGAAGATTCATCGGGCAAAAGCGGCCTTAAAGAAAATATTATCTGAAGGAGGGGTCACGAATGAATGAATTATCTAATATGGACAAGGAATACAAATCGAGCCTCGAAGATAATTTTCTAAGGCATATTGGATTTGAGCATGTTCATAACCTGTGTAGAGAATTGGATATGAATATAAATGGACAGGAGGGAACTATACTTCCTGAGAGTTTGGATTTGTGGTTCGATGCTTACTATAGACAGGAACTAAGAAAGAAGAAAAGAAATGATAACAGGATTAGGGTAATGCGGCAATTAAAAAAAGCTGCCATATTTATCTTGTTGTTGGTTGGAGTTAATTATTTTCTTGTCATAAGTGTTGACGCTTATCGGGTTAGGTTTTTCAATACAATTATGAATATACAGGAGCGATTTACTCAGATTGATTATGTCAAAGATAGCAACCAGACCACCATACCTGATAATTGGGATGGTTACTATTATCCTTCCTATATTCCGGAGGGCTATCAACTGGATTCCGTAATCGGCGATACCAGGCTTGTCAGAGTAATTCATTATGTAAAGGAGGACCAAAAGATCATATTCCAACAGTTTACAGGGCAACCGTCAATACAGGTGGACTCCGAAGGTGGGATAGTTGAAAGAATTGAAATATTCGGAGATCAAAAAGCTGTTTTTGTAGAAAAAGAAAATTATAGATCAATTAGTTGGACTTTTGATGATAGGGTGTTTTTTTTACAAAGTTCAGATATTGATATTACCAAAAACCATTTGATAAAGATTGCAGAAAGTCTTGAAATAAAAAAATAAAGGAATAAGTAAGTGTAAGAAAAAGCCTCCCGGATCGTTATATATGTGTGAAAGGAGGTTTTTGTAATGAAAAAATATATTAATATTCTTATTTTGTGTCTGGCGCTAATCGCAAGTAACTTGGTGTTACCTTCTGAAGCAGCTGCAGCTTCCAAAACAGATCGTATTGTGCAACCAATGTATATTAGTATTAATTCATTTATTAATACCTTTGATATTTCAAGTGATGGAAGAGCAGTCGTTTATTCCTACTTAACAACCAGAGACAGTGATCGGCAGTCCATAAGTATCTATCTGGAGAAATATAATAATGGAGCCTGGTCTTCGGTAGATAGCTGGTCTGCAACATCTTATTCCGGTACGGCGTATATTAGCGATACAATATATGTTGTGCATGGTCAGTACAGAATGCGGGCTACTGGTTCATCCTATAAAAATGGTAGACTTATTGAAATGTCCAGTTATATCAGCCAGACAATAATATATTAATATGAGAATTATTATAGAATTGATAATTAATAACTTTTCCTTTTAATTCATAATGCTTGCCTCCACAAGCATATCAAGGGGCTGTTGTAATAACAACAGCCCCTTGATGATTCAGATGTAACAACCATATTCGATTAAATCATTCATCTTTATTATAATTTAATGTATCTTAAATTTCTCCATTATGCTTCTTGCTACACTGATACCATTGGCAGAGGCCTGTTGTAATCCTCGGGTAACGGAAGCACCGTCACCGATCGCCCTAAGTCCTTCCACACTGGTTTCAAAATCTTTATTTACAACTACTTTATTGGAATAGAATTTAACCTCTACACCATAAAGCAGGGTCTCATCGCTGGCAATACCGGGGGTAACCTTATCAAGAGCTAAGATCATTTCCTTAATATCTACCATAATTCTGTGAGGGAATACCAGAGATAAATCTCCTGGAATAGCATCCTTTAAGGTTGGTATTAAATTATTCCTGCAAAGTCGTTCTTCTGTCGTTCTTCTGCCTCTTTGGAAATCTCCGAAAGTCTGCACTAAGATTCTTCCGCCGCATAGCATGTTGCTGAGCTGTGCAATATGCTTACCGTATTCAATCGGTGTTTTAAAGGGCTTAGTAAAATTCTTGGATACTAAAATTGCAAAATTCGTATTGTTAGTTTTGAACTCTTTCGATTTATAAGCATGTCCGTTAACAACAGCTAAATTATTCTCATAATATTCGGTTGCTACCTCACCCGAGGGATTCGTACAGAAGGTACGGACCTTATCGTCAAAGGTTGGAGTATAGTATACCAGTTTTGCCTCATAGAGGTTTTTATTTAAGAATTCCATAACCTCGTCTCGAACCTCAACCCGGACACCAATATCAACTGTACCAACCTTGGTTTCAATACCATGGTCATTGCAGATATGACAGAACCAGTCAGAGCCTTCACGGCCGATAGCAGCTACAATTTCCTCTGCATAATAGGTATCCCCTTTGGTCGTGGTAATACCCTTTGCTTTTTTATCTTCAATCAGAATATCTTCAACCATCGTGTTAAACATCATTTCTACACCGGATTCCAGTAGGTGCTCCTGTAATCTGGTATATATTTTATAACCTTCTTCCGTACCCAGATGTCTGATCGGACATTCAATTAGTTTTAGATTAGCATTGATAGCCCTTCTTCTGATTTCTCGGATTTCTGTTTCCTTATCGATTCCATATACATTGGTATCAGCACCAAACTTAAGATAGATGTTATCGGATTCATGAATTAATTCCACAGCCTTATCATAACCCAGTATTTCTGGAAGATTTCCGCCTACATCCGGAGAAAGGGATAGCTTTCCGTCAGAAAATGCACCGGCACCGGCGAATCCTGTTGTAATTGAGCATGGCTTACATCCTACACATTGCTTTGTTACTCTCTTGGGACAAGTTCTTTTTTCTATCGGTCTCCCTTTTTCAACCATCAAAATCTTGAGATTTTTGTTTTCCTTAATAAGTTCATAAGCACAAAAAATACCGGAAGGACCGGCTCCAATTATAATAACATCGTACTTTTGCATTCACAACTCTCCTTTTGTGTTTTATAACCATTGCTCATAACCTCGCTCATTCTATCATAAATTCCAATTAAAAACAAGTATTGAGAGCTTTGTGGGATATTAAATATAATGAACTTAAGTATAATCGGGACTTATAACTTAAATATGTTAAAGTATAGAAAGATATTAGAGTCGACAAAATTATATTTGCAATCAACAAAGCACATGCGAAATGTAAATAACTTCTTGACAATATGGAAATAGTCGTTTAATATATGAGAAAATGAAAAAAACATTGAAGGTGAATGTAGTAGGATATATTTTCCCGCCAGAGAGGATGTGCCACCGGCTGAGAGCATGTTCAGGGTTCAGATGTATCACGAAGTTCGGCACCGGAGTTGCCTTTAAAATATCTACAGATATCATTGCATACGCAGTATCTGAAGATAGAAGAGAGGCCGGGTCAGTTCCGTTATCACTGTCAGAGGAGCTTATATACGAAATAAGCTTGAATTTGGGTGGTACCACGATGCTTTCGTCCCTTGCGGATGGGAGCTTTTTTAATGCTGTCATGTAAGCATAACTTATATGAAGGGCTGACGCAAAAGGATATGCTGGAAGTATGATTTACCTCACACACAGGTTGAAGGACACATTATTGATTATGTATGCCTATATCGGACATATATGTACGCTCTGGTCATACATAATCAACAACATGTCCGTCAAACAGTGTATTACGGTAAATCATACTCCCAGCATATCCATCACGGTCAGCCCTTGGACAGCGGAGCTGTCACAGCATTAGCATAGCATACCCGTATCAGTAGCATATAACTTGAGGTTTAGAACATTATGAATTTAAGATAATTAGATTAGGAGGAGATAACATGTTAGAAAACTTGGAAAGAATCAAACAACAGTTTAGTGATGAACTGAGTGCAGTTAAATCAAGAGATGAACTGGAGAAAATCAGGGTTGCCTTTCTTGGTAAGAAGGGACTTGTAACGGAGGAGCTGAAAAATCTTCGTAATCTTAATGCGGAGGAAAAAAAGGTTGCCGGTATGCAGGTAAATATGCTAAAAAATGAAATTGAGCAGGCAATTGTTGACTACCAGAAAACCCTTGAGGAGATGGAATACCAAAAGCAGATTGAAAGCGCCGAGCGTTATGACTATTCTATACCTTCAGAAGTTGAAGTCGGAACCCTACATCCGATTACGATCGTTCAAAAGAAGATTGAAGACATCTTTAAAACAATGGGCTTTATTATAGAGGATGGTTTGGAAATTCAGACTGAGTATAACAACTTTGAGGCGGTTAATATTCCAAAGAACCATCCGGCAAGAGATATGACGGATACCTATTATCTGGAGAACGGACAATTATTAAAGACCCATACCTCTGCTTCTCAGAATACGATTATGAAAAAGTATGGTGCACCAAAGCCCGGTGAACCTTTAAAGGTTTTATTCCCCGGAAGGTGTTTTAGAAATGAAAATATTGATGCGAGTCATGAAAATACCTTCTTCCAGTTGGAAGGAATGATGATTGGTGAAGACATCTCCATCTCTAATCTGATTTATTTTATGAAGGCATTGCTGACGGAAGTGTTCCAAAGAGAAGTGAAGGTACGGTTAAGACCGGGCTTTTTCCCCTTCGTGGAACCGGGCTTTGAACTAGATATTAATTGTGCCATCTGTGGCGGCGAGGGATGTCCTACCTGTAAACATTCCGGCTGGGTAGAGCTCTTACCCTGTGGTATGATACATCCGAATGTACTTTCTATGGGTGGTATTGATCCTGATAAATATACCGGTTTTGCTTTCGGTCTGGGTCTAACACGTTTAGCAATGATGAAATACAATATCAAGGACATTCGTCTGTTCAATAGCGGTAACTTAAAGCAGTTAAGACAGTTTACGAAATAGGAGGGATTGGATTATGTTAATATCAATGAATTGGATATCTGAGTTTACGGATCTTAGCGGTGTGGATATAAAAGAGCTGATTAATCAGTTCACCTTATCCACGGCTGAGGTCGAAGATATATATGAGATGGGTAAAAACATTAAGGATGTAGTAGTAGGAAAGCTGGTTGAGATTAACGACCATCCGAATTCAAAGAAGCTACATCTGGTAAAAGTGGATATCGGTAGTGAAGTAGTTGAATGTGTTTGCGGTGCCCCCAATGTATTCGTCGGAGCTGTGGTTCCTTTTGCTAAACTGGGTGGTCAGGTAGGCGAACTGGTAATTAAAGAGGTACAAATAGCCGGTGCAACCAGCCGCGGTATGTGTTGTTCGGAGAAAGAGTTGGGTATCAGTGATAACCACGAAGGTCTTATGATACTTGATGATATCTATCCTCTAGGAACAGATATCAAAGAATTTATGCAGTTAGAGGATACGGTATTTGAAGTGGATAATAAATCCCTAACAAACCGTCCTGATCTTTGGGGTCATTACGGTATTGCTAGGGAAATAGCTACTCTTACCAAGAGACCTTTAAAACCTTTAGAATTAATGGATACTGACATATATAGAGAATTGGCACCGATTGATTTGAAGGTAGAAAACACGGATAAAATCTATCGTTACAGCTGTATTACAATAGACAATATTACTAAGAAGAAATCTCCGATTAATATGAGAATACGTCTTACCTATTGCGGTATGAGACCAATTAATCTTCTGGCGGATTTGACTAACTACCTGATGATGGAGATGGGGCAGCCGATGCATGCCTTTGATAACGGCAAGGTATCAAAAATCAGGGTGAAAACCATGCCGGAGCAAACTAATTTTTTAACCTTAGATGGTGTGGAAAGAAAAATAGACACCGATACTTTAATGATCTGTGATGAGAAAGAGCCCGTAGCAATTGCAGGTATCATGGGTGGAGAGCTCTCCGAGATTACGGATAATACAGACTCTGTTCTATTAGAATCCGCGAACTTTGATGCAGTTTCTGTCCGTAAGTCAGCTACCCGCCTCGGAATGCGTACGGATGCCAGCGCTAGGTATGAGAAAACTATTGATCCGGAGCTGACGGTTCCTGCAATTAAGCGTTTCTTAAAGCTTTTAGCTGAGATTGATCCGGGAGTTAAAGTGACTTCTGCCCTAACAGACTGTTATGTGAAGCATTATGAAACGATCACAATTCAGTTTGATAAGGCCTATGTAGATAAGTACACCGGAATTGACATTTCTTCAAATTTTATTGAAGAGACTCTAACTGCCCTTGGCTTTGGTTTGAACCGTAAGGGTGATGAATTTGAAGTGGTGGTTCCTTCCTGGAGAGCGACCAAGGATGTTACCATGAAGGCGGATATGATTGAGGAAATTACCCGTATCTATGGCTATGATAACTTTGAAATCAAGTCCACGAAGAGTTTACTTACACCGATCCGTCACAGTGAGGACAGAGACAATGAATTAAAAATGAAGCTGTTCTTATCCGAACGTTATGCGATGAACGAGGTTCACAGCTATCTGTGGTATGAGAGTAAGCTAAACAAAGAAATTGGAATTGTAACAGAGCCAAATATTCGGGTAATCAATTCCTTGACCGCAGAGAATGATACCATTCGCTCTACAATTATCCCCAGTCTTCTTGGATTTGTTTATAAGAATGTAGACACCACTCCGGAGATGGGCATGTTCGAGATTGGTCGTGTGTCAGACGGTTTAAAAGAGGATGGACTTTGCAACGAGAGAAAGAGACTTGGTATTGTTGTTGCAAGTAAGAAGTTAAGCGAAAAAGAGGTTTACTTTAAAGTAAAGGAAATCGTAGAACAGCTTCTTCTTGCCATTAAGAATGTAAGACCTGTATTTGCTATTAAAGAAGAGTTAAGTAAATATAACTATGTTCATCCGGTGAATTCGGCAAAAATAAGCCTAAAGGGTGAGGAGATTGGTTATTTCTCTGTATTGAATCCTAAGGTAAAGAATAAGATTGATAAAAAGTTAAATGTAGCTTATGCAGAGATTGATGTGGAGTTACTTGAGACTGTGACTGCAGAGACCCTACGCTACGTCGAGCCATCCAAATATCCGGGAGTAACCATTGATCTAAGTCTTCTGACAGAGAAGGAACTCCGCTTCGAAAAAATAGCAGAGTATATAGGAGAATACAAATGTGAATACCTTAAGAGTTTCCACCTGGTAGATATCTTCGAGGATGAGAAGCTACTTCCAGGTAAGAAGAGTGTTACAATCCGATTCGAGTTTGTTTCTATGGAACGTACCTTGGAAGGCCAAGAGATATCTGCTATGACGGATGAGTTGTTGGCAATCTTGAAGGCTAAAGGAATTGAGTTAAGATAAAAGGCAGCTAAGTAAAGTAAATAGTTAATGTATTAGAAGTAAAAGGCAACTGTAAAAGATGAGTGTAACAGATATAACTGATTACATCGTATCTAATATAGTTGTCTTTTTATATAAACGTTAAGTTCAGTGGTAGATATTTAATATAAATATTATTTGCTAATATGCATTATGGGTGGTAATATATGGATAAAGTGTTTGTGTTTTTGTCTTTTGCATACAATCGCTTAATTGAGAATGATTTGCACTGTGGAGGAACATATATGGATAAGAAAAAGTTATTAAAAGAAATTGCAAGTTGGGTTATATTATTCTTTATTGCATTTAGTATAGCATTTTTATTTAGTAGTAAGGCTTATGCGAAAGTCATAGTGAAAGAAAGATCTATGGAAAATACTTTATTTGAGAATCAACATATGATGGTAGATATTATTGGTTACAGTTTTAAGGGTCCGCAAAGAGGTGATATTGTAACCTTTTTTACGAATGAGGAAAAAGGTAATTTATTGAATGATTTACAAAGATATATTGATGGTATTGAGTGCCGTTTTGATAAAAACAAAGATTATGATGAATTGCATGAAAGATATGTGAAAAGAGTGATTGGAATTGAGGGCGATGTTATAGACATTCAACACGGATCTGTTTATGTTAATGGAGAGAAAATTGAAGAGGACTATGCGATAGGAGAAACCTTGGCGAGAGAAGTTCAGTTACCAATAAAGGTTGGTAAAGATAAGCTTTTTGTTTTAGGAGATAACAGGGAAGTTAGTATTGACAGCAGAGAATTTGGATTGATTGATGTAAATCAGATAGAGGGTAAGGTGATATTAAGAGTTTATCCTTTTAAATCAGTTGGTAAAGTGAAATAAGAATATTAAGATAGAACAATAAATAAGGAATATAAAAGCTGGTCTCTGTATATTCATTTTCTGAAAGGGTGAGGAAAATGATTAAGCATATAGGGACCAATTCTATTGAAACAATCCGATTAATACTACGAAGGTTTGATATACAGGACGCTAACGATATGTATCATAATTGGGCCGGTGACCCGGAGGTTTGTAAGTTTTTATCCTGGGGACCCCATGATAATATCAGTGTTACCGAGAGACGAATTAGGGATTGGATTAGATTTTATAATCAATCTAATTTTTATAATTGGGCACTTTTTTTAAAAAACGAAGAAAAAGTAATAGGCTCAATCAGTGCAGAGATATTAAATGACATAGATAGAACTTGTGAAGTTGGTTATTGTATTGGAAAGGAATATTGGTGTAGGGGAATTATGACGGAAGCCTTAAGAGCTGTTATGCATTATCTATTTTACGAAGTGGGATACCATAAGATAATCGCAAAACATGATGTCCTTAATGTTGCCAGTGGTATGGTTATGCAAAAAGCAGGGATGCAGTTTGATAAAGTATTATTTCATGCAAATCATAGGAGAGACGGAAGTTATGGTGATGTGGCAGTATATGTGAAAAATAGAAAGGACGATTAATATCTTAAAAGATTTTTTGGCTATTTAATTCAGTTATTTAAGTAGTTTGAAGAGCTGTTAGCATTGTGAAAAAATATATTCATTTTAGGAAATAAAGTTACAACTTAACATAATAATTCAATAGATAATGCTACAATATGGTATACTTTATATAGATAACTGTAAAAAAACATAAATTCAATTGGCGTAGCCACTGGATATAAATGAACGGAATATGAACGTTTATTGCCAAGGAGGAAAGGAAATGAATTGTAGGACAAGCAGAACAGATTTCGTAATCGTATTAGGACTTATTGGTATCTTAGGAATGTTAATCACAATTATCAGTGACTTTATTTTACTGGCAAAACCAACGGATGCGTATACATTTTTTAAGATGGGCACGGAAACTATGGCAGATATTTCGTCTTGGAGAATAACAGTAGGCACCTTTCTTGGGGTCATTGTATTACCGATACAAATCCTTGGCCTCATACCCTTATATTATGCTTTAAAACCTGCCGGGAAGGTACAATCAAGAATTGTTTTTTTTATCAGTGCCCATGCGTTAATGATGGGAGTTGGATTTCATACGGCCTATGCATATATGGGAAGTGGTTGGAGATTATATCATAATGTAGTTACTGATAAGGATTTGGTTTTAGACTTGATGCACCGATATGATTTTTATTGGCGGATTATCATAATAATCATGATGTCCGAGCTTATCGTTAGCTCTATCCTTTATGTTATTATTTTATTAAAAGGAAAATCTATGTTTCCTAAATGGATGGCACTTCTAAATCCGGTTTTTATTATGGCTTTGGTCTTACCACTGATAGCGGTTCTTCCGGCACCGGTTGGAGGCTATGTGGCGCCGGCAGTTCTTAATATATCAACTCTAGTTTTTGTAAGTATAATCATGATTCAATATAAAAGAAAAAAAGTCTAATATTTTTGTTTGGCACTCTCCTTAGGGGATATTACCAATTAATATGGCTGTTATTAGAGTTAAATAGGATAAGTAACTTAAAGGCTTGAGCAAACGTTAACATGATTATTTCAATATTTTATTAAGCGAAAGGAACCGGAAAACAGCTTTGTTTCCGATTCCTTTTACATAATAGATGAATTCACTTATTGAATATCTTCTTCCGCTATCAATTTCAAAATTGATTTTTGCATTAAAATCTAGTTTATAACGATATATCTCATCGGATTTTTTATACGTATGATGAAATAACCCACCTTTTATCAGTTGCCAACCTTTTTCTGCCATAGAATTAATATAGGCTTCATCTCTGTCATATTCCCATGCCAGATATAAGGTTGGTATTATTTTTAGGAAAGATCATTCTGAAGGCTAAGAAGTAATTAAATTAAGTATAATATTAATGATTCGCTAAGTATTTAAGTAAACCGTGGTATAAGTATGGAGGAATATTATGTGGAAAGAATTTAAGAAATTTGCTTTGAAAGGAAATATGATTGATTTAGCAATCGGTATCATCATCGGCGGTGCTTTTAACGGGATTGTTAATTCTTTGGTGAATGATATTATTATGCCGGTATTAAGTGTATTTACAAAGAATATTGACTTTACTAATCTATTCATTACTCTTGATGGAAATGAATATGATACCCTGCAGGCAGCGAAGGATGCCGGTGCAGCAACGCTTAATTATGGACAGTTTATATCGAATATACTTAATTTTCTTATCATGGCGTTTGTGGTATTTTTAATTGTAAAATGGATTAACAAAATAAGAAAACCGGAGACTCCGTCAGCTCCTACAACGAAAAAATGTCCTCATTGCCAGTCTGATATTAATTTGAATGCTACAAAATGTCCCCAATGTACTGCGGATTTGGAAGGTAAGAAAAATGCAAATGTGTAAAAGTTATATAAGATAATGCATCTAAAATAATGTTATATACATTGTAAAAAATAAGTAATTTCATATACTTACCTTAAAGATATACGGAATTCTTTTTATATTAATCAAAGTGTTTTTTGTTATGTAACAAATCAAATTGAACAATGCACATTAATATCAGTACTATGTCGCAGGAACCATTGGTTTCTTATAGTATTATAGATTAATTGATATATATCATAAAACTTACAGCTTGAGCATAATTAACACAAAAACAAGATGAAGGGAAATTTAACTATGAAAACTTTTGATGGATTTATGGCAGGTGTTAATCTGGGAGGATGGATTTCACAGTTTAGGGAAGCGAATAAAGAGCACTTTACAACCTTTATTGTGGAAAAGGATATCAAACAGATCGCATCTTGGGGTATGGATCATGTTAGACTTCCAATTGATTACATGGTAATTGAGGATGATGATAATCCGTTTCAGTATAAGGAAGAGGGATTTGCGTATGTGGACCAATGTATCGAATGGTGTGAGGATAATAATCTGAATATCATTTTGGATTTACACAGGGCAGCGGGGTATGCATTCCATTCTTTGAAGGAAAACCGTTTATTTGAAGATGAGGTATTACAGCAAAGATATATATCCCTTTGGCAAGCTTTTGCAAAGCGATACAAGGATAAGGGGAGACATGTGGTATTTGAGCTTTTGAATGAAATAGTGGAACCTAACAGTGACAGGTGGAATGCTTTAAGTAAAAGAGCTGTGGAAGGTATAAGAGAGATTGATCAAAACAGAGTTATTATCATAGGCGGTAATTTTTATAACAGCGTGTTCACCTTAAATGAACTTAATCCAATTGAAGATAACAATCTGGTTTATACCTTTCATTTTTATGAACCCCATATTTTTACACACCAAAGGGCAAGCTGGGAGCCTCTGTTAAAAGATCTGGAATTTGTTGTTCCCTACCCCTCGGGGAAGGATACTTATAAAAAATACTTAGAAAAATCGGAAGAATTCAAGAAACGATATGGATTTACTTTTAAAGAGCTGGTAGATAAAGAGTATTTGCGAAGCTTACTTCAACCGGCACTGGAATTTGCGAAAGAAAGAGATGTCATGTTGTATTGCGGTGAGTACGGTGTAATCGAAAATGTACCAATGGAATATAACCTAAACTGGCATAGAGATATGTGCGATTTACTTTTAGATAATCAGATTGGACGAGCTGTATGGAGTTATAAACAGATGGATTTTCCTATGGTGGATACACATTCCATAGTAAGGAATGAGGAACTAGTTAAAATTGTTAGTAAAAGATAATTAACATAAAATATAGATAATTAAGGATAATAAAAAATAATAGTTTCTTCTTTGTATCATAGGAAGTGGTTTAGTAAAATAATATTTTTCTGGATAGACCTCCTGAATGTTACAAATGATGTTGAAAAACAAAGGGTTACTTTGGACTGAAATAAATAGCTCAGACTAAAGTAATCCTTTGTTTTTTCTGTTATATTCCTATTGATGCTGGATATCAGTGGTAAATCAGGAGTTTAGCACTTGTACATTTTTCCTTTCGTTGCTATAATAAATCAGGACCTATAAGTAAAAACTGCATATTATAGTAGTACAGGAAAGAATGTAAAGAACGTTCTACTCTTATATTAAAAGAATAGGTGGAGACAAAATGTTAAGAATGTTTTATCCGAAAAGAATAGCAGATTCCGCATATGTTATTGATTATAAGAAACTATATGAAGAAGGTTATCGTGGAATCATTTTTGATATTGACAATACTTTAGTGGAACACGGTGCGGATGCTGATCAAAGAGCAATTAATTTAATTGCACAAATCAAAAAAATTGGTTTTGAAGTATGTTTAATTTCCAATAATAAGGAGGAAAGAGTATCCCGCTTTAATCGGGAGATTAAGGTTCGTGTTATTCATAATGCTCAAAAGCCTGCAAAGAAGAATTTTATCAAAGCTACAAAATTAATGGGTACCAGTATAGATCATACGGTATTTATCGGGGATCAGTTATTTACAGATGTCTTTGGAGCCAATCGTGTTGGAATGATGACTTATTATGTGAAACCGATCGGACCGAAGGAAGAGATACAGATTGTACTAAAGCGTAAATTAGAAAGAGTTGTATTATACCATTATCGTAAGGATATCAAAGAGGGTAAAATTAAAGTACAATAGAGCAGGTTTCGTAGACAAGTGTTATGAACAATTCGATATTTGAGGGTTAGTATGAACAAGAGTTTAAAGCACAACATAATATTGATCGGATTTATGGGGTCGGGAAAGACCAGTGTGGGAGAACATCTGGCTAAAATGATGAATTACCGTTTCCAGGATACGGATTTATTGATTGAACAAAGGGAACGGGATACAATTAACCAAATCTTTCGTAACAAAGGTGAAGAGTACTTTCGAGATGTGGAAACAAACTTATTAACCGAGTTGCAAAACGGATTAAATAATACGGTTTTATCCACCGGAGGCGGTATGCCTTTAAGGGAAAAAAACAGGAAGCTTTTGAAGGAACTGGGCTATGTGGTATATCTCAGGGCGTCCAAAGAAACGACCGTGAAAAGGCTTAGAGGAGACACTTCAAGACCCCTGCTTTCCGGTGAGGAATTGGGGGAGAAGGTGAAACGACTTCTTAAGGTTCGTATTCCATACTATGAGAAGGCCGCCCATAAGATTATAATGACGGATGACAGATCTTTGGAAGAGATTTCAGTTCTGATTATGGAAGCATACTTAAAACAGATCTATTGATTATTATAGGAGATAAGGAGGATGGACGATGAAGCTTTTAGTGATTAACGGACCGAATTTAAATTTTCTCGGTATTAGAGAAAAAAGTGTATATGGAAAACAAGATTACAATTACATGTTGGAGCAAATTGATAATAAAGCAACGTCACTTGGTATAACAATTGATGTTTTCCAGAGTAACAGTGAAGGGGAAATCATTGATCGAATTCAGAAAGCATATTTTGATGAGGTAGATGGAGTTATCATCAATCCGGGAGCCTATACTCATTACAGTTATGCAATTCGTGATGCCTTAGCCTCGTTGTTGGTACCTAAAATTGAAGTACATATTTCGAATATCCACAAGAGAGAAGATTTTCGACATATTTCTGTCACAGCTGCCGGCTGTGATGGTCAGATTGCAGGGTTAGGGTTAAACGGATATCTGTTGGCTATTGATGGAATAATAAATATGCTTGAAAGTAATTAATAATATATTACTTAATAATGACTAGCGTATTCGATGATATTATGAGTCGATAATAATTAGATTTTTAAGATTACAAGAATTCGGATTATAAAATAAATCACTCATAATTAAAACAGGCTATAACTTCTGATTAATTATATAATATGTTATAGTAATATGAAAATGTTTTTATAAGAAATATAATTAGATAAACGGGAAGGTAAACAATGGACAATTATAAAAGAGTGCAAGAATTATTAAACGACTTAAGATTGGATGCAATCTTAATTTCAAATATGAATAATGTTCGTTATATTAGTGGTTATGCTGGAGATACAGGATATCTTTTTATCTCTCAAAAAAGACATGCTTTACTTACGGATTTTCGATATACCTATCAGGCGGAGAGGGAAGCGCTCGGGTATGAAATTATTACCATTGGAGATCATGGATATGAGGAAGCAATCAATGAAATGCTAAGAACAGACCAGATTGATACTTTGGGCTTTGAAGCAAACGATCTTCTTTATGCAAAATATCAAGGCTTTAAAGACAAGTTAGAAGTGAAAGAATTAATACCTATTAAGGATGAAGTGACCCGATTACGACGGATTAAGACACCTCAGGAGTTAGAGTACCTCAAACAAGCAGAAGCAATTGGAGATAAGGTGTTTTCCGAAATATTAGATTTTATTAAACCCGGTATGACAGAACTTGAGGTGGCCGCTAGAATTGAATACCTGCTGAAAACAAAAGGTGGACAAGGTCTAAGCTTTCATGCAATTGTTGCATCCGGAATTAATTCCTCTATGCCCCATGCGGTTCCAACACAAAAGAAGATTGAAGTGGGGGATTTTCTGACTATGGATTTTGGTTGTATTTATGAAGGATACTGTTCCGATATGACCAGAACGATTGTTATCGGTAAAGCAACGGATAAACAAAAAGGTATTTATAATAAAGTGCTGGAAGCTCAGGAGGCAGCCTTGGCGGTGATAAAAGCCGGATTAACCGGTAGGGAAGTGGATAAAGTTGCTAGAGATATCATATATCAAGCCGGATACGAAGGATGCTTTGGCCATGGCTTAGGTCATGGGGTGGGTCTGTTTATTCATGAAAGTCCCAGATTATCAGCGATGGAAGATGAGATTTTGCAACCCGGTATGGTAGAAACTGTAGAACCGGGTATCTACCTAAAAGGTTACGGTGGCGTTCGAATCGAAGATATGGTTGTAGTAACAAAAACCGGTTATGAAAATTTCACTTTCTCAGAAAAAAAATTAATAGAATTGTAATAACTGAAAATAAATGACAATTTATTGAGGCAAAGAGGGTAAGAAAAAAAACAGTTGCAAATATTGTCGGTTTATTATACACTAAAATGTAGTCAATTTTAAGGAGGAGTATCGAGTATGGTTTCAGCAGGCGATTTTAGAAATGGCTTGACAGTTGAAATAGACAATCAAGTTTATCAAATCATTGAGTTTCAACATGTAAAACCAGGTAAAGGCGCAGCATTTGTAAGAACAAAATTAAGGAATATTAAAAATGGTGGTGTGGTTGAAAAAACCTTCCGTCCGACTGAAAAATATCCGCAGGCTCATATCGAAAGAAGTGATATGCAGTATTTATATTCTGACGGTGAATTGTATCATTTTATGAACGTTGATACTTATGACCAGATTGCTATGAATAAAGAGGCAATTGGTGATTCACTCGAGTTTGTAAAAGAAAATGAAATGGTTAAGATGCTTTCCCATGGCGGACAGGTATTTGCAATTGAACCTCCGTTATTCGTAGAGCTTGTTATCACAGATACAGAACCCGGATTTAAAGGAGATACTGCTACCGGAGCAACAAAACCGGCGGTTGTAGAGACAGGTGCTACAGTTTATGTTCCTTTGTTTGTTGAGCAGGGTGATAAAATAAGTATTGATACAAGAACCGGCGAATACATGAAGAGAGTGTAGTCAACGAATGCTTGATAGGTGTAGAGAGCTGTATGATGTAAGGATTTTATGAGCGTATGCACTTATTGTATCATGAATATATGTATGTTAAGGCTGTTATAAGTAAACTGATGTATTTAATTACACAAGCAACTTATAACAGCCTCTTTACGCAATTATAAAAACTTATGTAGCATATATAATCCGGCAACAGGGAAGAAGTATAATCGGTGAAAATACAGAAAAAGAGTGATTTTGAGTACAGAGATTGGGCCAAAAGGAGATGACATGAAATCGAAATTATATCTGATCATTACTATGCTTTTGTTCGGGAGTATCGGACTTTTTGTAAAAAACATATCGCTACCCTCAAGTCAAATTGCTTTGGTAAGAGGGGTTGTTGGTAGTTTGTTTTTACTTATGGTTGCTTTACTGACTAAGAAAAAATTATCTATTCATTCCATAAAGAATAATCTACTCTTATTATTAGCAGCAGGGGCAGCCATTGGCTTTAATTGGATTTTTTTGTTTGAAGCTTATCGGTATACCACCATATCCAATGCGACTCTTAGTTACTATTTTGCCCCGGTTTTTGTCGCATTTATGGCTCCTTTCATCTTAAAAGAGAAAATGAATAAGACGAAAATACTATGTGTTTTGGTAGCTATGATCGGTATGTTTTTTATTGTTGAGATTAATAAAACAAGCGGCTTTCATAAAGATCAGTTATTAGGAATCGGTTATGGTCTGCTAGCTGCAATTCTTTATGCATCGGTAATACTTATGAATAAATTTGTAAAAAACATCTCAGGGTTAGAGACTACAATTATTCAACTATCTATGGCATCTGTCGTATTGCTCCCTTATATTATAATAACAAACCCAATAAATTTATCTGATATACCGGGAAAGTCAATGATATTACTGGTGACCGTTGGTCTCCTACATACAGGCCTTGCATATCTGCTTTATTTTGTTGCTATTCGAAACCTGAAGGCTCAAACCATCGCCTCTCTAAGTTATATTGATCCGATTTCAGCGATTATCATGTCCGGTATTATTCTTGGTGAGGTAATGAGTTGGCAGCAGATGCTTGGAGGCGTTTTAATATTGGGAGCAACCTTCTACAGCGAACTGTCAGGAATATCTGTATCAAAGAAATCACGAATATCATAAGTAATTATGAATCTTATAGGGGCTGTTACAACTCTTTAGTTTGTAACAGCCCCGTAATTTATAAGAAGGGAATCCGCTTATCGGTTCCTTTTCCAGCCAGGATGCGTTCTTACGCATAAGGATTTTTGTCGGTTTATCGACCGCGCTCAGCGCGAGAGTTACTAAAGCAAACTCTTTGCTCTAAATCTGCACCATCAGATTCATTCTACCTTACTATTTATCATAGCAAGGATCTCCATATAAATCTTTTGTATCTTGGACTCCGGTATAGGTCTATCCAGAAAATATTCCACGGCTTGCTTGGCCTGGGCCACTAACATCTCCAGTCCGGTAATAGCTTTCTTATGAAGTTCGATTGCCTGTAGAGTTAGCTTTGTTTGAAGAGGATTGAATATTACATCTACTACAGCTTCACATTCGATAAAGGTAGTCAAATCAAGAGGAGAAGCATCTATATTAGGATACATACCGAGGGGAGTAGTATTAATTATGATTTCGGTATCGGTATGTGTTTTATAGAAATCCTCATACGATATGCTAGTATCCGAAGGTTTTCTGCTGATTACCTGTATATCAGAGGCTCCAAGATGTTCCAGGGCTGCAAAGGCCGTCTGTGAGGTTCCACCATTTCCAAGAATCGCACATTTCTTATCTTTAATTTGTATCTTATTATTTCTTAGCATATATTCAATCCCGTAAAAATCAGTATTATAACCGATGAAACGTCCGGATTTGTTCACAATGGTATTAACAGCACCAATCCTCTTGGCAAGAGGATGCATCTCGTCCAGGTAAGGGATTACGGCCTGCTTGTATGGTATTGTCACATTAATAGCAGTAAAATCCTTTTTTTGCATGAAAACTTTAAATTCTTCTTTGCTTAAGGGTATTAGATCGTAAGTATAATCTGCCAGCTTTTCATGAATGATTTTTGAATAGCTGTGTCCTAATTTTTCTCCAATTAAACCATATCGCATTCTATAACCTCATTTCAAACTTTTTATTTATTCGAATGTCATTTGTTACAACAAGTGGGTACTATATATATTAAGTAGACAACATTAAGGTTCAACATATAGTATTGCTAATACATACGTAAGAAGGATGACACTCTAATTATAGTTACATATTCTAAGAAAAAAGTACTATAGGAACAACTAGATGATATGTTATCCCGATTTTTACAGTGTGAAAAGAACGCCAAAGGGTAGGTAGGACAAGTATTCACGCTCTTTTTCGCTTTTTTCATTACATAAGTTATAAAAAAGAATAATATAACTTCTTTAATTTTGCAAATGTTTTCTTTCCATATATTCGGAATATTTTCGCATAGGGAGAATATATTGTTTTAGAAAGAAAGGTGGATAAGCCTTAATAGGTATCATAAAGGCAGGTGGGGATTATGAATACGAAAGACGAGCTACTAAAAATATTATCTCTTAAATTAAGAACAATCTTCGGAAAATTAAAGATAGATTTTGAGAAGCTTCAGGAGATCCGCCTTCGAATGAATGCCCCTCTTCTCATCATTTATGAAAATGTGGAGTATTTTATAACAGAGGAAGCTAAGTTGGTTAAAAATCCTACCTTGGCTGTCATCGTTACTAAGAATGAAATCCGTGAGACAATGGAATATATCAGTAATTATTCTCTTTATGCTTTTGAGGATGAGATAAAACAAGGATTTATCACGATTAACGGGGGACACCGCATTGGGATTGCTGGGAAAACAATCATTGAAGATGATGTCATTAAAGGAATGAAGCATATCTCCTTTATTAATATTCGTTTGGCCCATCAGGTTAAAGGATGTGCTGACCCGGTATTACCTTATCTGATTAATGAGAAGACCGATGGAATTTATCATACCTTAATCATATCTCCGCCCAGATGTGGAAAGACAACGCTTTTACGGGACATTATAAGGCAATTATCGGATGGTAATACATATTTATCAGGAAAGTCTATCGGAGTTGTGGACGAGCGTTCCGAAATCGGTGCCTGTTATATGGGTACGCCTCAGAATGAATTAGGAATTCGTACGGATATACTGGACTGCTGTCCGAAAGCAAAGGGTATGATGATGCTGATCCGTTCCATGTCCCCGCAAATAATTGCAGTAGATGAAATCGGTTCAAAGGAAGATTTAGAGGCAATTGATTATGTGATTGGCTGTGGCTGTAAGCTGATAGCAACTGTTCATGGAAGTTCTATCGAGGACATAAAGAGTAAACCGGTACTTAGTGAACTGGTGCAAAAAAAGTTGTTTGAGCGCTATGTGCTTCTTAGTAATGTCAATGGAATCGGTCACCTTGATGAAATATATGATACGGTAGGAAGAAAACTGTATGCAGATCATGCATAGGCCAATCGGTAAGGAGGACAAACATTATGTTGATAACAAAAATTATCGGATGCTTGCTTGTGATTATATCTACAACCGGTATGGGAATGTTTTTTAGTAACGAACTAAGATGCAGGATTGAGGATTTGAAAGAGTTAAAGAAGCTAATCCTGTTACTGCGCGGTGATATTCGATATGCCAATACCCCTCTTCCAGAAGCAATCAGCGGGATAGCAAGACGGCATAATGGAGGCTATGAAACTTTTTTATCAAAGGTATCATCCAAATTAAATGAACTGTCCGGGATCACTTTTTCGCAGATTTGGAAAGAGGCTGTGGAACAGGAGCTTACGAAAACCTCTTTAACAAAGAAGGACAAGTTACATCTGGTGCAATTTGGTGAAAGCCTTGGTTACCTGGATAAGGATATGCAGATGAATACATTAGATTTATATATAAATCAGCTGGAGGATGAGACCCTTGAACTATCGAAAACTGTAAAAGAGAAAGCATATCTTCTCAACAGTTTAGGCATCATGGCAGGCATTTTTATTTCAATTATTATGCTCTAAGGAAGACTAAGATTATATCATCTGTAGCGATGATATACATTATTATTAAGTACTTCCGGATAATTAATCCGGTGAAGGCATGGGGGTAAGTATGGATATCAATTTAATCTTAAGAATAGCCGTTGTTGGAATACTGGTTTCCATATTAAATCAGATACTTAAGCAATCCGGGAGAGATGAATTGGCATTTCTCACGAGTCTAGGAGGGTTGGTATTGGTATTGTTTTGGATGTTGCCGTACATAACGGATTTATTTATGACAATACAAAAGCTGTTTACCCTTTTTAACTAGTACGGCGATGTAAGCATTTAAACTGTGATTAGAATAGACGTACAGGTTTTCATAGGACAAGGTATTCAGAATTATTTACTATTTAGATACGGAGGGTAACATGATCAGAATAGCCATTCTAGGAATCGGAGCGGTGTTGGTAGCAATATTATTTAAAAAGGGGAAGGAAGAGTTTTCCCTCTATATTGCTATTGCAGCTTGTTTTTTAATTTTATTACTGGGAATTGGAAAACTGGAGGTGATCCTGGATGCAATCAATAAGCTTCAGGGTTATATACAGATAAACAAAGCATATATCGGTGTGTTGATAAAAATAATAGGGATTACCTATATTACGGAATTTGCATCTTCCTTATGTAAAGATTCAGGATATCAGTCTATCGGAGATCAAATCGAATTGGTAGGTAAGCTGACGATACTGGCTATCAGTATGCCAATACTGTTAGCGTTGTTAGAAACGATAGATAATTTCCTGAAAGCATAACTATGTGAGAGATGTCTTAGTATCTTTTTAGCGTCCTTACTTTTATGGTGAAAACCAGTAGTTTTTGAAAGGTGATATGGATGAAGGACAGGCATAGAAAATTAATATTATTTAACCTTAAAATCATGGCAGGAGTTCTTATGGCACTTGTAATTTTAATGTTTTATCTTGAAGAAGCGAAAGCGAGTACAACGTTATCGGAAGATATTAATTATACTGAAATTCAGGAAGTAATTGATGACATAATGGAGCATGGCAACGCCATTGATTTTAGGTCCTATGTAGACCGGCTGATGCAAGGAAAGGAAGCCTTCTCCCTTAACAATATCGGTACGCAGTTAATCCAGTCTATCAAAGGAGAGGTAAAAGCCAATTTGGGTACCTTTGCCAGGCTGATATCCATTGCTTTGATTGCTGCAATTTTTACCAATCTTTCTATGGCATTTAAGCATAATCAGGTATGCGAGACAGGCTATTATATTACCTACCTGTTATTGTTTGCTTTACTCATGAGCTCCTTTGTCTCCGCCTCCGTTATTGCGGCTTCCGCCATTGGTAATATACTGGATTTTATGAAAGTATTAGTGCCTGCTTACTGTATGTCCGTAGGCTTTGCATCAGGTAGCGCATCCTCTTTGGTGTATTATGAAGTCGCTTTATTTATGATTACCGTGGTTGATCTGGTTTTAATAAAAATAGTAATCCCCCTGATTAACTTCTATATGGTCATTATGCTGGCGAATAATTTGTCAAAGGAGGACATGCTATCAAAACTGGCGGGACTCTTTGAAACCATTATACGTTGGCTGTTAAAAAGCTTATTGGCAGCAGTAATTGGGTTTCAAGCGGTTCAAGGCCTTATTATACCGGTTGCTGACAGGGTAAAGCGGTCGGCACTTTTGAGGGCATCGCAGGCCATACCGGGAGTCGGAACGGCAATCGGAGGCGTCACCCAGACGGTGATAAGCGCAGGGGTCTTGTTGAAGAACTCCATTGGAGTCGCCGGACTGGTGATCATTATAATTATCTGTGCAATACCCTTATTAAAATTGATTGTAATAGCTTTAATCTATAAGTGTGGTAGCGCTGCACTGCAGCCGGTATCCGATAAGCGTATGATCGAATGCATCAGTGCTTCCGCTAAGTCAGCTGAAATGCTTTTACATACCTTGTTTGTCGGTGCGGTTTTATTCCTATTATCAATCACGATTGTAGCAGTAACGACCAGCGGTGCCATATAACTTCGTGAGTGATATTTCCCGCCAATTATGTTGCTGGAAAACCATAATGTGAAGCTGCGAATAACATCATAACATTCCTGATGTATGCTGATTTATATTCATAGGTTCCTTGGAGGCTGTAGAAATGAATGAAATATATGAATGGATAAAAAACATAGTAATTTACATGATTCTGAATACGATTATCATGAATCTGTTGGGAAACAGCAGCTATAAAAAGTACGTCAGTATCGTCTCCGGGATGATATTAGTGTTGATCGTTGTTTCACCGATTATGAGATTCTTAAAGATAGACGAAAAGATGGATTTTTATATCAGATCCAATGATTTTACGGTAGAAGCGTCGGCCTTTAAAAACGATCTGCAACGAATGGAGGAAAAACAGATGCAACAGATATTTGCAGAATATAAGGATAGAATTAAGGAACAGGTGAAGGTGATTCTGTCAGCAGAGGAACTTTATCTGGTCTCCTTTGATATCACATTTAACCTTGATACCCAAAGCAGTACTTTCGGGGAGATACAACGGATGGATATTACAGCAACAGGTACCAAATCGGAGGAAGAAAAAAGCTCAAAAATCATTATAGAAGAGGTTGAAATATCAGACATTAAAAGTGCTTTGCAAAAGGAGAAGGAAGTATCTCAGAAAGTGCCTTCCCCTGCTGAAATTAATATAAAAATTAAATTATCGGACTTCTATAATATAGGAGCAGATAATATAAATATTAGTATACAGGGAGGATAATATGGAGAAAATGAAAATATCTCTAAAGGAAATTGGCCTACCAAAGTTAGTTATGATCTTTGTTGCGGGTATTCTTCTCATATTATTATCTTTTCCAAATCTTTTTGGCTCAAAGGAAGCAAAGGATAAGGGTATAGCGGATGTGAGTGATTTGCTGCAGCAAAATGGTACGAATATGACAAGCCAGGATACGAATACCTATATAGAAGAAATGGAAAATAGGCTTGAAAATATCCTCAAAAAGGTATCCGGTATAGGCGAAGTAGAAGTAATGATAACTTTAAAAGCTTCTAAGGAGCAGATTCCCTTAAAGGATAGTCCTTATATGCAGGAAAGCTTAAATGAAGATGACGGGGAGGGCGGAAACAGAGCGAATAATAGTATTCAACGGGAAGAGAGTACCGTTCTGGTAACCAACGAGAATGGGAAAACGCAGCCTTACGTAATACAGGAACGTGAACCGATTGTGGAAGGTGTCCTTGTGATAGCTGAAGGCGGAGATAATGTTAGGATAATTAAAGACATTATGGAAGCTGCAGAGGTATTATTTGATGTACCTGTGCATAAGGTTAAAGTGATGAAGATGAGTGATGGGATAAAATGATCAGGAGGTTGAAAATGAAAAATATATTTAAAAAGAATCAAATCATAATTACTGCATTGGCCATTATGATTGTGATTGCCGGGTATCTCAGTTTTACGAATGATGATAAGCCGGAGGAACCGGGTACGGTAGAGACCACAAATCCGGACTTGGAAGAATTAGATGTTTTGGCTGGTCTGGATGGTCTTGATGTGGTACAAAATACCGATGACACTACAGATGCCAATGATACCACAGATGCTGATACTACTGATGAAACAGAAGTAACGAATGATACAACAGATGGTGATGTAAATGCAACAGAAGCAGATGATAATGATGAAACTACACCGGTTGATACAGAAGAGGGTACGACTGAACTGGGTGAACTATCAGACGATGATATTCTGGAAGCGGCTAGTGATGTTACAGATACAGGTGAACTGAATCTAAACGAGGATAGTGTTCCGGGAGAAGCCGTACTGGCAAGTACGAATATCAATGCCGGCTATTTCATTGAAAACAGATTACAAAGAGAGCAGATGAGAGCCAGAAATAAAGAAACCTTAAAAGAGTTATTTGAGAGCCCTGATGTAGCCGAAACCTTAAAGCAGGATGCAATCAATAGTTACATAGAAATAACCGCAATTGCAGAGAAAGAGAATGCAACGGAGATTTTACTCGAGGCAAGAGGTTTTGATGATACACTGGTTAGCATCAATAGCGGCAAAGTGGATGTTGTAGTAAATGCTGCCAGCTTAACCGATCAACAGCTTGCCATCATAGAAAATGCAGTGAAGGAAAAAACCGAAATAGAAGCGAAAAACATAACAATTATTCCGGTAGTCATGGAAGAATAAGCAAAAAAATTTATTTATAATTGCAAAAGTTGATTAATTTGGTATAATACTAATAAGAAAGAGAAGTTAAGAATGACCAGTTAATCATAGGAACTTAGGAGGTATTCGTCGTGAATAAGGAACCGGAAATTAGGAACACATATAAAATACATGAGAATGGTAAGGTTGGAGAAGTACAGATAGCAGATGAGGTTGTTGCAATCATTGCAGGTTTAGCAGCAACGGAGGTGAAAGGTGTATCTGCAACAAGCGGTAACGTAACCAATGAACTTGCCGGAAAATTAGGTAAGAAGAACTTATCTAAGGGAGTGAAGGTTCTGGTAAGTCCGGATGCTGTATCAGTAGATATGGCCTTAACCTTAGAATACGGATATGGTATTCCTGAAACTGCAAAGCAAGTGCAAGAAAAGGTGAAGTTGGCGATAGAGAATATGACCGGTTTGCAGGTCAAAGAAGTTAACATCAGAATCGCAGGTGTTAATATCGTAAAAGAGTAAATACTTACTAACAACCCTTAGATGAAAATTTAAGGGTTGTTTATTCGTGTTTATAAATAAAGGACTGAGATTTTAATGGTAGGATAAAATCAGTTTTACCTATAAATATGATCTGATATGATATTTACACCATGGCTTCGTATGACTCGTTGAAATTCACTAATAACTTTTTCTGATGGTAAAGCAGGTTCTAAAAACGCAAACTCTTCGCTTCGCTCGTCAAACAGTGCGATTGTTAGATACTAAACCATCTTCAAAAGTAATAAGTGAATTTATCAACTCGTCATAAGGCGCCATGCTATAAATATCCTACCTGATCATAATATAATATTAAGCACTGATTTTATTATACTTTAGTTAAAAATTTCAGATAATGATAATAACCTGATGGGTTAGGAGGAGTTAACATTGACAAGAAGAGAGATAAGGGAACACATATTTCTTATGCTGTTTCGCAAGGATTTTCATCAAAGCAGCGAATTAAAGGAACAAATGAATTATTATATATCGGAGTTACAAGAACCTACCGTATCGGAGTATGCTTACATGACAGATCGATTACAGGCAGTTGTGGACAAGCTGGATGAAATTGATTCGACTTTGTCAGAAGCAGCCAGCGGTTGGAAGTTAAATCGAATGGGTAAGGTGGATTTGACAATCTTAAGACTGGCCATCTTTGAAATGCGTTATGATGATGATATACCGGTAAAGGTAGCAATTAATGAAGCAGTCGAATTAGCTAAGAAATTCGGTGGAGATGAGTCTCCCGGCTTTGTGAACGGAGTATTAGCAAAACTGGCATAATATAATCGCGCAGTGTTAAGTGAAGTATAAGGAATTATAAAATCTAAGTTGTCGGACTCCTTTGTCATGTGCAATACTGAAAATATGATATAATTTCTCGCATAGTGATTAAAGTTATCAGTATAGGAACTGCCGTAACGGCAGTATGGAGGGTTAATATGAACCAAGCTTTAACGGTCACGGAGATTAACCAATATATAAAAAATATGTTTTTAAAGGATCGGGTCCTTAATCGTATCTACGTGAAAGGTGAGGTTTCAAACTGTAAATACCATACCTCCGGGCATATCTACTTTACCTTAAAGGATGCTCAGGGGCAATTAGCATGTGTAATGTTTGCCGGGCAGAGAAAAGGCCTTGCTTTTCGAATGGAGGAAGGACAGAGTGTTATTATCCTCGGAAGTATCAATGTGTATGAACGAGACGGTAAGTACCAGCTCTATGCCAGTGAAATTCGCTTGGATGGATTAGGAATTTTATATGAGAAATTTGAAAAACTGAAGAAGGAACTTGCGGAGGAAGGTCTGTTTAACCAGGCTCATAAAAAGCCAATTCCTCTTTATCCCCAAAAAGTTGGTATTGTAACTGCTTCCACCGGAGCAGCTATTCAGGATATTATTAATATCTCGAAGAGAAGAAATCCCTATGTACAGTTGATTTTATATCCGGCGCTGGTACAGGGAGCCGGGGCGGCCCAGAGTGTAGTGAAAGGTATCAATGTTTTGGACAAGCTGGGGGTTGACACTATCATCATTGGACGGGGCGGAGGTTCTATTGAGGATCTATGGGCCTTTAATGAAGAGATTGTAGCCAGAGCGGTCTATTCCTGTAAGACACCTATTATATCAGCAGTAGGACACGAAACAGATATTACAATCTCCGATTATGTTGCCGATCTTCGGGCGCCGACACCTTCGGCGGCGGCAGAACTGGCGGTCAATGATTATATGGCTTATCTTACGATGTTGCGGGATTATCAACGGAATATTACGAAGGCTTTAGGGCAGAAGATCACTTTGAACCAATCGAAATTGAAGGAATTTAAACTAAGGCTTTATTATGCAAGCCCCGCTTATCAGATTAAGCAGAAGAGACAGTTTATGATGGATATAGAGCAAAAGCTGCAAAACGGGATGAACCGTCGACTGCGGGACAGCAGGCACAGATTAGAATTATTCATTGCAAAGCTGGAGGGCTTATCTCCGTTGTCAAAGCTTAGTAAGGGTTATGCATTGGTAGTTGGAGAAGATAATAAGCCGATACATAGCATAGGTAAAGTTTCAAAAAGCCAACTGCTGACCATATCATTATTAGACGGGGATATTTTAACAAGGGTTGAGGAAACGAAAGCAATCGAAAGAGATAAAGGAGAATAATTATGGCTGAGAAAGAGTTCAAATTAGAGGAAGCATTTGAAAAACTAAATCAGATCACCGTGGAACTGGAAAAGCCGGATATTAGCTTGGAGGATTCCTTTTCCTTATACCAGGAAGGAATGAAGCTATTAAAAGCCTGTAATGATTCCATAGATAAGGTAGAGAAGGAACTGATTATATTAAGCGATAACGGAGAAGCCAATGAGTTTTGATAATGAAAAAAGTAGTCGGGTAACAGCAATAGAAACGATGATTAAAAACTATATACCGAAAGAAGAAGGGTATCAAAAAACAGTATTTGAAGCCATGAATTACAGCCTTATGGCCGGAGGAAAACGGCTCAGGCCGATGCTGATGGAGGAGACCTTTCTGCTTTTTGATGGTAAAGACAGAGATTTTTTGGATCCATTTATGGCTGCGATTGAGATGATTCACACCTATAGTCTGGTCCACGATGATTTGCCGGCAATGGATAATGATGAGTATCGAAGAGGCAGAAAGACAACCCATGTGGTATATGGAGAAGCAATGGCCATCCTGGCAGGAGATGGTCTGCTTAATTATGCCTTCGAAACGGCGGCGAAAGCATTTGATGCAATATCTGACACCGATAGTGAGAATGAACAACTAATACAGTATAAACGGGTAGCTAAGGCAATGAAAATCCTGTCACAAAAAGCAGGCATCTACGGAATGATTGGCGGTCAGGTGGTTGACGTGGAAGAATATGACGGTATTATTGATAGGGATCGTTTGGATTTTATATATCAACTGAAAACTGCAGCTCTAGTGGAGGCTTCTATGATGATTGGTGCAGTCCTCGCAGGAGCTACAGAGACAGAAGTAGGGCAAATCGAGAAAATTGCAGGAGGCATCGGTCTGGCATTCCAGATTAAAGATGATATTCTTGATGTAACAAGTACAGAAGAAGTTTTAGGAAAACCTATTCACAGCGATGAGAAGAACCAAAAGACAACCTATGTATCCATTATGGGGATTAATGAAGCTGAAAAAGAGGTGGTTAAGATATCTGAGGAGGCGGTTCGTATCTATGATGCACTTCCATATCAGAATGAATACCTGAGGGCCTTAATCCTACAGCTAATTTACAGGGAAAAGTAAAATATGATAATTATGCATATGCTAACGCAGGGAATTAGGATGTGTTTTTCTATAGACGCAATTGATTAAGTCAAGACAGCGATATTATGCTAGAGATATAATCCTGTATGATTATAAGAGAGATTATAACATAAGTAAATAAGATGTATTATGATAGATAAAGTATGTTAAAGATATTTTTAGAGATATTGATGATTGAACAGATAATTATGAATTATGATATACAAAACATTTGATTTTGATTATATAAATAACATTTCCTGTATTAACCGATTATATATCATTACAGACTATTAGAGATTATGATGAAAGATAAGAAAGAAATATGATTTTGTAACTATCATATCAATTATGAAAGAGGTGGATCGATTGCCGAAATTATTGGATTATATTAATCAGGCAAATGACATAAAGAAAATCAGAATGCAAGATTATCCCAAGTTAGCGGAGGAAATCCGGAGCTTTTTGATTTCGCACATAAGTAAAACAGGAGGACATCTGGCCTCCAATCTGGGTGTGGTGGAGTTGTCCATGGCACTTCATCTTTTTCTTAGTTTTCCTAAGGACAAGATAATCTGGGATGTTGGTCATCAGGCTTATACTCATAAGCTGTTGACCGGAAGAAAGGAAATGTTTGCAACGTTACGGCAACTGGACGGATTGAGCGGCTTTCCCAAATGTGAGGAAAGTAATTGTGATTCCTTTGATACCGGCCATAGCTCCACGGCTATATCAGCAGCTCTTGGACTGGTAAAAGCCAGAGAGTTAAACAATGAAAATCATAAGGTGGTGGCGGTCTTAGGAGACGGAGCCCTGACCGGAGGCATGGCATTTGAAGCTCTTAACAATGCCGGTAGATTAAAATCTAACATGATGATTGTATTAAATGACAACAACATGTCTATCTCTGAGAATGTAGGCGGTTTGGCTAATTATCTTGCTAAGCTGCGTACCAATAATAAGTATACCGGTTTTAAGGAGAATTTAGAGAATACTCTGACGCAGATGCCGGGTATTGGTAAGACCGTTGTAGATAAACTAAAACGTTCAAAGGATGCAATTAAATATTTTATGCTTCCCAGTATGTTCTTTGAAGATATGGGACTTACGTATATCGGGCCGATTGACGGACATAACATAAATCACATGATTACTGCATTTCGGGCAGCTGCGAAAGTACAAAAAGCAGTGGTAGTTCATGTTATAACCAAGAAGGGCAAGGGATATCCTCTGGCCGAGAAATATCCCAGCAAGTTTCACGGGGTAGATGCCTTTGATGTAACCAGTGGAAAAGCGGTAAAAGAAGAAAAAGGAATATCCTATACCAAGGTATTTTCCGATGCTCTGGTACGCATTGCAGAAAAAAATGATAAGGTAGTAGCCATAACCGCTGCAATGCCTTACGGAACCGGATTAAGTGATTTTAAGAAACGATTCCCAAGTAGATTCTTTGATGTGGGAATTGCAGAACAACATGCGGTAACCTACGCGGCGGGTCTCGCCATGGGTGGCTTCAAACCTGTAGTAGCTATATATTCGACATTTTTACAAAGGGCATATGACCAGATCATACATGATGTATGCATCAATAATCTACCGGTGGTATTTATGATAGACCGTGCAGGCGTGACCGGAAGGGATGGGAAGACCCATCAGGGAATTTTTGATTTATCCTATCTATCCCATATACCTAACCTTGTGGTATTGGCTCCGAAGAATAAGTTAGAGCTGGAAGAGATGCTATCCTATTCTATATCCTATAACGGGCCAATTGCTATACGCTATCCTAAGGGTGAGGCATATCTGGGATTAGATGAATACCAAGCCCCTATAGAGTATGGTCAAAGTGAGATTATAAAGGAAGAGGCTGAAATTGCGTTATTGGCAGTCGGAAGTATGGTGAAAACAGCAGAGAAAGTAAAAAATGGGCTGAAGCAGATGGGAAAGAAGGCATCGCTAATTAATGTAAGATTTATCTCCCCGTTGGATACGAAGCTTCTTGACAGATTATCAGAAAATCATAGCATATTTATTACCATAGAGGAAAATGTGAGAAGCGGAGGCTACGGACAGAAGGTATCCGACTATTTACATGAAATGAATCGACCCAATAGCAGGCACATTAATATTTCAATTCCTGATATGTATATTGAGCATGGTGGAGTGAGTGAGCTTCATAAAAGGATTGGTTTGGATGCAGACAGTATCCTTGAGCGAATAAAATATTTATTAAATGAGAGCTAGTGTGGAAGAAATCATCCTCACATAACCAAAAAATTATTCTTAGGAAGATAGATATGAAGTACGCACTGTATTCATCTCACGGTAGAAACCGCTATGATATGGTGGTATGGAGGTAAATAATAAACATGAAAGAAAGATTGGATGTCTTATTGGTAAAACGTAATCTGGCCGAATCCAGGGAAAAGGCAAAAGCCATCATCATGTCCGGTAATGTATTCGTAGACGGCCAACGGGAGGACAAGGCGGGAAGTACTTTTCCCGAGGAAGTTCAAATCGATGTTAAGGGAAACCCATTAAAATATGTCAGCCGGGGCGGGTTAAAATTGGAGAAAGCCATTGAGGAGTACGGTATTATACTAAAGGATAGGATCTGTATGGATGTCGGTTCCTCCACTGGGGGCTTTACGGACTGCATGCTGCAAAACGGTGCTAAGTTAGTGTATGCAGTGGATGTAGGTACGAATCAGTTGGCATGGAAGCTGCGTCAGGATGAGCGGGTGATCTCCATGGAGAAGACGAATGTTAGGTATCTGACACCGGATCAGATAAAAGATCCGATCTCCTTCGCTTCCATTGATGTATCCTTTATTTCTCTGACTAAAGTTCTTCAACCAGTGAGGGAACTTTTGGCCGATGATGGGGAAATCGTATGTCTTATTAAACCTCAGTTTGAAGCAGGCAGAGAAAAGGTTGGTAAAAAAGGTGTGGTGAGAGATCCGAAGGTACATCAGGAGGTAATAGAGCATGTGGTTTCCTATGTTATTTCCATCGGGTTTGATTGTAAAGATTTGAATTATTCACCGATTAAAGGACCGGAAGGAAATATTGAATATTTATTATATCTGAAGAAGTTAAAAATTGATGACACGACCGAAAGTCCAATTAGGGGACAGGCAATTACACAGAGGATGATACAAAAAACCGTGGACGATGCTCATGGAAGCTTATCGGCATCAGAGGAGTAGTAAGAAACATTTTATAAGACAGATGAAACATTGCAAGAGTTTATATTTAAGGAATGTTTAAAAATGCTTGTGACTATTACGCATAAATATTCCGAAAATTTATAATTTAAACATAAATTCATTGAAAGTACCTTGAAATTTATGGAATTCTATGATAGACTTTTTTCGTTAGTGTAATGGGCGAAAACTGCTTAAGGAGTATGAAATATGGATCGGTTTTTAATTATAACCAATAAAGAAAAAGACAAAGATAATATTGTCACGAATAAAATTGCAGGTTATATTAGGAAAGCCGGAAAACAGGTATTATTATCTAGAGTATCTGCTTATCATAAGGATCTGAACGAAACGATGCTTGCGGATAAACCGGATTGTGCCATAGTCCTTGGAGGGGATGGTACCATTATACAGACCGCCAACGATTTGATGACCTATGATATTCCGATTTTGGGTGTCAATCTGGGAACCTTGGGATTTTTGGCTGAGATTGAAGAAAATCATGTCATGGATGCATTGGATAGATTATTTATCGATGATTACCGTATGGAAAGCAGACTGATGATACAAGGCAATATACATTACAGTCAGCAGCATACCGGTAGATACGAGAATACAACCGGATATTCACTGAATGATATCGTTATCACAAGAAAAGGGTTTTCAAGGATTATCAGTCTTGGAATCTATGTGAATGAAGAACTGGTGGATAATTTTCAAGGAGATGGAGTCATTATATCCACACCTACGGGTTCCACAGCATATAATCTGTCTGCGGGAGGACCGATTATCATCCCCAGATCAAGTGTCATGGTAATTACTCCAATATGTCCGCATTCCCTAAGCCCAAGAAGTATTGTAGTACCTGCTGAGGATACCGTTAAGGTGGTTGTCGGCAAGAGTAAAAAAACACAGGAAGCAGAAGCTACCGTTACCTTCGATGGGAATCAGGTGTATGAATTGGGAACGGATGATATTATTACGATTAATAAATCGCAGTATGATACAAAACTGATAAAATTAAATCAGACCGGTATTTATGAAATACTGCGTTCAAAGTTAAGTAATAACGGAGATTAACATATATTATAAAATAGAAAGGCACTGGTGTAATCGTATGAAGATAAGCAGGCAAAGTAAGATTATTGAGTTAATCAATAAATATGATATCGAAACACAGGAAGAATTAGCAGAACGTTTAATGCAGGATGGGTATAACGTAACACAGGCGACGGTATCCAGGGATATCAGAGAACTGAAGCTGACTAAGGTTGCAGTGGATGGCGGAAGACAAAAGTACATTGTACTTCAAAAGACAGAACCGGGCATGAGCGAAAAGTACACTCGGGTACTTAGAGATGCTTTTATCTCTATGGATATGGCGCAGAATATATTAGTGATTAAGACGGTTTCCGGTATGGCTATGGCGGTTGCTGCAGCTTTAGATGCACTGCAGATGAACAGTATTGTGGGTTGTATTGCCGGTGACGATACCATTATGTGTGCTATTCGTACGACAGAAGACACCATCTCAGTCATGGAAAAACTGAGTAAAATTATCAATAGTACGGAGTAGAGTTATAAAAACAACGTATATTAATCTGAGATATTTTATTTGGTTATGTTTGACAGTACACTATTTACCCCCCTTGAAAATATATTATATAATATATAATCGATTTAAATATATATTAAATAAATTAACATCAATAAGTGATGATAGCTTTATCTTGCTTATCGATCAATACGGTGTTAAAATAGGAAAGGTTATAATGCCTTTCATTAATACATAAAAGCTTAGGAGAATTAGTATGTCAGGACATTCAAAATTTGCGAATATTAAACATAAGAAAGAAAGAAACGATGCAACAAAGGGTAAGATATTTACGAAACTGGGTCGTGAGATAGCAGTTGCTGTGAAAGAAGGCGGACCCGATCCTAACGTGAACAGCCGATTAAAGGATGTAATTGCTAAGGCAAAATCTAATAACATGCCCAATGATACCATAGAAAGAAGTATTAAAAAAGCGGCCGGAGATGCCAATTCAGTGGATTACGAGGCGGTAACCTATGAGGGCTATGGCCCGAACGGTATTGCTATTATTGTGGAAGGTTTAACAGACAACAAGAACAGAACAGCAGCCAATGTGCGTAATGCATTTACCAAGGGTAACGGTAATGTAGGTACGAATGGATGTGTTTCCTTTCTGTTTGACCGAAAGGGACAGATTATCATAGATAAAGAAGAGTGTGAGATGAAGGCCGATGATCTGATGCTGTTGGCACTTGATGCAGGGGCGGAGGATTTTAAGGAAGAGGAAGACAGCTTTGAGATATTTACAGATCCGGATGCCTTCAGCGAAGTAAGAGAAAACCTTGAAAAAGAAGGTATCCCTATGGCACAGGCCGATGTAACCATGATACCACAAACCTGGGTTGAGCTTAAGTCCGACCAGGATATTAAGAGTATGCAGAAGATCCTTGACTTACTGGATGAGGATGATGATGTGCAGGAAGTATATCATAACTGGGATGAGTAAAAAGAATGCTAAAGCTTTCTGTGATATTTTTATAATGCCTGTAAAATTAAGTATTTTGGATGATTTTATAGATGAGATATTATCCTAAAACAGGGTAAAATTCATCCAGTGATGATATATGTGCATCAAATTGCATTAATTCAATTAAGGATTTACAAAATTTAACCTTCTCAACATTTATCAAACAAATGATGAGAAGGTTTTCTATGTTAGATGAAGATGTTTTGTAAGAGTTTATATTTGATTATAGGAAAGAAAGCTTAGTTTAATAAAACGATCTAATTAATATATTGTCCCTTCAAATAGTTTGTAAGATCATTAATAAAGTGATGAGTATCCTTACAATCAGGTGCATTTGTTAATATAATAATTGCAGCTTTAAGGTCTTTATATATAGTTACTTGAGAATAATAAGTTCCATCACTTCCTCCATGTAATGCATAAGTATCGCCATCATCGATATTATTACACCATCCAATAGAATATTCCGGTATTCCAAATAGTAAATAATTGCAGGTTTCTGATTTTATATAATCATCCATACCAGAAATTCCTTTCAGATATACTTCAATATATTTTGACATGTCTGAAATTCTCATACTGATATCGCCTGCCGGTGCTATTACAAAAGGTAACTTGTTATCATCATAGGGAGGGACAGGCTTTAGTTTTCTAAACCAGCTAATTTTATGTCCCCATGGTTGATTTGTATCTAAAAGGTTAGGTCTTCCGAAGTTTATCTTAATACCAATTTCATTTGCTGTCTGTAAAGCAAGATCTTCCCACGACTTTCCTGTTACTTTTTCCAGCATAATACCTGCTAAGCTGTATCCTGCATTAGAATAGTAAGGAGCATCTTCGGTAACTGGGTCAAGACTTAAAACATATTTACAAAATTCTAGTCTTCGTTCTAAAGGATTATTTGATGTTAATGGTAGTTCTGAATCTACTACATTATGAGTAAATGGTTGAATTTTAGCTCTATGAGATAATAAATCTTTTAAGGTTATTGAGTAATAGGCTGAATTTGATTTCTCTTTCCAATTAAGGTACAGGTCAAAAAAATTTGTATCCCAGCTCAAGCTACCATTATCTACAAGTCTCGCTGCCATAAGTCCAGTAAATGCTTTGGTACAGGAACCAAGCTGAAAGTAGTTATCCCTTTTTATTTTTGTATCAGAGTCTTGATAAATATATCCATATGCATCGCCTATAATGGTTTCTCCATTTTTTATAACAGAATATGTAAAACCTGGAATTTTATAATGCTTTCCTAATCCTTCAATATCTAGTTTATCTATTTCAGAGATATTAAGTACTTTTACACTTTTCAACGTATATAAATGATAAAGGTATGTAAAGAAGATACCAAAACCTAAAATAAAGAAAATAAAAAAGATTTTTAATACTTTTATTTTCATGATAAATCCCCTTGATATTTTAATTATTAATATTAATTGATATAAAGTTCTATCAGCAGTATTTAATAATAAAAGCTTATCATAAAACGTGTATTTTCCATTTGCCAGTTAAAAGAATTATCTTCCAGGTTCTGCATAAAGTCAATGATTTTTTTTATAAATTAACATGTTTCTATTATTCAATTACATATTGGGATTATAGTGATGACTAGTAATAGTTATCTCTTTTTTTAGATTGAACATGTAGATATATGTTGATTAATGAGAAAGATTGGATTATTATACAAGTAGGGATATATTCAGGAGATTGTTTTTTGTAATATATAGTTCTATTTCAATTAAAGGAGTGTTAATATTTAAATTAAAATAATAAATATTTATTACTAGTATTAATAGGAGGAGAGAATAATGTTATATGCAGCAGATTTTAGGAAAATAGCACGAGATGCGCTCAGGGGAAAATGGGCACTTGCTGTTGGCACGGGTTTTGTAGCAATGGTGTTAGGTGGAGTATCCAGAGGGGGTTCCTCGAATGGTAGAGGAGATAATTCCAATTCCTTTGTATTTCAGGAACTAAGTAGCTCGTTTTGGGTATTCATAACTGTTATAATATCTTTCATATTATTATGGGCATTGATTACATTTTTTATTGGGGGAGCAGTTGAGCTTGGATATTGCCGATTCAACAAAAACCTGATACAAGGGACGAATCCTCAATTAAAGGACTTGTTTTCGAGATTTGATATCTTCTTTAAAGCATTGGGATTACGTATTGTTATTGCTATCTTTACATTTCTGTGGGGTCTATTATTGATTATACCCGGAATTATTGCAGCATTAAGCTACTCAATGGCGTTTTACATAATGGAAGAAAATCCGTCAATGGGGATTTTAGATGCAATTGGTGAATCCAAAGAGATGATGAGAGGAAACAAATTTCGTCTATTCTGCCTCGGATTAAGCTTTATTGGATGGTTGATACTCTGTGTATTTACCTTTGGAATCGGAATGTTATGGTTGGTTCCATATATGAATGCTTCCTTTGCTGCGTTCTACCTAGAAGTATCCAAGAGTGATGAAACACTAGCATAAAGATATATGTAAATATATAAAAAAACCTTCTCAAATTTGAAACAAAATTTTGAGAAGGTTTTTCTATAGGGTTCTAAAGATAGCATTACAAGAGAGACTTGGTTATCGATGAGCTTTGTTCGAATGTAGAGGGAACAGAGGCACTATGCTCTAAAATTCTGTCTTATGTTAATGATAGAATTAAGCAAGGAGAAAAGCAGTTTAAAGTATAATTACTAAGAAGATTGGTACTTGCCACAAACTCAGGCAGAAGTTATACTAATTATGGAAATGAGGGGTGGAAGTATGTATAAGATATTTGTGGTAGAAGATGATACGATAATTGCAGAAGAGATGAAGAAGCATTTGGGAAAATGGGGATATGAGGTGGAAACCGCGTCAGATTTTAGTGATGTTATGACACAGTTTGCAGCATTTTCCCCTCACCTTGTATTAATGGATATTATCCTTCCTTTTTACAATGGACATTATTGGTGTTCTCAGATACGCCGTATCTCACAGGTACCTATCATCTTTGTATCATCAGCAGGTGACAATATGAATATTGTGATGGCTGTGAATATGGGTGGAGATGACTTTTTAACTAAGCCCTTTGATCTTGAGGTGCTTGCGGCTAAGGTACAGGCAATGCTTCGGCGTACCTATGCGTTTCGGGGACAAACTACCGTGATGGAATGTCATGGGGTGATATTAAATGTAACAGAGGCTTCCTTAATGATAGGAGAACGCAAGCTCGAGCTCACAAAGAACGAGTTTAAAATCATGCAGCTGTTATTTGAACATATGGGTCAGCCGGTTTCCAGAGAGCAGATCATGAAAAAACTTTGGGACAATGACTTTTTTGTGGATGACAATACCTTAACCGTTAATATAACGAGAATTCGAAAAAAGCTGGAGGAAGCAGGGGTATCAGACCTAATTCAAACCAGAAAAGGTCTTGGCTATATGATTGGTTAAAGCCATATTAACATATATTTTTCAGATTAAAATGAAAGGACAGACATAAGAAGTTAAGTGTATTTCTATGTCATGTATATCATGGGTGGTCTAAAAAGAGAGAAGGATGTAGACAAAAAACAGAATTTAATATGGGATTATATTATAGACAGCAAAGCTATCATTTTGTTGTTTTTTGCAAATGCCCTAGTTTTTGTGGTGGTATGCAGCTTATATCAATTACACAATCTGCCTAAAATCATGTATGCGTTTTTACTGTCTGCCTTTGTATGGATTTGCTATGGGGTCTTACATGCCAGGACATATATACAGAAGCGAAAAAGAATTCAACTAGCGAAGGATAATCTCGAACAGGCATGGGAGGCCTTATTATATGGTAGTGTCCACGAATATTTTAGCCAGGGGAAATTCGACCGGGACAAGCATGATCTGCAGTTGACAAGATTAGATACAGAATACGGGGAATTGATAAGACAATTATGTCAACTGCAAGGCTCTATGGAATCGGATGCTCAGATGCGGCGTACGGAGATGATGGATTATTATATGATGTGGGTACATCAGATTAAGACTCCGATTGCAGCGCTTAAACTTCTTCTTAATAGCAGAGAGGATGGATTCCAGATGATGGAAGAACTGTTTAAGATTGAGCAGTATGTAGAGATGGTTCTTTCATATCTGCGTTTGGAAAGCATTGCATCGGATATGATATTAAAAGAGTATGATTTATATACCATGGTAAAACAGACGGTACGCAAATACTCGGTATTATTCATTAACAGTGGTCTGACCCTAAGACTTGATGAGTTTGATATAAAAGTATTGACGGATGAGAAGTGGCTTGGATTTGTCTTGGAACAGCTGATATCTAATAGTATTAAATATACGAAGATGGGTACGGTCTCCATATACATGAAACCCGGGTCGGAGAAAACTTTGGTGATAGAGGACACGGGAATTGGTATTCGTCAGGAGGACCTTCCCCGTATCTTTGATCGGGGTTTTACGGGATATAATGGACGTATGGATAAGAAGTCAACCGGGATCGGGTTATATCTATGTAAGCAGATATTAAATCAGTTATCCCATAAAATATTAGTTGAGAGCAAGGAGGGAGAGGGTACTAGGATTTATCTGGATCTTTCCCGGAATAATTACGTTGAACATGTGGATTGAATATTTTAATAAAGTGATTTGTGTTGACAAAAGGAATAGCTGGAAAGGGAATGTGACAAAAATGTAAGGTTAAGGCCTTGTAATGTAAGGCTGTTCGATGGTAAAAAAAGTAATCTTAAACTAAAATAACAGTGTAAGAAAGAGATGTCACAGGAAGACCAAGAATTTATATGTTAATTAGGAGGCATGTTATGGCACTGTTAGAAGTGAAAAATTTAAAAAAAATATATACGACCCGGTTTGGAGGAAATAAGGTTCAGGCGTTAACCAATGTTACCTTTTCTGTTGAGGTGGGTGAATTCGTGGCAATCATGGGTGAGTCAGGCTCCGGTAAGACGACGTTATTAAATATTATGGCATCCTTGGATAAACCGACCGGGGGAGCAGTCATACTTGCAGATAAAAACATGGCAGAAATCAAGCAGAAAGAAATCTGTGCGTTTCGTCGGGATAATCTAGGGTTTGTGTTTCAGGATTTTAATCTTTTAGATACCCTGTCTCTACGGGATAATATTTTCTTACCGTTAGTACTGGCAGGTAACAGTTATGAATTAATGAATGAAAGACTTCTTCCTTTAGCGAAAAAACTTGCAATCGAAGATATTCTTGATAAATTTCCATATGAAGTATCCGGTGGTCAGAAACAGCGTGCAGCTGTAGCAAGAGCATTAATTACCAAGCCTCAGATTGTGTTGGCGGATGAACCTACCGGTGCTCTGGATTCGAAGGCTGCGAATAAACTGTTGAATATCTTTGCTGATATCAACAAAGACGGACAGACTATTTTAATGGTAACCCACAGTATTCAGGCTGCAAGTCGTGCAAACAGAGTGTTGTTTATCAAAGATGGCTCTGTATTTAATCAGATTTTTCGAGGAAATCATAGTAATGATCAGATGTATCATATGATTTCGGATACCCTTTCTGTATTACAAACCGGCAATCTGGGAGAAGATGCATCTGAAACAGAAACGGTTGCTTGTGAGATGACATCTGTCTTTGTCGGAGCGGAGGTATAGAGATGAAGAAAAAAGGCTTACTTCCAAGGCTGGCGTTGAATGGAATTCTCCGAAATAGCTCGACTTACCTTCCGTATATCGGAATCAGCGTTTTTGCAATGTTTACGTATTTTGTGTTTGATATTATCATTAACAATAAAATCATGACTACGCTTCCAAGAGCAACCTATGCCCATATGCTAATGATGGTAGGCTTTGTTCTTCTTGGAATTATCATGGTACCGTTCTTATATTATACGAACAGCTTTTTGATTAAGCGCCGCAAAAAAGAGCTAGGGCTGTATAGCATTCTGGGAATGGAAAAAAAACATATCGGTATCCTGATGTTGATTGAGACATTAATTATGTATGCAATTGTAGTGATCTGTGCAATCGTACTTGGACTATTATTCTCAAGGCTGATTTTTCTCTTGCTGCTTAATCTGACTAAACTGCCGGTAGAAGCTTCTTTTTCCATAAGCGGTAAAGCAATTGCTCACACCATTCTCTTCTATGCAGTGATTTCTGCGATCAATCTTTTTACGAATTTGGTGCAGGTTGGGAAAGCCAATCCGACGGAGCTTATGAGTGAATCCAAAAAGGGAGAAAAAGAACCAAAAAGAATACAACAATTGGCATTAGGGGGAGTGCTGCTACTGGGATATGGCTATTATATTGCTATATCATCACAGGTTGATGCCAGCATTTTCACTAATTTTTTCCTGGCTGTATTTTTAGTTGTTATGGGGACTCATTTTCTTTTTACCTCAGGAAGCATCGCGTTCCTAAAAAGATTAAAAAGTAACAAACGGCTTTATTATCGATCCGGTAATTTCATTGCTATATCCGGTATGATATACCGCATGAAGAAAAATGCAGCCAGTCTGGTAAATATCTGTATTTTTGCAACCATGGTTCTTATTACCATGATCTGTACAGTTTCGTTATATCTTGGAATTCCGAAAATTCAGAATTTTATGTATCCATATGATATTGAGATTGAGTTTAAGGAAAATGTATTTACCGACAAGAAAGACTGGCAGCAGGAGGTAGAAACACTGGCAAAAAATGAAGGTGTAACAATAGAAAGTTTTCATACTTACGAATATGCTCGACTTAACATCGTAAAAAAGGATGATAAAATTCTGATTAAAGATGATAAGGCTGATTTTCGCAATATGTATCAAATAAGACTAATTCCCTTAGACAGTTATAATACTTTGGACTCAGCTTCTTATGAGTTAGAACAAGGGGAAGTGTTGGTGTACTCCACCGGAGCGGATTACGGTATGAATAAGATTAGGTTTATCAATAGTGCTTATCAAGTAAAAAAAGAAATCAAAGAAAGCAGCTTAAAGCCAAAAGCTACGAACAATGTTTTCTCCGGTATGTATTTTGTAATAGTGCCGGATCGTAATGCAGTGGAACAAATAGCAGCTGCCTATGGGGTTGAGATATCGGATAACCTGAAACATGTGGTAGAGATGAAGCTTCAGGGTGACGATGCACAAAAGAAGGCTTTTTCTGAAAAACTTAATCAGTTATCCTCCACACAAACTGGTTTTGCACAGTATTCTGATTATGCAGACGATATAAAGGATACAGAAGTAATGTATGGAGGTTTGTTGTTCATTGGTATCTTCTTTGGAATTATCTTTATGATGTGTTTATTGATTATTATGTATTATAAACAGATAACAGAAGGCTTTGATGATCAGAAAAATTATGAAATTATGCAAAAAGTGGGAATGAGTGATCTGGAAGTAAAACGCACGATTAAAAAACAGGTTTTACAAGTGTTCTTTATTCCTTTAGCCGGTGCAATCCTTCATACGATTGTAGGTATGTTTATGGTAATTAATCTGATGGCAGCAATGTTCTTCTTCCAGATTAATCTGATTATCGCATGTACGATAGGCGTATGTGTCTTATTTGCAATCATATATGGAATCAGCTATAAACGTACAGCTAAGGCTTATTATAGAATTGTGAAACAGTGGGGTGTATAAGTAGATTTGTACTTCAAAGATACAGGAAAATCACCCTGTTGTATCATATAGCATAGATTTAATATTTAATTTATTTTTCATGGATTATAAAAATTTATATGTAGATATGATGAGCACACTCTTTTTGTAAACAGAAAGGAGTGTGTTTTTCGTTTACTTCATGGATTCATATAATTTCATAAAAGGTCTTAGTAAACACGACCGAACAAACATTCTGATTTCGATGGACATATTTGTATAATAATGGTATAATATATCAAGGTAACAGGAACAGGATAATCACTTGTATTCGCCCTCCCTTATAAAAGGAGGTGGTGCACTTCTTTTAACTATATTACATAGAAAGGAAGTGAGCCATATGGTAACAGTTTCAGAGACTTTATCACTTTTGATAAGTTTTGGCATGTTCATCATAGCGTTACTCACATTTGTTGTTGTAGTTATTAAGCTACACAATAAAAAATGATTATCCTCTCACTCGCAAAGTAGCAGATAATCATTTTTTAACATAAGGGCGAGTATAAGTTTTTAACTTATATCTCCTGTTACCTATATTATAACAGTAATTTGTACTATTGTAAAGACATGATAATTAAGCTATCTAGTTAAAAATTTGCATAAAAAAAGTGATTTGCTTTTTATAATAATGAATAATCACTAAGGCTTAATAAGTTTATATTGATAGATTGGAGTTTATAATGATTTATTTAAAAAGCTTTACATTTCCCTGTGCTGACTTAGAAACTGATTTTATCCTAAACATAAAAAGGACTTGCTATGATTCGTTTTATCCGTTTAAGATACTATCAAAGAATGATCTTGACAGGCTTGATTTTGAACCCATTACTATATTATACGGCGGTAATGGTTCAGGAAAAACTACAGCATTGAATGTTATTGCTGAAAAGACAGAGATCAGCCGTGACACTATCTACAATAAGTCTAATTTTTTCCCGGACTATGTAAAACTGTGCAACATGAATACGGAAGAGGAGATTTCAAAAAATAGCAGAATTATAACTAGCGATGATGTTTTTGATTATATGCTGAACATCCGCAACTTGAACGAAGGCATTGACTTAAAGAGGAATGAGCTGTTTGAGGAATACCTGGATGCAAAATACGCTCACTTTCAGATGAAATCAATGGTAGATTATGAACAGCTGAAGAATGTTAACAATGCCAGACGTAAGACTCAGTCCCGCTTTGTAAGGAGCAAATTGATTGATAATGTCCGTGAGTATTCGAACGGAGAAAGTGCATTTCGCTACTTTACCGAAAAGATAGGAGAGAATGGACTCTATTTGTTGGATGAGCCGGAAAACAGTCTATCTCCTAAGCGACAGATGGAATTAGTAAGCTTTCTTGAAGAATCAGCCAGATTTTTTGGATGTCAGTTTATTATATCAACACATTCACCGTTCCTGTTAGCCATGCGCGGAGCAAGAATATATAATCTTGACGAGAATCCTGTTATGGTAAAACGCTGGACGGATTTAGAAAATGTACGCACTTATCATGATTTTTTTAAACAACATGAAGAGGAATTTCGAAAGGATTAAGATAGAGTTAACTATTTCATATATAATTAATATAAAAGGAAAAGTATGAACCTTAGCTTTAACAGACTTCATACTAGGAGAGAACCATGGAGAATAACGAAACGATAATCCAAACAATTGAAGAGTACTGTATAAACAAACCGGGAGTATATGAGTCAAGACCATTTGGAAAGTATCCAATCTGCTATCGAGTAATGGGGAAAATATTTGCCCAGTTTATCCCGGAGGAAAAGTTTTATAAGATAACTTTAAAATGCGAGCCGGATAGGGCGTATCTTTATCGAGAACTTTATCCGGAGATTATTGTACGGGGATATCATTGTCCACCTGTCCAGCAGCCCTATTGGAATACCATCAATTTGGATGCTTTCTTTGATATGGAGATGTTATTTCATATGATAGATGAAGCATATGATGCAGTGATATCTAAGTTTAGCAAAAAAGCAAAAGCGCAATTATCCGTATTATCTGAATTAGAATTTAAAAATACTGATGGGGAGGATCCCGATTTTGCAATACTATGTAATCATCTGGATGGTTCCCTTGATGAAATAGTTGGAAAGAAGTTCCAGAGAAGTCAGTATGATCAATATAATAGAAGAGATAATATTCATGATGTGATTGTTGCTTATCAAAAGGGTAAACCGGTTGCATGTGGTGCATTCAAAATGTTTGATGAAGATCATGCAGAATTAAAACGTATTTATACAGAACCTTCTATTCGAAATATGGGGTTGGGTTTAGAGATGATAAGAAGATTAGAGGCGAAAGCTAAAATCAAAGGTTATCGATGGTGTATATTAGAGACAGGGAGGCCTCTAGAGGCGGCTTGTCATGTATATAAAAAGGCAGGATATGAAATTATACCGAATTACGGGCCGTATGTAGACATGCCAAACTCTATTTGTATGAAACGAAAAATTTGATTAATGGACGAAATTCACCTTATACTATATAAATTTTTCTGCTTTATTTCTTTTGTATCATTATGATGTTTCTTGAAGTTTATGCAATCAATAAAATACTTTCATATAATAGAGTAATATAATTTCTAAAAGTGATAATTTTATATGAATGATAATATGAACTATAAGTCCAATAAAATCGATATTAAATCTTCACATTATTGTTTTGCAACCCTACCTCCAAAACAGTTTTCAGTACTCGCAGGTATCCTAGGTGTTGTTATATCGGATGAATTAAGTATTAATGAGAAGAATGCTTTGGGTAATTTTCTTGTTACTGTAGGTCAGGCAATATTAACAGAAGCTGCTCAAGAGCAGGCTTTAGAGAGTAATAGTAATAATATGGATTTGATAGAAGAAATTAATGAACTGAAAAGACAGATTGAATTACTAAAACAATCATCTAAAGGAATGTAAAAATCCTTCTTGCTTAAAGTAAAGTACCTTCTAGCAATTCCTTGATTTGTATGTAGATTGATTCCATATAGACATTATCCGGAATTTCGGAAGAGACAATGTCTATATTGCGAGTGCGTATAATCGAATTAGTATTCTTTAATGGTTTATATAGAAATATATGGTAGATTTACGATTATGTTTATACTATAATTACTTTCAATAAAACTATTATTTAGAAGGTGATAAAATGCTTGTTGGAACCAAAGGATTGAAGTATTATCAGGATTATATTACACCGGTTAATTATTATGAGAACGAAAACGTTCTTTATAATACCGAAATCAGCGACTGCTATCGTCTGGTATACATTGTAGAAGGACAAGGGAGCTTACTTATCAACAATAAAAGAATAACTATCGTTCCCTTGACAATACTATGTCTGAATGAAAATGATGTAATTAAAAATATTGATTTTATCGGAGATAAGATGGTCATCTTATGTTTTCTCCCTTCTGCAATTAATAATAAACTGACGATAGAGAATATTAGATTTAACGAAGGGCTATCCGTATCAGATTCACAGGACAGATTATTCTTATCGCCCTTTATTTTACATGATGAAAAATACATTGAATATAAATATATCGATTTGGAGACAGCATCAAGGTTAAATAGCATATTAGAATGTCTAAAGGAACAAATTTTCATACAAAGCGATGCTTGGCCATGTTTAACCCGCTCTTATCTCATAGAATTACTATTTGTGATAGAGTGTTTTTACAGAATAAAGAAGGACAACGTTAAACAACTGAATACAACGTTTTCAATCGAAGATGTACGTCACTATCTTCATAATAATTTCCGGAAGAAAATTACGCTGGATGATTTGGCAAAAAGGTTTCATACCAATCGGACTACTCTGGCAAAAAAGTTTAAAGAGGCAACCGGCCAAACAATCGTAAATTATCTTCATAAGACCAGAATACATATTGCTGCCGGAATGCTGCGGGATACATATCTGACTGTGGATGCAATTATAGAAAGAGTGGGTTTTAGTAATGTTACTCATTTTAATAAAGTGTTTAAAGAATACAATCAATGTCTTCCAAAGGAATATCGGAATAAATTCAAACCATACAGTTCTTAGAAATTTACGATTTGTTAGTTTTTATTTCTAAAAAATGATTAAAAACCTCTTTGATAAGCTGTAATATAGGAGCATATTTAATTTGCTTTTTAAATTTTATAAACATCAAGGAGGGTAAACATTGAAACACTTAAAAAGAATAATGACAATCATAGTTGCATTAACTATTGTAGCTCTTATGATACCTATAAGCGCTATGGCTGCAACAGATACAGTGGATTTTGAAGACGGTAATTACGATGCCTTTTTCTTAAGAATGGATTCGGATTCGGACAATTCCATCTTGTCTGTAGTTGAATTGAATGGATCCAAAGCACTAAAAGTAGATGTACAGGATGCGAATAAGACTCCAAAAATTCAAATTCAAGTATCGGATCTTGTTAATTCAAAGAAACTTGATCAAATTGAGACAATTGAACTTGATTTAGTAATAGAAAACCCCGAGAATAGCCCTGTAGGCGAAAATTACGGGGGAATAGGCAATTTTGGGGAAGGACATTATCCTAACTGGTCTCAAGGCGAAGATTGGTCAATTATAGATAGTGAAAAATCAATATCATCTGTTACGAAACTATCAAGAACATTTTCAAAAGCATCCGAAAAATTTAGAAACAATGTAAAATCCAGCTATGTACTTATGAAATGGATGGGTAATACGAATGATATGTACATAGATAATGTTCGTTTTTTAGATAAGGATGGAAATCCTATTGAACTTAAGGTGGCGGAAGCAGAAGCTATGGCTAACACAGCAGATGACTCTATAGATAACGCCAATGATAACACAGCAGATGACTCTACAGATAACGCCAATGATAATACAGCAGAAGAATTGCCAGAGACAGGTAATAATATATTAATTATCATATTTATAGCTGTTGCTGCTGTTATTATACTATTTTGTGTTATCATATTTATGAAAAAAAGTAGGTTGAATAAGTCTAATTCTTAGTACAACATTTTTTGCACCAAAAGAATTTTTATAAAAAGAAAATAATTATAAAAGCTACAGGTAAGAACACCTCTTTTTATCGATCAAAGCTTCGATGAATTAGAGGTGTTTTTTTATGTTTTGAGATTAAACAAAGGCCCAGAATATTAGTATTCTTTTTGAAATTGATTTTTATTTCTACAAAAATTTGATACGGTAACATTTTGCCATATTGAAAGTAAAATATTATGGTGATATAATATATATGGAGGTGGCAATTATGTTCAAGAAAGTTAATAAATCAGAAAATACATCAAATAAATTAGCAAAAAAAATGAATAAGATTTCGTACGATGAACATTTTACAAGAGCGACCGATTCAGTTGATGTTATGAAAAATCAGAAGTTTACGGATATCGGAGACGGGATATCGAAACGTAAAGATGAAAACGAAATAGATAAATTAACAAAATAACAAAATAAAAAATCCTCCTGACAATTGTAATTCTTTACAATTGTCAGGAGGATTTTTCACTGGTATCATCTAGTATATAATAGATTCAATATCATATTGAGAGTTTGTTACCAACCATAATTGTGAATAATACTGCATGATATTCCAGATACCGGTCCCCTGTAGATTGTATTCATCTATAAGCTCTAATAAGGAATTAATTGTTCTGGAATCAACAAACCAAACGACATGATTCGTTGGACCTGATTTTGTTTGATCCACATACACAAAGTAAGGTGTCTGTGATGTTTCATCAAATTGTATAATGGCTCCAACTTGTTGGGCTAATACCAGGGTTGATTGAAGGGTAAGAGAGTTAGCTTTAGTAACTCCAATGGTATAAGGTAGAGTCCAATCATAACTGATCAATGGTTGACCCACTAATATCTTTTCTGCTGGGACCTGAGTAATGATATAATCTAAGAATTTTCTTGTTTCATCAATCGATGTAATAGGCCCGGGAAATCCGTAAGTATATCCCCATTTATAACTTAAAATCATAATTCCATCTGCTTCCTGCCCCAACACGGAATAATCAATCTTCTCAAAGGTGATTAAATCACCCTGTCGAATTTGATTTGGAGATATCGTAATAAAAACGGGATATCCTTCACTTTTTAATTGCCTTGTTAATTTCGTATTTAAAAGTTCATATTTTTGAAGTGTTTCAGCACTAATATAACGGTAGGTAATGTTTAATCCATAATAATTTTTTTCTTTGATAATGTTAAGGATGTTGCTGATAAGAGTGTCCATAAGGTGTTCATTGTTTAGAATGTTGAAGTCAACATGAAAATTTTCTTCCCCTCTTTCAGATATGGTGGATAAAAACATTAGGGGTGCTACATTATATTCGTATGCTTGTGCAATAATATCCGTATCATCAATTTGCTCTATTTCTCCACCTTCAATTATTCTATAACCAAAAATCGATAAGTAGGTCAAATATGGCAATGTCTTTCTTAGAATGCTTCTGTTTATAAAATCATTGCAATAGCCGTGAGTCTGAATTGATCTGATTTTATCTCCATAACTGATAATCAAGGTATCTCCCGGATAGATAAATTCTCTATCTGATAAAAAAGGATTATTCCTTAGTAGTTGTAATACAGATATACCGAAAGCATTCGCTATATTATAAAGGGTATCTCCTTCTTGTACCGAGTATGTCTGCTCTGGAAATGTTATTACTATACTTTGTCCGGTTACAAGGTTATCAGGAGTTAAGATTTGATTATCCTGTATTAATCTTTCTGCGGATATTCCAAACATATCTGCTATCGAATAGATTGTTTCTCCTTCCTGTACTACATGTATAATCATAAAAATCTCCAATTATATAACTCAATATTTATTATATGATTGGAGATAGCAGTATATACTGAAATCAAAGAAAGGATATTATAAGTTAGTTATAAATCTTCTTATTATGTTACATAAGTTTTTTACTTTTCATATAAAAAATAACGAAAAACTCTCGGTATTTAGTTGTGTCATTATTCAATAGCGACAAATTAACGTTTGTTCAAGTTGATATAAGGGGTAGCAAAACGTTATAATTTAAATATCTTAAAAAGATGACCGGCCGGTCTTTCAATGAGGAACTAATAACAAATAATAACCAACAGAAATGAGAGGGTATGGTATGAAAGAAAAAGTACAGATAGTTGGTAGGTTTTTTAGCGGTATGGTTATGCCTAATATTGGGGCGTTTATTGCCTGGGGATTAATAACTGCATTATTTATTCCAACAGGATGGATACCGAATGAAAAATTAGCAACTTTGGTAGGACCGATGATCGTATCACTTCTACCGTTATTAATTGCTTATACCGGTGGTAAAGTTGTAGCAGGAACCAGAGGTGGTGTGATTGGTGCCGTAGCAACTATGGGTCTTATTGCAGGATCCGATGTACCTATGTTTTTAGGTGCGATGCTGATGGGTCCCTTTAGTGGTTTTATAATTAAAAAGTTTTATAAATTAATTGAAGGTAAAGTTAAAGCAGGTTTTGAAATGCTTGTTAATAACTTTTCCCTTGGTATTATCGGTGCTGGATTGGCACTTCTTGCATTAGTAGGTATTAGTCCTGTTGTGACAGCACTTAATTCCGTAATGGAAGCCGGCGTTGGATTTTTTGTGGATCGTGGTTTATTACCCTTAGCCAGTGTATTCATTGAACCGGCGAAGGTACTATTCTTAAATAATGCGCTAAACCATGGTATTTTATCTCCTATGGGTATGGAACAGGCAACTGAATTAGGAAAGTCTATTTTCTTCTTATTAGAAGCTAATCCCGGTCCGGGACTTGGTATCTTAGTGGCTTGCTTAATTGCTGGTAAAGGTATGACGAAAAACTCAGCACCGGGAGCGATTATCATTCACTTCTTAGGTGGTATTCATGAAATTTATTTCCCATATATTTTAATGAACCCTACTTTGATTTTGGCGGCGATAGCCGGCGGCGCAAGCGGTGTATTTACCTTTACTTTATTAGGTGGAGGTCTGGTTGCTCCGGCCTCTCCGGGAAGTATCATTGCAGTTCTGGCAATGACTCCTAAGACAGGTTACCTAGCGGTTATACTGGGCGTTTTAATATCAGCAGTTGTATCCTGTCTGGTTGCTATTCCATTATTAAAATGGTTTGGTAAAGGTGAGGATGATATTAATGCAGCCAAAGAAAAAATGAATGAAATGAAGCTTTCCTCTAAGGGTAGCTTAAATACATTTTGTGCGAAAGAAGTGAGTACCATTGTATTTGCTTGTGATGCTGGGATGGGTTCCAGTGCAATGGGAGCAACCGTATTAAAAAAGAAATTAAAAGAAGTTGGGCTTGATCATATTAATGTAATACATTCCTCCGTATCTTCCATACCGGCAGATGCACAGATCGTCGTTACACATAAGGAATTAAGAGAGCGAGCAGCAAGCAGTAACCCAGGTGCAAAACTGGTGCTGATATCTAATTTCTTATCTTCGAAAGAATATGATACTTTGGTGGATGAATTAAAATCAACCATGTAAAAACAATAGGTTGAAGGAAAGAAGTAAAAATGTACGGACAGGCAGCTGATAAAGCTGCCGTTCGTGCATGTATTCTATCCCCGAACATTGCCCGCATTACAAATATACAACATACAAGGTTATCACGAAAGTTGTTAAAATTGAAGAAATGACATTATAAGTGTAGAATTAATTTATAATGGTAGGACAATTCTAAGAAATAAATTAATTCTTGTCAATTTAATAGATTATTTAGATGAAAGGAGAGGTAACCTATGGATTTTTCACCGCGTCTTAGGCAAATATTGTTGATCCTATTATCAGAGGATCAGATAATTTCGGTAAAAAAACTTGCAGATGAAATAAAGGTAAGTAAAAGAACGGTACAAAGAGAACTGGAATATGTAGGTTCCTCTTTAAGTAAGTATAAGGTTTCATTGCAGACCAAAACAGGTCTGGGCATATGGCTTGAGGGAAATAAGGAGGATAAGGAAAAGCTGTATACAATGCTACAGGAACAAGATGTAATTGATTCCTCGAATAAGGATGAAAGAAGAAAAAATCTGATCTTAGAAATGTTGAAAGACAGAACGCCAAAAAAACTCTATTATTATGCTAATATCTTCGATGTTAGTGAAGCAACCATCAGTAATGATATGGAAGCGGTCTCAGGATGGTTTGATCAATTTCATTTAACTATAATACGTAAACAGGGATATGGAGTTGCTTTAGAGGGTAGTGAAAAGAGCTATCGCATTGCTGTGCGTCGCTTTATTGATGAAAATATTGATAATATAGATATACTAAAATATATGGAGGAGAACGAACGAACCGTTTTTGATATTTTAAAGGACAGAGAAGGACAAAACATATATCATTTATTAAATAACGAAGTATTAAGACAAGTCATAACATGCTTTCAAAGCATAAGGGATAAAAGATTAACCAGGCTTACGGAGAATTCTTATATTGGATTAATCTTGCATGTTACCATTGCCATAAACCGCATATTACAGCAGGAGATTATCGAAACTGATCAAGAATTATTAGATAAGCTGACTAAGAATGAAGATTATGATCTGGCCATGCGTATAGCAAATTCATTGGAAGAGGAATTTCAAATCGAAATTCCTGATATTGAGATTGCTTATATTTTACTGCATATAAAAGGCTCGAAATTACAATATATAGACGATAATGAAGTTGAGAATGAGAATAAGAGGGAACGACAGGAGATATTAGATTTCATTCATGACATGATAGAGGTATATGACCAAGAGATATCTTATGAATTAAAACAGGATGAAGAATTTATTACAGGTTTGGCAACTCATATGCAACCTACCTTTCTTAGGCTTAAAAATCATATGATTATATCAAATCCGTTATTGCAGCAAATACAAGATACCTATCCCGATATTTATAAAAAATGTGTAAGAGTTGGAAATCTGATTACACAAAGGTACGGTTTTCAAGTTCCGGAAGAAGAGATAGGTTTTTTAGCAATGCATTTTGGAGCTGCCTGCGTTAGGTTGGAAAATCAAAAAGAAAGTAAACGTAAAGTGGACATTGGAATTGTATGTGCCAGCGGGATTGGCATATCCAGACTAATGCTTTCCAAGTTAAGACGTTTTCTAAAAGACAGAGCAGAGCTTACTACCTACGGAAAAGAAGAATTGACCCCGCATCAGCTAAATAAAATGGACTTTTTAATCTCAAGCATTAGATTGGATGAGATGGATGCAGATATCATTCGGGTGAGTCCGCTCCTGCTTGACAATGATTTGGAACGTATTGATGCCAAGGTCCGGGTATATGCAAAAACACCGAAGAAAACAAAACCGGACAATGAATTTTCCAAGCAGCTGGATCAGGTTAATTTTATCGCGACCCAAATAAAGTATTTGATTAAAGAGTTCCAGTGTATTAAGGTAAGCAGTTCCATAACCTTTGATGAATTACTGGTTGCAATAACAGAGCGGTTATCTCCTTATAATGAAAAACGCATTATTATTCAGGAAGACATAAAAAAAAGGGAGAAATTATCTTCTCAGATTATACCGGAATATGATTTTGCCTTGCTCCACAGTAGGACCAAAGGGGTAATACGTCCGTGCTTTTCGGTATGTGTTACCAATGGTTTAGGATCATTTAAAGATCCTTACTTTCAAAATATTCATGCAGTAATTATTATGCTGATTCCGGAGAATGACCGTGTCAATGAAAACAGTGAAATCATGGGTTATCTTAGCGGTGTTTTAATCGAAAAGAATTACTTTCTGGAAACAATATTTACCGGGGATAGAGATAATATTAGGGAAGTTTTTGCTAAGGAGTTAAAGCAGTATTTTAATCAGTATCTGGAGCGAGTGTAATGTCTTTAAGAATGTCGCTAACGGATAGCGCCAAACTCGTGATTGTATTCATTGAAATATAGGGGCTTATGACAGTATAATGTAATTACAGAAGTTGTTAAAGATAAATATAAAAGATGAATAGGATAAATTTGCAGCTTTCGAATAAAATACTGCACAAAAACGACATGTGATCTGAATGACTGATACGGTGAGACGTTTGAATTGTACCTGTTGATATGGACTATAGAGAGAGGATCTGAAAAAATGGAATTACTCAATAAAAACAATATATTTCTTAACTGCAAAGCGAAAGAAAAGGAAGAGGTAATCAGAGAAATAGGCCGGGTTTTATGTAACAGCGGTTATGTGGATGAGAGCTATATCGATGCTATGATAGAAAAGGAGAATATCTTTTCTACCAATATCGGTAATGGCATTGCAATCCCTCATGGGGTAGAAGCTGCCAAAAAAAAGATTAAGAAAGCCGGTATTGCAGTAATGATCTTCCCGGAAGGAACTAAGTGGAACGAGGAGGAAGTAAAGGTGGTAATCGGGATAGCCAGTGCGGGGGACGAGCATCTGGATGTTCTGGCTAATATTGCGGATAATCTTTCTACCGAAGAGGCAGTACAGGATTTGATGAAAAAAAGTGTCGATGAAATATATAATATATTCACCGGTAAGGCGTAGTAGAAGCAGTTAAATTTAGATTTAAGTTTCATCGGGGAGGTTAGTACGATTATGATTATTACAGTTACCATGAATCCGGCAATTGATAAAACAGTCGATTTGGAGCAGCTCGAAAGAGGTGGACTAAATCGCCTAAAGAATGTGATTGTAGATGCAGGAGGAAAGGGAATTAATGTTTCAAAAACAATAAAAGAATTAGGTGGAGATACAATTGCAACCGGTTTTATCGGAGGTAGCGGAGGTATTCTAATTAAGAAGGCATTATCAGAGCAAGAAATTCAAGCTGATTTTATCGAGATTACCAATGAAATCAGAACAAATATGAAGGTCGTGGAACGGGACGGATATGTTACAGAATTAAATGAACCCGGCCCACTTGTAACACAGGATGAATTAAATCAATTGACAGAGAAACTACTCGGATATGCCAATGAAGATTCTTTGTTTATCCTAGCAGGAAGTGTCCCCAATGGTATTCGTAAAGATATCTATAAAGATTTAACCCTTATGTTAAAGGAAAAGAAGGCTAAGGTATTCATTGATGCAGATGGGGAATTATTTATTCATTCACTGGAAGCAGGGCCAACTATAATAAAACCAAATCGGTTTGAACTGGAAAGATACTTTCATAAGGACTACAGAGTGGATGAAGACGAGTTGATTGTAATGGGACAGCAATTATTACAGAAAGGTATTCGTACGGTTGCTATCTCTTTAGGTCAGATGGGGGCTTTATTTCTAAATGATAATCAGGTATATAAATGTCCCGGATTAAAGGTAGAAGCTCATTCAACCGTAGGGGCAGGAGATGCTATGGTGGCAGCGTTAGCCTATGGTTTAGATCAGGGTCTGGAATTAACAGAATGTATGAAATTAGGAATGGCTGCATCCGCAGGTGCAGTAACAACTCATGGAACCAAGCCACCGAAGAAAAGCTTGGTGGAGGAGTTGCTTGGTCAAGTTAAGGTAGTTCGTATTGACGCTATATAAGCTAACACAGATGGGAGAGAGATGGTATGAAAACAAGAGCGGTCAGAATGTATGGGATGGATGATTTGAGATTAGAAGAATTCGATTTACCGGAGATAAAAGACGATGAAATATTAGTCAAGGTAATCAGTGACAGTATTTGCATGTCTACTTATAAATTAGTGAAGCAAGGAAAAAAACATAAGCGGGCACCACAAAACATTGACACCAATCCGATTATTATCGGTCATGAATTTGCCGGAGATATCGTAAAGGTAGGTTCAAAGTGGGCACATCAATTTAAGCCGGGTCAAAAATTTGCCCTACAACCAGCACTTAATTATAAAGGAAGCTTAGCTTCCCCGGGTTATTCCTATGAATACTTCGGAGGTGCCTGTACCTATTGTATTATTCCGCAGGAAGTTATGGAACTTGGTTGTTTATTAAATTATGACGGCGAAAGTTATTTTGAAGCTTCTCTTGGGGAACCTATGAGTTGTATCATTGGTGGATATCATGCCAATTATCATACCAATAAGCAAAATTATCATCATGAGATGGGAGTAAAAGCCGGTGGAAATCTGCTAATTATGGGAGGTTGTGGTCCTATGGGGCTTGGCGCCGTAAGTTATGGTTTGTGCATTGAGAATAAACCGAAACGGTTGGTGGTTACGGATATCAGTGATGATAGAATCAATAGAGCCAGAGAGGTTATATCCGAAGAAACGGCTGCAAAAAGCGGTGTTGAATTAATCTATGTGAATACACAAACGATGGAAAATCCCGTCAAAGAGTTGAGGGCACTTACAAATGACCATGGATATGACGATGTATTTGTCTATGTACCGATTCGCCAAGTAGCAGAAATGGGAGATTCTCTATTAGCGTTTGACGGATGTATGAATTTCTTTGCCGGACCTACCAATAATCAGTTCAAAGCAGAGATTAACCTATATAATGTACATTATACAAGTACTCATATCATAGGAACAACCGGTGGCAATACGGATGATTTGGTGGAAGCAATTGATTTGGCATCAAAGAAATTAATCGAACCGGCTGTTATGGTAACACATATTGGTGGTATTGACAGTATTGCAGAGGCTACATTAAAGCTACCTGAGATACCCGGTGGTAAAAAACTAAATTATACACAATTTAATATGCCCTTGACAGCAATCGAGGATTTTGAAGAATTAGGGAAAAACGATCCGTTATATAACAAGCTTTCGCAAGCTTGCAAAAGACATAAGGGTTTGTGGAATAGTGAAGCTGAAAAAATTCTATTTGAACATTTTGGAGTATAATAGTTAAAAATGTTTACAGAATACTGCCTAATGAGCATAATAATAAGTGATTAACTAATTTATATTTTGTACTTTTCAAAATAGAAATAGGAGGATAGCATGGTAAGTCAAAAAACAAAAGTAATCAATCCGTCCGGTATGCATGCGAGACCTGCCAGTGAATTGGCTAAGTTAGCTTCAAAATGTGAATCGGATATTACAATAAAGGTTGGGGAGAAAAACATTAACCCCAAGAGTATATTGAATATTATGTCAGCAGCAATACGATGCGGAACCGATATCGTGGTGGAATGCAGTGGTGAAACGGAAAAGGAAGATTTGGCTAAGATAATCGAAGCAATCGAAAGTGGTCTGGGAGAATAAGATGAGAGATTGTCTTAAAGGGCTCATGGAGGTGAATATGAAAACCATACATGTTGAAAGAACTGCTTCAAAAGGAATTGCAATTGGAAAGGCTTATTTGGTGGATAAAACTGATTTAAACATTTCTTATGACACCATTAGAGAACAGGATATTACGAAGGAAATCAGTCGGTTTGAGGCTGCCGTAGCAAATTCTGTGAGGGAGCTAGAGGCTTTGGCGGTCAAAGATAAGATTTTTGATACACATCTGGAAATGATCAAAGACATAACACTGTACGATAGCGTGGTATCAAAAATTAAAGAAAATAGGCAAAATGCCGAAGCTTCATTAGAAGCTGCTATTGCAGAGCTGATTGAGATTTTTGAAGGAATTGAAGATGAGTATATGCGAGAGCGAACAGCAGATATTCGTGATATTAATGAGCGTTTACTCTGTAATCTACAGGGAGTAAAACATAATCCTTTTGAGAATATGAATGAAGAGGCTATCCTGGTAGCGAAAGATCTTTCGCCATCAGATACAGCCTCCTTCAATACAGATTATGTCTTAGGTTTTATCACGCAGGAGGGCGGAATAACCAGCCATGTGTCTATTTTAGCAAAAGGCTTGGGAATACCGGCCTTGGTGGGAGTAAAAGATATTCTTAATCAGATAGAACCAGGGGATACTATTATTATGGATGCGGAGAATGGGAAAATTCTAATTAATCCGGATAATAATACGCTAAGTTTATATGAGAAGGAACGTATTCATCAGCTGAAAAGATCTGAGCAATTGTCACAGTTAAAGGAGCTGCCGGCCATTACAAAGGACGGAAGGAAAGTTAGTTTATGTGCCAATGTAGGAAGCATTCAAGATATCAAAAAAGCGATCGAGTGCGGAATGGATGGCGTAGGACTTTTTCGAAGTGAATTTCTTTATATGGATAACACTCATTTTCCTACAGAAGAAGAACAGTATCTGGTTTATAAAGAGGCAGCACAGTTATCCGGCCCGGAGTTGACGATTCGTACCTTGGATATCGGAGGAGATAAAGCGTTATCCTATTATGAATTTGAGAAAGAAGAGAATCCGTTCTTGGGCTGGCGTGCAATTCGCATTTCTCTTGATTTAAAAGATATGTTTAAGACTCAGTTAACTGCCATCTTACGGGCCAGTGCCTATGGAAAGGTTCGTATTATGTTTCCTATGATTATATCAATGGAAGAGCTGCGTATGGCAAAAGAACTTTTAGAGGAATGCAAAAAAGAACTAGATAATAAAAGCATATCCTATGATAAGGAAATAAAAGTTGGTATTATGATAGAAACTCCGGCGTCGGTTCTACTGGTTGAGGATTTTGCTAAAGAAGTGGATTTCTTTAGTATAGGGACTAATGACTTAACGCAATATCTGCTTGCGGTTGACAGAGGTAACAATAAAATATCTAAGCTGTATAATTCATTTCATCCGGCAGTTTTGCGAAGCATAAGACATGTGATTAGAGCGGGGCATAAGAATAATATTACAGTTGGTATGTGTGGTGAATTTGCCAGTGACATACGAGCAGCGAAATTATTACTAGGTCTTGGTTTGGATGAGTTTAGTATGTCCTATAGAGAGATACCGGAGATGAAGAATATGATAAGAAATAATTCATATGAGGAAGCACAAGCCGTAGCTGAAAAAGTATGTGAAAAGATTACAATTAGGGAAGTATATGAGGTGTTAGGGTTTTCTTAGTCAATGGAATCAAAGGATATTCATTCTATGTCCTATTCTGTTAAATATGGACTATCAATAAGTATGAGTATATCATTTAGGAATACCTTCTGACCGGTCTTTTGGTTTACCGGTCAGAAGTTTTTTAGTGTATAGATGTCCATCATTTATGAAAACCTGCTGGTCGGTCATTGGGATTATTATCGGTCTGAAGGTTTTGTTTGAAACAATAGACATTTGGACCATACGATTTCATTCGGTCTTTTACATCCGCTAAAATAAGATTGATTCTAATAAACATAACAAAGGATTCTCTTGAAATATCGTAATATTATGATACAATTAGGAATACAGATAAAGTCGCATTTAATGATTGTATTTAAAACCTATCTTAATGGTTAGGAGGGTATGAATGAACAAAAAAAGAATCATCACAACTGCATTGTTTTCTATCATAATTATCTTTGTATTTAGCGTCAATACTTATAACACATCTGCAGCGGAGAGTGTTAAGAGAATACATAATGGCGTGTTCATAGATACGGTTAATATTAGTGGTATGACCCAGGCGGAAGCGGAAGAAGCGGTTTCTGATTTTTTAACAGAGCTTCAAAAGAAAGAAATTGCGATCCAGGTTGGAAGTAAAGTGGTATATAGCACCATGGGAGAACTAGGTTATACATATGAGCCGAATAATTATATTAAGCAGGCTTTAAGATTGGCTACTTCAGGGAATGTCATTAAAAAATATAAGGATATTAAGGATATTGAGCACGGTAACATTATCTATCCTCTTACATTTTCCTTCGATGAAAACAGGCTACGTGAGCTAATCGCCGGAGAGGTAAGTTATTATAATATAGAGCCGGTGAATGCAACATTCTCAAGAAAAAACAATGAATTTGTATATGTCGATCACGTGATTGGAAGCAAGGTTGATGTAGATCAGACCTTTGAGTTGATTAGGCAAAATATTAATAGCTGGAATCGCCTTGATATGTTTGTGGAAGCGGTTATGGTTGATGATATGCCGGCTTATACAAGAGAGGATCTGGAGAATAGCAACTCTATCTTAGGTGAATTTACAACTGAGTATACGTCCTCCGCGGAAGGCAGAGCTGCCAATCTGGCTAATGGAGCCAGACTTATGAATAACACGGTGTTATATCCCGGGGAGACCTTTTCTACGATTGATGCCTTGATGCCCTTTACTTATGAAAATGGTTATTTTGACGCAGGAGCTTATATCAACGGTAGAATAGTTGACGATAATATCGGAGGAGGCGCTTGCCAGGTATCCACTACCCTTTATAATGCATTACTGTTATCGGAAATTGATATAGTTAGTAGACAAGCACATTCTATGACGGTGAGCTATGTACCATTATCCATGGATGCCGCTGTATCCGAAACCGGTGGTAAGGATTTACTATTTAAGAACAACACGGATTTACCTATATTGATTGAAGCATTTAGTAAAGACAGAAAAATCACTTTTCGTATCTGGGGTCATGAAACCAGGGATACAAAAAACAGAACAGTAAAATATGAAAACAAAGTGGTTTCAGAAACTGCTCCACCTTCTAAGGATATTATTACGAAGGATCCTACCCAACCTACGACCTATAAAAAGGTAACACAAAAAGCGAAAACCGGTTATAGGACTGAATTATATAAGGTTGTGTATGAAAACGGTAAGGAAGTTAGCAGAACTAAGATAAATTCCAGTTATTATGCTGCGGAACCAAATCATGTTACAGTAGGTACAAAAGAGGTAAAGAAGGATAATAAAGATAATAAAGATAAGAACGATTAAGAGCTTTAGAAAAAACAATTAATTTTATATACGATATAAACAAATTCAGGGTGTCCTAAAACTATGATGTTTATCATGATTTTGAGACACCCATTTTATTTGGTAAAGGGGGTTATAGTAGCTTATATATTGCAATTGGTCATTTTTACGCATTCAGATATACCTTTATCCATACTTTGCGCACATGTTGCTACATATTGGACCCTTTATTAACAGCCTTACGGGAAACATTATTTGCTGCAAAAGCAGTACTTGATGATAATAACATAATTCCTATCACCGCTGCTTCGAATATTTTTTTCATCGTTTTTCCTCCAAATATAATTTAGTTGTTTTTAACGACTAGATTATAATAACTATTTTTTTTACAGGATTGATGTAGATTGTTTGAATAGGATTGTACTTATAGCCAGAAGTATAGGTTTAATTAAGAAGAATATAGGAGGATAAGAAAGAGACCATGAGATAAAGAATAAAGACAGGGTATGATATTTTATCAACTTGTTTTTTAAGATGACGTGTGATAAACTTACTTACAGAAGAAACAAAAATAAGTTCAAATTGACACAAAACTATAAAATAGGAACTAATTCATAATTGTATAAGTATAATAATAATCAGGGTATACTTTTCACAAGTATACGGGGGAAGCCAACCGACTTGGAAGGTAATCCCCCTTTTCTATTACAATTTTACATAGAGGCGGAGTTATGTTTACCAGAAAAGATCTTATTAGATTAATAATACCTTTAATTATTGAACAAACGCTGGTGGTTTTTGTCGGTATGGCAGACGGCATGATGGTCGCCAGAGTCGGAGAAGCTGCGGTATCCGGTGTATCCTTGGTGGACAGCATTAATATATTACTCATAGGCTTGTTTGCAGCATTAGCTACCGGTGGGGCAGTGGTGTCTGCACAGTATTTGGGTCATAAAGAAGGAAAAAATGCATGTGTAGCCGGGGAACAGTTGATTGCGTCTACCTTAGCTTTGTCACTTTTATTAATGAGCCTTACGTTTTTGGGTAGGGATTTCATCTTAGGATTCTTGTTTGGAGATGTTGCTCCTGATGTAATGGAGAATGCCCGTATTTATCTATTCTATTCTGCTATGTCCTACCCTTTTTTAGCAGTATACAATGCCAGCGCGGCATTGTTTCGCTCCATGGGCAATTCTAAGGTATCTATGAAGATATCCTTTGTAATGAACTTAATTAATGTGTCAGGCAATGCGTTATTTATCTTTGTATTTGATATGGGGGTTGCCGGTGCAGCCATTGCTACTTTACTATCCAGAATGTTTGCTGCGATCACTATGTTTGTGCTTTTAAAAGATAAAACACTGGCGATACACGTTGAAAGAATAAAGGATTTTCGTATACATCCGGCTATGGTTAAGAGAATTTTAAGAATTGGTATTCCCAACGGAATGGAAAACAGCGCTTTTCAGGTTGGTAAGATTTTAGTTCATGGCATTATCGCCGGTTTGGGAACATCCGCAATAACAGCCAATGCAATCGCCGGTACGGTGGGCGGACTTAGCGTGCTTCCCGGCTCGGCCATGTCCCTTGGTTTGATCACTGTGGTTGGTCAATGTGTAGGAGCCTGTGACTTCGACGGGGTGAAGCGTTATACCTATAAGTTGTTGAAGGTTACACACCTGGTGATGGGTGGAATTAATGTGATCATTTTTTTCATGATACCAATTATTTTAAGACTATATAATGTGACAGAAGAGACCTATGGGATTGCTTCTCAGCTGATTACTTACCATTGTGTTCTTTCTACGCTTTTATGGCCAATTTCCTTCACACTACCTAATGCCTTAAGGGCTGCCAATGATGTAAAATTCACCATGTGGATATCCATGGTCTCTATGTGGGTATGGCGAATTGGTTTTAGTTATATATTAGCGATTATATTTGATTTCGGAGTACTGGGAGTTTGGATTGCTATGACGATTGACTGGTTATTTCGTTCGATCTGTTTTATTACCCGTTTTCATAAAGAAAAATACCGAAGCATATCCACGATATAGTGAATACAGGAACGGATATCATTACATTTAAATGTTAAATTTTGGGCTATATACCTCACTTAATTTAGAGAATAAATATAGGAGATGAATGTTAGCCCTTTTTAATAAATAAATATTGATTTAATTTCTAATATACTAGTTGATTTTTTTCTATCTATGGAATATAATACAAGTAAACAGTTGAACAATTATTCAATCGTACAACTGAAATGGTTAATACTAACCTTGTTAAATAGGTATTTAAAAGACTAAGGAGAAAGGAAATGTAGATATAATGGATAATAAAAGTATGCAATGTGATTGTGACGTCATCCACGCAGATGTGGTTGAAGATGTGAAAGAATATATGCCTGAGGAAGAGTTGTTATATGATTTGGCGGACTTTTTTAAGGTATTCGGTGATAGTACAAGAATAAAGATTTTATGGGCCTTGGACCGCTCAGAAATGTGTGTATGTGATCTGGCTGTACTTCTCAATATGACAAAATCAGCGATTTCCCATCAGCTAAAAACCTTGAGACAGGAGAAACTCGTTAAGTCCCGAAGAGATGGTAAAATCATATTCTATTCATTACTTGATGAACATGTAAAAAACATACTGGAAATCGGATTAGAACATATTCAGGAGAGGTAGTGATTATATGGATCATAAGATGGAATTTATATTAGACGGACTTTGCTGTCCTAATTGTGCATCGAAAATTGAAGATGAAGTCGGTAGATTGCCTGAAATATCAGAGGTAAGTTTAAATTTAATAAATAATAAATTAAGTTTTAATGCGAAGGATGATAAGAATGCAGATATTACTGAAAAAATAAAAAAAATTGTAAAATCCCATGAACCATCTATTAAGGTAAAGCAATTGCAGAACAGAATGTCTGGAGCAAAGGCTACAGAACACAATCATGAGCATAACAGTGCGGTAGACGACAGTGTATGGCCATTTGTATTGAGACTGGGACTTGCGCTTTTATTAACCACAGTTTTTTCTTATCTTGATGTAGTACCGGAAATCAAAAATGCTGCTTTTGCCGTTGCATATCTGTTATCAGGTTATGAAATCCTTGTGACATCTGCCAGAAATATAAAAAGAGGACAGATTTTTGATGAGAATTTTCTTATGGGTATTGCGTCCCTTGGTGCGTTTTTTATTGGCGAACAGGTGGAAGCAATTACGGTATTAGTGTTTTATGGTATCGGTGAGTTGTTCCAGGATATGGCCGTGCGAAGATCAAAAAAGAATATTGCAGGCTTAATGGATATCCGTCCTGATTATGCTAATCTGGTGAATGGTGGAAATACACAAGTGGTATCTCCGGATAAAGTTAAGGTAGGAGATATCATCTTAGTTAAACCCGGTGAGAGAATACCACTGGATGGAATAGTTATAAAAGGCAGTAGTTTTGTTGATACAAGAGCACTTACGGGGGAAAGTATTCCCATAGAGGTTCTGAAACATGACGAGGTTTTATCTGGGACTGTTAATACCAGCGGAGTATTGGAAATTAAAGTAACGAAGCCCTTTGGAGAGTCTACGGTTACTAAAATACTGGAATTGGTACAAAATGCCGGAAGTAAGAAAGCCCATAGTGAAAAGTTCATTACAAAGTTTGCCAGATATTATACACCAATTGTTGTATTTACAGCGGTTGGAGTTGCCTTATTCCCTCCCTTATTCGGATTTGGATCATATGCAACCTGGATCTATCGTGCGTTGAGCTTCTTAATTATATCCTGTCCCTGTGCTCTTGTAATCTCAATTCCTATTAGTTTCTTTGGAGGCATTGGCGGAGCTGCTAGACACGGAATTTTAATCAAGGGCGGTAATTATCTAGATGCTTTAAATCATATTGATACCATAGTATTTGATAAAACAGGAACTCTCACAAAAGGTGTTTTTGAAGTATCTAAGGTATATCCGGTTAAAGGGGTAAGTGAATCAGAACTAATCCATCTTGCTGCATTAGCAGAAGGACAATCAACCCATCCAATTGCAAAATCAATCATCTCTTATTATGAGAAAAGAAAATGTAAAGATAAGTCTGGTGATATATTTTCGAATACTAACCTAAGGTCAGAAGATTTATCGGTGGAACAGATAACAGAAAGAGCCGGTTACGGTATCATTGCTAAGACCTCTGTAGGAACTATCTATGCGGGTAACGAAAAACTTATGAAGGAATATAGCATTACACCGGCCATACCTTATAAAGCAGGCAGTATTATTCATGTGGCATTTAATCAAAAATATATGGGATATATTCTGATATCGGATGAGATTAAAAGCAATGTAAAAGAAAGCATGAAGCATTTAAAACAATTTGGAATTAAGAGAACGGTTATGTTAACAGGTGATCAAAGAAAAAGAGCGGAAGAGATTGCTAGGCTGGCAGGAATTGATGAGTTTGCCTCAGAGCTTCTACCCCAGGATAAGGTTGAAAAGTTCCAACAATACAAAGAACATATAGCAGATAAAAGTAAAATAGTATTCATCGGAGACGGAATTAACGATGCCCCGGTATTAGCAGGAGCAGATATCGGCATTGCCATGGGAGGTATCGGGTCAGATGCGGCTATTGAGGCTGCTGATATGGTTATCATGAATGACGATATAGGTAAAATTGTTACAGCCATAAAGATTGCACGAAAGACCAGAAGAATTGTAGCTCAAAATATTGTATTTGCTCTTGGATTTAAATTGGCAATCATGGTCTTGGCGTTTTTGGGGATTACCTCCATATGGTTTGCAATCTTTGCCGATGTAGGCGTTGCCTTGTTAGCACTTTTAAACGCCATGAGGGTGCTTCGTACGAAATAAAGAAAGGTAATAACTAAAAGAATTTTCAAGAATTTATATTATGAGGGAATATGACACATAACTGCCAAAAACTACATTTACAATATAGTTAAAATATACTAAGTAAATGGTTTTAATTGCCGATATATTCTATATGACAAGGTTTCTTAGGAGGTTATGTGATGAGCAAAATGAGAAGATACGGTTTACCAATAATAATAGGGTTGATTTTATCCATAGCATGGTTTTTTTCAATAGATTATAATGCGAAGGCATCGCAGGTTACTTTGCCCGAGGAGTATTTTTTCGTGTTTAACGGCCAACAAAAGAAGGCCGGGACGGAATATGAGATGAAGTCTCCTGAGGTATTGCTGAATATTACAGCCGGAGAGGAATGGATGCCAGATGCAACTGTAAGCTGGGTATCATCAGAAACTGGTGTTGTATCTTTAGAAAACACGACTTACGGATCGAACTTTGTTAAACTGGTTAGAAAAGGTCCCGGATATTCCACCATTACAGCGGTAATCAGTACGGGAACCAGTAGTTATTCATTAAGCTGTCAAGTGAAAGTCGGTCTAGAGTTCGATTCTCAAAAAACTGGTTTAATAACCTCTACCACAACCAAAGAGAGAGTATTGATCTTAGAGAATATAGATGATGAGAAGCAGATTTATCTAAAATATCTGGATTATGTTCCTGTAGATGAGACGGAGACTGTAAGCGGTGCAGCTATTTCTGCTTCCTTACTCTCCTTCACCAGTGACAATGAAGGAGTTGTAACCGTAGATGAGGAAACCGGTAAAATCAAAGCCGTGGGTTCCGGTAGTGCAGAAATTACCGTAACTACCAACACAATGTCCTCCAACGATAGACCAATGGAGATAACCTTAAGAGCTGTGGTTAAACCAACCTTTCGCTTAGCCTATGACGATGCATCAGGAACACACCATGATATAGATTCGGTTGGGAAAGAGAATGAAGTGGGACCGGGCATAGGCGTAGCCCAAGGAGTTCCTTCAGAATTTGTAATTGAATCAAACGCTATGATAGGAACTAATCTGAAATGGGAGGTTCGTGATCTGGATGGTAAAAAGCTATCTCCCGATAGCGATTTGATAAACTACACTGTCAGCGAGATTAGTGGTAATGTAACCTTTACTAACGTAAAGGCAGGAACTTATAAGATATATGCTTTTGCTAATGAAAAATTCACTACAGGTACCAATGCCCCTTATGCCTATATGATGGTGGTTGTTCCGATTAATATTGCAGATAGAAATCTGGTTATGACCGTAGGAGATACTTATAGTGTTCTGGAGAATTCGAATATCCCTGATGTGGATATCTTTAATTATTATGAAACGGATCCTAATATTGCAAGTATTGACATTGAAACAGGTGAAATATCGGCGAATCGAAAAGGACAGACTACAATTCAGCTAACTTATAAATCAGTATCCAATTTATATGATAATGATGTGATCGTAGGGACAATCACCCTGAATATAACAGTAATAGACGGAATCGCGCTAAGTCTAACGAATGCTCATATCTATACCTCCGGAACCGTATTATTACAGGCTCTCGTTACCGATCCTACCAAGGAGATAAGGTGGTTCACCAGTGATGATAAAATCGCTACGGTTGAGGGTGGGCTGGTTACCGGTTTAAAACCGGGTATTGTAACGATAACAGCGCAACAGATTATTAACGGCGTAGCGAAAAAAGCTACCTGTAGGGTAACGGTTCAACAATCGGTGGAAACCGTCACCATTACACCGGCTGAAGTAACAATACCAATTGATGGTTTACAGACTCTCCATGCTACCATTACACCAAAGAATTTAAGCGGTATTACATTAACCTGGAAATCATCAAATGACAATATTGTTGAGATACTAGAGAGTACACCACTTTCAGCAACAATAAGAGGTGTCGAAGGTGGACATGCAGTTATATCTGCCATAAATCAGAATAACATTGTAGTCGGATATACTCATGTACGGATACAGCAACCGGTTACCAGTATAGTCTTATCTGAAACAAATGTTACTTTAGATTTAGCTATGAAAAGAGTACAACTGCGGGCGACAGTTTATCCGGAAAATGCGTTAAATAAGACGGTCCATTGGAGATCAACGGATGAATCAATTGCCAGAGTAGATCAAAACGGACTGGTTACTTTGTTAAATCCGGGTTCGGTATCAATCATCGCTACATCCGATGATAACCCAAGGCTTACGGCAACCTGTAATATGACGATCGAGATTCCGGTGGTATCCGTAGCACTGGATGAGACAGAGAAGACGATGTATGTTGGTCAGTCAACCAGGCTTACTTATCTGGTACTTCCATCCAACGCAAGTAAAAACTCTGTAATCTGGACCTCTACCAATACATCGGTTGCAACAGTTGATAAAACCGGTAAAGTGACGGCTAAGAAACCTGGAACAGCAGTTATTATCCTCAAAACCTTGGATGGCGGTAAATCCGTATATTGTACAATCACGGTTAGGCAGGTAGCCACAGGAATAAAGTTCGATGTTACAGAGCTCGATCTAAAGACCGATGAATACTATTACATAAAAGCAGAACTTTCACCAAAGGACAGTACGGATAATGACTTACTTTGGGAATCAACTGATACGAAGGTTGCGATTGTAGATGCACATGGTAAAGTTACGGCCAAAGAAGCCGGTAACGCGCTTATAATGGCAAGGACGGAAGCAGGCGCAATTGCTTATGCGAAGGTAAATGTAACTCTGCCGGTAGAAGGATTACTTCTTAACTTTTCAGATAAAACGATCTATGTTGGAGATGAATTTGAATTAAAAGTATCCGTATCCCCCAGTGAAGCCTCTGAACTGGGTGTAACTTGGGAAAGTTCTAATACCAGAGTGGCAACAATTGATAAGAACGGTGTAGTAGAAGGTCTTATGGGTGGTACAACAGTCATTACAGCAAAGACTTTGGATGGCGGTTATTCGGCTACCTGTGTAGTGACAGTTTGGGAAAAGGTTACTTCTATTCAATTAGATCACTCCATGTATCGTTTAGGTGTGGGTAAGAGTTTTGTCATAAATGCAGATGTTCTATCTAGCTCCGCTACCAATAAGAAGGTTACTTGGGAATCCAGTAATGAAAAGGTTGCGACAGTCAATAAGAACGGTAAAGTAACCGGTGTAGCCTTGGGATATGCAGTCATTACCGCAACCGCACAGGATGGAAGCGAAGTAGAAGCAAGCTGTGAAGTAGAAGTGGTAAGACAGGTAACCAGATTAACTTTGGATAAAGGTTATGTATCTATGTTTGTTGGTGATAATACAGAGCTGAAGGCTACGATTAAACCGAGTAATGCAACCTATAATGAAGCGGCTTGGTCTTCCAGTGATGAGAGTGTTGCAGTCGTGGATGAAGATGGTGTGGTTTTAGCTTTAAAACCGGGTACTGCAACCATTACCGCGTTTGCTCAAGATAACAGTGGTAAGAGAGCAATGACTTATGTAACGGTAAGCAACCGTATTCCATCAACAGGAATAACAGTTATGGATAAAAAACTTGTAATGGTATCAGGGGAAGACAAGGTAGTCAGAGTCACCCTTAGTCCGGTAGCTTCAACGGATGGTTATAGCTGGAGTACGGATAATGTGGCAGTTGCTCAGGTTGATCCGAAAACAGGTAAAATTACAGCGAGAGCTACAGGTACTGCTATGATAACCGTAATGACAGATTCGGGAAAAACAGCGACCATTGAAGTTACTGTAGTCGGACTTAATTTTACGGAACTGACTCTGGAGCAATATACAACATACAATTATGCATTAAGTGTAGAAGGGGCAACCACGCCAGTTACCTGGAGTATTGATAATCCTGAAATTGCCGTACTTAGGAGAATGAATAATACCAGTACAACAATAAGCTCCAGAGGAACAGGGACTGCTACCATAACGGCTACCGTAAACGGACGAAAGCTGCAATGTAAGATTAAAGTAGTTAAAATAAGTTAAATCGAAATATTATTAAATAATAGCCTATTATTATAACAGAAGAGATATAGTTCCTATTCTTGTTAGTATATGAAGAAACAGATAGTTTTTTGTACTAATAAGGAATCGAGTACTGTTTTGATGTTGATGTGACCCCAATAGGTTAGAGTTTATGGCGTAGCAGTTTTAGACTGCTACGCTATTTCTTTATGCAGCTAAGAAAAAGCAGTTATCTTCCAAGCCGACTTGGGAAGTCATTTGTTTTTTTTAATCAATACAATTTTGCGGAGGATAATGTTAACATAACCAATATTATGGCATACGTTTAGATCCCTTGGTCATAATGAATAAAGAAAACGATAAAACATGTGAAATCCTACAAGGATAGAAAGATAGGATTGATAAAACATTTCCATTATGATACAATGTTTTCAGAACATACGTTTTTAGCATTGAGGATCAGATACCGCAGATAAGATAGGAGGATGTTGTTTGTTAGTCAGTCTTCATGTAAAGAATTTTGCTATTATTAATGAAGTGGAAGTGATATTTAAAGATCACTTGAATATAATGACCGGTGAAACAGGTGCAGGTAAATCCATAATCATTGGATCTATTAATGCTGCCCTGGGTGCAAAGGTTTCAAAAAATATTCTTCGAAGCGGAGCGGATTATGCTTTGGTTGAGATGGTATTTGAAACCAAAGACGAAGCGGTTTTTGATATAATGAAAGAACTGGATTTACCTATCGATGACAACCAAATTATTATATCAAGAAAAATTATGCCCGGAAGAAGTATATGCAAAATTAATGGGGAAAATGTTACAGCAACTGCTCTATCTATGGTTGCCGGAATGCTTATTGACATACATGGACAACATGAGCACCAATCTCTTCTACATAAGGCAAAGCATTTGGAAATTGTAGATCGGTATGCAAAGGATGAAATCGATACCTTAAAACAGGAATTAGTAAAGTGCTATAAGGATTATACTATTATAAAGAACGAATATGAGAAAGCCGGTATTGATGAAGAGAAGAGATTAAGGGAAATCTCTTTTTTAGAGTATGAGGTGAATGAAATAAAGAGTGCAGCACTTGTTCTGGGAGAAGATGATGAACTTGCTATAACTTATAAAAAATTATTTAATGCCAATACAATTGCAGAAGGTCTTCAAAGTGTATATCGTTATACCGGATATGAAGCAAATGCTTCCGGAGATATGATTAGCAGAGCCCTAAGACAACTATTAAAACTGGCAGAATATGATGATTCCATTAGCAGTTTATTATCTCAGGCCACAGATATTGAGGCACTGTTGAATGATTTTAATAGAGACGTATCGCAATATATCTCCGATATGGACAATCATGAAGAAGAACTGGCAGAGGTAACGAAACGTCTTGATTTAATTAATCATTTAAAACAAAAATATGGCAATTCCTTGGAAGGAATTCTTCGTTATTGTCGTGATTGCGAGGAAAAACTGGAAAAATACAATAATTATGATTTATATATGTTAAAGTTAAAAAAATCATTAACCGAGTCGGAAGAGAAACTAAAAGACTTATCCTATAAACTTTCTGATATTAGAAAACAAAAAGCAAAAGAACTTACAGATAAGATTAAAGATGCCTTAATTGCTTTGAATTTTCTTGACGTACAGTTTGAAATGGTCTTTAAACAAAATGATACTTATAGCTCCAATGGAATCGATGATGCTGAGTTTATTATCTCTACTAATCCCGGAGAAACACCGAGACCGTTAGCAAAGGTGGCATCCGGTGGTGAACTTTCCAGAATTATGCTAGGAATAAAATCAGTATTAGCGGATAAAGATGAAATTGAAACTCTTATTTTTGATGAAATAGATGTTGGTATTAGCGGAAGAACTGCACAGAAGGTATCTGAACAGCTTTCTGTAATCGCAAAACATCATCAGATTATCTGTATTACCCATTTGGCGCAAATTGCAGCAATGGCTGATTCACATTATGTGATTGAAAAAAAGACAGATGGAGTTTCTACTCAAACCACCATTAGTAAATTAAACGAGGATGAATCAATCGAAGAAATTGCGCGTATTCTTGGAGGAGCTGAAATAACAGAGCGTGTGACAGAAAACGCAAGAGAAATGAAGGAATTAGCAATTACTACAAAAAAATACAAGCTTTAAATACGAAAAAAGCGAATACTAAAGTTGAGGATATACAATACTATGTATATCCTTTTTTGATGCAAAATAATAGGGCAATCGTTGTCCTATTAAGACCGGTCAAAAATAGTAAGTAAGATAAAATCAGATTGGGAAAATACCTATAGAAAAGAAAATAATATGAGGTGAAAGGATGAGGACCAAGAAAATATACAGAAGAGTACTATTATTTCTTCTAATTATTAATATTTTTGCAATTGTATTCTTTGCGATCTATACAATAGACAAAAGAATTCCTGATGAAATTAAAATACTGGTAGGTACAGAAGAAAGCTTTGATTTTAACATGCCGGTCGAAGCTAATATAGAAACGAAAGACATCGGAGTTATCAGTGTAAATGATCTGAGTGTACCTTCCAATCAGATTAATATTAATCTTAATCGGCCTTTTACCTTGGCATCTTCGCAAACCGGTCAGTATAAAATTAATTTAAAATTATTTGGAATATTTAATTTTAAGAACATATCCTTAGACGTAATTGATACCTTTGAATTAATACCCTGTGGCACACCAATTGGGATTTATGTTGAAACAGATGGTATCTTGGTATTGGGAAGCGGACGTATCACCGGTTCGGATGGTTTGAATTATGAACCAATTAGTAATAAACTAAAATCAGGAGATTATATATTGACCATAAACGGATATTCGGTTAGAAATAAAGAAGAATTAATCAATAGAATACAGGAATGTAATGGAGAAGATATCACACTTCTAATACGAAGGAATAATGAAAAAGTAACTGTGAAAATATCACCGATAGAAACTCCTGGGGGGATATATAAAATCGGAGCTTGGATTAGGGATAATACGCAAGGTATTGGAACACTTACTTTTATATCATCCAACGGTTATTTTGGCGCTTTGGGACATGGTATTACAGATATTGATACCGGTCTATTAATGGAAATTAAGAAAGGCTCTATATATTCTGCGGATATAATGTCAATTATTAAAGGAAAAGAAGGAGAGCCGGGAGAGTTAATCGGAATGATCAGACAAAGTGATAAATATAAACTTGGTGATATTAAGAACAATACTTATCAGGGGATCTTCGGAAATATGAATAAAAATAACAGTAATTTATTAAATGATAAACCCTTAAAAATCGCGTTAAAACAAGAGGTTAAGAAAGGGAAAGCATATATCCGGTGTACAGTCGAAGATAAGGTTAATGATTTTGAAATAGAGATTGAAAGTGTAGATATCAGCAACAATAACCATAGTAAAGGAATTATTCTAAAAATAACGGATGAAAGATTACTGAATTTAACAGGTGGAATTGTACAAGGAATGAGTGGTAGCCCTATTATCCAAAATAATAAGATAATTGGTGCGGTTACACATGTATTTATACAGGATTCAACCAAAGGTTACGGTACTTTTATTGAAAACATGGTAAATAATTTAGAATAAGCAAAACTTTTGTTAAAAAAAGAAGTCGACGAAATATTATAAAATACAAGTTATTTATTAAGTAAGTAACATCATATTTACTGTATATAATTTCCAATTATACAAAATGTTGTGGTTACAGATTTTTCTCAATTTTTTTCAATCTTTTTGCTGTCGAATGGTGCGACAAGAAACAATTGAATGTTTGATTTTATATAGCTATAATTCAGGTATGGTAAAAATTTACAAATTACCATACCTTGTTTGGTGTGAAAGAATTGTATTACCTTTGCCCCTTTAAAAAAGCTTGTATAAACTTGCATACAGTTGTTATGACATGATGTAGAATTCTTGGTTTAAATGCTATTTAATGGCTCAAAATGTAAAATATTAATAACATTAGTCATAATTTGGCATTCATATTTTGGTAATTTTGCTAAAACGATAATTATTGACGCATAATTATGAAAGATATATAATGAATACATAAAACAACATGAAATCAAAATCTATGCCAATAATAACACAAATAGTGTAATTTTAAACACAAATACCAAATAACAAATATTCCATAGGAGCTGGGGTTATAAAAGAAACTATAAGTATGGGAAAAATCAGAAAATGTAATGGAGGTTAGAGAGCAAATGGGTAAGATTAATGTTGCAATTGTGGATGACAATGAGAGGATGGTGAATCTACTAGAGGACATTCTAAAAGAAGATGCTGATATTGAGGTAGTAGGTAAGTCTGAAAATGGAATTGATGCCTTGGAAATGATTAAAGAGAAAAAGCCTGATGTTGTATTATTGGATTTAATTATGCCAAAGTTGGACGGGCTAGGGGTAATGGAAAAGGTAAGAAGGGATTCCGAGTTTAAAAAGAATCCTTCTTTTATTGTTATTACAGCAATCGGTCAGGAAGGTGTTACAGAAAATGCATTTGAGTTAGGTGCAAATTATTATATTATGAAACCGTTTGACAATAATGTTGTACTATCTAGAATAAAGCAGATTAAGGGAGATTACCATAATAAACTGATAGATAACCATAGAGTTAGTGCTTATGAAAATAAGAGCGCATATATGGAAAGAAATTTAGAATCAGATGTAACCAACATTATTCATGAAATTGGGGTTCCGGCACATATTAAAGGATATCAATATTTGAGAGATGCAATTATGATGTCAGTGAATGATACAGAGATGCTTAATTCCATCACAAAGCTTTTATATCCTTCTATAGCAAAACGTCACAAAACGACTCCGAGTAGAGTTGAAAGAGCTATTCGACATGCGATTGAAGTCGCTTGGAGTAGAGGGAAGATGGATACAATAGATGAATTATTTGGATATACAGTAAGTAATGGCAAGGGAAAACCTACGAACTCTGAATTTGTCGCACTGATCGCGGATAAAATCAGATTAGAATATAAGTTAAGATCTTAAAAAAAATACTTCAAATAAATAATAAAAAATAGTAAACAGTAATAAATAAAAAGAAATTTATAAATAAACATACGATGTTAGAGTTCCGGAAGTAATTTCGATAGAATTACTTCCGGAGCTTTTTTTATGATATATAATTTCTCCGAATTTCCTATATCATAAAAAGCCCATATAATTTGATATATTTACAAAAAAATTCGAAAGCTAGTTTGTTATGTACGAATATCTTTTATTTTATTAAGAGATAATAATTTTGTATTACACAGAAAAAGGAGGGTATATTATGGCAAATCTTAATGAGATGGAACTTCAAAATGTAAGACACTTATTACAGTTTGGTGAGTCAGATATTGAAAAGTTCAGCAACTATGCTCAAAACTCACAAGATCAGAGTGTAAAACAATTTTTTCAACAGGCAGCTAGTTCGTGTGAAAAGAACAAACAGACCATATTACAATTTTTACAATAGGAGGAAAATAGAATGATGCAGGAAAAAGCAATGGTATCCGATGCGTTAAATGCAATTAATTCCAGTCTGAAGACTTATACAGATATGATCTCTCAGGCAGATAATTCACAGCTTAGAAGTGCATTACAGCAGATGAGAAATGAAGCAGAACAATCCCAATATCAATTATACCAGTTGGCAAAAACCAAGAATTATTATCAACCGCCTCAACAGGCTTCTCAAAATGAAATAATGAGCTTGAAATCGGTTTTCGGTAGTGGAACAGGAATGAATGCAAGCTCTGGGATGAGTGGTGGAATGAGCGGAAGCTCCTCAAGTATGGGAAGCAGTTCCGGAATGAGTGGAGGTGCCAGTATGAGTGGAGGCATGAGCAACGGTTCCGGTATGAGTGGTGGAATGAGCGGAAGTTCCTCAGGCATGGGAAGTAGTTCCGGAATGAATAGCAGCAGCGGAATGAGCGGAAGTTCCTCAGGCATGGGAAGTAGTTCCGGAATGAATAGCAGCAGCGGAATGAGCGGAAGTTCCTCAGGCATGGGAAGCAATTCCGGAATGAATAGCAGCAGCGGAATGAGCGGAAGTTCCTCAGGCATGGGAAGTAGTTCCGGAATAAATAGCAGCAGCGGAATGAGTGGAAGTTCCTCAGGCATGGGAAGTAGTTCCGGAATGAATAGCAGCAGCGGAATGAGCGGAAGTTCCTCAGGCATGGGAAACAGCTCCGGAATGAATAGCAGCAGTGGAATGAGTGGTTCAGGAATGTCTGGTAGTTCATCTGCTGTTAACTCCGTACAAAGTGCAGGCAAACCGGGAAGTGCGGGTATTGTAGGCAGTAAGGGATATATGTCCTCTCAAGCAGACTCTGTCAGAAGTAAAAAAATAAATCCAATGAGTTAAATTAGTTTGATTTCGAAGATCCCGGTTTCGTATGAGAATATACTTCATACACCGGGGTTTTTACTAAAAAGCTGTGTAAAATTCATGTAAAAAAAGTTAATTCTAACAAAAATTAAAAATAAATACATTATAAGTCATAAAATAATTTACCTACAATTTAAAATATGTTATCATTAACATGTATGTGAAAAATTTTGTGGTACATAATATACTAACGGGCATATGGAGGATAAAAATGGATATTAAAATGCTGGAAATGATTTTTGTTTTTGCCGGTGGACTCGGAATGTTTATTTATGGTATGAACGTCATGAGTAGCGGACTTCAAAAAACAGCCGGTGGTAAGATGAAACGTTTGTTGGGTTATCTGACAAGGAATCGTTTTCTCGGAGTGCTGGTAGGAACTCTGGTTACATTCATACTACAAAGTTCATCTGCTACAACAGTTATAGTAGTTGGTTTTGTTAATGCAGGTATTATTAATCTTACACAGGCTGTTGGTATCATTATGGGTGCTAATATTGGAACTACAATTACTGCCTGGATGGTATCCATGAGTGAATGGAGCAAGGTATTAAAACCTGATTTCTTCGCTCCCTTGGTAGTGGCAATTGGTGCTTTTATCATGATGTTTAACAGCAAAAATGAGAAGAGGAAAGAATTAGGGGAGATATTGTTTGGATTTGGTTTGCTATTCATTGGCTTAACATTAATGTCCGATGCAATTAAACCTTATCGTGACGCTCCTATATTTACACAAGCCTTTAGTGTTTTAGGTAAAAATCCATTCTTGGGTGTTATAGTTGGTGCGGTAGTAACTGCTATTATACAAAGTTCCTCTGCATCTGTATCTATACTTCAAACCTTGGCAATGAATTTGTCTTTAGGCTGGAATTCAGTTGTATATATAACCTTAGGTCAAAACATTGGTACCACAATTACAGCGATCCTCGCAAGTATCGGCGCTAATAAGACAGCAAAAAGAGCAGCTGCGATCCATTTGATGTTTAACTTGATCGGTACTGTGATTTTCGGTACAGTAGTCTTTATTATATTCAAAGTAAATACTGCATTTGCTAATTCGCAGATTAATAGTGTTGAAATCGCGATTTTCCATACATTATTTAATGTTGCTAACACTTTGCTGTTATTCCCGTTTGCTAATTTATTAGTGAAAATATCCGGTAAAATCATAGATGATTCTAAGATTGATACAACAGATGACGATATCCGTGTAACCTTACGTCATCTTGATGAAAGAATTTTTGAATCCCCTTCTTTTGCAGTACAAAACGCTGTTAAAGAAGTAGTTCATATGGGTGAGATTACTCTAGATAATGCCAGAGAAGCGGTAGAGGCTCTTTTGAAAAACAATGAAGAAAAAGCTAGAAAAGTTTTAGATGTTGAGAAGATTATCGATGCTCATCAAAAAATAATCTCCGAATATCTGGTTAAGATTAATAATCTATCAATAACAGAAAAACAGAGTCAGATCGTGAACAATCTTTTCCATACAATCAGTAACATTGAAAGAGTTGGTGATCATGCGGAAAATCTTGCAGATTTAGCTCTTGAAAAGATTGAAAATAATATTTATTTTTCAGATGATGCTTATGAAGAACTAAAGGAAATCTGCGAGATAGCAATTGATTCCTTTGATAATGCAATCAAAGCGAGAGACACTGAGAATATAGAATTCATTAAGAACGTAGAGAAGATGGAACAGCAGGTAGATGATTTAAAGGACAAGCTAAGACAGCAACACATCGATCGTTTATCTCAGGGAGTTTGTACTTCAGAAAATGGTGTTATCTTTATTGATGCATTAATAAATCTGGAGAGAATTTCAGATCATTCCTTAAATATTGCAAACTTTGTAGAAAACGAGCTTGAATAATGGTCATACAGATTGAGTAAAACTGTTTCTGAAAAGTTGCACAAAAATATTATTGAAACCTTATAAAATATAAACAAAGTCATAATAATTAATTATTTCATAAGAAAATCTTGATATTTTAGTTTAAATTAGGTAAAATGTGATTGAGAAAAATTTATCAATCTCAGGGACTGAAAGATCAAGTCTTAAAAAATGATATAGTGCTGTCTATTGGCAGTATATAATAAATTAAACAATTAGGAGGAATATAATCATGGCAGTAAAAGTAGCAATTAATGGTTTCGGACGTATCGGCCGTCTTGCATTCAGACAGATGTTTGGTGCTGAAGGTTACGAAATCGTAGCAATTAACGATTTAACAGATGCTAAGATGTTAGCACACTTATTAAAATACGATTCAGCACAGGGTAGATATGCTAAAGCTGATACAGTTGTAGCGAAAGAGAATTCTATCGTAGTTGACGGTAAGGAAATTCAGATCTATGCACAGAGAAATCCTGCTGATTTACCTTGGGGTAAGCTTGGTGTAGATGTAGTTCTTGAGTGTACAGGCTTCTTCGCTTCCAAAGCAAAATCTCAGGCTCATATCGACGCAGGTGCTAAGAAGGTTGTTATCTCTGCTCCGGCAGGCGATGATCTTCCTACCGTTGTATTCAGCGTTAACGAGAACACTTTAAAGGCTAGCGATACTATCATTTCAGCAGCTTCCTGTACAACGAACTGCTTAGCTCCTATGGCAGATACATTAAATAAATTAGTTCCTATTGAAAAAGGCTTTATGACAACCATTCACGCTTACACCGGTGATCAGATGACTCTTGATGGTCCTCACGCTAAGGGTGATTTAAGAAGAGCTCGTGCAGCAGCTGTGAATATTGTTCCTAATTCTACCGGTGCAGCTAAAGCAATCGGTCTTGTTATTCCTGAGTTAAGCGGTAAATTAGACGGTGCAGCACAGAGAGTTCCTGTTCCTACAGGTTCCATCACAGAATTAGTTGCAGTTGTGAATGGTAAAGTATCTAAAGCTGATATTAATGCAGCTATGAAGGCAGCAGCTAGTGCTTCCTTTGGATATACAGAGGATGAAATAGTATCTTCTGACGTAATCGGTATTACCTATGGTTCTTTATTTGATGCAACACAGACTAAGGTAACTGATTTAGGTGACAAAACTTTAGTTAAGGTTGTTTCCTGGTATGACAATGAGAATTCATACACCAGCCAGATGGTAAGAACTATCAAATATTTTGCAGAATTAGCTTAAGCATTAGCTTAAATGATCCATTATGGGTCCGGTCTTTCAGGGCCGGACCTTTTTTGATATTTAATAGAATTATATATGAAGTTATGTTATGTGAAGTTTTTGTTATTTGAAGAGTATCAGCTAGTATATAGAGTCAGATTAAGCATTTCATTAACTTAGATGATTCATAGCAGTGGTAACTTATATTGACACGACACATAGGCTGGAAAAAGTAAATTTATGCAAATTATAGAAACATAGCAACATACATGTTAAATTAGATGATCCATAAGAAAGGAGCAGTTTTCATGTTAAATAAAAAATCTGTTGACGATATCAATGTAAAGGGTAAAAAAGTATTAGTTCGCTGTGACTTTAATGTTCCGTTACAGGAAGGAAAAATCACGGATGAGGTACGTCTTGTTGAAGCGCTTCCTACAATAAAGAAATTAGTAAAAGATGGTGGAAAAGTAATTCTATGTTCTCATCTTGGAAAACCGAAGGGTGAGCCTAAACCTGAGTTGTCTTTAGCTCCGGTAGCAGTAAGACTTGCTGAGCTTCTTGGCCAGGAAGTAAAATTTGCGAAAGACGATAATGTAGTTGGAGAGAATGCGAAAGCAGCAGTTGCAGCTATGAAAGAAGGCGAGGTTGTACTTCTTGAAAACACCCGTTACAGAGCAGAAGAAACCAAAAACGGTGATGCATTTAGCCAGGAATTAGCTTCTCTTTGTGATATATTCGTAAATGATGCATTTGGTACAGCTCACAGAGCACATTGTTCCAATGTTGGTGTAACAAAATACGTTGATACCGCAGTTGTAGGTTATTTAATGCAGAAGGAAATTGAGTTCTTAGGTAATGCAGTTAATAATCCTAAGAGACCGTTTGTTGCTATACTTGGTGGTTCTAAAGTGTCCAGTAAAATTTCTGTTATTGATAATTTATTAGATAAAGTAGATACATTAATTATCGGTGGCGGTATGGCATATACCTTTATGAAAGCTTTGGGAGAAGAAGTTGGATTATCTTTATTAGAAGCAGATTATCTGGATTATGCAAGAGAGATGATGGAGAAAGCGAAGCAAAAAGGTGTTAATTTATTAATTCCGATTGATACTGTGGTTGCACAGGAGTTTTCTAATGATACACCTTATAAAACTGTTGGGCGTGGCGAAATCGAACCGGATTGGGAAGGTCTTGATATCGGTGAGAAGACCCGCGAGCTTTATGCAAATGCAATTAAGGATGCTAAGACCGTTGTATGGAACGGACCAATGGGTGTATTCGAGTTATCTAACTTTGCTAAAGGTACCGTCGCTGTAGCGAAAGCTCTTGCAGAGATTGATGCTACCACAATCATCGGTGGTGGAGACTCAGCTGCGGCTGTTAATACCTTAGGCTTTGGTGATAAGATGACCCATATATCAACCGGTGGTGGTGCTTCCTTAGAATTCTTAGAAGGAAAAGAACTTCCCGGTGTAGCTGCGGCGAATGATAAATAAGTAGAACTAGAATATATTTATTGTAAAGTGAGACAGTACACTAGTAGCAAGCTTTTCTTGATGGCTGTAAGTAATAGAGAGGAGCTTGCTACAATCTATGATATTACACAAGTTTAATAAAAGATTTATCTTAACCGATTAATGATAAATATGAGAGACTGAATCTTCACAATACAAGATAATTTTTTTGAGAGTATCTTTTAAATTTGGATAACATATATAGTAAGAATAATATGATTTAAATAGGAGGACAAACATGCGTAAGAAAATAATTGCCGGTAACTGGAAGATGAATAAAACTCCCAGCGAGACGGTTACTTTAATTAATGAATTAAAACCTTTAGTGGAAACCAAGGATGCAGATGTGGTTTTCTGTGTACCTGCGATATCTTTAACAACTGCAATGGAAGCGGTAAAGGGAACTAATATTCAAATTGGTGCTCAGAATATGTACTTTGAAGAAAGCGGTGCTTATACCGGTGAAATTGCACCCAACATGTTAACGGATATTGGAGTTAAATATGTGATCATAGGACATTCAGAAAGAAGAGAATACTTTGCAGAAACGGATGAAACTGTGAATAAAAAAGTATTAAAGGCATTTGAGCATGGTATCACACCAATTATCTGCTGTGGAGAATCCTTAAAGCAGAGAGAGCAGGGTATTACAATAGATTTTGTACGTCAGCAGATTAAAATTGCGTTTTTAAATGTTACTGCAGATCAGGCAAAGGAATCGGTAATCGCATATGAGCCGATTTGGGCAATCGGCACCGGTAAAGTGGCTACAACAGAGCAGGCAGAAGAAGTATGTAAAGCTATTCGTGAGTGTATCGCAGAAATCTATGATGCAGTTACAGCGGAAGCGATTCGCATTCAATATGGCGGCAGTGTATCTGCAGCCAGTGCGCCAGATTTATTCTCCCAACCAAACATTGACGGCGGTTTGGTTGGCGGTGCAAGTTTAAAAGTTGATTTTGGTAAGATTGTCAACTATAATAAATAAGTAAGTATTTATCATATCTTGAGCAGGGTGAATAATCTTGCTCAAGAATTTCGCAAATATCCTATTACAAAACGGGGACATGGTATTTCAAATATTAATAATTCGTTTTTAATAAGTAGATTACAATGACCAATCCTAATCCTGATACGGAATAAAATACAGGTGAAAACATGAAATGTATAAGGAGTTTGCTTTAAGTAAGCACTATTAAAGTCACATTATAAATTGCATCATAAGAGATAAGAAAAGGAGTAAGTATGAGTAAAAAACCAACAGTGTTAATGATCTTAGATGGTTATGGTTTAAATGATAAGAAAGAGGCTAATGCAATTGCAAAAGCAAGAACTCCGGTCATGGATAAATTAATGGCAGAGTATCCGTTCGCTAAAGGAAATGCCAGTGGTATGGCAGTAGGTTTACCGGAAGGACAGATGGGTAATTCCGAAGTAGGTCATATCAATATGGGTGCTGGAAGGATAGTATACCAGGAATTAACGAGAATTACGAAGGAAATCCAGGATGGAACCTTCTTTCAAAATGCGGCATTATTATCAGCAATAGATAATTGTAAGAGACATGATTCGGCACTACATCTTTATGGCCTATTGTCTGATGGAGGCGTTCACAGCCATAATACCCATCTTTACGGTTTGCTGGAGATGGCAAAGAAACAGGGTTTAACTAAGGTGTTTGTTCATGCATTCTTAGATGGTAGGGATACACCTCCTTCATCCGGAAAGGGGTTTGTAGAAGAGCTATGGGAAAAAATGAAGATCATAGGTGTGGGTAAAATTGCCACAGTAATGGGTCGTTATTATGTTATGGACCGTGACAATCGTTGGGATCGTGTTGAGAAAGCCTACCGTGCCATGGTTCATGGTGAGGGTGAAATCGCAGATAGCGGCGTGCTTGCAGTTCAAAACTCTTATGATCAGGAAAAATACGATGAATTCGTAATGCCGACCGTTATTTCTGAGAATGGAAAGCCGATAGCTACAATTAAGGATAATGATTCTATCATCTTCTTTAACTTCCGCCCTGACAGGGCAAGAGAAATTACTAGAGCTTTCTGTGATGATGAGTTTACCGGATTTAAGAGAGACCATAGATTAAAGCTTACTTATGTATGTTTCTCCGAATATGATATTACGATTCCGAATAAATTGGTTGCCTTCCATAAAATAAAAATAGAGCATACCTTTGGTGAGTTTTTAGCTAAGCATCATAAAAAACAGCTTCGATTGGCAGAGACAGAAAAATATGCTCATGTGACATTCTTCTTCAATGCCGGAGTAGAAATACCTTATGAAGGAGAAGAACGAATTTTGGTTAATTCTCCCAAGGTGGCAACCTACGACCTTCAACCGGAGATGAGCGCTTATCAGGTGGCGGATCATCTGGTAGATGCGATTACATCCGAAAAATATGACGTGATTGTTGTTAACTTTGCAAATCCGGATATGGTTGGCCATACGGGAATTGAAGGTGCTGCGATCAAAGCGATTGAAACCGTAGATGAATGTGTTGGAAAAGCAGTGGAAGCATTACTATCCGTAGACGGTCAGATGTTTATCTGTGCGGATCACGGTAATGCAGAGCAACTGTTAGATTACACAACCAATGATCCTTTTACAGCACATACCACCAATCCGGTTCCATTTATTCTTGTAAATTATGATAAGGAATATAAGTTAGCAGAAGGCGGCTGTCTGGCAGATATCGTACCTACTCTGATCGAAATGATGGGAATGGTGAAATATGATGAAATGACAGGTAAATCCTTATTAATTAAGAAATAACTAACTTGATAAAGTTTGATTTGTCATAAAAGCTGCAAGACATAATTCGAATGGATTAGTACCAAGACCCCAAATAGATTTTTGTTGAAATTATTTCTATTGTATGGTAGAATAGGCATAGTTTTAGGAGGTGTAAACAGTGGATCTATTAAAAGCAATAGTTCAAATTGTATATATTGCGATTTGTATCGTATTAACTGTGATAGTGTTGAAACAGGAAGGTAAAACGGCGGGTTTATCAGGAGCTTTAACAGGTGCAACTGAAACATACTGGAATAAGAATAAAGGCCGTTCAAAAGAAGGTTGGTTAGCGAAGACAACCATGCTTTTAGCAGCAGGTTTTATTGTACTTTCAGTAGTATTAAATCTGAATTGGTAATTGAATTAATTCAAAAACACTCTGTTTACAGGGTGTTTTTTTTCACTATAAATGCTATGGTATTATGTGGTACAAAGGATACATGATGTATTAATTTAAATAATTATTTAAATTAAGTAATATATGGTATACTAATAAGTATAAGAGTACAAACTGATACCGGTTATCTTTCTATTTTGAATAAGATAAGAAAGAAGTAAACTAAACAGTTAATAAAAATGAAAATCCCTCAAATTAATGAAAATTATGAATTGGAGATAGTGATATAAAATTTATATAACTAAATTCAACCGGTAAGAATTTATTAGAGTATACTTAATATTAGACTAACAAAAAAGTAGGTGAATTTATGAAAGACAAAACATTATTAGAAGAAAAGAAAATAATGCTTGAGGAATTTTTCTCAAGTGAAGAATATAAGCCCATGAGATTTAAGGACCTGGTTACAATACTTCAAGTTCCTAAGGAAGCAAAGAACGATTTGAAAGAAGTATTAGACCAACTCATTTCACAAGGAAAAATCATATTAGATCAGGGAGGAAGATATAAACTGCCCGGAGAGGATACAAAGGTAGGAACCTTTTCAGCTACACAGAGGGGCTTTGGTTTTGTAATGATTGATGGAGAGGTAGAAGATATCTTCATTCCCGAAAATGCCACTATGGGAGCTATGCATGGGGATAAGGTAATGCTGGTAATCAACAAGGAACAATCGGGTAAAAGAAGAGAAGGTACTATAATCAGTATCGTGGAACGGGGAAAGAGCGAAATCGTTGGGACTTTTGAAAAGAGTAAGAATTTTGGTTTTGTACTTCCTGATAATCAGAAGTTCACCCGAGATATCTTTATACCGAAGGAGCATACTAAAGGTGCGGTTGATGGGCATAAAGTGGTAGTAAAAATTACAAACTATGGTGACTCGACACAGAATCCGGAAGGAAGAGTTGTGGAAATTCTGGGACATATCAATGACCCCGGTGTGGATATTATGTCCGTGGTGAAATCCTATGACCTACCCGTAGATTTTCCCGAAGATGTTATGCGGGTATTAGATTTTGTACCGGATGAGATTGACCCGGAAGAAATAAAGAATCGTATGGATATCCGAGATGTAAAGACGGTAACCATTGATGGTGAAGATGCTAAGGATCTGGATGATGCCATCACCTTGTCGAAAGAAGGAGATATCTATCATCTTGGAGTGCATATTGCGGATGTCACCCATTATGTGAAGGAAGGTGCAGCCTTAGATAGAGAAGCTTTAAAAAGGGGAACCAGTGTATATCTGGTAGATCGCGTAATACCTATGCTACCACATAAATTATCTAACGGAATTTGTTCCCTTAATCCCAATGTTGACCGTCTTGCCTTAAGTTGTTTTATGGACATCGATGCGAAAGGAAATGTATTAGGTCATAAAATTGCAGAAACAGTAATCTGTTCCGATCGACGTATGACCTATACCAATGTAGCAAAGATAGTAGAAGAAAGCGATGAGGAGGTCATGAAGGAATACGAAGATCTAGTGCCGATGTTTCAGCTGATGCAGGAGTTGGCTGAGGTACTTCGGGAAAGAAGGCATAAAAGAGGTTCCATTAATTTTGACTTTCCAGAAAGTAAAATTATAGTTGATAAAAAGGGTAAACCGATCGAAATAAAACCTTATGAAAGAAACAAAGCGACCAAAATTATTGAGGAATTTATGTTAATAGCCAATGAGACAGTAGCCGAAGACTTCTACTGGCAGGAGATTCCCTTCGTATACCGGACCCATGATAATCCTGATGAAGAGAAGATTAAAAAGCTGGGCATCTTTATCAATAACTTTGGTTACAGCATCAAAGTTGGTAATGAGGAGATCCATCCGAAGGAGTTGCAAAAGCTGTTAATTAAAATTGAGGATACACCGGAGGAAGCCTTGATTAGCCGATTAACTCTGCGGTCTATGAAACAGGCGAAATATACAGTAGCCAATACAGGACATTTTGGATTGTCCGCGAAGTACTATTGTCATTTTACCTCGCCGATTAGGCGTTATCCGGATCTGCAGATTCATCGAATCATTAAGGAAAACTTAGGCGGTAAACTGAACGAGAACAGATTAAGCCATTATGAAAAGTTACTTTTCGAAGTAGCCAATCATTCCAGTAAGACCGAACGCAGAGCGGATGAAGCTGAGCGAGAAGTCGAAAAAATGAAGAAGGTTGAATATATGGTGGATCACATCGGAGAAACCTTCGAAGGTGTTATCTCTGGTATCACGGCTTGGGGTATGTATGTTGAATTACCCAATACGATTGAGGGTATGATTCGGGTTAGTGAGATGCAGGATGATTACTATTTTTACGATGAAGAGCGTTATCAGATGGTCGGTGAACACACCAAAAAGGTATATAAACTGGGTCAAAAGGTTAAGGTGGAAGTAACCAATGCAGATAAGTTTCTTCGAATTATAGATTTTGTGTTAGTGGAGGATGAGGAATAAGTGGGGGAAAATATTAAATTAATAGCTAATAATAAAAAGGCGTATCATGATTATTTCATAGAGGATAAGTTTGAGGCAGGCATTGCCCTGCATGGAACTGAGGTAAAGTCCCTTCGCATGGGTAAATGTAGTGTGAAGGAATCCTTTATACGGATTGAAAACGGCGAGATGTTTATCTACGGCATGCATATCAGCCCATATGAAAAAGGAAATATATTTAATAAGGACCCTCTTCGGGTGAAAAAGCTCCTACTTCATAAATATCAGATTAATAAAATTGCCGGACAGCTGGCACAGAAGGGGTTCACCCTGGTGCCGCTGCAGGTTTATTTTAAAGGAAGCTTAGTTAAGGTGGAGATAGGTCTTGCCCGTGGTAAGAAACTCTATGATAAGAGACAGGACATCGCTAAGAAGGATCAGAGAAGGGAAGCTGAGAGAGATTTTAAGGTAAAGAATTTATAATAAGTTGGTTAGATATACAGAGACTTCCAAAACTGCTAGAAAGAATTCTTGCGATATACTTTATTTTATGATTAGAATATGATAGAATGTATATACACCGATGACGAGGTATTAGTTAAACAGTATATTCTTTTTTACAATAAGTTACGAACATGGAAGAAGAGATATCTTGACACCGGGTGGACGTTATATTACAATATAACATGCGTCTGTGAGACCGAAGATCGCGAGAAGACATATCTTTTAAAGCAAATCAGAATGGATTTTTGATTTTTCTGTTTCGTGATTACAATCATACCTAACGGGGTTGTACTGGTTTCGACGGGGGTTTTGAATTTGTGGTAGCCATTCGCAGACTAGGACTGCGTCATCAACTTAGAAATAAAATTAAACGCAGACGATAATTTAGCGTACGCTGCCTAGTGGCAGCTGTCGACCTTAAGCAACTCGCAGCTTAAGACCTCGGCATCAAATTAGCGAGGCACTTTATCTTCAAAGCTTTGAGAGGATAAAAGATTTATGAAGCTACTGAAATCGGAAGCCTGTCTGTCGGCGTCCGATGGAGGGAACAGCATGTTTGGGCATGCATAAAAGACCGACTGTAATGGGAGAAACTGCAATGGATGGGCTTTCGGACAGGGGTTCAACTCCCCTCAGCTCCATTATGCATTTATGACGGGAAATCCTTATAAATCAAGGGTTTCCCGTTTTTCATGCTTTAAAATATATTGAGGATCTTAATTACATTTGATTACACTTTTTACTTTTCATCTTTTTTCTTATTGCTCAAAGTATTATCTAGCAGTATTTCAGCTCTTCGTCATTTCTGTGATTAAAACTGTAGGATTGGATTTAATAGAGTCTGTGTGTCTTCGTGACCGGAAAATTTTCGAACTTCGTCAATTTTAATGTCAATGTCAATATAATCGTTTTACGAATTTTGTACCGTCTCAAGCGACGTCTTTATACTTGAGATCTGTCTGATTAATTGTTATGTATATGCCATCAATATTTTGAGTTGTGCAATTTGCATAAAAGTATCGTGACCATTGGCACTACCTTAAATATAATACTATACTATAATAATCTTTAAAGAATTAATATGGAGTTTACTAATAGTTAGAATTCACAAGATCATATAAATGAATAATTATGGTTGGACCAACGAGAGAATATTCTAGATTAGCATGTACCAAATGAATTAAAAAAAACAGGGATTTGGAGAGTGGAAAAGCTAAAGAAGCAATAAGGTACTATGTGGAGGTATTTGAAGATTCAGAAATAGGAATGATCAGAGTTAACGAAAACAAAGTTAAGCGTTGAAAAATAAAATATAAATAAATCTTATATTCACTTTAATATTTTGTTAAAACAATAAGGAGGAACAACCATGTCAAACATAGAACTTCTTAATATATTAAAAATCCGTTTTGAGAAAAATATGAACCGTCATAAAGGTCTTGAGTGGGTTAATGTGCAAGCAAAGCTGGAAGCTAATACGGATAAACTTTGGTCGCTGAATGAAATGGAAATGACTGGCGGAGAACCGGATGTTGTTAATTATGATGAAGTTACCGGTGAATACATTTTTTATGATTGTTCAGTAGAAAGTCCTAAAGGCCGCAGAAGTATTTGTTACGACCCGAAAGCACTGGAGTCAAGGAAAGAAAATAAACCGAAAGACAGCGCTATTGGCATGGCATCTGCCATGGGCATTGAACTTCTAACAGAGGAACAATATCGCGAGCTTCAGAAGCTTGGCAATTTTGATATGAAGACATCAAGCTGGTTGAAAACGCCTCCTCATATAAGAAAGCTCGGTGGTGCCATCTTTGGGGATTTTCGCTACGGTAATGTTTTTATTTATCATAATGGTGCGGAATCTTACTATGGAGCCAGGGGGTTCCGTGGCTCCCTAAGGGTATAAATTTTTCACAGGAAGTAAAGTGATTCGCGTTTTAGAAAATAGAAATAGGTTTAATACTCAGACTAAAAAATACTATGATCTTCTTTTTTCTAAGGTGCATCGTTACATTATGTCCACTGTATTCTAATCTAACAAACTGAGAATACCTAGGCGTGGCACTATATTACGTTCACCAAGTTTGAGAGATAGTTAAAATGGTGTGTTCTTGAGGAGGATATGAAAGCGACTGTGTTTACTGACTGGTTAAAGAAAGAGTATCAACTTGGGCGCGGGCATGCGATGGCTATGTGGAAATACTTTATAGATCGGAAATGGATCATCAAGAAATATTCCAAAATGTAAAAGGGAGAAATCCATGAATGAACATTTTATGAAGAGAGCAATTGAATTAGCATATTTGGGTTCCGGATTTATTAATCCCGATCCGCTTTCAGGAGCTGTGCTGGTGAAAGACAATATAGTACTAGGAGAATCATGTTATAGAACATTCGGAGCAGCTTCAGCTGAGCTTGAGGTATTATCTTATGGTTTATGTGATCTTTCTGGAGCTGAATTGTATCTTAATATCGAGCCATTTGGGAACAAAGCTAAGCTCACTGAACTGATCAGGGTAATAAAAGACCGGAAGATTGAAAAGATTTATATCGGAATAGAAGATCGAAATCCCAGGAAAGAGATTCATTTTATTGAAGAGCTGAAGCACTTGGGCATCTCCTGTGAATTGGGTATCCTAAAGGATGAATGTGAAGAAATGAATGAGATATATAGCCATTATATCGTAAATAAAACTCCTTATGTTATCGTAAAGTGGGCAATGACTCTGGATGGCAAGCTCGCAACGAAAACAGGTGACTCTAAGTGGATCAGTTCGGAGGAAAGTTTGCGGTTTGTTCATCATTTAAGGCAACGGGTATCAGCGATTCTGGTAGGTGAGAATACGGTCAGAAAAGATGATCCACTATTGACGACAAGGCTGGAAGGCGTTCAAATTTCTAATCCGATCCGAATTATCATATCCAAATATGGTGATATTCCTATGGAAGCTAAAGTGCTGCAGGTAGATGAAAGCACAAAGACATGGATCATAGCTTCGGAACTCATTTCAAAGGAGAGGGAAGAGAGCATCTGTAATTTAGGTGCCAGAATACTTAAATTAAAAGAGAAGAATGGACATATTGACTTTAATAAAGTCATGGATTTGTTGGGGCGATTAGGTATAGATTCTGTATACATCGAAGGGGGAAGTGCCGTCCTTGGATCAGCTTTTGAAAGTGGTTGTGTTCATAAGGTATATACAGCGATTGCTCCAAAAATTGTCGGAGGAAATAAGGCAGTTACTCCGGTTGGAGGAAATGGTATAGAGCGAATGAATGACGCGATCGTATTAAAACGGCTTTCTTATGAAATAGTTGGACCAGATGTGATTATAAAAGGGTATATATATTAAAGGATATCTTATCTGTATTAAGTGGTATAATTTAAAAGCTATATATATAAAATTCATACAGACTACTGAAAAAAGTACAAGGAGGTTCAATATGATTAGAAGAACAGAGGATGGAATCAAAGAGATTAAGAAAAACAGTCTGGCAATTATTATTGATGATGAACAGGCTGAGAACGGTGGAGTGTTATTTGCACCGGCGGAGGCAATTACGATAGAAACGATGCAATTTCTTATGAAATATGGTACCGGATTTACTTATGCAACGCTGACGGAAGATTTATTAGAAAATGTTCATATCCCTCAGGTTAATACTGTACAAAAGTCCTCCAATACTAATTCCTATGATCTGTCAATCGATCATATTGGTGCAGGATCGGGTATTTCTGCAGAGAATCGTTTGTTAACAATTCAAAAATTATTGGAAGATTCATTGGATGTTCAGCATTTTAAAACTCCCGGACATGTATTTATAATCAAAGCTGTCAATGGCGGAGTTTTGAAAAAAGCAGGCATGGCGGAAGCGGTATCAGATCTGGCAACCATTGCAGGGTATCGTCCTTTCGGTGTGTATACAGAGATCTTAAGTCAGGATAAATCCATTGCCACGATGGACGAACTGCAACAATTATCGGATAAGGAAAATATACCGATTTTTACGATTGAAGATCTGATTGCTTATCGAAGAGAAAAGGATTGTTATGTCATAAAAGAGGCCGAAGCCAATCTTCCTACGGAATATGGTGATTTTCGTATGGTTGGCTTTGTGAATAAATTAAACGGTGAGCATCATGTTGCTATGGTAAAGGGGATTATTGAACCCACGGATGAAGTATTGGTCAGAGTCCATTCGGAATGCTTGACTGGTGATGCTTTTCATTCACTCAAATGTGATTGTGGAGAGCAATTGGCAGCCGCTCTAATGAATATCGAGAAGGAAGGAAAGGGAGTATTACTTTACCTAAGACAGGAAGGCAGAGGTATCGGTCTGATTAATAAGATAAAGGCATATAAACTACAGGAGCAGGGGATGGACACGGAAGAAGCTAATATTGCTTTGGGGTTTCCGTCAGACATGAGAGATTATGGTATAGGTGCTCAGATCTTAAGTGAGCTTAATGTCAGAAGGATCAGATTAATGACGAATAATCCCAAGAAAATCATAGGATTAAAAGGTCATGGGATCGAAATCATAGAGAGGGTACCTCTGATTATAGATGCCAATGTACATAACAAGAGATATTTTGAGACGAAGAAGGAAAAGATGGGGCATTTGTATTAAATGGATTACCTGAATATCCATTACCTCAAAATGGAAGACCGACCGTAAAAAGCAATTAACAATCGAACAGTTGGATCTATTTATCCGGCGATTAGAAGAATTAAATACCTTTTCACTGTGATAATATATCTGCTTTATTTAAGTATATGATTATTTATTATAAAAGGAGGGGATAGTATGGTAAAGAAAATCAACAATATTCTAATACCAATTGTAGTATTAATTACATATATCATAATGGTTATCACTAATTCACTTGCTAACGCTTTACCGATCAATGGTAAGGGAACAGGAGAAATATCCGATTCTTATCAAAATCTTTTTGCCCCGGCAGGAATTACATTTGCTATATGGGGTTTGATTTACCTATTACTTTTGATGTATTCAATAAATCAACTTATAAATTATAAAAGGGAAAGTGATATTAAGCAGCAGATTTTTAATGCAGTGGGTGTTCTATTTTCTGTATCATCCGTAGCGAATACCATATGGATATTTGCATGGCATTACAATGTAATTTGGTTGAGTGTAATACTAATGCTGGTTATCCTCATATGCTTGATTAAAATTAATATCATTTTAAAAGATAAGGATTTTTCTGTGATTGAGAAGTTTACAGTGAAATTACCCTTTACCGTATATTTTGGCTGGATAACAATTGCAACAATAGCCAATGTAACAACATTTTTAGTTTCTGTTAATTGGAATAGGTTATCATTGAGTGAAGTTTTTTGGACGAACCTAATTATAATAATAGGTGCTGTCATTGGATTTATATGTGTATTATTTTATAAAAGTCTTGCCTATGGCTGTGTTTTCATATGGGCATATATGGGTATAGCTTTAAAACATCTCTCACCAGAAACATTTGACGGTAGATACCCATCGGTTATTATTACAGTTTTTATAGCTATTTTGTTAATTATCTTATCACAAGTTATATTGATTCGAGTTCGAGTAAAAGATAAGAAGATTGGATAAAGAATAATGAAGTATGTAATTAATAGATATTATTAAAAAGTAAGGAAAAGAGTACCAGGCTTTTTCACAAACTGGAGCATCAGCAATGCTGATGGAAGCATATATAAATAGTAAGATATATGAGCTGCTTCAATTAGATGTCGATGGCTTTATATTAAAAGTCGCTCTCCATCCTGTGGAATTAAAGATGTTATAGTGTATAATACCTTTAGGAAATCCTCTGCACTAACCCAAAATTCAAAATGCTTTTGGAAAAGCAGTAACTGATACTTGTGGTTTATTAGCTATAGAGGACGAAGGACGTTTATCCAATTACAAAATTCGAGAACTATTAAGAATGATTCATCTCAGACTGTACTTCGGGATGAGTATATTAATACATTGCTATTTTCTCTAAAAGACAACAATCCGGTTATAGATACCTTGATAGAATTTATTGCGGTATGTGTAACTGAAACAGAGAGGGCAGACTGTTAAGAATAGAATAGTATTAAAAATTTTGCGAAAATATGATAAAATGTGGATATCCTATCATAGAAAACTGGAGGTAATATTACGTATGATGAAAAAAAACAAAAGTGAAATTAAAATGGATCAGTATATGAAAGAGTTTTTTGATTTAATACCAATAGGTATGGTAATTGTAGATAGTGATACTAGAATAAAAGCTGTAAATAGAACAATAATCGATATGATGGGTGGAGATGGAATCGTTGAGCTCGGGAAAAGGTTTGGCGATGGATTTCGATGTGTTGAAAGTTTAATTGGGGGTTGTGGTAGCGGGAAAGCTTGCATCATGTGTGAAATAAGAGGAACTATCATGAAAGCAATTAAGACAAGGCATACATACAATAATATTGTATTAAAACATGAATTTATAGTCAATGATAAAGAAGTATCACCATGGTATAAGATGAGCTTCGTTCCATTAAATATTCAAGGTAAAGACCATGTGATGATGACAGTTGATGATGTCACAGATTTAAAAATATAACTAAGGATATTTGAAACGATTTAATGAATTGACTGGCATAAAATGAGTTGATTTTTTGTCTGGGAGGGTTCAAAATAAAGTATCGTATTCTCACTATAATATATTCAATTATTTTTTTATCAATTTTTTTGGGTTTAACATCTATGATTCCTAAATGGGCTGTTATGATATTAGTTTTAATTATATTAATTACAATTAAAGTAATAGAAAAGAAGCATAATTATTGATTTTAAATATGTATATTAAAAGTTATGAAATCCCCGGCGTAAATTCCGGGGATTCTCTAGTTGAAAATAGTACACTTGTTAAAACCACTTATGGTACATCATCATCAAAAATGAAAATGCTAATCCTTCCCAGCGTAGAATTTTAGGTAATCACTAATACTGTCTTTTCTCAAAGTATGGCCGCCGTTATACAGTTCAAACTCAGATGTTACTCCCCTCTTTTGGAGAGCATCATATAAGGATTGCAGACCGACAGAGAACGGATCGTTGCTATTACCCGCATCGAGATATATGTGAAGTTTATCAAATCCTTTCTCTTTATCAAATTCAATAATATCCTCTATCTGATCAACATGATCATTTGGAAACAACCATTTCTCCAATTGTCTGTCAGAATAATCGTTGGAAAGTACTGCTGCGCTATAACCGCCAACTTTACTGAACATATCAGTATGATGAAAGGCAATACGCAGGGCAATCATTCCGCCCATGGAAAATCCACCAATATACCTATCTTTTGCTGATGGTTTGGTATAGTAGTGTGAGTCAATATAGGATACCAATTCCTTACTTATGAATTTATCTATATTGCGTTCATCAAACTTACCATCATCCTCAAAATCCTTAGTAATTTCCTTTAACGTGGCATCCTTGGTATAAGGGAAAACCATTATCATCGGTTCAATCTCACCTTTATTAATTAATTCATCAGCAACTTCCGCTACACCATTGTCTATCCACATGGTTTCGTCTGAATTATAGCCATTCAACCCATACCAGACAGGGTATTCCACTCCATTACCATACCCCTTAGGAAGATAAATCATGCAAGGCATTTCTCTCTCCATGAAATTACTCATTATAGAGAGTTCTAACACCTGAGATTCCTTTATAGGCTCACTGAAACCCGCGCTTCTATGATCCCCTACTTTATCATAATTAATGAATAAAATTAACCATATGAAAATGATAAAAGAAAATAAGATTACGCATAGTAATATTATATTATTTATTTTTACTTTGTTATTTGAACTCATACAATTCATCCCCTCAATCTTATTATAAGGGATAATTATGGAAAAGAAAATTGGAAATTATATATATATTCCTTATAGTTTTATATTATTACAGAAACAACCACATCAAGTGATGTGGTTGTTATGAAGATGAATTATAGACAAATAGCTATAATATCAAAGTAAACGTGCTTATTTTGCATCATCTATTTACTATTTATCTTGTTACATTCTTTAACCATTTCATAGATCTGTACCGCCAATAGCTTACAGGTATCTTTAAAATCTCATCACTGAGTAATACCATATATACAATAGGAACAGGAAGCTTCAACACAAAAGCTGCAATAAATCCTAAGAGAATGGATACTCCCCAAAGGAAGCCTGCATCCAGGTATAAACCAAACTTTGTATCCCCACCGGCTCGGCAAACACCCACTACCACTATGGCATTGAAGGACTGACCAATAGCGAAATACGACATAACAAACATAAAGAAGTTCATATAAGATTTGGCCTGATCACTGAGTGATAGTATATCTTTTACGACTACGGATGCACTGAGAATTACAAAAGCCCCGATAATTCCCATGATAACGGATAATCGAATAAACCGTTTTGCGTAGAGCTTAGCCTGATCTTCTTTATTTTGACCGATTGCCTTACCTATTAGAATAGCAGTTGCATTGGCAAGACCAAAGGATACAACCATGGCAAGCTGTCTGGTAACCTGCGTTATAGAATTGGCAGCAACTGCAGATTTACCAAGATGACCGATGATAGCTGCAATTGTTGAGGTACCGACTCCCCATATAATTTCATTAATCAACACCGGCATTGAGTATTTAATAAAATCTCGAAATAATAATTTATCATGGGGAAAGAGGTCCTTAATATGAAAGTTGATGACCTTGTTCTTGAATTTTGCATAAAACAGTACAATGGAAAGTTCTATCAACCTGGCAATCAAGGTGGCAAGTGCAGCACCACGAATTCCCATTGGCTCCAATCCAAACATACCGAAGATAAAGATGGCATTTAAGGATACATTTACAATTAAGGAAACCAGATATACAATCGTTGAGATGATTACCCTCTCTATACTACGCATGATATTTAGATAAATCAATGTAATCGCAGTAAATACATAGGAGATTGCTATAATACGAAGGTACGACACGCCTTCCCTTATAACATCATCTTCATTAGAAAATATTCTCATTATTTGATATGGGAATAGAAGAACGACGATAGTAAAGAGGACGGCAACTACAAATCCAATCCGCATCGTTATACCCATAACCTTTTCTATGGTTCGGATATCCTTCTTTCCCCAGTATTGTGCTGTTAGTACACCGGCACCGGATGTTAAGCCAAACAGGAACAAAAACATGATAAATTGTACCTGTCCGGCTAGAGAAGAGGCAGAGAGTACGGTTTCGCCCACCTTACCAAGCATAACAACATCAGCAGTGTGTACTCCCACATTAATCAAATTTTGCAAAGCCATGGGTAATACCAAACTGAATACAAGTTTATAAAAATGTCTTTTTTCTTCTTTTTCGCTTATTAAGTTCATAGCTAACTCCTTAAATATCATTAATTTTCATACGTAAAAGATAGAAGTGGTAGTTTATGTACTCTTATGATTTTTATTATAGGCCTATCGATAGATTAGGAATAGTATCTTTAACATATAACATACGTATCATCGGTATGTTTTATTATTTGGGGAAATCTCACATAAATTCCATTTATTATAGCACAACGCATATAATCGGTAAAGATTAAATTTCTACTTATCATATTATTCAGATGGATTATTTATATAAATAGAGTTCAAAAATCGTAAACGGATCATTTGAATATAAAAATAAGAGCAATCTCATGGATAATGAAAATCTAAATTATGAAATCCTGGATAAACTGACAAAGGTATGTATCTGCAAAGGAATTCCAAGATCAACGATTAAAAAGGTAATTAAGGATGGCGCAAATACACTACAAGAGTTTCAGAAAGCTACGGGAGCCGAATCAGGGGCCTTAGGTTGATAAAATGCAAACTGAGAGTTTTTTTCGCTTTCACTTGAATAAGGCAATTTTAGATGATAAACTAATATCTGATGAACAAGAAATCATATTGGATGTTGTTATTTCATCCATTTATATTACTGTCGAATTAATTTTTTTAAATCAAAATCTAGTGACGAACCAAGAAGGAGAGGAGTAGTTTTCAATAAATGTAACTAGGAAGGAAAACTTAAGTAGATACTTAAGTAAATACTTATGAGACATCTTAGGAAACAGGTTATTAAAACGGAAAAACAGTATGATAAACAGCGAAATTTTGGAGATAAAAAAACAGTTTAAGCATGAGAACTGTTCTATAACAAAAGTTAGTGGATGCTATGTGGATGGGGAGAAAGAGATAAAAACTAAGTTTACGGAATCCTTTTTGTGTATGCCGGAGGAGGAGACCTTTAAATACTTTGAGATATTTAAGAAAACCTTGTCCGGAACGATTGGTAAGAATTTAATTAACATGGATTTTCCTTTAGAGAGTGAATTTAACGGCGGTACGCAGGAGTTTTTACTAAAACTTCGAGATAGTGAGTTAAAGGAGGATACCCTTCTTGATGAGTTTTATGAGAAAGTGATACAGATGTATGATTTTGTTGGAAATTATCTGATCCTACTGATCTATTCTGCCTATGATGTACCGGGTAAAACCAGTGATAAAATTATGATGGACGATGCATCGGATGAGGTATATCGATACATACTCTGTTCTATTTGCCCGGTGAAGCTTTCAAAACCGGGATTAAGTTATAATTCCGAGAGAAATCAGATTGAAAAGCGTGTTCAGGACTGGGTTGTGGATATGCCGAGTAATGGATTTTTATTTCCTGCGTTTAATGACCGAAGTACGGATATACATAGTATCTTATATTATTCAAAAGATACAGAGGAGCTTCATAATGATTTTGTAAATCAGCTTCTTGGTTGTGAGGTGCCAATGTCTGCCGGCGGTCAGAAAGAGACCTTCCAGACGATCATTAAAGAAACCCTTGGTGAGGATTGTGAATATGAAATTGTTAAGAATATTCATGAAAAGCTCAATGAAGTAATTGAAGAACATAAAATGAAGGAGATTCCGGAACCGCTTATACTGGATAAAAATGAAGTTAAGAATATATTTGCAGAAAGCGGTGTGACAGAAGAGAAGCTAAAAGACTTGGATAACAACTATGAAAAAATAACCGGTGAAAAGGTATCCTTATTAGCATCTAATATAGCCAATACCAGAGTATTTGAAGTAAAAACCCCGGATGTGATTATTAAGGTAAATCCGGAACGATCTGATCTGGTAGAAACTAAAATGGTGGACGGACGAAAGTGTCTGGTGATAGAAATTAATGATCAGGTGGAAGTAAACGGAATTATAGTGAAACCATCCTGTTAGTAAGTAATATTAGTTTCACCAGTTTTACAGGATGAATCCGAAAGACATATTTAAAAATCATATTAAATATTAAATAATAAAAATAATGCTTACAAACTGTTAGTGGCATACGTTTAAAGAAGAATAATATATGCGAATGAAGGAGCTCTTTAGAATGAATGGATTTTTCAAAATGGAAAACGAAGACCTGAAAGAATATGCAAAACTTTATGTAGGAGTGTTTAATGCACCACCCTGGGATGATCAGTGGACGATAGAAACAGCTTATAAAAGATTATATGATATCAGTAATACATCAGGCTTTATCGGGTATAAATATGTTGAAGATGGTGAAATAAAAGGGTCCATTATGGGGAATCTTGAACAGTGGTATGAAGGTTTTCATTACAACTTAAAGGAAATGTTTGTTGCTACACAATTACAGGGTAAGGGGATTGGAAGTAAGTTATTAATGGAATTAGAGAAAGAACTTAAGGCTTCTGACGTTAATACGGTGTATCTTTTTACCTCAAAAGGTGATTTGACAAGTCATTTCTACTCGAATAATGGATATGAGGAAATTCAATCTATGGTAATGATGGGTAAGAGTATTTGATAAAAAGATTATCTTACAAATATGTGAAAAATCAGATATGGTAGAAATAATAGTTATATATCTGACTGAGTAAACAGAAGATAAATAATAAGGAGAAGATATTTCCTATGAATGCAATTATACCCTTTCGAGTAAATTATGTGCCTATGAAAAAGTTAGCTCTGATTAGTTTTGCTAAAAATCCGGATATTTTATATAGAGGTTTCGAGCTTCAATATCTAGATGGGAAACCATATGGAACTGGATGGAGAGTATTAGCCTACCGTAACGACTACTATGTTGATGTTTATGACGATTTATCTTTAAATACGATTGAAAATGAGAGATTTGATGTAGCCGAAAAAGGATTAAAGAACTATACGAAAAGAGAATTTCGAGAGATGGTGTTTGAGAAGACAGAGTCTGGTATTCTTATTGGTTTTTCCTTTCTAGATATATCTAATCGAAATATCTATGTAAATATAAAAGAGAACACAGATAGAGTGAGTAAGGCAATGAATATGTTGGCACCGGTTGGAGCCGGTTCAGAGAAGCCGTCATCCCTTCCTTTGTTTTTCTTATATGAGTTTGATTTTGTTAGAAAACGGAAAACGGATATAATAATTGAAATTGACGGTAAAAAGTATAAAGCAGATAACTTCCCATTTCCGGTAACGAAGGAGCTACAGTGGAGATATTACACAAGATATTCTATGGATTGTCAAATTATTGAATTTGCGAAAGCAGATGAGGGTAAGCTGATACCGATAGAACTAACGGAGGATTTCACTTATACAGATGGTCAGATAACATATTCCTTTACTCCGAATAATAAAAATATATCATTAAAATCTATCGTAATTGATGATAAAAGACATCCGGTAGAGATAGAATTTCATGAGCCTATCTTGACAGAATGTAATCAGGAAGTAGCGTTGGATGGAAGATTTCATGTGACTACGGAAACTGTTATGGGAACTGTGAAAGGTACATATCAATTAGAACTTGCGAATGGAGTCTGTAAATTTTCAATGTCACCTGATGAGGGATGGAAATCGGTACCCAATTCTTTTCTTACTAAGATGATATTAAGTTCAAAATCGATTTTTTGCACTTGGCCAAAGACATATTGGTATGAACAGGTAATTGATATGAACAATATGGAAGCCAGGTCCAGATGGATAAAAAAATAGAGATAAATTGTTAAATAAACTCTCAGTAGAATGAATGTTTATTAAATAAGAAGTAAGGGGCTGTTGCAAAATAAATCAGCGGGGGATATGACGAAAGTGCACTCAGGTGCACTTTTCTTCTCATATATAGGTTGACGGACACATTATTAATTATGTATGCCTTAATCGAACATATTTGTTCGTCTAGTCAAAAATAATCAACAACATGTCCAACAAACAGTGTATAACGGTAAATCATTACCCCTACTTATTAATAATTTTGCATCAACCCCTTATAAATAAGCTAACACTAACGGTCTCTTACAAAGATCAGCTTATATAACTGAACTAAGACCAAAGGAACCAAGGATAAGCCATAAATAGCAAGATATTGCATACCTGTAAGTGCTTCCACTTCGAATACCTTTGAGAGAGGATTGAAGTTTAATACAAACAGTAATAATAGATTACCGATGATTATGGAAAACCATAGGGGCTTATTTGTAAATACACCAACTTTAAATATAGATTCTTTGGATCTTGAATTAAAACCATGAAATAATCTTGATATACTTAGAGTAGCAAATGCCATGGTGCTGGCAATAACTTTATTACCTGTTTCAAGTCCAATATGAAAAGCAGCCATAGTACTGATAGCAATAATAATTCCTTCAATTAATACTTCAATACCAAATTGCTTATTTAAAATAGGAGTGTTTCTTTTCCTTGGTTTATCTTTCATAATTCTTTCATTATGTGGCTCCAAACCAATAGCAATGGCCGGAAGGCTATCGGTTAACAGGTTGATGAATAAAAGATGAACCGGTGCAAAAGGAACCGGTAAGGAAGCAAGTGTTGCATATAGAACTGCAAGAATACCTCCGGTGTTACCTGCTAACAAGAACTTTATACTATTCTTTATATTCTCATAGATACTTCTTCCGTTTGAAATAGCTTTTACTATGGTGGAGAAATTGTCATCGGTTAAAACCATGGAAGCTGCATCCTTAGCTACTTCTGTTCCGGTAATACCCATGGCGATTCCGATATCTGCTTGTTTTAGTGCAGGGGCATCATTCACACCATCACCGGTCATGGCAACCACATTACCAAGCTCTTGCCATGCTCTTACAATTCGTATCTTGTGTTCAGGTGATACTCTGGCATAAACGGAAATCTGTTCAACCTTTTCTTTGAGCTGCTCATCACTTAGAGAATCTAATAAATAGCCTTCCATAGCTTCGTTTTCATTTTGCAGGATACCAATCTCTTTTGCGATGGCTGCCGCAGTAACCTTATGATCTCCGGTAATCATCACCGGTTTTATTCCTGCTTGAATACAGCTTTCAACTGCCTGCGCAGACTCAACTCTAGGTGGATCCATCATTGCGATTAATCCAATAAATATCAGATTGTCTTCATCCTTTAAGTCAATGTCATTCTTTTGAATTTCTTTATAGGAGAATGCCAGTATTCTGAGGCCGTTTGTAGATAATTCATAATTAATCTTTTCAATTGTTTGTTTATCTGCCTTTGTAAAGGCGGTTATTTCATTTTCTTTTTGAATATGGGATATCCTGCCCAGCATGACATCGAGTGCGCCTTTGGTTATCATGACAGTTTTGCCGTCTAATTTATGGACCGTACTCATTAATTTACGATCAGAATCAAATGGAATCTCACTGATTCGGGGGATGTCCTCACGCATTCTTTCTTCGTCTAAACCGTAGATTTCCCCTAGGTTTACTAAGGCGATTTCTGTTGGATCTCCGATTTCTTTATCCTTAACTGTAATCGCATCATTACATAATAGGGCCATTTGAATCAATTTTTTCTCGGTTTTGTTATTAATATCCAGATGGTTATCGTCAATTATATTATCATTGACATAAAGTTTTTTTACCGTCATCTTATTCTGAGTTAACGTACCTGTTTTGTCCGAACATATTACGGAGATGCTGCCAAGGCTTTCTACAGCATGTAATTTTCTAACAATGGCATTTTGTTTTGCCATCTTTTGCGTACCGAGTGCAAGAACGATTGTTACGATAGAGCTTAAGGCCTCCGGTATGGCAGCAACTGCCAGTGAAACAGCAAACATAAAGGATTCAGCGATTGGATGACCTCGAAATAAATTGATTGAGAAAACCAATGCCGAAATAGCTAGAACAAAGATAGCCAGTTTCTTACCAAATGCATCCAGGTTAGCCTGCAAAGGGGTTTTCTTTTCTTTCGCACTTTCTAATAAATTTGCAATCTTACCAATCTCAGTGTTCATACCGATTGCTGTTATAACAACTACGGCCCTTCCATAGGTTACAAAACTTCCTGAGAAAACCATATTCTTTCTGTCACCAATCGCGATATGATCACCGTCAATTTTATCTGAAGTTTTTAATACGCTTATGGATTCTCCTGTTAAGGAGCTTTCATCTACCTGTAAACTAAAGGTCTCAAGTATTCTGCCATCTGCACTTATATAATCTCCGGCATCTAGATATAAAATATCCCCTACAAGAAGTTCCCTTGATGGAATTTCAACCTTTTGACCATTTCGCAACACTTTAGCAGTAGGAGAGGATAAGGCTTTTAAACTGTTGAGGGATTGTTCTGCTTTTTTGTGTTGGGCTGTACCCAGGATTGCATTGATTATGATAACAACCATAATAACAATGGTACTTTCTAATTTTCCTAAAAAAGCAGTGATGATTGCTGCAGCAATTAATATTAAGACAAGGAAATCTTTAAATTGCTCTATAAAAACTTGAAAGGTGCTTTTGCGCTTCTGCTCTGCCAGTTCATTAAAGCCCTGTTCCTCCCGCCTTTTATGGATATCATCCTTCCTTAAGCCATTTTCCGTTGTGCCTAAACTTTCTAAAACCTGCTTTGATGTTAATTTGAAAAATTCTTGCATTATATAACTCCTTTCAGGGATATTATTATCATTTGAGTATCTTTGCTTTCATGAAATAAAAATTTAATGGTGGTTTTTCATAAAATAAGTTGAAATTTTCATATGGCCTGGAACGTGTTGTCTATATGCCATTATGTAAACACAGATTATACGTTTAACAAGGTAATAAAAAAGACCTTTAGCAGGTTATATATATTATAATCCTACTAAAGGTCTTGCTATCCATGTGGAGTATAAAACCAGACTAATATTTAGCCGATTGTTGGTTTTATAACTTGTAAGCTACTCCCCTTTAACGAAAATACTTTACCATATTATTGTTATTTTTGTCAATCTTCTTTTTTCTCCTTAACACCGATATAAGTAATTCCCGTTATTGGTCTGTAATAATGAGTATCGAATAAGGAACTGTCAACAAGCTCACCATTTTCATATAATTCTTTATAAACTTTGACTTTGTAGCCGGGCCTTGACTCACGATAAGCAAATTCCTCATTCGCGTATTGAACATACTTACCCTCAGTATCCTTCCTAATCGTTGGGTTAGGAGCTTCAATTGTTTCAATTAATTCCGATCTAAACCTAAGTTCTCCGTTGTTTGGAAATGGTTCTCCATAAATTTCAAAGAAAACTTTCTTATCTTTATAGAAAGAACGGATATAGATTGGGCTGTCTTTTGTATTCTTAAACTCTAGATCAATTTCAGGATTATAATTAACCGTAGTATCTAAGCCCATCTCAATATAAGAAGAAGGAATAGAATGTCTTTTGTATCGTAAGACCTCAAGTCCTGCTCTTATAACCGTATTGTATAAGGTTGTGGAGGTTTGAGACACACCGCCACCAGGAACATCTACAAATCGTCCGTTTGATATCATAGGGGCATTTTTATAGCCTTTGGAAGGATGTCGTTCACCGGTAGTATCATTAAAGGAGACTACTTGTCCCGGGTATACAACCATACCGTTAAACTCGGATGCAGCTTTCACTATATTAAAGGTTCGACCCTCAGCACTTCTGGATAGATCTGTTCCAAACGTAACTATTTTTTCATGTTTACCGATAAAGTCAGAAGCTCTGACGCTGGGATTTAATACTTCTCCCTCCAGATTAAAATGCATATTGTAAATACCATTGGCGATATTATCTTGAATTTCTGTAATAATGTCTGATACCTCAACATGAAGTCCATTATGTTCATTCTTTATGAGAAATTTTTGCTTTGCATCGGGTTTAAATTCAATAGTAGCATCCTTTGGTTCTATATAAAGTTCTTCTTCAATTTCTTTCAGCCGGTCAGATAATTGTACCGTATCATAGAAAAATTCGGTTTCTAATTCATATCCAACAGAATTGATATGCTTGTGGGCAATAAAATTTTGTAATAGACTACCCATCCTTCCACGTTGATATGCCTGATTTAATTTTTCCTCAATGTCATAAGATGCACCAATATCTTTATAATCCAATAACCATAGCTTGTTATCATATTCAAGTTTAATCTCAAATTCATCTAGATTGGTGTTTCTGGCTTCCGATAACTGTTTTTTAGCCTCATCTATGGTGAGCCCTCCAAGATTGATATCATCAATATATATTCCATTGTAATATGTATTTACATTAACGGTTTGATCCAAATAATGATATGCTTCTTTAGAAAAAGCAGATAAAAATAAAAACTGAATAAGCATGATATAGGTTTTTATCAAAATAATTTCATTCCTTTCTTATGTGAAATTTGAACTATTTTCTAAGGTTTATTAACATAACTTTTATGAACCATATAAAAGGATAGTATTAAATCCATAGATAACTATAATAACATATATAGATTATTTGGGGTATATACAAATATCTTACAAGAAGATGTTTTGATTTTAATTATATCGGTTTCTGATATATCTTAATTATCAGAATTTGATTTGTTATTGCTTGTAAAGCTTTGAGATATTTTTATCATAACATAAATATATTAATAAATTGTGACTGAATTGTGGTTTCCAATGATTACCATGTTGAAAGGTTGAAATGAAGCATATAACTGTTATAAGTTTACGGGATTTTTTATATGCAGAGCGATTAGTAAAAAAAATACCATATAAGGCGTTGACAGCGTAACAATGTTATGTTACATTAATATCACAGAACAAAACAATGTTACGCTAAGAGGTGATGATTTGAATTTAATATCTAAAAAAGATCTGTTGGCAATCACAGGAATATCCTATGGTCAGTTATACCGTTGGAAAAGGGAGCGGCTGATACCGGAAGAGTGGTTTATCAAACAATCTGCTTATACCGGTCAGGAAACCTTCTTTCCCAGGGAACAGATTTTAAGCAGAGTAAAATCAATCTTGGAACTTAAGGATAAGTATTCCTTGGAGGAACTTGCGAAAATTTTATCTCCGGAAACTTCTCTAACTAAAATCACGATCAAGGATTTATACGAAATAGAGGAAATAAATAAAGGTCTTCTTGAATTGCTACCAAAGATCTATAAAAATGATTATTATGACTTTATTGATGTGGTCTTTATAGTTGCAGTGTCTGAGAGTACAACAAAAGCCGGATTAACCAATCAACAATGTGCAGAACTGATTGGCTACAGTATCCCTGTAGTTTCAAAACAAAAGAGTACCAACATCACATGTACAGTTTTTTCTGTTGGTGAGGAATATCACATGGTTATATCTCCAAGTTCCCTATCGTTGGATTTTGATGGTGGTATTCAGATTATTGACCGGTTATCACTTAGTGAGGTTGCAGATAAGATTAAAATTAAATATGATAACAAATTCATTTAATCAGATTGGAGGATTCGTATGCAGGATTTTAGTTTAGAAGGTATCGGCAAAATTAACGGTGGAGAATTTCGTACCCTTAATGTGGAAGGAGTAGGTAGCTGCTCCAGTGGTGTAAAGGCTGAAAACATCTATATTGAAGGAGTATTTAATTGTTCTGGAGAGATAGAGGTTGAACATCTGCACTGTGAAGGTGTAGCTGATTTTACAGCGAATATTAGGGCAAAACGAATCAATGTGCAAGGTGTAGTATCCGTCCGAAGAGATGCAAAAATAGAAGCGGAAGAAATCATCTGTGAAGGTGTGATAAAAGCCGGTGGGGAGATTTCGGCAGATTTCATTAATGCAGAAGGGTTTATTCAGGCGAAGGAAATCTTTGGTGATCGTATCAGAATAAACTCTCATTATCACGGAAAGAGAATAGTGAATTTCTTTAAAAGAGAAAAGTCTGATATAAAGTTAATAGAAGCAACTACGATTGAATTAAGCGATGTAACCGTTAGTACAGTTAACGGAAGAGATATTACTATTGGACCATATTGTAAAATAGATCATCTCGACTGTAATGGTACGCTGTTTATTGATCGAACGGCAACTGTTGGCAATATCACCGGGAATTACACTATGAAAAACTAGTTTTGTTCGTTATATTCCAGTAGAATCGTGAACATGAAAACAAATATAAACTATAAAACAAAATAGACAGTTGAATCTATAGCTGATATATGTAAAGACGGAATATAGAGTTTCCAACACACTAGAAGGAGTACACATAAATCTACTTCTCCATATAGTATGTTTAGAGTCTTTATATTCCGTCTTTTTTTATTAAGAATTAGCATTTCTTCTTACATTAAAGTATCCATCAAATAAATTCATTCATGAAAGTAGATTCCTAACGAAGTAACTACCGTAACCTATCCGAATTAATCTTAATTATCTGCTATTTTTATGAGATGATTTCCTTGGAAAGGGAAACTCACCACTTTCTTTCATATGGTTGAATTTCTCTGTCATTCGGACTTTAAGTCTATCAACTTCATCCTTATCCATAACACCTAATTTAACCAATTTATCCATCAAATTAAGCTTGGATTGCATTTCTTTTTCCATTAACAGATAAACTTCATCCTTTTGCTTATCTGTTAGAGTATTCCATTTTTCTCTGGCTTTTTGTACCTTCTCTTTCATAGCAGTTTTTTTATCTTGATTATTTTGATCTTTTTCTGACAGTGTTATCGATTTTGTGCTCATATCACCTGCATAAGCAGTAATCGGACTCAATCCAATAAAACCAATTAAACCGGTTAATGCGAAACCACATAATTTTGTTTTGTACATCCGATATCCTCACTTTCTTGAAACAGCGTTAGGACTCTAACTTTCAGGTTTATTATTTCCAACTGTTATGAAGATATTGAGGAATATTCAATGTAATTGTTAACATTTCGAATTTACTACATAATTTATCTTACATCTCTTGCAGGCATCTCATCCGGAATAGAAGGGGATGCAATGGAGGGATTGGGTTGATTGTATTCCGAAGTCTGCCCAACCTCATTACCCGAACTACCGGATTCATTGGAGGTATTCATGGAACCGGAATTGTTTTTTAAACCGGTACGTTTTGTTGGGGTTCCTTTATTATCATTCATCTTATCCATAATATTATGCTCCTTATATTAATTTGTACATGATTAAAGTGTAAATACAAGCTATTTCTAAGCATATAGGTATACTGGCATACAAATACATAGATTATATCTAAAATAATTGCAGCTCCTTATGACACTTTAATCAAAAATTATAGTTAATAAGCTACATGCATAGTTTTTCGTAGTTCTAACAGAAATATACATAGATGATTGAATGGATTTTTGAATGTTTTACGATTGGTTATTCTGTTTTGAATACAATCGGATCTTCATATGAGATGTCTTCATACTTTGGTTGGATGATGGTTATCGCATCGGCATCAATTGGTACACTTTCTAGTATTTCCTCTATTTCCTCCTGTGTCATCCCGGGAGAGAATTGTAAAGTATAGATACCATTACCCAAAGTCTCACTGTCAAACATGATTTTTGCATCATTAAAATGTCTTTCTTTCTGATAATCAATTAAGGTAAAGGTTAATCCATTTTTTGTTGTATAATCAGAAGTTACAATATCATAATCATCATTTGAAATAAATCTAATGTCCTCTATTGATGCGTCAACCGGATAATAGAATAGATAGACCTTTTTATTAAGGGTTGAATCATAAGTAAAGAAGGCTCTGATATATTCATGTGTACGATTATCGTATTCTTCCTTCTTATACACATAACCGTCTTTATCTAAGAGATAATGGTTCATGAGATGTGTCGGGGTTATATCAGGAAGGCCTATTTCGGCAAAAGCATCATCTCCCGGATAGATATCACAATTATCTAGGATGGTTTTTATTACATCTTCATCCGGTTCCTGCCCAATTCTGTAACCAACCACAAAAGGACCGTTTATTATTTTTCTACCACCACGATAATTCTTTGTGGTGATTTTTTTTGCATTCATATCTTTCGGGAGAAAATCTGCTTCAATTTCCTCTTTCATAGGCTCTATCGCTTGTGCTGTATTCTCTTCTGTGGCAGGTTCTATCATTTCCATTATAGTTTCTAAATCATCATCTGAACTTTCAGCCAACTTGGGATTTACTGAGTTTGCATTACCGGGAGAGGTACGTTTGAAATATCCGGATGACCAAACCAGAGCTATTCCCATTACGAAAAAAAATATGAATGCAGCAGCTACTCTGGCTACAGAAGATAGGAAAGCTTTCTTTCGTCTTATAAGGGATTCTGCGCGCCATTTTATCTTATTGTTTTTTACAGAACCTTCTTCATAAGCAAGAAGATGCTCTGTAATCCTTTTGTCCATGAAAGCATCAGTATCTATCTGTGATATTGTTTTATTGAACTCATTTTCTCTCATTTGGCATCCTCCAATTCAATTTTTAATAACTCCCGCCCTCGCTTTAGTCTCATTTTAACCCCGGATTCACTTAAATTCAGAATTTCGGCAATTTCTGATACCTTATAACCAACAAAATAGTATAATTGAATCACGGACTTATATTTTACAGGCAACCGAAGGAGGTCTAAGATTACTTCTTCTGTTTTCGGCTCATAGGCAAATGACTCTAGATTATCAATATTTACTTTGTTTTTGTACCAAAAACTCCTAAGATGATTTTTACACAGATTAATGGTAACCCGTATGATCCAACGTTTCTCATCCTCAGCACTTGAAAAGTCAGGTGCATAATAACAAAGTTTGATAAATGCCTCTTGCAGTATATCCTCACTATCCTGTTTGTTGCCTACGTAAGAAAAAGCAATCCGAAAAAGAAAAGATTTATAAGATTGGTATTTTTCGTATATGAATTTTTCTGTATTCCATAGCTCGCTACATTCTATCTGATCCATAATAACCTCCCTTCACTATGAAAACACTTGAATATATGAAATGGTCACACTATATTAAAAAAGTTTTAAGTTTTCTAAAACAACTGAATAGATAAGTCAATTCTAAGTTTTTGGTGGGGTTTTTTGGATATTCTATTTTAACATTTTTAGGTTATATAAGTAAATGATAATTGACCTAGATTATTCATGAAGCCATACCTCATCTAACCTTCGTCTTTCATCCTCTAAGGCATGTTCCATGAATAATCCGGGTTGAATATAACCGGTAGTTATGTTACTATAACTGGTAGAAAAAGGATAAGGATAAAAGAATAGATGAATCAAATTAATATTAGTTTGGCACAACCTGAGGATCTGGATACAATATATGAAATCACAACAATCGTCGCAAAAGCTTTGGAGGATAATCTGTATTTTAGTCCTGATAGTAAAGAGATAACAAGCCTGCATATTATTGAAAGAGGGTTTACACTTCTTGCATCCTGTGAAGAAAAGGTAGTGGGATTTCTTGCGGTGCGAATACCTCAAAGTGATAATGATAATCTGGGATATGATATCAGTATGTCTAAAACGGAACTTCATAAGGTTGCACATATTGAGACGGTGGCGGTCCTACCTAATTACAGGGGGAAGGGACTTCATGTTAAGTTATTGAATGAAGCAGAGAAGCTAATAAGGGACCAAGGTCTACATTATAGTATGGCTACGGTATATCCCAATAATCGATATAGTCTAAATAATTTTTTGAATAGGGGATATAAAATTGTAAAAACGACGGAGAAATACGGTGGTTTACTGCGACATATTGTATATAAAGACTTATTTTGCGAAGTCTGAACATAGGATTTGAGTAATGAAAGAGGAGGTGTTTGTATGCCGGAGGAGCATCAAATAGCAGAGGAGAGACTTTATCGGATTGAAACACAGGAAGTATCCCTGGAGAAACTGGTTTTACCCGGAAGGATATTAGACATAGGAGGCGGAGGAGAAGGGATTATCGGCCAAATATTTAAAGACAGAGTAATTGCCATTGACCCAAATCCTATGGAGCTTGAGGAAGCCTCCGAAGGACCTTTAAAAGTCGTAATGGATGCCAAGGAACTGAAATTTTTAGAGGCTTCTTTTGATGCCATAACCTCATTCTTTACATTTATGTTTATTCCAAATTGTGATCATCAACAGGTATTTGCTGAAGTATTCAGAGTCTTAAAACCCGGAGGAAAGTTCGTGGTTTGGGACATAACCATTCCACCCTATGATGGAGGACTCAAAGATATCTATGTTGTTCCGTTAAAACTCTGTCTTCCGCATAAGAACGTTGAAACAGGATATGGAACCCGTTGGATAGAGAAAGAACAAAGTACGGAATATTTCTGCAGGCTTGCCGAGGCAACCGGTTTTAATGTCGACGCAACCCAGATGAATGGGCAAGTGATGACACTTTGGTTTAGGAGATAAATATGCAGACGAGGAAAAGCGTAGTAGAGTATTGTTTGACATTTCCTAAGGTTTATGAGGATTATCCATTTCATGATGATAATTGGACAGTTATGAGATGCCTTGGTAATAAGAAGGCCTTTGCCTTTATTTACGAAAGGCAGGATAGAATTTGGATTAATATTAAGTGCAATCCGGCTTGGATTGATTTTTGGAGAACTGCTTATGAATCGATTATACCTGCCTATCATATGAATAAGCGTTACTGGAATACAATTATTCTTGATGGCTCTGTATTAGAGACTGATATAAAAAGGATGATTTCGGAAAGTTATGATATCGTAAAACCTAAAAGTAAAGTAAAAAGAAAAGTGCTATAATCTAATATAGGTTCGCACTTTTCTTATGCTTTATAGTAATCGAAATTGTTATAAATCAATATTTCTGCTGTATAGTCTGTAATAGCCTTGCGGAAAGCCACAAACCGGACAGATTATCGGAGCACATTCACCGGACATAATATTACCACACTGCATACAGATCCATAGAGTAGCTCTATCCTTGCAAAATACATCACCCCGTATAACTTCTTCATATAATTCACGAAATCTTAACCCGTGATTTAAGTCAATATTAGCAACACCGTTAAAAAGAGCCGCTATTTCATTATAACCTTCTTCTCTGGCAACACGGGCAAATTCCCGATACATCTCATTACCTGCCAAAGTTTCTGCTTGAGCAGATTCCTCAAGAGCTTCAGCTGTAGTGGGTAATACACCATCATTCATCACTCTTAACCAGGTACGAGCATGCTGTCTGTCATTTCTTGCAGTAGTTTCAAATACATTTCCTATCTCTATATATCCCTCATTTCGGGAAATTTCTCCGAATATTTCATACCTTGCACTTGCCATAAGTTCATCTTCATATGCCGTCATCAGATTACTATAGGTTCTGCTTTGCTGAAAGTCCATAGTTCCTCCTAAAGGATAATCCAAACTATGTTATATCTTATGTGAGAATATAATTATTTATGTTGTATTAATTTATGATTTGTTTATGGCAGCCTAGTATTAATTTCATAGAAATTTTAGCATAAAATACGTCCATTATCATGTTTTTGATTCTACTACAGTAATTGATAGGTGACAGTATGTCTTTGTAAATTATAATTCTATTCATTGAATTACTTTAATAGGCATATCATTCCTAGCTGTCAACGAAGTATTCTGATACTCGAAAGATTTTTGTCTTTTAGTTAAAAGCTTTTCGCTTTTACTTCCGCTTCTTTTATTGCGTTAGTTATAATAGTCTCGACATCATTGCCGATTACATCCAGTGCGTCAGCAGTGATGGTGGTAAAATCCTGAATTCCTAAAAATCCAAAGACGGTACGTAGATACCGATCACCCATTTCATAAGCTGCTCCGGGGCCATCGGAGTAAGACCCACCCCGGGATGTGATGTGAATTGCTTTCTTGCCTTGGCATAAGCCGACCGGTCCTTGCTCTGTATACTTAAAGGTGATACCGGTTACACAGATATAATCAATATAAGCTTTTAGTATGGCAGGAATGCTTAGATTCCACATAGGTTCTGCTATAATATATTTATCAGCCTGTGCAAATTGATAAGCATATTTCAGGATTGGATGAGAATTGCTTTCCTCGGTTTTTGGTCCGAAAACCGTATCAATATCTTCACTGGTTAACATCCGAATTCCTTCTTTATATAAATCAAGAGTAATAATTTCATCTTCCGCATGAATTTCCTTATAGCTTTTTATAAAACTGTCAGAGATACGAAATGTCCGTGATGCTCCTTCCGGCTTCGGATTTGCTTTTAAATACAGTATTTTACTCATCATAATACCTCCATTATTTTATTAGTATAGTATTGCTTAATGAGCTTAAAAATTATTTGAGGAAAATCTTATAAACTAATGGTTTCTATAAGATATATATTATATTCTTGAACACAATGGGAAAATACACTATTATTTTCAATAAAAAGTCATGTAAATATGACATATAGCTGTCAGATTATAGATTCTATAATCAAGTTTACAAATATTATGAACGGTATAAGTCGATCCTAAATGAATGGAAATTAAGAAAGATAATAGAAGCAAATATTTTTTTGAAAGAGGTGTGATCATGATTGAATTAGTAGAATCAACAATTTTAGCGGAGCAATTAAAACAGACTATAGTGGGGAAAAAGATAAAAGATGTTATCGTGGGACAGTCTCCTCATAAATTTGCCTTCTTTACCGATGACCCCGAAAAATATCCATCTTTACTTATAGGGAAAGAGATCAGTGAGACAAATTCCCATGGAAGCTTTGTTGAAATAGTAATAGAGGATAGAGTACTTCTGTTAAATGACGGTATCTCTCTTAAGTATCATGATAAAAATGAAAAACGAGCTGTTAAGCATCAGCTGCTGATTGAATTTGAAGACTTGTCATCAATCAGTGCCTCGGTTCAGATGTATGGCGGAATTTTATGCTATCCGAAAGGTGAGATTGATAATTCCTATTATCTTGTTGCGAAGGAAAAACCCTCGCTCCTTTCAGATGAATTCAACAGAGCATATTTTACAAGTATCCTTAGTATGCCGGGGATGGAAAAGTTAAGTGCAAAGGCCTTCTTAGCAACGGAGCAGCGCATCCCGGGCATTGGTAATGGTGTGTTACAAGATATTTTATATTATGCTAAAATACATCCAAAGACTAAGATAAAAGCCTTCTCTGAGGAAGATAAGGACAGGCTGTTTTCTTCAATTAAAACTACCCTAAAAGATATGATAAAAGCAGGTGGCAGAGACACGGAGAAAGATTTGTTTCAACAGATCGGTGGTTATCAGACCAAGATGAGTAAAAACACTCTGGGAAAGGAATGCCCGGTATGTAAAACAATAATTCAAAAGGAAGCATATTTAGGAGGTAGCATCTATTATTGTGGTGGATGTCAGAGAGTTTAATTATCATGATTAGTGTGTCAAAAAACCTTTTATCAAACTTGGATTCGTCAATTTGCACATACTCTTTCTTTATGCAGAGGGATGCAAACATAATTTAGTGAGCAACTGTTATGAAGTCGTTGGTACTTAGACTGCGTGTTTTCGGTCTTATGTGCCACTACGTACTTCATTCAAGCGAGAGCGTGTTGCGAAATAACAGGCTGATTATGCATATGGAAAAACGAATTATAATAGATGTATAGTATTTCGAAACCATATGCATAGTAAGCCTGTTTCTCAGTGTTCTCAGGCCTCAATTCTCTCATGTAAAGGGTCACAATCAGGTCTCTTAATCAATCCTGCGCTTTGAGATAATTTCCATAGATAATAACATTCTTCCCGTGCCATATGATCAGCCATCAAGGGGAATATGGTTCCTAAGATTCGTCCATCCATTCTTTGGTCACGGATGTCCTCCAAAAACTCCTTAAATAGTAATACGGCTTCCCCTACCTGCTCATTAAATCGGCTTAAAGACGGAAATTGATCCATCTGCGTTCGTAGATATCCGTTCATTATTATGGCTTTTAAGTTAAGATCAGAAAATTTTGCTTCAAAGCAATTACTTTTATCAATCATATCCTTTTCAATCAAGTCCAAATTGGAGGTTACACTGGCTGCATGACCTATGGCATCTACTAACCATAACCTATGGTAATGTAAAGGATGAAATCTCGCATGCTGTCCATCAACAAGGGTATTTACAATTAACAGATACTCTTCAAGCTCATTTAGCATATCGTTAATGAAGGTTGGGGGTAGATGGAGCTTGACATCTGAATTTAATAAAAGTGAAAGCAATAATAACTTGAATTCTCTGAATTGAAACGTAAGGGGATAAACCTGTCTGTTTAGTAAATCAAGTTCTGTTGATGAAAGCTGTTTACGGGCTTGCTCCAAAAGGTGATCATAATTAATAATGAAATCTTGAGCCCGCTGTAAATATTCAACTTCATTTGGTGCCAACGAAAAGAAGATAAACCTCGCATGATCACCCATTATCTGTAGCCAGAAACGATGTTCAAATAGAAGTGATTCTGTAATATCATAATTCTCCAAATAAAATACCTCCTGGGTATCCTTACTCATAAAATATATATGCATAAGTAGAAGTAAATAGTTGAGAAATTTGAATTATAACTTTATTGACTTTAGATAGACGTCAATATATACTAAATTTCATGTTATCAAATATTGACTGAACGTTGACAGATAAAAGATGATAAAGAATAAGAGGATTCGATGATTCACGTAGATAGTGTGGAACACGGATGGAAAGTTAAGATAATTCCATAAGATAAATTAGTACGACGTTCAAAATCGTGAGCTATAGTAGATAGGAGAATTATAATGGAAATTACTTTAGAGATGTTTCTGATTGTTTGCCCTTTGGTATTTCTGGCAGGTTTGGTTGATTCAATTGCAGGAGGGGGAGGGTTAATATCCCTGCCTGCTTATTTATTCGCAGGAGTACCGCTACATTTTTCCATAGGAACGAATAAATTATCCTCTGCTATAGGGACTACCATATCGACTTATCGGTATTGCAAGAATAAATTTGTTGACTGGAAAGTAGCGATACCTTCTGTAGTCCTTGCGTTAATTGGATCTACTATTGGTGCCAATCTGGCTCTAATGGTGGATGAAAAGGTTATGAAATACATACTGATAGTAATCCTTCCTATTATTGCTGTTTATGTTATGAGGGGCAAATCCATGAAGAAGGATACCGGTGGGAATCTACTTTCTAGAAATAAAGTATATTTGATAGCCTGTCTTGCCTCATTTTTTGTAGGAGCTTATGATGGCTTTTACGGTCCTGGGACAGGTTCGTTTTTAATCTTAATCTTCACCGGCCTAGCCAGAATGAATATTAAAGTTGCTTCGGGTAATACAAAATTAGTGAATTTGGCTTCGAACATAGCTGCATTAGCAACTTTCTTAATAAATGGAAAGATATTATTCAGTCTTGGAATAACGGCAGCTGTTTTTAGTGTTGCCGGCCATTATGTTGGATCCGGTCTTGTTATGAAAAACGGTCATAAAGTAGTCAAACCCATTATTTTATTGGTTCTGGCTATTTTATTTATTAAGGTTATATCTGAATAATTCTTGCATTCCAGAGTTGTAATATAATCGACTGCCCATGGAATATATTGTATAAACAGTATGATAATGAGGTATCTGAGAATATTTACAGACCTTAAGGAAAGTCGGTTATGATGATATATAAAAAAATAATTATAAATTTTGTTGTCATCACATTAGCTTTTATTCTTTTTGTTGTATGGCATCAATTTAATTTTATTAAGTCAAAACAAACATCAATGTCTTTAATTCCTTTTTATACAGTCTATTTGGTAACGGTAGATCAGGGATTTCGATATTGGGGTATTTTAAACCAAGGAGCAGCTGACATGGCAGAATTAATCGGCATAAATTATATATGGGAGGCTCCGGAAGTGAGAAGTACGGAGAGACAGATAGAAATTATTAATGAGGCTGTGTTAGATGGGGCGAATGCATTGTTAATTGCTGCGGATGATCCTAAGGAAATATCGGGACCGGTGGAAGATGCCAAAGCAAGAGGTGTTAAAGTAATTTATGTTGATACACCGGCATATGAAGAAGCAATAACTACTTTAGCAACCGACAATTATGAAGCCGGAGTTATTGCGGCCCAGACCATGCTAAGGAATCTGGATGAAGCAGGTGTTGAAAGCGGATCCATCGGAATTGTTAATTTGGCCGACAAAGAAAATACCAGACTAAGGGAAGTGGGATTTCGTGAAATGATGGAATTAGACGAAAGGTTTAATCTTATTGAAACCATATATACAGCACTGGATAGACCGGAGGTTACGCAGGAAGCAGCAGAACAAATCATTGCCCAAAATCCGGATTTGGTAGGTTTATTCGGAACAAGCGAAGGTACCAGTCTTGGTGTAGGCTATGCGAATAGAGCAAATGACAAACGCTATGTTACCATTGGTTTTGATTTAACGGATGTTTCATTGCCGTTACTTGAGGATGGGAGCTTTGATGCCCTTATTGATCAAAACCCATATACTATGGGTTATCTTGGTATGGCGGAAGCTGTAGCAGCAATATTAGGGAAAGAAACCGGTCCTGAGTTTATTAATACAGGAGTCACGGTAGTGGAAAGTTATCCATAACGGTATCTGAATTGATATCATTGATTGGATACCGTTTAAAATTGAGCTTGCAATATGGGAAAATATAGATTATAATAACAACGATATTACATTATATTTCCATCGCATTCATCAATTGAATGCATTGAAAGGAGCTGTTTTAATGAGTGCATATTTAATGGTGATTTCAGCTTAAAACAGAATATGGGGCAGAGCTAAGACTTAGTTAATGAGGTTTATTGACCTCTTTTTAGTGATGCCGTGTTTAGTAACCTTTCGTGAATACTATGATGGTAGCACACTTTAGGGTGTGTTTTTTTTATACAAAGGTATTCTTATGCCGCTTTAAATCAAATTCGTCTATAAAGTAGGCAAGAGAATCCTTTGTTTTATTAATCCCTAATAACGTACCGCAGGATCACAGTATCGTTTTGGCTGCTTTCTGCGGTATCTTTATGCCCTTTATTAAGCTTTTAAGCTGATTTTATTGATTTATTCGATTATTTGTATTGAAAGGAGAGATGAGTTATGAGTGAAAATAACGTAGATAGAAATGTATTAAATGTAGTTATGATACAGAAATATATTCAAGGATTTATGGAGGAAAACAATGATAGATTTAAAGGATTATGGATTGATAAAGGATTATTATATCGATGATGATATGAATAAAGATACAGTGAACAGCTTTCAAGATGGGTTATGCAGAAATCTTGAGAATGGGATGCATAAGTCAGATGTAGACAGGGAGTCGCATCAAAGCATACTCTATGGACGAGTAACGCAGGTGCATCGTGAAATGTATAAAGTAATAACCCCAAATGGGGAATGCAACGCTAAACTAAAAGGATCGTTATTAAATCAAGTTGTTTCGGCAGAGGAATTTCCGGCGGTAGGTGATTTTATACTGTTAAAGTATAATGAGCAGGGCGAGTCCCAGATTTTAAAGGTATGCAAAAGAAGATCAAAATTCTCCCGTCCGGATTATTCCGGTCATGCTGCCGGATATGCAAAAACCATATTAGAGCAGGTGGTAGCTGCTAATTTTGATTATGTATTTATCTTAGCATCTTTGAATTATGATTTTAATATTAACAGAATTCTACGCTATATTACAGTTGCTTGGGAGAGTGGAGGCATACCGGTTGTGATTTTAACAAAAGCTGATTTGGTGGAAGATTATAGTGAACAGCTTAGTCGATTAAAGAACCAGGCGATCGGAGTTGATGTCATAGCCGTTAGCGCAGTGGCAGGTATGGGACTGGATCAGCTTAGAGAGTATCTGATACCGGGTAAAACAATCGTTTTTCTGGGTTCTTCAGGTGTTGGAAAATCCACTCTAGTGAATGCATTAGCAGGAGAAGATATCATGAAGGTAAATTCAATTCGTGAGGATGATAGCAAAGGACGCCATACGACAACCCATAGGCAATTAATTCGATTGGATTCCGGAGTTATGATAATAGACACACCCGGAATGAGAGAACTGGGAATGTGGGACATTAAAGAAGGACTGGGCGAAGCATTTTCAGATATTGAGGATCTGTTCTTACAATGTAAATTCTCTGATTGTACCCATAGAAGCGAGCCGGGCTGCGCGGTTCTTGCTGCAATTGAAGAAGGTACTTTGGAGCAAAAAAGATGGAAAAATTATCTTCAGATCAAAAACGAGGCAAAATATACACAAGATAAAGCGGCGTATCTAAAAGATAAGAAAGAGTTTTTTAAAAAAATTAACAAAGATGCAAAAGTCAGATACAAAAATGGAGGTAAAAGATAATGAGATTATTGAAGATAGCAAAAGGGGAATAAGATTATGAAAATAGAAGATTTTAATCACAGTCATATTGACATGGCTGTTGCAATAGCTATGGAAAATTATGAAGAGGAAAGAAAACACGTGCCCATATTACCTAAGATGGATAAGATCCCGGAGATATCACACTTTGCTGATAATCAATTAGGTGTTGTAGCAGAGGAAGAGGGAAGGCTGATTGGGTTTTTAGGTGCATTTTCACCGAGAGAGGATGCCTTTGGTACTACGAATGTATTGGGGACATTTTCCCCTATTCATGGGCATGGGGTGATAGGAACAGATAAAGACAGAATTTATTCCAGGCTGTATCAGGCTGCAGCAGACAAATGGGTTAAAGCAGGCATTCTTAGTCATGCCGTTGCATTCTATACCCATGATAAAGAAGCATTAAAAAGTTTCTATTATAATGGCTTTGGCCTTCGATGTATTGATGCCATCCGTATAATGGAGGAATTACCTGCAGCTGATCTCAAAGTGGAAGGATATGGAGATAAAGAGACTCTTGCGTATCTGGAAGTGGAAAGAGAGGATTGGAGTAGCTTATTAGATTTTCATAATCAGCTAATTTATCATTTGGGTTCCAGTCCGAGCTTTATGAAATTTCCTAAGATTAATAATGATCAGTTATATCATCGAACCTCAGAAACGACCCGCTACTTTGCGGTCAAAGATGGAGAGCAGCTCATTGCATATATCAAGGTCGAGAGCGAGGGAGAGAACTTTATTACGTTGAACCCAGGGATGTTAAATATCTGTGGTGCATATTGTCTACCGCAATACCGAGGCAGAGGTATCTATCAAAAACTTCTTTCTTATATGATATCTATCTTAAAGAAAGAAGGATATTCACTGCTTGGTGTGGATTGTGAAAGCTTTAATCCCACCGCCCGTGGATTTTGGCTGAAATACTTTACCGAATATACGCACAGCGTAGTAAGAAGGATTGATGATAAGGCGATACAAATTTTTAATTAAATCAATATTTTAGAACTATCGCTATAACCGTTCTTATCCGATATACTTTTTGAGATGTAGGAATATTTAGATATGACGATAAGGATAAGTTATGAGGGTTTACTTTTGTAAGCTAAATTGAAAATAGAAAGAGCAGGTATTTAGTATGAGTTATGAAATAATTGCAGTCAGGGAAAAACCTGAATATTTAGAAAAAGCAGTTGATTATTTTTCGACGAAGTGGGGTATTGAAAGAATTATATATGAAGATTGTATCTCCAACAGTTTAAAAACGGAGAGTAAACTTCCCCGCTGGTATCTGATGCTAAAAGATAATCAAATTATAGGAAGTTACGGATTAATTACGAATGATTTTGTCAGTAGACAGGATTTATCTCCCTATTTATGCGCTTTGTATATCGAAGAAAGTGAACGAGGTAAGGAATTGGGATCTCAGCTGTTACATCACGCAAGATTTGAGGCGAAGAAGCTGGGGTTTTCTAAGGTATATCTGTGTACGGACCATATCGGATACTATGAACGCTATGGATGGACTTATATCGGTGCCGGATATCACCCTTGGGGAGAGATATCAAGAATATATGAATGCGATAGTTTAAGTGAATAATCTGCAAGAAAATCTATTCAAACTCATACTGGCAGGTCTCTATGAAAATAGAGTGGGTTTATCTGTGATAGAATAAATCTTATCTGTCAGCTGTTTAGTAGAAATAGAATATTTATAATTTGCTAATGAAATAGGATGTTACTATGCTGCTTTATCTCAAGGTTTCAGCTTTAAGGGATGTTCGCCAGCGTAGGTGACGTCCTATTTTTTCGTGTTGACTAGACAAAGAGCAACTAACAATCCTATTCCATTAATTAACATGCAAATTGTGATAAAATACGGGAACTCAAATCTGTATCATTGCGTCTAATTTTTATAAAGGACATGGAAAGGAGGTAATAATGTTATTCTCTTTCGGTACCAAAAGAGAATACATAATAAGAGTTACAAAAGAAGATGATAATTTAATTAAGTAATTTAGAATAATAATTCTTTTGGAAGAAGAATGAATGAAACTATGAAATATATAGAATGTAAAATCAGGAGGAAGATGAAATGTTAAAATCAAAATTAATGAAGTCATTTGCAATAGGATTATGCTTATCAGCATTATATACAGGAACAGCTTTTGCGCAATCCGGTGAGGGATCCATGCCCAGTAGGGGAGAGATAGCGGCTATCGATCAAAATCTAATTGAAAAACAAAGTGAAATCGATATCTATCTGTTCAAAGAGCACGTGAAGGATATTGAAGAAAGAGGCTTTGAAGTGGTTTTCACAGGCATTGCTGATCCTTTTATTGAGATAGGTATTACCCCTTATAGTGAAGAGAACGCGAACTATCTTTACGAAATCTTTGGTAAGGATGCGGTTCAAGTAGTCGCTGCAGAAGATGTTATGTTGTATACAACACAGATAGCTCCGGATGCAGGTGTAGACAACACGATGTCAGAGCCGAGAACAATCGATGCAGTTATAGATCCGGCTCCTGACACACCGGTATCCAGTGCAGCCGGAGAGGATATGGCGACTGAAGATTTGCTGAAAGATCAGATGATAAATGACGAACGTGAAGTTCAAATCCAGATTACTTCTGCAGAGGACGGTAATCTTGAAGATCCTTCCGTTATTTATCAAACCACTGCTGTGGACACTATCGAATCCGACGATGTGATCCGCACAGTATCTGCAGAAACAAATGTAATTACAGGTAACCCAGAGGAAGAGAGTACAGCGAATATGCTTTCTGCACCGATTATTATATTGTTGATTGCCGGCGGAGCAGCTATGATTGGTGGAGTTATCATTATATCGAATAAGAAAAAAATAGAAAGATAAGATAACCTGAGTATAATATCTTAGATTCATTAAGGTGCGGTTATCAGTTAGATAGGAGATTAATAACTCATTCTGATTGATAACTGCCTTTTTTGTATAAAGGTTTATAAAGCGTATTGGATATATTTACAATACCAGGTTGTAAATTAATGTAAGTAGGTTTATAATGAAATAGCAAACATGACAAGCACATAACACTCATAAGGTAAAAATTTTAGGTCTTTGCCCGTGTATAAGTTTAAAATGGTAAAGAAGGGGAAAATTAATAGGAAAGAAGTCTGACCAGTGACCAAGCAGAAAGAAGGAAATTATATGGTAGTGAAAGTCTTTGATAGTGCCAAGGATTATTTAAATGCATATGAAGAGGTTTTGTTAGAACAGGAAGCAGTCAGCCAGCTCATTCTTTATAATGCCCACAATAATCTGCATGTAATTGCATCAGAAAATTGTATGTTTGGAGTAGTACTAGATGATGAGAAAGTACCCCTATTACATTTTAGCAATGTTACACCAAAGAATATGGCTATATATGCGGGAAGTATAGATAAAGAAAGGTTAGAAACAGCAACTGTTTTACTGGCAAAATATTTAAGTGATAACCATATTTCTTTAACAGGACTCAACGCTAGATTTGATATATGCCAAAGTTTTCTTGGGGAGTATGTAAAGATGGTTAAATGTACTTTTGTTGAGAAACTGGGAATGGATATTATGGAAGTCAGGGAGGTCAATGATATAAAACCGGTAGAAGGTGTCCATCGGACGGCTTCAATGGAGGAAGTCAAATTAATCGCTGACTGGATGGTGCAATTTCAAATAGAAGCTTTGGCAAATGAGATTAATTACGAAGCTGCATTGGAAAAGACAAAGAGATATATAGAGGATGGAAGGGTTTATATATATGAAAATATGGAACAAAAGGTGGTGTCAATGGCAATAGCTACCAGACAGCTTATGCATGGGGTAGCGATTAGTTATGTATTTACACCGGAAGATCACAGGGGAACGGGTTATGCAGCCGCCAATATTTATTACATGAGTAAAGATCTATTAGAAAAGGGAAATGAATTTTGTACCTTGTTTGTAGATAAAAAGAACGTGATCTCAATCCGTGCTTATGAAAAAGTGGGATATCATATTCTGGAAGACAATTATGAATATCAAATATTATATGCATAGCATTGTTAAGGCGTTATATCAACTATATTACATATTACGCCTAAAAAGGATGTATTGCTTACCGGTTAGTAAAGGGAAAGGGCTTCTGGCAAAATGATACTTAGTTGCCAAAAGCCTTATTATTTTTTCATGTTAATGTTTTGTTTCATGTTATGTATACTTGCTTTTCACTATATACAATAGTAAAATAATATAAAGAAACAATTGGTATATGTAGTAAAATTATAAAGAATGTAAGGAAGGTAATCTTATGAATAAAATCAAATGGGGTATAATCGGAACAGGTTGGATATCAACAATGTTCGCAACAGCATTAAGTTCAATTGAGAATACAGAGATGGCAGCAGTGGCTTCCAGAGATTTGGGCCGTGCAAAAGATTTTGCTGAGAAGTTTAAGATAAAAAAGGCCTATGGAAGTTACGAAGAGTTGGTGAAGGATCCGGATGTTGATGTTGTATATATCGGAACACCTCATTCTGAACACAAAGATAACGCAGCTATGAGTATACAAAACGGTAAGGCGGTCTTGTGTGAAAAACCGATTACCTTAAATCAGAAGGAAACACAGTATTTAATCTCTTTGGCTAAGGAACATAAGGTGTTTTTGATGGAAGCCATGTGGACGAAATTCCTTCCGGCGACCCGAAAGGTAAAAAGCTGGCTGAAGGATAAAAGAATCGGCGAGGTACAACATTACAAAGTATCCTTTGGATATTATACAAAATTTGATATTAACAGCCGTCTTTTTAATCCGGACATTGCAGGAGGAGCGCTTCTTGATGTGGGTATTTATCCGATTACGTATGTAACACATATGATGGAGAAGCTTCCGGACCAAATCATCAGCAGTGCAGTGATCGGTAAAAGTAATGTGGATGAGCAAAATGTTATTATTTTTAAATATAAGGAAGGTATCTTGGCAGATTTAAGCTCATCAGTAGCAGTAAATACCGGAAAAGATGCGGTTATCGTAGGAGATAAGGGTAAAATTGTGGTACCAAACTTTTGGATGGCAGAAACTGCGATGCTTTATGATGCAGAAAATAATCTGGTGGAGTCTTTTTCGGAACCCTTTGCCGTAAACGGTTATGTGTATGAAGCGGAGGAAGTTAACCGCTGTTTAAGGGAAGGGAAGCTGGAAAGTGAGGTTGTACCTTTAAAGGATACTCTGGATATTATGAAAATCATGGATGAAATTAGAGCGGATTGGGGACTAACCTATCCACAGGAACGTGGTTAATAAACACGAAGAAAAATTTCGACTCCTCATTAGGAAAAAGAGGCATTATAGGATAACACCGATATTATTTCTTATTAATGAAAAATGATTTTAAAGTACGATAAAAATTCACAGAACATGGTGTTTCTGGGAGGATAACTATGAAAGATAATGAATATAAGGTATCCGGATATAGCTTTACAGATATCAAAGAGTATAAGGAAGCCAAAAGGGAAGCCGAAACCATAGAATACATTCGGGCAAATACGGATTTGAACGACCGTAATAAGGTTCTCAAGCTTTATCATAAGCTAGTAGAACGGCAAACTTTGAAGACTGTGGTGGGATATGGCTTCTTAAAAGAACTTCAGAATAAAATTCTAAAAGAAGGAATTATTGGTGAGGATAAGCTTCCCGACATAAAAGTTGTTAAGGAAGAAAAGAAGATTTTTGGGAAAGTATACAAAAACCAATTGGAACATACCCAAGAGAATAAATACAGAATTTTATCGGAGGAATATCGGATTAGGCATAGAAACTCCAGAATTATCAACCTATTCTTGATTTTAATCATAGCAATCATGATTGGCATCGCCATATTCAGTAACCGTAACGTCTTTCAAAAGTATGAAGAAAAAATTATTGATAAATATGCAGCCTGGGAAGAAGAATTAGACGCAAGAGAACAAGCGTTAAGAGAAAGAGAAGAGGACGAATAATTTAATATATTATTTTCACAATTCTTTCATATTATAGTGTTACAATAGGATAAAAATTCTGATTACAGATGGAGGTGCCAAATGGAAAAGCTGAAAATATTAGTAGTAGATGATGAAAGTAGAATGAGAAAGCTTGTAAAAGACTTTTTGGTACGAAAAAACTATGATGTGATTGAGGCGGAAAATGGAGAAGAGGCAATCGATACTTATTTTTCTAATAAAGATATCGCATTGATCATATTGGATATCATGATGCCAAAGCTGGATGGATGGCAGGTATGCAGAGAAATCCGACAATACTCAAAGGTTCCGATTATTATGTTGACAGCTAAAGGTGATGAAAAGGATGAGTTATTGGGATTTGAACTGGGCGTGGATGAGTATATCTCAAAACCTTTTAGTCCTAAAATACTGGTAGCCCGAGTTGAGGCTGTACTTAGAAGAACGTCTGCAACTGACATGGATGTGATTGAAATTGGAGGTATCGTTCTTGATAAAGCAGCTCATCAGGTTAAGATTGATGGGGAAAATGTTGATTTGAGTTTCAAAGAATTTGAATTACTAACTTATTTTGTTGTGAATAAAGGCGTTGCCTTATCAAGGGAAAAGATACTAAACAATGTATGGAACTATGATTATTTCGGAGATGCTAGAACCATTGACACCCATGTTAAGAAGCTGAGAAGTAAGATGGGACAAAAAGGAGATTATATTAAAACTATCTGGGGTTTGGGTTATAAATTTGAGGTGGATTCATGAAGCACTCCATAAGAGTTAAAATCACATTCTTATTGATTGCACTGATCGTATTTACGATATTTTTAATCTGGTTTATTAACCGTACATTTTTAGATGATTATTATCTGCGTACGAAAAAAGATAATTTAAATGAAGCGTATTATAAAATACAAAGCATCTATAATTCAAATGAGGGACTGCTTTATCTGTCAGATGATAATACAGAGAAAATGGAACGGTTGGCTTCTAACTACGATGTTAATATCAGTGTATTTATGAGTTATACTAATCAATTGTTTTCCTTAATCTATCCGGAACCCGGTAATATCGGGAAAAGGGAATCCTCTCAGAAGGATTTACTATTAATGGAATATCTATTACCCGGTTCGAATTCTATGATCAAATATAGAAAGCTGATTCATGATTCCGAGGATTATGGGATATTTACTCTTTATGACAGTCAGCTGGATGCGAAATACATTGATCTGTTCGGCTATCTGGGTAATGGTAAGACGATCATTATGCGTTCAAATTTTGAAAGCATCGAGGATAGTATTGTAATAGCGAATAAATTTCTGGCTTACATTGGATTATTGTCCGTGTTGATTGGGATTGCAGTCATGTTGATTATTAGCAAACAATTCACAAAACCAATACTTGAACTTTCAGGTATTGCTAAGAAAATGTCTGAGTTAGATTTTGATGTAAAGTATCACGTGAAGTCCAAGGATGAAATCGGAGAACTTGGACATAGCATCAATGCCCTATCGGATAAATTAGAGACTACCATATCTGAACTAAAGCAAGCGAACAATGAGCTTTTAACTGATATTCAGAAGAAAACAGAGATTGATGAGATGAGGAAGGAGTTTTTATCCAATGTATCTCATGAATTAAAAACGCCTCTATCATTGATACAGGGTTATGCGGAAGGTTTGAAAGAAAACATTCATGAGGATGATGAGGCCGGCCGTGATTTTTACTGTGAAGTCATTATGGATGAAGCGGATAAAATGAACAAGATGGTGAAAAAGCTGTTAACCTTAAATGAGCTTGAGTTTGGTAATAACCAGGTGAATTTTGAACGATTTGATATAGTTGCTCTCATTTCCTCTGTTATAGAGACATCAGAGATATTATTCAAGCAAAAAGGGATAACAGTACGCTTTGAAAAGCAGGAACCGATCTATGTATGGGCAGATGAGTTCTTAGTAGAACAGGTGGTTACAAATTATATAAGTAACGCAATTCATTATGTCAGTGACCCGAATATCATAGAAATCAAGTTGATACACATGGAGAATGTAATAAGGATAGCGGTATTTAATACCGGTGATAATATTCCGGAAGAAGAACTGGATAAGATATGGGTCAAGTTTTATAAGATAGACAAGGCCCGAACCAGAGAATACGGAGGCAACGGAATTGGATTATCCATAGTAAAAGCAATCATGAATTCATTAAATAAGGAATGCGGAGTCATTAACCGTCAGGCTGGAGTGGAATTCTGGTTTGAGCTGGATACTAAGATTTAGTATCGACGAAACATTAATATAGAGTAATTATAGGCTTCTTGTGTTTGTTGTTTGACAGATCAGGAAGCCTTCATTATTGTGGCGCAACTTTTTAATCAAATATATTGAGCAATATATATGAAAAGAATGGTTTAGAGATAGTAGAAGTAGAATGTTGTAAAGATTATGTCGCTTGTACGAATACTCCCGACATTAGTTTTTCACAGAATATAGGATATTTAAAAGGTAAAGTTTTCTGATGATTCTCGAGACATGCAAATAATATTCAGATATGCTATCGGAAATTATACTCATAATAATATTGTTCATTAATAAGATTATCCAAGTATATGTATACCCATGGAAAAAGGGATGTTTTACTAATTGTAACGTTTATTTTTGTTGCCGAATAACGTAAATAGTGTTAAGATGATATCTGTAGTATCTTGTATTATTTCGTAAGGTTGTTATGAACATCAGTGAGAAATGGGGGCATCTACAAATGAGAAAACTGGGTTTATTGATTATGCTGATAACCGTGCTGTCATTAACAGGATGTATAAAGAAGTATCAATTGTCAGAGCAGGGTAGTGAAGTAGCTGCGGAATATATGGCAGGATTAATATTAAAACAGGATGAGGATTATAAATCGTCGTTACCCTCATATAATGAATTGGAAAAGCTTAAAGAGGAAGAGGTTGATACCAAGGAAGAGGAAAATGTATCTCCGACACCAACTCCTGTCTTAGAAGATAGTAATGTAAGCGATCAAAATACCAATGAGAAAGATAGTGTAGCTGACACTTATACTTTAGCTGAAGTAACAGGCCTGACTGATGTCGATATAAAATATATCGGATATAAACTATCGGAATATTATCCGGAGGATTTAACCAATGCATATTTTTCATTGACTCCTAGAGAAGGGAATCAATTACTGGTTGTTTCATTTTTAATTGAGAATAAATCACAGGATCTAAAGAGAATTGATTTAAGTAAATCAAAAATCACATATCAATTAGATATTAATGTTGGTTCTATCTTTAAACCATTACTAACACTGCTGGAAAACGACTTGCAGTATCTGGACATATCAATGAAAGCAGGTGCCAAAGAAGAGGTTCTTCTTATTTATGAAGTATCTAAGGATATTGACATGACAGATATTAACTTAATTGCATCCAAAGATAATAAGACAGAAATCATTAAAATCAAATAATATAAAGGGGTCGGGATATGAACTTTGTAGAAAGAAAACGAACAAAATTATTTGGATAACCGTTAAGCTTCACAAAATATTCCATATCGGAAGAAAAGCTTACGATTACAACCGGATTCTTAAGTATTACAGAAGATGATGCTTTCATGTATAAGATTCAGGATGTCAGATTAACCAGAAGCTTAACCGAGCGAATGTTTAAATTAGGGACAATCATATGTTACACAGGCGATACGACTCATCCCGAATTGGTGTTATATCATATTAAAAATGCAAGCAAAATAAAAGATTTTATAATGCTTTCATCGGAAGAAGCCAGAAGAAAGAGGAGAGCCCTTCATACCTTAAACATAGATGCAGAGGAATTAGAGGAAGTGGGATTGGAAGAAATAAACTAATGAAATTATACGGTTTGGCTCTTGACAATATTCGTTTCTTTATGTAAAATAAAAATCCGCCGTTGAGGAGCGACCACAGAATTTCAAGATATAAAATATATATAAAATAAGTGGTTGACATAAAACGACGGTCATGATATACTAAAAAAGTTGACGGCAAAACGAAGCGTGTCAGCAAAGTATCATAAAGATATAATAAATAATTAAATGAACCTTGATAATTGAACAGTGAAACAACCCTGAAAATTCTAAAAATATGGAGTTATCACATGGCTCCAAAAATAGATTTTCATTATAAGTATTAGTGTCTCGTCAGAGACGATAATACTTTACGAACCGTATTTGGTATTGAGTAATCAATAACAGATACACCACAAAAACAGTAAAGATAACAGGATTGCTTGAACAACCATTAGGTTGTAACGATTAATCAGAATTGATTAATCAAGGCTAGAGTTTATCTGACTGGTTCAAACACTTAAACATGAGAGTTTGATCCTGGCTCAGGATGAACGCTGGCGGCGTGCCTAACACATGCAAGTCGAACGGAGTTATTATTATGAAGTTTTCGGATGGAATGATAATAACTTAGTGGCGGACGGGTGAGTAACGCGTGGGTAACCTGCCTCATACAGGGGGATAACAGCTGGAAACGGCTGCTAACACCGCATAAGCATACAGCATCGCATGATGCAGTGTGAAAATAT